>JAPPMG010000053.1 GCA_028819215.1 Bryobacterales bacterium
TTAGCCGCAGCAACCCGCCTCAGAACTCGTTCACGAGGGGAGGATCCCTGAGACTATGTTCACGATTGTGCCCCCTGTCCCAAATCCGTCTGGCTCAGCGTGCAGCCGGTGCCATTCGAATCTCGCCGCAATCTGGTCGGCAAAGAATCTATCTGGATCCATGTCCCGGAAGTGCCCTTTCGGATAGAAATCAGCGAGTGAGCAGAGTATGCCAGATAGAGCTTCGATGTAACCGGACGATGCTTGGACCATACGTAAAGTCACGCCGGTGTCCCATTCTGGCTGCATACTTGCCAGAAGTTCTGCTCTCAGGCCGGGCAGGGAGTTGATGTACTCAAGAGCCTCTGCCCTTGGCGTGTCCTCAGCACCTTGTGACTCTTTATCGGCCATTGCGGGAGTGCGGATATGACGACCCACAGTATATTCAACGATTATACGGTCGGCCTCTTGCCTCCGGTTCTTCACTCGCAGGATCCACTCATCTCGGTGCTTGATTATCAACTCTTTGCTAAGTTTGCGCCCAAACCCGCCACGAATTTGCGTTTGATTGTGACACTCGAGGCACAGAACTGCAAGATTTGCAATCCTGTGGTTGCTCGGATTTGAGTCTAGATGGTGTATCTGAACGGTCTTACCTCGCCCTTCACATACACAGCATGTCGAGTCGCAGGAAAACAGTACGTCTGCGGCAACTTCGGTGGGAACTGTCGTCCTGAGCCTTGCCATAGAGCCACACCTGTATCAGATTATGCGCGAATCAGAGTAGTGGCAGCTTCGCTGGCTAGTTTCGGCGATTCGGCAGCGCCATCCCAAGCATTTGCTGCTGTTCGAACGAGTGATCTGCCTAGGCGAGCCCGCAGCTCTGTGGATTCTTGCCGGACAAGTGGGCTCAAGTGCGTCCGATCAACAGTCCCCTTCCAACCGAAAGGTACGCTCTGGCACGGAGCGTCTGTAACGTACAGGCCACATGCAACGGTCACCTTGTGAAGGCCGCTGGCCGCTGCCACTTCGATGAAGCAGGCCTTCTAGCGCAATTGCACCGTGGCTTCCGGCTCGAGATTGTCCACGGCCCTGCGCTTCATTTCCAGCTCTCGGAATCCGTCCACGAACCTCAGCACCTAGCCATGTGCCGCGGCTCACTTGCGTACCCACTCGATGTGTCGTTTCTAGGACATTCGCTGATCGAAAACGCCGACATCCATCGCAAACCTGCCCCTTACTCGCACACTGTCGCGGGTCTTGCGCGATCACATGCCAGGCCAGCGTGAACAGCCACCTCCACCGCCGTGCGCAGTCGACCGTCTGGTCGCTAGCGTCGGCCTAGGTAGTCGAGTTCCCCAGCCTCGATTCGGATCTGCAGCTGGTTTTCCGGCGGCGGCAGCGGGCAAGTCGTGTATGGATTGAACGCGCAAGGCGGATTGTAGGCTTGGTTGAAGTCGACAATCGTCCTTCCATCGAGATCGGGCATGTCAGCGTAGAGAAACCTCGCGGCGGGATAAGTCTCGCTTCCGCTGGTCAGGTCGTTGAAGACCAACCACAGGCGGTCGTCGTAATCGATCGCGGTCAGGCGGAGTTCCTCGCCCTTGACAGTCAGCGCAACTGATCCGCTGGTGCGTAGGGTCAGGACGTCGCCGAGGGTGTTGGCCAGTTCCATGGTGCGCGGTTTGTCGTGTGGGAGGTAGCGTCCGCTAATTCGGAACGACTCGTCTACCGGGTACCAGCGCAGTTTCGTGAAGTCGCGCCTGATCTCACCCTCCAAATCCCTTAGACGAATTGCCAGCCGGTCACCGCTCTCATGACAGAACAGCGAAAGCGGGCCAAGGGTGATCGTCGGTCGATCGGGCCCCTCGGAGGGCCATAGTTGTGCCGCATCGACCCTGTGCCCATCGACCAACAGGGTCTGTCCTTCGACTGCTCGCACGTCGACCCTTCCGTCCTTTAGCGTGATGATCCCTGCACGCTCGGGCCCGGTCCGCAATTCGATGTCGTTCTGCGGCGACGAACCAAAGCTATTGTCGCCCTCGTTGAGAAAGAAGAGTCCGGTGAGCGTCAGCCAGCCGTCGTCAGCCTTGAGCCGTGCCTCGCGTTCGATGCGCCATGCTTCGATTTCCGCCGCGTAGTCGTGGGGCGACGGTGTCCCGCATGCCAGCAGCATCACAAGAAACGAGATGGCCGCTGCAGGCAGTCTGGTTGTCATTCGCGGTCGCTGCTTCCATTGGATCGCCTTTGGATCCGAAGTCTCAGCTGGCCTCCAGCGGCAACCCGAGGGCACATACGTTCACTCAATTCTAGTTGAACGGTGACGTTCCGGACCGTAGACACTTTCCTCCTCCAGGCTTGTGGCGGCCGATGCAGCCGTGACCGTTCGACCGCGTGCATCTCCGGGGCGTGGCGGGTTGCCGAACAGGACGGCTGAGCTTGAAAGGATGATTGCTTCCGGGGCCACTGGTCGATCTCGCAAGCTAATCTACGGCTGGCAGGCGCTGTAGTAACGTCGCCAAGATTTGACGAGAAGCTAGGCTGCTCCAAGCGTGTACAAGATCTCACCATCCCAGAGCGTCTCACCGTACCGAGTGCGCTCAAATTCCCTCCGTGTCACTCGAGAACCGCGAGGACTTCGACAAACGTGTGGATCTGCCGCTGACCACCGACCGCTGTGGCAATCGGCGTGCCAAATCTGGTCGTCACGGAGAGGGAAGCCGAAACACCCAGGTCACCGCGTTCGCGACTTGCCCGCCCACTCTGATTTTGGATTGCCTCCGTTGAATCCCCCGACCTGGCATCGGGTAGTCATTCGAGAATGTGAGCCCTGAAACGGCGACTGTTCCATCCGCACCCACATCGAGGCCTTCGAGGATGTCCCTCCCTGATCCGCCGCTATACGTGCCAAACCGAAGATCCGTAAGTCCGCGGGAGAAAGCCGCAACAAAGCCATCTGTTTGGCCGCCGTAGCCTTTCTGCAGTGCATTGAGGACGGGTAGATCAGCGGATGATGTGAGGCCCACCAGCCAGACTCTGCCACTCGCATCTACGTTGATGTCCCCTCCATCAAAGCCGCTCGAATCATCCTGCGAACCGCCGAAGTATGTCAGCCGAACCGTGCTGAACGCAGGTCCGTCAAGTCTTGCGACAAACGCATCTAATCCTCCTTGGGCGGTTCGCTGAGAGGCGTCGTCGCTGACCGGCAGATCCTGGGAATCGGTGATCCCGGCTACGACTGGCGTACCGCCTTCGTCGACTGCCACCCCCCAGCCTGAATCGTCACCCGAGCCGCCAAGGTACGTTGAGAACGAAATCGCGAGACTAGACACTCGCAAACGGGTCAGGAACAGGTCGCTGACACCGCGCAGGTTTGGCTGGACAGGGTCATGGGCGGGGAAATCCTCCGACTTGGTGTAGCCAACGGCAAACACTCCTCCCTTCCCATCGAGCGCGATTCCAGTCAGCTTCTCTTCTGACGAGCCACCAAACACAACTGAATGGTGTGATGCCGTATCCGAGAGTTGCCATGAGGAGATGAAGGCATCGGCGTTCCCTCTACCGGCACTGCTCTGACCCGGAAAGTCCGCCGAAGTGGTGGTGCCGCCCACCAGCACTCTCCCGCCTTCATCCAGTTCCAGCGAGTTTCCAACATCGGCTCCCTCGCCACCGAGGAACGTACCGTACGAGACCCGGCCGTCAGGAGCTATGGAGACAAGGAAGGCGTCACTCTCGCCTCCCCCGAATCGCGTCTGCACGGCATCGTCCGTCACCGGCAGCCCGGGACCCTTCGTCAGGCCGGTCACGAAGGCACGCCCTTTCTCGTCACTCTTGATCCGGAGTGCCGCAGTCATGGCGTCCGCCCCGACCCGCGTGGCATACACGAGCTTTCCTTCGTTCAAATCCAGGCGGAGCACGTACGCGGCCATCATGCCCTGCCGACCCCGCGATTCCGATACTTGAACAGGAAGGCTACTCTGCGGCGAATGACATGCGAGGAACAAGTCTCCTTGCCATAGATCTACGTCATCGCAGTCCGCCACCCCCAGATACGTACTCCAAGACACGAGTGGCTTGATCGGGGAAGCTGTCGCGGTCATCGCGACGCAGCACCACAGGATCGTCCAGCGCGACACTTGAGATTCGTCCTACTTCATTCTCGGCGTGCCCGGTCTGCGCACCAGACAGCACCCAGGGTGACGCTCGCAGAACGCTGCGAATGTTTCCGGAGCGGGTTCTGGTTATGGGCATATCTCGCCTCTATCCGGGTCTCCCGCTCAAGAAGGCCCGTCAAGTTGCTTCTGCTCGGAGCGCGCGGATTGCTCGCCCTGGAATCAGGATTCCGCCATCGCAGCGTTCCCAGCGAGGGTGCCCGGAAGCCATAGCTAGTAACTGGTCGGCACCTGCGGCGTGTTACGAATCGTTGCACTTCAGCTGCTCTTCGAGCCCCTTCAAGTCTCCCAGCACCCAGAGATCTGATACCTTCTCACCCCGGAACGTGAACAAGGCACAGCCGGCCCAATGCACGCGCTTGCGGCTGGGCTTGTAGCCCATGAACAGACCTCTGTGAAGACCGCCGAAGCCCATCTTTGCAAACACCTTCTCCCGTTCCTCGACAAGCACTTCGATGGTGCAACGATAGTCGCCCAGCGCGGCGTGAACCATGTTTACGTATTCGGTGAACCCACTGTGTCCTCGCTTTTCGTCGCCCAGGGATCCGCGAAACGTGAACTCGTCATGCAGTACTGACGGAATAGCGTCAAGCTCGTGGGCGTTCCAGAGGACTTCGTAGAACCTACGGACCTGTGCCTTGCGGGCGGTTGTCCCTTTGACACTTCCATCTTGCATAGTTGAGCGGCATTGTAGGCCAACGCATGGGGAATCCCGGAAGTTGGTGCCGCAGCGAATATGGGCTGAACGCTGGAACGTCCGGTAAGACTTTCGGCATCCTTCAAGCTTCGTTGAGCCTTTTCGGAGCCCGCGATTCCTGAGCAGACGGCAACCCAACGACGAGGCAGGTGCGTCGCCTCATTGAGAAGTTCGGGCTGACCAAGTCGAGCGCACTGTCAGGCGATCAATGCGATTTTGAGTGCAGTGTCACGACGTGCATCCCGCAGCTAAGGACCTGGGCACGAGAGCGGCCGTCCTCCCAGTCGCGGTTTGCAATGAGCCAAGACATGCGGAATAGATCTGGTGGTCTTGGACTGGGCGGAATCAGCCGCGGAGTCCGCAACGCCTCGCCCAAGAAAGACTAGAGCGACAGCGCTGTCGCAACTTACAGGCCACCGGCCATGTCGATGAAGGAGCCGGTCACATAAGAGGCTTCTTCCGACAGGAGCCACAATATCGCCGCAGCCACTTCGTCGGGTTCACCGCCACGCCGCATCGGCAGCGCGTCCTGAAGCCGCTCGATCCGATGGGGGTCGCCGCGCCCTGCATGAATTCCGGTGCGGATGAATTCTGGCCTGACGCCGTTAACACGAATGCCGTCTTCAGCCACCTCGCGGGCAACACCAATCGTGAGGCTGTCGATCGCGCCCTTCGACGCCGCGTAATCGACGTACTCATTGGGCGAGCCCGTTCGAGAGGCGGCGGACGAAACGTTAACTATCGAGCCTCCAGCCCCCCCAAGCCGCAGACTCATTCTGCTGACGGCTGCCTTGGTGCAGTACAGGTTTCCGATCACGTTCGTCCTGAAGATCGCCTCCCAGCGGGCGCAATCCATGTCTTCCAATCGAGAGGCGGGAGCCAGTTCGCCAGCGTTGTTGACTACTCCCACCAAGCTCCCTTCCTGAGCATCAATCGCTTCGAAGAGCCTTGCAACGTCTTCTTCTCGGCCTATGTCCGCTTGAACAGCAAACCCCTCTCCACCCCGTTCTCGAATCTTGTCAACGACCGAAGAGGCCGCCTCGACGCTCTGCCGAGAATTGACACAAACGAAGTAGCCGCGTGCCGCCGCTTGCAGTGCAGTCGCCGCACCAATGCCGCGACTTGCACCTGTGACCAACAGCACTCGGCCTGACCGCATCTCTCTATTTTCCACGTCCCCGGTTCATCGAATGCGGCTTTGGACGCATCGTAACCCCGACCCGAGGTACCCGGGTCGGACGCGACGGGCGAGTCTTGGCGGGAAGATGGACGATCCGATGCCGAATCCGCGCTCAAGCTGAGGCAACAGCATGTGCCACCTTGGCATGCTGCGCTGGCAGTCGGTCAAGTCGGGCTCTGAGTTTCCTACTTGGCTCCTAGTCCTCTTCCTCGGCCACGTCCGTTCGTCCTTCTCCCGTCCGATCTACAAGAGAATGACATGTCCCTCCTGCTCGAAGTGGTGATCGTTTGTCAGGACATGAAGAATATCGTGACGCTCCATCGCATTCATCGATATGCAGTCCTGCAGGCTGTAATTCTTGTCATCCCTTGCCTCGAACAGCCTAACTCCCTCTTCGAACGATTCGTGGGATTGCGGGAGAACCTGCACGCTCTCGTCCGCCTTGATGTCGCCCAAGAACCTAACCGCGTTCGTTCGCGTGTTCTTATCCGATGCTCTCATGCGGGTGAGAAACTCTGTGAGCACCTCCTCGGTGGTGACCAGTTGAACTTCTCTGTATTGTTCCCTCGCTTCTATAGCTCTCGCATGCAACTCGTCCGCTGGATCAAACAGGCCGATCCAATAGCAACTATCCGCGAAAATCTTGTTCATTGCGGTCCTTCCTGCTCCCTATTCGGTGGGACGGAGTCCAGTTGCTATGTGCCAAGAGATCCTTGACCAAGAACTCTCGAGAATGCGCCCCAAGGCCCAGAATCGAATCTTCACGTGAGACCACGCGTCCGCTCAAAGCTCAGACAGCGACTTGGGTGTTCGTCGCAGCCGCAGTCGACTCGTCATGCGGCACGATTAGTCGCATGGCTGCTTCCCTAAGGTCTTCCGGGACGTCACGATCAGCTTTCGCGAGTAAAAGGCACCTAACAGTTCTAACGGAACCGCGACGGACAGCATCGACCAAGGCCACCTCACCCCAGTGCCGATCCATAAAGTCGGTCGTTGCGCCACTCTTCAGTAATGCATTCGCGGTCTCTACATGACCCCGCACGGCCGCTTGCTGCAGGGCTGTCCAATGCAGTTTGCTGTCTTCGCAATCGACACAGGACCCTTCCTGCAACATAGCCTCAACCGTCCGAAAATTGTTCCGGACAGCAGCCTCCTGTAGAGCTGTCCGTCCAGACCGCTTGCTCGCTATGTCTGTGTTGGCACCGTGATCTAGCAGCGTCACGACGACTTCCGCGTGATCTCGGATGGCAGCCTCGTGCAGGGCGGTATCGCCCCAGTCCTTGTCCAAGGCGTTGACATTAGCCGTTGCCAGTAACATTCGGACGACTTCTATGTGACCATGGCGGGATGCCAGTTGGAGTGGCGATTGACCCCATCTTTGTTCCGCCACGTTGGCGTCGGCTCCAGCGTCCAAGAGCAACCTGACGACCGAGACGTATCCCCGCTGTGAGGCCAAGAGCAATGGTGTCGCGCCATTCACGTCGACTACGTCTACAAGAGCTTCATGCTTCAAGAGCACTTGAACGACATCTTGGTGGCCTTCCCATGCGGCTAGGTGGAGGGCTGTCAAACCAGTAGGCCCACGAAGGTCGGGCAGGACCCTATCAAGTGCAGCCTTAACGATTCTCGGATGCCCATAACGGGCGGCGAGATGCAAAGGTGTCCAGCCATCGTTGTCCGGGGTGGAGCAATCGGCCCCCTTGCGGACTTGGACGCCGAATGTTGCAGCATCCCCCGCTTCCGCTGCCTGGAAAATGGAACCCGCTGACTGATTGATCCCTTTGGCACCAGTACGTTGCATCGTTTCTCAACGCACTCATTGTATGTATGGCCCGACACGTCGGCAACCACATGCCAAGCCCGAGCGTCACTCGCGCGGTCTAGGGATCGGGCGGTGAGTGCGTTAAGACAACGGTGGGTAGCATCCGGAAATGAGGCAACGCGCCGGCCAAAGTAGTTGTCGCCGGCCACCACCAGCTTCGCAGCCGCAACATTGGCAGTCTATACAGACATTCGGAGGGAACCCGTTGAAAGCCTTCGTAGGTAGGTCGGAACGATCCCCCTTGCCCCTTGACGGGAAACACCCTTAGGATAGACCTGTAGAAGTGAAAGGGGACCGGTTGGCACGCAGCGACCTTCCGCAGGGCACGTTGGATCTGCTGATCCTCAAGACCGTGGCGCTCCAACCGCAGCACGGCTGGGGAATATCGGAACGCATCCAACAGGTCTCCAGAGACGTTCTGCAGATTCAGCAGGGATCGCTCTATCCCGCGCTTCACCGACTGGAGGGTAAGGGTCGGATTCGCGCGAAGTGGGCTGTCTCTGACAACAATCGCCGCGCAACGTACTACGAACTCACTCCGGCAGGGCAGCGCCAATTGGAGGACGAGTCCACTTCGTGGCGTGCGTTGTCGACCGCGGCCGAGAGCGTCCTCGATATGGCCTAGGCGGTGGTTGGACGGATGCTAGAGGGCTTTCTCCGTCGCGCGCAGGTCCTGTTCCGGCGCAAGCGTGCGGAACGGGAACTTGATGAGGAGCTGCAGTTTCACCTCGACAGGCTGACAGAAAAGCACGTTGACGAAGGAATAGCCCCTGCTGAAGCCGCCCGCCTGGCGCGTATGCGCCTTGGCGGCCTGTCCGGAGTCAAGGAAGAGTGTCGCGAGTCTTGGGGATTCAGCCGGATCGAAGCCCTGCTCGGAGACATCACCTACGGACTGCGCAAGCTGGGCAAGAGCCCCGTCTTCACTGCGACGGCCATCTGTGTTCTGGCGCTCAGCATTGGCGGCGCCACGTTGTTCTTCGCCCTGCTTCGCTCCGTTGTCCTCGCACCGCTGCCATACCGCAGCCCGGAGGAGCTGGTGGTCTTGTCGCTCGACAACCCGGCCACCAGCACGTTTGACCAGTCCTTCACCGTGCGGAGGGTTTTGCACACACGAGACCACGGAGAGTCATTCAGCGCGGTCGGTGCGTTTCTCAAGTGGCCGGAAGTCATGACCCTTTCGTCGGCCGGTGATCCCGTAGCGCTTGTAGCAGCGCGAGTCTCTTGGAACTTTCTCGAGATATTGGGAACTCAGCCGATCGTAGGACGTGGCTTCGTCGCGGAAGAAGATCATCCCTCGGGCCGGTCCGCAGTCATCCTCAGAGAGGGCCTCTGGCAGCGCCGTTTCGGTGCGGATCCGCAGGTAACCGAACAAGTCCTGTTACTGGATTCGCAGCCGTACACAGTCGTGGGAGTGCTGCCCGAGGGGTTCGACTTCCCGTTTCCCGAAGTCGATGCGTGGGTCACGCGCCCGTCTCACACGTCCCAGATGCCGGCTAGGTTTTGGCCATTCGTGATGACTCAGGACGTCATCGCTCGCCTCAACCCCGGAACGACGCTCGCCCAAGCCCAGAGCGAGATGGACTCGCTGAACCAGAGCTACCTGTCGCAGTATCCCAAAAGCATGGACGCCCAGCCCGGAGTCACTGTGCGGGCCCAACCACTCAAGACGCGCGTCGTTGCCGACGTGCGCCCCGTCCTGTGGATACTCTTCGGAGCCGTTTGTGTCTTGCTCTTGATCGCTTGCACGAATGTCTCCGGACTTGTCTTGACCAGAGCATCGGCGCGATCTCACGAGTTCGCAACGCTCGCCGCCCTAGGGGCCGGCACGTCCAGGCTGGTGTCTAGGCTCTTTGTCGAGAGCGCCACGGTCGTGGCGTTGGGCAGCGGCCTAGCGGTCATCCTGGCTGCCGGTGTGATTCGCATTCTGCCCAGTTTGCAAATGCCTCACCTACCCCGTTCTGACCAAGTCCAGTTGGACGCCGGTGTGCTGGTGTTCACCGTGGGCGTGGCAGCCCTGACCAGTTTGGTGGTCGGTTTGTTCCCTGCCCTAGAAGTCGCCAGAAGTCGTATCGCGAGCCTCCTGACCGGTCACGCCAGTTCGGCAAATCGGATTTCCACTGCGTGGGGCAAGCGTTTCGCTGGGATCACAAGGCAGGAGCAATTGGTCGTCTGCCAAGTTGCACTCTCGTTTGTGCTCATGTTCGGAGCTGGCCTGCTGGTCCAGAGCTTCGCCAGATTGCAGTCCGTCGATCTGGGATTTAATCCTGAGCGGCTGCTCACGCTGAAAGTTCCGCTGCCAACGACAAGTTACGACACGCGCGAAAAGAGATCGGTGTTCTTCCGAGAACTGGACCGGCGGTTGTCCGCCGCTCCGGGAATAGACGATTCGGCGCTCATGCGGTCCATTCCGACCGCTCCGGCACTCTTTACGAACGTCCATGTCGTGGGTCGAGACAACGTTCCGGAGCGGGAAGAACCACGGGCGATCTTGCAGAGCATCACCACCGGATACTTCGCGACGATGGGCACTGCAGTCCGTCGAGGCAGAGCGTTCTCAGATCCGGATAACCGGTCCCAAGCACCACCGACCGTAGTGATCAACGAGAGCTTCGCGCGGCATTTCTGGCCGGCCTATCCAGCAGGTCCTGACCCGGTCGGCCAACACCTGCGCCTAGCATTCGACAGGATCGACTCCGCCGAGATCATCGGCATTGTCGAAGACGTGCGAGAGTCGGGACCTGCCGAGCCAGCGGATCCGAGCTTCTACTTGCCGATGGCCTTCAGCCCTCCCGAGAAATGCTTCGTCGCTCTCCGTACCGGCCTTTCAACGCAGACCGCCGTGGGACTTGTCACTGAAGCGTTACACGGGGTCGACCCGAACCTTGCCATCTCCGAGATCAAGATGATGACGGAAGCGCTCGGTGACGTCCTGATCCGGCGACGCTTGGCGACAGGGCTGCTCGTTGCGTTCGCAAGTCTCGCGCTGCTCTTGAGCGTGGTGGGTCTTTATGGAGTCATCTCTCAGCTGGTCCAAAGGCGTACTCCTGAGATCGGTATTCGAATTGCCTTGGGTGCAACTCGAGCGGACATTGTCAGGATGTTCGTCGGACGGGCCGTCGCACTGGCTGGCGTGGGAATCGTCACGGGAGTCGCCACAACGCTCACGCTAGGCCACCTAGCGCAAGGCTTCGTGTTCGGAATCGCTACGAACAATCCTGTGACGTTTGGGCCTGTGATTTCATTCACCTTGTTAGCTGCGATGGCTGCAGCGGCGGCCCCCACTTGGCGGGCGCTCAAGGTCGCACCCGCAATCGCTATTCAACAGACATGATTCTCTATCATGGGCTCATATTCTTCCTCGGAGTGCCCGTCCTGTAGCACCCGGGAGAGGTCACCTTCTCCGACCGCGATCCGCACCGCTCCTCCTGTGTGGCGAGGCCCCCGATCCAGTACCTGTTCTAATCGCACCATGCTGGTTTTCCGAATCGCCACACAAGCAGACGTCTCGTTGCTTGCGTCTATGAACGAACGGCTGATACGTGATGAAGGCCACCGCAGTGGCCTGACACAGCAATCACTGGAGCCGCGGATGTCTCGCTGGTTGGCTGGTGACTACACAGCCGCCATCTTCTCGCTCAATCGAGAGCCCATCGGCTACGCACTGTGGAAGCCGAAGTCCGATCACGTGCATCTCAGGCAGTACTATGTGGAGTCCGCGTTTCGACGGAAGGGGTACGGGGAAGCTGGAATCAAGTTGTTGATCAACAACGTATGGGGTGAATTCGCACGAGTGAGACTCGAGGTCTTAGTCGGTAACGATGCTGGCCTGAAATTCTGGAAGTCCATCGGCTTCGAGGACTACTCCGTAACCATGGAGTTCCAGATGGGTGATGATCCGCGACTGGAGAAGTAGGCTTGCGGCACGGATCAGCACTTCAGAACAAGATGCATACATTTCGCTAATTGAGCCTAGTCGATCTCCGGATCGCGATCCGCAATGCAGCCGCCTAAAGGTTCGCTGCGCCAACGAGCGCTGGATCAGACGCCGGCCACTCGGAGGCCGGCCGCACAGGCAAGCGCCGCGACGAGCAGCAGCGCGCGCATGCTTAATCGCTCCTCAGCGCACGCGCCGGATCCAGCCGCGAGGCCCGAATCGCGGGCCAAAGCGACGCCGCCAAGCCTGTCAAGACCAAGACCGCCACCACGGCGGCGTAGGTCGACCAATCGTACATTCCGACGTCGAACAGCAGATGTGCGATAAGCCTCGACCCGCCGACCGACAGCAGGAGCCCCAGCGCCAAGCCCGCGCCCACGAGCACCATGCCTTGGCGAACGACCATCGCCCGCACGCCCGACGGGGCGGCCCCGAGCGCGAGCAGAATGCCGATGTCTCGCCGCCTCTGCGAGACGCGGTAACTCAGCAAGCCGTAAAGGCCCACCGCAGCCAGCAGCATCGCCAGGCAGGCGAAGCCCGCAAAGAGCACCCCCCAAAGCCGCCGCTGCCAAAGCGCCTCGTTGATGCGCTCGCCCATGGTCTTGATCGACACGATGACTCCGTTGGGATCGCTTTCGCGCACCACAGCGCGGATCGACTCCGCTACCGCCGCCCGATCGAGGCTCGTTCGCAGGACGTAGGACCCTCCGCTGACCGGCCACTGGGTGTAGGGGTAGTACAGCTCAATCGCGTCCCGCTCCACGCCGCTGTGCCTTACGTCCGCGACCACGCCGACGACTCGGCAGTAGGGATTGCTGGGGCCCACCGTATCGCCCCACTGGACCATCCGACCGATCGGGTCTTCGCCGCCGAACAGCGCCTCGGCCCCGACCTCGTTCACGATCACAACCGGTGCCCCGTCGCTGCTATCCGTCGGCTCGAAGAAACGGCCTGCGAGCAGCGGGATGCCCATTGTCTGGAAGTAGTCCCACGAAACGTCTGCACCGGCCACGGGCAGGAGAAACTGCGTCTCCTCTTCCGCTCGCCCTTGTACGCGCAACCGCCCGTTGCGCAGGTCACGTCCCGAATACGGCAGGCGGTTGGTCACGGCCGCGCTCCCCACTCCAGGGATTGACTGCAATCGGTCGAGGATGCGCTGGTGATAGCTTGCCAGCAGCGCAGCTCGCTCGGCTCTGTCCGCCTTCGAAAACGAGTTGTTGCGCACGTTTGCGACGAGTAGGTTGTTGGCCTCGAATCCGTGGTCGGCCTGCTGCATCTGCAAGAACGTCTTCATCAGCAATCCGGCGCCGAGGAGCAAGAGCAGCGACAGGGCGACCTCGGCGATCACCAGCGCAGAGCGCCCCCGCGATCCCGCTGAGCTTCCGCGAGCACCCTCCTTCAGCGCATCGGCCAGGTTGACACGCGAGCCGATGATCGCCGGGGCGAACCCGAGCACGATCCCGGCCGCCAGCGTGGCCGCGAAGCAGAACGCGAGCACATACAGGTCAACTTCGATGTGCATCCAAGCCGGAAGCGAGTCCGGCAAGAGCGTCTGGAAACCGCTCACCGCAACCCACGCAATCAGCGCTCCGGCAACACCGCCCGCGAGGGCCAGCAGAAGGCTCTCGGCCAACAGCCCCTTCGCCAGCTCGAAGCGTCCAGCGCCCATGGCCGACTGGATGACGTACTGCTTCTCCCGAGCCAGCACGCGCGCCAGCAGCAGGTTGGCCACGTTGAAGACACAGATCAGCAACAGGAGACCGACGCCTCCTGCTAGAAGATAGAGATAGGGCTCCACAGCGCCGACTTCGGCGTCCCGCAGACGCACCAGGCGCACGCCCACGCCGGCGTTCGTCGAGGGAAACTCTTCGGCCAACTGCCGAGCGACGGCCGACATCTCCTGTTGCGCCTGCGCAAGCGTCACACCAGGCGCCAATCGGGCCACCGTCGCATACCATCGCTGGTCGCGCTGCTTGGTGCGGTACCGCTCCAAACCCAGCGCATACCAGCTCTCCATCGTCACCCACACGGTGGCGCGGTCGGGATAGCCGTAGCCGGCGGGTATGACGCCGATGACCTCGTGCCCGCCCGACGGCAAGTGAATCATGCGCCCGAGCACGTCCCGCGATCCGCCATAGCGAGCCTGCCAAAGACCGTGGCTGAGCAGCGCCTTGTTGACCGGACCGCCCTTGCGGTCCTCTTCCGCCGTGAACAAGCGTCCCAGCGCCGGCCGCACGCCGACTGCGCGGAGCGCCTCCTGGTTCAGCCGCGCAACCACCACCGGCTCGGCTCCGCCGTCGCCAGTGATCTGCGAATCGAAGACTATGTACCCTCCCACGTTCTCGATCGTGCGCGAGCGTCGGTTATATTCCTCGATGTCCAGCAGCGAGCAGTTACGCTCGGCGCCCTGCTCCATCTCCGCCACCGTGAACACGCGCACGATTCGGTCCGCATCCGGGTATGGAAAGGGTCTCAGCAACACCGCATAGACCAAGCTGAAGACGGCGGTCGCCGCGCCGATCCCGAGCGCGATGGTCAGTGCCGACGGGACCGTGAACGCCGGTGCCTTCGCCAACGACCGCCAGGCGCAAGCGAAATGTTCGGCCCAGCTTCGCGACGACGGTGCCACGGATTGATATGCCAGCCGGGACGCAGTCATCACCTCCCCCAATGGCGCAGTCGCACGATCTAGGGCTAATCGCCTCACTTCGAGGCCCTCTCGCTCGGCGATACGGCCACAAGGACGACAAATCAGAAGATTGAGTTGGCCTCAGGCTATCAGCGCCTCGCGGCCATCCCAGTGACGATCTCGCAGGCGGGACATTGACTCCTCCAAACGGCCGCTCTTGGTTGATGAGCGGCCGCCAGAAGGCTCCCTTCAGGCTCATCTCTCGTTGGAATGCGACCGCGCAGGTAGCCGCGGAGCAAGACCGGATCTGATCAAGATCTCGATTCGACGGGAACTCGGATCAGGCTGGAGATTGGCCGGCGACCACGTTTGTGCTGCCTGCCGACTTCCCTGCGCCAGAAATAAGGAGCGCTCAGCGATGCTACTCGTCTCGCAGTACGTTAATCGGATCGAGCTTGGACGCACTCCAAGCCGGCAGGAATCCGGCGATCGTCGCGACACCGAGAAGCACTAGCGCCATGACGAAGAAGGCGCCGAATTGATCTCCGTCGACGAGATAGATTTGTGCTTCCATCACGGGGACCAAGGCGAACACAGCCACGCCTCCGCAGATGATGCCGTACCCCGTAAGGCGCCAGCTCGACTGCAGCACCGATAGCATCAAGCGCCGCGGCACCTCGCCCAAGGCAAGCCTTACGCCGAACTCTCTCTTCCGCTGGCTGACGGAATACGCGACCACACCGTATAGGCCGATTGCAGTTAGCAACACTGCGAGCAGCGACAGCCCGCCGAGCAGGCTCGCCATCATCTGGGCTGGGCGCAGCAAGCTGGCGAATTCGCTCTCCAAAGTTGCCAGTTTGGCAACGGGCAGATCCCCAAGCTCCTCAGCAACCACCAGCTTTGCCTCCCCAAAGACTGATGCCGGGTCGCCCACGGTGCGCATCAGGTAAGACAGAGTCAATCGCTGGGTGCGCATATTGCCCGGCGTTTCGTCCGGCTGCCCGGCGTACGGCAGGTAGAACTGTGGCACCGCACCTTCAATCTGCCAAGGCGAAAGCAGGGAATCCGCAACAACGCCCACGATGACCGCGGCGTTCTTCAGGTCGGGCTTCCATCCATGCACGAGCAAGGTCTGTCCGACTGGGTTAGCCTGCCCGAACAGTCTTAGGGCGTACGAGCGGTTGACGATTGCCACGTTCTGGCCGTCCGCCGGCTGAAAGGCCCTACCTTGGATGATCGGGATCCCGAGGGCCTCGAAATAAGCCGGAGAGATGGTCTGATATCTCGGGTATCGGTAAGCTGTAGCGTCTTGGTCTCGACCCAAGACCTCGACCTCGGCACCGCGACAACAATACGGTGGTGCAAGTGACGAGAGTCCAACTTCCCTTACGCCAGGGATCGCCGCCAGTCTCTCGCGAAGACCAAGGGCGACGGTCTCAACCGAAGGCAGGACCGCCCAGATTCGCCGTCCTGCTTCCATTCGTCCGCTGACGGCGTATTGAGTGCGCGGCAATTCGACCTGCAAGACCGCGACCTCATCAGCAGGGAAGCCCAGTTCACTGCCTTCCGCTCGCAGGAACGCGCTGAGGCTTACCCCCACACCGACCAGCAGGGTTATCGAGAGCGCGGTTTGCGCCACTACGAGCACGTTCCGGACGACCGATCGGCTGCCCTTGGCGCGATCTCCGGCAGACATGCGCGCGGTGACTCTGGATTGCGACTGCATAAGCGCCGGCAACGTGCCGAATAGCAGTCCAGTGACACAAGTGATCACTAAGGCGAACGCCAGGGCGGACGCATCAACGGAAACGTCTTGCAGGTAAGGCGGGAGGCCGTTCCATAGGGTGCGCGAGAAGACGCCCACGAGCGGTCCGAGTTGAAGCGCCGCGAGGCAAAACCCTGCCACGCCCCCAAGAGCGGCGAGCACAAGCGATTCCGTGAGGAACTGGCGAACAAGGCGGCCGCGTCCAGCGCCGATCGCGGCGCGCACAGCAACCTCCTGGCCGCGCGCAGCCAGCCGACCCAGCATCAGGTTGGCGACATTGACGCAGGCAATCAACAGGACGAGTCCGGCTGCGACCCAGATCAGGTACAGGCTCTCCTTGCTTTCTGCCGCGAGCGCGTCGCCCAACGGCTCGACAAAGACCCCCTTGCGCTCGTTCGTCTCGGGATACTGCTCCCGATTTGAGGCGGAGATGATTTCGAGGGCTGCCGATGCTTGTCCGACAGAGATGCCCGGATTCAAGCGGCCGATAACGTTCAGCCAGGATACCTGCCTACCGAATGACTCGACGGCACCCTCTTGCGAGAACGGCACCCACAACTTGGGTGCCGGACTCTCGATGTGGAATGCTTCGGGCAGCACGCCGACGATTTCGTACGGAACCTGATCGAGTCGGACGGTCTTGCCTATGACGTCTGGGTCGCCTCCGAATTGCTGACGCCAGAACCCGTACGTGAGCATCGCGACCGTTCGCGCGCCCTCGACGTCCTCTTCCGGAAGGAAATTCCGGCCCAGCACGGGATTGACGCGCAGCATGGGGAGCAGCGAAGCGGACATCCTCCCGCCAAGCACCTGCTGGGGCTCCAGGTCGGAGCCGCCCATGTTGTAAGTGCGGCGCGGGAAGAAATATCCGTACTCCTCGAAGACCTCGGAGCGATCGCGCCAATCCAGCAGGTCGGGGCACGACGAGGGCGCGCGCAGAGCAGAGGAGCCGATCCAGTGGGTCCAAACCGCTACCAGCCTTTCGGATTCGCCGTACGGCGCGGAACGAAGCACCGTGGCAACGACAAGCGAATAGATGGCTGTGTTTGCCCCGATACCGAGAGCGAGCGTAGCCACAACGACGACGGTGTAGACCGGAGCGCGCGCTAGCATCCGAAGCGCGTACCGAAGGTCGTGTAGAACACTCATGTCTTGCGGACGGATGGCAGTTCCGTTCGTTACGGATGCGTGCGAATCATAGCAGTTCACTGAAGCCCAGCGACTCCGAGTCTTTCCAATGAGAAATGAGCATGAACGGGCATTCGGTTTCCAACCAGAGATGAGCATGAACTGCTGCCCAATTGCCTCCGCGACCTATATGCCTTGACAATGCACAACCTCCGTCTTCGACTGTTTGCCGGCGATCTGGTCCGGATTTCACCGCTTCTTCACCATCGAGAATCCCCCTCATCCATGGCTTCAACATGGACCGCTCCGAATTTGCTCCCGAACAGCGAGCGTCCAAGCCTTACCGACGCAACCTGAAGAGGCATGATATTGTCCAAGACCAAATGCAACGACGAACAATGTTATTCGGAGTAGCCGCCGCGGCTGCGGCAGCAGCGGCCCCAAGCACAGCGTGGAACAACCGCTTCGCCGAGCAGCTCCGTGACGACTTCCTAGCCCACTGGAAGGTTGAGACGCAGTACTCGCTCGACGTACTGGACGCGATGCCGTCGGAGCACTTCGATCTCAAGCCAACCCCAGACCAGCGGAGCTTTATGGATCAGATCGGACACTATGTTCAATCGAACGTCAACTACTTCAAGAAGTTTGAACTCCCGGTCGAGCCACCGCCTGCGCCGACCGAGGCGACCCCTCAGACCCTGCGCAGCTTCCTCATCGCGTCATACGACTATGTGGCCGAAGTGCTCGCGACTATGACCGAGGAGGATTTCAGCCGACGCGACATCCGATTCCGACCTAGCGGACCCGACACGCCCCACACCGCACAGGACATATTCATGAGGGCCTACATGCACTCCGCGCATCATCGGGGCTCAGTAGTTGTGTATCTCAGACTTGCCGGCGTCGAACCGCCTCGATGGCGCTTCTCGGCTCAGGGGCTGGCGTAGCCGTCGTTCTTCCGCTAGAGGCGCGAACTGCAAGAGCATGGCGAACATCCATTGCCTGCTGCCCGAGTTCGGTTCGTGCGTAAGAATCTCTTCGCCTAAGAAATTCTCCCAATTGCCCGTTCGGAGCCCGCTTGCACTGACCAGTCCTGCAGGACACTCGGTAGGTTCTCCAGTTGGTCGAGCAAGTAGTCGAAGCCGACCGCCCTGCACCGGGCATTGTGCCCGTAACCGTAGCTTGCCCAGCAAGAACTCAAGCCGGCATTGCGCGCGAACCGAAGATCGGCTTCCGTATCCCCTACCACGAGAGACCGGTCGCGCAGAACACCGGGAACCTTCCCTTGGATTTCATCGAAGAGTCCTGCGTCTGGCTTCCATGGCGTGTGCGGGCGTTCAGCCAACACCGCACTCACGTACGGTCCCAAGGCGAAACGCTCGATAGCAGCTTCGATGGCCCTCAGGCCCTTGTTGCTTAGGACGACGATCTTTGCATGTCTCGCACATTCTTCCAACGTTGCCTCTGCCCCAGGGAATAGGACTTCGTATTGACGGCCTTCGCTGGAATACACTTCACGATATCGACGCTCCAATCGAAGACTCTCCTCGCGGGAGATTTTCGGGCTTGGGTGAAGGAATTGGATCGTCTCTAGCAGAGTAAGACCGGATCCAATCGCGGCCTCGATGCGACGGGGATTCGGAACGTCGCTGCAGAGTTCGGAAAACGCCGTCTCCAAACTGAATCGAATCGCGGGTGCTGTCGCACAAATCGTCCCATCGAAATCAAGCAGAAGCGCGTCCGTATTCGACCTAGCGGTTCTCAAACTGTTTTCCCGTATCGGGCAGGATACCGTGAGCAGGGCCAGCCGGACATCTCCCGAACAACCGTCAACCCCCTCGCCGGCCGAAACCTACAATGAGAGTCGGCATTACGCGAAGGCGATTGCGTGGCCGACTCGAGTTCGGCACCGTGACTGAGTTTCAGGCGACTGTCCGGGACATCAGCGCGGCTCTTCGATACTTCCGCCGCAATCCTGGCTTCTTCGCCGTCTCCGTCGTCAACCTTGCGCTCGGAATCGGAGCAACCACGGCTGTGTTCAGCGTGGCCGAGGCATTGCTGCTGCGCCCGCCCCCGTATCCCGACAGCGATCAGCTGGTCACGCTGCGAAGTATCGAGACCGTGAGTGACCATCCGGTCACACGCGTCGCTCCTGGACTCCTCGCCGAGTGGCAGGACAAGGCGAAGTCGTTCGAGGCGGTTGCAGGGTACCGATGGGAAACCGTCGATCTGATCGACGGGGCGCAAAGTGACCGGTTGGGCGGACTTCTCACAACACCGGAATTCTTCGACGTATTCCGTGCGCCGCTTCTTGGACGGTCCTTCCAAGACGGGGACCGAGGAGCCCAGCGCCCGCACGAATCGACCGCTACCGGGCAGGCGTTGGTGGTCGGCAACGGGGTCTGGCAGCGACACTTCGACTCGGACAGGTCGCTAGTAGGCAACGCTATCGATCTCTACATCCTCAACACCTCTCGCCCAGGTCCCACCAAGTACACGGTGGTCGGTGTCGCGACGGCTCCGGTTCGGTTTCCTCCGCTCGAGGCTGATTTCCAACTGGGCGGTTCCACAGTGGCCGAAACGATTGACTTCTGGATGCCACAGTTCGTCTCGGCAACCCAGCTGGCCGATCCGGGCCCGGAAGACTATTGGTTCGATGTGGTTGCGAGATTGCGACCGGGTGTGACTCTCGCGCAGGCGCAAGCCGAATTGGATGTCATCGCCCGCCTCCATTCCGAGCGCTTCCCGGAGTCGTACCGGAATCGAATAGTCCGGGTCGTGCCGCTGCAGGAGCACATGGCCGGAGGTTCGCGCAATGGGGTATTGCTCCTGCTGCTCGGCACAGCCATTCTCCTGGTCATCGCCTGTTCGAACGTGGCGGCGCTGATTCTCGCTCGCGGTATCGCACGGCGTAGCGAGATCGCGACACACATGGCACTGGGTGCGCCGTCATGGGTCTTGGTGCGACGGTTGCTCATTGAGGCTCTGGTCCTTGCGGCATGCGCCGGAGCCCTGGGCGTCGTGCTCGCGGCGTGGGCCATCGATGTGGCGAAGCCGTGGATGCCGCCGAGCCTTCCGCTGCTCCAAGCGATGGGGGTCAACTTGACTGTCCTGGCGTTCGCGCTCGCCAGCGTAATCGCCACTGCGTGCATCGCCGGCCTCGCACCGGCCCTTCGGTCCATCCGGGCCGCCGGAACCTTGGCGACTGGTCTGGACGGACGTAGTGTGACGTTGGGGAGATTGCAGTCCCGCTTGGTTGGTGTTCTTGTCTCGGTCGAAGTCGCGCTCGCGATCGTCCTGCTCGTTGGCGCAGGGCTGCTGGTCCGGAGTGCCCTTCGGGCTGGCCAGGTCGAGACCGGGTTCAACCAAGACGACCTGCTGACGATGACCATCTCGCTACCGCCCAACAAGTTCGACTGGGCTCACAACGCAGTGTTCGCGCGCGACGTGCTGGAAGAGGTTCGGTCGCTCCCGTCAGTCAGCGACGCGGCAGCGGTGCACGGCATACCAATGGGAGCCGGGAGCTACTTCTCGAGTGGGGAAGGGATCGTCGAAGGGTACGTGCCCGCAAACGAGTCCGAGAAACCGAGCTATGGAATTCGCGTAGTGAGCCCCGGCTACTTCGCCACCATGCAGATCCCCATAGTGGCTGGCCGGCCCTTCGAGGCGCGCGACGAGGAAGGACAGATCGGAGGCGGTCGCACCGTCCTGGTCAGCGACTCCTTCGCGAAGCGCTACTGGAGAGGGCTCGATCCTCTAGGCAGGCGCATCAGCTTTGGTGGGGACTATGCGGACTGGAAGATGACCGTGGTCGGCGTCGCGGGAGACGTACGGTATTCGGGATTGGAGACGGGTCCAACTGTCGACATCTATATTCCTCTGGGCCTGTTCCCGCAAACGGCGGTCACCCTGATCGCGCGAACAAGAACTGATCCGCTCAACGTGGTGCCGTCAGTCCGGGAACGGATTCGCGGTGTGGACCAGCATGCCTTCGTGACAGACATACTGTCCATGGATCAATTGGTCGCCGATTCGCAAGCCCAGCGCCATGCCGGCACAATCTTCGTGTCGCTCTTCGGGGTTTTGGCCCTAGTGTTGGTCGTGGCAGGTGTCTACAGCGTCATCGCGCAGGCAGTCGTGGACCGCCGCCGCGATCTCGCTATCCGCTCCGCTCTCGGCGCTGGACCATCTAGAGTCGTCGCTGCGGCAATGCAGACGGCGTTGCAGCCTGCGATCGCTGGCATGTTGCTCGGCGGGCTGGCGGCGATTGGGACGACTCGCGTTCTGGCCTCGGTGCTCTTCGAGGTGAGCGCATTTGACATCGCGGCGTGGACAGTGGCGTTCGCGACTCTCCTCGGGGCCTGTGTCGCAGCTGGCTTGGTTTCTGGGCAACGAGCTGCGAGGATCGATCCAGTCGCTGCGCTACGGAGCGAGTAGTGGCGGCCCCTAATGTGAGGGGTTCCCGCCAGCCACTCGTGAGCAGATATTGCCGTCGCCTCCAGTAAACGCGCCTTTCCAAGACCGGTTTGCTACATCCTCACTAGAGCCCGTTCCCGAGGACAGTTCAGAGCGGCCGGTTGCGGCAATTGCCAAACCCCTCTGGTCACTACACGCGCCAGCCCAGCGCGCGGGGACGACTCGCGATCCAGTCGTGGATTTCGTCGGCGCGCCAGGCTACCGCCCTCGCGCCGAGCTTGAGCGGCAACGGAAACGCCCCGTCCCGCATCTTGCGATAGATGCTCGCTTTGCTCAATCCGGTGAGCCGCTCGACCTCTCGGCGGCGAAGGATCCTGATTTCCATATGCAACCTCCCTGGCAATCGCGAAACCGCATGGGCCCCAACCCCGCGGAGACTACAGGCACGCTACTGGAAAAACACGTGATGTCGCCAAGAGTTGCAACGGAAATATCGGATCTAAAATCCTCATTCTCGAGGGAAGCTACACGCTGTTCCCGGCGCAAGATACTGATACGCCGCGCCGTCGCTTGGCTCAGTCGAGCTCCCTGATTCGTACGTTGCGGTAGAAGACAGGCCAGCCCTCCGACTGGAGGCAAATGCTGCCTTGGGAGGGTTCGATGTCATGGCCCTCGTTCATCTTATTCCCGTTGAGCTTCACGGTGACGATTCCGTCGAGCGACTGGATCTCGATGCTCTCCCACTCACCGAACGGCATGCGGTTCTCAAAGACCGGCCCGCGGTGCGCGCCGCTCACGCTGCCCCCGCGAACACCGAACAGGCTGCCCGCTTCCCCGTAATGGCCCTGCACTTCCAGAGATTTCGGCCAGTCGTCCTCGACCGCCCCCGCATGAATGAAATAACCGGCATTTGGATACTTCGGAGGCTTCTGGGTCCACCCTTCTTTCTGGAACCGCCACTCCGCCCGAAAGATGAAGTTGCGGTACGTCTCATTGCTCCGCAGGAATCCGTTCGGCTTGCCGGTGCGATCGATGACACCGTCCTTGACCGACCAAGTGTTGGGAACGGACCCCTCCACCGTCCAGTGCTCGCTCAAGACAGCAGCGGGCGACAGCAACACACACGAAAAAATGGTCGCCACCTAGGTTGAACTCAGAAGCTTCCGAGTCATTCTGGCAGGATTCTCTGTGGTTCTGGCACACCCGGAGAACAGTCTGGAGAAGGGCTGGGAAGGCGCTTCATGAGACAGTCTCCTGATCGGACTGGCCCGGCACAGGGTCGAGGCGGCGGGTGCGCATGGAGGGTCCTTCGAGCGTGACGAAGCGGCCGCATTCTAGGATGCGGTCGAGATTGGCTTCGCTTGCGACGCTCTTCAAAGAGCTGGTTCAGCTCAATCCAAGGCGTGACCTTCAAACACCGCAACTAATGAAGTTGCATCCAGTGCGGCCGTGAACCAAGTGACCAGTTCGGCCTCCGAAGCACTTGCGATTAGGCTCACCGCCGCCTCTGGCAGTTGCCCGAACCGATGCTCCAGCAGCCGCGTCAATAGGTCGGCTCGTCCCTTGGCCAGTCCCTTGGTCTCGCCTTGGTCGAGCAGTTCCTGTACAACGTGTCCTACCATCGCCTCTCCTCGGCCCGGCTTCACCGCTTTCCATGGCGCGCTCAATGTAGGCCTGCGTGCATTCCAGACACTCATAAGCTACAACACCGCTTGCCTCGCCTAGTCCGATTCTTCCGGCGGTGCCGATAGGATCACCGGCAGCGCAGCCGGCTTCTCGTCCACGGCCCCTTCGCCGAACTACACGACCTTGTTCGGAATCTCCACCGGGCAGCCTTTCACATAGGCTTGCTTGCTTGTTGTCTGGGGCCTCCTTGCCCCGCCCTCTCAGGCAAGCGGGCCCTGCCTGCTCACGCTAGCTCAACTTTCCCCGAAATCCACGCCGCTCCAAGGTCGAGGTGGCGGGTGCGCGTGGAGGGTCCTTCGTGCATGACGCAACGCCCGCATCCGCAGATCCGGGCGAGAGTGGCTTCGCTTGCGACCCTCTTCAAAGAGCTGCTTCAGCTCAATCCAAGGCGTGACCTTCAAACACCGCAACCAAGGAAGTTGCATCCAGTGCGGCCGTGAACCAAGTGACCAGCTCGGCCTGCGAAGCACTTGCGATTAGGCTCTGCACTGCCTCAGGCAGTTGCCCGAACCGATGCTCCAGCAGCCGCGTCAATAAGTCGGCCCGTCCCTCGGCCCGTCCCTCGGCCCGCCCCTCGGTCAGCCCCGCGGCATTGCCCTCGTCGAGCAGCTCCTGTACAACGTGTCCTACCATCGCCTCTCCTCGGCCCGGCTTCGCCGCTTCCGCCGCCGCGCTCAATGTAAGCCGACGCACATTCCAGACACTCATAAGCTACACCACCACTTGCCTCTCGAAGTCCGATTCGTCCGGTAGGACCGCTAGGATCTCGGGCAGCGCGGCCAGCTTCTCGTCCACGGCCTCTTCGCCTCGGTGGGAGTAGCGAAGCACAAGCAAGCCGGCCCTCGCCGCCGGGTCGGCCGCGAGCCGCTCGACCGGAATGTGGCCCAGGTCTCGTAGGAAATACCCGAAGGTTGGCTCGAGCGCCTGCAGGCGCTCGTCCTGCGCTGACACCATCGCGGCGATCGATTGCGGCGCTGTCCAGGGTTGGCGGCCGTGATAGAACACCAGCGGCACGATCGCTGGCAGGGCTCGCAGCCTGTCCGCTTCGCCGCGGGCGTAGGCCTCCCAGATACGGGCCTTGTATTTCCACAGCTGGAGGGCCGTGCCGGGGTCCGAATACGACTTGTGCTCCAGCAGCGCATACACGAAGGCCGGCTGCCCGCTGCGCAGTGTCACTTGCAGGAGCTTGTCGCTCTGGCTCGAGCGCAGCTCCTCGTCCACGAAAGTGCCGTCGAGCGGCACCGGTGGTTCGTCGGCGAGCAGGTCAGCGAGCCACGGCTGGAGGTGGGCTCGCAAGATGGCGTCCGCCCTGCGCTGGTCCGACAGGGTGGCCCGGAAGATCAGGTCGTGCGGTTGATTGAGGTTGAACTCCATGAGGTCAAGCGGATCAGGCCGCGGCTGGGGCCTTGGCAAAGCCGGGGACGCGCTGGCAAGAGAGGATAGCAAGCATGACGGCGACAAGAATGGGTGCTGGCGGGGAAGGCTGGAACGCCCGCTGTGCGATAGGCCATATCCCGGCGGGCGTTAGGTCGGGATCGATAGTGCAACGGAGACGCACAGGAGGCGCCGCGCAGTCGCGTGGCTCAGTCGAGTTCCCTGATTCGTAGGTTGCGGTAGAAGACAGGCCAGCCCTCCGACTGGAGGCAAATGCTGCCCTCGGCCGGTTCGATGTCGTGGCCCTCGTTCATCTTCTTCCCGTTGAGCTTCACCGTGACGATTCCGTCGAGCGACTGGATCTCGATGCTCTCCCACTCGCCGAACGGCATGCGGTTCTCAAAGACCGGCCCGCGGTGCGCGCCGCTCACGCTGCCCCCGCGAACACCGAACAGGCTGCCCGCTTCCCCGTAATGGCCCTGCACTTCCAGAGATTTCGGCCAGTCGTCCTCGACCGCCCCCGCATGAATGAAATAACCGGCATTCGGATACTTCGGAGGCTTCTGCGTCCATCCTTCTTTCTGGAACCGCCACTCGGCCCGAAAAATGAAGTTGCGGTACGTCTTCTTGCTCCGCAGGAATCCGTTCGGCTTGCCGGTGCAAACGATGACACCGTCCTTTACGGACCATGTGCCGGGAGCGGACCCCTCCACCGTCCAGTGCTCGCTTAGGTCAGCCACGGGAGACAGTGACACAAACCCGTCAGACTGCCCCAACACCGCTGCGACAGCCGCGACGAGCACCATGGGCACCCATGCCGACCGTATGACTCCCCTTGCGTACATGAACCCTCTCCGACCTTGGATCATACAGCCATACAGCGCCCGTGCATCTAGGCGGGAGCACAAAAAAGGCGATTGGCTGATCCTAGCGACATGGTACGCTGAGCACCGCCAAAAACAAGACGTTACGTCGACGCGAGGGAGTCCTGCATGAATGCCACTACATTCGTCCGCCGCCGTTTTCTCCAAGGAGCGGCCGTCGCTGCAGCCACGACCGCGGTACGTGCCCAGGAAGAGCCGCTGCGCTTCGGAATGATCGGCGTCGGCAAGCGCGGTAGCGCCCACTTGACACGCTTGGTGGCGCGGTCGGACATCGCAGTTGGAGCCGTCTGCGACATCGATCCCTCTGCCCGTGACGCCGCACAGAGCGCAACCCCCACCGATAATCCCCGTTCCTACGCCGACTACAGGGAGCTGCTCCGCCAGGAGGACATCGACGCTGTCCTCATTGCGACGCCTTGCTACCTGCACGCCGAAATGGCCGCGGCAGCACTCGACGCTGGCAAGCATGTTTTCTGCGAGAAGCCGCTAGCCATCTCGGCGGATCAGGTCCAGCTGGTGCTGGACGCCGCCCGCAAGTCCAAGGCTGTGTTTCAGATCGGGCAGCAGTCGCGCAATTCCCCGCACATGCAGGGAGTGGTGCGCGAGATCCACGAGACAGGACTCATCGGAACTCCGCTCGTCATCAAGGCTCAACGCCACAGCACCCCCTCGCGACCGGACACGCGGCGCGAGGACGGCAGCGGCCAGCAACGGCGGTTCCCCGGCTGGTACAACGACGTGAAGCTATCAGGGGACCTCATCGTCGAGAACGCCATCCATAACCTCGACGTGTGCAACTGGCTCGCTGGCAGCCGTCCCGTCAGCGCCTACGGGCACGGCAAGCGATACCTTCCCGAACCGATGCCTGCAGGCACGGTCATGATGGACGGCTTTAGCGTCGAGTACATCTACAACAACGACATGCACCTCGACTACAGCCAGCTCTACTTGCATCCACGTGCGCTCAAGAAGCTCCCAAACGGCCAGTGGTACGTCATCTACGGTGACAAGGGCACGATCGAACTGGACCACAGCGCGTGGACCTTCTACGACATTTACGGGAACTCCGAGCCCGTCGAGCACAAAGCTGTCGAGGGCATTGACCTCACTGAGCAAGCCCATAGCGACTTCGTTCGTGCGATCCGCGAGAACCACAGGCCGATCGCCGACATTGAAGTCGCCGCCACCGCGGCCCTCACCGGCATCATGGGCAGGGAAGCGATCTACCAGCGCCGGATGGTCACCTGGGAAGAAATGGGCGTCACGGTCTGATCGCAGCCTAGGCCGGCCCACACACCGTCCTATACCCCTTCCCCGATTGATTCAGCGCGAGATGACGTGCAAGTCCCGATCCAGTTCCACGACCGCGGCTCCCAGTCCACTACCGGCACGTCTCGCAAAGCGGACGTCGGAGATCGACACTCGATAGCCATCTGCCGTTGGCTGAACTCGATAGGCGGGTAACCGCTTCCAGCTGTTCAGCCCCCTGACCTGAGGCGCAGCAAGCGCAGCCTCGGTGACTGGGCCTTCGGGACCCCGGTCGATGGATGGGTAAGCAAATCGGATCGATTCAGCCGCTAACCAGTTGACTTCTAGGAAGTGATACTGCTCCGCGTCGGCGACGACGATATCTCGCCGAAAGGGATTCCCGGGTGCGGGCCCTGCCATGATTTGCATCGGGACGCTGTTGCGCTCGGCCAGCCACACGGCAACCTGCCGGGCGGCGAGCCGTGAGGTGGCCACCATGGTCACGATGTACAACGTGGTGACGATCAAGGCGATATTGGCAAGCTGCGGAATGCGCCCCTTCAACCGCCCGTCCAGACGCAGCCAGATGATCGCAACTAGACCGACGCACCACAACAGTCGGACGAACAGGGCCGCGCCGTCAAAGCTGGTGATGAGCAACGTTGTCGCGGCACCGAGCGCCACCCACGCCGAGGCGCCGACTTTAGAAGCGCTATGCGCAACCACTACGGAACTACCGAGCAGCAGCCAGAGCCACGGGTCGACGATGAACAGGGCGTCCCCGTAGAACCACCTGCCGTCGAATGGCATCAGGAGCCGGACGCCATAGATGTTCAGCCAGTCAAGCAGCGGGTGCAAGACCACGGCCAAGGTGCTGAGTCCAAGCAGCGGGCCCGCCCGCGCCACCGGCTCGCGCCCTCGCAAGCGTGCAATGACTCGATCGACAAGCAACAGCAGGAGGGTCAGCGCGATGGGCAGGACGACCATCGCGAGCAGCCCGTGGGTCCACCCGCGCCGAAACCAGAGGGCTAGGTCGCGGTCCATGAACATCGTGACCGCGTCAATGTCAGGAGCGTTGGATCCAAGAATCAAGGCCGGAGCCGAGAACGGGGTTAAGTCCTTCAGGCGCGTCTCCGCCAGCGTGGCACCGGCAAGTGTGTGGGCGAGGGGGTCCACGGGACAGCGGAAGGCCGGCACTTGCGGGGCTCCAGAGCCAAGGCCGACTAGGACCTCCCAGAATACTTGAGACCCACCGCGAATCCCTCGCAGGTCGCAGGCGGCAAGCCTGTGCCTCTGCTAGGCTCTTCACAGCATGACTACAGAGGAAACAAGACGGCGATTTCTAACTGGCATCGCAGCGGCCTCGGCCTTGGCCGTCCGCCCCCGCGGTGTGGCAAGAGCCGCAGAGGGCGAGGCGTACTGGGAACAGATCCGGAAGCAGTTTCCGTTTCGAGAAGATCGCGTACCCATGAACGCTGCGAACTTGTGCCCGTCGCCGACAAGCGTCGCCGCGACCGTGACGGAATTGACTAGGTCGATCGATGAGGACTGCTCCTTCCAAAACCGGGAGCGCTACGCCTCGGACAGGGAGACAGCGCGGTCCAAAGTTGCGGACCAGGTCGGAGCGGAAGCGGACGAAGTCGCCCTAGTTCGCAATACCAGCGAGGCCAACAACATCATCAACAATGGTCTCGACCTCAAGGCCGGCGACGAGGTTGTGATCTGGGGCCAGAACCATCCGACCAACAACGTCGCTTGGAAGGTTCGGGCGCAACGAAGAGGATTCTCGCTGCGCGAGGTTGAGGTGCCGCCGAACCCTGCTGACCCTGATGAATTGGTCCGGCCGTTTAAGGAAGCGCTGACCCCAAGGACGCGCGTGCTGGCCCTCACCCATGCGTCTAACGTGAGCGGGTTCTTGCTGCCGGTTCGCGAGCTCTGCGAACTCGCCCGGCGCTCTGGAATCTATGTCCATGTGGACGGAGCCCAAACCTGGGGGGCGCTTGAATTGGATCTCCATGAGCTTGGCTGCGACTCATTCGCAGCTAGCGCGCACAAGTGGTACTGCGGTCCGAAGGAGGTCGGGCTGCTCTATGTCCGACGTGAGAGGATCCCAGAGATCTGGCCCAGCACCGTGGCTCCCGGATGGGGTGACGAGGCGGAGACCGAACTCGAGGGAGCCCGGAAGTTCGAATCAATGGGACAACGCGACGATGCTGCTATCAGCGCGATGGGCGAGGCTGCGGGATTTCACTCCTCCATCGGGACAGACCGTGTGGAACGGCGAGTCCGTGAACTCTCCTCTCTGCTAAAGCAGTCGCTAGCTGAGGCCGGAGCCACGCTCGTTACACCGCTCGGCGACAAGCTCAGCGCAGGGGTATGCATCGTGCAGGTGGCACCGGAAAAGCGACAAGCTGTCTTCAATGCCATGTATGACAAGTTCGGCATCGCCGGATCGACATCCGGCGGCCTTCGCCTTTGTCCGCACGTATACAACACTCGTGAGCATATCGAGAGGGCCGCGCGGGGCGTCGCTTCGCTTCGACCCCTTTGGGCCTGAGCTCAGATTCCCGGGAGCTCGTCGAGAGTCCCAGATGCAGCAGATTCACCTCGGGCATCTCCTAGCCTCCGTGCGACCGCTGTAGCCCGACTCGCCCAGGGCTCCATCGAGGAGTTCCGAGTGACACACGTCCTGTAGAACGCGTTGGCCGAATAGACAGATTCCCCATTGGTCACGCGCCGACCTCGACTCAATACAGGTAGGCTGGAAGGCGGATGACGAGCCCGATGCCGCTCCGGACCTAGGCCTTCACCGTAGGCATTCGCCCCCAGCCAGCTAGCGCCACTCGCTCATGCCGCAAGTAGGGTGAGGTCTAGGCCCGGAAACGCACTGAAGGCCCGGTCGGTCGTGACCAAGCCCAATCCGCTGGCAAGCGCGAAGCCAGCCAGATACGAGTCCATCCAAGCCTTGGGGCTTGCCGTGTCTCGCACCGCAATCGATTTCCAGCGAGCTTCAAGCCGAGATGGCTCCTCCGCCCGCATTACGATTCGGTCGTCAGTCAGGATCTGCTCATATAGCGCCCATGCCTGTCGATTCGTAAGCGGAGGCCTACCATACCGTCCCATTACGGCTGCCGTCGTGACCAGCCTTAGGAACGATTGCTGCGTTGCCCGGCAAAAACAGACAGACTCAGGCATGTCGATAGTGGTTAGCCATTTTTCGGCTACCCGATGGTGCTGGTGCCGAGAGAGAACGAGAGCCAGCCAGACGTTGCTATCGCACAATACCAAGATCGTAAAGCTCCCCTTCCGCAAGAATGTCAGCAACGCGCTCAGGAGTTAGCTCATCACCGGGCCCTGCCGCACGTGGACACTCCACGAGTGGAAACTGCACGCGATTGCGAACGGTCCGCTTCTCCGTCGACGCTGCGGCTAGGCCGAGCCGAAGCAGGTTGGCAACGACTTCCCGTAGCTTGAGGTTCTCCTCAGCCGCCTGAACCTTGACAGCCCGCATCAGTTCGTCTGGCAGGTCAAGAGTAGTCTTCACTCAATAATTATACCAGAATTATGGTTTTCCAGCATCGGATTCTCGGTGACGGTATCGGCTGTCGCGCTGCCGATCACACAGACCAAAGACACCTTGTGCAATATGCTGGCACGAAGGGTCGAACACAGTGAGTAACATGATGTCAGACGCTGGACTCTCGCTACGAGATCCGGGCATGGTCGTTACCCTCCTAATCGCGCAACGCACTGTGGATTCGCCGCGTAATGATCGCTCACGAAACTGGTGGATTCTAGTGCGAGTGCAAGCGTGCCAAGGCCGGTATTGGCACCCACCAAACACCATGTGTCCGCATCGTCTCCACACGTAGCGCCATGAAGGATCCGGTTGCCTGGTACGACAAGCACGCAAGCACAGTTGCGGCGCGGTACGAGTCCGTTAAACCGGACTCCCTGTATAGCTGGCTAACCGACCTGCTGCCCGAACCGCCAGGTCTCGTACTCGATGTGGGTGCCGGATCCGGGCGCGACGCTGCCTGGCTCGCCGCCAAGGGCTACGAGGTGTTCGCCGTCGAGCCTTCGAAGGCAATGCGGCGGGTCGCCAGGATGCTGCATCCCACTGCCTCTGTGCGCTGGGTCCACGACTCCCTTCCGAAGCTGGACTACACGGTGCGATCGGGGCTCTCCTTCGATGTGATCCTGCTCAGCGGAGTATGGATGCACGTCCCTCCGGGGCAGCGTCCCAGGGCCTTTCGCAAGCTTGTCAACCTTCTCCGGCCAGGTGGCATCATTGCCATCTCCCTGCGGATCGGTCCCGAGGAACCCGAGCGCGGAATGCACGGCGCGGACAGTTCGGAAATCGAGTCGCTAGCGAAGAAGCACGGGACGATCGTCCATCGTGCAGTGGAGCGCGAGGATCTCTTGGGCCGCGACGGGGTCCGGTGGAAGAACTACGTCCTGCGGTTTCCGGACGACGGAACAGGCGCGCTGCCCCTGCTCCGGCACGTGATCCTGAACGACGACAAGAGCTCGACCTACAAGCTCGGCCTCCTACGCTCGATTTGCCGCATCGCGGATGGCTCCGCCGGGCTTGTGCGGCTCACTGAGGACGACAAACTCTCGATTCCGCTTGGGCTGGTTGCGCTGACCTGGCTGAGGCTGTACAAGCCGCTGCTCGCGGCTAGCTTCCCACAGAATCCGAAGAATGTTCGCGGAGGAATCCACCTCCGGTTCGCCCGCAAGGATTTCGACAGGCTCGTGGCATTCTCCCATCTGGACATGAGAGTGGGGGTTCGGCTCGGCCCGACCGACGCGGTAGCGCTCCACGGCGCTCTCCGCGATGCGGCCGAAACGATTCGGATCATGCCCGCCCACTACATGACGTTCCCGGACGGGACTCCTATCCTCCCGGTGAACCGCACTGCGAGGCTCCCTCGGGCGCTAACACCCGACGTCATCGACGAACCGTACTTGCGCAGTTTCGGTGAGATGCTCGTTCCATGGAGAATCTGGCAGGCCGTGCAACGCTTCGCAGTCTGGATCGAGCCGGCGCTAGTGGAGGAGTGGATCCGACTCATGCAGCGGTATGCGGAAACGCAAGGCCGAGACTTGCCAAGGGATCGCGCCGCTGCAGCGATGGTATGGTCCGACCCCACGCGAGACGTTGGGATCGCAAAGCGGCAGGCGCGAGATCTGCTGGAGTCCAGCAAGCTTTACTGTGTTTGGAGCGGCAAGAGGCTCTCAGCGAGGTCGCTCGACCTCGATCACTGCTTTCCTTGGTCAGCTTGGCCGTGCTCGGACCTCTGGAATCTCATGCCCGCTAATCGGTCGGTGAACCAGAACGAGAAGCGAGCGAAACTGCCAAGCGCGACGCTTATGCTGGCCGCCCGTGACCGCATTATGTCTTGGTGGGAGGCGGCGTACGGGTCGTCAAGCCCTCTGATTCGAAAGAGGTTCGAACTTGAGGCTGCGTCCAGCTTGCCAGGCGTCCTGCCATTGGACGCAGATCTCGACTCGTGTTTCGAAGGAGCCTTCGCACAGCGCACCAAACTGCGCTACGACCAGCGCGTACCGGAATGGTCGGGAGAGAGATACGTCGGGTAGGCGCCACCGCAGGTGCAATCAACACGTCGGTAGCAGTCTGGCGGGCGAATCCCCGTGCCGATAGCCGATCAGGTCGAATCCGTTGCTCGATAGCAGGCTTCCGACGGGGGCACGCGTACGTGCGACCGCTCAACCGTCGGCGCGCTCAAATCCGAACGTCAGCCGCATACCTGTTGCTTCGGCATATCGGCGCAGGGTCCTGACCGACGGCGAAAACGTGCCTCCCTCCAGCCGCGCAATCGCCGACTGTGTGGTGCCGATACGCGCTGCCAGTTCGGCTTGTGTCAACTTCGCGGCCGTGCGGGCATGGACCATTGCCTCCACCAACGCATACTCTTCATCTGCCCGCACGTATTCCTCACGGAACGCCGGGTCTTTCATGAAGCGCTCTTTCAGATCCTTTGATTTCGCCATGTATACACCTGCTTCATTCGCTCCTGGGCTGCGGCTAACGCCTGCCGCGGCATCCAGCGCATCGAGAAACACGCCCTTACTGAGACTCTAACCGGCGAGCAGCCAAGTACGACATCATTCGACTATCGCGTCAGACCAAAGCTGCTCGAGAAAGCGCTCCCATGGCAGAATCCAAATCCCGTCGTTCGTACGCCGGGCGTCGCGCTCGTTGCACACTACTATCGCCTGCCGTGGGCTATGCTCGTCCACGTATGCGCGGATGCTCCTCAAATCAGGCGGATGCACACGCGTGCTCCCCTTGACCTCGATCGCAACCTCGCCTTCGCGCCCGAGAACGAAATCACACTCCAGCCCAGATTTGGTGCGCCAGAATCGCAGGGGAAAGTCCCGTTCTCGATAGCTACGGTAGGCGAGCAGTTCCATGAGCACCAAGTGCTCAAGGGCCCGCCCGAACTCCTGCCCCGCGGGCCGTTCGATATTGCGACCCATCAAGTGGCCCGCAACGCCAACATCGAACAGGTAGAACTTGGGCGCACGCGTGATGACCTCCCGCGAGCGTCTCCGACTGAACGGCTCGAGCAGGGTGCCAACCAGCGTGTCGACGAGTATCTGAAAATACTCCCGAACCGTCTTTGAATCGACGCCGCAATCCCTAGCGATGTTGCTGGAATTGAGGAGTTCGGCGTGGCTGAACGATAGTGCGTCGAAGAACCGCGAAAACGCGGGAGCGTTCCTGACCAACCCCTCGTCGAACACCCCCTCCTTCAGATAGTCGTCGACGTAGCCAGCGAGTGCGCGCCGGTGCTGCTTCGTGTCGTAGTGCTGGGGAATCAGCCCGCGGTTCAGTGCTCGCAGCAGATCGAAGTCGGGAATCTCCGCATAGGTCAGTGGATGCAGACCGAAGCGCCAAGCCCGCCCTCCGAGCATGTTGGCGTGCCCCCGCTTGAGCTTCCGCGCACTGGATCCGCAAAGTACGAAGCCGAGGCCTTTGTTCTCTATCAGTCGGTGGGCCTCGTCGAGGAGTGCTGGCACCTTCTGCACTCCGTCGATGATGATTGGGCCGGTGAAATTAGTGCCACTCAGGGCATCCAATTGTTCGGCGAGTGCCCAAGGGCTCCGGGTAAACTCCAGCAGCAACCTGGTGTCCAGCAGGTCAAAGCGCACCGCATCCGGAAATCGCTGGCGAAGCAGCGTGGACTTGCCGGTCTTGCGCGGACCCCAGAGAAAGGCCGACTGCCCTTTGGGAAGTTCTAGGCTGAGGATTCTCTCGTAGCTCACAAGCAGGAGTGTATTCCGAAATAGGTCAACTAATTCGGAGTATATTCCGATTTATCAGGATCTGTCAAGGCCGCCCGACGATGATCACGCCCTCCCTTTACGGATCACTTATCCGGTATCGGTCGTACAGCCAAGGTTCGCTTGGGCTAGCCGCCCAGAGTAACGCTACGCATCACAGCGATGGCAGTCCGCTCACCTCGACCGTGAACGGGAGCGTGCTCACCTTCCCCTTGCGCCGTACCTGTACCCACATTCGGTACATGCCCGGTTCCGGGAAGATCACATTCATCTGGATCAGCTTTCCGCCATCGGCAATGCTGGGGTGGCCGTGCATCATCGTGACCAGATCGTCCTTGACGGCGAGCATGTGCGCCCATGCACCTAGGTACTTCTGCAGCCCCCGGGCCGTGTTGAGCTCGAAAAACAGCAGCGTCAGAAGACCCGCTAGGGGCTCGGGCGGATCGGTACGCAAAGAAACTCTGACGTTGCGGCCCCGTTTGGGCTCTCTGTCGGCAGCCAAGCTAGGGGCCAGCGTCTCCAACGGCTCCTCGAATCCCGCCGTGGTCAACGTCATCGGCATCATCTGCGGAGTCCCGCCGGTCGGGTAGAAGTCGCCCATCAGCCGGTACACGCCCGGCCGGTCAAAGACCGCTTCGATCCGAAAGATGCCGTCGTCGCCAAGCGTGGGATGCTCGTGCCGGAACACCTCAAGGTCGTGGCTCACCCAGAACAGGTGGAAAAGCTTCTCGTGGACAAGCTCGAAATCGGTCTGGCGCCCTCCGTTGTCGGGCCGCAAGACCTCGAAGCCCAACTCCACGGGCTCGCCCACCCGAACCGCTGCCGGAGTCGTCGTCAAGCGAACCTGGTACTCGGCTGGCACGGGCAGGCCGAAGACGAGCTGCATCCCGCAACGGGAGCACACTCCCGCACTCTCGGATCGGATATCCGGGTCCATCGGGCAGACGAACGGAAGCGCTTCGAGGGGAACCGGGTCGAGCTTCAAGCCCTCGACAACGCTCTGTCCGAACAGGGGGGTCAAGGCCAGCACGGCGAGAGCACATAGCAGCCGCATGGCTCGCTGCCGTGTGCGGCAACACCCCGCAACGATACCGGTGAGTGACGGTCGCAGCGACATTAGCCGACCCTGCTCGCGCATCGGATCACCGCTTCACCCATTTCTGCAAGAGCGGCGGGCTCGCGCGGGGCTGGCGTGTCAGCCCGGCAAAGACGTTTCCGAGATTATCCGCTCCCAGTCCCTCTGGATCGGTCCCGCGGATGAAGGCCAGCACCTTCCCGTCCCCAGCTCTGCCGATTCGGATTCCATTCTCGCCTCCGGGATTGCGCACGGCGCCGGCGATCCTCTTGCCCGACTCGGAGTCGGAAACGAGCAGGAAGTCACCGGATATGATTGCGATCCCGCTGGGGCGGCCGAACTGTCGCCAATCATCCACGAAGTTCATGTCCTGATCGAAGATCTGGACTCGATCGTTCGAGCGGTCGGCCACGAACAACCGGCCTCGCGAATCGAACGCCAGCGCGTGCGGGCCATCGAACTCACCAGGGCCTGAGCCCTTCTTTCCCCACTCATCGACATACTCGCCGGCGCTGGTGAATCGCACCAGCCGGTCGCCGTCCTGCTGGCTGGTCGAGGGACGCGGGAAATGGCCGTCGGCGACGATGATGTCGCCGTTCGGCGCCACCGCGCATGCGGTCGGCGCGATGAACGTGTCCTTGCCCGCCTTCGACACGCCAGCCTTGCCCAGCGTCAGGAGCAACTCACCGTCCTGGCTGAACTTGAAGAACTGGTAGCCCCGCCCTGCCTTGGACGAGTCGTCTCCGAAGGGGCCGCTGTCGCCCGCCCAGAGGTTGCCATCTTGATCCATGCAGAAGCCATGAGCCTGCACGAACATCCCCTCGCCGAACGCCTTGACGGCCTTGCCGGAGGAATCCAGCTTGATGATCGGCGGGTCCGAGCGATGGTGCAGCCACGCCCCGCCCTCGCCGTCTGGAATGATCCCGATGGACGAGCCCCACAGCACCCCGTCAGGCAGTTTGCCCCATCCCTCGACCATGCGATAGGGATTAGCTAGGCCATCGATGCCGACCTGAGCGGAAAGGGCGACAGCGATGCTGAGAACCGAGGCGCAAACGGATAGAAGCCTCGTGCAGGCTGCTACGGGCATGAATCCTCGTTCACCTCGTGTGGCATGAGCCCGGCGAGATCCTCGCTGCGAGTGGGACAGGCCCGGCGTCAAGCGCCGCGGCAGATCAAGGATAGCTCGGAGTCTGCGGCTCGGCCCGCCGCTAATGGACATCTTCGAAGAACGAGCCCATGCGGCGGAATTTCCTGCAGCGGCCCTCGACCAGTTCGTCCCCTGATTGATCCGTGAGCGCCTCAAGGCTGCGCTCTAACGCATCGCCGAGCAGAGTGGCAGCCTGGTCCAGGTCTTCGTGCGCGCCGCCCGGCGGCTCGGCGATGATCTCGTCCACCAAGCCGAGTTCCTTGAGATCCGTGGCCGTCAGCTTCAACGCGTTTGCCGCAAGCTCAGCCTTGCCCGAGTCCCGCCACACGATCGCCGCGCAGCTCTCGGGCGAGATCACGCTGTACACAGCGTTCTCCATCATCAGAACCCGATTGCCCATGCCCAGCGCCAAGGCGCCGCCACTGCCGCCCTCGCCAATACAAATCGCGATCAGAGGCACCTTCAGGTTGGCCATCTCATAGAGATTGCGGGCGATTGCTTCCGCCTGGCCGCGCTCTTCGGCGTCTTTGCCCGGATAGGCTCCCGGCGTGTCCAGCAGGGTCACGATGGGCCGTCCGAATTTCTCCGCAAGCTTCATCGTGCGCAGGGCCTTGCGGTATCCCTCCGGGCGCGGCATGCCGAAGTTGCGATGCACGCGCTCCTCCGTCTTGCGGCCCTTTTGCTGGCCAATGGCCATCACCTGCCGCCCGCGAAACGATCCGAACCCGCACACGACCGCGGGGTCGTCGCCAAAGACACGATCGCCGTGGATCTCAGAAAACCCGTCGACTAAGCATGCAATGTAGTCCAGCGAATGGGGCCGCCGCGGGTGCCTGGCCAATAGCACGTGCTCCCATGCGGTGCGCTCGGCGGCCGCTGACTCCCCTTTCGGCTCTTGGGCTTGACTCGCCTTGCGTGGGCCTGCCGCTGACACATTTCTCATTTTACGGCGTTGCGAGGCTGGGCGAGCCGACTCGCACCCGGGCGACTCTGCCAAGCGACCGTGCTAGCGATAGGACACAAGCCGGGTGGGTTGCCGGCGAAGAGGGCGTGACGCAGCGGGAGCTAACGGGGACCCTTAGCATGAGGACACAGTCCGGAATCATGGAATCGATCCGAGTCCGCCAAACTTGAGCTGTCTGGAATTGCATTGGCTTACGCGCGGACTGACCGGAAGCACAGGATCCGGCCTGCCTAGATCGAAAACGTACGGATAGGGAATCTAAGGAGGTCCCGGTGTCAATCAGAACACTTCTTGTCACCTTCTCAATCGCGCTCGTCGCGTTGTCGCCAAACTCACGTGCGGCCGAGACTCCTCACGAGGAGATCGTCGCCGAGCTTTTCGAGCTCCAGCAGCTCAACAATCTGATGGTCGAGACGGCCGAACTGTCAGCAAACCAGGTCATCAAGGTGCTCATGGACATTGCTCCGAGCATTAGCCCAGAACTTCGTGCCCGAATTCACAAAATGATGCGCTGGGAGGTATTGATTCTGGAGCCCAAGCTGATGCAGAGGTTCCACGAGTTCATGACAAAGCACTACACGGCTGAGGAGCTCCGCGAGTTGCATTCGTTCTACAAGAGCGACGTGGGGCAGAAGTCCGCTGGACTCACGCCACTGCTCATGCGGGAGACCATGTCTTGGAAGCGTGCTGAAGCCGGCAAGTCGATGCCTGGCACCTCCGGCGCAGGATCGGACGATCTCAAGGACGGGAAAGAGCAATCGAAGCCCTGACCGAAGAGATTCGATCATCGCTGAAGGGGTCTGGCCTCCTCGAGCTCTGCCCGGTCTCGCACAGCCATCACCGTCGCCCGCCGATGCAACGCCTCCACCGTGTCGGCGCGCGGCCTCCCGCCCTACTGCCGGATTAACCCGGGCCCGTACGCCTCCAGGCTGCCGACAAACGCGGACAGCCCCTCGCCCGGCCCGTTGCGCTAGGCGACCGTGTTCAATCTCCTTGCATACACTGAAGGCGTGGTCTTTCGAGCGATCTGCACAGTAGTTGCCGCCGTGATTCTGGCGGCACCGCTAACCGCTCAAGCGGACGAGCAGCTGATCGCCGACGTTCGGATGTTCACCGTCATGGCTGCGATCAACGCGGCCGGCTATGACGATGGCCTCTCGTCAGAGGCGGACCACCCGGCCCGCAAGGCCCTCCGCCAAGAACTCGAATCGGTGGATTCGAGCATGCGAAACCGCCTGCGCACGTACTACGAACAGCACAAGCTCGATGACTCCGAACTCGACCTGGCACAGTACATTTCATTCGCCTTGATGTGCGGCGAGCCGCCCTTCTTCGACCTCAGGGCAGAAGTCCCCACGGACCTGCCGCTCGACGTGCGGGCGATCCGAGGCCTGTCCGCCCTGCTGCGCGAATTCTACGAAGTCGCTGACATCGAAGGGCTCTGGCAGCGCTACCAGCCCGCCTACGACGAGGCGATGCTGCGCTACCAAGATCCGCTGATCGAGTCGGTGTTCGAAATCAACGGCTACCTGCGCGTGCCTTCGAGCAGCCGCGAGGCGCGCGGCTTCAAGGTTTACTTCGACCTGCTGGCCGCGCCAGGCAGCATCAACATGCGTTCCTACGGCGGCGATGTGAAGATCGTCGTCCACTCCTCGTCGCAAGTGCGCACTGAGGAAATCCGCGCTGCCTATCTGCTGCACCTTCTCGACCGGCTGTCCATTCGTTACGCGGAAGTGGTGGCCAAGAAGGAGTCGCTCGCTCGCATGGCGTTGTACGCACCGGCCCTGGACGATGCCTACAAGTCCAACTTCCAGCTGCTGCTGACCAAGTCGCTGGCCCATGCTGTTCAGACCCGCATGCGCTACGAGCCAGAACAGAAGAAGCTGGAGCGCATTATGGACCACACCCGCAACGGCTTCATCCTGGCACCCTACTTCTACGAGAAGCTGGCGGAGTACGAAAAGCAGCCGCAATCCTTCCGTCGCTACTACGAGACCCTGATCGACGACATCCGGGTGCGCCAGGAGGCAGAGCGGATCCAGCAGGTGAAATTCGCCGAACGCCCCGCGCGCAAGGCACCCGCGCCGCGCCGAGTGGCCCGTCCAGCGGTCTCCGAAGAGGACCAGTTGCTGTCCCAAGCCGAGGGACTGTTGCAACTCAACGAGCTGGACGAGGCGCGCAAGCTCTACGAACGGGTGTTGCAGGGCGACGGCAAGGGCCGCGGCCAAGCCAACTACGGTCTCGGTCGCATTGCCTTGGACGAGGCGGATCCGGATCTGGCTTTAGAGCACTTCGCTGTTGCGGCCGAGGGCGACAGCGATACGCGCATTCGCGCGATGGCCCACATCTACATGGGACGAATCCACGATATCTTCGGGAATCGCGACCTCGCCGTGAGCCACTACCAAAGTGCCCTGGACACAGGCGACACCTCGCCCATCATCCGGAAGTTCGGCGAACAAGGCTTGGCAGAACCGTTCACGGGTATGGACGAAGAGGACGCGGGCGAACCGTAGCTCGCGCCATAGTCGTCATCAAGCCACTAGATTCGTACCGGCGTTGCCGGCCCGCCCGCCGAGACGATCGCGGAACCGCACTGCTAGGCGTTCCGGCAAGGCCGTCTATGCGGCCAAAGACTTCCCCGGCACTGATGGACGCCAGGCCGAAGCCGTCAAGGGCAATCGAACCGAGACGGGCGGCTCGGGCCGCGGTCGCACCATCTCGGTGACTAGGTTCGTATCGACCAGCCAACTCAGCGCGGAGGTCGCTCGCTGTCTTCGCCGCCGGAGACGAGCGGCCGGTAGCTGACGCGTGCCGGAGGAGGCAGGTCGACGCCATGCTCCACTCCGAAGTGCCGCGCAAAGGCTTCAGGCGGCTCTCGGTCTTCGGGCGCTTAGCGCGGTCGGTGCTGCTAGAACTCATCTGGGTGCCTCCTGTTCAGCCGACTGATGGTGTACGCGCCGCCGCACTATCACACTATTTCATCAGGTAGGTTGGGGAGACCCTGATTGCCCAGCACAGTGATACTAGAGGTCCCGACATTGGGCTTGGCATGTAGGGTCAGACTCGACTTCTCGGAGGTCGCGGACCGGGTTCGCTTGGGACCCGGCCGACGCGGGGTTGAGGTTTTCCGCGGCAAAGCGGCCGAGGCCGCGCGGGCAGCGCACTCGCTCCGGCTCGACAACACTCCTGCCGCTTGCGCAAGGAGACGCCACCCGCTGTATTACGATGAAATTTGGCGACTAGCGACCTGTTGAAGCATGCCGGAGCAAGAGGGAATCGACCAAGAGACTGAGGGCACTCCCGGCGAGGCCGCTCCCCAAGCGGACCTGCCGGAGAGCATGAATGGCGGTGGCAGCGCCCCTGCCGAACAAGCCGAACCCGAGGTCGATGTCCAGCAGCTGCAGGAGCAGCTCTCGGAGGCACGTCAAGAGCGCGACGAGATGCTGGCCAAGCTGCAACGCTCGCAGGCGGAATTCGAGAATATCCGCAAGCGGCTGCAAAAGGAGAAGGATGGCGTCGTGCGCTACGCCGCCTCTGACACGATTCAGTCGCTGCTGCCGATCATTGATGATTTCGAGCGCGCCATCAATGCAGACGGCGTTCCTGCCGAGATCAAGAAGGGCTTGGAGTTGATTCACCGGCGCATCTTCGAGGTCTTCTCCCGGGCCGGCCTGGCGGAAGTGGACCAGCACGAGACCTTTGATCCCAACCTGCATTTCGCCGTCGACCGGGCGCCGGCCACTGAAGACCAGTCGGACCAGCAGATTCTGGAGGTCTACCAGAAGGGCTACCGCTTCAAGGACCGCCTCATGCGAGCCTCGATGGTGAAGGTCGCGGTCAAGGAATAGCTTCCGGAGCGTCCGGGGCCGAGGACCGGCAAGGTGCAGAAGCGCGACTACTACGAGGTGCTCGGCGTCCCGCGCGGGGCGGACGAGGCCCAGTGCAAGCGGGCCTACCGCAAGCTCGCCATGAAGCACCACCCGGATCGCAACCCGGGTTCCAGCGAAGCCGAGGAGAAGTTCAAGGAGGCTTCCGAGGCCTACGGCGTCCTGAGCGACCCGGAAAAGCGTCAACTGTACGACCAATACGGCCACGAGGGCCTGGCGGGCGCCGGCATGGGCGGCTTCAACGCCAACGACTTTCCGGACATCTTCGGCGACCTCTTCGGAGAATTCTTCGGCACCGGAACGCGCCGGGGCCGCTCGCGCGCACAGAGCGGCGAAGACTTGCTATACGAGCTGGAGATCGACTTCGAGGACGCGGCCTTCGGCTGTTCCAAGGAAATCCAGATTCCGCGCAACGAATCGTGCGAGCGCTGCGACGGCTCCGGCGCCGAGCCAGGAACCCGTCCGGCCACTTGCAATCGCTGCGGCGGCCGAGGTCAGGTGCACACCCAGCAGGGCTTCTTCATGATGAGCCGCACATGCTCGTCCTGCCGCGGCACCGGGCAGGTCATCCAGCATCCGTGCTCGACCTGCAGGGGCCGCGGCCTGCAGCAGGTCCAGCGCAAGCGCAAGGTGGACATTCCCGCCGGGGTCGACGACGGGATGCGCCTGCGCCTGTCGGGCGAGGGCGGGGTCGGCAGCCACGGTGGCCCGCGCGGAGATCTCTACGTCTTGATCCAGGTGCGCGAGCACGAAGTCTTCAAGCGTGAAGACGCCGACATCCACTGCAACGTCCAGATCAACGTCGCCCAGGCCACGCTCGGCGCGAAGGTCTCGATACCGACGCTGGAGGGCGAAGAGATCCACACCATCAAGCCCGGCACGCAGTCGGGAGCCAGGCTGGTTCTGCGCGGCAAGGGCATCCAACGCGTGCGCAGCAGTCGGCGCGGAGACCTCTACGCGCACGTGCACGTTCGGATTCCGAAGAAGCTCAGCCGCGAGCAGCGAGAGCTGTTCGAGCGACTTGGAGACGCGCTCGTAGCCGGCAACGATCCAGACGAGGAGAGTTTCTTCGACAAGCTGCGCGACGGCTTCCGCTAAGGCCCAGAATCGCTCGAGATGGGCTAAGATCAATCCGTGTCCGCACGGGCCGTCGCCGCGAGCCTTGCGCTGCTGCTCTTGGCCGGGTCTCTAGCGACCCCAGCGCAGGGCCAGAGCGCACGTCTGGTCGACCAGATCACGCAGCTCATCTCCTCCCAGCGTGGAATCAGAATCTACGATTGGGTCAATTTCACGATCAAAGACCGCCAGGTCACCCTGACAGGGACGGTTTCGAATCGAACGCTCAGGAGCGGGATCGCGCGATCCGTCCGCAAGCTCGAGGCGGTCGATTCGGTAGTGAACGAGCTAGAACTGTCCTCAACGTCCGGCGACGACATGGGAATCCGGATCAATGCGTACTGGCGCATCTACGGGCATCCCGAGATCCGGCGACTAGCACCGGATCAATCGGCGCTCAAGCAGCGCCTCCGACGCTCGCCAGAGGACACCCAGCGAGTGTTGCTCCAGCCGATCCACATCGTGGTCGAAGACGGCCACTTGACGCTAGAGGGCGAACTCGAGCAACAGCGCGAAAAGTGGGTGGCGGAAGAACAGGCCTATGCCGTGCTTGGCGTGCGCTCGGTGACGAACAATATCGTCGTTACCGGCACGGACACGGAGGAGCTGCGCCCGATCGACTTCGAAAACGACCCATGGTGGCGTGATTCCCAGTCCCTTGATGAACCGGTCGTGCGCGTCGAGAACCCCGGTGGCGCGGTTCGCGTGAGGGTGGTGAACACCGAGCGCGTGCGCCTGCGCAGAACCAGCCGCTCGCGGCCGGTACAGGCGGGAGACACGACCACGACGCGCTTGGGACGCAAGACGAGGATCACCGCCAGTCCGGCTGACGGAGCGCAAGTCGATCTGGAGATCGACCTGCCCTACGGACAACGCTTGGAAGTCGAGACTGTGGACGGCCCGATTTTGATCACCGGGTTGGTCCGGCGAGCGGACCTCAAGACGAGCTTCGGACGGGTCGAGCTGGCCGTCCCGTGGAAGTCGGTTAGGTTTGCCGCTGCCCTGAGCCGTAGACCCGCGCATGTCGACATCCCGCGGGACCTGCGCGCGTCGATGCGCTCGCCCGGGCAGCCTCCTGAGGGATCTGCCTGGCGGATTGAGGACGTCCGCGACGAGCGCCGGAGTCTGTACGGAAGAATTCGCCTCGAGGGGATACGGCCCGATGCGATCGTCCTGCGGGAAGCCGCGATCCCCGAGGACTCTCCGATCAGGATGCACTGGCAGGCTAGCGAGACGCTCAGCACCATGTTGCAGCGACCGTATCGCATGCGCATGAGCCGTCGCGACGGAAGCGAGCCGCCGCTTGACGAGATGCCTCCTGAAGCGCCCGACGAGACCGTCCGATTCAACTCCGAGGTCCGGCTGGTGCAGCTTTCGGCTTCCGTGGTGGATGAACAGAACAGGCCAGTTCCGGGATTGGGGCGGGATGATTTCGAGGTGCTCGAGGACGGGGTGGCGCAGGAAGTCGGGATCGTGCAGGACGTCGATGCCGAGTTCAACCTGATCCTGCTGCTGGACTGCAGCACGAGCACCCTGGTGGACCGCAATGCTGTGCTCGAGGCCGCCAAGCAGTTCGTGCTGGCCGCCCGGCCGACAGACCAAGTCGGGATCTACGTGCTTTCGGACGCATACCTGCAGGTGGTCAGCCCGCTCACAGCCGATCGCGAGGCGCTCCTGGGCATGATTGAGCAGATCCCGCGGCTGTCGGGCGGCACGCCGCTCTACGATGCAATCACCCTCTCTTACGCGCAAGAGCTTGCGCGACGACGGTGGGAGCGCAACGCTCTGGTGGTCATCAGCGACGGCATGGACAACGAGATGCTGCCGAGGAACAGGCGCTCCGTACCGTCGGTGGTAGCCTTCGAGGATCTGCTGCGGGTGGCGGCCGAGATCAACAGCGTGATCTATCCGATCTTCCTCGAGCCCGAAGAGTTCGGCGTGAGGGTCGAGCGGAGCTGGCGCGAGCGCCAGCGCCAGTCGACGGACCGAGCCCGGAATCGCATGCAGCAGCTGGCCGAGCGGACGGGGGGTCAGCTCTTCCGGGCGAAGTCGATGCGCGACCTTGACAGGGTCTACGAGCAGGTCGCCGAAGAGTTGCGCAGCATCTACACGCTGGGCTATTACCCGTCCAACCAAGAATTCGACGGCGAGTGGCGGCGGATCCGGGTGCATGTCAACGGCCACGCTGCCCGCGTCCGGACGCGACCCGGGTACTACGGCTGGTGATCGCGAGTTCTGCGGCCACAGATGCCTAGGCGCTAGCTGCAACGACGATCGGCGGGCCCGCCGATCCCCAATGTCAAGCGGGGTGCAGCACAGGTGCGAACCAATGTATACTGATGTGTATAGATTAGATGCCACTCCCCAGTGGTGCTAGTCACGAGCCGAGCCATGAGCAGCGCAGTCGAACAGCTTGAGGGGCTGACCGCCCAAGAGTACAAGTACGGTTTTGTCACCGACATCGATCAGGAGACCCTGCCGCCGGGTCTGACCGAGGACACGGTGCGCTTCATTTCCGCCAAGAAGGAAGAGCCCGAATGGCTGCTTGAGTGGCGCTTGAAGGCGTTCCGCCACTGGCAGGGCATGACGGAGCCCACGTGGCCCAATGTCAGCTATCCCAAGATCGACTATCAGTCCATCTCGTACTACGCCGCCCCCAAGAGCGCCGATGACAAGCCCAAGAGCCTGGACGAGGTGGATCCGGAGCTGCTCGCCACCTACGAAAAGCTCGGCATCCCGCTAGAAGAGCGCGCGGTCCTGGCGGGCGTAGCGGTGGATGCTGTCTTCGACAGCGTGTCCGTGGCCACGACCTTCCGCGAGAAGCTGGCCGATGCCGGCGTCATCTTCATGTCGATCTCGGAAGCGGTACGCGAGCATCCCGAGCTCGTCCGCAAGTACCTCGGATCCGTCGTGCCGCCGTCGGACAACTTCTTTGCCGCGCTCAATTCGGCCGTCTTCTCCGACGGCTCGTTCGTCTTCATCCCCAAGGGCGTGACCTGTCCCATGGAGCTGTCGACCTACTTCCGCATCAACGCCATGAACACCGGCCAGTTCGAGCGCACCCTGATCGTGGCCGAGGACGACAGCTACGTCAGCTACCTGGAGGGCTGCACGGCGCCGATGCGGGACGAGAACCAGCTGCACGCCGCGGTAGTCGAGCTGGTCGCGCTAGAGAACGCGCGCATCAAGTACTCGACGGTCCAGAACTGGTACCCGGGCGACAAGGACGGCAACGGGGGCATCTACAACTTCGTGACCAAACGCGGAGCGTGCCGGGGCAAGCGCTCGAAGATCTCTTGGACCCAAGTGGAGACTGGCTCCGCCATCACTTGGAAGTATCCCAGCTGCATCCTGATCGGCGATGGCTCGGTGGGCGAGTTCTACTCGGTCGCGGTCACCAACAACCACCAGCAAGCCGACACCGGCACCAAGATGATCCACATCGGCAAGGACACGACCTCGACCATCGTGTCCAAGGGCATCTCCGCCGGCGTGTCGAACAACTCCTACCGCGGGCTCGTCAAGATCATGCCCAAGGCAGATGGCGCCAGGAACTTCTCGCAATGCGACTCGATGCTGATGGGTGACCGCTGCGGCGCGCACACCTTCCCCTATCTGGAAGTGCGCAACAAGACTGCCCAGGTCGAGCACGAGGCAACGACATCCAAGATCGGCGAGGACCAGATTTTCTACCTCAACCAGCGCGGCATCGAGACCGAGGACGCGGTGTCAATGATCGTCAACGGGTTCTGCAAGGAGGTCTTCCGCGAACTGCCGATGGAGTTCGCTGTGGAGGCGCAGAAGCTGTTGGGCGTGAGCTTGGAGGGGAGCGTCGGCTAGGCGGCCGACCGAGGGGAGAAAGAGCGAGCAAATGCTGCAAATACGGAATCTGCACGTCAGCATCGACGGCCAGAAGATCCTGCGCGGGATCGACCTAGATGTCCAGCCCGGCACGGTTCATGCCGTGATGGGGCCCAACGGATCGGGCAAGAGCACGCTGGCATCGGTGCTGGCCGGACGCGACGGCTACGAGATCGAAGAGGGCTCGGTGACATATAACGGCCAGGACCTGCTGGATATGGACCCCGAGATCCGGGCCCGCGAGGGCGTGTTCCTAGCCTTCCAGTACCCGGTCGAGGTGCCGGGCGTGACGACCATGTATTTCATGCGCGAGGCCGTCAACGCGGTGCGCAAGCATCGCGGCGAAGAGGAGCTCAGCGCCGGGGAATTCCTCAAGCTGGCCCGCCAAAAAATCGACCCCTTGGGCATGGAGGCCGACATGCTCAAGCGCGCCATCAACGAGGGCTTCTCGGGCGGGGAGAAGAAGCGCAGCGAGATTTTCCAGATGGCGATGCTGGAACCGAAGCTGGCGGTGCTCGACGAAACCGATTCGGGCCTGGACATCGACGCGCTCAAGATCGTCGCCGACGGCGTGAACTCGTTGCGCAGCGCCGATCGGTCGTTCGTGGTCATCACCCACTACCAGCGCCTGCTCAACTACATCGTCCCCGACTACGTGCACGTGCTGTCGGACGGCAGGATCGAGCTGTCGGGCGACAAGAACCTGGCTTTGGAACTTGAGTCGCGCGGCTACGGCTGGATCAACGACGATGTCGTTCCGCAGGCGGCCGCGGGAGTCTGACGTGCCAGCGATTGCTGACAGAGCCGACGTCTACCTCGAGCGCTTCAACGACGCTCTCGCCCGCTCTGCGGACGAGCCGGGCTGGTTGCTGGAGCGCCGCAAGCGCGCCATGGAGCGCTTCTTGCAGCTAGGCATCCCCTCTCTCAAGCACGAGGAATACAAGTACACCGACCTGTCGGCGCTCGCGGATGGCCGGCTGCTGTTTGCAACGCCGCCCGGCGGCGCCGACGCCCTCCCCAGCTACGCGGCGGGCGGTGCTTCCAACCTGGCGACCGGGACAGGCCCGCAGGTGCTGGGTCGCGTCCCGCACGGTGCCCGCGTGCAATCGCTGGCAGAAGCGCTGCGCGCCGAGCCAGACTTGGTGCAGCGGCACCTAGGCACGATCGCCGCTTACGACGATCACGCGCTCTGCGCCGTCAACACGGCATTCTTTTCCGACGCGACCGTCATCACGGCCGAGCGCGGCGCAGTGCTGGACGAGCCGATCCAGCTCGTGTTCGGGGACGGACCGCAGGGCAGCTTGCCACGCGTGCTAATCGTGGCAGGGCGAAACTCCTCGGTCCAAGTGGTGGAAACATACGCCGGTTCTGGCGCCTATTGGCGCAACGCGGTCACAGAGATCCATGCCGAGGAGAACGCCCGCGTCGACCACTACCGGGCTCAGGTCGAATCGCTGGACGCCTACCACACCGGCAGGCTGCAGGCGTCCCAACAGCGCGACAGCTATGTGAGCTCGTTTTCGATCAGCTTCGGCGCGACAGTCGCGAGGAACGATATCGGCACCCGGCTGAACGGGTCGGGGTGCGAGTGCTCGCTGGACGGGCTTTACGCCGTGCGCGGCGACCAATTGGTCGACCACCACACAAGCATCGACCACGCCATGCCGCACTGCAACTCGCACCAGCTCTATAAGGGCGTGCTGGACGACAGGGCCAAGGGCGTGTTCAACGGCAAGATCTTCGTGCGGCCTGACGCACAGAAGACGGATGCGGTGCAGAGCAACAAGAACCTGCTGCTCTCCGACGAGTCCGAGGTCAACACCAAGCCGCAGCTTGAAATCGATGCCAACGACGTGCGCTGCACGCACGGAGCAACGATCGGCCAGTTGGACTCAGAGGCTGCTTTCTACCTACAGTCGCGGGGCATCGGAGCGGATCGGGCGCGCAACCTGCTCACCTACGCATTCGCCGCCGACGCCTTGGAACGCATCAAGGTCGCCCCGCTCAGGGAGCACTTCGAGTCCCTGCTGCTGAATCGCTTTGCCTCGCAGGAGTCGTAGTGGGAGGGCCGAAGGGAGCGCGATCGTGACGACCGCAACGGCAGTACCGGATCGCCTCGACACCAAGGCGCTGCGGGCGGAATTCCCCGCCCTGCAGCAGCTCGTGCACGGCCGCCCGCTGGTCTACCTCGACAACGCCGCTTCGTCTCAAACGCCGCGCCCGGTGATCGACGCGCTGCTCGAGTACTACGAGAAGGATCGCTCAAACGTCCATCGCGGGGTGCATGAGCTCAGCCAGCGGGCCACCGACAAGTACGAGTCCGCTCGCCTACGCGTCCAGCAGTTTCTCAACGCGGCGGAACCGGAAGAGGTGGTCTGGACGCGCGGCGCCACAGAGAGCATCAACCTTGTCGCCGCAAGCTGGGGACGGACCCACCTGGGAGCCGGCGATGACGTGATTATCTCGGCCATGGAGCACCACTCCAACATCGTTCCGTGGCAGATCCTGTGCCAAGAGAAGGGTGCCAACCTGCGCGTCATCCCGATGAACGTCGCCGGCGAGCTGCTGGTGTCCGAATACGACAGCCTGCTGTCTCCGCGCACCAAGATCGTGGCCGTGACCCAGGTGTCGAACGCGCTGGGGACGGTCAACCCGGTGCAAGAGATCGCTGCCAAGGCGCACGCCGTCGGCGCTGTGTGTCTCGTCGACGGTGCCCAGGCGGCGCCGCACATGCCGGTAGACGTCCAGGCTCTGGGTTGCGACTTCTTTGCACTCTCGGGACACAAGATGTGCGGCCCGACCGGCATCGGGGCGCTGTACGCTCGCCGCGCCCTGCTGGAGGAGATGCCGCCTTACCAAAGCGGCGGGGACATGATCTCGTCGGTGAGTTTCGAAAAGACCGTGTACAACGATCTTCCCTACCGCTTCGAAGCGGGCACGCCCATGATCGCGGCGGCGATCGGAATGGGTGCGGCGGTGGACTACTTGAATCGCGTCGGCATGGATCAGATCGCCGCCTACGAAGCCGAGTTGCTGGCCTACGGTGCCGACAAGCTCGGTGCGATCCAAGGCCTGCGCCCGATCGGAACGGCGAAAGACAAGGCCGGCGTGCTGTCCTTCGAGGTGGAGGGCATCCATCCTGCCGACCTGGGCACGATCCTGGACCGCCAAGGAATCGCGCTGCGCGTGGGTCACCACTGCGCCGAACCGGTCATGCAGTTCTACGGCGTCAGCGCGACCACGCGCGCGTCCATCGCGTTCTATAACGACCGCGAGGATTTCGACGCGCTGGCGGATGCCATCGAAACCGCCAAGGAGATATTCGCCTGATGTCGATGCTGAAGCTAGGCCTGAACCAGGCGTCGTCCGACGCGCCGGAAGAGCAGCGGACCGCGCAGGACGAAACGCCCGCGAGCGGCGGCCTCAACACGGGAGCCCTGGCGGCGGCTCCGAAGTACGGCGACTTCATCCCGAGCATGCACTCGAACATGCCGCTGACTTCGCCCCTGCCCCCGAAGGAGCCGGAGTATGCGCCGGACGCGTCCTTGGAGGAGAAGGTCGTCGCAGTGCTGAAGACCTGCTACGACCCGGAGATCCCGATCGACATTTACCAGCTCGGGCTGATCTACAAGGTGATCGCGCCGCGATCTCCGGATCAGCCGGACAAGGTGAAGGTCTTGATGACCCTCACCGCCCCCAACTGTCCAGCCGCACAGACGCTTCCGGCGGAGGCCAAGTACAAGATCGAGCGGCTGCCCGACGTGGCGGACGCGGAGATCGAGATCACCTTCGATCCTCCGTGGACGCCCGAGAAGATGAGCGAGGAAGCCAAGCTCGTCCTAAACCTTGTCTGAGGTCCAATCATGCAACTGAGCGCCCAAGAAGAATTCGGCCTGCGCTGCCTGCTGCGACTGGCCCAAGCCGGGCCGGACGCCATGATGAGCATTCACGAGATCTCGCGCGCAGAAGGGATTTCGATGCCGCACGCGGCGAAACTGATGCGCGTCCTGCGCGAAGGAGGCTTGGTAGCGAGCGAGCGGGGCCAGGCTGGTGGCTACCAGCTGGCGCGGCCGCCGGAAGATATCACCGCGAAACAGGCCATCCACGTGCTTGGCGGGGAGTTGTACGGCGGAGAGTTCTGCGGGCGGTTCTCCGGGCACGAGGACCACTGCACGAATTCGATCGACTGCTCGATCCGGTCTCTGTGGAGGGCGGTGCAATCGGTGGTCGACCAGCTGCTGACCCGCACGAGCATTCGCGACTTGATGTGCGCGGAGCAGGAAATGGACCGATTCGTGGGAGACCTAGTCGTGCTAACCGGTTGCACTTCCCCGTCAGCGATCAGGGCGAACCATGGCTGACCAGAAGCAATTCGAGGACGCGCTGAGCGGCGTCGTACACCCGGACTACGGCAAGAACATCGTCGAACTGGGTCTGATCACGGACCTCGCGGCAGCGAACGGCTCAGTGGCGTTCAAGCTGCAGAACACCGTGGCCGACAGCGAGCGCGCGCCTGCGCTGCTTCAGGCAGCCATCGCCGCCGTGCAGGCGGTCGATCCGCACGTGCAGGTGGATGCCTCGGTCACGAATCGAGCTAGGGCGAATCCAGCGGGCGGCAGCGGGAAGGGCTCCATTCCGGGCGTACGAAACGTTATCCCTGTCGCCTCGGGCAAGGGAGGCGTTGGAAAGTCGACGGTGTCAGCCAACATCGCGCTCGCGCTGGCGGCGACCGGCGCCAAGGTCGGCTTGATGGATGCGGATGTCTACGGTCCGAGCATTCCGCTCATCATGGGCGCGACGAGCGGACCGCAGCAGGGCGGCCGGGGCATAATCCCGGTAGAAGCGCAAGGCATCCCGATCATCTCCACGGGCTTCTTCATCCGCAAGGATCAGGCCGTTGTGTGGCGTGGCCCGATGCTCGCCAAGATGGTGGAGCAACTCACCAACCAAGTGGAATGGGGCGAGCTGGACTACCTAGTGATCGACCTGCCGCCAGGTACGGGCGACGTGCAACTCAGCCTCTGCCAGCGGTTGGCGCTGACCGGTGCGCTAGTCGTCACAACGCCGCAACCGATGGCGGTCAACGTCGCGGAAAAGGCGATCATCATGTTCCAACAGCTCAAGACGCCCCTACTGGGCGTAGTGGAGAACATGAGCTACTACGAGTCGCGCTCTACGGGCGAGCGGGAATACATCTTCGGTTCGGGCGGGGCCGAGAAGATCGCCGAGCGCTGGAGCATCCCGGTTCTGGGCAAGGTGCCGCTAGCAACCACCGTGCGCGAGACCTCGGATGACGGCAAGCCGATCGTGCTGGCCGACCCAAGCGCGCCAGCGGCCCAGGCCTTCGTCAACGTGGCGCAGCAACTCGCCGCCCAAGTGGCGATGCATAACCTGAAGGCCGCGAGCGAGGAGATGGTTCAGATCAACTTCTGACCTGGCTGAGCGGGAAGCGTGCTACAGGTGGTTGGCACCCGTCTCGGCCACGAGCTGCGAAGCGCGCAGCAGCCCATCCACGGTGCCGGCGTCGGTCCACCAGCCCTCCAGCTCTTCCCACTGCATCGAGCCGTCGGCAATATAGCTGTTGTTGACATCGGTGATCTCAAGTTCGCCACGCGCTGATCGCTCGAGCTTGGCGATCCGGTCGAAGACCGTCCCGTCAAACAGGTAAATGCCCGTCACGGCATAGCTCGACGGGGGCCGTTCGGGCTTCTCCTCGATCGCGACGATGCGCCCGGACTCGAAGCGGGGCACTCCGTAGCGGCCAGGGTCGGGGACTTCCTTGAGCAAGATCCGGGCGCCCTGCTCCTGCTCGCGAAAGGCGTTGACGGCAGCGACCACATTGCGCTCGATGATGTTGTCGCCGAGCATCACGCAGAGCTGCTCCCCTTCTGAAAAGTGGCGGGCCAGATCCAACGCCTCGGCAATCCCTCCCTCGCCCTCTTGGTAGGTGTAGTCGAGGTGCTTGAGCCCGAATTCGCGTCCGTTGCCGAGCAGGCGCAAGAAGTCACCGGCGTTGCGGCCGCCGGTGACGATCATGATGTCTTCGATCCCCGCGTTTACAAGCGTCTGGATCGGGTAGTAAATCATCGGCTTGTCATACACGGGCAACAGGTGTTTGTTGATGATCCGAGTGATCGGGTCGAGGCGGCTTCCCAAGCCACCCGCCAAGACTACGCCCCGCACAAGCTCTTGATTGTAGTTGGAATGAGTATTCTGCCAGCGATGGGACACCGCTAGCCTTGATGTCGCCAGGCATTTGGGGCGGGCGAGAAACCAGACCGCTCAACACCACGCCCTCAAGTCGGCCGAGGCGCTTCGATGCGGCCGTTCTTTCAGCCGCGGCGCTGCCCGCCGTGCGGCTCAGGTGAGAATGTCTCCCGGCAACCGACCGCGCGACGGCGGCGGCGACGCAGATTCGTCGTGCACTCCGGCGGCTCCCTGTAACGCGCTCAAGGCGCTTCAGGAACTCGCCGAGTACAAGCCTCGCCTGTACCTGGCTTGAGCGGGCCAGCCAATCCGCCGGCCTACGGGACTCTGCCCTAGGCGCCGGCCCGCTACTGGCCCGTTGCCACCAGCTGCTGTGTCACTGGCCGATCCAGGTTCGCGCTGCAGCTTGCGACACCCCATTCGCCCCTGCACGCGGCAGACTGCTGCCGCAAGAGTCGAGGGCTTGCAGGTTGCAGCTTGCGTCCGAAGCCGACTACCGAGTCAGCCTAGGCGCACAAAGCCGCCCTAGAGCGTCACAGGAGCCGGGCGCGAAGACCCGCTATTTCGACCAGATTCGTGTCAGCCTTTGAGGCGATTGACAATCCTCATAGCAAGGACCGTGGCGACGCCACCGTTCAGCGACGTACCGATGGCACCCATGGCACCGTCCAGCTGCGCGCCGATCGCAGGTATGCTGCTGAGCGCATCCGCACCCGCTGCCGCCCCGACCGCAATGGTGACGATCAAGTATGCGTTCGAGTCCTCGGCATCGACCGCAATGGCGGCGTAAACGATGCCTCCGATAACCAGAACGAGCATAGCGATGTTCGCCGGGATCAGGTCGGGCGCGAAGCCCACCACGAGCGCAATGAGCGCGCCGAGACCGATGAGAATTCTGTTAAGCATTTCGTCCTCCGGTATTTAGACTTGATTCCCTGGGCGCGCCATCTTCCCGATGACGAGTTGCCACAGGAACTGCGCGCCCCGGCGAACGGTAGCACGGTTTGAAGTATGAGAGTTGGAATTTTTTCTATGAATTTTTGGAATCGGGCAGAAAATCGGCTCTGAGCGCAAGTTTCGGCAAGTTCTGCAGTTCCCTCAGAAACTGGGCTGGCCTCCGAATCGATCCAATTGGCGGTCCGAGTTCGAGGTCCGCCGCGCACGAGGAGCCATCGTTCGAGCGCCCAGACTGCGATTGTCGCGATCTGCCCAGCCGCTGGCGGCACGCAGGCAGCGCTATCCGTGAGTCGCGAAGAACTCGCGCATCCTCTGCCGCAGAAGTCCCACCGACCCCAGCACGGCAATCAGGTTGGGCACGGCCATCAGGGCGTTGAGCGTGTCGGAAATCTTCCAGATCACCTCAAGTCCCCCGACCGCACCGACATAGACCGCGACCACCCAGGCCCAGCGGTACGGCAGCTTCGTTCGCTCACCGAACAAGAAGGCGAAGCCCGTTTCTCCATAGAAGGCCCAGCCGATGGTCGTCGAGAAGCCGAACGGAGCGAGCGCGAGCGTAATGAACTGGCCGCCCCATTCCCCGGGCAGCCCAAGGCTGAACGCCTGGCTCGTCATTTCCACGCCGGTCAGCCCCGACGACCACACGCCGGTGGACAACACCGTGGCGGCCGTCAGCGTGCAGACCAGCAGCGTGTCCACGAACACGCCGAAAATCCCGTAAGTTGCCTGCCTGACCGGATGGTCGGTGACGGCGGTCGCATGCACCATGGGAGCGCTCCCCAAGCCGGCCTCGTTGGAAAACAGACCCCTAGCAATCCCCGACTGCATGGCGCTGCGGACCGTTGCCCCCGCAAACCCTCCCAAAGCGGCCTGTCCCGTAAAGGCAGAGCTGACAATGAGTTCGAATACCCCTGGCAGCGCACTCCAATTCGACATCAGCACAAACAAGGCAGCTGCCACATAGAGAACGCACATCACTGGCACGAGCACGGAGGCGACTTCGGCAATGCGCCGGATTCCGCCCAATACCACCAGCCCGGTCAGTGCCGCCAATACCAATCCCGTCACCCAGTCCGGGATGCCGTAGGTCGCACGCATGGCCGTGGCGATCGTGTTGGCCTGGGTCATGTTGCCGATGCCGAACGAGGCCATCGCGCAGAAGGCTGCAAAGAGCACTCCAAGCCACGCCAGGTTGAAGCGATTCTTCAGCACGTACATGGCACCGCCGCGCATGATCCCCGCAGCGTCCTTTTGCCGGTACTCGAGCGCAATGGCGATTTCGGCGAACTTGGTGGCCATGCCGACCAGTCCCGTGAAGAACATCCAGAACACAGCGCCCGGGCCGCCGCTGGCGATGGCGATCGAGACGCCCGCGATATTGCCCACCCCCACGGTCGCCGACAGCGATGTTGCCAAAGCCTGAAAAGGCCGCACGGTTCCCTCGCCGACAGCTTCACCGTGGCGGCCGAGCACCTGCCTGGCGGCGAAACCGAAGCGGCGAAACTGAACCCCTCGAGTGGCGATCGTGAAGATGATGCCCGTCCCGATCAGGGCGATCATCATGGGTGGCCCCCAGACGATGGAATTCACGCTACTATTGAGATCTAGAAGCCAGTCCATAAATTGGCCGCTCAAACAATTATAGGAGAATTGTAAAGGAACTCTGCCAGACGCGCTTCGCTCGGCAATCCACTGGAGCACACGCAATGCAGGTAAGACTGGCGTTCGACCGCGAAGGAACCACCGTCGATATTCCCGACGAGCTGGACACACAAGTACTCCGACCGCGCTTCGCAACCGGTCTGGCAGACGAGGACGCGGCACTGGCTGCTGCCATCGCGAGCCCGATTGGCTGCCCGAGCCTCGAGGATCTCGCACGAGGAAAGAAGAGTGCTGCCATCGCGGTTTGCGACATCACACGCCCGGCACCGAACAAGACCGTGCTGCCGCACGTGATCGGCGCCCTGCAGGCCGGAGGCATCTCGCCGAGTGCGATCACGATCATGATCGCAACCGGCCTGCATCGCGAGGCAACGGCCGAGGAGCTGGAGGAAATCGTCGGGAAGAACATCCTGAAACACCATCCCGTGCATTCCCACCGTGCGCGCGAAATCGACGAGCAGGCGTTCTTGGGGGAGACTGCCGGCGGGACCCAGGCATTTGTTGACGAGCGCTTCGTCGAAGCAGACTTGCACATCACGCTTGGGTTCATCGAGCCGCACCTGATGGCTGGATTTTCGGGCGGGCGCAAGTTGATCGGCATTGGGCTGGCGGGCGAGAGGACGATCAAGCGCCTGCATAGCCCGCTCTACATGCGGGATCCGAAGGCAACGGAGGGGTCGTTTCCCGACAATCCGCTGCACCGCGAGCTGCTTGAGATCGCGGCCATGGCCGGTCACGACTTCATGGTCGATGTGGCGTTGACCGACACGCGCGCGATTGCGGCCGTCTTCGCGGGAGAGCCGGTTTCCGCTCATGCGCAGGGCGTAGAGTTCGTGCGGCAGTCAACCTTGGCCACGCTTGACCAGCCGGCCGATGCCGTAATCACAACATCGGGAGGATATCCGCTGGACCTGACCTTTTACCAAGCCGTCAAGGGCCTGACCGCCGCGGCGCACATCGTGCGGGAGGGCGGCGAGATCCTTCTTGCGGCCGCCTGTAACGAGGGCTTGGGAGGGCCCGAGTTCAGCCAGCTGGTGCGCGAATCCGATGACTTCTCGGAACTGCTTGACCTGCTCTCCGAGCGGACCGTGCGCGTCGACCAATGGCAAGCGGAGAAGCTGGCCATGGTCGCGCAGCGGGCACAGCTCTCTTTCTGCGTACCGGGGCTTTCAGAGGCGGACCGGTCCAAACTGTGGGGCCCCAGCCACGCAGATGCGCAGGAAGCGGTGGACGGACTGATGGGACGGTTGCGAGACGGTGCGCGAGTCATTGTGATCCCTGAAGGCCCGTACGTGTTTTCGCAGCTGCAGAATTAGCGCGAGCCTCTGGCGCAACGGCTGCTGCTCCGCAACACGGCCGAAATCGCGACATCGTGCCGAGCCCGCAAGGCGTGTGCCGCAGCACCGCCGACAAGCGCCTGACCGCCGAAGCGCTTGTGGGTGAGATGGCCTAGTTGCTGCCGATCCGGAACACCCGGGGGAGAGAGCGCGGCAAATGACTCGGCAACGAATGAGTGAATTCGGCGAGCTGCGGGCATAATGGCGAGGAGCAATGATGAGGACATTCACGGATTCCAGCGAAGCTCAGCACGAGCGGGTGCCGTGGGGCACGCTAGCTTGGTTCAGCAGTCCAGGCTCTACCGGCACGGCGAACTTGGTGGTTGTCGAAGTGAGATTCGATCCAGATAGCGGCCACAACTTCCACAAGCATCCCAATCAAGAGGAAGTCATCTATGTGGTGGAAGGAGAGATTGAGCAGTGGGTTGGCACGGAAAAGCGCACGCTCAGAGCAGGCGACTCAGCATTCATCAGCAAGGACGAAGTACATGCCTCATTCAATGAGCGCGACCGGGCCGCCAAAATCTTGGCCATTCTAGGTCCCTCAATCGGGCAAGACGGATACGAGCTTGTCGACGTATCGGAGGAAGAGCCCTGGGCATCCATACGTTAGTGCCCTGCGGCCATTCCGAGCTGGGGTGTATGCAGTTCCGGCCCCGGATCACTGCCGTAATTCGATCTCTTTGAAAGCCAGCACCTGCGCCGTGATTGCCCGCTCGGTGGGGAGGCGCTCGACGCTGCTGGCTCCGAAGAAGCCCACGATGCCCTCCGTACGCTCCAATACGTAACGCACGTCCTCCGGCTCGCTGAGCGGGCCGCCGTGACAGATCACCAAGATCTCGTCGCGTTCCCTCTTGGCCGCATCATGGATGGCCTGGACTTCCGCGACGGCTTGATCGAGCGTCTTCGCGGTTCGCGCACCGATGGATCCCTTTGTCGTAAGACCCATGTGCGCGACCAAGACGTCGGCACCCGCTGCCGCCATCTCGACAGCCTCCTCCGGGCTGAAGACGTAAGGGGTCGTGAGCAGGTCCAGCTCGCGGGCGATGCCGATCATTTCCACTTCCTTCGAGAAGCTCATCCCCGTCTCCTCCAGGTTTTGCCGGAATAGCCCGTCGATCAGCCCCACGGTTGGAAAGTTCTGCACGCCGCTGAATCCGATCGCCTTGATTTCCCGGAGGAACGCATGCATCAAGCGGAACGGATCGGTACCGCAGACGCCGGCAAGGACCGGCACATCCCGCGCAACGGGAAGTACTTCACAGGCCATTTCGACGACAATCCGGTTGGCGTCACCGTACGGCATGAGTCCGGACAGGGATCCGTGCCCGGCCATGCGGAAGCGGCCAGAGTTGTAGATCACGATCAGGTCCGCCCCGCCCGACTGGGCACACTTCGCCGAAATCCCAGTCCCTGCACCTGCGCCAATGATCGGGACTCCGCGAGCCACCTGATCCCTGAGTCGCGCGAGAACGACTTCCCTGGGAACTCCAAGCGCTTGCGAGCTGTGATTCATGTCCTTGCCCTCGGTGGTCTCTGCATCCTATCGCGTGATCCCCGCGTTATCCGGCTGCCCGAGGAGCTGAAGGAGGCCCGTGGCCACCGCGTCGGCAAACTGCTGGTCGTTGATGCTTGCGTCCAACTCGACAACCGGGATCTCCGGGCGGAGATCCGCCTTGATTGCTTGGAACAGGGCCTCGTCCGCCTCGGGCCAATGGAAGGGCTGTCCCGGCGCAGAGATGACTGAGATCCCCCGCAGCGGCAGATAGACCGCCACCGGCCCCGTGGACGCGTTCAGCTTCTCAGCCAGCCGGCGTCCGAGTTCCCGGTTCTCCTCGGGTGTTGTTCGCATCAGGGTCACATTGGGATTGTGACGGTAGAACTGCCGCTTGCGATATTGCTCCGGAATCGACTCGGGAGCCCAGAAATTCACCATGTCCAGGCAGCCTGGCGCAACCACGGCGGGAAGTCCGGCTCGGGCAGCGGCTTGCAGACGCGTCGGACCTGCACTCAGCACTCCCCCGGCGAGGTCATCGGCCAGTTCCGTCGTTGTCACATCCAGCACCCCCGTGAAGAAGCCGGACGAGACGAGGCTCTCCATCGTCCGGCCCCCGGTGCCGGTCGCGTGGAAGACCAGGACCTCGAACCCGGACGACTGCAGGATCGCTCTGGCCGCTTCGACACATTGGGTGGTGTTGCCGAACATCGAAGCCGCGATCATCGGCCTGTCCTCGCTCGCCGGGACGTCCGCCTGGGTCATGGCCACCACTGCCGCGGCCGCTTGGGCGATCACTTGCCGACTGATCCGGTTCAAGCCGCTGATGTCCACGATGGACGGGATCATGGTGATGTCCTTCGAGCCTACGAACGCCGCGACGTCTCCTCCAGCGAGCGTGGAGATCATCACCTTGGGCACGCCCATGGGCAGGGCTCTCATCGCGGCTGTCGCGATCGTCGTTCCCGCGCTACCGCCGATACCGATCGCGGCCTGTATGCGACCCTGCTCGAAGAGATCCGGCACGATCTTCTCGACTCCTCGGGTCATTGCCGCTACTGCCCGGCCGCGATCTCCTGATTCAGCTAGCGACTCGGTGCGCTCGCCAGCTGCGCGAGCCACCGTATCGCGCGCAATGTCTGGCTCGATTGCTGGCGACTCGAATATTCCCGTGTCGATCATTAGGGTGTCGCATCCGCCACCGCGGATCTGTTCGGCGAGGAACGCGACTTCCGTCCCCTTGGTGTCAAGAGTTCCGATGACGGCGACAGTCAGCACGACGACCTTGAGTCTAGGAAATCACGGGACCGCGTGCGCGGAGGGCGTTTCGGCGCTGGCAGCGAACCAGCGTTCGGGCGTATATTAGACTGCGCACCTTGAGGTGGACAGCGTAAGGCCGCAGCTTTGTCAGGACCAGGCGACATCGGGCGTCGCGCTGGATTGGAGTGATTCTGGCAGAGAGCGCTGAGCGCGCTGGAGGATCGCACGCCGCGCGGCAGCAGCCGAGGCGAATGCCGGCTAGTGTGGAGCAGCGGGAGCATTCGAGTTTGGGGCCGAAGAACACGGCTCGATCCACCAGCCAATGATTGAGAGGAACTGCGATATGAGACAACGTGCAAGAACCGGAGACACGGCTTCGAGACCGATGAGCCGACGCGATCTTCTCGGCCTAGCGGCGATTCTCGCCGGCTCCGGAAAGGCGGCTTCGGGGCAACAGCCATGGCCGCTAGAACCCGGCCTCGAGATCACGGATGTCCGCGTCGTGAGAACCCGTGCGAAGAACCCGCTGCCGTCCTACGAACCGACTCCGGGCTCGTACTGGAGCACCCGCGAGGCGGCCCGGCCGATCGAGATTCACCCCGAGTACACCGGCAAGCGGGGCCCGGGATCCAAGTGGATGCCTGACCGGTCCCTAGGCAGCGCCACCATCGAGGTCAGCACGAACAAGGGATTGAAGGGCTACGGCCGCGCCGGCTCGGCGGGGGGTCCCTTCGTCGAGCCGGCCCTGAAGAAGCTGCTGGTCGGCAAGAACCCGCTGGATGTGGAGCGCCTCTGGGACGTGATGTGGCGAGCGACGCTGTTCTACGGCCGCGCCGGGGCGGTGGTGCACGCGATCAGCGGCGCGGATCTTGCTCTGTGGGATCTCGTGGGCAAGGCATTCGGCGTCCCGGTGTACAAGCTTGCCGGGGGCAGGACTTGGGAGCGCATTCCCTGCTACGCCACCGGAAACGACGTCGAGCAGAGCTTGGAATTCGGCTATACGAAGGTCAAGCTGGCCCTCCAGCACGGCCCTCCGGACGGTCGCGAGGGCCTCAAGAAGAACGTCGAGCACGTCAAGCGGACACGCGAGCTGGTGGGTCCGGACGGAGAAATCATGATCGACTGCTGGATGGCACTCTCGGAGGCGTACACGATCCAGTTGGCGCAGGAATTGGAACCGTACCGGGTCTACTGGCTTGAAGAGGTGTTGATGCCGGACGAGTACGACGGGTTCGGGCGGCTTAACTCCCAGATCACCTCCACATTCCTCGCCACCGGCGAACACGAGTACACACGCTACGGATTCGGGCGGCTGGCCCACTATGGGGCGGTCGACATCTGGCAGCCGGACATCAACTGGTGCGGCGGGATGAGCGAGATGAAGAAGATCGGCGCAATGGCTCTGGAACAAGGGATCCAAGTGATTCCCCACGCCGGCGGCGCTACCGACTGCATTCACTACCTCGCCACGCTGCCTCAGATGACATGGGCCGAGACTACGATTCCAGCTCCGGGCGGCCCACAAGAGGTCTACGAGATGTTCGCCGAGCAGCGACTTATGAGCCGCGGGCCGGAGGGCGTGTACATCCAGCCGTCCGAGGAGCCTGGATTCGGCTGGAACTTCGAGGTGGCAGGCTGAAACGGGGCCGGCACGCCCCTCGGCCGTTCAAGGGAGGCATTTGCAATGCATCGTCGTAGCATCCTTAAGCTCGCACCGGCAGCGCTCGGACCCTGCCTGCCGGCGTTCCTGGCAGCGCAACGGCGGAATCAGCAATCCCGGGTCCGGATCACCAAGATCGAGACCTTCCGGATCCGCATTCCACCGGAAGGCGGCCAGCCGCCCGACCCGTTTCGCATCTACGCCTACCAAGTCAACCGGGTCCACACCGATTCCGGGATCGTCGGCACCTCATTCGTCCGGGGCGACACTGAGCTCATCGAGCGCTGGGCCAAGCCCGTGCTCGAAGGCGAGGATCTCTTCGCCGTCGACCGACACCTCCGGCGCCTCCAGATGCAGCGCGGCGAATCCGGCGTGCAGGGCTGGTCAGGCGTCGAGCATGCCATGTGGGACGCCATCGGGCGGGCGGCTGGCCTGCCCGTGGCGCGACTGCTGGGTGGATCGCGAGACCGACTGAAGGTCTACCGGACCTGCGTGTTCCCGGGCAAACCGGACCAGTCCGACGTGCCGTACGAAACCCAGGCCGAATATGCCGTCCGGCTCAAAGAAGCCGGGTACGGAGCCATGAAGGTGCGCGCTTGGCGGCCCCGGCCCATGGACGACGTGGAAATGCTGGCCGTCGCGCGCCAGGCTGTCGGCGAGGACTTCGAGATCATGTTCGACCGGACGGCGGTGCGGCCGGGATGGGTGTGGGACTACGACACAGCCCTGCAGGTGGCTCGCGGCATGGAGCGCTACAACGCCCGCTGGTTGGAAGAGCCGTTCGACGGCCACGACCTTGAGGGGCCCGCGCGGCTGGCCGCTGAGGTCGACATCCCGATTACTGGCGGGGAACTCGGCAAGAGCATTCACCAGTTCCTAGCATTCTTGACGCACAAGACGTACGACGTGCTGCAGCCTGACACGCGCATCTGCGGTGGCATCTTGAACGCCCGCAAGATCAGCATCCTGGCCGAGGCATTCCATGTCCCGTGCATCCAGCACGGCACGAACGGCCTTTCGCTGGCCGGCTACATCCAGGCCGGATGCGCGATGCCCAACTGCGACTACCAAGAGATGATCGGCCAGCCTAACCTGCCGGAAGAACAATGGTCGCCGGCGCTGCGGATTCTGCGCACCCCCCACGTCTTCGAGATTGAGAACGGCTATGTGAAGCTTCCGGACCTGCCCGGACTTGGCCTTGATATTGACGAAGACGCGATCGAGGAGTACCGGGCCCGAGCCTGACCGGATCGCCGAAACGGGGGAAGAAGCCCCGCTGGAGGGCATCATGCAGTTCGATGTCACCTGCAGTGACAGCCGGGGGTGCGTTGAGCCGTCAGAGTTTGCCGAGGGGGCCAATGATACTCAGGGCAGGACGCCTTCGAGTGTCGGCGGGCCGGGCAGAGAACAGAAGTCGAGATCGATTCGCATATGTCTCGCTGGATCTTGGACCCGGCCGGGTCTCCGGCGTGCGAGCGCAAACACGGGGTCGGCACTAGGCGGTCTCGCCGGTGCCGGTCGGACGATCGATCCAGACAATGGAGGGACCCATGCGAGAAGATGACGCCATGCGAGTGACGAGACGAGACTTGGGAAATGCGGCACTAGCCGGAGCTGCTATGCGACTGGCGCCCGCCGCGGCACAGCAGCAATCCCGGTGGAACCCCTTGGTACCGGGCACGCAAGCGCCGGAGGCAAAGGAGCGGATGGACCGGCCCGATACGAAGCCCTTGCAGCTGGCATCGGCCGACCCTTTTGCGCCGGACGCCGGGATCGGAATCGGTCATCGCTTCCCCCCACAGCCTGAGCAGGAGGTCTTCGATTTCTATCGCGCGTCGGGCATCGAGTACGGCAGCGTGCTGGCACGCCTGGGAGAAGTCAACTACGACTGGATGGCTCGCATGAAGGAGCGTATGGAGGAACGAGGCGTCCGTTTGCTGAACGTCAACGTCGTCGGACTGCATTGTGACCCGGTCATCGTCCTGGGGCTCTCCGGGGTCGAGGAGAAGCTGGAACTGTACCGGCAGTTCCTGCGCGACGCAGGTAAAGCGGGAATTCCGTACACCACGTACGGGCACATGGCAAATCTACGGCTGCGCTACGGGGTGACGGCGCGCGTTCCGACCCGCGGGCAGCGGGCGCGCCAGTTTGACGCGAACGTGGCGACGAGTTTTCCGCTCTCGCACGACCGCAGCTATTCCGAGGACGAGATCTGGAATTCGTTCACGAGGTTCGCGAAAGCCGTTGTCCCGGTCGCCGAAGACGCCGGAGTGCGCATCGGCCTTCACCCTGATGATCCGCCCTTGCCGACCCTTGGCGGCGTGGCGCGAGTGTTTCGCAACTACGAGGGCTACAGGCGCGCCCTCGAGATCACCGACAGCCCAAACTTCGGGTACTGCTTCTGCATGGGCACGTGGGCGGAGGGAGGCGAGAGGACGGGCAAGTCCGTGATCGAGATGATTCGCGAGTTCGCACCCCAGGGAAAGATCTTCAAGGTACACTTTCGCAACGTTGACCAACCGATGCCACGGTTCACCGAAACCTTCGTCGACGACGGCTACATCGACATGATCCAAGCGCTCAGGGAACTGCGGAAAGCAAACTTCAACGGCGTCATCGTTCCCGATCATGTTCCCGGCATGAGGCCGATGGGCGACAGCAACACAGCCTACACGGTGGGCTACATGCGAGCGTTGAGGGATGTCATCAACCGCGAGTTTGCCGAGGGGTGACCGAACGCTGCCGGCTGCCTCGGATCCGACCCCCGAGGTCCAAGATACTGTGCCTCTCCCGACGTGCGGGCTTCCGCAGCCGCTTTCGTCACCCACCGCGCGGCCGCTCCCAATTCTGCGGCGCTATACTCCTGCCGTGCTCTGCTCTCCCATGCGACTGTTGGCCGTCGGTCTCGTGTCCCTAGCCTGCGCTTCCAGCACCGGCGCGGATGTTGCCAGCGAACTCCAAAGGATGCTCGCCAGCCATCCAGACGCCGATGCCAACGCGGACGGCGCACTCACCCAGGAAGAAGCCGCAAACTACATCTTCCACACGAGACAAGGCGGCCGCATGAACCGCGGGCCGGGCATTCGGAACCGGAGCTTGATCGACGCTTACGAAGCGCGCACGCACGAGTCAATGCCATACCGCCTTTTGAAGCCGATTCACATCGAATCCGGGAAGCGCTATCCGCTGATAGTCAGTCTTCACGGTTCCGGCGGCGTCGGCGACGACAACCTGAGCAATCTCCGGTTCTGGAACGGCGTCATGGCGCAGCAGCAGTGGCGGCAGAAGTACCCCTGCTTCGTGTTAGTCCCGCAACGACGGCCAGGAGGTATCTGGGGACCGAAACCCGACGTGCCCGGAACGGAAGATCTCTTTGTCCGCGACGACTTGAACCAAGCCTTCGAGATTATCGAATCGCTCCAACAGGAGTTTCCGATTGACTCCGACCGCATCTACGCGCTGGGCTCGTCGGGGGGTGGTGCCGGCACGTGGAACATCGTTGTCGCTCGACCAGACATGTTCGCAGCGGCGATTCCGGTCTGCGCACGATTCAATCCCGCCCACGCGTCCAGATTGGCCCATCTGCCAATCTGGGTGTTCCACGGCGATGCCGACCAGCTCATCTCGGTCGAGCATTCGCGTAGCGCGTTCGCCGCCCTACGCGAGGCGGGGGGCAATATCAAATACACGGAGTTGCGGGGCGTCAGGCATTCGTCATGGATCCAGGCCTTCACCTATGTCGGCGACGACGAGTCGAAGGGATACCTGACGCGGCTCGGAAGCGAGGAATCCGATCCCACCGCCGACGTCTGGGAGTGGCTCTTCGCGCGCCGGAAGCAGTAGCTGACAGAAATCAAGGCTCCTTCGCCCACAGGCGTCGAAATGCGGATCGTCCGAGTCGACGGAGCCGAACGGCTGCTTCCTGAGCTGCCTCACCGAATTGCTGGAATCGAGCGGCGATTCGTCGGAGCGGATCCCGCCCGCGACGCTCTATCGAACCTCGTGATAGTCGGAACTAGCGGTCAGGCCGTCGCTCCGGACGTTCACGAACCACGCGGTCGCCATATCAGGCAGGTCGGCGGTCACTAGCCAGGCTTCGCCTGCGCGGGAGAGCTTCGCGGCCGATTGCCTCCACTCTCGGGAGCCCGTGAAGCCCGAGTCACTTGTCCAGACGAGCGCGGCACCATCGAGCGGCTTGGCAGCCCTGAACCGGACGCGCACGGTGCCGTCAGTGAGGTCGGACTCGGTCTTTGCGAGCCAAGGCTCTCCCGAACTGACGACGCTGTCAGCGAAAGCGTAGCTGTCAGGCGGATTCCAGCCCGCCCGGTGGCCGTGTCTCATACCCGGTATCAGAGAAACCATGCGCGGGCCCGGAGCGGAGCGGTAGCAAGCGGCTTGAGAGTCGAGCGGGAAGGCTGCGTCGCCGGGCCATGAAAGCCACAGCACTGGAGTGCGCACGCGATCCATGCGCACCATCGGGTCCCAGACCTCGCGGTAGAGTCGATTGCTGCTGAGGGCCTCTCCCCAGTGGTTGGCGGAGTCGAAAAGATGCCCGCATCCATAAGTGGGGATCGCAAACGCAAAGCGCGAGTCGATGCCGATGACGGTGGCGGTGATGACACCGCCCCGGAGATTCCCATCAGCCCTACGTTCTCGGCATCAACCTGGGGCAAAGACCGGAGCAGAGAATTCGCGAGCACCGTATCCGCCACGGCGTGGTACATCCACTGGTCCCGCAAGGGTTCGGAGGAGTCAGCGTAGATCCCGTCGCGCTTTGGACCGGGCCAGGCATGTCGCTTCCAGGACCGCCTGGCACCGGCCGGAACTTGGTCGGCCTCATCGGTCTGGCCTTCGACGGCAATCGAGATCGCGGCGTAGCCGCGTTCGGTCCATTTCTCGACCCATTCCCGAAAGGCCGTGCCGCCCCCTCCGTGGACAAGCACAATGGCGGGAACCTTGCCGTCGCGAATCTGCGGAAGGCCCAGCCATGCGAAGACCCTGGTGGGTCTGCCCTTCCAAGCCAGTCCCTCGAAGTAGATCGCCTCTAGACCGCCATCGTTGGCGAAGCCTTCCGCAGGGAATCGGGCAGGTGCTGCCGTAAGGTTGCCAAGCTCGAGCACCAGTCGCTGCCCTTCAGCGAAATCCCCCGCAGCAGCGAGATGGGCCGCCGGGACCAGCAATGCAACCAAGAGCTGGAAGAAGCTGACTCTCATTGCCCAAGGCCTCGCAATAGCCATCGCACGGCGCTCTGCTGTAGCTTGACATTTTTTTGGATTGCCCGCAGCGACGAAATCTTCAGCTCCTATCGAAGGCTATAGTTGGACCCAAGGAAAATGACGGGCGGGATGTCTACTGCGCCTCAGGCCCGTCTCGGCGGCAGGCCGCGTTCCCGTACGGGCAGACGAATCACCCCGGCACTCGGCGCACGCATCAGTGCGAAAGGATCTGGCTGAGGAACAGCTTGGATCGATCACTCTCGGGATGGGCGAAAAACCGTTCCGGAGGAGCTGACTCGACGATTCTGCCTGCGTCCATGAACACCACTTCGTCGGCGACGGTTCTGGCGAATCCCATCTCGTGCGTGACGACGATCATCGTCATGCCGCTCTGGGCGAGATCGGCCATCACGTCCAGAACCTCCTTGATCATCTCGGGGTCCAGCGCCGACGTCGGCTCGTCGAACAGCATGATCCTTGGCTGCATGCACAGCGACCGGGCGATGGCAACCCGCTGCTGCTGGCCTCCTGAGAGCTCCCCGGGATACTTCTCTGCCTGTTCAGGGATTCTGACGCGGGCGAGGTATTCCATCGCCCGGTCCCGAGCCTCGGCCCTCGACAGCCCGCGGACCTTGTTCGGCCCGAGCATGCAGTTTTCGGCAACCGTCAGATGGGGAAAGAGGTTGAATTGCTGAAACACCATTCCGACCTCCTTGCGGACTGCTGCGACACTCTTCGAATCGTCGCCGAGTTCGTGCCCGTCAACTACGATCCGTCCCTCCTGATGCTCCTCGAGTCGGTTGATGCAGCGGATCAGGGTGGACTTGCCTGACCCTGAGGGGCCGCAGATCACCACGCGCTCGCACTCGCGAACCTGGAAATTGATGTCCTTGAGAACGTGGAAATCACCGAACCACTTGTTCACGTCCTCAAACTCGATCACGACCCTGGCAGGCACTTGGACTCCTTCTGGACCCTTATTGTCCCGCCACCGCCATGCGCCTCTCGAGTCGGTTGAACAGCAGCGCGCAGCAAAAGCACAGGCCGAAATACAGCGCGGCGACGGTGATCCAGACCTCGAACAAGCGGGTCGTCGACACGGCAGTCTCCACCGCTAGGTACGTCAGCTCCTGGATCGAGATCAGCGACACAATGGAGGAGTCCTTCACCAGCGTGATGAACTGCCCGGCCAGCGGGGGAACCACCCGCTGGACGGCCTGGGGAAGGATGACGTGCTGCATGAGCTGCCGGCGGGAGAGCCCGACGCTGCGGGCGGCCTCCGTCTGGGTCCTGGGGACCGACTGGATGCCGGCCCGCACGATTTCCGTCACGTAGGCGCCCTCCAACATTGCGAGGCAGAGGACTCCGGAGATCACGTTCGGAATGAGGTTCGACGGCCCGAACAGGACTTCCAGCCAGGCCAGCGTCCGCGGGGAGGCGTCCCGGACGAACTCCTCGACGCCGAGCAACGGCATGATCTGGCTGCTGACGAAGAAATAGAAGATGAAGACGAACACCAGCGGCGGGATGTTGCGGACCAGCTCGACGTAGGCCCGGCTGAGCATGCGGGGAAATAGGCGCCTGCCCGTGCGCATGATGCCGAACACGACGCCGATGATCGCGGCCAAGGCGATGCCCCACAGCGCAAGCCGAAGCGTCGTGGCGAGACCCTGCATCAGCAGATTCGCGACCCAGCGCTGCTGCTCTTCGTCCCAGCGATACAGGTAGCCCGGGATGCCGGACCAGTCCCATCGGTACTCCAGCACCGAATCGACCCGGTAGCCGACGTAGGCAGTCGCGGCGATCAGCACGGCGAAGACCAGAACATCGACCCAACCCAGCCGGAGTCTCTTGCGATGCGATGCCATTTTCTTGTTCGCCGCCGGGTCTGCTACGGGCTATTCGGAGTCTTCGTCCAAGTCGACCTGTCCGGCCCAGGCCGTGGTCTTGAACCAGTAGGCGTGACGCTCCTCCAGCCATCCGTTGCCAGTGTTCACCAAGATCCAGTTGGAGAAGAAGTTGAGCGCGTCCGGATCGCCCTTGCGCAGTCCGAACGCCTCGTTGCCCTGCTCCAGGTTGTCCGTGGTCGGCAGGAAGAGCTTGTCCGCGTGGCGGTGGACTAGCAGCGTCGGGTTCGGATACGACGAGGCGAACGCGTGGGCGTTGCCGTTCAGGACTTCCTGCGCCGCTTGCGATTCGTCATCGAACTTGCGCGTCGTCGCCTTCGGAAACCGCTCTTCCACTGCGCCGCAGGCCGTGGCGCCGCGCCGGCAGACGAACGTGACTTCGGAACTGTTGTAGTCGTCGGGCCACGTCATGCCCGCGGCGAGCTCGCTGCTGGCTGCGACTCCCAGCCCGGAATGCGCGTACGGCACTGTGAAGTTGACGGTCAGGTTGCGTTGGGCCGTGACGCTGAGGCCGCCGATGATCACGTCGAACTTGCCAGCGAGCAACGCCGGAATGATCCCGTCCCAGGCCGTCGGGACGAATTCAACGGCAACCCCCATGTCCGCCGCGAGCTTCTTCGCGACGTCGATCTCGAACCCGACCAGCTCTCCTTTTTTGTTCCGCATCGCCCACGGCACGAATGTTGACATGCCGACCTTCAGCGCCCCGCGCTTCTGGATCGTCTCGATGACGCTCTCGGACGAACGCTCGTGCCGGACCCGCTGCTCGCAGGCTCCAGTAGCGACCGCCATGGAGAGCGCGGCAGCCATCCCAAGCACCAACGCAGCATCAGTCAATCTCATCGCTTTCTCCTTTCCCATGCGAGTTCCTTGCAAAACGGGCAGACCGCAACCTCAGGCGCATGTCCGAACGCGGCGCTCAAGATAGCTCATGAAGACCGACAGCGCGACGGTCAGCCCGAGGTAGATGGCGGCGACCGTCATCCAGATCTCGAAGCTCAGGAACGTATCCGCGACCAGGTTGCGTCCCGCGGTGGTGAGGTCGAACACGGCGATGACGCTGACGATCGCCGAGTTCTTGACGAGCGAGATGATCAGCCCGGTCAGCGGGGGGAGCATCAGGGGCACGGCCAGCGGGAGGATCACGTAGCGGTAACCCTGCGCGCGGCCGAGGCCGAGGCTGTCGCTCGCCTCGTGCTGGCCGCGCGGGACGGACAGGACTCCGGCCCGGATCACCTCGCATGCGAACGCTCCCTCGAAGACCGAAAGGCATGCTACCCCGACCCAGAACCGATCAAGGCCGATAATCGGTCCGAGGACAAAGTAGAACAGATACATCTGGATCAGCAGCGGAGTGTTGCGAACCGCCTCGATATAGACCTTCGAAACGGCCCTGCCGGCCAGGGAGTCCGACAGGCGCAGCAACGCCGTCACCAGCCCGATCGCCAGGGCCAGCACGACGCTGCAGGCGGTGATCTTCAAGGTCACCGCCAACCCCTTTGCCAGCGGTCCCCATAGCAACTCGCCATCGACCACTTCGAAAATGAACTGCGGGACGCGGTACCACTGCCAGTGGTAGTCCATGCCCATGGCACCCGAGACCACCAGCCAAATCAGGGCGCCGCAAAGCACGAGGAACTGAACGGTGTCGAACCAGGGAGCGTTCCACCAGCGCGCACGGCGGACGAGCTTCGGCGGGCGCCGGGCAGGGACCGGCGCGGCGCCGGTGGGTGAAACGTCCAGACCCGGGGAAACCGTCTCTTCGACCCGTGCCCGGCGGGTCTTTCCCGGCCGCCATGGGAGCAGAAAATGCCGAAAGTTCATAGGAGCTGTCGGAGACTGCTGTTGTCTAGGAACAAGTCGGGCCGCGGACCATCGGCCAAGGTGACGCGGCAACGCCGCCTAGCGATTTGCCAGCACCTCCATGGCTATCCGCCGCTTCACCGAGGTCTGCGTGATGATCCGCTCGGAGGTCGGGGTCACAGTGCACCCCGCACGGGACGGAGAATCGGCGTGCGCTACCGGACCGCGGAGACTTCGCTTCGCGACTTGGTTGGAACGCGTGCTCGCGGATGGCTGTCGATTCAGACTCCTAGTCACCGTGCGACTATTTTCGCCCACCACCTGCCGGGCTCTTGCAGGACGGCTCGCATTCGAACCCTTCGACGGCCAGTCGTTACTGGCGAAGCCGGTTCGAGACGGTTCATTGGAACATCCTATTCGTGCCTCAAGATTCCGCTGATTGCGTGTAGCAACCGCAACGTCTCGGAGGTTGGAAAGGGATCCTCCGCACGCTGGCCTGTTCGAGACTGGCGTGGCAGGACTCCAACCCGCGATCAGTCCGTGCTAGGGAGTCATCCCACCGCCGCGGCTACAGATCCTTCCTCTGTTTCGCACGCCTTGACACCGGCAGGCAGACCTCCTCCAACAACCTCTTGCTAGGGACACAATTGGGGGGCAACATCTCGTGGAAATTGAATAACTTCAATTAAATCATACAGTTAAGGGAGGGGAATGGTGGACGATATGGGACTTGAACCCACAACCTCCGCATTGCGAACGCGGCGCTCTCCCAATTGAGCTAATCGCCCAAGCCTAGATTCATCATACCAGCCCGCTTAGCCGTACGTTCCAGGCTGTGTGATACCTTTACGTTGGGCAGCGAATGACCTCCCGAACGAGCGAACGGGATCTGGCCCGGATGGCCGAAGAGGTGCCCAATCCCATGAGCCGACGCTCTTTCATGGGAGCCGGCGCGGCCTCGGCCGTGGCCGCAGGCTCGGCCAGTGCGGCCGCGCCAAGCGACCGGGTGAACGTCGGCATGATCGGAGTCGGCGGACGAGGCCGGAGCCTCCTGCGCGGGTTCGGCAGCTTGCCCGACGTCCACGTTTCCTACATCTGCGACGCAGATCAAGCATCGCTGGAGCGCGCTCTCCAGACGCTAGCCGAAGGGGGCAAGCCGCAACCGCAAACCACCCATGACATGCGCCATGTATTCGATGACCCGGAAGTCGACGCCGTTGTCGTGGCGACGCCGGATCATTGGCACGCTCCGGCCACGATTCTGGCATGTGATGCAGGCAAGGATGTCTACGTCGAGAAGCCCCCCTCGCACAACATCCGCGAAGGCCGGCTGATGCTCGACGCGGCCCGACGCAACGCCCGCATCGTGCAAGTCGGCACGCAGGCGCGCAGCCGTCCGTCGACTCGCAAGGGAATCGAGATCGCACGCTCGGGAGCCTTGGGCGACGTTCTGATGGCGAAGGCGTGGAACGTCCAACTCCGCAAGAACATCGGCCGCAAGCCGAACTCGCCGGTGCCCAAGGGGGTCGACTACGAGACGTGGCTGGGACCCGCTCCTTGGATCCCCTTCAATGAGAACCGCTTCCACTACAACTGGCACTGGCATTGGCACTTCGGCACGGGCGACGCGGGCAATGACGGCGCGCACCAACTCGATATCGCGCGCTGGGCGCTGGGCGTGGACATGCCCGAGAGCGCCAGCGGCATGGGTGGGAAGATCTTCTTCGACGACGACCAGCAGACTCCCGACACGATGAACGTGACGTTCCAGTACGGCGGCAAGGCCATGATCTGGGAAATGCGCATCTGGAACCCCTACGGCCTGGAGGGGCAAGACAACGGCGTTGCCGTTTATGGCACGGATGCGTCGATCCAGATCGGCAGATGGAATCGGCGCTGGGGCTACAAGCTGTACGACAATAAGGGCAAGCTGGTTGAGCACAACGACGCGGATGACGAGGCGGACGATCACATGCGCAACTTCATCGAGTGCGTCCGCACTCGCGAATTGCCTGCGGCCGACATCGCAACAGGGCACCTCTCCGCAATCCACTGCCATCTAGCGAACATCGTGTCCCGCACAGGCCGCACCCTGGCTTTCGACCAAGAGACCGAGACCATCGTGGGCGATCCCCACGCAAACCTGTACGTGAAGCGTGCGTATCGCACGCACTGGAGCACGCCCAAGGGCGCCTAGCGGAGACACTCGAACAACACATGCAGCCCGAATCGGACCCCGATCATCAACCTCCACGAAGCAAGCCCATTCGTCCCGGGCCCGGCCAGCGCAGCGGCCGGTCACCGTACTCCGACAGCCAGACCAGCCTGATAACGAGTGTCCGCGAGCGGCGCTCGGGATCCCGCAGAAGCCGCGCGAGCTGAGCCGCGATGACGTACCTGCTCATCTGCGGCGGCCTGACGGTCCTGATCTCGGCGATTTGCTCGCTGCTCGAAGCCACGCTCTACTCCACGCGCATGAGCGCTCTGGAAGCGGAAAGGGCCGATGGCGAGCGAGCGGAAAAGGCCGAGCGATTCATTGCGATGAAAGCTGACATCGCCAGGCCTACGTCTGCCATCTTGGTGTTGAACACCATCGCCAACACGGCCGGCGCGGCGATCTGCGGCATGTTGGCCGCTCGGTTGCTGGGGGCGCAGTGGGTGCCCGCCTTCTCCGTCGGGCTGGTGCTGGCCATCCTGTTCGTCGGCGAGATCCTGCCAAAGACCTACGGCGCGACGCACTGGCGCTCGATCTGGCACAGGATCGTCTGGCCGCTGGTCGTGCTGCAAAAGGTCCTCTCCCCGGCCGTCAAGATCACCCAGAAATTCGCAGACCTCTTCACGGGAGCACGCGGCACCCCAGCCATCACCGAAGACGAGATCCAAGCGAGCATCGAGCTAGGCGGGCAGTCCGGAGAGCTGACACCCTCCGAGCTCGAGCTCCTCAGCGCCGTGTTCCGCTTCGACGACATGCTCACCCGGCAGGTCATGGTGCCCCGTCGCGACGTGGTGTTCTTGGATGTTCGCAAGCCGGCTTCGGAATGCTTCGAGCTTGCTCGCAAGTCTCGCCACACTCGCTTTCCCCTTTGCGAGGGATCTTTGGACGAGGTCGTCGGGCTGGTGCACATCAAGGACCTGCTCGGCTTGGCGGCTGACGAGAATCTGGACCTCAGGTCTGTCTCTCGGGAGCTCTGCCATGTCCCCGAGACCATGCCGATCAGCGAGCTGATGCACGAGATGCAAAACACCCACCAGCACATGGCGCTCGTCGACGACGAGTACGGCTCGGTCGTTGGCATCGTCACGATGGAAAACGTGGTCGAGCAGATTGTCGGGGCGGTGCAGGACGAATTCGATTCGGAAGCGCCGGAAGTGGAGCAAGAGAGTCCGGGCGTCTACCTGGTGAACGGCTCGGTGCCCCTGGAACGCCTCAACCGCGAGGTGAGTCTCAGCCTCGAGTCGACTGACGTGGACACGCTCTCCGGCCTTCTAGTCAGCCGCATCGGACGCCTGCTGGGGGCTGGCGACACGGTGGAGCTGGAAGGCGCCACCGCCGAGGTCATCGAGGAACAGGGCGGGCACGCGGTCCGGGTCAAGCTCATGCTCCAGTCTGGCGACGAGGGAGCAGACCTGTAGGGCCTGCGGGCTAGAAGACGACTCCCAGACCGGTAACGACGCCGTAGTCGTTGCGCGCGACCATTGCCGCCGGCCGCGTGTCATAACGGTCGAACAGACGCAGCGAGTACGTGAAGCGGCCGGCGATCGGCACGCGGAATGTCCCGTCGTACTCGACCCGCACATCGGAGCCATCGAGCAGGTTGGGATGGATCGTCAGCTGCGTGTCGACGCTGACGACGCCTAGCAGCAATGTGGACCACTCCACTCCGCCGAAGGACTCGAATGTCGATTGATTGGCTTGATCGCGCAGCCGCTCGTGCACGTAGGCCGCGCCGCCCAGCAGCGACAGCGTTGTATTGCCGGTGCTCCGCACGCGCCAACCCATGCCGCCGCCGAGCCGGCTGCGCAAGTCCAGCAGGCGGCGCTCGTTGCGCTCCAGGCCGGTCAGCGCATAGGCGAAGCTGCGGTCGTTCAGGAAGCGGTCCAGGCGAGCGTTGAGCGCATGCCGGCTCTGGGAACGCGCCCCGTCCTGTCTGGCAAACAGCGAGTTGATCCGCCCAGAGAACTGGTACTGCGCAGAGGTGTAGCCCGCCCTGATTCCGGTCGAGGACTGCATCTGGTTCTGGTTGCCTCTGGCAACGCTGTAGCCGATGTCTGCTGAGCCGTCCAGGGCCGAGATCACCTTTCGCGCGCCGCGTCTCGGGGTGCCGCGCACGACCCGAGCGACCTCCGCTGAAGGGACGGATACCGGCTCGCGAGACTGCTGCGAGACCACGACGCGGGCGCCATCAAGGGTCAGCCGCCCGTCGAGACGCTGCCCGTGCGCCGTCAAGACCGAAAAGTCGGCTTCGGTCTGGAGCTCGCGGATGTCGCTCCACTCGATCTGCACCGTGCCGGCTAGGTCCGACTGCAGCGTCAGCTTGCCATCCGAGACTCGGCGCACGACGCCAGTCAGCCGATCCCCGTTGGCCAGCGTCACGATATCTGCGGGCAAGGCCGCTTGGCCCGCAAGAGCGAGGAGAAGGCCGAATAGAGTGCGAGGGAGATGCATGGCGAGGGAACTGGAGGGTCCGCAGTCCCAAGGGCGGACAGCGGACCTCTTCTCTCACTCTAAGGCCCCGGACGCGGCGCGAACGGCAGCGCCTGCTGCAGCCGATGGCTAGTGGCTGGGACCCGCCGCCGCGGCGGTGGGATCGCCCGGCTGGGGCAGCCGCGGGGGCAGCGGGACGAGCCCGTCCGGATCAAACAGCCGCCCGGGCAGAAAATCCGAAACTCGGGGGCCTTGCAAGGCGCGCACCTTGATGTTTCGGTACCACACAGGGTGGTTGTGGTGAGTCAGCGCGATGTGCCCGGGCCCCTTGAAACCGAAGCCCGGGACGCGCTTGAACTTGGTCTGCTCGACGCGCGCGAACATGTCCGGGGAGTTGAACTCGTACTCAAGGATCTTCGTGCCGTTCAGCCAGTGTTCGCCGTGGGTTCCGCGCACCACGATGCGCGAGGTGTTCCATTCGCCGGCAGGGCGAACCGGCTTGTCAGCGACGGGCTGGTAGAGCAGGTACAGCGAGCCGCAGCTGGAGTACTCCCACCCATTCCTGCGGCGGTTCAAGGCGTCATCGTCCAAGAGCTGATACTCCGGGCCGGTAGCCCTCAGCATCGATCGGCGCTTCGCTTCCGGACTCAGGTGCGGCCGGTAGCCGGGCCCGGCCCAAGCCTTCTGAACCAGGTACTTGACACCGCTGTTGCCGCCCTTGACGAGCTTCCAGTCGAAGGTCAGCTCGAAGTTCTCGAACTGGCTCACGGTCACGATGTCGCCGCCGCTGTTGTCGGCCAGGGTCCGGATCGTGCCGTCCTCGATCGCCCACGAGCTGGCGGGAAACGGCGTGTCCTGAAAACCCTCCCAGCCGGTGGAGGTCGAGCCGTCAAAGAGCAGTTGCCAGCCTTGAAGCTTTTCCGCTTCGGTCAAGCTGTTGTGCGATGGTTCCGCCAGTCCGAGGCTGGCTGCGAGAGTCGCTAGTAGGATGGTGCGCAGCATGGTTGATCCCGAGGTTCAAGCATAGCCGATCGAGCGCTTGCAGGCTCACCGCACGAACAAGAATTCCGCTGCGTTGAAGACGGCATGAGCAAGATCGGCCCAGATGGCCGGGTCATCGAGCCCGGCCGAGTCGCGCAAGCGCACCTGGCTGGCCAGGAAGCCTTCGATCTCTGAGATTTCCGACTCTTCCGGCGGCCTGCCGTATGCCCGCAGGTACATGTCCTCGATGCGCTCCTGCGTGCCCTCGTGCGCCCGCAGCGTGCGCTCGGCCCAAAGCCGGGCCTGGCCGTTGACGAACTCGTTGTTGAGCATCAGCAGTGCTTGGGAAGCCACGGCCGAAACACCCCTGCGGCCCTCGGTCGAGATCGGCAGGGGGTAGTCGAAGGCCAGGAAAAGCGGCGGCAGGAAGTTGCGCCGCACCTGCAAGTAGATGCTGCGCCGGCCGAGGCCGTCCAGCGGCCCCGACGCGGGCTTGCCACGGCCGTCCTGGTACTCGCTTATGTGCGGCGGCACCCCGGGTCCGCCAACGGACGGATCCAGCGCCCCGGAGACAGCCAGCAGCGAATCGCGGACGGCCTCGGCCTCAAGGCGGCGGACCGGGAAGTGCGACAGCAGGCGGTTCGACGGATCCAGCGCCTCGGCCCTCTCCGACGGCGCGCTGGACGCCCGGTACGTGCTCGAGAGAACGATCTCGCGGTGCAGGTCCTTGACCGACCAGCCCGAGTCCATGAACTTCCGCGCCAGGAAGTCCAGCAAGGCGGGGTGCGTGGGCTCCTCGCCCATGCGGCCGAAATTGTCTGGGCTCGCGACGATGCCTCGGCCGAAGTGGTGGTGCCATACGCGATTGGCCATCACGCGGGCGGTGAGCGGGTTCTTCTCGCTGGCCACCCACTGCGCCAGCTCCAAGCGCCCCGAGCCGTTGCGGTACGGATCCTGCTCGCTGCCGGCGATCACCTGCAAGAACTGGCGGGGTGCGATCTCGCCCGCATTCTTGTGGTTGCCGCGGATATGGATCGGCGAGTCGGCGGGCTGCCAGTCCCGGCTCGACATCGCAAACATCGAAGCGGGCACGGCTTGGTCGAGCCGGTCGCGGCGGGACGCGAGTTCGGAATAGCGCCGAAGCTCATCCTCGGCAAGGAACTCCGCTGCTTGATCGCGCCGGGTGTGGCCGAGAATTCCCGACAGCAGCGCGTCGTCCGCCGGGCCGCTCGCTGCCGCGGACAATGTTCGGGCCAGAGCCTCGTAGGCCAGAGCGAGATCGGGCAAGGAACGAATCGTCTCGTCGGCGAGCAGGTCCAGAACCCGGGCGCTGACCGGCCCGGAAATCGGCGGGGGCTTGGGCGCGGACGAGAACACGATCTGGTCCACGGTGATCGAGCCCGCCCGGTCGCGGTCCACGATCTCGATCGAGCAAATGCGCCCGCGCTCCTTGGTCATCGCGATGGTGTGCCAGCGCAGGCGACCGCTGCCGTCGGGCATGGCATGCCCGGACTTGTGCTCGTCGGCGATCACGGTGACGCGCGCCGGGGCATCTTCCTTGAGGCGGCGGTCGTATTGCGGACCCGCGAGCCGCACGTGGACATACTTGGCGGGCATGCGGAACTTCTCCGTGGTGAGCGTTCCCACCAACGCTTCGGCGCCACTGCCCGAAGATGCCGCCACCGCTTGGCCCCAGTGGCCGCCCAAACGCTGAGAAGGCGGGACGGCGCGAACCGGGCCGGATCCGAAGCCGGCGCCGTTGACGGCCCACTTGCCAAAGCCTGCCTCGAAGTCTTCGAAGATCTCGTCCCCGCGCTCGCTCCAGAGCTGGTGGCCGCGATCTGCCTTGGCCGCCCATTCGGACATCTCACGCCGCATGCCAGCGAGGAGCTCTGCGACCTCAGCAGCCCCTTCGACGGCCCGTGATTTCGCGATCTTGGCGAACGGATACAGCGGGTGCGAAGGCTCCTCGGCCGCGAAATCCAGTTCTGCCGCCAACCCGTCCGAATCCTCCGTGCTCGCTTCCTCTGCCGCTGCAACGAGCCGCTCGGCCAGCCCCTCTACAGCCCGGCCCCGGGCGCCCTGGAGCATGCCCGCGATCTGTCCGTTGATCCCGCCAATCTCCCGGTCCGCCGCCCGAATCGCGCTGGCCCGCTCCGGGGAGTCGATGCAGGTCTCGTCCATATGCGTAGAAGCTAGGATTCCGAACAGCGAGTAGTAGTCGGCGGTGGGGATCGGATCGAACTTGTGGTCGTGGCAGCGGGCGCAGGCCACGGTCAAGCCTTGGGTGGCCTTGGTCAGCACGTCGATCTGGTTGTCGATCTGGTCAGCCCGCGCCTTGACCGAGTCGGTCGGAGAATTGAGGACCTCCCACAGCCAGTACATGCCGGAGGCGATCGGGTTGACGTAGTGCGTGCCGTCCGCCGACAGTCTCGGCGGCATGAGGTCGCCTGCAATCTGCTCCTGCAGGAAGCGGTTGTAGGGCAGATCGCTGTTGAACGACTCGATGACGTAGTCGCGGAACCTCCAAGCATCGAGCTTGTTGTTGTCGAACTCGTGACCGTTCGTCTCGGCCCAGCGCACCAAGTCGAGCCAGTGTCGCCCCCAACGCTCGCCGTAATGGGGCGAGTCGAGCAGCCTTTCGACGACGCGCGAGTAGGCCCCCGGGGCTGTGTCGGACAAGAACGCTTCCAGATCGGCGGGGGTTGGCGGCAAGCCGGTCAGGTCGAAGGCGACCCGTCGCAGCATCGTCCGACGATCGGCTCCGGCGGGCGCCTCCAATCCCTCGGCTTCTAGCCGGGCGAGGATGAACCGATCCACGTCAGTGCGCGCCCAATCCGTGTTGCGCACTTCAGGCCGCGCCGGCTGGCCTACCGGCCGAAAGCTCCAGAACCGCCGGCCCTCCGCTAGATCAAGGCCGGATTCTTCGACCTCTGGCGCCGTGGCGGAGCGGGGATCCGGCGCGCCCATCCGAATCCAGGACTCGAGGTTAGCCACTTCCTCGTCCGAAAGCCTGCCCGATGGCGGCATTTTCAAGTCGATCGAGGAGTATGAGACCGCCTTCAGCAGCAGGCTGGAAGAAGGGTCCCCCGGAGTGATCGCCGGCCCCCGGCTACCGCCTTGCAGGAGCGATTCCTTGGAGTCGAGCCTCAGCTGTCCCATGGCCATCGTGTCGCCGCTGTGGCAGGCGTAGCACTTTTCTGCCAGCAGAGGACGGATGTGGCGCTCGAAATGCTCGAGTCCGGCCGAGCCTTGGGCGGACAGGGCCGGGAGAAGCAGCAGCGCACCCGAATATAGGAATAGCTGTCTCAACATCTGGAACTTCCAATCAATCATACGACCTTGCCAGTCGGCCCGTCCTTGGTGTGGCACCACTGGAGCGGTTTGCGCGAGAACTGGCACGGGCTTCCCCGGGTGCAAGCCACCGAGGCTCTATAGTGGTTCCGTGCGGCTATACCTTGTCCCCACCCTTGCGATCGCTCTAGCAGGAGCGGCTCTTGCGCAGCCGGAGGGCATGATCCCGCGCTGGCAGGTCGAAGAGCTTTCCCAAGGTGTTGTGCAGAACATGGAGACCGCGCGAAAGGTCGTGGAGCAGCTACGGCCACAAGAATGGGTCCAAGACGGAGCGCCGTCCGCTTACATCGACCAGCACCAGTCGCTGCTGCAGGAAATGGAGCAGGTCAGCCTGGCTGCGCAAGCATTGGGCCGGGATCCGGAGAGCCTCACGTATGCGGTGGACGCGTTTCTCTGGCTGGATCGCACGGACGCACTCATGGGCTCGATAGCAGCCGGCGCGCGCCAGTATTACAACGCTGCCGTGGCGGAGCTGTTGGATTCGGCCCGCAACCGCAATTCGGACGGCATCGCTACCGTCAAGCAGTACCTGCGCCAGTTGGCCGAGCACGTGGAGGGCTCGATGCGCGTGGCGCACCGAGAGGCCCAGCGCTGCCGGGCGGCAATCGTCTCCGAACCGCCCGACGGCCGATAAGCGGCCGGGCGCACCGCAACCCTTACGCTCACATGCGCAGTCTAGTGCGGCCCTGGCCTAGCCAGTCGGGCACGCGGCTCGCAGAGCGATCAGAACGAGCCGCCGCGCTCCTCGAAGTGCGTGGGCTTGCCCAAGCCCGAGCCTCCCGCGAGGATCCACTTGGAGATGCGATCGACCATCTCGTCCAAGCCAGTCGCCGGCGGGCCGAGCAGCGCTGCGCACTGGCGCGCGTCGCTGAGCAAGGCTGTAGGTTCCTCGGCTCCGCGGTAGATCGGCTCCACGCCCAGGACGCGGCCGAAGCGCTCGGCGATCGCGCGCACGCTTAGCGCCTCCGTTCCGGTCACGTTCAAAGTCAGCGGCGGTGTCGAGCAGTGCTCCAGCAGACGCAGCGCGATCGAATTGGCGTCCCGCTGCCAGATCACGTTGACATAGCCCATCGCCAGGTCGATCGGGCTGCGGTTGCGTACCTGATCGGCTACGTCTCGCAAGACGCCATAGCGCGGCTCGACGGCGTAGTTGAGACGCAGTATTGCGGCGGGCGTGCCGTGTAGTTCGCTGAAGTACTCGAACAGGCGCTCGCGGCCCAGCACCGACTGTGCGTATTCCCCGACGGGTCCGGTCGGCTGGCGCTCAGAGGGGCCGGGGCCGGGAGCGGCGCTGAAGGGATAGACGTTTCCGCTGGAGAACACCACTGTCCGCGCTCCGGGAAACGTCTCGGCCACCAAGGCCGGAAGGTACGCATTGGCCGCCCAGGTCCGGCCGGGGTTGCCGGCGGTGCCGAACTTGTGGCCTGCCATGAAGATCACGTTGGGCGCGCGCGGCAATGCCGCCACGTCCCGGCGAGACAGCAGGTCGGCTCGGATGGTCTCCACACCCCAGCGCTCCAAGCGCGGGCGCACGCCGGGATCGCTGAAGCGAGCCACGCCGATGACGCGCCTCGGCCTTGCGGCAGTGTCGGAGGCCCTTCGCGCCAGACGGGCCAGCGTCGGACCCATCTTGCCGCCGACTCCGAGCACCAGAATGTCGCCGTCGAGACGGCGCATCAGATCCGTGTCAGCCTCGCTCGGACGGGACAGATCGGCGTCCAATCTGTCGGAGTCTGCCGCGCTGACAGGCACTTAGCCGCTTGCTACCAGTTCGTCCGGGAACAGGGCCACGCCCTTCGGCGGGGGCAGGAAGTCCCTCAGCAGGTGGAGTCTCAATCGAATGTACCTGCTGGCGAGCTGTTTCGGGCCGTTGTCAAGGTCGATGTCGCAGCACAGGCCGTGCAGGTACAGCGCCAGCGTGTCGGCAAGTGCCGCGTCGCGGTAGGCGTCCAGACAGCGCTGCCTGTCTTCTGCGTCCGCCGCAAGCGCGAGCAGATCCTTCTTGCAGAGCCACGCGAATTCGTTGACCTCGCCGTGTGCGTTCTTCTTCAGCTCCGTGTCCAGCAACAGGTTGAACATCTCGCAAAGCTCGGCGTCAGCATGTTCGATGACGCGCGAGGCAAGTGCTTGGTAGAACAGGACATGGGAGTCGAAGTAATCGTCGCTGCGAATGGCCACGAAGATGTAGTGCTCCGTCTTGGTCTTCTGGTAGTCGGAGAACCAGCGCTTATCTCCGGACGGCTCGGCGAAGCTAATCCGAACAACGCCGCCCCCCTTCTCCGAGCTTGCTTCAGCGGCTAGGAACGGCACCAGCACCAAGCGCAAGTTGGGAATCAGGCTCAGAACCTTCGGCGGTAGCGCACTAATCGGATCGAAGACCAACCGCTGGCGTTCCTTCTCGTCCAGCGGCTCTACAGAGAAGTAGGAAACATGTTCGTTGATCGGAATCAAGACCTCGCGGCAGCTGGCGACGAACTCCTTGGTGGGGATCCCTCGTGCGTCGTTCAGCTTGGCGGGGGACAAGGCCTGTGCGCTCGACACGTTCCCTTGATTTTATCAGAGGACTTGGCGTTTTTGCCGCCGCGCTGCGGCCCTGAACCACGCGTGGCAGAGGCACCATTCCTAGGGCCTGCAGCATGCAGCCCGACGGTGCCTGAAGGCAGATCTAGCGCTCGATTCGGGCGCCGCGGTTGCGCCTCGGAGCGATGAGCGCTGGCCGGAAAGTAGTATGGTCTAGCGAGATGACCGAGCATCCGACCGTCGAAGGCGCGCCCCCGACTTCAGGCGAGCAAGTCTACACGCCCCAGCCCGGAGAGCGGCAGATGACTGCGCGGTCCATTGTGGCGGGCTGCCTGCTTGGGGGCTTCATCTCATGCATGAACATCTACATGGGCTTGAAGATCGGCTGGTCGTTCGGAGGGTCGCTCATCGCCGCGATTCTCGGGTTCGCGCTGTTCATGGTGATGGGACGGTCCCTGTCCGTGCTGGAGTGCAACATCACCCAGACATCCGGTTCGGCCGCGGGCACGATGGCCTCGGCCGCGGGGCTGCTTTCTTCGATTCCCGCGATGGGCATGCTGGGATACGAAATCCCCATGCCCGGCCTGTTCCTTTGGGGCCTGTCAATCGCCTATCTGGGAGTATTCTTCGCCGTTCCCCTGCGCCGCCAGATGATCGATGTCGACAAACTGCGCTTCCCGACCGGAACCGCGACGGCGGAGACGATCCTGGCGATGTTCGCCAAGGCCCAAGAAGCGGTCGACAAGGCCCGCGCGCTGCTCTGGGCAGGGGTGGCTGCCGGCACCTTCACGCTGGCAACCTACTTCCTGCCAGCTCTGGAAATGCCGCCAGCGGAGTTCTTGGGAATCGGCGCCCTGGCGGTCGCAGCAGGTTGGGGATTTCGGCTCTACCTCGGCCCCATGCTGTTCGGGGCAGGCATCCTGATCGGACCCCGGGTCGGCGCCAGCCTGGCCCTGGGAGCCATCGTGGCTTGGGGGATTCTGGGGCCTTGGGTCCAGGCCAACGGCTGGGCGCCGGGCGGCGTGATGAGCTACACGGACGGCCCGAGAGGCTGGCTGCTGTGGCCCGGCGTGGCCATCATGGTCTCAGAGGCCCTGATGTCGCTGGCGCTGAATTGGCGCACCTTCCTACGGACATTCCGGAGCGGGCCCTTGATCGGATCGGGCGAGGCCGGGGCGGACCGAATTCCGACCGCATGGTGGCGCAACGGCCTGGCAGTCGCGGCGGTCGGCACCGTCACCGCCGCTTGGTACTTGTTCGAGATTCCACCGCACCTCACGGTAGTGGCCCTGATCCTTTCGTTCGCCCTGGCGGCGGTGGCGGTTCGCTCCACCGGGGAGACAGACATCAACCCGGTTGGAGGCATGGGCAAGGTCACACAGCTGGTCTACGGCGGGATCGCTCCGGGCAGCACGGCTACCAACCTGATGGCAGCAGCCATCACAGGAGCGGGCGCCTCGCAGGCAGCGGACATGATGCAGGACCTCAAGACCGGCAAGCTGCTCGGCGCGTCGCCGCGACGCCAGTTTGTCGCGCAGCTGTGGGGCCTGGCGGCGGGTGTGCTGTTCTGCATTCCGGCCTACCTGCTGGTCACCAGCGCCTACCCCCTTGGAGGGGATCAACTGCCCGCTCCCGCGGCCTTCGCTTGGAAGGCGATGGCCGAGCTGCTGACTCAAGGGCTGGAGGCTCTTCCGGCCAATGCTGTGCCAGCGGTGGCGATCGGAGCGGTCTTTGGCGCATCGCTGGCCTGTCTGCGGAGAGTGCCGAAGCTGGCGCCGTACCTGCCCAGCGGGCTGGCGGTCGGCATCGCCTTCATCGTGCAGGCATTCTTCTCGCTGGTAATCTTCTTCGGCTCGGTCGCGCTGGTGATCTGGCGACGCGTCAACCCGAGCCAAGCCAAGAAGCTCAGCTTCGCGGTCGCATCGGGCCTAGTGGCGGGCGAGGGAATGTTCGGGATCTTCAAGGCGGCGATGACCCTGCTGGAAGTGCCTACGCTGTAGCGCCGGCCGGATTCCGCCTGAATGCGGAGCTCGGGCGCTGCCGGCCGGAACGCTCTCCAAGCTGGATCGCCCACTCCGGCTGATGCCCGCGCTACACTGCGGGCGAGCGACCAAGACTGGAGGCCCCGCTATGAGATACCGACTATCTTTCGCCCTGATCGCCTGTGCCGGCCTGTTGGCTCAGTCCGGCTTGAAGGTCGAATCCATCGATCGCAGGGTTAGCCCCTATGTGCTGGAGCGGCTCCCGGCGTCTGACCGCGTCCTGTTCGACAAGCTGGCGCGAGCCCCGCTGGAGGCTGTCTGGTCGCAGTTGGTAAGCAGGGGCTACGAGCATTGCTTCATCAATGAACTGGATGCCTTGCACCCGGACCGGCGGCTTGTCGGAAGGGCGCGCACGATGCGGTACTTGCCGACGCGCCCCGACCTGCGCGAGGAGATCTATGCCAAGCGCAAGCAGCTCAACTACGTTTCCGCCGAGGAAGCACAGCCGGGAGACGTACTCGTGTTTGACTCTGGCGGCGACACCCGCTCGGCGGTCTCGGGCGAGATTACCACCGTACGATTCCTCGCCCGCGGCGGCACGGGGCTCATCGTGGACGGGGCATTGCGCGACGTGCCCGAGATCGCGGGCATGCCGCTGCAGGTGTACCAAAGGCGCGGGCAAGCCGCGGCCGTGCGGCCCAATCTGATGAGCGTCGACTACCAAGTGCCGGTACGCATTGGCAACGTCACCGTCCGCCCGGGAGACCTGCTGCTCGGTGAGCGGCACGGGGTCTTGGTCATCCCGGCAGCACTGGCAGAGGAAGTCTTGGATGCCGCGCTATCGAAGCAAGACCTTGAGAGCTTCCAGCGCAAGCTGCTGCTGGAAGGGCGCTCGATCTATGGCGTCTACCCGCCAGACGAGAAGACCTTGCGAGAGTTCGAGGAGTCTGGCAAGGGTGCCGAAAGCCGATGACGGCGGGCGCGCGACCGGGCTGGGGGTGGTACCGACGGATGGATTCGAACCATCGACCTCCTGATCCACAATCAGGCGCTCTAACCAACTGAGCTACGTCGGCGTTGGCGCGGCCCTGCAGCCGCCGCGGCGTGGTCAAGGGCGAGCCACTCCCCTGTGCCTCCAGAATACACGATCCTTCGGTTCGCCTTGCCCGGTCGTCGCGCGCGGCGAGGCCTGTCAGTTGCTGGGCGGCACGGACCTCTACCCCGGCCCGCGCGTTGGGGAACTTCGCCATCGTCCCGTCCAAACCCGTGATGCTGCACAATGGTTTCGTGATCGGCCGACGCCGCTTTCTCGCAGCATCTGCGGCACTTCCCTTCGCCGCTCGCAGCATCGCTCGCGCCGAGACCTCGGCACGGGGACTCCGGCTCACATACAAGGTCGCGTCTCCCCCGAAACTGCCGCCGCCGCTTGACCCCGGGCCGGATCCGAGGATCGAGGTCGAGTTCCAAGGCAGCGGGCGCGCCGCCCGCTGCAGCCTGGGCCTGCAAGTCCTGCTGGACGGCGAGCCGCACCTGCTGCCGCTGGCGATCTGGACGGAGGATCCCCGAGCCTATTGGCGCATGCGCGAAGCGCTCCACCTGCCAGCCTTGCGAGGGGCGGTCCGGTGGGCGGACGACGCCTGGACACTTGCAGTCTCTGGACGGGACGAATTCTCGGCCAGAGCCACGCCACCTGCCGCCGAAGCGGATGCGTCCGCGGAGGACCGTCCATGGCTGTCGTACCGGCACCAACTGTCTCCCAGTTGGGCAGAGGGCCCGCTCGGCGATCGGCCCGTAGAGCTGTGGCGCTCGCCCACGGCGAGCGCGGCAGGCGCAACGCAAGCCACCTCAGCCGAGACCTCCGGCAAACTCGGCGGCTGGCTGGCCAGGCTCGGGGCATCCGGCCCGGTCTCCGCGCACGTCGTGCCGGACCGCTCGGAACGAGAACAGGAGTTCGCACGGCATGTCGCCGCATCGGACTTCGAACCCTTCGCGTTGCGGAACTACTCCGGAGGCTCGCTGGGACTGCCGGAAATCGACACGCAGTTTTCCGGCGCGGCCGCCCTGGAGGCGTACCGCGGCCAAAGCCGCGTCCGCCTCCCAGGGTTGCTCATCGTGTCCGTAGACTGCGTCGCGAATCCGCACGTAGTCGAGCGCCTCGTCCCAGCGCCGTGCATCGCCGACCCCAATGCCCTAGTAAGGGTGATGGCCATCCGCGGCCTCAACGATCCCTCCCTCGACGAGGCCTGGCTGCTTGCCCGCTGCGGCATTGACGGACAACGGGCTTGGTACGCGATCTCGCACTTGAAGAACTCCCTGGCAGGCAGCGAGTTCGGCCGCGAGGCGTGGGGGTACCCGACCCAAGATGGCGAGGCCCACGCACTGCTTGGAGCGAATCGCTTCACGTCTTCGGTAATGCGCGGCAACCTGAGCCTGTACCGGGCCGACGGATCCTACGGCGGATTCTCGACAGGCACATCGCTCAACGAGATGCTGGTAGTGACGCTGCGGCCAAAGATTGGTGCCGGCTCAGAGCCTCGCCGTGGAGAGCTGCTGCTACAGCCGTGGTACTACCAGGGCTTGCGCAAGCCCCTCAACCGCCAGAGCCTCTATGCGGCGTTCACCGCACCGCCGGACAAGGACGCCAGCAACCCGTGGAACCGGATGGGACCTGTCGACGCGTACTGGGCAGACATCTACGACGACGCCGACCTGCAGCGCCTGCCAGCGGCGCTGGCGGGCGAGGTGCCTGACATCGCGCCCTACTACCGCGACCGTTGCGACGGCCACCTGCCGTGGGAGCCTCGGCCAGCCGGCGCTCAAGAACGCACGTCAGACTAGGTGACTTCGGCGCGCGCCTTGCTCAGGCGCTCGTCGAGCGGCAGAAATTCCTGCTCGCCTGGCCCGGCATAGATCTGGCGCGGGCGGGCGATGCGCTTTTCGGGATCCGACATCAGCTCTTCCCAATGGGCCAGCCATCCGGCCACGCGCCCCAGCGCGAACAGTACCGTGAACATCTCGATCGGGAAGCCCATGGCCTGGTAGATGATGCCCGAGTAAAAATCGACGTTCGGGTAGAGCCGCCGCTTGACGAAGTAGTCGTCCTCGAGAGCGATCCGCTCAAGTTCTGTCGCAAGATCGATCTTGGGATTCTTGCCGGTGATCTCAAACACTTCCGCCGCAACTTTTTGCAAGATGCGGGCGCGCGGGTCATAGTTCTTGTAAACGCGGTGGCCGAATCCCATCAGGCGCCGCTCGCCGGCCTTGACCTGGCGCATGAATTCCGGGATCGCGGAAGCGCTGCCGATCTCGTCGAGCATCGCCAGCACAGCTTCGTTGGCACCGCCGTGCAGCGGGCCGTAGAGCGCCGAAGCGGCCGCGGCCACTCCCACGAAGGGATCCGCGTCTGCGCTGGCCACCTGGCGCATCGTCGAAGTGGAGCAGTTCTGTTCGTGCTCGGCGTGCAGGATGAACAGGGTGTCGAGGGCCCGCGCCAGAACCTTCAGGTCATGCTCATTGGTCTCGCGGCGGGTGCCGCTCCACAGCATGTGGATGAAGTTCTCGGTATAGCTCAGCCCCAAGTCGGGATCCGGATAGGCGTAGCCCTGGCTCTTGCGGTAGACGTAAGCGGCCACCGTAGGCATCTTGGCCACCAAGCGCAGCTGCTGGCGGAATCGGTTGCTGGGGCTGTCGATCTGCTTGGCGTCCGGATAGAAAGTTGACAGGGCTGCCACGGTGCTGACCAACACGCCCATGGGATGGGCGTCGTACAGGAACCCGTCCATGAACTTCTTGACGTTCTCATGGACGCGGGTATGCTCCATCAGCTCCGTGTCCCACGCTTCCAGCTCGTGGCGCGTGGGCAGATCGCCGTTGAGCAGGAGGTAGGCCACCTCGGTGTAGGTGCAGTTCTCGGCCAGCTTTTCGATCGGGAAGCCGCGATACCGCAGGATTCCCCTAGCGCCGTCGATGTAGGCGATCCGACTGGTGCAGGCGGCGGTATTGGTGAAGCCGGGGTCGTAGCTCAGCATGCCGAACTCGCCGGGATCCTGGCGGATCTGGCGCAGTTCAATGGCCCGAACGGACGCGTTGGAGATGGCGAGCTCGTACTCGCTTCCTGTGCGGGAGTCAGTAATGCTGAGCTTGCCCTCGTCCAAGACACCCTCCCGTGACGCCCCCGGTGGGGACGCAACGGTTCCCAGAATAACAAACCCAAACTGGGAATCCGATAAGACGCTCGGAGGGTCCTGGGACTATACTCTGGGGGGGCTATCGGTCGATGCCAGCAAATTCTCTTACCCGGCGCGGTCTGATCCGCACTGCCGCAATCGTGCCGCTCTCCGCGGCCTCCACCACCGCCGCGAACTCCGCGGTCTCGGTCGGGATCATCGGGCTCGGCAGCAGGGGCAGCAGCCACGCCCGCCACATCGCCGGCCTGCCGCAGGCCCGGCTGGCGTCGGTGGCCGAGATCTCCGACGCTTCCATCGAGAGAGCGAAGCAACGGGTGTCCCTAGACGGCATTCGCCTGCATAAGGATCTCAACGAGGTGCTTGCCAGCGATGTCGACGCTGTCATCATCGCGACCCCGGTCTACATGCATCCGGAGCACTTCGAGGCCGCGATCCAAGCCGGCAAGCACATCTACATCGAGAAGCCCGCCGCCGCGGACGTAGAAGGGGCCAAACGGGTGATGCGCCTGGCCGATGCGGCCCCGCGCCACCTCAACATCACGTTCGGCTTCCAGCAGCGCCACGGCGACGTGTACCACGCGGCGAAGAAGCTGATCGATTCGGGCGAGATCGGCAAGATCAACCTAGTCCACTCGCATTTCCTCAAGAGCGGCATGACCGGCAAGGAACCTGTCCGCCCCAAGCCGACCGACCCGGCCGACAGGCTGGCCCAGTGGAAGCGCTGGCGCGACACCTTCGGCGAGATCATCACCGAGACGTTCTGCCACAACATTGACGCGATGAACTGGTTTGTCGGCGCGCACCCCCTCAAGGCCATCGGCACGGGCGGGCGCGCCGTGATGAAATACGGCGACCTGCTAGACCATCTCAACGTCACGTTCGACTATCCCGGCAACATCCAAGCCAACTTGGCTGGCGCGTACATGTGCCCGTCGTTCTACCGGGAGGTCTACGAGCGCTACTTCTGCCAGGACGGCGTGGTAGAAACCGCCCGCGGCTACTGGCGGTTTCACAGGGCGCGCAACGACGTGCTGGAAGAGAAGTCTCCGCACGACATCACGATTGACGCCTTGGAGGAGTTCTTCGGGCGCATCCTTGACGACAAACCCGCTAACACCGGCGTCCGCGGCGCCGAGAGCACGCTGACCTCCCTATTGGGCGAAATGGCGATCGCACACCGGGCCGAGGTGACGTGGGACCAGATGATGAACGCCTGACCAGTCGCGCCGCGCGGGTCGTATAGTCCCGAATCGTGGCAGGAGAGGGCCCGGGAGAAAAGCAATGATCCGACGACGTGTGGTGCGCGCTGTGCTCGCGGCGCTGTTTGCGCTGTGTGCCCTGACCGCCTACGAATCAGCCAAGACCGAGGCGCTGATGGCAGACGCCGCCAACCGATTCCTGGAATCGCTCGACCGCATGCAGCGCATGGGGACGGTGTTTGCGATGGACTCCGAGGAGCGCACCAACTGGCACTACTTCCCCGAGCCTGGATTCACGGACGAGTACGGCTACGTGCGCAACGGGATCACGTTCAAGGACATGGACCCGAAGCAGCGCCATCTCGCCTACGGCCTGCTCAGCACGGGACTGGGCCGGGCTGGATTCGTCAAGACCATGAACGTAATGGCGCTCGAGGAGATCGTCCGCGCCATCGAGGACGACCAAACGGGCTACCGCGACACCGAGCGCTTCCACTTCACGTTCTTCGGCGAACCGGGCATGACGGGCGACTGGGGCTGGCGGGTCGAGGGGCACCACGTCTCACTCCACTACTTTGTCCGGGACGGCAAGCTGGTGGCGTCGAGCCCGACATTCCTCGGGGCGAATCCTCATGAGGTCCCGCAGGGATTGCACAAGGGCATGCGGGCGCTCGAGCGCGAAGAGGACATGGCGCGGGCGTTGCTGGTATCGCTCGATGCCGGCCAGCGCAAGCAGGCGATCTTCGACAAGCAGGCTCCCTACGACATCGTGACGATGGCCGACAAGCGGGCCAAGCTGGACGGCGAGCCGCAGGGCATTGCCGCGTCGGAACTGAGCCCGAACCAGTATCAAGACCTGCTCGCCCTGATCGGGGAGTACGCCGCGACGATGCCGCCGGAGGTCGCGGCCCGGCGCATGAAGGCAGCCGCGCAGACGCCCAAGGGCGAGCTCTTCTTCGGCTGGGCGGGGGACATCGACCGGCCGGCCGCAATGCCCATCGAGATCGGCAGCAAGACCACCGAGAACCGGCATCTGGCCGGCAACTACTACCGCATCCAGTCGCCAACCTTCCTGATCGAATTCGCCAACACACAGAACCAAAGCAACCATAGTCACGCGGTCTGGCGCGAATTCGAAGGAGACTTCGGATACGACGTACTAGCCGCGCACTACCAAGGCGATGGCCATGGCGCTGAGACAGTGGCGGCGGACTGAGCCAACAGGCCGTGGCGGCTACGCCATTAGGTTCGGCGGATGTCGCCGCACACGTGATTTCGACACTCCGGATCGAACGACGACCAAGGCTCGCGCGACGGCGGGACGCCGTCAATCTTGTCGCCAGAGCCGCCGCTTCGGGCGGGCACGCTAGCGGTCACTCGTCGGCAGGGTCTGGGACATCAGTGGCCGCCCCAGGCTCGATGCATTTCCGTTGTCGTCAGATCCAAGAACCCCTTGACAATCCACTCCCTTCCCAAGTCAATGAAGTCGAAGGCCCCATTGATCCCCTTGTCGAGGGGGGCTCCGCGAGCGGTTAAGGTCAGAACGAAGATCGGCGATTGATCTTCCTCCTTCCACGCCGGCGTCAGGGAAACGTGGAGTCTTCCCAACGGGCTACCCGAGTCACTCCGAATCACAAATCTCTGCTTGACGCTCCCACCTTCTGGTTCGGGCAAGAAAGAGCGCTGTTGCGCAGTGCACGTTCGAAGGACCCCTTCAATCTCTCCGTGGCCGCGCCATGCTTCGCAGGGCTCGATGTGGTTTACGTAGGTGATTTCGCATTGGTTGATCGCAACCTTGCCAAGCTTCTCGTCGGTCAGAAACTCTTGGAACTCCCATACCTCGTGTCGGAAGTTCGTGCGGATGCGCTCATAGCGGGGATAGGGAGTCGAGGTTTTCCCTGTCTTGCGCCATTTGTGAATCAATCTGTCTGCCTGAATTTGAATCAGTTCCGTTTTCGATTCGTTCAAGAAGCATACCCGCGGCAGCGGAGGCTTTCCTTCAATCGTCACTTCCTCGGGCCGCGGCGACGGCGCTTCGAAGGTCTCGCGCGCGGCGCCTAGGGGTTCGCGCTCTTCCACCAGTGGAAATGTGTTGCGGAACCTATGCCACAGCACGCCGACATGGGCCAGGCTGAGCCCCGGTAATGGCTGATACTGAAGCGACAAGGCCGTTTCCACCAAGGGTGGATCTCGAAAGTCTGGCAGATCCTTCGGCCTGAACAGGCGAGTCGTCATCGGATCACTTTCGGCCAGATTCGTTCCAGCATATTCGGCTTACGCCCGGTTCAGAAACACATCAAGTCTAAACGATATCGCACGGTTCTCCTGATAGTTTTTTCACAGCCTCGCGAATTCCGCGGGCTGCCCGGATCGTCGACTCGGCCCGCGGTTCGCCCGTGGGCCTGAATGGATCCTTGACCGTGCCGAAATGGCCAGGGCTGGGCGACAACATGACTAGAATGGCCGCCGGCGTGTTGTCCATTCCGGATGCTGCCCGTCGATGGCAGTCGCCGCACGGAGCCGCTGTGTCTGGACGAGCCGGAGCGCTCCCACCCCCCAAGTGCCGTCTTTCCACGGAACTCTCGCCCGTCAAACCGACGTCGTCTCGCTGATCAGCCCAAACAACGAGTTTGCCTAGCCAGCGGAGCGAGCCAAGCTGGCCCGGATCATGCCTCCCCCTGCCTGGGGGCGAGCGCAGAAATGGCTTGTCGGTTCGGACAGGGAGTGATGGTCTAGCTTCAGCATGGACAGGTCTTCGTTCCTATACACGCCTTCTAATCGACTGACTGGCCATGCCATGACGTCGAACATGCCATCTAGGTGCTCGCTGGGAGTCGCAACACCGTATCGTACCCTCGCCACTCCGGCAGGGGGCCCGGGGATCGGCCAATAGGGCGAAAGGGCTGCGTTCGCCCTTTGCCGTCAGGCTAGCTGAGTCAATGACTCGCTGTCCCTTATCGCGCTCGGCGGCCGATGGAATCGGTTGCCGATGGCGTCAACGCGCCCGGACTGGCGCACTAGGCCCGGGGCAGGCGGTTGCGGCACACGGGGCAGCGGCGAGCTCTTGAGCCGGCTTTTCCCGCAGAGGCCGGCTTCACAATGCAATTCGGCTGAATCGTTGGGAAGCTTGCCAGCTCGACGTGCGAGAATACCGTCGACGATTCTGGAATCGTTGAATCAAGAAAACGTTCGGACCGCACAGAGCCATGAAAGCCCGTCGATTGCCAGCCTTGCTCCTCGGCCTCCTGATGGCCGCATCGATGGTCAGCGCCGCCGATTGGGAAGACCTCATCACGCCTGGACTGGAAGCATGGGAGTCACTCGGTGACGGCATCTGGAGGGTCACTGACGACGGCACGCTGGTGGGATACCGGAGGCCAGCGACCGATGCCCTGTTCGGCGAGTCCGAGACGATCACCAGGCAGCAGTTCGAGGACTGGTTCAGGGTGCAGTCATGGCTGTACACGAAGCAGGAATACGGCGAGTTCGACCTGCATGTCGAGTACTGGATCCGCGTTCCGGGCAACAGCGGGATCTCGATTCGCGATCCGACGCGCGCAAGCTTCGCCATCGTCCAACCGGCCGACTATGAGAAGACGCCGGCCCACAACGGATACGAGGTGCAGATCAACGGTTCGAGCGGCTCGCGGAGCCCGAGCGGCAGTCTCTACACCTTCGTCACGGCGACGAACGGCCTCCAGCGGGACGGCCAGTGGAACTCGTTCGACATCGAGTCGAGGAACGACGGGATCCGGGTCTGGGTCAACGGCGAGATTGCCGCCGAGCACGGCGGCGATCCGGGCAGGCCCAAGATAGGACCGATCGGCCTGCAACTCCACGATCAGTTCAATTTCGTCATGTTTCGCAACATTCGCATCCGGGAAGTCGGCCCGTCCCGCTGAGATGGCTCGCTTCGTCACGGCACTGCTGCTCGCCGCGTCGATCCCCCCTATCCACGCCGCTGACTGGCCGCAGTTCCGCGGGCCCAATGGATCCGGGATTTCGGACGCGGTCAACGTGCCGGTGGAGTTCGGTGTCGGCAGGAATGTTCTCTGGAAGACGAACCTGCCTCCCGGGCACTCCTCTCCCGTCTTGGCGGGCGACCGCATTTTCGTTACCGGGGCCGAAGGGGAGAAGCTGCTGACGATGTGCCTGCGCCGTGAAGACGGGCGCGTCATGTGGCGGCGGGAGGTGCCCCGGACCCGGGTCTCTGAGATGAACCGGCTGAATCATCCGGCTTCTCCCAGCCCGGCCACCGACGGAAGCAACGTCTACGTCTTCTTTGGCGATTTCGGCTTGCTCTCCTACGGCCCTGACGGCAACGAGCGCTGGAGGGTGCCATTGGGCCCCTTTGACAATTGGATGGGCATGGCGTCCTCTCCGATCGTTGCCGATGGCAAGGTGGTGCTGGTATGCGACCAAGACAGCGATTCCTTCATGGTCGCCGTCGACCGGGACACCGGGGATCTCGTCTGGCGGACGGAGCGGTCCGAGTATACGCGGGGGTTCGCAACGCCGAGCGTGTATCGGGGGGCCGGCGGCCCGCCGCAGGTGATCGTGCCCGGGGCCTATCAGGTCGGCGGGTATTCGCTCGCCGACGGCGCGAAGCTCTGGTGGGCGCGCGGGATCGCGTTCGAAGTGAAATCGCTGGCGGTCATGGACAACGGAATGCTCTACGTGCACGGATGGTCCTCGACGGGCAACTCCGTCAACGAGAGGCTGCCGCCCTACGCCGACGCGCTGTCCAAGCATGATGCCGACGGAGACGGGAGGTTCTCCGAGGGGGAGGCTTTCCTGCCGATGATGCGGGACCGGTTCGGCAGCTACTTCGATTTCGACCGCGACGGCTACGTCGACGAAGGGGATTGGAACAACACCCAGATGCGGCTGGCCGCCAGGAACGCCTTGCTGGCGATCCGGCTGGGCGGCAGGGGGGACTTGACCGAATCCGGAATTGTCTGGGCGTACCGCAAGGCGCTCCCCAACGTCCCCTCGCCGCTTCTGTACCGAAACGTTCTCTACCTGGTGAAGGACGGAGGCATCCTGACCAGCCTGGACCCCGAGAGCGGAGCGGTCTCCAAGCAGGGCCGCCTGCCGGGCGCTCTGGGCCGGTATTGGGCATCGCCGGTGGCGGCGGACGGGAAAATATACGTTGCCAGCGAGGAGGGACGGGTGACCGTGCTGCGAGCTGGCGCGAAGTGGGACGTCCTGTCCACGAACGATCTGGGCGACGACGTGTTCGCCACTCCGGCGATCGAACCGGGCAGGATCTACGTCCGCACTCGTCAGGTCCTGTACTGTTTCGGCGAGAGCAACTAGCCCTGGCCACGAGACTGGCCTGCGGCGTTCATGGGAAAGGAGTCAACTCAGATGTCAACAAGCCGCAGACAATTCGTGAAGAAAGCCGTCATCAGTGCCGGCGCCGCCGCTGCGGCGGCGCGCCGGTCACAAGCTCAAGCCGCCCCTAGCGACACCGTGAATGTCGGAGTCGTTGGATTCCGCAGTCGCGGCCGGTCTCACATTCGCGAGTTCTTGCGGATGCCCGGCGTCCGGGTTGGCTACCTTTGCGACATCGACGAGCGCCTGTTTCCCGATGCCGTCGCCGAGGTGGAACGGACCGGTGGCTACACGCCGCAGACCGAGACGGATATTCGCAAGCTGCTGGAAAGGGATGACCTGGATGCGATATCGATCGCCACACCCGATCACTGGCATGCGCTGATGACCATCTGGGGGTGCCAGGCCAGCAAGGACGTGTACGTCGAAAAGCCCTGTTCCTACACCCTGTGGGAAGGCCGCAAGATGGTAGAAGCGGCCCGCAAGTACGGCCGCATGGTGCAGGTTGGCCTCAACCGCCGGAGCAGCCTGCGGACTCGCTCGGCGGTTGAGTTTCTCCGCGGCGGGAGTTTCGGCACCGCCTACCGTGCAAGGGCCGTCGTCTATCGCGGCCGGATCAGCATCGGCCGAGTGCAGGAATCGTCGATTCCCGCGGGTGTGAACTGGGACCTCTTCCTTGGCCCCGCTCCGTATCGGGCCTTTTCCCTGAATCGGTTCCACTACGGCTGGCACTTCTTCTGGGACACCTCCACGACCGAGGTGGGCAACAACGGCGTCCATGCACTTGACGTGGTGAGGTGGGGTCTCGCAAAAGACGTCCATCCCGTGCGAATCCACTGCACGGGAGGGCAGTTCGTGGAGGATTCGGACTCGGAGGTGCCCAACGTCCAGGTCGGCACTTTCGAGTATGCCGACGGCACACTGGCGGAGATCGACGCGACGACGCTATACAGCCCTACGTTCGGAGGAACGCGCATGGGGACGTTCTTCTACACCGACCAGGGCTATGTGTCCTCGGTCGGCGACTGGACTACTACGCGCGGTCAGTTTTCGCCAAGAGACGAACCGGACTCGCCATCGGGGGTCTCGATGCGCGCCAGCAGACTGAGCTTCCCCGTAATGGACTATCCTGCGGGTCCGCCGATTCCAACCCTGGAAGAACAGCCGGCGAACCAGTTCCAGAACTTCATCGACTGCGTGCGCTCGCGCAACCGCGACGCCCTGCACTGCGAGATCGAGGAAGGACATCTTTCGACATCGCTGTGCCACTTGGCGAACATTTCGTACCGCACCGGCCGCAAGCTGGTCTTCGACTCGGACACCGAGACCTTTCCCGGAGACGAGGACGCGAACCGCTTGTTGCGCAGGGAGTACCGCGAACCGTACGTTGTGCCCGAGCAAGTGTGATGGCGCCTTGGGGGAGCGCAGAAATGACGGATCGGTTTGGACAGGGAGAGATGGTGTAGTTCCGCTTGGGGATGTGCTCGTTCGGGGGTGATGTTGACCGCTCCCATCTGCTCGTCGTTGATCTGGATGCCGGCGCGATACTTGTTCCCTTTGAGCGGGGAGGCTACCACCACGGCGCTGCGGGCGGCAGCGGAGGCGACCTACTTGAGGATCCGATCGAAGGGCTCCAGCTGGCGGCCCGATCAGTCGCGGCTGATCTCGCTGAGCAGAATTGCCGTCAGGCTGCCAGAACGATTGATTCGCTGCCCCTAAACATTCAGACGGAGGCGGCAGATACCCAGCTGCCAGCCGAAGGGCGTGCCAGCATGCACACGTCTGCCAAGGTATCCGGGGTCGCTCCCCAGGCTGATCGGCGCAGCGGAACGGCCGCAGCTTTCGCGGGGCGCCGGCGGTGGGCTTGCAAACCCGCGGGCTGAGGCGCTGGACGCGAAACCCTCCGCGGGGATTTGTGCGAAACTCTCAATGTGCGTCGCCCCCATCGGAGTGGCGTACCGCTTCTCAATGGACCCGCTTCGCTTCGAGGAAGCCCGTGCGATCGTCTCTGAGCGCACGCGGGAGACCGTTGGTCAGCCCCCGGCCGAATCCGTGCCGCTGGATGCCGCCGCAGGCAGGATACTGGCCCGCGATATCTGCGCTGACCGCGACTATCCGCCGTTCAACCGCTCCGCAAGGGACGGATTCGCTGTCATCGCGTCCGATATCGCCAGCGTGCCGGCGACGCTTGAACTGATCGGCGAGACGCGCGCCGGCGAGCCCTCGAGCTTCACGCTTGAGCCGGGCAAGACCGTCGAGATCATGACCGGAGCCCCCGGGCCTGAGAACGCTGACGCCGTGGTCATGGTGGAGTACTCCCAGCGCAATGGCTCGTCGGTGACGCTCGCCGACTCGGTCCCGGCGGGGCGCAATCTGATCATGGCCGGCTCGGAGGCCAGGCAAGGCCAGCGCGTGCTGGAGGCCGGCACCAGGATCGGGTATCCAAGCGTCGCACAGCTCGGGACGGTCGGTTGCGCGGAGGTGCCGGTTTACCGCCAGCCCGACGTGGCGATCCTGTCTACGGGCGATGAAGTGCTGCCGATTGGCGCTCGTCCGCAGAGCTACCAGATCCGCAACTCCAACGCCCATTCGCTGGCAGCCCAAGTGCGTCGCAGGGGCGGCATCCCGCGCATCCTGCCAATCGCCAAGGACACTCTCGAAGACACCCTCCAGCGCATCGAGGACGGCTTGGCCAGCGACATTCTCTTGCTGTCCGGCGGCGTGTCGATGGGCAAGCACGACCTAGTGGAGGAAGTCCTCGCCGAGCTCGGCACCGAGCTGTTCTTCACCTCGGTAAGGATCCAGCCGGGCAAGCCGCTGGTGTTCGGGCGCTGCAGGAACACTCTCGTGTTCGGCCTGCCCGGAAACCCGCTCTCGACGATGGTCACTTTCGAGGTGTTCGCTTCCATCGCGGTCGATCTGGCCGGCGGAGCCCCGAACTCCCCTCTGCGGTTCCAGCAGGCGCCGCTGGCGGAGGCATTCCGGCACAAGCCTGTCCTGACCCGCTTTCTGGGAGCGCGACTGGAGGGGGAGTTCGGCGAGACCCGCGTGCGGCTCGACCGCGGCCAAGGATCCGGCGACGTCACCGCATTCGCCCGGGCGGACTGCCTGATGGTCGCCTCGGATGGCCGCGCGGAGTGGGCAGCGGGCGATCTGATCAGCGTGATGCCGCTATGAGCAGACTGTCTCACTTCGATGAAGCGGGCTCGGCCTCGATGGTCGACGTCGGCGCCAAGCCAGCCACGCAGCGCTCGGCCAAGGCTCGCGCGTTCGTCCGCATGGCGCCCGCAGTTCTGGCGGAGTTGCCCCGCAATTCCAAGGGCGATCCCTTGGAGATCGCCCGCATTGCCGGGATCCAGGCGGCGAAGAAGACCGCCGACCTGATCCCTCTATGCCACCCCCTGCCACTGACGCACGCCGATGTTGCAGTCGAGGTGCAGCCGGACGGCGTCGCGATCACCGCCACTGCGGCGACCTTCGCTCACACCGGAGTCGAGATGGAAGCGATGTCGGCTGCGGCAGTAGCCGCCCTGACCGTCTACGACATGTGCAAGGCACTCGACAAGGGCATCGAAATCCGCGACATCCAATTGCTCGAGAAAACCGGCGGCAAGAGCGGCGCCTACCGCCGCGACGCCACCTCGGGACCCGACGGCGCCGACCTATGATGGGCGAAGCTTAAGAATGCGGACTTTGTCACAGCGAATCATGCATCGCGCTCTGTCCAGATCGTGCGTTCTCGCCACGGCCGCTGCGCTGGCCGCCGCAGCCCTCCCCGCCCAGGACGGCGCGGACCTGTTCGATCCCGAGACCCTGTTCGAGTCGGACCAGCCCGCAATCTTCCTAGAAGAGATCGACGAGGTGACGGTTCCTGTCACCGTCCTCAGCCCGAAGGGCGAGTACATCCACGACATGATCAAGGAGGACTTCACCGTCTTCGACAACGAGGTGGAGCAAGAAGTGGTGGGCTTCGACGTGAGCTTCCTGCCGATCTCGATGGTGATCTGCGTGCAGACGAGCGACCGTGTCGAGGGCATCTTGGGCGATATCCGCAAGACCGCCTATCTGTTCACCGAACTCGTGCTGGGCGAACACGGCGAAGCGGCGCTGATGACATTCGACAGCCGCATCAAGCTGCTGGTGGACTTCACCAACGACACAAAGAAGCTCGATGCAGGGCTGAAGGGGATGCGCATCGGGACGTCCGCGGTCGCCCTCGCTGACGCCATGTACAGCGCCATTCGCATGCTCCTCAAGCGCCCGGATAGCCACCACAAGATCATCGTGGTGATCTCGGAGTCTCAGAACAACGGCAGCCGGATCGGTCTGGGCGAGAGCCTGCGAACGGCGCAGCTGTACAACATCTCGATCTACCCGGTGCGCCTATCGACGCTGTCCGCCCGCCTGCGCCGCAAGCCCGAGGTCCGGGCACCGACCATCCCCGCCGGAATCGTCGTGCGGCCCACCATGCCGGGCACGCCGGACACCCCGACCTCCCAGCAACAGGCCACCTACTCGGTGACCCCGAACATGATCCCGATCATCATCGACCTGGTCCGGGGGGTAAAGAACCTGATCTTCGACAATCCGCTGGAGGTGCTGTCGAAGGGAACCGGCGGCCGGGCCTACAGCCCGCGCACCACCAATGGCGTCCAAGAATCCATCATCAAGATCGGCGAGGATATCCGCAGCCAGTACCGGCTGAGCTACCGGCCCAACAACCTCAACGAGCGCGGCATCTATCACCGCATCGAAGTCACCGTTCCCTACGAGAAGCTGCGCCTGCGGCACCGCGTGGGCTATTTTCACGGGCCCACGGCCATGCCCGACGGCGAGCCTGTCGAGAGCGGCGACGACGCAGGGCAGTGACGGCAGCCGGGCTGGCGAGCTAACGGGCCGGACCGACATTGCTATCATCAGGGCAGGACAACCATGGGCATCCCGAACGCGAGAAAGTACTCGATCTACAAGCCGGATTCCGGGGAGCGCGCGACCGTCGTCGCCGTGCTGCCCAAGGGCGCTGACGTCAAGGCATATCTCGAAGACGCCGCCAAGCGCTTCGACTGGAAGGCATGGGAGGAACAGAAGGCTTCCATGAGCAAGGTTCGCGTCGGTCAGCAGAAGCAACGAAGGCGCTAGCCCGGCTCCCGGCGCGCCAGCGGCACCCCTGCAACCTCGCCCGTCGTCCAGACGCCTATGCCATTATGGCGTCCCGTTCACTACACCACCTGACCCGACTATCGGCCTGCCTCGCGGTGACCGCGCTGGCGCTTGCCGCACAGCCCAGCGAGGCGACCAAGCGCCTGCAAGAGCGCAACAAGATGTTCAAGCCGGCGGTGATCCAAGTCGCCGAGAACGTCTACACCGCGATCGGCTACCAGGTCTCGGCGAACTCCATGATCATTGGAGACGGCGGCGTGATCATCGTAGACCCGGGCCAGCTCCCGGCGGCCGCGCGACAAGTTCGAGCAGCATTCGAAGAGATCAGCTCGCTGCCGGTGCGCGCCATTGTCTACACCCACAGCCACGGGGACCACACGAACGGAGCGCCGGCCTTCTTCGAGCCCGGCAAGGGGATCGAGGTCTGGGCGCGCGACAACTACGGCTCCGAGGCCGCGCTCGTGAGCGACAAGGGCCTCGGCCCCGGCTTGCGGTCCTCGAACAGCCAAGGCTTCGACCTGCCGCTGGAGCAGCGGATGGGAATCGGCATCGCGATCCCGCCCGACCGACGCCCGCAGGGCAACATGATGCAGGACGGGCTGCGCCGGCCCGGCGCGCCGGCCGCTCGCCCGCGACCGGCTCAGGTGCGGCCCACCCACAAGTTCTCGGAAGAGCGCAAGTCGCTGGAAATCGCCGGCGTCCGGCTGGAGCTGGTCGCGGCTCCGGGCGAGACCCAGGACCAGCTCTACGTCTGGCTGCCCGACCAGCGAGTGGTCTTCGCCGGAGACAACTTCTACCAGTCCTGGCCCAATGTCTACCCGCTGCGCGGCACCGCGCGCAGGTCATTTCGCGACTGGATCGCCAGCATCGACAAGATGGTCCAGCAAGACCCGCTGCACGTCGTGGGCGGCCACACAACGCCGATCCTCAACGACGCCAAGGCCGTCCTGACCAACTATCGCGACGCGATGCAGTGGGTGCTGGACCGCACCCTAGACGGGCTGTCCAAGCAGATGACCCCGGACGAGCTGGTCGAATACGGCCGACTCCCCGAGCGCTTCGCCAAGCTGGACTACCTCGGGGACTACTACGGCACGGTCGAGGGCACGATCCGGGACCTCTACGCCCAGGATCTCGGGTGGTTTGACGGAGACGCACTGTCCCTGCATCGCGAGAGCCCGCGCAAGCAGTCCGAGCGCATCGCCGACCTGGCCGGTGGAGTGGACGCGCTCGTGGCCAAAGCTCGCGAGCTGATGGATTCGGACGACCCTCTCGGCGCGGCGCAACTGCTGCGTCACGCCATCCGCCTCCGCCCCGAGGATCGCGACGCCAAGCTGCTGATGGCGAACGCACTGGCCATCGTCGGCGAGCGCACCTTCAATGGCCCGGTGCGAAACTACACGCTCTCGACGTCCAATCGCTATCGCAAGCAAGCGCAGGAGCAGTAGCCGGCCTGCTCACATCCGGCGGGCGCGCAACACGCGCAGGGCTTCCACGGCAGCGGAGGAGACTTCGGGAACGGCATCCCGCGTCAGGCTCTCCAAGTGCGGGATGCTTTCCCGCGTGCCGCTCTGAGACAGCACGAAGGCCAGATGGCGCCGCTGCGGCGCCGAGCCGGTGGTGAGCGGAATGTACAGCTTCGACAGGACTTCGGGGTCGCGCGCCAGTTCGACCAAGAAAGGGCGCGCCTCAAGCCGACGCGCCGTGGAGTTGAGACCCTCGATCAAGAACGCAAGGCGCAGCGGATTGCCGAGCAGCACCCCTGCGAATGCCAGGGACAGCCTCACGCCCTGTGCCTTCTCGATCGAGAACTGATGATCGACCACCCGTTTGTCGGCGGGATCCCCGATACGGCCCAGGCCCTCGGCCGCCGCTGCCCGCAGGAGCTTGTCCTTGTGGCTGAGAAAACCCGTGAACAAGCGGCGCTGCCCGTTGTCCGGAATCTTGGCCAGGGCTGTCAACGCGTGCGCCTGGATGCGGCCCTTGCTGCTCCCCTCGCAGATTTGCACCAACTGCGGCACTGCCTCGGGAGTCCGGAGCTGGCCCACTGTCAATATGGCTGCCTCCTGGACTTCCGACACCGGATCGCGCAACAGGAAGACGATGTCGGGGCCGGCGCTGATGGCTTGAATCTTCTTGATCGCCAGCACGCTCTCGATGATCGTGGCTGAATCGCGGGACCGCGCGCCCTCCAGCAGCGCGTCCACATGGTCGGCCCCCCTCAGGACACCCAACGCTCGGGCGGCGTTCGCGTTGGCCTCGTTGCTGCTGCCCCGCAGGAGAACACTCGCAATGGCCTCGAGCGCTGCCGGATTGACATCGATGTAGGCCGAGACCACAAGCGGGCTCGGCTTCGAAAAGCGCGACTTGAGCGAGGACGCGAACGACCTTAGCACCGACTGCCGACCGAGCTTCACATAGTCGGGCACGTACAGCGATACCAAGCCGTCCACTGCCAAAGCCTGCACGTTCGGCGAAGCGTCCGCGGCAGCCTCGATCAGCAACGGCTGAGCCTCGAGGGAGCGCATCTTCATCAGCGCGATCACTGCTGCGGCCCGGACTTCCTCGGAGTCGTCACGCAACAGGGGGGCAAGCTTGTCCAAGTGCCGGAAGCCGTCGAGCGAATTGGCCATCGCCCGGACCGCCTTGACGCGCTCGTTTTCGTCGGCTGATTCCAAGCCCGCGATCCAATCCTGGGCGCACAGAGCGAATACCGCGAGCGTTCCCCACAGCAAGACTCTCCAGATCGAAGCTACGGCCCGCATACTACCCTCGGTCGACTCGCCGAACTACACATACTCTAGACGAACCTGGCGCGGAATCAAGCCGGCCGAGAACCCCCTGTCGAGAAGCAGTTGCCCCGACCTGAGCACATCCGGATCCATGTCTGTGGTGTGGCCGTTGACATACATGCCCACGAAGCTGTCCGCGAGATCCTTCTCCAGGCCGCGCGAGAACTGCAGCGCGTATTCCAGCGCTTCCGCCCGATGGTCCAGCGAGTACTGGATCGTCGCGGCCAGCTTGCGGCGAGCCTCCTGTTGGATCTCCGAAGGCAGATCGCGCAAGATGCAGTTGCAGCCCAGGGGCAGCGGCAAGCCCTCCGAGCGCTTCCACCACTCGCCAAGATCGACCACGCCATGCAGGCCCGAGTCGGCAAACGTCAGCTGCCCCTCGTGGATCACCACGCCCGCGTCGACGGCCCTGCTCTCTACCGCGCCGATGATCTTGTCGAATTCGCAGACGACCGGCTCGACGTCCGGCTCGTAGAGCTTCAGCGCTAGGTAGGCCGTCGTCAACAGGCCCGGAACGGCAACCTTCTTGCCCGCCAGGTCGCCCGGCTCCAACTCCTCCGAGGCCACGACGATCGGGCCGTAGCCATCGCCGACGCTGGACCCGGCCGCGGTCAGCACGTAGCGGTCGGCCACGTAGGGATAGGCGTGGTAGGAGATCGCCGTCATGTCGTAACGGCCCGCGTGCGCGTCCTGGTTGAGGGATTGGATGTCCTTCAGGACGTGTTTGAACTCGAGCAGCTCGGACTCGATCTTGTGGGTGGCCAGGGCGTAGAACATGAACGCGTCGTCGGCGTCGGGGCTATGCGCGATCGTAAATTCGCGTTTGTCGGGCATGTGGATTGCTAGAATCAGGTTACCAAATGGCCCCCGACTCGATTCCGGCGGAAGACACGGCTTGCAAGCGCGTTTTGGCCGCGATTCCGGACCTATTCTTCGGCTCGAAGGTCTCCGGGACAGCCAAGCAGCTCGGTATTTCCGTCCGGTTCGCGGGCTCTCGCCAAGCGCTCGTCGAGGCGGCGCATTCCCGGCCGGACTTGGTCATTGTCGACCTCGACGCAACCGCCGTCGATCCGCTCGGCGTGGTTGGCGAGCTGCGCTCGTTCGCACCGTCCGGCGCTCCGCGCTTGATCGCATTCGCCAGCCATGTTCGCGAGAGCGTGCTGCAACAAGCCCGCAGCGCCGGCTACGACGAAGTATTGACGCGGGGGGCTCTTGCCGCCAACCTGCCCGGACTGCTAGCTTCGCTGCGATCGGGAAGGCCCGAAGGCTCGGTCAGATCGCCGCCGGGCTGACGGGAATCGCGGTGCGGGAGCCTTCCACCAGCACGATGCCGCTCTCCGAGAGGCCGTAGTCTCGCAGGTCGGCCTCTCGGTCGAAGCCGATCTTGGCACCGGCCGGGATTCTGGCGTTCTTGTCGATGATCGCGCGGCGGATCTGCGCGCCCTTGCCAATGTGGCAGCGCGCCATCACGATGGAGTCCTCCACGCACACGCCGGACTCCATGTGGACGTTGCGCCCCAAGATGGACTGGCGCACGGTGGTCCCGTACAGTACGCACCCCTCGGAAATCACCGAGTCGACGACATCGCAGCGCCGCCCCTCGGTGTCCGTGCAGTAGCGCGTTGGCCCGGTCGGGTATTCCGCCGTGCGCAGCGGCCACTCCGGGTTGTACAGGTTCAATTTGGGGCGGATGGATCGCAGGTCCATGTTGGCGTCGTAGAACGATTCGATCGTGCCCACGTCACGCCAGTAGCCGTGATTCTCGGGCCTTTCGCCGGGCACCATGTTGCTGAGGAAGTCGTATGCGTAGATCGGCGCGGTTTCGACTATCTCCGGCAAGATGTTGTGGCCGAAGTCATGAGAGCTGTCCGGACGCGCCGCGTCTCGCCGCAACGCGCTCACCAGCGTCGTCGGGTCGAACAGGTAGTTTCCCATCGAGGCCAGGCACCAGCCGGGACGGCCCGGGATCTCTGGCGGCTTGGCCACCTTCTCGAAAAAGCGCAAGATGCGCCAGTCCTCGTCAACCTCCATCGTGCCGAAACGCTCCGACTGCGAAACCGGGATCGGAAGCGCCGCAACCGTGCCTACCGCACCCTTGTCACGGTGGTATTCGATCATCTGACGGATATCCATGAAGTAAATGTGATCCGCGCCGAAGACGGCTACCATTTCGGGCTGCGACAGTTCGATCAGGTGAATGTTCTGGTGGATCGCGTCAGACGTGCCTCGATACCACTGCGGGCCCTTGCGCATCTGTGCGGGCACGGGCAGGATGTACTGGCTGGTAAGCAGGTCGGAAAACTGCCATGCGTTGCGCATGTGCTGCAGCAGGGACTGACTCTTGAACTGCGTCAGGACATAGATCGAGTAGATCCCGGAGTTCACGAAGTTGCTCAGGACGAAATCGATGATGCGGTACTTGCCCCCGAACGGCACGGCGGGCTTGCTCCGTTCCTTGGTCAGCGGAAATAGGCGAGTACCCTTGCCACCCGCCAGGATCAGTCCTAGCACCTTTACGTTTTCCATGGGATTGGGCCTCCTAAGCCGACCGGCTGCCCTAACGGACCGATCATTGCCGCTGCAAGCGGCCATCCAATAATTCGGCGCGGGCGGGAAAGCGCGCGGCCAAGCCGGCGCTGTGCGTAACTGCGATCAGCAGGATGTTCTGCTCGCGCTGCAATTCCAGCAGCAGGCTGCCGACCGTTTCCGCGCTGACGCGGTCGAGGTTCCCCGTGGGCTCGTCCGCCAGCACGACCGGCGGCGCGTTGATCAAGGCGCGGGCGATGGCCACGCGCTGGCGCTCGCCGCCTGACAGCTCGGAGGGCAGTCGGTCCATGCGCTCGGCCAACCCCACGCGTTCGAGCAGCTGCTTGCCGCGCGCCACCAGCTCCGGGGTGGAACCGCCGGACGGCAGCGTTGGCAGCAGTACGTTCTCGAGGCTGGTGCACTGCGGCAGCAGGTGGTGATCCTGCAGGACAAACCCGACGGTCTTGTTGCGGAACGCGGACACGCCAGCCTGGTCCAGCGCGAACGGATCCTGGCCGCACACCTCGACCGTGCCGCTGCTAGGCGTTTCCAAAGACCCCAAGATGTAGAGCAGGGTGCTCTTTCCCGAGCCGGAAGGGCCCATGATGGCCAAGGCGTCACCCAGAGACAATTCCAGGGAAAGATCGTTCAACACCTGCAGCGTGCCCGCCGGATGCGGATACTCCTTGTGCAAGGAGCGAACGGAGAGATCGGGGGGCATTGTGTGTGGATTGCCGAAGCGATCGCGCGCCTCCTGACCCATTGTTCCACAAAGGCCAAGTGGTGGTAGAATCTTGCGACCGGCTTAGCGCCGGGCGGGCCGAGCGACCATCTGGGCCGCCCGGCATCAGACCACGGCAGCTGGCAGCATTCACGGCCCTGCCCAGCGAAGGAACAGACAGCCCGTGCTACTGATCGGACCTCCCGGCAGCGGCAAGACAGCGTACATCCTACGGGCCCTCGAGACTGCGATCCGCGCCGGCCGCAGCAACGAAGTCCAGCTGTTGGTTCCGACCGCCAGCATGCGGAATCACCTGCTCAACCAACTGGCCCGCAGGGGCCTGATGGTGCCCGCAAGGCTGGTTTCAACGATGGCGGAGCTTGTCCGGGGCTTGACCCCGGATGTTCGCGAGGCCGGCGGAGTCGTCGAGGACCGTCTGCTGAGCGAAGCCGTCGAGGCCTCGGGCCAGCCGGGCATGGAGTCCCGTGCCGGCTCGGCCCGGCTGCGCAGCCGCATCAGCGACCTGATGCGCGAGTTCTGGGCGGCCGGCGCAGACAGCTACCAGGTCGAGCCCGCCGCCCGGACACGCCAGCAACGCGGCTTCGTAGGGGTCTTCCGCGAATTCGAGAGCGCCTTGGAGCGCGAGGGTTTCGCCCACGCCAACCAGCGGATCGCGCAGGCGGCCGCGCGAATCCGCGAGCAGGGCCTGGGCGCGGTCCGGACAGTCTACGTGGACGGCTTCGACATCTTCACCAAGCAGCAGGAAGAACTGCTGGGCGCCTTGGACGAGCAATCCGAAGAGTTCGTCGTGGCGATGCCGGAGGGCCTGCCGCATTACCCGCCGGGCAAGCCCGAACCCCTGCCGCCGCCCCCTCGCGATGCGGCATTGAAGCCAGAACTGGTTGAAGCGCCGTCTCCCCGAGCGGAGGTGTTGGAGATCGCCCGGCGGATTCTCGCCAGCGACCGACCGCTGCACCAGCACGCCATCGTCGTGCGCTCGCTCGAGCACTACGCCGGGCTCATTCGCGAGGTGTTCGAGGCCTTGCGCATTCCCCACAGGTTCTGGAGCAGGGACTCCCTGGCCGACCATGGCGTGACCCGTCACTTCCTGGAGTGGCTGCGCGTCATCGAGTCGCGCTTCCCCGCGGAGAGAGCGATCGAAGCGATATGCTCCCCGCTCTGTCCGGTCGGTGCCGATCCCAGCATCGACAAGTTCGACTTCGCTGTGCGAGATGCGCTTCCCGGCGAGGGATTGGAATTCCTTGCGCATTCGGCGAGCGAGTTTCCGCCGATCAGCCAGTTCTTGCAAGGGCTCGCACCGTGCCAGGGCTGGGACCGGCGGCGCGTCGGAGCGAAGCGCTGGCAGGCCGACTGCCTCGAGTTGCTCAACCGTGTCCAGCAGTTGCGGCCGCCGGTCGGGACGGAGTCCTTCCTGCGGACGTGCGACTGGCGAGTCGCCATCAGGGCGCGGCAAGCCTTGGCGCGCGCGCTCGAGGAAACGGCGGGCCTGCCCGAGTTCGCGGGCAGGAAGCGACCGGCGCTGCGGTCCTTCGCCGATGCGCTCGAAGACGTCCTGCGCAACACGGCGTTGGCGGTGCCGGACCAGCGTTTCGACGTCGTGCACGTTCTGCCGATCGCAGAATCCCGGCAATGGTCGATTCCGGTCGCGTTCGTCTGCGGGCTGGCGGAGGGCTGGTTCCCGCGCAGCTTCGCGCAAGACATCTTCTTCGATGACGAGGATCGCATCCAGTTGCGCGGCCGAGGAATCGAGCTGCGCACGTCGTCCGACCGGTCGCAAGCCGAGCGCCGGCTGTTCGAGGTCGCCTCCTCAAGGGCCACGCAGCGCTTGGTCCTGAGCTATCCCCTGCGAGCGAGCGATGGCCAGCCACTGGTGAGATCGAGCCTGATCGAAGACAGCGCAGCTGAAGTCTGCCGCAGTTCCAGGCTACGCATCGGGTCCCCCGTTCCGGCGGGGCCGTCCGAGCCCGCTGCCAGCCTGCCGCGCGCCCTGCTCAGGGCTGTGGCAGAGCGGAATCCGCAATTCAGCGTCTCAGGCATCGGCGACTTCCGGCAATGCCCCTACCGCTTCTTCTCGGCCACCACCCTCCGGCTGCGCGGCAGGCCCCCACTTCCTGCCCAAAGGCTTGACGCGCTGGCGCTCGGCACGATCGTGCATGCCGCGGTCGACCGCTGGAATCGCGATGGCGGGCAGATCGGCGAGATCTTGGATCGAGCCTTCAGCGCGAAGCTGGGCGAGCTTCGTCTCGAGGAGACGTTCCGCACCGAGCGCTATCGCCTGGCCCTCCGCGCCGACCTGCAGCGCTTCGCCGACAGCGACCGGACCATCCAAATGGCGCTGCCGGAGGGCATGCAGTCGCGGTTCGAGGAAGCTGCGGAATTCCGTATCCGCAGCCTCGGCTCCGAGCCCGTCGTGAAGTGCCGCATCGACCGCTACGACGTCGATCCGAACCTGCGCTGCCTCGTCACCGACTACAAGTACGCCCGGCCCAGCCGTGTCAAGGAACTGCTCAAGCAGCACCTGGAGGGCGAAGAGCTCCAGATGCTGCTCTACCTGGCCGCGCTGGAGCAGCAGCTCAGCTTCGAGCCGACCGGCATGGTGCTGTGCGGGCTGCGCGGCGAGACTAGCTTCGCTGGCGCTGCGATCAACGGCGAGCGCGGCCTCCAGCCGATCACCCAGGACGCCATGCGCTCGCTGCTGGACACGGCCAGGGCCGAGGCGGCCGAAGCGGTCGGCGAGGTGCTCGAGGGAGGCATCGCGGTCCGCCCGCGAGATCGCGACTTCTGCGGCAGGTTCTGCGAGTTCGGCAGCGTCTGCCGCGTCGAGTGGCTGCCGCCAAGCGACGGCGGAGAGCGGATGGACGGCACGGGCTGATGCAACTGACGCCGGAACAGCTGCGCGCCGTGCAGAGCTGGCAGCGAGGAGACATTTGCGTTGTCGCGGGTCCCGGCTCAGGCAAGACCCGCGTGTTGGTCGAGCGGCTGCGCTGGCTGATTGTCGAGCGGCAGGTACGACCCGAGCGCATTCTCGCCATCACCTTCACCGAGAAGGCGGCGCTTGAGATGCACTCGCGCCTGGTCGGAGAGAGCGGTCGGGCCAGCGAACACCGAAGCCTCTTCGAGTCCGCCCAGATCTCCACCATCGACGCCTTTTGCAGCCGCCTGCTTCGCGAGCGCGCGCTCGAGGCCGGCGTAGATCCGGGGTTCGAGATTCTGGATGCGGGCGAGGCGGACGAACTGCTGGCCGAAGCCATCGAGCAAGCGCTGGACGAGGCGTTCGGCAAGGGTGGCCCGGGGCTGGCGGCGTTTCTCGCGAGTTATGCTCCGAGCGCGGCACGATCGGCGGGAGAGGACACCTCATCGATCCACAGAGACCTGGCAGACTTGGTCTACCGCATCCGAAGCTACGGCCGAAAACCGTTCATCACAAACCCTCAGCCGCACCTCGATGCGCTGGCAGACGCTCTGCGGAGCCTCTCCCAGATTCAGCTGTCAGAGGGGGTCGCACGCGCGGCCGACGAGGCCAGGCTGGCCGCTGCCGAGGGCGATTCCGGCTGCGCCGATGAGCTGGAGTCCGTCGCGACACTGCTGCAGCCGGTGCAAAGGCGCGGCGCGGCGAAGGAGTTGGTGGGCGAGATCAAGGACGTCCTGTTACCGGCCTGTCGCGCGGCCGTCGTTTCCGCGGCAAACGAGCCGGCCCGCAAGTGGCTGCGCGGGCTGGCGCGACGCACGCTGGCCAAATTCGCCGCAGCCAAGCGCGCGTCCGGGCGGCTCGACTTTGACGATGCCCTCGCGCTGGCAGCGGACTTGCTGGCGTCGCCCGATTGTCCAGCCCTAGGGTTCGAGCACATCTTGATCGATGAGTTCCAAGACACGAACCCGCTCCAGGTCCGATTGGTCGACCGATTGTTGGACGCGCACGGGGACCGGCGCCCTGTTCGGTTCGTCGTCGGAGACATCAACCAATCGATCTATGGCTTTCGCCATGCAGACCAGAATGTGTTCCGCCAGTATCGAGAGCGCGTGGAGCGGAGTGGCGGCGACGTCATCCGCCTCTTGGACAACTTTCGCAGCCGGCCAGAAGTGCTGGCCGCGGTGCATCGCCTCCTGCCTGGAGGCGGTTCCAGCGGGGTGGAAAGCCACCGCCTCAATGCGGCGTACCAGTTCCCCCCCAAGGAGTCGGCGTGCCTTGAAGTGCAGATCGTGTGCGACGCCGGATCGGAGTCGCGGACGCAGGAAGCGCTGCGGCTGGCGCACCGGCTGCACGCCTTGAAAGCGGAGCTGCGGGTTGCTGACCGCCAGGCGAGCGGCAGCACGCGCGGCCTGCGCTGGGGAGATGTCGCAGTCCTCGTGCGAACGCACGCTGCCGGGGCCGTGATCGCGGGAGTGCTCCGGCGCCAGAGCATCCCTTGCCTGACCGGCACGGACCGAGGATTGTTCAACGCTCCGGAGACCGCGGAACTCGCGGCCTTTCTGCGGGTGGTGCGCAACCCCAGGGACGAGATCAGTCTCGCAGCCGTTCTGAAGTCGCCGTTTTGCGGCATCGCGGACGCAGCCCTGCTGCGAATCAGGCTCTTCTTCGGGAACCTGTCCGAAGCCTTGGCGACAGACTCTCCGGAAGCGGCTGGCCTAGACTCCGATGAGGCGGGGCGGTTGGAACGCTTCAGCAATCATCTCGCCCGCTGCCGCTCAGATCGGGCCGCCGTCCCGCCGCGCTTCCTGCTGGCGCGCTCCGTCGCAGGGTGCGGATACCGGTCATTTCTGGCCCGGCAGGAAGAGAGCGATGTGGCGCTGGCCCGCGTCGACCAACTGCTCGAGTGGATCGCAAGAAAGGAGCGGCACGGACTCGCTTCGCTGGATGCGATCTCCGCCGCCCTTGATCGCGCGCTGGAGGCCCAGCGCCCCGAAGAAGCCGCTCCCGAGGGTGCCGAGAACTCGGAGTCGGTCCAAGTGCTGACCATGCACGCGGCCAAGGGCTTGGAGTTTCCCGTGGTGGTGCTGGCCGCGCTGCAGAGCCGCCCGCCGGCGCAACAGCCGGGGCTGTTGTTCTCGGAGGACCATGGCATCGGAGCCCGCTGGCGCCGGCCGTTCGAAGGTAGCCCGCTGCCGGACGCCGCGTTTGCGAGGACCAACGCGGACATCGCCGAGCGTGAGCGTACAGAGGCGGAGCGACTGCTATACGTGGCCATGACACGTGCCGAAGAGCACTTGATCCTCAGTGCATCGTATGCAGGTGCCGCACAACGGAGCGGCGGGGCCAAGACGGTCTTCGACAGGCTCGGCATCGACCCGAAGGAAGCTCCGACTGGGGGCCTTGAGGAACGAACAATTGGAGACTTCAAGTTCCTCTACAGCAAGACCGCTGGAGAAGCGCCTGACAGCCAGGCACAAGCCGCTGAAGCATTGGCTGTCCCGGAAGTGCTCGAGCCGCTAGCCCCTGCGGCCCAAGCCGACTATTCGGCGGCGGTCACGTCGGTGTCGCTGTTTGCCGAATGCCCCCGCAAGTACTTCCTCTCGCGCTATCTCGGGCTTGAGACCGACGATCTGGGAGAGGGGCCGACAGACGATCATCACGATGATCGCGGCCCGCGGAGAAGTCGCGACGACATCGACCCGTCCTTGTTCGGACAACAGGTGCACGAGCACCTCGCGGAGCAGCTTCAAGACCCGAGCCCCGCAGTCCAAGCGCTAGCCGAGAGATTCTCGGACCACGAGCTGGGCCTGCGCGCCGAGCGGGCCGGTCGGGTCGAGCGCGAGATGGCGTTCGTGTTCACAGTTGGCGACTACCTGCTGCGGGGCACCGTCGACCTCCTGTTCGAGGAGGGGGGAGAGCGCATCCTTGTCGATTACAAGACCGACAAGCGACCCGCCTCGGAACTGGAGGTTGCGGCAAAACAGTACGCGCCCCAACTGCAGCTGTACGCTGCCGGGCTGGCCAAGGCACGAACGCCCGTGGATCGGGCCGTCGTCTTCTACCTTCGCCACGCAGCGCCGATCGACATCGACACCAGCCACGCTGCGCTCGAAGGCGCCAAGCGTCTGGTCGAAGAGTTCTTCGCGGCCCAGCGCTCGCAAGCGTATCCGATGCGCGAGGGCGAGCGCTGCCGGCATTGCCCGCACTTCAAGCGCGCCTGCCCGGCGCAACCGGGATTGCGGTCCGGAGCGCGCTAAGCGCTGGCCGCCGCTGAGTCAGGGAGCTATTTTCCGGCACCAAGTCCCCGTCGCCCCGGAAGGACACTGCGAGAGCGGTCGAACCGCAGGTTCATGCTGCCGCAAGACGATTGGGCCTGAACGAAAGGCGGGTCCCGTGCCGAGACTCACTCCATCGTGGCTTGGTCGAGCGGCGGCCCGTGGGCGTAAGCCCGTTCCGCCGGATCGTAAGGGCGTGGCCTGCTGGAATTCCGCCCGGCCTATGGCCGGCGTTCGCTGAGTTTGATTTGTCACCACGCCGCGTCTCTCCGTCAAGCCCGACGCCAGCTCCTTCCCTGCCCTTGGGACAGTGGGTGGCCGACAGGTGGCGCGAGATCCGGAGCGCCTAGGTCATCGGATCATCGAGATCAAACGAGGCGCGATGGACACGAAGTTCTGGCAGGGCGTCAAGCCCAAGCAGGTCAGATGCTGATAAGGGTTATCGTGTCCCGTATCCCGGACTATTTTGAAGCGGACATTCGGATGATGAAGAGCCGCTTCCCAAGAATGGCAGACATCGTGCCCGGGCACAAGAAGCTACCGTAGAACCGTAGAACCGCACCATCCAGAGGACCCCGATACTGTCGGGTTCAAGAGGACAACCATCCTGGCAAGAGTTTGGTCAAGGGTCAGGCCCCACCAATGCTGCCGCCGCTCAAACAACACTCCCAGTCAATCTGCCCTACCGCCGGTGTCTGACTGCCTAGCGCTGCTTGGCGCTCTCCATTCGCAATTCCTTGAGCTCGGCGATTAGCGTCTCGGCAGCCTTGGCAACTACATTGATAGTCGGGTACTCCGCAAGTCCGATGTGGACGTACTCAAGTTCCTTTTGCATGTAACGCTTGTTGGAGCGGTGGATTGCATCAATGTGAGAGTCTTTCAATTTGGGGCAGACCGCACGTAGGTTGAGGCTGATGGACTTATCGAGCAACGAGCAGAGATTGTGGCCGTATGGAGGCCTCCGAAGCTCCTGAAGATTCACTGCGTCGATATGTCGGAGATATGATTTTAGCGCGAGCTCAACTCCGTGCAGAAAATTGTAGTAGATAGCATCGGACACCACCTCCCCCGTATGCTCTTCCAATAAGGTCCGCGGGCATCTCTTTCTATGTGCCTTAAATGCGTCTTTTCCGACAGTGATGAATTCCTCGCCGAACCGTAGTAGCCCAATCGGACTATCATCACGCCATTCTTCTTGATTCGTGCTCGATTTAGGTTTCACGCTGCTCTCGCTCCTGAAGAGAGCCCGTTGTCCGCGATCAGCGCCCGTAAGTGAGGAGCTTGCCTTCCCTGCTTTGTGCCACGCCGCTCTCTTGCCCGATAGTGTCGCGGTCTCGGACATTGTGACGTCCCGAGAACTCCTTGAATGCCGGTTCAGGTGCTTGGGGCTCAACTTGTGATAGGTTCCACAGTAGCCAGTCAGGCCGCGCTAACAGGGTCCGTCCGGCCCTCGACCACAAGGCCCCGGCCCACCACCCGGAGCGCCTTGGCAATGCGGTCAATGCGGGAACGGCGGTTCGGGGCGATCAGGCGGCCCACGGTGGTATCGGACAATCCCAGCCGCTTCGCTAGCGCGCGCTTGGATACGCCCCTGTCGCGCATCGCGGTGTACAGTTCCAGCTTCGCCGCCGTCACAGGGTCCACCGCGACGACCTCTTGGCCATCCATGACCGGGCTCGGAACAGGGATGGGTTCTCGCAGTTCGACGTACATGCCGAGCGCCCCTGAGAGCACGTCTTCGGCCAACTCTAGAGCCTCGGCGCGGTCGTCTGCAGCGGTGTTGGCTCCGGTCACATCCGGGAAGGAAACAACGAACGCGCCATCCTCGTCCCGCTCGATCTTGCATGGGTAGGCGTATCGCATCCTAGAATTCCTCCTTCTTGATCCCGAGGTCCCGCAGCATGTTTCGCAACAGGCCCTTGCTAAGCTCGGTGCGCTTGACCATGGTCCGCCTGCAACCGATGTACAACTCAACGTGGCTTCCTTTGCCCCTGCCCCGCTCGAACCGGAAGTCCAAACCGTTCCTTGCTGCGTATCGCTTGGCGCGTCTCATGAACTCCCTGCCATCCAATTCCATAGTATAGCGGATAGAATCACAGAATAAAGCACTTAAGGAGAACAAATCATAAAAGATATCCTAATAAGGCAATCTCAACACCCACACGAACGGAGAGTTCAGTTCAAGTCGGCACGTGCCGCGAGTTGTGAGGCAGAGATTGCACCTTGATCGGCCGACATCAACACACGTCAGTGCGGAGTGGAGTGGCAGACGGAGGTCTCCGATGCTCGCTACAAGCTGAAGTCCGTTTACCCAAAGATCATTCCTTGACGGACCACTGGCCGTTTTTCGCGGGACTGGCAAGAGACCTGCCGAGACCAGACGGGACACTGTATGAATCAATCCCGGCAAGTTAACCCTCGCGGCCAAGGCATCGCCCCTTTCGAAGATCGGGATATGGCAGGTACGGGGTTGCCGCGAGGAGGGGGGCGGAGCTACGCAAGTATGTTCGATCGCCCGCCAGGCACTGGTCGCGTCGCTGGGATAGAAGGCCGTGTAATTCGGCTCGGCGCACGCGATGGCCAAGTCTTCCGATCCCATCTGCCAGGCACCGTCCTCGCCGATCGAGTCCCCAGCGTGCGTACCCACCAACTTGATGTTGGTCGAGCTGATCACTGCCAGACGCATGAAGTCGTACCCGCGCGCCAAGAAGTAGGCGAAGTTGGAAGCATGCGGGATCTTGCCGCGGCAGGCCCATCGCCACGCCAACCAAGTTCTGCTCGGCGATATCGCACTGCAGCAGCCGGCCTGGACCTACCTTGCCGATATCCGTGGTGAAGGTAGAGTTGCCGACATCCCCGTGGACGCCTACGACGCGCGAATCGGCACGGGCCAGTGCCTCCAAGGCCGCTCCGTAAGCTTGGCGCGTGGCAACCACCGGGCCGCCCGGCCGGTACGGCGGCGTGACCTTCTTGAGATCGCGAACGGCCAGTCGAGCATCCGGGCGGAGCGAGTCTGGAGGTTGGGTGCTTGGGCCGCGATACATTTATAGCTTCACGCCCAGCGGGTGCTTCAAGCCATGATCGATTCTCAATTCCTATCCGAATCTCATGCGTCAAGGCACTGGACGCTGGACGCTCAATACCAAATTCAGCCACTTGGCCTATTTCTGGGCAATGGAGCCAGCCCAATCGAGGTGGTTGTCGCTCAATCGCTGATCAGTCCAACGAAAGCTACGCTGCTTGGAATCTGGAAGGCACGGAGGGGAGGGCGTGCAGCCCCTGTACTTCTGGTGGTTCTACACCCCGAAGGAGTTGCAGTCTGTGGTGCGGCCGGCGTTGAACCGCCGATTGTCAGGGTGACCGATCGGGAACAGGTCGAAGGGGTCTGTCGGCAGGTGTTGGACCAGCCAGACAGGCATGCGGCCCTGCAGTTCCTTTCAAGCACTCTGCCGTCTCTAGAGACTGCCTTGCCGGGCCTTCGAAACGAAGGACTCCTAGCCATGCACGAGGTGCAGCATGGGGTGCCAAAGCTCTCAGACTGGGCAACCGCTGGGCGAAAAGCGAGTAGTGTGCGCGGCAAGCGCAACGGAGAGTTGCTGAAGGCGCTTGGTTTTCGAATCGAGCGACTGGACAACCTAACGAGCCTGTTGCGTAGCGGTGCCCACCGTACAGCCCTTGCAGTCATGCTCCACGACAGCGAAACACCCGAGGGCCGATCAGGACGATTCGAAGCACTGTCTCCGATCAGCTACGCGCTGAAGAAAGCCGACGACGAAAACCTCCAGTGGGCAATGTTGGTTCAAGGCAGCCGGATCCGACTCTATGCAACCCGCGTCGACACCGGCATTGGCCGACGTGGTCGGACTGAGACGTACGTCGAGTGCGACCCACTTCTGCTCTCGAACAATCATCTGGCATACCTGTGGCTGATCTACTCCGCCGAGGCCTTGGGATCGGACGGAACGCTGAAGGAGATCCTGAAGAACTCGCAGCGTTTTGCGGGCGATCTTGCCGAACGCCTCCGTGAGCGGATTTACGACCGAGTCGTGCCAAGGCTTGCTCAAGGTATCGCCGCTGCTCGCGGCATATCCGATCCGAATACCGAGGACCTCGAGCAAACATACCGGATGTCGCTCACGGTTCTTTTTCGGCTCCTATTTGTTGCCTATGCCGAAGACCGCGATCTGTTGCCCTATCGTTTCAACGAGTCATATCGCGACCGCTCGATGAAGAAAAAGGCTCAAGAGCTCGCGAAATGGGTTAGCAAGGGCGTCCCCATCGCCGATGGCCACCACCACTGGCAAGAGGTGCGCTCGGTGTGGGCAGCGATCGCAGGGGGAAACTCAGAGTGGGGTGTCCCAGCCTATGACGGAGGCTTGTTTTCTCACGATCCAAAGGTCTCGCCGGACGGCGCGGAACTCGCTGCGATTCAATTGCCCAACAGCTCGTTCGAGGCTGCCCTCCGGGATCTGCTTGTGATCGAGACTCCAGAAGGAGTGCCCGGCCCTGTCGATTTCCGCTCCCTTGGAGTGCGCGAGTTCGGAACCATCTACGAGGGGCTGCTTGAGTCAGAGCTGGCAGTGGCACTCGAAGACCTAACGCTCGACAAGGAGGGGGTCTACGTACCTGCGAGCAAGCAGAGCTCCGTAGCTGTAGAGAAGGGTGCAATCTACATTCACAACCGATCTGGAGCGCGAAAGTCGTCCGGCAGCTATTACACGAAGCAGTTTGCGGTGGAGCACCTCCTGGACGGTGCCCTTGAGCCCGCACTCCAGGCCCACATCGAGCGGCTAGGCGCGATGGATGACACGGACGCGGCTACAGCATTTTTCGATTTCCGCGTGGCTGACATTTCGATGGGGTCGGGTCACTTCTTGACAGCAGCCATCGATCGCATCGAGAAGCGTCTGGCAGATTTTCTGGCAGATCGGAATCTGGGCGGCGTCCGCCAGGAACTTACCGCGTTGCGTAACGCAGCTTTGCATGAGATGGGGGATTTGGCTGAGGCGGTGACGATCGAGGACACGCAGCTGATCCGGCGGTTGATTGCTCGGCGCTGCATCTACGGGGTCGACCTCAACATGCTCTCAGTGCAGCTTGCGCGGGTCGCGGTTTGGATCCATACCTTCGTCCCGGGCTTGCCACTGTCATTCCTTGACCGTTGCCTTGTCCATGGAAACTCGCTGGTAGGTATCGGAACCATCGACGAGGCCAGGGACAAGTTGAGCGAGGGCTCGACGGCACCGCTCTTTACAGTTGACACGGAGAAGCTCCTGGGTCAAGCGTCTGGCCCACTCAGGAGGCTGGCCAACATCAATGACGCTACGTTGCAGGACATCGAGGATGCCCGTCGTGCAACCCAAGAGGCGCGGGAGGCGACGTCTGGAGCTGAGGCGCTTTTCAACCTCATTGCGGCCAAGCCGCTGTCTGACGACCGGATGGTCTCGGACTTCAAATTCGAGGCACTCTCCGACGAACTAGCAACATCGAAAGCGGAACTCAGCGCGCGCCAGACCCTCCGAGAACTGGACGCGCTGCACTTCCCGATCGCATTCCCGGAAGTGTTCCTGCGCGACCGGCCTGGATTCGACGTGATTCTGGGGAATCCACCGTGGCAGGAGGCAACGATCGAGGAACACGCTTTCTGGGCACGTCACTTCCCGGGCCTGCGGTCCCTTGACCAACGCGACCAAGAAAGCGAGAAGCAGCGCCTACGGACCGAGCGGTCCGATCTCGTCGCACACTACGAAGCCGAGCTGTCATCGACCGAGCTCATGCGTCGAGCGCTGGTCGGCGGCGGATTTCCTGGCATGGGCGAGGGCGATCCCGACTTGTATAAGGCCTTCGAGGCTTTTGCATAATTCCAGCGGGTGGGCCATAACCGAGTCCAAAGCGGACGGT
>JAPPMG010000064.1 GCA_028819215.1 Bryobacterales bacterium
AGCAGAACTCAATCTCTCCGAAACGGCCTCAATCAGGACAAAAAAATGTTCCTGTCGACCGCCCTGATCGATTGGGATAAGCTAGTGCTAAACTGTTTGTACGTGGTCATTCGAACTAGGAGGTGTTTGATGTCAATCCTTAGATTTGCTTCGGTGTTAGTTGCGGTAGCCTGCTTGGCGTTGCTACCCGCTTCCGCGCAGGATACCGCCACCCTTAGCGGCCAGGTCAACGACGAATCCGGCCTGGGCGTTCCAAATGCGCGGATCACCGCGAGCAATCTCTCTACCGGTGGCGAGGAACGTGGTTCGACAGACGGCGCGGGTGCGTACGAGTTGACCTTGGGTCCGGGCACGTACTCGATCGTGGTCGAGAGCCCGGGCTTCGAAGCGGCTATCGCCGATGGTGTCGAACTGGCTGCCGGCCAGTCCGTGGAGCGTAATTTCAGCCTCGAGGTGGCCGCTGTCACCGAGACTGTCGTGGTTGTCGGCAGCCGCGCCGCACCCCGCTCGGTGATCGAGTCCACAGTGCCTGTGGACGTCATCAGCACTTCGGACCTTGTTCGGCAGGGAAGCAGGGATCTGGTCAGCCAGCTGCGGACCGTCATCCCGTCGTTCAACATCAACACCCAGCCGATCAGCGATGCGGCGACCGTGGTCCGGCCGGCGAACTTGCGCAACCTTGCGCCCGACCACACGCTCGTCTTGGTCAATGGAAAGCGCCGCCACCGGGCGGCGGTCATCACATGGCTGGGCAATGGCATCGCGGACGGCTCGCAAGGGCCGGATATCTCTGTCATCCCGTCGATTGCGATCCGGCAGGTCGAGGTTCTGCGGGATGGCGCGGCGGCCCAGTACGGATCGGACGCCATTGCCGGCGTAATGAACTTTCAGCTGAAGGATGATCCTTCGGGCGGCAGCTTCGAGATCCAGACCGGGGCCTTCAGGGATGCCAATCCTGGGGACCCGTCTACATGCGGGGCCGGCATCATCGGCGATATCCAACACTCGTGCAACGGCATCGGCGGACATGGCAGGACGTTTTCCATCGCTGGGAATATCGGAGTGCCGCTGGGAGACAACGGCTTCGGCAACTTCAGCATCGAGGCCGCCAACGCCCAGCCGACCAGCCGTTCCATCCAGCGCAACGACGCGGCGGCCATCATCGCGGCGGGCAACACGAATATACGCAACACCGCACAAGTTTGGGGATCCCCGGAGATCAACCACGACGTGAAGTTCTTCGGGAATTTCGGGTACCAGATCTCCGATAGTTTGCAGCTCTACGGCCACACCAACTATTTGACACGCAAGGTGACGGGCGGGTTCTACTTCCGGAACCCACATACCCGCGGCGGTGTCTTCCGCGGTCCGGTGCTCGAGGACGGAACACCCTCGCTGCTCGTTGGCGACCGCGTTTGGGCCGAGACGGCTCCCGAAGGCCGCGAGCCGCCCCCGGGCCGCGAGCCGGGCGCCGGGGGGTGCCCTGTCATCCCGATCGTGAACCACGTTCCGGACGCAGACGCCCTTGCCGCGGTCGAGGCCGACCCGAACTGCTTCACCCTCTACAGCCGTTTCCCCGGAGGGTTTACGCCGCAGTTCGGCGGGGATCTGATCGACTATTCAATCGTCGGCGGCCTGCGAGGATTCGCGCAGAACGGGTTTGCTTGGGACGCGAGCATTAGCAGGGGCACCAGTGAGATCGACCAGTTCATCTTCGACACTGTCAACGCGTCGCTCGGATCCGACACGCCGACATCGTTCCGACCGGGCATCTACCGGCAGGACGAGACGAACCTCAACTTCGACGTCTCCATGCCGGTCAGCGACCTCGTCCACGTGGCCGCTGGCGGTGAGTGGAGGCGGGAAGAATTCACAATCGGGGCGGGCGATGACGCGTCGTGGCAGATCGGCCCCTACGCGGTGCAGGGCTTCAGTTCCGGCTCGAACGGCTTCAACGGCTATCGTGCCGACACGACGGCAGGGAAGTGGGAACGCCAAAACGTTGCTATGTACGGCGACGTTGAGTTCTCCCAGCCGGGCCGGTGGACGTTCGGCACGGCGCTGAGGTTCGAGAACTTCGACGACTTCGGCAGCACGGTCAACGGCAAGGTCTCAGGTCGCGTCAAGCTGAATGACGTGGTAGCCCTGCGAGGTGCGACTAGCACCGGTTTCCGGGCGCCGACTCCTGGACAGCAGAACGCGTTCAACGTGACGACGGCATTCATCGGCGGGCAGCTGACCAACAACGGCGTTGTCCCAGCGACCTCGGCAGTCGCCATGGCGCGCGGCGGCGGCCAGCTCCAACCGGAAAAATCGTTCAACATGAGCGGTGGCGCCGTGATCGATAAGGGCGCGTTCACGTTTACGGCAGACTTTTTCCGGGTAAGGATCGAAGACCGCGTTGCTTTGTCGCAGGAAGTTGCTCTGACGGAACCCGAGATCGAGGTGTTGCTGGCGGAAGGGATTCCGGAAGCGCGGAACTTTCCCGTGTTCCGGTTCTTCCTCAACGATTTCACGACATTGACACAAGGCATTGACTTGATTTCAACCTATGTCACGGGTAACACCACACTCAGCGCGGTCTTCAACTACACGGACACGCAGCTTCGGGACATTCAGACTTCGGTGATCGACGACTTCCGTATCGCTACGTTGGAACAGGGTCTGCCGAACACTCGCTGGACCATCAGCGCCACTCACGATGCGCGCCGCTGGGACCTCATGGCGCGGGTGAACTACTTCGGCAAGTTCTGGGACAGCGAGGACGGGCGGAACGCGGTTGGCTTGCCCGGGGGGCCGTCACAGTCGTGGCTATACCCAGCGTATGCGGGCAGGGCGCTGGTGGATATCGAGTTCGGCGTGCCGATCGGGCCCAACGTGCATCTGGCGGTGGGCGGAGAGAACATCTTCAACACCTATCCCGAAGTGAACCAGTTCGGCGCGATGACAGTCGGCAACATGTACGGACAGTTCTCGCCGTTCGGTTTCAATGGCGCGAACTTCTACGTTCGCCTCCGATACGGGTGGGGCTCGAGCCGTCCGGGGCGAGGAACTCGGGCTGAATCGACGCCTGAGCTCGATCCGCTGCGGAAGCGCCAAGAGGTCGCCGAGAAGATCAAGGAACTCGACGCCCTTCACGTCGAGTTGATCGACCAACTGAAGGCCAACCAAGAGGCGCAGACCGATCTGTGGCTAAAGCGGTGGGCAGAGGACAAGGTAGACGAGGCGCTGAAGGCGAGGGAGCGCGACATGGAGATGCTGCGGGCCGCCTTCGCGAGGCGGGCCTTTGGCGACGAGATCGAGCCGCTTGGAGACATCGCCGAATCGAAGCAGCATCGGGTCAAAGGCCAAATCGCCGCCGCCAAGCGTCGAGAGCAGCCTGTCATGGCCTCTGCTTCGGCGTTTGTTGCGCCGTAGACCGAACCGGTTTTCACGACTGGAACGTGCTGCGCTGGGTGGCCGTGCTGCCCCGGCTCGATCGTCGGGGCAGCCGGCTCGATACGTGTCGCAGCCATCTGTGTGTTTGAGGCGGTCTGCTAGCCGGGCAGCCCTTCCTCGCATGCGCTCATCGTCACGTTCAAATAACTCCTCGACGACCAATGTAGTGTCGCGTCAGTCTGATCCGAAAGTTTCTGCTACGCCGACCCTGCTGGGCTAGCGACAATCCAGCTTGGCGAGAATGTGCTTGGCAAGACGGCCTTAGATCTCGCGATGGCGCGGTACTGGTTGGGAAACGCCCGTCCTCAGATTGCGAAACCAGTCATGCTTGGCACCGTGCCGAACCAGCACACAACCGGCCTCCTTGATTCTCGTGACGGGCGCGTTTCGTTTCACGTGACAGCGATGTCGGCCACCCTGCGGATTCCTGGCAACTCGTCACTCGTAAGGTCCTTGTACAGATCGCAGAGGTGGGATTCGAGGTCTTCTAGTGTGTCTCCTTGGGTCCAGTAGTCAGGAAACTCCTCGAGATAGCCGATCCACGCGCCCTCTTCCTGCCAGTAGACAATCTTGGCTGTTCGCATGCTGCCTTTCTCCGAGTGCCGTTGGGCTGGGCCGCGAATTCTGTACAAGCATGCCACGTCGGGACCGCACATGATCTTCCGGATTCAGAGTAGCCATGCCGGCTTGTACCAACGCACCGAACTTGCGATAGAAGATGCGCGTCAAAAACGGTGCACGGAAGACAGCCTCACGATTTGGTCCCTTGCCACAACCTACACCTGAGTGCACCCCGCGCCTGAACCCGCTTGGGATTCGGCACGCTGGAGTCTTGCTGGTCCGACTGGACGGCGCCCGCTTCCCGGAATTCCATCGTTTCTGCTTGGGAGGCGAGGACCCAATGTGGAGTCTCTGCCGACTCTCGCAGTCAACCGCTTGGCAGTCGGGGCGCTGACCCTGGAAACAAGGTGTCGTGCGGCCCACGGCTTGCTGGCGGATTGCGCCCCATTGACAAGAGCGTGTTTGAAGCTGAGATGCCGATCTTCAGCGGTGCAGTTCGGAGGGCAGGGCTTGTCCGTGCTCCGTCGCGGCCCATGTCGTGCCGCTATGCTCGACGCGCTCGATACCGGACACCGTCGATGCCCTCGAAGTCCGCGTCCTGCGTCCACAGTTCCGCAGTGTACTTGCGGGCGGTCGCGAGGATGATACTGTCGGCCAAAGGCAGCTTCAGATCAACACTTAGCGCCGCCGCGCTCACGGCAATCTCCGCTCCGAGCTCCACGACAGTTCCCTGTTGCATAGCCGCTGTCGCTTGAAGTGCTGCACTCTCGTCACGTTGCTGGAGCACGCGCTTGAACACTTCGAAGAGGCTTATCGTGGGGACCACAAGCGCCTCGATGTCTTCGATCGGTCCCGCAAAGAAGGAGGCGTTCGCACCATCGACGAAATACTCCAGCCAAGCGCTGGAATCGACGACATTCATACCCGGTCCGCCGTGCGCTCGACCTTCGTGTCGAGTCCCTTCAGAGAGCCTCTCAGCTCCCGGATCGGTCGCACGGGAATCAGCTCGATGCGGTCGCCATAGGCAATCGCCTGGATCTTCTGGCCCGGCTGGAGGCAGAGCCGGTCCCGGATCTGCTTAGGAATCACCACTTGGTACTTGGGGGAAATGGTCACTGTTACCACGGGATCTCCGTCGATGTGTATAGTGTAATACGGAGATTGTATCGATCAGGCAGTTCCCATATTGCGCCTTCTCGCTCATGGAGGCGGAACAGCACGAGCGAACCCGCAAGAAGCGTAATCCCACGCGCGGAACGCTTGACGCGAAGTCACGCTAAGAGCGTCCCGCCGGCAGGGCGCGCGGGCGAATTCCGTGTCGACACTCAGCGCTTCGCGTTGCTAAGTCCCGAGGCCCAATGGCCGGCGACGCCTGCGCGCCGCGCTCGAACGTTGCCCGCAACTTGACCGAATTGCTTCGCCGGGTCCGAGCGCCCCGCAGGGCTTCGATTCGCTTGTGGCGTCGATCCGGACGGCCCCCGAAAGACCAACGTATCTGGGTGGCTGGCGCTTCCGCTTGCACTGCAACAGCGCCCATGCAAGAGAAAGCGGCTCCCGGCCAAGAGGCCGGGAGCCGCGGTTGATTCAGACCGCTCCGCAGGAGATGCTAGAAGGTGATCCGCAACCCGATCTGCATAATGCGGCGGCTGTTGGGCAGGGTGTTCGTCACCAAGCCGAACGTGCCGCTGCCGAGTGACGTGTTGGGGATGTTGAAGGCGGGCGTGTTCGAGAAGTCGTACGCCTCCCAGCTGAAGCGGGCGCGCCAATTCTCGCCCCAGCGGAAGTTCTTGGCAAGCATGACGTCGAAGTTGATCCGCATGGGTCCACGAATACCGGGCAGTGTCCTGCCCGCGTCGCCGAGCGTGAACGGCGCCGGATTCTCGAATGCGGCCTCGTTGAGCCAGTTGTGCCCGATCACTCCATCCGCCGCCTGCTTTTGGGTCGAAGACTTGAAGGGAGCACCGGTGAGGTTCGGCCGCAACGCGACCCCAGCGGCTAGATCTCCGCGCAAGTTGCCTCCACCGTCTATGTTCACTCCCATGTAGCCGCCGCTGCGTATCGTACTCACGGTAGACAGCTGCCAGCCGCCGGCCACCCAGTCCAGAGCCTTGCTCCAGTTACGGCCCCAGCGTTGGTTTCTGCCGAATGGCAGTTCCACGATCGGTGCCATAACAATGCGATGCGGGAGGCGGTTCACAGAACTGGAACGCTCGTCGCTGAGGTCGTAGATGTTCTGCGGGTTGTCGTTATCCCCGAACGTGTCGGCATCGCCGATGAAACGAATGTTGTCGATCCACTGCGTGTGCGTGTAGGCAACGGTCCAGCCGAGACCGTTCTGGTAGCGCTTCTCGGACTTGAAGGTGAGCGCGAAATAGTTCGAGATGCCCCAGTTCGGTGACATCAGCTGGATTTGGTCTTGATTCCCCTGCCAAGCCACCCATGGCCGGAAGTCCTCGATGTTCGCTCCCGGCGCATTGGCCGCTGCGAGATCTTCAGGGCGGATATGGTTGATGTTGAGATTGTTGATCGCTTGGTGGCGAGCCAGCGCGCCGATGAACCCGAAATCCCAGATCACGCCCTTCCAACGCGTCTGCAGCGTCATGTTGAAGTTCTGCGAATAGGGCAGGACGCGATCCTCGTCCCAGAACTGGATGGTTGAGGTAGGAAAGCGCGTGCCTATCGAGCCGAAACCCCCATTCAGCTCGGATTCGGGTATGTCGTCCAGGGCGCCGGCCGGGACGCCATCGCGCAGGTAGCCGCGCAAGCCTCCGCGTACGCGGAAGATGTTGTCGAATCCGGCCCGTCCCGGCTGGATCGAGTTGCGGTCGTAGGGATTGCCGAAGAAGATCCCGAAGCCGCCGCGCAGCACCATCGAGCTGTCGTCTTTGAGCCGGTAGGCGAAGCCGAAGCGGGGCGCGAAGTTGTTCTTGTCCCACTGCCAGAGGTACTTGCCCGAACCGTCGCGATTCGGGAAGAGCACCCTCCCGATCGCCCCTTCGGGGATTCCGTTCTGCCCAGCCAGCGGATGCGGGCAGAACTGGCAGAAGCCGTTCATGCGTCCCCCCACTTCGTAAATCGGGGTCTCTGTCTCGTAGCGCAGGCCGATGTTCAGCGTCAGGCGCTGGGTAGCTCGCCAGTCGTCTTGGAAGTATCCCGACCAATACTTGATCCGCTTGCCGATCCCCGGTGCGACGCGCGTGTCGAGATTCCACACACGCCCCAGCATGAAGTCGGCAAAGGCGACGCCCGTGTTGTTGTTGCGTCCTCCTCCCGACAGTTTCCACTCGCCGGTTAGGTGGCCCGTAGACCGCCAGTGTCCGGAAGGCTGGGGACGGCTGATCTCATTTCCTTGGTAGGACGTGTACTTCCCGCCGAACTTGAATGTGTGATTCCCCCTGATCTTGGTGAAGTTGGCCTCGTAGTCGAAGTTGGTGAAGACCGCGAACCGGTGGGCGTTACCCAAGGCACCGATCCACGACATCGGCACGCCGCGGCCACCCCCGAAGTTAAAGCGCGGGAAGACCTCGCCGCCTTTTTCGAGGCCGGGAATGCCAAAGTGATCGGCGTAATTTGTGTCGCAGCAATCTCCCGATTTCCTGTCTACCGAGACTCGGTTGAACCCGATTATCGATGTGACGAAGAACGTCGGGTTGAAGGTGTAGGTATTGTTGAGGCCCCAGTTCTGGCGGCGGTTCAGGATTGCAATGCCCCCTGGGTCCGCGATCCCGTATCCCTGGGTGTAGTCGGTCACCGTGTCATCCGGCTCCGTCAGGATCACGCGCAAGAAGGTGCGCCACTTGTCCGAGTAGTTGTGATCCAACCGAAACGTGTGGTAGTCGCGATTGCGCGCCCGATCGGCGGCCTCGCGCCAGTTGCCTGCGAGGTTGTTTAGGTTGTTCGGCACACGGTTGGGGTCCGGAATGTAGCTGGCTGCCTTGACCGCGACCGGATCCAAGCGATCCACGGGGATCATGTTGTCTGGGAATGGGGACGCTCCCCGGGGTCTGATGAACGATCCGCCTTGGCGCGTCATGGGGTCATAGATTGGTACGAACACCGCCCGCCCGCCGGCGTTGCGAGTGGCTCGCGAGAAGTTGCCGGTTCGGAATTCCGGCAGGCCGACATTGCGCGTGCGGATCAAGCCGAGCTTCTCTCGAAAGACATCGATGTTATAGAAGAAAAATGTCTTGTTCTCCGCGATCGGGCCGCCTACCGAGATGCCGCCGTTGTTGCGCCGAAGCTTGGGCTTGGCGTCTTGGTTCCATCCCGCCGCGTCGAACGCGTCGTTCCGAATGAAGTGGTAGATGCTGCCGTTCCAGCTGTTCGTGCCGCTGCGAGTGAGCGCTTGCACCACGCCTGCCGAGCTGCGGCCGTATTCGGCACCCATCGAGTTAACCTCCACCTTGAACTCTTGCATCGAGTCGACTGGCGGTGCCATCTCGACGTTTTGCACGCCAAGGCCGCCCCGCGTGTTGTTCACGCCGTCAATGAATGAGCCCGCCGAGCGGGTGCGGCCCCCGCCGATCGAAATGTTGCCATTCGATTCGGACCGGAATGCGCCCGGGACTAGGTTCACGAGGTTAAAGATGTCGCGGTTCGGCAGCGGCAGCTCTTGAATCTGCTCCGTGGCAACCGTGCCACCAACCGACCCTGAGGTGGTCTGGATCTGAAGCTGTTCCGCGCTGACCTCGACGGTTTCGGTGACCGCGCCGATCTCGAGCGCGAACCCCTGGTTGATCTCTGACGCAACGCTGAGGCGCAGCCCGCGCACTTCGGCCGACCTGAAGCCATCGGCCGAGGCGGAGATGTTGTACTCGCCCGGTGGCATGTTCGGGACGGCGTAGACGCCGTTGATGCCCGTTTCGGAAGCAGTCTCGACGCCGGTCTCGGCGTTGACGATCGAAATCTGAGCGCCGGGAATCACGGCTCCCGTAGCATCGCTCACGGTGCCAGTGATGGTGCCACCCGCACCTTGGCCCCAAGCAAGGGCCGGCAGCAGCAATGCCAGTGTCCACGCTGCGAATAGGCGGACCTTCGTTCCTTGATTAGCTCTCATTGTTCACTCCGGTTACTCACTCTTGCCTCGCGGGCCAAGGCATCGGCACCGCGCGACCTTTCCTGACTAGCCATCCGGCAATTCGACTGCTGGTGCCGCCGATTCGCCCTGAACGGCCCGTTCACAACCCGCACGCGATTGTACAAAACGTCGCCATCCGACGTCAAGGCTTGGCCTAGCCTACTGCTGCGAAGCCCCAGCGCTCGACCATCTTGCGTTGGCTGACGCCCCCGGCGCGCAGCTAGGCCGAGATTGCCATCGCCACGGCCAAGTCATCGCGAGACGCTCTCGCGCCTTCGCTTCGTGTCGATGCCCAGACGTTGAAGCTTTTGATTGAGCGTGGAAAGGGCGACGCCGAGCGCCTTGGCAGTCTCGGTCTGGCTGTATCCGTGCCGCTCAAGCTCGCCTAGCAAGACTTGACGTTCGAAACGCTCCACGATTTCGGGCAAGCTCTCGCCCGGCCGCCGAGAGTGGATGTCTTGCTCGGACGCTTGCGGTGCCGCAGCGCCTGCCGCTGTCCGGATCGAGTCGGGCAGCACGTCCGTGCCGAGCTCTTCCTGAGTTGCCAGCACTACCGCTCGCTCGACCACGTTGCGCAACTCCCTGACATTTCCCGGCCAGCTGTGCGACATGAGGATCTGTTGCGCTTCGGGAGCAAACCGCAGCGTTGACCGTCGGTCAGGTCCAAGGAAGTGATTGCTCTCCCTGCGGCAGAACTGCGTCAGGAATTCCTCGATCAGCACCGGGATGTCGTCGGTCCGCTCGCGCAGGGGGGGCAATTCGATCCCGATTACGTTCAGCCGGTAGTAGAGGTCCTCGCGGAAGCGGCCGGCAGCGACGGCGGCCTGCAGGTCCTCGTTGGATGCCGCGATAATTCGCACGTCCACGCGTCTGCGCTCGTTGGACCCGACGGGCACGATCTCTCGCTCCTGGATCACATGCAGCAGCTTGGCCTGAATCTCGCGCGACAGAGCCCCAACTTCGTCAAGGAAGATCGTGCCGCCGGCAGCGGTTTCGAAGCAACCTTGCCGATCCCGCTCGGCACCGGGAAACGCACCCTTGACGTGGCCGAACAACGAGGACTCAAGCATCTCGCCAGGAATCGTTCCGGAGTTCACCGTCAGGAAGCTCGCTTCGGCGCGGGCGGAGTTCTTGTGGATTGCGCGCGCCACCAGTTCCTTGCCGGTGCCGCTCTCCCCCGTGACGAGCACCGTCGAGGTCGTGCGGGCCACTTGGTGGATCATCACCAAGACGCTGGTGATCGCCTCCGACTTGCCTATCAGGTGGTTCACCGAGTCGGCCTGCCCGAGCTCGTCCCGCAAGCGGGCATTCTCGGTCTCCAGTCGCTTTCGCGCGAGCTGCTGCTCGATTTCTAGCAGCAGCTGGCGGTTGTTCCAAGGCTTCGTCAGAAAGTTCGCCGCACCTCGGCGCGTGGCTTCCACGGCTGTCTCGATCGAGCCGTACGCGGTCAGCATGAGTACTGGAGTGCCGGGTCTGACGGCAATGATGTCCGTGAGCACTTCGAGACCAGACCGGTCCGGCAACATCAGGTCCAGCAGCACGAGATCGCAGGGCTGGCGGGCGAATACCTCCGTGCATTCCCTCGCCGTTCCAGCGGCCAAGGTGGCGTAACCGGCCGCTTCGAGGACGGCCTGCAAGGATTCTACGATCGCCGGCTCGTCGTCAACGATGAGAATGCGAGCTGGATGCCTGACGTGAGCGGCGGTGGATTCTTCAGGCATGCACCGGTTGCTCGGCCAGCGGGAACTCCAGTGTAAAGGTCGTTCCCGCCCCGGGCGTGCTCTGGACGGTGATCGTGCCGGAGTGCTCTTGCACGATCCCATAGCTCACCGCCAGCCCCAGTCCGGTTCCGCGCCGGGAGTCCTTGGTGGTGAAGAAGGGATCGAAGATTCGTCGTTGCAGTTCGGGCTCGATGCCTATGCCAGTGTCAGAAACCAAGACGTGTGCCCGCGCCTCGCTGTTCGCGTCCGCGGCAGTACGAGTCGTGACCCGCAGCGTTCCTCCATCGGGCATCGCATCGCGAGCGTTGAGGAACAGGTTCAGCAGCACTTGCTGGAGCTTGCCCCGGTTGGCCCGAATGATTGCCGACGCGTCTAGGCGCAGCTCTAACTGCACTCGGGCTTTTCGCAGCTGGGGCGAGATCAGTTCCAAGGTGTCGGAAATCGCACGGTTCAGGTCGCAGCGGGTCATTTCCGCACCGGATGTGCGCGAAAAGTCCAGCAGAGAATTGACGATCTCGCTGGCGCGGAAAGTCTGCTCCGTCATTTTGCCGAGGAGCTTGGCCTCTTCGCTGCCTGTTCCGAACCGATCTGCCAGCATCTGCGAATAGGTCGAAATCACTGCGAGCGGCGTGTTCACCTCGTGGGCCACTCCGGCTGCCAGCAGGCCGACCGACGAGAGTCTGTCCGCCTGTAGCACGGCCTCCTCAAGCTCCACCCTCTCGGTGACGTCGTCGACGATCAGCAGTCTCCCGACTGGCTCGAAACCCTTCGCGACAAGCGGCGCGACGGCTAGGTTGATCACCCGGTCGGCATTGTCGGCAGGGTCCTGCGGGCGGAACTCCTCGGGGAGTTCGTGCGAGCGCAGCAAGAACTTGTGCACGGTGCCGGAGCCGGACCCGTCCACGCAGGAGTCGATCCGTTCGACGAGAGACGCCGGAAGCATCTCGTCGACCAGACGGCCCACGGCGTTTTCGCGCGAAATGTGCAGCGCGAGCTCGAGCTGGGTGTTCCAGCTCTGCACGCGGCCCTCCATGTCCAGCACTACGATGCCGACCGAGAGAGACTCGACGATGTTCTCGTTGAAATCCTTGAGGCGTTGGTACTGTGTCGCCCTCGCCTGGAGGGAGGCGTAGAGGCGGGAGTTCTCTAGGGCGATTGCGAGCGGGCTGGCAACTGTCTCAGCCAGGGCCACATCTTCGCTGGTGAGCAGGTCGCCGGCCTTCGTGCGCCCCAAGCCGATCCATACAAGTAGCCTGTTCCGCAAGAGACAAGGCACGAAGTGCCACATGCCGAAGACACCTGACGAACCGTCCCGAACGTTGCTGGAGTGCTCCGCTACCGAGAAAGACCGGACTCGGCTGCCCTCTTCGGATTCGAGGGACTCGATGCGGCGGGGGCTGTCCCACGCGACTCCGTCCAGTCCGTGGCTCCAGAGCAGGCCGAACTTCACGCCAGTGTCCTCCGCCGGATGGGTGGGCGCAAGGATAGCCGCGCGCTCAAGGTGCAGCGTCTGAACCAGCCGATTGCCGGCGGAAGCCACCATGCGGTTCAGATCGGTCTCGGCGGCAAGCTCGGCCGCAAAGTCCGCCAGGGTGCGCCGCTCTTGGTAGCGCTCGCGGTATGCCCGGCGTTCCAGCGTGCGCGCCAGCCAGTCGCGCACTGGATAGTACGCAGCTGCCGCCAGAGAGAGCGATAGCAGCCAGACTACCGGGCCGTAGTTGTCGAGCCACGACTCAGGCAGGGCCCCGCCGAACAGCACCGCTGCGGCTATGGCCGACAGCAGGCCGAGGGCGACGGAGGAGGCGATGGCCCGCCGCCAGACTAGGCTGAAGTCCAGCAGGCGATAGCGGAATAGCGCGACAGCAATTGCCAGCGGCAGCGCCGCTAGCGAGAGTACCGAGAAGGCTTGGTTCGGGCCAGGCGCCGTTCCGGCCGCGAACGGCACCACGTAGAAGATTCCGAACGGAGTCATTGCGGCTGCCGCGCCCAAGCCCAGCCAGCGGCGCTGCAACTGTTGCACTGGATCGGCGGTATCGCGAGTTCCCAGCCACACTACGCTTGCAGCCGCGAGCCCGTTCAAGACCAGCAGCACCAGCGGGGCCGTTTCGAAGAATCGGAACAGCGCCTCCTCTCCGATGCCGCCCGACACCCAGCCTCCGGCGGCAGCATGCTGCGCCGCCCCGACTGCCACGGCAAGTCCGTACGAGCAAGCAGATAGTCGCCCATGCCGCTTCTCCCCGTCCGGGAAGCGCAGGCAGAAGTCCAGCAGCAATGCCGGCATCCAGAGCAGGGCCCATACATCGATCCAGTAGACGAGCCGGTCGATTCCCGACAGTTCCCCGGTGGAGCTGAGAGCGTAGACAGCGCACGAGACGAGACAGAAGGCATAGAACAGGCCGGAAAGCGGGTGGCTCGGACTGCGTGTCCAGACCAGCAAGCCGATCAGGGCATAGCTCCATCCCAGCACCAACAGGAACCCGCCAAGCTCTCCACGGCTGGCGCCTTCCCCCACCACGACCGACACGCCAACGCGCTCGCCGTCGCGATCGATGCGGTAGACGGCCCGGGACCCGCTCCCGACGTCGCTCAAGATGCGGACCACGTCCAACGCCTCGTGGACCGGCCTGCCCTCGATAGAAGCCAATATGTCGCCCGGCCGCACTCCCACCAGTGCGGCCGGGCTGTTTGGCGTGACGCGAACAGCCGACACTCCGGCCTCCGAGTCCGCCCACATGATCCCGTCCTCCGGCACCCCGAAGCGACCGCGCTCCACCCAGTTCACGAGCGAGAGCGTGCCGAGCGCCACCGCGAGGATGACGCCGAGCGACAGCCGCCTCGACAATTCACGGGACCGAACCATGTGAATCTGCGGCGGATTTCGCAGAACTGCGAAGCCCGCCTCGAATGTCCACACTATAGGGGATGCGGCCTACAATTTCAAGCAGAATGCGGCAGTTAAGCCTTTTGTTGTGAATAAGTTGCGCCGCTACGAGCGGCCATCTTATCCGTAAACTGGGATACGGATTTCGGGATTACGGATAGAGCGGTTCCGGAGCGCCTCTGCGGGCTGCCCCGGCGCAGGGAAACCGCTATCGCGGGGACCTTAGGACTGCGAGGCGGCAAGTGCCTGTTCGAGATCCCAGATCAGATCTTCGACATCCTCGATGCCAACCGACAGGCGCACCATGTCGGGCGTGATGCCGGCAGCGGCGTGGTCCGCTTCGCTGAGTTGCTGGTGGGTCGTCGTGGCGGGATGAATTACCAAGCTCTTGGCGTCGCCCACGTTGGCGAGGTGCGAGAACAACTCTAGGGAGTTGATGAACTTCCGGCCGGCTTCGAGGCCGCCCTTGATCCCGAACGTGAAGACCGCCCCCTGGCCCTTGGGCAGGTACTTCTGCGCCATTGGGTGGTAGGGGCTGGACGGCAGATCGGCGTGATTCACCCAAGTGACCAGCGGGTGTGCTTCGAGATGCTTGGCGATCGCGAGGGAGTTGGCGCAATGCACGTCCATACGCAGGGCCAGGGTCTCCAAGCCCTGCAAGAACAGAAACGCGTTTTGCGGCGACAGGCACGGCCCGAGGTCGCGCAGTCCCTCGACCCGGCACTTGAGGATAAAGGCGAGCGGCCCGAAAGTTTCGGTGAAGACCATGCCGTGATAGCCGGGGCTTGGCTCCGCGAGCATGGGGAACTTGCCATTGGTCCAGTCGAACTTGCCCGAGTCGACGATGACGCCGCCGATGGAGGTGCCGTGGCCGCCGATGAACTTGGTCGCGGAGTGGACGACGATATCGGCGCCGAACTCGATGGGGCGGCACAGATACGGCGTGGCAAAGGTGTTGTCGATCATCAGCGGGATACCCGCTTCGTGAGCGATCGCGGCGACACCCTCGATGTCAATCACGTTCATGCGCGGGTTCGCGACGGTCTCGACGTAGATCAGCTTGGTCTTCTCGGTGATCGCGTTGCGGAAATTGTCGAGGTTGTCAGGGTCAACGAAGATCGTGTTGTAGCCGAACCGACGGAAGGTCGTGTCGAACTGGGTATAGGTGCCGCCGTACAAGGTGGCAGAAGAGACAATGTCGTCGCCGCTCTGGCACAGGCTCGAGATGGCCAGCAGCTGGGCGGCCTGCCCGCTGGCGGTCGCCAGAGCTCCGATGCCGCCCTCGAGCGACGCCATCCGCTCTTCGAATACCCCGGTGGTGGGGTTCATGATCCGGGTGTAGATGTTGCCAAACTCCTGCAAGGCGAAGAGCGAGGCAGCGTGGGCAGTATCGTTGAAGACGTATGAGGTGGTCTGGTAGATCGGCACCGCGCGGGCGTTGGTGGCGGGGTCGGGCCGCTGGCCGGCGTGTAGTGAACGAGTCTGGAAGCCGAATTCGCGTTCGGGTTGGTCTGGCATAGACTGCCTATCGTACAAATCCGCTTCCTCCACGTGCAAGCTTGCGGCGTTTCGCGGTCGTCGTTCCTCGCGATGCCGGGCCGATGCGCCCTCAAATCGCTTTGCGCGGGCGACGCGGGAGTACACTGGTACCGGCGCGGGACGACTAAGAGGGCGTGACAAGGCTGTTGAGCGCGGTGCTTTTGGGCGCGGCCGCCAACGCACTGGCGGCGGACGTGCCCAGCTCGGGATTGGATCACTTTGAGAAGAAGATCCGCCCGTTGCTAGCGGAGCGTTGCTACCAGTGCCACAGCGATCGGGCTGCGACTGTCTTCGGCGAACTCCGTCTTGACAGCGCGACGGCTATCGAGCGGGGCGGGCGTTCGGGTCCCGTGGTGGTGCCGGGCAATCCCGAATCCAGCCGACTGATTCTGGCGGTGCGCCACGAATCGGGCCTGACTGCAATGCCGCCCGACGGCAAGCTATCGGCCGCCCAGATCGATGACTTGGCTGAATGGGTTCGCGTCGGTGCGCCGTGGCCACAGCGCGAGCTCGACGAACTGGCGGCGACCGCGCAGCAGCCAAGGGGAACTGTCGGGCATTGGGCTTGGCAGCCGCTGGGAGAGACGGATCTTCCCTCGGTTGGGGACGCGCAATGGCCCAGGGGGGATATCGACCGATTTATCCTGGCCAAGCAAGAAGAGAGCGGGCTTTCGCCTGTCGGGACGGCGGATCGGCACACCCTGCTGCGGAGATTGGCGCTGGACCTGACAGGCCTTCCGCCGTCGCCTGAACAGGTGCGGAGGCTTGAGACGGAGCCTTGGCCAAGCTTCCTCGAAGCTGCGGTAGACGGTTACCTCGCCTCGCCCGCGTTCGGAGAGCGATGGGGGCGGCACTGGCTCGACTTGGCGGGTTACGCCGACACTCTGGGCCTTGGTCGGCGCATTCCCTCGCCGCATGCCTGGCGCTACCGCGACTACGTGATCGATTCGTTCAACCGCGACAAGCCGTACGACAGCTTTGTCCGGGAACAGGTCGCCGGCGACGTACTGGAATTCGAGAGCGACGCCCAGCGCCGCGAGCAAATCGTGGCCACCGGGTTCTTGGCGATCGGGCCATGGGCCTTGGTCGACCAAGACAAGCTGCAATTGCAGATGGACATCGTCGACAACCAGCTCGACACGCTGGGAAGGGCAATCCTCGGCGTGACGGTGGGCTGTGCCCGCTGTCACGACCACAAGTTCGATCCGCTGCCGCAGCGGGATTACTACGCGTTGGCCGGTATCTTCCGCAGCACGCGCACCTTGGAAGCCCGCATGTCGGGTGTCTTCAGCGATGTCCATCGTGTTCGGCTGCCCGAAACGGCGCAGGAGCTGCGCGAGCGGGCGGACGCCTTGGAGCGCTGGCGGGAGGACTATACCGCTGCCCTCTCCGAACAGCGATCGGCCGAGGCCTTGGTCTCCGAGTTGGCGGCTGCCGTCGAGGCCGCCGCAGGTGACGAGGACAGCGCTGACGACGCCGCGGAGTTGAAGAGGCGGCTGGCTGAAGCGCGCAGGGCGGCGAATTCCTCCAAGACCGAAGCGCGCCGGATCCTGTACTACGCCAAGCCGGCGCCGCCGATGGCCTTGGCATTGGCGGACGAGCCAGAGCCTCAGAATGCTCACATCTCTCTCGGTGGGAATCCTCACAATCTTGGCTCTGAAGTTCCTCGCGGCTTTCTAAGCCTGATTCCGTTGCCAGCCGCGGCGAAGATCGCCAACCGGCGTCTGATCGGCATCGGCTTCCAGAAGAGCAGCGGGCGGCTTGAACTGGCTCGCTGGTTGACCGAGCCCGCCAACCCCCTCACGGCGCGCGTCATTGCCAATCGAGTCTGGCACCATCTATTCGGCAGGGGGATCGTCGGCAGCGTCGACAACTTCGGCTTGCTCGGCGAACGTCCAAGCCACCCCGAACTGTTGGACTATCTGGCCTTGCGCTTGCAGCGGCTGGACTGGTCGGTCAAGGCGCTGATCCGGGAGATCGTGCTCTCACGCACCTACGGGTTGTCAGCTGACCACGACCAGCGGGCCGCTGCCAGGGATCCCGAGAACTTGCTGCTGTGGCGATCCAACGTGCGGCGCCTAGAGGCGGAGACGATTCGCGACGCCGTGCTCGCGGTGAGCAGTTCGCTCGACTACCGCAGCGGCGGCCCCAGCCTGCCGCTGGGTTCTCGCGGGAGCCTTGTCATGGGCCAGCCGCCAGCCCTTGCGCGCACTATGGAGCTGTCGGACTCGATTCGATTCAGGCGAACCGTCTATCTGCCAACGCTCAGGAAGTCGCAGCTCAGCGAGGTCGATCTGTTGAACCTTTTCGACTTCCCGGACCCCAACACGTTGAAGGGCAGCCGCGACGTGACAACGGTGCCGACACAGGCGCTGTATCTGATGAACTCCCCGTTCTTGATCAAGCAGTCCAAGGCTGCGGCCCGGGCGCTGCTCTCGCAGGACGCAGCCAGCGAGGAGGAGCGCGTGCGCGAATTCGTGCTGCGCGCCCTTGGCAGGCCGGCTTCAAGCGAAGATGTTGCCCACGCGGTGAGCTTTCTGCGCGATACTGAAGCGGACCTCGGTCGCGACGAAGCGTGGGCGCGGTACTGCCATGCGGTATTCGCGTCGAACGAATTCTTGTTCCGAGGGTAGCCTCCGAAGGTGCTGGAGATGGACCGACGCGAATGGCTCAAGTCGTGGGGATGCGGATTCGGCGCGCTTGCGTTGCAAGCCATGCTCGCGGAGCAAGCGAGCGCCAAGGCCGACCCGCTGGCCCCGAAGCCGCCCCACCACCCGCCGCGGGCGAAGCGGGTGATCTTCCTCTGGATGCAGGGCGGGCCTTCCCAGGTCGACCTGTTCGACTACAAGCCGCAGCTGGCCAAACTCGATGGGGAGGCACTGCCCTACTCGATGCCGTCCAACCGGGCGATGCCCGGCGTCGCCTACTCGAAATTGATGGGCCCGATCGCCGAGTTCGCACCGGCAGGGCAGTCCGGCATGCAGGTCTCAGACTTGCTGCCGCACCTCAGCCAGCACGTGGACGATATCTGCTTGCTGAAGGCCATGGAGGCGGACAGCGAAGCGCACGCGCCGGCCGTGCGGCAATTGCACACGGGGGCAACGCAGCTTGTGCGGCCTTCTATTGGCTCGTGGGTGGCGTACGGGCTGGGCACCGAGAACCGCAACCTTCCAGCTTTCGTCACGATCGCGCCGAATATCGGGGGTGATGGCGGCAGCGTCCAACTCTACGGGAATGCCTTCTTGCCGGCTGTGTACCAGGGGACCGCGCTGGGGAACTCGTCGACCGGTGCTGGGGGCGCAACCATCGGCTATCTCGACGATCCGTCGATGGGGGACGCGAGCAAGCGTCGTCAATTGGACTTGATTCAAGACATGAACCGCTCGCACCTGGAGCGGCACCACGCGGACCGGCGCCTTGAGGGCGCTATCGAATCGTTCGAACTTGCCTTCCGCATGCAGGCGGAGGTGCCTGCACTGCTGGACCTCGCTGGCGAGTCGCAGGCTACGCGGGAACTTTACGGAATCGGGGCCAAGCCTACCGACGATTTCGGTCGGCAGTGCTTGCTGGCGCGGCGGTTCGCCGAGGCGGGCGTGCGGTTCATCCAGATCACCTCGAACGGCTGGGACAGCCATGCAAACATCCGGAGCGCCCACCCCAACAAGTGCCTCTCGGTTGACCGGCCCATTGCGGCCCTGATCCAGGATCTCAAGCAGCGGGGGCTCTTCGAAGACACGTTGCTCGTGTGGTCGGGCGAGTTCGGGCGCACCCCGCACTACCAAGACCTCCAAGACGGTGCCGGCAATCCGGATACGTACGGCCGAGGGCACAACCCATACGGCTTCTGTGCGTGGCTTGCTGGCGGCGGAGTCCGTGGGGGAATGACTCTCGGCGAGCTTGACGACTTCGGATTTCGGGCGGTTTCCGACAAGGTCCACATACACGACTTGCATGCGACGATCCTGCATCTGTTGGGCCTCGACCACGAGCGCCTCACGTATCCGTACAGCGGCCGCGAGTTCCGCTTGACGGACGTCTACGGGCGCGTCGTCAACGAAATCCTCGCCTGACAGAGCCGGCTCCTGATCATCGGAGCGCTTGCGCCTCTTGTCTGCCTCCCAGCACTCGGTAGGACGCTGACGCAAGAGTCCGGTGGACAGGCGGTGGTTGAAGCTCTGCTTGATCCCGGCTCCGCGCTCTTGGTTCGCGGTTGGGAGGAGATGGGAGTCCCGGAAGGCGGTTTCCAGGCCGGCCAGGGTTGTGGATGATGTATACACACATGCAAATGGATTGGCTGTGGCCCTTCGTGGGGCACGAGCGGCACCAGCAGGCAGTGCGCGAACTGCGGGTGGCCGCATTGGGCGATTCAGGAGCAGGCCTATGAGGTCGAAACGAATGCAGCTGTTGATTCCCGAAGCGTTGGAGACCCGCCTCCGAAGGGCCGCCGAACGAGATCGGGTCCCTAGGGAAGCATGGGTGCGCCAGGCGATAGAAGAACGGCTTGAACGGGAGGCTGCGTCGGTTCCCGAGGATCCATTGGCGGAACTGAGTGGGCTGAACGGTCCTACGTCGGACATCTGCACAATGATTAGCGAGATCGGCGCCGGCCGCTCTTGAAGCTCTTCGTCGACTCGAACATTCCGCTGTACGTCGCCGCGGATGACCACCCGAACCGGGGGCCGGCCGGGTGCCATCTGGAGACCGCGGGTGACGCCGGGTACGAGCTGTGCACCAGCGCGGAGGTTTTGCAGACCTTTTTTCAAATGAGTCTATCTATATGGTTATAAGAGATTTATAGGTGATCTTGACTCGGTTTGGGACCACATTGGGACCAAACTGCACACAAGGGCCTCCAACCACCGGCAGCCCTCTAGAGATTCATTGCGGATGTTTGGTCCGCTGATCCTCGCTACATCGCTGATTGCCCGCTGAGCCGAACTCAGGATTCAGCCAATCGGGACCTTACGGGCCTGTGGGCTGGTCAGCTTGCCGGTCGGCTGGGCCCGTTGGATCTTCCGCACGTCGAATCTAGTAGCCGGATAGATCGTCTTCATGTTGCTGCGTCCGAACGTCAGTGCGGCGATTCCGCCCGTACAGATGAGTCCGAACAGGGCAAAGATGTGCGGCGTATCGTCACCCCAAGATTCGCCGCCTCGAAAGGGTACATAAGGCAAGATGATGAGCGTGACGACACCGGCCGCTCCGGTAGCTATCCAAGGCATTTTCCGCCTGGCGAACGGCATGCGGACGCGGATTTCTTCCACGGTGGATCTCGGAAGCATGAGGGTTTGGCGCTTGCGGTTGGTGCGCAGTACGAGCGTTTGTTCGTCAGCTGATTCAAAGCGCCCTTTCGTGATGCTGTAGCCACTCTGGCTGCCGCCATCGAGCGTGCGCACGTTGACCCGCGTGCCAGGCGGGATGTTCCGGACGTTCGCCCAAGAGGCTGCACTCGGTTGGATTGCCATGAGCATGGCTAGGGTGAGGGCGAACGTCCGGATCGTGGTCACGATTTCAGTCTGAGCAGCGTGCTTGGAATCTGGAAGTGACGACGACGCGCATTTCTGCCGTGACGCCGGTTACCGGGTCTGTCGAGCTGGTCGGGTCTTCCCAATCCGTTTCGATCTTGCTGCAGTTGTTGAGTGTGCAGCCGCTGAGCGTGAGTGACGGAGACGGATAGTAAAGCGTCGTGACGAAGTCGTTGCCGTCCCAGTCGAGCTCGTAGAGACTCATGTAATTGTTCTCGATGATCGTATGACCGTTGAGTCCGGAACAACCGACTCGAGGTCCGAACGATAAGTTGAGACGCGGACAGCGCCGTACGTTCAGGCGGACGCGGTACGATCCGTGGTCTACTCGATCGGATCTCCGCTGGTCGGAGTATGTTGGCGATGTGTAGTAATCCGCGCTGGGCGGGTGGTATTCCGGCACCCATGTAGTGCAAGAATTCCACTGCCGCTTGGTCGACGGGCCGTCTAGGTGTTTCCAGCCGCGAAACTGGTCTGTGTCTTTTTAGTTCCACCTGCCCGGTCTAATCCCACCGACTTTGAGTCGGTCCGCTTCCAGCCGCCGAGTGGGCGGGCGGGAGGGCGCAGGGCCTAGAC
>JAPPMG010000014.1 GCA_028819215.1 Bryobacterales bacterium
GTCTGCTTTCGGGAACCTTCGACAAGGCCAAGGTCGAGAAATGCGTCCAACTCGTGGAACAGAGCCTGCTGGAGGCGCTGCGCCACGAGCGCTTCACGAGCTTGGGGGAACTCAACGAGGCGCTCGCGGCCCGGCGCAAGGCGCTCAACGCGAGACCGTTCCAGAAGCGGCCGGAATCGCGGCGGGAGCTGTTCGAGACGCTGGACCGGCCGGCCCTGCGCGCCTTGCCGGCGCAGCGCTACGAATACGCGGAGTGGAAGCTGGGGCGGGTCAACATCGACTACCACGTGGCAGTGGAGGGGCACTGCTACTCGGTGCCGTGCGAACTGGTGCGGGAGCCGGTGGAGATCCGCCTGACGGCCTCGGGAGTGGAAGTGCTGCACAAGGGGCGGCGGGTGGCCGTGCATGCCCGCAGCGGCAAGAAGGGTGGGTTCACGACCGCGCCGGAGCACCGTCCGAAGTCGCATCGCGAGCACGGGGCATGGCCGCCGGAGCGGATGAAGGAGTGGGCCGCCAGGGTCGGTCCGAGCACGGCCGCAGTGGTGGGCGAGTTGCTGGACCGCAGCCCGTTCCCGCAGGAGCGCTACCGGGGCTGTCTGGGCATCATGCGGCTGGCGCGGCAATGCGGGGAGGAGCGCATGGAAGCGGCGGCGCGGCGGGCGCTGCACTACCGCTCGGTCAGTTACGCCAGCATCAAGGCGATCCTTGCGAGGGGGGCGGACCGCGAGCCGCTGGAGGGTGGCGAGCCGCGCGGCGGCGCGGCGGTCAAGCACGACAACGTGCGCGGCGGCGCCTATTACGGGGAGTGCTCGGGCGGAACCGGGCAGGAGGAGTCAACATGCTGATACAACCGACTTTAGAGCAGCTGTACGCGATGCGTCTGAACGGGATGGCGGAAGCGTTCCGGCAGCAGCTGGAGGACCCTGCGGCGAGCGAGCTGGCCTTCGAGGAACGCTTTGCGCTGCTGGTGCAGTCGCAGTGGACTTGGAAGCAGGGCCGGGCGCTCACGCGGCGGCTGGCACTGGCGAAACTGAAGCAGCCGGCCTGCCTGGAGGACATCGACTTCCGGCATCCGCGCGGGCTGGAACGGGCCCGCTGGATGAGCTTGGCGCACGAGTCGGCCTGGGTGCGGCGCAAGCAGAACGTCGTGCTGGTGGGCCCGACCGGAGTCGGGAAAAGCTTCTTGGCGTGCGCGCTGGCGCAACGGGCCTGCCGGGACGGCTTCAACGCCCTGTACACCCGGGCCCCGCAACTGTTCCGGGACCTGCAGGCGGCGCGCGCCGAGGGCAGCCTGTCGCGCCTGCTGGCGAAGCTGGCCCGCATCGACGCGCTGGTGGTCGACGATTTCGCGCTCGCGCCGATGAGCGAACTGGAGCGGCGCGATTTCCTCGACATCTGCGACGACCGCTACCGGCTGCGCTCGACCGTGCTGACCTCGCAGCTGCCGACGGATCGCTGGCACGGGCCGGTCGGCGACCCGACCGTGGCGGACTCGATTCTCGACCGCATGGTGCATAACGCGCACCGCTTCGAACTGCGCGGCGAGTCGCTGCGCAAGGTGCACGGCCGCGCCGAGCTCGCGGCGGCGGAAGGAGAGCGCTCATGAGCGCGCGCTACCAGCTCAAGCGGCGGCGCGGTTTTTTCGCCGCCGGCACGGAGTTCGAGCAGGCGCTGCGCGTGCTTTCCGACGGCGCGTTCAAACTCTATGCCTATGTCTGCTTGCAGGCCGAACGCGCGACTGGCCGGCTAGTCTTCGAGCGCGCGGAGCTGGCGCTCCAGCTGGGCAAGAGCCGCAGCGCCCTGGGACGGCATCTGCGCGAACTCGTCCGCGCCGGGGTCTGTGAACTCCAGACCGCTCCCAACCAACATCGCGGCTCGGTGCTGGCAGTGCAGGCCGCGTACTGGCCGTACCGCGCCCTGGGCGACCCGCCCCCAGCCTGCCCGCAGACCGACCGCACGGCCTATGTCGAGGCCGTGCGCGAGACCTTCCTCGGTCCCGCCTGCGTACAGGCCGACTTCGGACCTGCCGACGAGCGCCTGGCCTCTGACTGGCACGCCGCGGGCGTGTCTTTGCAGACCGTGCGCCGCGCCATCTTGCTCGGCTGCGTGCGCAAGTCCATGGCCCTGATCGAACGTCCCGGCGCGCGGCCCGTGGCCCGTCTGGCTTACTTCGAGCCCCTGCTGCGCGAAGTCCAGCGCGAGCGCTTCCCGGCCGCCTACTGGCAGCACCTGCGCTTCAACCTCGGGCGTTGCGAGGACTACTGGCAGCACGAACCCGCGCACTCACCCGGCCGTGCCCGGCCGAATTTGGAACAGGCAGGCAGGTCCAGCAGCGCTGCCGACCCCTCCCGGCCTTCGACCGACAAGCAAGGAGAGACGAGATGATGATGATCAAATCTCCCCGTACGAACGGGGATCCACTTGACGGAGGTGCCAGCGGTAGCGCATTCTGAATCCGGTCACGTCGCTTCGCTCCGAGGTGTTCACTTTCCTTCGGAACGGGCGTTCACATTGGATCGGATCGAGCGTTCGTTTTCCTTCGGATTAGGTGTTCACTTTCACCGGAATCCGCACCATTACGAGGTCTTCGTGAGACACGATCCCATATTTGCTCCTGAGCTCAGCGTCTTAGGAAGTCTTGCACTGTCGGCTTCGAGTGGATCTGGCAGTGGCCTTGGCAGCATGGGCCGCACGACGCCGCGCTTGGAATGTAGGGGACTATCGTCGTACTGCTCACCTTGCTTCCTGTATAGATAGATAATATAGTGGATATATAGATTTTATGCACTAAATACGATCAAATAACGAAAATAATCCCTCTAGAGTGTAACCTAAAGGCTGGAAAGTGAATCTAATTCACATAGAGGCGATATGTATGGTATGAAAACTCACGTTCAAGGGGGCGAATCTGCGACTCGGACTGGGAGATCAGAAGCGCGAGCCGCACCGACCGACGGAGGGTGCCCATATCGAACGTTTCGTGTCCAGCAATGTTCGCCTTGGGAGGTTGCTGCTTGATGACGGGCGGGACCAGCTTGCGAACAGAAGCCGAAGTAGCCGGGATTCTCGGAATCTCGGAGCACTCGCTGAAGAGGCTTCGTCTTGCCGGACAAGGACCGCCCTGCGCCAGGATTGGCCGCTTCCCACGCTATCACCTTGGCCTATTGGAGGAATGGATCATTGCCAAGAGCAAACGAGAAAACCAACAGGATGAAGGGATCTCCGGGCATCGACGTCAAGCGCGGGCGCTGGAGGTACCGGTTTCAGGTGCACGGCCAGCCGCGCGTAGTGGTCGTGACTGGACTCGCAGCTACAAGAGAAAACCTCGGAGCCGTCAAGAAGCTCAGAGATGCTCATAGGCTCCGAGTCCAACTCGGCGAACCAGAACCGGTCCAACACCTGCCGTTTGCGAAAGCTGTCGAACACTACCTTGCTTACAAGGAAGCGAAGCACCGCGACAAGCCAGCTACAGCTCGCCGGATTGCAACGTCGTTGACCAGTTGGAGGGAATTCATGGGGCAGCGCGCAATCTCGACGTGGACGCGCAGCGACGTGCTCGACTACCTGACTTGGAGGCGTGCGACGGGACGGCTCGAAGTCACTCTGCGGAAGGACTTTCTCGCCGGGCGTCAATGTGCGCAGTTCGCGATGGACCATCGGTGGCTGGAGAGCGACCCGTTCGTAGGTATTGAGGTTCCGAGCGACCGCGACTCGCGGAACGAACTAGTGCTGACTCGTGATGAAGTCGATTGTTACCTGGCACATGCCGACAAGCATCACACGCTTGGAGATCTCTCTCGTCTAATGCTAAATCAAGGTGTTCGCCCGGATTGCGAGGCTCTACAGATCCGGGTGGAAGATGTTGATCTTGCGCGAGGGCTGCTCGAGATCAGAAATTCAAAAACCAGAGCCGGGAAGCGGACGCTAAGGCTCACCGAGGAATCAAGGCGGATGCTAGCGAGGCGCATCGCCAACGCACTAGGTCCGTGGGTGTTTTCGCGACGAGCCGATGACGCCCACTCGGGACCGGGCGGTATCGACAGGCCGTTGACCTATTCGGGTCTCATTGGAGTACATGAGCGTGTTCTGAGGGCGGTTGAGGGCAAAGTTCCTCTCTTCGGCCTGTACTCCCTGAGGCACACGTTTGCGACTTGGTTCTATGACACGACCAAGGATTTGGTCGCTCTTAAGGAGGTCCTAGGACACTCGGACCTACGGACAGTTCTCAGATATGTCAATGATAGGCAGCCTCGCATGGATAGGGCAATGGAGCTCTTCGAAAGAGGGGTTTCCGGTTCGGCAGAACCGGGAAAGTGATCGGACAGGAGGAAGAATCATGCTTGCATCGAAATTGAGTGAACCGGAATTGCTGTTCTCGGTAGCCGGGGTGGCCCGGACGATGAACGTGACAAAGGAGGCGGTGCGCGACGCCGTCAGACAGAAGCGATTGCGAACCGAAATGATCCTGATTGGCGAGAGGGTCGGGATTTCGATTCCGCTCTCGGCGGTAGCCGAGTGTTGGAACCTGCCCGATGAACGGGTTCAGGCGATCCAAGACGAGGCGGCGCAGGGATTTCAGAATGCTCCTGTCTCGATCCTTACGGCATTTGTTTCCTGCGGGTCCGAATCGGGACAGGTGGCCTAGATTGCGCTGACCGGTGCCCTAGCATCGGACCGCTCCCCTAAAGCGTCCGGCGATTCCTCAATTCATCAGCGTTGGTTGTCAAGGGCGATTCAGCCTCGGCGACAAAATCGGGGTGGGTAGCCGATGTGCTCACGTCGACACCTCCCCAGATGGGGGACGGGCACCCGGTGGCGGTCTACGTGCAGCAGGGTGTCAGCCAAGACAATGAGCCTGCGCATCGCGGCAATCAGGGCGACCCTACTAACAGCCTGCACAAACGACAGTCAAGAGAGATTGTGCACACTCTTGAGCGCAACATTCATTCCCCAGTCCTCGACGCCTGCATTACCTGCAACTGTAAGTCCTGTGCCGCCGCCGTTCAGACGCTCCTGAATGCTGATCACGATGGAGCGCCAGCCCATTGATGGGCGGGTCTGAACTCGAGTCGAAGGGGCGACGAATCCGCATTCATTCCACCTCGCTTATGCGTTCGAGCCAACTTTCACCCCGTTGCCCGGGTTGCACGCCACCAGAACTAGCGTGGCATCCGTCGCCCTACTTCCTACTTCGGCGAACGGGCATTCCGTGAGCCTGGTGGCATATGCTGCGGGAGCCGCAAGACGGTGGGCGCTCCAGATTCTGGCGAAGTCGGTCACAATTCTAACGACACGCAGGTGCGAGAGTCTGGGCGGCCATTCCGCTTGCTACGTTTAGAAGTGAAACCGGTTGCTTCGACGACGGATTGTGCTCTTCCATGCCCATTAGAATTGACGAAATCGAGATAAAGACGAAAGACCGCCTAGCCGGAGTGAGGTCTCTTTTGTCGGTGCTCGGAGATGCTATTCCAGAGTACGAGGCTCGCAAGCGGGCAGAACTCCGGAAACTCGAGCAGAACCGTGCCATAGACATAGTTGAGCACAGCGTGCGTCAGGACATCTTGGAACACGAGGCTGGATTCCGGCTGCCCCGGTTTGCCGCGTATGCTGTCGTCACCCTTCTCCATACGATTCTCGAGGTTCATCTTCGAGAGTGTGCAAGTCGGGCCATGAAATCGAACGGCCTACGGTTCGCTCCCGACGACCTCAGGGGCAGCGGGATTGAGGCGTACGCCACCTATTTGACGAAATCCGAGGTGTTCAACGTAGGGCGTGACAAAGCGTGGCCTGCGATGAAAGACTTGCGAGACCTTAGGAACCTCATCGTTCACGGGGCAGGAACACCAAGTAGGCGGAGAACAGTGAACCGCCTTAGACATAACTTGAAGGAGGGATTCGAGTATTCGAGGGCTAAGGGCGGTTGGTGGAATGAGATTTGGGTGTCCTTGGAGCTATGTCAGCAGTTCACAAACGAGGTGGAGGAATTCGCTGGAACGTGCTTGTCGGCTGTCAATTCTGTAGGACAACGCAAGAAACGCCCCAAGTCGGCTGATGCGAATAGATGACACCTCGCACGGTCAGAATCACTTCCGCGCATGACATGTAGGCGCTTGCCCGTGAGCAATGGTCCGGACCGCGTGGCGGAGAAACGCCAGTACCTGCGCGCAGAGGTCCAGCCTTCGCCCAACCGGTTCGCCGAAGCGGTGGTGACCCGCAGATACTACGAGTCCATCTTCTAGAAAATCTCCGCCCAGAGATCGGGCAATTGCGGCACAGCAACGGTGTCGCAGCTAAGGCAACATCCTCCATCTCTCCGGATCCGTTGCGGCCCGGATGAACGATGAAATACCTCAGGCAGTGGAGGCCAGCGAGGTTAGCTACGGTAGATGTCTCAGCGACGGATCTTCAGGCGTCTTTCAAGATGACATAGGCCGCCCAATCGTCCCTTCCGTCGCCGATACTCGAACAGGACTGTGCGCTAGTCCAGCACTCGAAGTTGCGTCTGACAAGCATAGACTTGGAAATTGATGCCAAAGGTCCGCTGGAGAACTCTATCTTGATGTCCAAGACGGGATGGCGGAACTTTCTGATGCACTGTGGCGCGAATGCTTTCCAAGATCATCTCGCAGCTAGTGAGGTTGGTCGAGGTCCGTCGTGAGACCCGGCGGCGTCTCAAGTCTGCCGGCATTGGCCCGGTCGGTTATATGGGATCGGAACTGCCGGACTACACGCTTGCGGATCATGCACTCGAAGAGAGTAGCTTGTTGGAAGAGTACAATTCAGAGTCGGCCTTCCACGGGTCCGTCGGGCTGCCTTGAATTACCGTCGGCAAGAAGCGGTTCTGTGGTTTCTTGCCAACTAAGATCCTCCAATGATTGTCCCGCTCGAACCCAGACTCGAAGGTCTCGCTGAAAGACGGTTCTTCAGTTTCGCCCGGCAGATGCTTGATCGCCAGGCAGCCGGCGACCCGGGACGAATCAGCTCGCTTGTCCAGGCCGAGACGACCCGTGCCTCGGAGTTGCCCGACCTGAACGGCCAGCGCGACGAGTACACCGCATGCGTCCGCGTGCTCGGCGATCTCGCGCAGCTGCGCTGGAAACTCGTGGAGAGCGGATACGGTCTTGAACTGCACTCGCCGCACCCCCAAGACGACCGAGCTTCCGATCCAGCCAAGGTACGTCGACGCAAGGAAGCAATCCGCAAGGAACTCCGACCACGCGTCCTGCAGCAGTTCTCCGATGCGAATGTCCGCAAATTCATACGGAGGATGGAGCGTCCTCGCGCGTCTTCTAAGCGAAGACCGATTCGCACGCTCATCGCCGACGGGGCCGAGCTGCAAGCACGGCTCGCCGTAGCGCGACAGATCCCCGCCGATCACCCGGCAAGAATCGAAGCACTTCGATCCGCTATCAACCCATATCTTCAGCTTGTGGATGCCAACATTCGCGACGACCACACGGGCTTGCTCTTGCGCGACATCTGGCGGTATTTCCGATACACATGGTCGATACCTCAGACGCCGATACCTGGGCGCAAGATCCTCTACCTTGTTCGGGATGCCGCCCACGAGGCTCACCCGGTCATCGGAATCGCCGCCCTTAGCAATTGCGCGGTTCAACTGTTGCCACGGGACCGCGCCATCGGCTGGAGCTCCTCCGGTCTCGTGGTTGCCTTGACGACCCTGTTCGCACCCCATGACCAGCGAGCGGCGCGTGAAGCGAGCGACCCAGGACTTCGGTTCCAAGGTATCTACCAATGGCTGCGGCCAGACTTTCTGCTCGACAAGGATCCATCGACGGAGATTAAGCGAGCAACGTTGGGGTGCGTATCGGACTGGCTCTTGGAGGGCGTCTCTGATGCGATCGATGAGATTGCGTGTCAAGGACTCGCAACGAACGAGGAAATCGCCGCGCCTACACTCGCGGTTGTCGAGCGTCTGCGGCACCTCAGCCGGGAGTTTGCCTCGCGTCGACAGGACGCACTCGCGGGTCACGGCAATGGCAACGCCGGGATTGCGACGGATGCCGTCTACGCAGCGGTCCCGGTCGATGACGACCTTCTCGACCTAGAGGCCAAGCATTCGTCCAACGCTCCCGTCCAAGACTCGCGACGGATGCTTGTCCGGAAGAAGCGAGCGTTTGAACTCGCACGCCTCCTCGACGCCCGGCGGGTTCTCACCGCCAACCTCGCCTCCCTCACGGATCCAGCAACCGCCCTTGTCACCATGGAGAAAGAGGAGGTGCGGACCGCCATCAACTCTGCCTTGGCTGCGATCAAGAGTCGCCGTATTGGCACAAACCTTCTCGAGATCACCACCTGTGGTGCGGTAGCTCCATACAATCGAATTCTGGGCGGAAAGCTCGTCGCGTTGCTTCTGCTGAGCCCCCAAGTGGCCTCGGACAACCAGCGCCGCTACGGTAGTGAGCCCACCATCATCCGTTCGCAGCTCAAGAACGCTCGCGTTGTGCCCGACAACACCTTGGTCTGGCTCGGCACGACCAGCCTCTTCTCGCACGGCAGCAGCCAGTATGAGCGGCTTCGACTTCCCGCTGGCGTCATAGCGCCGGATCAGCAAGAGATCCGTTACACCTATCTCGGCAACACATCGGGCTATGGGACAGTCCAGTTCGCGGACGATACGGTACGTGCCCTCGAAGGGGTACTGCAACGCAGGCGCGGCTACCGGGACGTGAACAGTGTGTTCGGGGAAGGCGCGAGCCCCCGCTTGCGCAAGCTGCGTTCGGGACTCGATGCAATCGGCTTCCACGCAGATTTCACGATGCAGCATCATCAGGAGAGACGCATTTACGGCGTGCCCCTCTTCTCTGAAGCAGGCCTCTACCTCTGCGGTCACCAGCCCGGTCTTCCCTCCTACATTGCTGCGCCGGATACCTGCGCCGATGCAACCGAGCGCATTGCAGAGTTCTGGCGGCAGCGGTGGCTGTCGAGCCGTCTTGCACACGACTCCAGTTGGGAGGCTTTGGGAGCGACCCGTCCCTGGCTCCTGAGCTCAGCCATTCCTCTGCGCGAACCGATGTCGCCGGACACCGGCGAAGGCGGAGCCGCGGGCGGTGGCAGCGGCGACTCCGGGAACCAGAGCCGACTGGAGTTCTGGCGCAAGCTCGCCCGCGCAGGATCTAAAGCTGTTTCGGAGGGTCTGACGGATGCGGAGTTCCAGTCTCTGCATCTTCAGACCCCCCTTGAGGACTATCTGGTCGAACGCGCCCGGGAGGGCCTGTCGATCGTATTGACAGGCAATGCCGGCGACGGCAAGACCCACCTCGCAAGAGCCATCAAGCGCAGGCTCGAAGGCGATGTCGATCGTTTCGAGTTCGCCTTCGACGCAACAGCGATCATGAACAGCGAAGAAGGGGTGGATCCCATTGTCGAGCGGTGGCGAGAGACGGAGAACGCAGGTAAGCACATGGTTCTCGCCATCAATCAGTACCCGCTATACATGCTCCGCCAGAAGCTACCCGATGCCCTGCCAAGCGTTTCCGAGGCGATTGAGCAGCAATGGAATTCGCGATTGACTGCCATCTCTGCCGAAGACCCTTCAGTTGGAGGCTCGTTGCTCCTCGTCGACCTGTCGCTCCGCAATCCGCTCTCCCGTGACTTTGCGCGCCGTCTACTCGAGAGGATGCTAGGCGATCCTGCGGTTCGGATGCACGCGGAGGCGGGGAGCGAGCCGAATTTCGCGTTCAACTTCAAGAGCCTTTCCGACCCAACGGTCCAGGAGAGGCTCTTCGATCTGTACGAGCGCGTAATATCGTCCGGTCGGCGCACGACCGTACGCGAACTGTGGATTCTGACCGCCCGGCTGCTGTTCAGCGCGTCTGAGGGCGAGGATCCCCCAGGCGTCGTGCGGGCCTGGTACTCCGAAAGATTGTTCGCCAACGACTCGCGATTCCCCCTGAGCAGCGCGCTTCGGTCCGTCGCCGATCCCGCTGCAGTTTCGCATCCGCATATAGACCGGCGCCTCGAGGATCCGCAGGGAATCCATCCAGATGAGTGGCTCGCTGTTAGTGAGCCGCCCGATCCGCTGCCGTCCCCGGCTTCGGCGATGGGTTCGGCCATCGGTGACCGTGACAGGTACCGCGACCGTTTCCTGGCTCTCAAGCGACGCTTCTATTTCGAACACTCGGAGGGCGGAGAGCGAGTCTTCGAGCTTGACCCCGGGTCTCACGCCCGCTTTCACAGCATCCTGCGCGATCCGGCCGATGACGCAGACCACCTAGGCCTGATCGTCGAGGCGATCAACCGCTGCTACTTTCCCCATCGCTTCGACGGAATCAAGGACAAGCTTTGCCTGTGGATCGGCCACCGTCTCGACGAGCAACCTACCAGGAGCTTTGTGGCGGGCGAGTGCATTCCCAGCCACCTTCTCAGCATCCAAAGGCCCGAACCACCCGGAGCGCTAAAGGACGCCTTCGCATACGCGCCGGACCATCTGATCCTGCGTGCGAGGGGTAACGGCTCCATGGACGATTCGCTCCGCATTGATGCCGCCCTGTTCCGGACGCTACTGGCCATGATCCAAGGCCTGCCCCGGCATCTGATCAACCTAGGCGAGTTGAATCGTCTAGATACCTTTGTCGACCGCCTCCGGCGCCTGGAAACGACGCCGCTGCCCGAGTACCTAATCTACAACGCAGAGTATGTGGCCTCAAGCGCGGTCAAGATGTCGACTGGCTTCGACCGCTACCTCAGCACTCGTCGGCTGTGATCCGTTTGGTGACGAAATGAACAAGAAACAGGCTCACTTCGAAGCTCTCGGCTACGAGCCCCTACGAATGAAGCCCGCGCACTTTGCCGCGGGGTTCTTCATCTCATTAACCGACGAAGTGTACGCCAACGAGCTGTTGAACAAGGTGGCCGTCACGACGGCGACCAAGGGTCTCATCGGTGACTACACGCCCGAGGCGGTGGTCGAACGCCTCCGGAGCGACGGGCTGATTGCGGATGAGATGACGCAGGCAGATGTTGAACTGCTTCGTGTGCAGGTGAATGGAGTCGTCGACAACGACGCCGCCATGTTCCCGGCATTCAAGCCCTACAGGCCGAAAGGCAACGACTATACCTTCATATCGCCACTTCTGCTGACCAAGGCGAGCCGGACCGACGGCTACGCCGGTCACTTCGTGGCCACTGTGCTTGCGTCGACGCAAGAAGGAAAGACGGTTATCGACTTCGCGCGCAAGGTAGCAGCAGAGCCGCCAGGCACCCTCCAGCGCTTCATAAAGCCATTGCTCGGCGACGTCGAAGGCGAGAGTTCCGGCCTTGCGCAAAAATACGATTCGGACTACGGAACGCTGTCCGATGAGCGCATCGGCGAGGTCGCCGGGAAGATGCGAGTGCAGACCGCCGCACTCGCCCGCCTATGTGAGAACCTCCCTGACTATAGCCGCTATCGACGAATACAGTATCTCGTGCTGGGCCTGCTGGCTTGGCTCATGGGCCATCTGCTCAGAACAGCCTCCGTCCGGGCGGCTAACCCACTCCTCCTATTCGATTTCACGGGTGAGAAAGACGGACCAATCCGGTCACAGAGCCAAGCTTGCTACGCCCGACTGAGGGAGACGGTGCGACGCACCTACCGAGATCTCGCTGCCGCCGACCGGTTCACTTCCAACCCGCTTGGCGACGGTCTGTTCCGCCGGAGGAACGGAGAGTACGATTTCCGGTTCCTCGAGGAGCACTTTCGCGACTTCGCGGTTCGCATGGGCTACGTCCAGCCCAGAGCATCGAACGTGTCGCAGAAGCACTTCGAACTCCAGCCTGACACACTCCGCGTGCTCATGCTGAGCATACTGGACCGCGACTCAGCCAACGCCATTACCTTCGACGAGGCCTGCGTTCGACTCAGAGACACATGGGGCATGGTCGTTGGAGGTGCCGTGACCGAATCTGAGAAGTTGCAGCAGCAGGGCCATTTTGGATTCGACGAGGCGGACCTACAGCGCAACGCCGACGCGTTCGCGGACCGGCTGAAAGGCCTCAATCTCGCAATCGAACCTTCCGACGGTCTCGTTCTTTGTTCGCGAGACATCGGGGGAGTGCTATGAACAGGGACGCCTACATTGCCCAAGCGGCGGCACTTCAAGTTGCCTCGGTCGTGAACGCGGGTGGCAATTTCTTCTGTCAGCAGCTTCCACCAATGGACATAGAGCGCTTTGTCGAGGGGCTACGTGAGGAGGTGGGAGATGCAGAGGGCATTTCGCTCGCCCTCGTCGGCTATGGCCTCTCCGATACGGACCTGCGTGATCGCTTCACTGCCTCCGGCCTCGCCGTCGGTCACGTTACGACCGATCTTCATGTCGCCGCAAAGTGGAGGAACGAACCACAAGTCCACTCGAGCATCATCGCTTTGGCCACGGGCCGACACCCAGGAGTCAGCACCCTCGAGCACTTCCCGCGAGGAGACACCCGCGCATTTGCCTTGAAGCTTCTCCTATGGGCCCGGCAGGAACAGGCCGGATTGGCATCCACCGTGCCGCAGATAACCCTCTTGCAGGTCCTAGCGAAAAGCTCCGAGCAGTCGCCGCTGGTGTCGCTGAGCGGTGTCGCGGCATTTCTCGCCACTTGGCACGAAGCGCGGACTGGCGATGAGCTCGGCGCTCCGATGCGCGCACTGCCACGACTCGGTCTTCTGCCGGATCTCAACCTCCTGAATGCGCCAAGCGCCATCGCGAATCGCCTTCTGCAGAACTTCAACCTGACTCAGGAAATCGCAAAGATGACCGGGGGGCGGTTCGAAGATGTTCGCCGACGTGTAAAAAAGCGTAGTGGCGAAGATCGACGCCGGGGCCTAGACGTGCTCGAGCGCGCTGAGGAAATCCGCCGAATCGGTAGTTTCGATGCATACAGCAGCCTCGACTACGAAGAGGCGCGTGCAGTCTTCAATCCGACTTCCCAACCGACAGAGCCAAGCGGAACGGAGGAGCCGCCGCAGCCACGCACTCGGGACGACCGCGGCGTGGCGATCGACGGAGGCGAGCTACTGATCGACGGCCGGGATGATGAGTTGCAACGCCTCGTCGATAGTGTCTGGACGGCCTTGACCGACGCAGTCGACGGTAACGATGACTCCGCGAGTGGCCGATACGAAGTCGAAGAGGACGAGATTGAGTTCGAATTCGACATCGAGCGCGAAGTCCTGACCTGGGTTCGCGACTTCTGTAAGCCGAAAGTCTGGGGCGGGTTCTTCGAAGCACCGACCGTGTCCCTTGAAAATGCTGTCCGAAATTGTCGGCAGTTCAGTCCGACACCGTTCGAGCCGTTGCAGGAATCGATTCCCCACGACGGGGAGCGATACGACCTTCGGTCTCTCATCAGGGAGATGCAGAGGGCACTTTCCGAGCGCGTGACAGAAGTGGATCTCTGCGGATTTTGGGACCGAATCGTCGTGGCCCGTGAGAAGGTGCTGGACTATCTCGAAATCTTGATCCATCAGCCAATGCTCGGGCTCGCCGGTCAGTCCCCGCTACGCGACGTGGTCAAGGATCTCCTGCAGGCTTGGGACCAGTTCTACGGCAAGCTGGCACAGCACCATCAAGCGATGCACAGAATTGACCCCGGTTGGACTCGCCTGCTGTTCGAGGCCATAGCGACACTCGATGTCGTGCAAATCAAGACCACATTGAACGACCGTAGGACGTCTTGGAAGGCCATTCTGCTTCCTACGCACCCGCTGCATCTGTGGCGATACGAGAGGATCGCCGCGCTCGCTCGGGGCCTGAAGCTCGAAGGGATGGACCGCAAAGCCGTACTCGAACAGCTCCAGGAACCAGAACACTACCTCGGCGTCATCTACCTCACCAGCCTTCCCGCGGGCAAGGGCGGAAAACAGTCACTTCCGGTAGCGCGCAACTACCACGGGCTTGCGGTTTTCGAGAATCTGCGCAACGCCTACAGCGGCAGCGACGGGGTTGAGTCCCTGAACCACTGCGTTCGGCAGTTTCCCCACATCTACGTGAACCACACCCGACCTCTCCGGCTGGCACTAATCAACCCACCGAACGCGAGCAGCACGCTACTAACATTTCTGAGGCGCGGGCGAGGACGTCCAGTTCCGCGCGCTCCACTACTCGTCGACATCTACGCCACACGGGACCATGAAGCTCGCCTCCTTGGCGCTCGCCGTTTCTCAACCAAGGATCGTGACGAGATCGAGGACCATATTGCGGCCGGTCGTTTGCAACTACGAGTCGACGAGGAGGTCAAGCCCATTGCTGACCGTCTACGGGATCTCCGGGAACGTCCCGTCCACATCGTCGCGGTGTTCGACGAGGCTAGTACCGCGATGCGCCACCAGCCCGGGGGGATCAATTTGCTGCCGATGAGCCCTTTCGCGATCCGGCGGCGGATCGAGTTCCAAGGCATCCGCCGCAAGGTGGAACTCCAGGTGTCCCATGAGGAATCGGTGTTCCGCTCGTTCTACGACGTGATCGGGAAACTTCAAGGAGTGGATGACGGCCTCACTCCACAAGCTTCGGCCGATGCAGAGCGGATGGCCGAACACATCAACACGGCGATGGGGAACCCGTCGCCTGCAGCGTTCTGGTTCTTTTTCGCCGATCGCGCGCTCCCTTCGCCAAGCCGCGTCCGTGTTGCCCGCATCCTAGAAAGGCAAGATGGAAGGCGTAGAGCGGTCTGCTACGATGCCAGCTACGAGCGTCTCGCCCTTCTGCTCAGGCCGCCGCTGGACGAATTCAATCTTCGCTTCTACCCGAACGAACTCCAAGATCTCCTTAAAGAGGGCGTCGCCTTGCTTGGAGACGGTCTCATTAACCTCTTCAACGCCGACGCACAGCCGGACACCGCCCGGGTTCGCGGGTTTGCGGGCATGCTGGTTGCTGCCCGCGACTACCGGGCTCGCTATCCCGACGCCCTCCTCGTGTCAGTCGATACGAAGCTGGCGCGTCTCTGGCTCCGCCTGACCGATTCCGACGAACGCTGCGATCTCCTCGCGTTACGCCGTGACGACGGCGTGCTGATCGTTGACGCCATCGAGGTGAAGACAGCCGGGACGAGTACCGGCGTGCCGCAGACGGAAATCCAGAAGGCCATCAGTCAACTCGCGTCGACTCTGGCGGCCATAGAGTCGGGCCTGAACGAGAGCGAATCTGGATCGCCATTGGCAGCACCTCGCCAGGAAATGCTCAAGGAGGTGTTCGTGTCCGGCTGCCAGTCGATCACAGCCTCGCCAGACGACCGGTCGCGATGGGCCGAATGGCTTCAAGTCCTGTTTCGCGAAGGGGACGGCGCCGACGAAATTCGCCACTGCGGCACCGTCTACGCCATCGAGCTTAGCAGCAACAGGGAGTCCAGCCACGAGCAGCTTCCTGATGAACCCTACCCCGTGATTGTCCGCCGCCTGCGACAGGCGCGAATCCAAGCCTTGGTCTCCCCAATGCCGCAGGCTCCGCGGCCCGCTGCCGCCGCTGTAGGGCAAGAGCAGCCGGAACCGTGCCCAGCCCCGCCTGCACCACCATCCGAGTCAGCCGCGCCGCGTGGAGGCGACGACGGACGAAGGCCCACCGCCGAACCGGAGTCCGAGCCACTCTCGAGTGGTCCTGTCCCGACGCCAGATGCGGCAGCGGAAGACCAAGGGATTCGGTTCGCAGTCGGGCAGAGCATTAGTGCTGGAGAGCGGAAGCTATACTCCCTGCATCCCAGCAACACCCAGCTGAATCAACTCAACATTGGCATTGTCGGCGATCTCGGAACGGGCAAAACGCAGCTGACGAAGGCCTTGATATACCAGTTCACGCGCCAGGCTGCACGCAACCGCGAGCACGCGCCCAAGTTCCTGATCTTCGACTACAAGCGCGACTACACCAAGCCTGACTTCGTCGAAGCGGTCGGTGCGCGCGTCGTGAGCCCTCATTTGATCCCCCTCAATGTGTTCGATTTGCCGGCCACAGTCAACCATCTGCGAGCTGCGCGTCTCGGTCGTTTCAAGTTCCTGGCAGACGCCCTGCACAAGATCTATGGCGGCATCGGGCCGGTTCAGCGGAATCACTTGAAGACGGCAGTCATGCAAGCATACGAGGGGCAAGCCACAGGATCACCCACGTTGACGGACGTGCTGAGCAAGTACGCTGGCATCGTAGGCGATCGGGTAGATGCCCCCTATAGCATTCTCTCCGACCTCGTCGATCTGGAGGTATTTGTGAGAAGCAATGTCGATGCGGAACGCTTTGAGGAGTTCTTCACCGGCGTCACGGTGATCGATCTCGCGCCGCTCGGAGTAGGCGACAAAGAGCGAAACATGGTGCTCGTCCTGCTCCTCAACCTGTACTACGAATACGTGACTAACTTGGACAAAAGGCCATACGTCGGCACCAACCCACAGCTTCGCTTCATAGACTCGATGCTTCTCGTCGACGAGGCTGACAACATCATGAGGTACAACTTCGATGTCATGCGCCAACTTCTGCTCCAAGGTCGGGAGTTCGGCGTCGGAGTCCTGCTCGCGTCCCAGTTCCTTTCGCATTTCAAAACTCGTGAGATTGACTACTCGGAGCCCCTGTTGACTTGGTTCATCCACAAGGTTCCGAACGTCACTGCCAGAGAGCTTCAATCCATAGGCCTAAGCGGACCGGCCTCCTCGGTCGTCGACAGAGTCAAGACGCTGGACGTGCACCATTGCTTGTATAAGACCTTGGGTGTGCCGGGTCGATTCATGCGAGCACTACCCTTCTATGAGATTGCCGATGCCCGCTCTAGTGATTAGTGAGGAGTCGAGGGTTGTTCATTTATGATCGGTGTTTTCTCGCGCTTCACTTCCACGCTAGACCTTGGAGCGGCGATCTACGCACGATCCGCACCGGGTGCGATAGAAGTGCTTCAAGATAGGCTACAGCCGATGGCAAGGACCACGGGATATAGGTGCCTTTGCGTGCCCAGTCGGCTGAGCCAGCCGTCACACGACCCTCAGCTACCGCGATTTGATCGCACTGCAGCTGCGCTCTCTCGTAGAACGAAGCCCATGGCGGCGCTTGCCTTCGAGAATCTCGTCCCCGAGCATCTGCTCGTGTTCCTTTCCCATCTTGAGCCGGAGCGAGGTAACAGCATTGGGACTCGTGACCCACCGCTCGTCGCCGTGCATGCTATCGCGACGGGCATCCACCCCAAAACACTTCGAACTGTGCCAGCGGATACTCGCCGTAACGTTCAAGCACACTCTAGTGTTCCGTCAGCGTGCGTTAGCGGAGACAAAAGCCACCTTCGTCAGTATGTGATCGAGGATGATCTGGCGTTCCCACGGCCCGACCGAATCCAACCAGGCATTGTCCTCAGCTGCCGCTACTAGATACCCTCGAATTCGCTCGAAATCGTAATAGGCATCGTTGCCGGCAATCGTGAACATCGCTTGGCGACCGATTTGGCGGACCGGAGGATCATCTTGGGCGCTCCTAGTGAACCAGAACTCGTTCTCCGTCGTTTTCGACGGCTTCCCTGCAATCCCAAACGAGTCCATCCGGTCAGGTTGCGCCCCACGGCACCGAAGACGTTCCACCATTGCAAACGTGCGGAGATCCGTGTCGCCGACTTGCATTACTTCGAGGGCGTAGGAGTGGCTAATTCCGGGTTCCGACAACCGAAACTGAGCGCTGATGCCGGCCCCACTGCCCAGAGCGCTGAAACCAAGCTCCGCGAATGCCTTGGCATCCAAGCCGCACAAAAGTGAAGACAGATCCGCGACCTTGATGTCTTGGCTGTTGTGGGTCGAAAGGAGACGAACGATCTCTTTCAGTGGCAATCCAGAGATCTCTTCGATGCGCTCGATCGCGTTCGTTACCGCGGGCCGGAACGACACCGGCACCGCAACTCGCAGAGTCTCGTCGACAACAGCGTAGGACGAGGACGTCTCCGACGTTCGCATCAGGAAGCCTTCTGTATCCTCAGGATCGCTCCACGGCATACGGACCCGAAAATACTTGGTGGACTCCTCAAGGATCTCGACGTACGTCCCCTCGGTCCGGGAGAATCTTCCGATCGACTGGGAAGGTAGTGGATCAGGACTCTCTGCGAACACCGAAATCTCCACATCGCCGGTTGCGATTGCAACGCGGTTCTTGAGCCGGGCCACGCGGTCAACTCTAACTAGGCCCTCAATACCGGAGGATGTAGTGACCCTACAGTATGTTTCGATCGCTTCTGAGCGCACGCTACTCATTAGCGGATTCATCGACGGCCGATAAGCCGTGATCTGGGTGTCACACCCGTCGAGAAATACGATTTGCCCCACTGAGAGGTAGCCGACTGTCCCGTAAGTCCGGCGGCCTTCCACGACCCTGTTGGGTTCCAAGTCGAGTACGTAGGCGCCGGCGAGCACGAAGCCGGCGTCACGATCCAGTTCCTTGGCGATCTCCGCTATTGGCTTGACGGGGATATCTGGAATGTCCGGCTTCCGTGTGGTGGGTGTGGACGAGAAGGTGCGTTCCGTGGGCGCTTCAGACTGAGGGGAAGGGCTCTGACAACTCGAACAGAGAAGGTTGAGTGCAACCCCAATGACCAAGATGTGAGAGCACTTGATGCGGAAGACACCTAACATCGTTTCTCCCTCCGATTCCTTGAAGATCGCTGGGCCGGGCCGTTGTAGTCTCGTTGGCCCTTCAGAACGTTCTACACACCATGCGTGTTCGACCGCCCCTATTCTATTCGTTCGAGAGGGAGGGTTCACGCTACTGCTTTTCATCGGAATAGTTGTTGTACCACTCGGCGCTCGGATTCGCAGATCGCCGCTGTGCGATAGCCGCCATCCCTCTACCCGTCCCCGCCCACCATTCCTTTCCGATCGCACAGCGCGTCGTGTATGTTCTGGCGCAATCCAACGTGGCGTTCGGTGGTCTGGATGGAGGTATGCGCTGGCGAGATTTGGATCTGCTCGAGCGGGGCGTGACCGAGGTGCCCGACGTTGGTGATGGTGCCTCAGCGGTCGAGGGGGTGATCTTGCCAGATCGCCTCGGCGTGCATAGGCGACGATCGCCTCGAAGCCCCGCTGCGGCGTGATCGGTCTAGGCCCGATGCGTCCTCTCTTCGAGACGCGTCGCACCACGGGTTCCGTGGAGACTCGGGCGTCGAGAGCCGTCTTGCCTAGGACGGCATCGGTGCAGTGCGGACGCGGCGGTGCTTGCCGACAAGATTGACGATCGCCCGGCGGCCCTCGCGCGGCGCCACATTGGCAAACTCCAGCCCGACGAGCTCCCCCGCCTGAGGCTGCACCCCACCTGCAACCCGAGCGAGACACGATCCCGTAAGCCGTTTTCGCAGCCGAGTCAGGCTCGGCCAGACGTTTCTGGGCTTGCTCTAGAGTTAACCAGTTGCCGGTCTGGACACCCGGCCGACGAAGTCCCGTCAGGCGCAAGATGGCGGCTGCCGATTCGGAGGCGATCCCGCCGTCAGCGACGGCCGCCGCCGACCCCCGCAAGGCGGCTAGTGCCAAGTAGATCGAGGCGGACGGCTGGAACTGCTTAGCTCGGTGGTCTGCCCGGGGGAACAGGGCGACGTCCCGATCGTTGGCGAGCTGTTGATAATGTGGGTTGAGCAGACGCACGGACGGCTCGACTGCGGTCTCCAAGGAGTGAACGAGGAAGCGAGCTCCGAGCGCTTTCGCGGGCTCCGGATCCTCGACCTCAGCAATTTGAGGAGGCCGGTCCAAGTGGGCGCGGTCCAGACGTGCCGTGGTTCGCACACCCACTCGGTAGTCTCCGGAGCGGGAGGCAACGGCAAGATCCTCGTCTACTACTCCGGGACCGCCTCGATACGCAAGGAGGAGGAACTAGCAGGCTGCAATGACGGGTCTGCCGGCGACGACGGCACTGCGCGGTTCCGCATCGATGTGATCGAGACCCCGGTCGCCCACCCGTCTAGGGCACGCATCGTCCACTCGCCGGCGGTCTTCGCCTATCCCGAGACAGGCGTCCTAGCCGGACTGTGGAGAGGCGGCGACCACGGGGACGAGACCCAAGAGACCAGACGGACCGACCAGTGCTAGGACATCGCCGTCTTCCTCGAGCAGCAGCTCGCCACGGGCGCCTGCTGCTCCCCTCGGTGAGTTCCGGATCGCCTTCTCTACGGCGGACCGAGCGCTCGACCCGATCGACTCGCTTCCAAGACTCGGGCTGGTTCTCGAACGTTGCCGCGTCGTACTCCTGTAGCTCAGAGTTGGCCGGGCCCTTCTGGTGTCGAATTGCCCAAGAGTCAGTAGCAGACCATGGTCAGGCGACCGAAACAGCCACCTGCCGCTGTCTTGGCGGAAATGAAATGGCGAAACACTCACGGGGCGACTAGGATGCACGGTGCGTTCCCCAGCGAAACAGTCACTGCCACAGAAGCCCTCGTCCCTCAGAAAGTTCCAGAACCGGGTGGGATGGCCGACGCAGGAAGGCCGACACACCGGCGGGGCCAGAGCGCTCCCCACACCGCAGTCCAGCGCATCTCAGCTACAAGGCCGTACGCGACATCGGCGGGCGGGACCATATTGGGACCATTTCTTGCGTTTCAGGTGCTCTCGAATGGCCCCGGCAGCTCTCGACTGCTCTCGAACAGAACGCGTGGGGCACGCGCCATAACATTCGTAAGTGATTGAAAATACAGTTAATTAACGCCTAGTCAACGAGTTATGGGATGGAGGCGCGGGTGGGAATCGAACCCACGAATAAAGGTTTTGCAGACCTCT
>JAPPMG010000030.1 GCA_028819215.1 Bryobacterales bacterium
AGCCTCAACTGGCGTCGCACTTTGACTAGCGCCAAACAATTTAACGCTCATGGGGTGTTGCCCCTCCTCCTGCCGACCGCTGCCCGCAAAGGTGTGTGATCCTCTCATTCCCAGTCCCTCTTCTCGGCCTCCCTCAGGCTGATCTGTGGATTGTGGCGATCGGCGAGCCGCGCCTTCGCCGACTCGGCCTCAGCCGAATACGATAATGGGTCTAGATGATCCGTCACGACTGGACCCTGGACGAGCTTCGGCAAGTGCATCAGCTGCCACTGCCGGAGCTGCTCTACAGGGCCCAAACCGCCCACCGCGCCCACCACGACCCGCAAGCGGTGCAGGGTTGCGCTCTGCTGAGCATCAAGACCGGTCACTGCCCGGAGGACTGCGCGTACTGCCCGCAGTCGGCCCGTTACGACACCGGGCTGGCGGCTCAGGGCCTTCTCAGTGTCGAGGAGACGCTGGACAAGGCGCGCGCCGCGCAGGCGGGCGGCGCCACTCGCTTCTGCATGGGCGCCGCGTGGCGCGAGGCCCCCGAAGGTGAAGAGTTCGAGCGCGTCGTCGAGATGGTGCGCGGCGTCCGTGAACTGGGCATGGAAGCCTGCTGCACGTTGGGTATGCTGACACAGCGGCAGGCGGACCGCCTCGCCGAAGCGGGCCTGACCGCCTACAACCACAACCTCGACACCAGCCCTGAATTCTACGGAGAGATCATCACCACACGCAGCTACCAAGAGCGGCTCGACACTCTCGAGCGCGTGCGGCGCAGCGGCGTCACGGTTTGCTGTGGCGGGATCATTGGCATGGGCGAGAGCGTCGACGATCGTCTGGGCCTACTGTTGCAGCTAGCGCGCCAGGATCCCCAACCCGAGAGCGTCCCGATCAACAGCCTGGTCAGCGTGGCAGGCACGCCTCTCGGTGGGCGGGCGCCAGTCGGCGCGCTCGACTTCGCGCGCGTGGTCGCGACCGCCCGCATCGCGATGCCCGCATCCATCGTGCGCCTGTCGGCGGGCCGCATGGAACTGTCCGAAGAGGGGCAAGCCCTTTGCTTTCTGGCCGGCGCGAATTCCGTATTTCTGGGCGAGCGGCTGTTGACTACTCCGAACCCCGAAGCGAGCGACGACGAAAAGCTGCTTGAGAAGATGGGGATGCGCCTGTGCGAGGACCCGCTGACTGCGGCTGCTGCGCCGCAGACCTAGCTCGTCGCCCGAGGAACTGCAACAGCCAGTCGCGGCGGCCATGGTGAACACCAATCGGGCTCTCGAACAGCGCGTGCGAGCGCAACTCGCCGCGTTGCAGGACCAGAGCCTGCTACGCTCGCTGGCGCTACCGGCCGGGCTCGACCTGTGCTCTAACGACTACCTCGGGCTCGCGCGGCATCCGCGCATGCGCCGCCGCCTGGCCGAAGCTGTCCGGTCTCTTGGCGTCGGCTCCACCGGATCCCGCCTGCTGCGCGGGCACAGGGCCGAGTTCGAGGCGGTCGAGGATCGTTTCGCGCGGCTGAAGGGCACTCCGGCAGCGCTCTATCTGGGCAGCGGATGGGCCGCCAACCTAGGCGTGCTCTCCGCCTTCCCGGCGAGCGAAGACGTGATCTTCTCGGACGAGCTAAACCATGCCAGCCTGATCGACGGGATGCGCCTGTCGAGGGCGCGCCACGTCGTCTATCCCCATCGCGACTGCGACGCGCTGTCGCGACTGCTCGAGTCCGAGCCGTGCTCGGGCCAGCGCTTCGTTGTCACCGAGTCGCTGTTCAGCATGGACGGAGACATCGCGCCCTTGCAGCGGCTTCGCGAGATGCAAGCCGCGCACGGTTTCGCGCTGGTCGTCGACGAAGCCCACGCCGTCGGGATCTATGGCCGGCACGGCAGCGGATTGATCGAAGAGACCGGTTGCGGGGATGGCGTGTTCCTGTCGATCAACTCGGCCGGGAAGGCCTTGGGCGTCGGAGGGGCGTTTGTGTGCGGCCCGAGTTGGGCGATCCAGCTCTTGGTGCAGAGCGCCCGGCCGTTTGTGTTCTCGACCGCGCCGCCGCCAGCCTTGGCCGAAGCCATCGACGAGGCCCTGGACCTCTTGCAGGACGAACCAGAGCGCCGTGCCCGAGTGCTGGAATACGGGACGTTGCTGCGGGAGGCGCTGGAGCTGGCCCCTTCGAATGCCCCGATCGTGCCGCTGATCGTCGGTCACAGCGGCGCCACCGTCCAAGCCGCGGCTTCACTGCAGGCCGAAGGCTACGACGTGCGCGCGATCCGGCCGCCGACCGTGCCGGCTGGCACGGCCCGTCTGCGCGTCTCGCTCAACGCGGACCTGAGCCGCGCAGACTTGGCTGGGGTGGCCGGCAGCATCAAGCGAGCGCTTGAACGGAGGGCATGATGCGGGGAGTCTTCGTTACGGGCACGGATACGGGGGTCGGCAAGACCGTGGTGTCCGCGCTGCTGGTCTCCGCGCTGCGACGAAGCGCCAAGGTCGGGTACTGGAAGCCGGTCCAGACGGGAATCGAAGAGGACGACGACACGGCAGAAGTGCGGCGGCTGGCCGCGTGCGACCCCGCAGAAATCGCGGACGTAGGCGTACGGCTGCCCCGCCCGCTTTCGCCCCACCTGTCAGCTCGACTGGCAGGGCAGACCATCGAAATGGCCGACCTCCTGCGCACGGCAAAGGGCTTGCCGGACGATCGCTACTGGATCGTCGAGGGAGCCGGCGGCTTGCTGGTGCCGCTAAACGAGAGCGCCATGATGGCCGACCTGATCCGAGCGCTCTCCCTGCCCGTGGTCATCGCCGCTAGGTCGGGCTTGGGCACCATCAATCACACGTCGCTGACCGTGTCGGAACTGGCGCGACGGTCAATCGACGTTGCCGGCGTGGTCATGGTGGGCGAGCCCAACGCCGAGAACCGTCTTGCGATCGAGCGCTACGGCGGCGCCCGAGTGCTCGCGGAAGTCCCGGTCCTGTCCAACCTCAGCGCAAGCGCGGTTGCGGCGATTGCGGCTGACGCCGCGCCGGCCTTGGCGAGCCTGCTCTGATGCGGCGTCTGCTGTCCCGGATCGGCCAACTCCCAGAAACCACAAGCTCTCCCACGAGAGATCGGGCCCACAACAGCAAAGCTGTCTAGCCGGCCAGCGTATGATGAGAGCTTGGCATGTTCGGTTCGTCCTCATCCATCAAACTGGACAAATCCCTGTTCGAGCGCGTCAAGCGCTGCGCAGACGCCGCAGGCTATTCCTCCCCGGAGGAGTTTGTCGTGCACGTGATTGAGAAAGAGCTTGCCCAAATCGAGGAGGGTGCCTCGGACGAGGAGATCATGAGCAAGCTGCAGGGCCTAGGCTATATCGACTAGGTCCGAGACCGACCCTCTCGTTGCAATCCTCAACGCGACCCACAAAGTGCTCCTACGCGCTGCAGTTTCGTTTCTCGCGAAGATCTTCGGCGCGTTCAATCCGCTAGTCGGCCTCGCATTCTGCTCGGTCTTGCTCGGCATCGGAATGCTCTGGGTGGTGGGCAAGACGTCCAACCAGCAGGCGATCGAACGCGCCAAGAAGCGCATGCAAGCCTGCCTGCTCGAAATGCGCCTTTACTCAGACGAGCCCCGGCTACTGTTCCGGGCACAAGGCAACCTGCTTCTCAACAATGCGCGCTATCTCGGTCATATGCTGCGGCCCGCACTCGTTCTGGGCCTGCCAATGCTTGTGCTCTTTGCTCACTTCGACTCTGTTTACGGTCACCGTCCCCTGCGAGTCGGAGAATCGGCGCTGTTCACCGTGAGAACTACGCTGCCCAGCCACGACCTCTCGCTGACGGCCAGCGGCGCACTCGAGGTCGACAGCGTCGCTGTCGGATCCGCGGTTTCCCGTCAAGTGTTCTGGCGCTTGCGCGCTGTGGAGGAAGGTAGCGGCCAGGTCTTGCTCGAGACGCCGCACGGCTCCGTCGAGATGTCGGCCGCCGTCGGCTCCGGGACTCGCTACGTCTCCGGCAGCCGCAGCGGTTCGCTGTGGCACAAGTTCTTGTTCGCTCCGGGAGAGGCTAGCTTTTCTCTACAGTCGGTGGACTGGCTGAGCATCGAATATCCGCCGCGCAACATCGGATTCGGAGCGCTGGAAACGCATTGGGTGATCTGGTTTTTGGTGATCTCGATCCTGGCGGCTTATCTGCTCAGGGGGCGCTTCGGGGTCGTGCTCTAGCAGCGCGGGCAGCTAGTCCTGCGTGCGCCGTGCAGGGGGCGGGTTGAGCGAGCCCGGACCAGGTCGGTACACTGCCATTTCCAAACCGCGGGCCAGTCCCGCTTTCCGCAATGGCCAGAAACAGTCCCCCGCATGTCTTGTGTGTCGGCATGGGCTTCCTCGACACGCGCCTGTGTGTCGACCGCTTCCCTCCCAAGGCGCACCGCGAGAACGCGAGCAAGCGCTGGGATGCCTTGGGAGGCCCCGCATCGGTCGGTGGCGTGGCAGTGGTACGGCTGGGGGGAACGGCCTCGTTCTGGAGCCGCCGCGGCGACGATCTCGCGGGAGAGCGCACCGAGCAGCTGCTTTCCGAGGCCGGAGTCGAGACTTCCGGCTATCGCAAGTTCCCCGGAACGACGCCAACCTGCGAGGTGTTCATCGAGCCTGGCGGCGAGCGCTACTTGTTTCCCTATCTCGGCGACGGAATGCCGACGGATGCAGATTGGATTCCGGACTCGGCAATCGAGCGCGCCGATGCTGTGTTGATCGACGGGCGCTGGCCCGAGGGCGGAATGCGCGTCGTGACGCACGCCCGCGAGCGAGGCATCCCGTGCGTCCATGACCTGGACCAAGACCGTCCCGAAATCTGGGAGATCGCCAAAGTCGCCACGCATGTCATCGCTGACGAAGACTTGGCGCTGAAATGCGGCGGCGTGGAAGCGATGCTGCGGCGAATCGAAGGATTCGGCGCGTGGGCCGCCGTAACGTTGGGCGAGCGCGGAGTGGCCCATAGCGGCGGCCGGATGCCGGCGGTTCCGGTGACGGTGACCGATAGCACGGGTGCGGGTGATGTGTTCCATGGCGCCTTCGCGCTCGCGATGGCCCAAGGCCGCAGCGAACGCTACGCCATGCGATTCGGCTGCGTTGCAGGCGCCTTGCTGTGCAAGCTCGGCAGGGTGCCGTACCTGTCGGAGGTGGCGGAGCTGCTGGACGGGGGCATGCCGTAACCGCCGCCTAGTTCACCGGGAGCAGTGCCTCGTTGCTCGCAACGCCATTGAACTCCACGCGCAGCAGATGCTCGCCCGGAGCTACCGCGAGAGGCACTTGGACGGTCACCAAGTACAGCCCAGCCAAGTCGGGATCCAGACCGGAGTAGATGACGGTCCCCTGCCGGTCGCCGATCCAGACGGTCGGCGTGGTCACCGTCTCATTGGAGAAGCCGCCTGCCGAGCCTGTCCTCGGCGGCATCACGACCGGGCCGTTTCCAGTCATCGCTATGCTTATGACTCCGCCCGTGGCGGCGGGAGATTCAGCCGTCACGGCTGAACTGTCCGGGTGCAAGGCCAGCGCGTACGAACGCCCGCCGGACTCGTATTGGAAGATGCCTGGCGCGAGTTCAGCGAGTTCGAAAACGAACTGCTCCGACGGATTCCCGTTGCGGACCTTGAGATAGGCGCGCGAAGCACCTGCCGCCTCCCACGGCACTTGCACCGTCACGGTGTCAGGAGTGATCGCATAGATCGGTCCGGCCACGCTGAACTCTCGCTGTAAGCCGTCGAACGAGACTGTGGCACCCTTGCGAGTGAGCGGCAGCGGCCTGACCTGCGGGGAGGGCCATTCGCCGGACGGATGGGCCGCCAAATCAGAGCCGCTGATCGTTGCCATCGAGCCGGCGACGACTCCGGCCTCCTCGTCGAGAGTTGCGCTGTTGGCGATCGAGACGATCTGAGGCCGTGTCTCGACGGCTTCGTATTCGAATGGGATCTCCAGATCGCCGATTCGCGCGGTGACTACTTGCGTGCCCGGATCGCCGGTGTATCGCACGCTGGCGTGGATCAGGCCGGTAGGGCCAGACCTCGGGGATCGAGTCACGACGGACATCGAAGGATCGGAAGCAACAAACTCGACTTCCCTGCCAGCGACAGGCACTCCGTACTGATCCAGCACGCGCGCCAGGACCGACTCTCTTGCCGCCTCACCGGCGATCCCTGTGGCAAGGTGCCCGCGGAGTCGAGTGGCGTTCGCCGGCTCGTTGTCGCCGACGATGTACAGGTAGGGGATGGAGAGCTCGCCCAGCCCGCTCAGGCTGGTCAGCCGCAGGAAGCCCTCGTGCGCTCCGGGCGGCGGGCGAGTCCCTTCCAAGCGAACTTCAATGCTCGCGCTCTGCCCCGAAGCCAGCAGGAACGCGTAGGCGCTCTGGCCGTTGACTGTCACGCGGGCATCCGCGCTCACCTGCCGCGGCTCGACCCTGAGCACAAAAAACTGCGGACCGCGCCACCGATTGGAAATCACAACCTGACGCCTGACCGGGAACGAGACATCCCGCACGGAGCCGAACCCGATGGAAGGAGGCACCGCCGTGGCGTTGGGGCGCAGCGCCCCGGAGAGGTCCAGCACGCCCGCGCCCGCAGCCGACAGGCGTTCCCGTTCCCCGTTCTCCTGCAGCACGGGCCTGGCGGTGTTGATCAGCGCAGAAGCCACCTGCCGTGCCGTCAGCGCGGGAAACCCCTGCCATACGAGCGCGGCAGATCCCGAAACGACCGGAGCCGCGAAACTGGTGCCGCTCACCTCTCGAAAGCCGCTCGAGGCGAACAGGACGCCCTCGTCGTTATAGCGCGGCGCGGCCGTGTATACGGACTGCCCGGGCGCGACCAGATCGGGCTTCGGCTGCAGGGCTAGGTTCGGTCCGCGAGAGCTCTGCGGTGCGACAAACGCCCACTCGCGCTCGGTATCGACCGGAACGGGGTCGAGCGTGAGCGAAGCCATCGGGTCGGCCAAGAGTTCGCGGATCTCCTCGCCAGCGCTCCTGCCCACCAAGAACGCCGGGATATCGGTGCGTTCGAGCAGTCCCATGGTGAGCAAGTCGTCGCCCTCGTGGTTGGTGACCAGCACGCCGCTCGCACCCGCCGCGTCGGCGTGCTCTACCTTGTCCCGGAAGAAGCAGGTGCCGCGTTCGATGACTGCGATCCGACCTGCGAGCGCATGCGCCTCGTAGGGGTCGCAGCCTAGCGGGTTGTCCAAGTCGGACGTGTTCACGCCAGGAGCGGTCAGCGGACCCTCCGCCTCCGGCCCGGTGCCGGATTCAGCGACGAACTCGTGGCCGCTGACGCGGACGGTGACATGGCGAGAGGAAGAGTTGCCGGTTCCCCCGACGGTGATCACGGCAGGGGTGTTGGCGGGTGACAGGAGCGTGCTCAGGGCGGGCACGCTGTGCGAGCCACGCAGGCCGTAGTTCCCAGCCGCAGCCACGACCACGCGTCCGAAATCATGAACGGCGCTGTGCGCCGCCATCGAAATTGGGTTGCAAGGCGATCTCGCCGAGCTCCTGCCGCAATCGCTGCCTGTGGCGTCCCATGGGTAGAACTCTGGATTGCCAAGGCTCAGATTGAGAATGTCCATGCCATCAGCCACGGCATCGTCAATCGCGGCGATCACGACATGATCCGCGGTGTAATAGTTCAGCCCGGGAGAGCCAAAAACCTTGTACACGCCCAAGCGCGCCTTGGGGGCTATACCCATGACCACTCCGAGCGGAGTCGGGACGCGCCGGCCTGCGGCGATCATCGCGACGGCAGTGCCATGGCCACTCAAATCGTTGGGCGAGGGATCGTCGGGAGTGGAAGTGGCGGGAACGCGCGAGACCAGCGAATCGATATAGCTGCGAACCGCGATCACCTTGGTGCTCGCCAATGCCAAGTACCGCGGATCTCCTAACGGATAGCCTTCGAGGGCGGGCAGGCTGGGATCGCTGAAGGCTTCGTGGTCGAAGTCCAGTCCGGAATCAATGATCGCGATCTTCATGCCCTCGCCGAACAGCTGGTGACCCACGGGACGCACGTAAGCGGCGGACGCATGCACGATCTTGGCCACCGACCTGAGCATTGGCTGGTATCTGCGACCCTGCACCACGTCGCGTACACCGGACAGGTCTGTGATCGCCCTCGCCTGCTCCGGCGTCGCCCGCACGAACACCGCGTTGAGGACATTGCTCACCGATCCCAGCACATCGATTCCGAGTGCTTCGATCGCCGTCTTGACGGGATCTTGGCGGCGCACCACGGCACGGCGCATCAGGCTGACACTCGCTGCGGATCGCGGCTGCGGCCGTTGCGAGCGTTCGGATTTCGATTCCCGCAACTGCTCGCCAACTGACGGCGAGTCCAGAATGACGGTGTACTCGGTCGGCGCATCGGTAGCCGGCAACAACTGGCCTCGAGCCGATGGCAGAGCTGCGCCCCCCAAAGCCAGCAGGGCCAGCACGGCAAGACAGAGTCGAGTGCGCCGGCAGAACTCTGGCGCGCTGGAAGCTGAGCCGGTTCGAATCGGACTGCAGCTGGACATGGACGCTAGGCTGACCTGCTCGGGCTGACAAGCCCGGAGGCTCGGACCGGCTGACTGTGCGATGCTATACCATCGCTCTGCCGCTCTCACGGCCGACCCGGCCCCCTAGGGTTTAGTTAACACCATGAATGCGACTCTGCTTCGCTGCTCGATCATTGCCGCTCTGGGCGGCTTGCTCTTCGGCTTCGACACGGCTGTCATTTCCGGTACGACGGACCAACTCCGGGAAGTCTTCGGACTCGAGGGGGTCGGACTCGGCTTCACGGTAGCGAGCGCCCTGATCGGCACGATCTTGGGAGCCCTCTTCGCCGGTCACCCGGCGGACCGGATCGGACGCCGCAGCACCCTAGTGTGGATCGCGGTCCTGTACCTCGTTTCCGCGGTCGGCAGCGCCCTGGCGTGGGACTGGATTTCGTTTCTGGTCTTCCGCTGGCTGGGTGGCCTCGGCGTGGGGGCTTCATCGGTCGTCGCCCCGATGTACATCGCCGAGATCTCCCCACCGCGCTTTCGCGGCCGACTGGTGGCGATCACGCAGTTCAACATCGTGCTGGGAATCCTGCTGGCCTACCTGTCGAACTACGGCGTGGCCCAGATGCAATACGGGGCGATCGAGTGGCGCGTCATGTTCGGGATCGAGGCGCTGCCCGCCGTGATCTTTCTCGTCCTGATGTTCGGTACGCCGCGCAGCCCGCGCTGGCTGGTCGCCCAGGGGAACAGCGACGCGGCCGCCTTGGTCCTGGAAATGGTCGGAGCCGAGGATGTGCAGAAAGAGCTGAGCGAGATCGAGGAATCGCTCGCCGAGACAGCACAGAACGTAAACGAGCCTCTGCTGCAGCACAAGTACAGCCGACCGGTCAAGCTGGCCGTTGCCATCGCGACCTTCAATCAACTGTCGGGCATCAACGCGCTGATGTACTACGCGCCCCACATCTTCCGCATGGCCGGCGCGGGCACGGATTCGTCGCTGGCCCAAGCTGTCGTCGTGGGCTGCACCAACCTCGTCTTCACATTGATCGCTCTACTCGTGATCGATAAGATCGGCCGCCGCAAGCTCATGGTGGTCGGTTCGATCGGCTACATCGTGAGCCTGGCGGCGACTGCAGCGGCGTTCTACCGCTATGGCACAGACTTCACCGACGTAGGCGGCACCGTGGTGCTGGTCAGCCTCATGGTGTTCATCGCGTCGCACGCATTCGGGCAGGGCTCTGTGATCTGGGTCTACCTCAGCGAGATCTTCCCCAATCGCGTCCGCGCACAGGGGCAGGCGCTGGGCAGTTTCACACACTGGGTCTTCGCGGCAGCGATTTCGTGGACGTTCCCCGTCATTGCCGACATCTCCGGCGGGCACACCTTCGCGTTCTACTCGAGCATGATGGTGCTGCAGCTCCTATGGGTGCTGAAGGTGATGCCCGAAACCAAGGGAGTGCCGCTAGAGGAAATCCAAAAGCGCATGAGCGCGCCGTGAGTGCGAACGACGCGGACCTAGTTCACTGCACTCGAAGGGTGCAGCTGCGGCCACCATCGCCAACTGGCTGATCGAGATCTAGCGACCGCAAACTTGCCGAGCGGAATCCCCACCGGACGGCCGGGGGCCCAATCGGTATCGGCGCCTATCGTGGACGAGTAGGCTCGGAAGTTAGAGTATCTTCCACTCCCCGTCTGCCGAGAACCGCTCAATACGACAGCAGCCATGACCTGAAGGTGCCGGTCAATCATATCGGCGATCAGCCTAGGCAGGATTCGCACGTTCTCAGCGTGGCTGATCAGACCGGTCATGAATGATAATCATTCAGCTCGTGAATGATTATCAAGATGCAAGCGGTCCATGACCAGATTGATTCCCGCACATCAAGCCCTTTTCCTGTCACGCGCACCGCTTTGGGCAAAGGCTATCTTGAAGCATTCCTGGCGGGCTTCCAAGTGCGCGCGGCAAGACAAAGTCACGCCGGAGTTCTCGCCCAAACTGCCTCGGAACACCCGGCTATTGGCGGCAATTTCGCTCTGGAATTGCACCCTGCCGTGGCCACGCGCGAGCACAGCGTCAGCAAGACTTGCACGAGGGATACCGATGTTCGTGGTTTTCCGTTGCTGAAGGTCCTTGATTCGCTGAGCGGATCGCTCGATCATTAGTAGCAACCAAGACAGCAAGCTGATCGGGAACGTTTGCGGATGTTGGCCTGTGCTGGTCGGGCCCTGCGAGGATCGCACTCGACCGGCTCGCAGCCAGTGGAGTTCCGAGACTCGATGTTTCTGTTCGCGAACGACAATCGCCCGAGGCCGGCAGAACTGATCCTGGCTGGCTACTTCGCCTACACAGCCGCACTATCGTTCCTGTTTCCTCTGGCTTCGCCGATCCGGCTCCAAGTGATTGGCACCAGCCTAGTGGCGCTTACGGCACTGTACCGCCTAGGTCGGTTTCCCGCACGCTTCGTGCCGGAGATCCTGCGCACGACGCTACCGCTGCCAGGCGTGCTGCTGGCCTACCAGCAGATCGGTCTTTTTGCCCAGCCGCAATCTTCCCACTCGCTAGAACGGAGCTGGGTCTACTGGGATCGCTTGCTGCTCTCGGACTGGGGCTTGACCCAAGCGATCGACTCGACGGGAGCGTTGCTGCCCGGTGCCTTAGAGCTGCTTTACCTGCTGACCTATGCGGCAGCGCCGGCCGCCCTAGCGATCCTAGCCGCTTCGGGGCGGCTTGTTCGCTCGGACCGTTTGCTCGCATGTTTCGCGGCATCGGCAGTTTCAGCCTATGCGCTCTACCCCTTTTTCCCCTCCGAACCGCCGCGCACGATCTTCCCGGGCGAGCTGGCCAGCAGCGTCGACACCGTCTTCCGCCAAGTGAACTGGTGGATCTTGGGAAAGGCCGGGATCCACACCAGCGTGTTTCCGAGCGGGCACGTGGCTTCGGCATTCGGCGCCGGAATCGGACTGCTGCTCGCTCTACCGGAGAGGAAGGTCTACGGAATCGCCCTGATCGTAGTCGGCGCCGGGATCGCAGTCGCGACTGTGTACGGGCGCTACCACTACGCAGTGGACGCCCTAGCGGGCTTGCTCGTGGCTTGCCTCGCTTCCCTGCTCTGCTGGGCACTGTTCCGCAGGTGGAACGGACGGGCCTCAGCGTGACCGAACGGGCCGCGTGCTACGCGGTCTCGGCTTCCGACAAAGCCGCCGCATCCAGTTCCAGCACCTGCCCGCGCGGCACTTGCGCGCGCAGCTCGATTTCTCCGTAGCGCACCACAAAGGGCTTGCCTAGGCGTGACAGGATACGAGCCCGCACAAGCTGCATTTGACGCCACTCGAGATCCACGGTGAATCCGCCCCGAGCTCTCAGGCCTTCGATCTCGCCGCTAGCAAGTGCGCTTGGCAGCGCGGGCAGCAAGTGCAGGAAACCGGTCTCCCCGGACTGCACCGAGCTGTCTTGCAGCGGCGTGCCGTGCGGATCATGGCTTTGCAGCAGCATCTCGGCGATGCCAGCAGTCGCGCCAAAGTTGCCGTCAATCTGGAACGGGGGGTGGGCGTCGAACAGGTTGGGGTACAGGCCGCCCCGCCGGCCGTCCAATCTGGCGGCCGTCCTCTCCGGCACCGGTGCCAACAGTCCTCGCAGGATCTTGAAGGAGTGGTCACCGTCCAGCAAGCGAGCCCAGAAGTTGACCTTCCAGCCCATCGACCAGCCGGTCGCCCCGTCACCGCGCAACTCCAGCGACTTCCGTGCCGCGGAAAATAGATCCGGCGTTCCGAAAGGCGTTATTTCGACGCCCGGGTGGAGACCGAACAGGTGCGAAACGTGACGGTGCTTGTTGGCAGGATCGTCGATGTCTTCCAACCACTCCTGCAACTGCCCCAAGCGGCCGATCCGATTCGGAGCGATACGTTCCCGCACTCCCCGCAGTTCGTCCCTGAAGCCCGAGTCCACGCCCAGAATCGCCGCCGCCGAAATGGTGTTGCCCAGCAGGTTGCGGATGATCTGATGGTCCATGCTGGGACCCATCACGAGGCCTCCGTTCTCCGGGGAGTTGCTAGGACCGGAAATCAGCCACTTGCCGTCCGGCGACTCGACCAACGAGTCCGAGAAAAACTCTGACGCGCCCTTCATCAAGGGATATGCGGTGGTGCGCAGGAACTCCTCGTCGCCGCCATACAGGTAGTGCTGCCAGAGGTCTTGGCAGAGCCAAGCCCCGCCGGTCGGCCAGATGCCGTGGTTGGAGTGGTTGATCGGCGCAGTGCCGCGCCACAGGTCGAAGTTGTGGTGCAGCACCCATCCCCTCGCGCGGTAGTGTTCGCGCGCCGTTTCCGCGCCCGACAGCGCGATCTCCTGCAAGGCCGCGAAGAGCGGCTCGTGCATCTCGGGGAGGCCGGTCAACTCGGCCGGCCAGTAGTTCATCTCGGTGTTGATGTTGACCGTGTACTTGCTCTCCCAAGGCGGCTGGTCCGATTCGTTCCAAAGCCCCTGCAGGTTGGCCGGCTGGCAGCGGCCCCGGCTTGAAGCGATGAGCAGGTAACGACCGTATTGGAACAGGAGAGTCACAAGCTGGGGGTCCGGCCGCGAGGCGAAGCGCTCGATGCGCGCATCGGTTGGTTCAGCAGCTGCCTCGGTCTTGCCCAGATCAAGTCGCACCCGCTGGAACAGCTCGCGGTGGCTGGTCGAGCTCTCGTCGCGCAATTCTCTGCCCGACACGGCTGCCGCCTCGGCCAGCACTGCCGCGTTGCGCTCGGACGGATCGCCGCCGACGTCCCGGAAATTGACAAAGTTCGTAGCGCCCGCGAGCAGCAGCGTGGCCTCGCTTGCGCCTTCCACTCGCAAATGCTCGCCCTCATCGGAGACCACGCCGTCTGTGCGTACCGCAAGCCGTGCCTCGAATCGAATCGCGCCGCCCTCGACCTGCCCCAGCAAGCGTAGCCCTCCGCCCGCCTCCGTACTGACTTGCGCGGGATGGGACGTGTGGAAGCGGACGGCAAACGACAAGTTGCCGTCTCCGCTGGCCGAGAGACGGACTGCGATCACCTGCTTGGGAAAACTGGCGAAGACCTCCTGCGAGTGGCGGATCCCGCCGGCCGAGAACTCGACCCGCGCGACCGCGTTCTCAATGTCGAGAGAGCGGCGGTAGCCGGTCACGCTGGCCTCGTCGATTCCGCTGCGCTCGATCAGCAGGTCCGCGAAGGACTGGTACGCCTTCTGGCGCAGCGGAACGCTCATGAAGCGCTCCATCGCCAGTTCTTCGGCGGCGGACTGCTTGCCCTCGAACAGCAGCGATCGAATTCGGCGCAGCCAACGGTGCGAGCCCGGATTGGCGTAGCTGCGCGGTTCCCCCTGCCAGACCGTGTCTTCGTTGAACTGGATGCGCTCGCTTGCCGTGCCTCCGAAGACCATGGCCCCGAGGCGTCCGTTGCCCACGGGCAAGGCCTCGACCCAGCGCTCGGCCGGCCGGTCGTACCAAAGTTCCAGTGCCGGCGCCGTCGGCTCGCTGCCGCATGCCGAGAGCCCCGCTCCGGCGGCAAGCGATGCCAGGAACTCTCGACGGTCAGGCTGGATCGGCATTCCGATAGTGTATGCCCGCGCTCAAGCCGCACGGCTATACTCAGGGGCTGACCGTGCAACGATACCGGCCTATTGCATCACTAGTGTGCCTAGCGCTCTTGGCGGCACCGGGCGCAGCTCAGAGCCTTCCACCTGGTCACATCGATCCAGCGCCCATCCTCGACGCGGCTGCCGCAGCTATGGGGGTGGATCAGCTGCGTTGCGTCAGCTTCGCGGGCGAAGGCTACGCGGGGATGGTCGGGCAGAACATGACGCAAAACACCGACTGGCCGCGCGGCGAACCGCTGCGGGGCTATTCGCGCCGGATCGACTACGAAAGTGGCACCTCGGTCGAGCGGTTTTCGCGCGAGCCCGGCCTCAACCCGGCTTCGTGGAAGTACGGTCCCGGCTGGCTGGGCGGGACGCCCTTGCAGCGGCACGAAGTCCAGACATTCGCAGTGAGCGGCAAGCACGCTTGGCACATTGATGGATCGGAAACAGCGGTAGCAGCTCCGCAAAGCGCCGAACTCTGGCAGCTCGACATCTGGATGACCCCGCACGGCTTCGTCAAGGCGGCGCGCATGCCGGGCGCCGAACCCACCGCGATCTGGCGCTGGGAACTCGGCGAGAGCGGGCGGGATGGCGCCACAACCGGCGGCATTGCCAAAGTGGCCGTCGTCTCGGCAACCGTTCTGGGCAAGTACCGGGTCAATGCCACGGTCCGCGCCGGAGACCTCGTCCAGCGGATCCAGACGCGGGTGCCGCACCCGGTCCTAGGTGACATGAACTACGAGCACGAGTATTCCCAGTGGCAGGATCTGGGCGACGGCATCCTCTTCCCGGCTGGTTGGCACCGCCATGATGGCTGGGATGACGAGCGCAAGGTCCCGGTCATCACGGGCGGGCACAACAGTTTTGGCGGCATGTTCCCAGATATGACCGCCAATGCCTGCGAGCCGACAGAAGTTCCGCAGCACGTGCGCCGAGCGACCGTTCCCGAGCAGCGGGTGACGCCAACCAAACTAGCCGAGGGCGTCTGGCTGCTCGGCGGCGGCACGCACAACAGCGTGGCTGTCGAATTCGCCGACTCCGTGGCCGTGATTGAGGCGCCGCTTGACGAGCGGCGCTCGCTGGCGGTGATCGACAAGGTCACCGAGCTGGTCCCGGACAAGCCGATTCGCTATCTCGTCAACACCCACGACCACTACGACCACTTGGGTGGCCTGAGGACCTATCTGCACGTAGGCGCGACCATCCTCACGCACCAGCGCAACCGTATGTTCTACGAGGCCGAGCTGCTGAACTACGTACCGCGCATGCTTGAGCCGGACATGGTCTCGCTGTACCCACCGACGGAGATTTCAGAGGGCTACACGATGGAGGACATCGACGAGAAATACATCCTCGGCGACGGACGGCGGTACCTCGAGATCTACTACGTGCAGGGCCTGGGAATCCACGTGGAGGGCATGCTGATGGCGTACCTGCCGCAAGACCGAATCCTCATCGAAGCAGATCTATACGATCCCGGCCTGCTGCCTACCAGCCGAGCCAGGCCAACCGCTGCGGAGCGCGCCTTGCTCAACAACGCCAAGCAGAACGAACTCGAACCAGCCCTGATCGCCCCGATTCACGGCGATCCCGTGACATGGGAAGCCTTCCTGCGCGAAACCCGCCAGAGTCCCTGAGCCCCGACTCACGTCACGCGATCAGTTCGGGAATCAGCTGGCCCCCCACTTGCGAGAGCTGCTTGAACCGCCCTCCGTGAAAGTAGGTCAGGCGGTTGTCGTCAAGGCCCATCAACCGCAGCCAAGTCACGTGCAGGTCTTTCAAGGGATGGACTACCTCGACCGCGCGGTTGCCCAGTTCGTCGGTGGCGCCCACCACCGTGCCAGCGGGAGTGCCGCCTCCGGCCATCAGGACCGCCATCGCGTCAGCGTTGTGCCCGCGCCCGTTCGGATCGACGCCGCCGCGCCGGTTGTTGTCCGGGGTCCTGCCAAACTCGCCCGAGCAGACGACCAGCGTCTCGTCCAGCAAGCCGCGCTGCCTGAGATCGCGGATCAGTGCGGCGATCGGCTTGTCGACGCTCTCGATGCGAGCCGCGTGGTTGCGCTCGAGGAAGTCATGGCTGTCCCAGCCGCCGGAAAAGATCTGCACGAAGCGCACGCCTTGCTCGACCAAGCGCCGGGCCAGCAAGCACTGGCGCCCGAAGGACCGCGACGCCTCCGCGTTCAATCCGTACGCTTCCCTCGTAGCTTCCGACTCGCGGCTGAGATCGACCATTTCGGGAACTTCAGCCTGCATGCGATAGGCGAGTTCGTAGCTCTCCATGCGGGCCGCTAGCTCGTCGTGCGACGGGCGCCGCTCCGCAAGCTTGCGATTCATGTCCGCGAGCAGGTCCAGGCTCTGACGCTGCTGCTGGCGTGTCTTCCAATCGGGCGGCTCCAAGTCCAGCAGCGGCGATCCGCTGGAGCGCAGCAGCGTGCCTTGGTAGTGGGCTGGCAGGAAGCCGTTCGACCAGTTCCCCGCCCCGCCCTGGGGGAACGCCAGCTCGGTCATCACCACATAGCCGGGGACGTTCTGGTTGAGGCTACCCAGCCCGTAGGTCACCCACGCGCCGACACCGGGGTCCGCCCCTAGCGTGCTGCCCGTGTTGAGGTGGTAAAGCGCATCGGGGTGATTCACCGATTGCGCCTGACATCCCCGGTACACGCACAATTCGTCCGCTACCTCCGGACGCCCCATGTGGACGAAGCGGTCGCACATTTCGATCCCGGCTTTGCCTACCTTGCGGAACCCGAATGGACTGCCGACGTAGTAAGTCTTGGCAGTAAGCTCAACCAGCACTTGATTCGGGTCACGCACGGATTCGGTCAGGTGCAGCTCGCGCAATCTGGGCTTCGGATCGAACGTGTCCATGTGCCCCGGCCCGCCCTCGAGAACCAGGAAGATGCAGGCCTTGGCCTTGGCCGGCAGCATCTGCTCTTTCGGTGCCAGGGGGCCTGCGGCCGGTGTGGACTCCCCGGCAAGCAGGCTCGTGAACGCCAGCGAGCCAGCGGACGCCCCGAGGCCGAAGAGCAGTTCGCGCCGGCCCAGCTGGACCTGATCTCGGCGGTCGCCCGCAACGGCGGCGCCCTGACGGAGGTTTGTTGCGCTAGTAGACATACGCGAACTCATTGCTATTGAACAGCAACAGGCAGAAATCGGCAAGCGCCCGCGTCGCCGGTCCGACTTCCCACGGCTGGGTGTCGGGCCGATAGTCCTCGTACACGGGCAGCCATTCCTCGTATTCGAACGGTGCGCCCGTAAACTCCTCGACCAGCGAGCGCGTGATGCGAGTGGGGTAGCTGGCCGCCTGAGGGGCACTGGATCGATGGTGCGCTTCCATGGCGGCCACGTACTCGGCGAGCTTGGCGCTCATTCTGGGTTCGGGCGCACGCGAGAACGCCAGCCTGTAGGCACGTTCAACCCTGCTTGCCGTGTCGGGCTGCTCCCGCTCCAACCGCATGGCAAGCGCGATCGAGCGCTTGGTCATGTAGTCGGAGTTCAACATCGTGAGCGCCTGCGGGCTGACTGCGGAGGCATCCCTGCGCTCGCACGAATCATTCGGGCTCGGCTGGTTGAAGACTTCCATCAAGGGGTCGGCCTGGCCCCGGACGCGGTAGGCATAGATGGAACGCCGGTTTCGCTCGGCCGGCTCGGGCGACGGCTGATATGCAGGAGCGATCGAAAACTGGATCATGCGCGGCTGCAACGCGACCTCCAAGTTGATCTCCGGCCGGGCTGGCACGCCGCCCAACTCGGGATTGAGTTCACCCGATACCCGTAGCACGGCATCTCTCAACTCCTCGGCAGAAAGCCGACGCGGCGCAAAATAGGCCAGCAAGCGATTCTGCGGATCCTTGGTCCGGACCTGCTCGATGTCGGCCCGCTCGGAAGTCTGCTGGTATGCCTGTGAGGTCATGATGGCGCGATGGAGGCGCTTGATGGACCAGCCGTTCTCGACGAAGTCCGCGGCGAGCCAGTCCAGCAAGCCGGGATGCGACGGCTCTCCCCCCAGCCCGCCAAGATTGTTGGGCGTCGCGACCAGCCCCTTTCCGAAGTGATACGCCCAGACGCGATTGACGATGGAACGAGCGGTGAGCGGGTTGCGGGCATCAACGATCCACTCGGCCAAGGCGAGCCGGCGACCGGCCAAGGAGGTTGGCAGGTCGAACGGGCTCTCGGCGGGTGCGGCCTTGGCTGCCAGTTGCGTTGCGCTTAGCACGCCGGGACTCACGGCCTCGCCAGGAGCATGGACCGAGCCGCCTTCAAAGATCGTCGAATCCGGCCGCCAGTCAGCGTCTAGCTTGGCTGGCACGCGCAACTTGCGCCCGTTCCCTGGAATGTAGTCGGGTCCGTTGAACACGGTCTGCGCCATCGGTTCGTAGCGTTCCAAGCGGCGGGTCCAGATCCACTCGTCCTGCTTGCGCACTTTCAAGCGGCCCTCGTCAGCCGACGTGAGGCCGTAGTGGCGCGGCGGCTTCTCCGCGTCAGGGAGGCTGTTCCTCTTGGCAGGCGGGACATACTCTAGTCCACGCTCTTCGAACCAATCGCGGGCAGCGCTCTCGGCCTTGGCATCGAGCGCCTCCTTGCGCTCGGTCGCGAAGTCCCGCAGCTGCGTTACCAGATGGCGACCCGCCTCAAACCTCGCCAGATTCTCTTCGGGCAGAAACCCGGCGGGGCGCTCGGCCATCTGAGTCCCGGCAAACGCGGCATATACGCGGTAGTAGTCACGAATCGGAATGGGGTCTACCTTGTGGTCGTGACACTTCGCGCAGCGGAGCGGCATGGACAAGAAGGTCTGGCCGACGCTGTGCACTACGTCGTCGAGGTAGGCCTGCCGCGCCATCTTCTTGGGCACCATCGCCGAGCCCCACGGGCCCATGCGCAAGAATCCGGTCGCTACCAGCATTTCCGGGTCGCTTCCGGGGAGCTCGTCGCCAGCAAGCTGCTCGATCACGAATCGGTTGTAAGGCTTGTCGGCGTTGAACGAGCGCACGACGTAGTCTCGATAGCGCCAAGCGTTCGACCGCTCGTAATCGTTCGAGTTCCCCGCCGTGTCGGCGTAGCGGGCAACATCGAGCCAGTGTCGTCCCCATTGCTCTCCGTAATGCGGGCTTGCCAGCAACCTGTCGACCAACCGGTCCCAAGCACCCGGCTTGGTGTCGGAAAGGAACGCCCCAGCTTGCTCTGCGGTGGGCGGCAGGCCGGTGAGATCGAACACGGCACGGCGGAGCAGATCGCGCCTGGCCGCTTGAGGTGCAGGCTCGATCCCGGCGTCTGCCAGCCGGGCGACGTGAAAGGCATCGATCGGATTCGCGACCGCAGCCTTGGGTACCTGCGGTTTGCGGACCGGGCGAAACGCCCAGATGTCTTCTGGCTTGTAGAGCCGCTGCGTCCAATCCTCAGACTGCCCGCCGCTCGTTGCCATCCTCACGCCGGCGGCGGAGGTGTCGCTTGCAGAGACTATCTCGCGTACCCTCTCGTCGGCGGGCCACGATGCTCCTAGAGCAATCCAGTCACGCACGCGCTCGATCTGGCCTGGGCCGAGTCGATCGGTCTCCTTCGGCGGCATGACCAACGTCGAGCCCTTACCCGACAGGGCCAGGTAGAGGAGGCTAGAGTCTGGCTCGCCCGGCACGATCACAGGGCGGCCCGACTGGCCGCCCCGCCGGGCAGACGCCTGAGTGGTCAGGTCCAAGCCCCCCATCAGCAGGCCCGGGTCCTGACCATGGCACGCCAGGCACTTCGAGGCCAGCAGAGGCTTGATCTCAAGGGCGAACAGACGCTCCGCGTCGTCAACGGCGCCAAGCGGCAACGCACTAGCGAGAACGACGCAAGATGACAGTAAGGCCGAGACTCTGATCACGACTAGTTGCGGCAGCCCTCGCGCGGCTGCATACCATTCTAGTCCGGCCTCGGCAAATTTCGCGCAAGATCGTCCGCCACCTGTCGCCGCCGCCGAACCACTAACGAGCGTCCAGAGGAATGGCCGCGACCAGAACTAGGCCGGGTACCTGCGAAGGCCGGATTTGGGCCTTTTGCAAGCAGATTCTGCCGTTTCCGCAATTTTTATTTGTATTTTATAGGTATTTTATGTTATGCTTTCCTCATGAGAATAGACAACATACTGGATGGCTCGAACCAACCTTGGTTGGACCAATCCAACAGATTCGCCCATGAGCCATGCGGGCACGTTCCGTCAGCATTCCTGCCACGCCCTAGAAGTAATCTGGGGTGCGGTGCTCAACATCGGCTATGTCGCGTTGGAGCTGATGTAGCGAGCGTCTCGGGTATTCTGGCACGGGCCGGCGACCATAGCCTCAGGGATCCTCCCCTCTGCCAAATTTCCGATGTTAAGATTTCCGGCGGA
>JAPPMG010000037.1 GCA_028819215.1 Bryobacterales bacterium
TGGGAGAGTAGGACGCCGCCCGGAACCACCCGGCGGGCGCCGCCAGGCGCCCGCCTAGCCTTCCCCAGACCAGCCCCGCACCTGCGCCGTGGCGATCCCCAGCCCCGGCAGCATCACCGGGATGCCCTCGTCGACCGCGTACACCATAACCCCGTCGCTCGTCACCAGGCCTTCCGCCAACGGCCCCTCCACGGGCGTGCCGTCAGCGTGCTTGACGGTTCCGGCCGCGATCGCCTCGTTCAGCGCGGCAAGCTGCGACTCGTTCAGCTCGCGCACCGGTACCTTGGTCACCGGGCAGCACAGGATCTTCAGCAGTTCGGCGCTCACAGGCATTCTCTGGTCCGCGGCCTCCCCTCCAGCATAGTCGAAGGCCGCCGCCGAGCCGCGCCGTACGCAGGCTCACGGCGCTAGGCGAGAGCTGCTCCAGCGTTGACATCCTCCCCCGTCTCGGCTTATAGTTAACGAACCCCAGCAGACGCCGCCGCAGGCGCAACCGCCGTGCGGAGACTCGTGCGCTCAGCTCGCTGTGGGGTCGGCGAGCGCTCGGGTAGCCATGGCCGCGGCCCGCGTTGCTGCTGGAAGGGGCCAATCTCGCGAGACCGTTGCATTGATGCAGGCGCAGTCAGAAGAAACCAAGCCGGTTGCAGATCAGAGCGGTTCCAGCGTCGCCGATTCGGCGGAGCAGCCTGCCGGCGAGCTGCCCACCGCGCCGGACCTCCCGCCTGCGGAGCCAGTCGACAGCGCTAGCGCGGAGCAAGACGCCGGCAGTGCAGAGCAAGAGGATACTGTTGCGGCGCCAGAAGCGGCAGCTGCCGAAGCTGGCCCCGCTCCATCCGTGAGCGAAGCGCCGTCCGACGCACCTGCGGACCCGGCGGATCCGCCGGATGCCGGGACGTCGGAAACCACGGACGAGCCCGCCGACGCGCTGGCTTCCGCCTCGCTGCCGCCGCAGGAGCCTCCGGATCTGTCAGATGAGCCGCGTTCCGAACACGGATCGGACAACCCGGAGCCGGCTCGTGCGCAGTCCGGATCCGAGGCCGAGCTCGCCGCCTCCCCGCCAGCGCCCGCGGTCCCGCCAGCGCCCAGCGGGCCGAACGCCATCCCGGGCTTGCCCGACTTGGCCGGCCCCGAGGAGGACCTGCTCGACGACATCCCAGAGTTCGAGGATCCCGACACGCTGCCGGACATCCCTTCGGACGCCGGGCCGGTCGTCCGCACCGGCGCTCGTTGCAAGGGAACCGTAGTCGCCGTGCGCGACTCCGGCGTGATCGTCGCGTTCGGGACCAAGGTAGAGGGCAGCGTGCCTTTGGCCGAGTTCCTGCAAGCCGACGGCACCGTCTCCGTCGAGCCCGGCCAAGAGATCGAAGTCTTGGTCGAGCGCATGGGGGCCCCCGGCGAGTATGCCGCCCTTTCGTTCAAGCGCATCCGCGAACTGGAAGTGTGGGCCGGGATCCAAGAGGCGCACGCGCACAACCTGCCGCTAAAGGGCTCGGTCGTCGGGACCGTCAAGGGCGGCCTGCGCGTGGACATCGGCGTGCCTGCCTTCATGCCCGGCTCTCAGATCGACATCCGGCCCGTCCGCAAGATGGATTCATGGGTCGGCAGCGAGGTCGAGGTTGCGGTCATCGAGTGCGACCGGCGACGCGGTAACGTTGTCGTCTCTCGCAGCGGCCTGCTCAGAGCGCGACAGCGTGAACTGCGGGCCGAGACGCTCGGCAAGCTCGCAGTAGGCGAGCCAGCCACCGGGCAGGTCACGACCATTACCTCGTTCGGGGTCTTCGTGGACCTCGGGGGCATCGAGGGCATGATCAAGTACGCCGACCTGTCCTATGGCAGGGTCCGCAAGGCGGAGGACCACGTCCAGGCGGGTCAGGAGCTGACCGCCAAGGTCATGCGCATCGACGAAGCGAAAGACAGGATCGTCCTGAGCCTGAAGGCGATGCAGCCCGATCCGTGGCTTACGATCGGGGAGCGCTTCACTGTCGGGCAACGAGTGCGCGGACGGGTCACCAGTGTCAAGGACTATGGCGCCTTCGTCGAACTCGAGCCGGGCGTCGAGGGGCTGATCCATTTCACGGAGATTGACTGGTCGCGCCGCGCCAAGCATCCCACCAAGACATTCACCCCGAACGCCGACGCCGAAGCGGTCGTGCTGGCGATCGATCCGGACCAGCGCCGCATCTCTCTGAGTGCCAAGCGCCTCACGCCGGACCCGTGGGACACGCACGCCGCCAGCCTGGAAGTCGGCCAGGTGGTCAAGGGCGTTGTGCGCAAGATCGAAAACTACGGGCTGTTCGTCGAGATCGCGCCGGGAATCGAGGGCTTGGTGCATGTCTCGGACCTGTCTTGGGATTCGCGCCCGACCCAGCCGAGGGAGGTGGCACAGAAGGGGCAGGAGATTTCCACGGTGATCCTGCAGGCGGATCTGGAGAACCGCAAGCTCTCGCTGGGCGTCAAGCAGCTGCAGCCGGATGCGTGGGACGCCTTCCTGATCGAGAACTCGGTCGGCGACGTCGTGCCGGGCACGGTGCGGCGGATCGCGAAGTTCGGCGCGTTCGTGGAACTGGCGACCGGCGTGGAAGGCCTGTGCCACAGTTCCCAGCTCCCCAAGGATCGCAGCGCGGTCAAGCCCGGACAGCAACATCAGTTCGAGATTCTTGAGCTCAACGGACGCACGCGGCGCATCGGGCTCCGCTATCTTTGAACGGGCCGCCCGCAGTGCCGTTTGCGTTACAATGGCCGGAAAAGGAGGTTGACCCCAACCACATGACAAAAGCAGAACTTGTTTCCGAGGTCGTGAATTCCACGAACACTACCCGCCAAGAGGCGGATGTGATCGTAGACACGGTCTTGGACAGCATTGTCAGTTCGCTCACGAAAGGAGAGAAGGTCGAGTTAAGAGGCTTCGGCAGCTTCCGCACCCGTCAGCGCCCGGCCCGCCAGGGACGCAATCCGCGTTCCGGAGAGGTGGTCGAGGTACCGTCCAAGACAATCCCGTTCTTCAAGGCCAGCAAGCAGCTGCGCGACGCCGTCGGCGATTCCACGCCGACGGAATAGACTCAGCCCCGCCCGAGGCGGCGGCCGCGCGATGGACTTTCTCTGGAGCCCGTGGCGCTACCGCTACGTCTCGGGTGCACCAGGGGCCGGCGCCCGGCAGGATTGCGTGTTCTGCCGCATCGTGGACGCGGACGTCCCCGATCGCCAGTCCTTGGTCCTGCATCGGGCCGAGCACAACTTCGTCATACTCAATCGCTACCCGTACACCAGCGGCCACATGATGGTCGTGCCGTACGAGCACGTCGCGAAGCTGGCGGCCGCCTCGCCGGAGGCCGCGTCGGAAATGATCGAGTTGACGCGCCGCATCGAATGCGTGTTGGACAGGCTCTACCGGCCCGACGGAGTCAATGTCGGGATGAACATCGGGCGCGCCGCCGGTGCGGGCGTGGCCGATCATATCCACATGCATGCATTGCCGCGCTGGGCGGCGGACTCGAACTTCGCGACGGTGATCGGGGAGACCCGGGTGCTGCCGGAGGCGCTGGAAGTGACGTGGGAGCGGGCCAGGGCGGAATTCGAACGGCCTTGAGGAGGCGCTGACGGGCCAGCGGCCCGAAGCGCTTCTTATAATCACAACCATGGTCGCGGACAGTGCATCGCTGCTGAGGGTGGCCCTGCTGCTGTATGCGGTGGGCCTGCTCGACGCGCTGTATGCGGTGGCGCGGCCTCGGCACCAGTTGTCGCGGCTGGCCGTGTACGCCTTCGTGGTTGCCACAGGCGCACACTTCTGCTCGTTGGCGCTGGAGAGCTGGGCGCAGGGCCGGCTGGCCGTTCAGACCCTGCAGCAGATGTCCTCGATGGCGTCGTTCTTCATGGCTTCGGCATTCTTGGCCGCCTACGCACGGTTCAAGTACACGAGCTTGGCGGTCTTCGCCTTCCCGCCGGTATTCGTGCTGGCGCTCGCGGGTGCCTTGGGCGGTGCGGCGCCGACGGCAGCGCGGCCCATGCTGCAGTGGTGGATATCCGCGCATGCCGCGCTGTTCCTGCTGGGCTATTCCGCGCTCTTCCTGGCCTGCGTTGCGGGGCTGATGTACCTCATCGAAGAGCGTGATCTGAAGGCGAAGCGGCAAAGGCCGTTCTCCAACCACCTGCCCCCGCTCGGCAAGCTGGACGAGATCGGACACAAGGCGCTGGCGGCCGCGTTCGTCCTCATCACGCTGGGGCTCATCGCTGCATCGGTTTGGGCGTTTACGAAGTGGGGCTCGAACTGGATAGTCGACCCCACGATCGCGCTGGCATTCCTGACGTGGGGGATCGCTTTCGTAATCGTCCTGGGGCGGCTGGCGGTCGGCTGGCGCGGGCGCAAGGGCGCCTATCTTGCCATCGCCGGGTTCTGTTGCGCGGCGCTGACCTGGATCGTCAACAGCGGCGCTCACACTTTCATGGGCCGATGAATATCCAACTTGTCGGTATGAACCACAAGACAGCGCCGGTGGAGGTGCGAGAGCGCCTCGCTCTCTCGGAAGAGGGCGCGGGCGAGCTGGCGCGAGAATTGACGCGCGGGGGCCTGATCGACGAGGCCATGGTCCTGTCCACCTGCAATCGCGTGGAGTTCATAGCCAGCGGAGAGGCCGATGCCCTGCGCGGGGAGTTCTTGCGTCGCTTCAGCGGCTCGGTGAACGGTTCCGGGCCGCCGGAGGGCGCCCTGTACAACCTGGCCGAGCGGCAGGCAGTGCGCCACGTCTTTCGTGTTGCGTCGAGCCTGGACTCGATGGTGGTGGGGGAGCCGCAAATCTTGGGCCAGGTGCGGGAGGCTTACCAGCGGGCCAAGGAGGCCGGAGCCTTGGGCGGGCCGCTGGAGCGCCTCATGTCGCACGCCTTCCGCGTGGCGCGGCGCGTGCGCAACGAGACCGAGATCGGCAAGATGGCCGTATCGGTGAGCCAAGTCGCCGTGGAATTGGCGCGCAAGATCTTCGGAGACCTTGGCGGGCGGGCCGTCCTGCTGATCGGCGCGGGCGAAATGGCCGAGTCGGCGGCGCGCCACTTGCAGGCCGCCGGGGCGTCGCGGCTGTGGGTGACCAATCGCACGGCCTCGGGAGCCGAACGGCTGGCTTCCGAGTTCGGTGGCGAGACGGTGCCGTTCGAACGCCTGCTGGAAGCGCTTCAGAGCGTTGACATCGTGATCTCTTCCACCGGGTCGCCCGAGTTCATCCTGTCCCGGCGGGCGGCCGAGGGCGTTATCGCCGCCCGGCGCAACAGGCCCATTTTCTTGGTCGACATCGCCGTTCCGCGGGACATCGACCCTGCGATCAACGAGGTCGAGAACGTGTTCGTCTACGACATCGACGACCTGCAGCAGGTCGCGGAGGCGAACATGGAGAACCGCCGCCGCGAGGCCGAGCTGGCGGAAAGGATCATTGACGCAGAGGTCGAGCGCACCTTCCAGCGCATCAAGGCCAGCCGGGCCGGGCCGGCCATCCTGTCCTTGAACGAGCGCTTGGAAGCGATCCGCCAAGGCGAGTTGGAGCGTCACGAGGCGAAGTTGCGAGGCCTCAGCGCCGAGCAGCGCGCGGTCGTGGACCAGCTGACCCGGTCCATCATCAGCAAGGTCGCCCACCACCCGATCCGCGAGGCGAAACGCAGCGCGTCCGATCCCCGCTCCCGGATCACGGTGGAAGATATCCGCCGCATCTTCGGGCTCGACTAGGCGCCGGCGTGGACAGCCTCACGATCGGCACGCGGGGATCGCCGCTGGCTCTGTGTCAGGCGCGCTGGGTGGCGGCGCGGCTAGCCGCGCGCGGCACCGCGACCAGCATTCGAGTGATCAAGACGACCGGCGACCAGGACGCCAAGGCACCGCTGGCGGCGCTGGGCGCGCAGCGCGGCGTCAAGGGGGTCTTCACCAAGGAAATCGAGGATGCCCTGATCGCCGGCGAGATCGACCTCGCGGTGCACAGCCTGAAGGATCTGCCCACCGAGATCGACGAGCGATTGACGCTGGGCTGCGTTCCTGAGCGAGCCGACCCCCGGGACGCGCTGCTGGGCCGCCGGCTGGCGGAGCTGCGACCCGGAGACCGCGTCGGCACCGGCTCCCTGCGGCGCGCGGAGCAGATGCGCGCCCTGGTGCCGGGTGTGGAAATCGCCGGCGTGCGCGGAAACGTCGACACGCGCATCCGCAAGCTGCGCAGCGGGCAATACGATGCGATCATCCTGGCGGCGGCCGGGCTCGAGCGACTCGGGCTGCTGGACGAGGCTGCCGAACTCCTCGCGCCGGAGCAAATGGTGCCGGCGATCGGCCAGGGGGCGCTCGGAATCGAGATCCGGGCGGGCGATCTGCGGGTCTCGGATGCCTTGGCGGCAATCCACGACCTGCGCACGGCGTCTGAAGTGGCAGCGGAGCGGTCGCTGCTGCGAGCGCTGGGAGGCGGGTGCGACGTGCCGCTGGGCGGGCACGCGACCTGCGACGAGAGCGGAATCACGTTGCGCGCGGCGGCCGCGCTGGACCGCGGGGGCTTGGCCAAGCTGCGGGAGACTGCGCCGGCTGGGGCCGCCGTCTCGCTCGGGATCGCGATGGCGGAGAAGCTCCGCGAGCTAGGGATCGAGTCTTCCGGCCCGGCCGCCTGAGGCCGCCGGTGTCAGGCAGCTCGCCCGAGGTGCTCTTCGAAGCAGGCGTCCACGCAGGCCAGGACCTCGGCCGGCGAAGCCGCCCGGTGCACCTGCTTGCGCAGCTGGGGGCCGTTGCGCATGCCGCGCGTGAAGTATGTCGCGAACTGCTTCATCTTGCCCAGGGGGCTGCCGGAGATCTTGCCGGCATCGTCGCGCAGCAGGCGGTAGTACCGCATGAGCAGCTCGTAGCGCTGCCGCTCGCTGGCCGGTTGGTACGAACCGGTTCGGAGGTACTGCTGGATCTGGCGGAAGATCCACGGGTTGGTCGAGGCGGCTCTGCCGATCATCACGCCGTCGCAGCCGGTGTGCCGGAACATCCGCACGCAGTCCTCGGGCGAGAACACGTCGCCATTGCCGACGACCGGGATTCCAACGGCCTGCTTGAGCTCGCCGATGCGGTCCCAGTCCGCTTCGCCGGAGTAGCCCTGCTGGCGGGTCCGGCCGTGCAGGGAAATGCCTTGCAGGCCGCAATCCTCGGCGAGGCGGCCCATCTGCTCGACCACGATGCTGCGGTCGTCCCAGCCGGTGCGGAACTTGCACGTGAACGGGATCGAGACCGCGGCGCGGACCGTCTTGAGGATGCGCTCGACCAGCGGCAGGTCGCGCAGCAGGCCGGATCCGCCGTTGCACTTGACGACCTTCTTGACCGGGCAGCCGAAGTTCATGTCGACGCCGTCGAAGCCCAGGTCCTCGACCACCCGGGCGGCATCGGCCAGCACGGCGGGGTCCGAGCCGAACAGCTGGGCCACGATCGGGTGCTCGTCCGGTTCGAAGTGCAGGTAGTTGAAGGGCGAGCGGCGCGGCTTGGCATTGGGCCTGGCATGGTTCGCCACGATGCCGTGGGAGCTGGTGAACTCGGTCATGATCAGGCCGCAGCCTGACAGGTCCCGGATCAGGCGCCGGAACACCGTGTCAGTCACGCCCGCCATCGGAGCCAGCACGATCGCCGGCTCGACCACGAGGGTGCCGAAGCTCAGCCGTTGCGGAACAGCCACTGTTCCCATCTTATCCCGCTGCCGCGCAAGGCGGCCTCAGGCGTCCGACAGCTCGTCGAGGGAGCGCGGCCAGTCGCTGCGCAGAAGGCGCGACAGCGCGCGGTCCTTGAGCAGCTTGCCGCCCGTCTGGCAGCGGGCGCAGTAGTTGGTCTCGTTGGCCGCGTAGCGGATGCGCTGCACCGGCGCGCCGCAGTCGGGGCAAGCTTGGCGATACCTGCCGTGGACCGCCATGCCGTCCCGGAAGGCCGTGACCTTGTCTGGAAAGCGCTCGCGCGCCTCTCCGCAGAGCCGCTCTTTCCACTCGGTGAGCACAGCTCGCGTGGCTTCGCGCAAGCGCTCGATCTCCGCCTCGTCCAAGCTTTGCGTGAGCGCGACCGGCGACAGCCGGGCGCGGTGCAGGATCTCGTCGGAATAGGCATTGCCGATACCGCTGCATATGCTCGGATCGGTCAATGCCCGCTTGAGCGTGCGGTTGCGCCGACGCATGGCGTCGGCAAACTCAGGCGGGGAGGCTTCCAGGACCTCGAGCCCGCCGCGGTGAAGGGCGTCGAGGGTCTCGGAACCGCGCGCGACGTGCAGCGATGCCCGGCGTTTGGAGCCCGCTTCGGTCAGCAGCAGGGTCCCGTTGGGAAAGTCGAACGCTGCCAGCCCGCGCTTGGCCGGCAGCTTGGCGGCCGGTTGGTCGCGCCAGTGGAGCCGGCCGGCTATCATCAGGTGCAGGACCAGCCAGTAGTCGTCTTCCAGGCCGATCGCGATACGCTTGCCCAAGCGGCGGAACCGCCGCACCTGCCTGTCGCAACACGTCTCCGGTGCCGGCTCGACCGTGCGTAGCAACAGCGGGCTGGCGATCCGGATCCCGAGCAGGCGCTGACCCTTGGTGCGAGGCCTGAGGGCCTCGATGTAGGCTTCGATGTCAGGCAGTTCTGGCAAGGCGCACTCGCTCGTCACAGCGGCCGGAACGGGAAGATCCAAGGGCACAGCACGACGCCAGTCACGGCCAGCAGGATCGTCAGCGGAAGGCCGACCTTCGGAAAGTCCAGGAAGCGGTAGCCGCCGGGTCCGTATACCATCAGGTTCGTCTGGTACGAGATCGGGGAAAGGAAGCTGAGGCCGCAGCCGACGATCAGGCAGAAGGCGAATGGTTCCGGGTGCAGGCCGAGTTCGCGGGCGGTCGCCATGGCGACCGGAAAGACCAAGGCGGCGGCACCGTTCTTGGAAATCACCTGGGCGAAGGAGGACGCGAACAGCACGAGCGCCAGCAGCATACCGCGGTAGCCCAGCCCGAGGGCTTGGCCGAATTCGAGCAGGGCGGCGGCCAGGGCCGTCGCGGCACCGGACTGGGCGAGCGCCGATCCCATGCCGAGCGCGGCGGCAACGGCCACCAGGACCCGGAGGGGAATCGACTCGAAAGCTTGGTTCGCACTCACGCAGCCGGCGAGGACCATCAGCAGGGCCGCGCACAGGCAGACCACCACCGGAGGCCAGGCCGTGAGCGCCACCCCCGCCGCCAGCAGCCCGGCCACGGCCACGGCCCGCCACATGCGGTCGTGCCGGGGCTGGGCGAAGCTCGACACCGGCGAGACGAGGCAGAAGTCGCTGGAATTGCGGTAGTGATCGGCGAAGCCGGGCGGCGTTTCCAGCAGCAGCGTGTCGCCGGGCTGCAGCTGGATGTCTCCGACCTTGCGGCGAATCAGCGCTCCGCTGCGATGCACGGCGACCACCGCCGCGCTGAAGACCGTCCGAAAGCGGGTCTGGCGCACGGTCTTGCCCGCAAGCGGCGAGCTGGCGGGAATGACGGCCTCGACGAGTTCGCGGTCGGCTGAAGGGTCTGCCGCGTCGTCCTGATGATGCTGTGTGGGAGCGAGCCCGCGGATGCGCTGCAGGTCGACCACCGAGTCCAGCACGCCCGTGAATCCCAAGCGGTCCCCGGCCCTCAATGTCGTTTCCGGGCCGGGGGCCGGAATGACGAGGCCGCCGCGTTCGATCTCGAACAGGAACAGGCCGGGCAAGCCGCGCAGCCCGGCTGACTCGATCGTTGCTCCCGAGACGGCCGAGCCCGGCAGCACGTCCATTTGCACGGTGTAGTTGCGGGCGCTGTCCCATTCGTCCGCCAGCGGCTGGCGCTCCGGCAACAGCCCGGGTGAGGCACAGACGAGATAGGCCAGGCCGATTCCAGCCAGCGGCAGGCCCAGCAGGGCGGGCCCCCAGAACTGCAGCAGGGACGAGGGGGTGGCGAGCCCGGCCTCGGCCAGGTAGTTGACGTACAGGCCCATCACGATCAGGTTGGAGGCGCTGCCGACGAGCGTCAGTTGCCCGCCCAGAATCGACGAGAAGCTCAGCGGCATGAGCAACTTGGACGGGCTGACGCGGATTCGCTTGGCCCAGTCGCGGACGATCGGCAGGTACATTGCCACGACTGGGGTATTGTTGATGAAGGCAGAGAGCAGCATGACCGGGATGATCAGGCGCATCTGGGCGCCGCGCACCGAGCGGGGACGGCCCAACAGCCGGTTCGCCAGGGCGGTCGAGGCGCCGGTCTCGAAAAGGCCCGCGGCCACTACGAAGAGCGCCCCGATGGCGACCACCGCTGGATGGGCGAAGCCGGCCAGCGCGGATGCGGGATCGACCGCGCCGATCAGGATCTGGGCCAGCAGGCCGGCGAGCATCGCCGTTTCCACGGCGACGCGATTCGAGGCAAGGGCTAGGACCACCGCCACGACCACGCAGATGGACAGCAGTCCAGCCAAGGGCATCATTGCCAGAATATCGGAAGCGCCGGGCTGTGGCCGCCCGGCGCTTCCCAGGCTCGTCGCGGTTGCCCTGGCCGCGTGCGCCGTGGCTTTCGGCCAGCCTGCCGGCTTCAACTACGACGAGGCGGCCGTGCCGTCTTACGAACTCCCGCAGATTCTGCGCCGCGCGGATGGCGGCGCGGTGGGCACGGCGGCGGATTGGCGGGCTCGCCGCTCCGAGATCCTGGCGCTGTTCGAAGAGCAAGTCTACGGCGTCGCCCCTGCAGCCCCGCCCGGCATGTCGTTCAGCGTCTTGGAAGAAGACGCTGCGGCCCTCGGCGGGCTGGCGCGCCGCAAGCAGGTGCGCGTCGAGTTCGGCGGTGCCGCGAGGGCGTCGAGCATGGAGATCCTGCTCTACACGCCGGCCCGGGCCGCCGGCCCGGTTCCGGTCTTTCTGGGCCTGAATTTCCGCGGCAACCACACCGTCCACCAGGATCCCGCGATCCGGCTGGCGGACCGCGTCACGGCGGACGGCCTCGAGCAGGGGAGGGATGCGGATCGGGGCAGCAGCTCCAGCCGCTGGCAGGTGGAAATGCTGCTCCGGCGCGGCTATGGCGTCGCGACGGCGTATTGCGGCGATCTCGATCCGGATTTCGACGATGGGTTTCGCAACGGCGTCCATCCGCTCGCCCCGCCCGAGGGCCCGGGCGACTGGGGCACCATCGCGGCATGGGCGTGGGGCCTGAGCCGGGCGCTGGACTACCTGCAGACCGACGCGCGGGTGGCGGGCGCGCGGGTGGCGGTCGTCGGCCATTCCCGCCTGGGAAAGACCGCGCTGTGGGCGGGCGCCAAGGACGAGCGCTTCGCGATGGTGATCTCCAACGATTCGGGCTGCGGCGGCGCGGCCTTGAGCCGCCGGCGCTTCGGCGAGACGGTGGAGCGCATCAACACGCGCTTCCCGCACTGGTTCGCCGACAACTTCGCCGCCTACAACGGCAAGGAAGACGAGCTTCCGGTGGACCAGCACATGCTGCTGGCGCTGGTCGCTCCCCGCCCGCTCTACGTGGCCAGCGCCGCGGAGGATCTGTGGGCGGACCCGCAAGGCGAGTTCCTCGCGGCCCGGCACGCGGGCGCGGCGTACGAGCTGCTCGGGCGGCGTTCCTTGGGAGTGCTGCAGCGCCCTGCGGTGAACGAGCCGGTGATGCGCGACGTGGGCTATCACATCCGCTCCGGCAAGCACGACATCACGGCCTATGACTGGGAGCGCTACGTCGAGTTCGCCGACAGCCACTGGCCCCGGGACTGACGCTGCCGACAGGCATCGAAATCGCAGCCGAGCTGTTGCCGAAGTCCCCGGAACTCGATACAGTAGCTTGCGGAAGCAGGTCGAATTCGAATGCGGGGCCTTGCCACATCGACTGGCCGCTGCGCGCTGGCATTGTGCCTGAGCGCCGGGCTGGCGCAGGTCCGCGCTGCTCCGGCGTCCGGCCACAGGTCCACGCTGGATCGGTTCTGCGTCGGATGCCATAGCGGCGACAGCGCCCCGGGCGACCTGCGTCTCGACAGGGCGGACTTGGCGGCAGTGCATGACGCTCCCGAGCTATGGGAGCGGGTGGTGCACAAGCTGCGCACCGGCACGATGCCCCCGCCGAACATGCCCCGGCCACCGGTCGCGGATCGGGAGGTCTTGCTGGACTGGCTGGAGGCATCCCTCGACACGGCGGCGCTGCGCTCGCCCACCCCCGGGCGCACCGAGGGGCTGCGACGCCTGAACCGGACCGAGTACCAGAACGCGGTCCGCGACTTGCTGGCCGTCGAGATCGACGCCAAGGCGCTGCTTCCGCAGGACGAGAGCGGGCACGGCTTTGACAATGTCAACCTCTCCGATCTGTCGCCCATGCTGCTAGGCCGCTACATCTCGGCCGCCCAGCAGATCAGCCGACTGGCTGTAGGCAGCGGCCAGGTCGAGCCACACAGCGACATCATCCGGGTGAAGCCCGACGTTACCCAAGAGCAGCACGTGCCCGGGCTTCCGCTCGGCTCGCGAGGGGGCGTCTCTGTGACGCACGCCTTCGTGCAGGATGGCGAGTACGAGATCCAGATCTGGCTCTCGCGCAACCGCAACGAGGAAATCGAGGGCTTGCGCCGCGAGCACGATGTACACCTGCTGCTCGACCGGCAGCGGATCGAAACATTCACGGTGCGCCCGCCCACGGACCGCTTCGACTACTCGCAAGTCGACAAGCATCTCAGGAAGCGCGTTGCGGTGACGGCCGGGCCGCACCAGCTCGCCGTGACGTTTCCCAAGACCGAATCCTCCTTGCTGGAGACCATGCGGCAGCCGACACAGTCGCGTTTCAACATGCACCGCCACCCGCGAACAGCTCCCGCGGTGTTCCAGATCTCGGTTACCGGTCCGTATTCGGGCCGCAGCCCGGAGGACACTCCGAGTCGCCGCAGGCTGTTCACGTGCCGTCCGGCCGGATCGGCGGACGAGGCGGACTGCGCCACGGAAATCCTGTCCACGCTCCTGCGCCGGGCCTACCGCCGCCCCGTCAGCGACGAAGACCTGCTCCGGCCGTTGGAGTTCTTCCGCAAGGGGCGACAGAACGGCGGCTTTGACGCGGGGATCGAGCGGGCGCTGACGGCAGTGCTGGTGAGCCCCGAGTTCCTATTCCGGACCGAGGCGGCTGCGCCTGGCTCGCCCGGCCGCGGAGCGGCGCGGATCAGCCCGGTAGAGCTGGCCTCGCGCATGTCGTTCTTCCTCTGGAGCAGCATCCCTGACGACGAGTTGCTAGCGGCAGCGGCCAGCGGCGAGCTGGGCAGCGACGAAGGCTTGGAGCGGCAAGTGCGCAGGATGCTGGCCGACCCGCGCGCGGCGAATTTCGCCACCAACTTTGCCGGGCAGTGGCTGCGCTTGCGCAGCTTGGAATCGTTCTCCCCCGATGCCCGGCTGTTCCCCGATTTCGACGACAACCTGCGGCAGGCGCTGCGCAGAGAGACCGAATTGTTCGTGCAGAGCATCGTGTCCGAAGACCGCAGCGTGCTGGACCTGATCAAGGCCGACTACACGTACCTCAACGAGCGGCTGTCCAAGCATTACGGCATCGGGGGCGTGTACGGCACGCGTTTCCGGCGCGTTGCCCTGGCAAGCGCGAGCAAGCGCGGAGGCTTACTGCGCCACGGCAGCGTGCTGACCGTGACTTCCTACCCGACGCGGACTTCTCCGGTCCTGCGCGGCACTTGGGTGCTGGAGAACATCTTCGGCGCTCCCCCGCCCCCGCCCCCGCCCAACGTGCCGGAGCTGGACAACGCCGTGTCGGCATCACTGCCGATGCGCGAGCGCCTGAGCGCCCATCGTGACAACCCGGCCTGCGCGAGCTGCCACCAGACCATCGATCCGGTGGGCTTCGCGCTGGAGAACTTCGACGCACTGGGCCGCTGGCGGGACTACCAGGACGGGGTCGAGGTAGATGCGGCGGGCGGGCTGCCGGGCGCGGGCGAGTCCGCTCACGGCGTGGCCGACCTAGAGCGGACCCTGCTGTCCAGGCCGGAGCTTTTCGTCGGTACGCTCACGCGGAAGTTGCTGACTTTCGCGCTGGGACGGGGGGTGGAGTACTACGACGCCCCGGCAGTGCGCCAGATCCTGCGCGATGCGAAACCGCGAGGCTACCGCTTCTCGGACCTTGTGCTCGGGATTGTCAAGAGCGTACCTTTTGTTATGAGGAGTTCGACGTGATCATTACGAAGAAGGCACTCCCGCGGCGCACATTCCTGCGCGGCATGCAAGCGTCGCTGGCGCTGCCGCTGCTGGACGCCATGGTGCCGGCGGCCACAGCTTGGGACAAGACGCCAGCCAAGCCGGTTCCGCGGCTGAATTTCGTGTTCATCCCGATGGGCTGCGACCACTCGCGCTGGACGCCGCCAGACTCGCCGGAGCTCGAGGAGCTGTCGCCGATTCTCAGCCCGCTGGAGGCGCTCAAGGACAACCTGATCGTTTTCACCAACTTCGACCTCCAGAACGCGTATCCCGGAACGCATTCGACTTCGAACGCGGCGTTTCTCAGCGCCGCCTTCGCCAAGCACACCGAGAGTTCGGACTACTACCTCGGCACCACGGTCGACCAGCACGCCGCGCGGCAGCTGGGCAAGGACACCCAGCTGCCCTCGCTCGAGCTGTCGATGGACCTGCTGCAGACGGTCGGGCAGTGCAACAACGGCTATGCGTGCGTCTACCAGAACAACTTGTCTTGGTCGTCGCCAACCGATCCGCTGCCTTCGGAGGCTCACCCGCGCATGGTCTTCGAGCGGCTGTTCGGCGCGGGCGGCAGCGTCGAAGACCGCCAGGCCGCCCTGCGCGAGCGGGCGAGCCTGCTGGACTGGGTGCGCGAGGACGTGGCGCGCCTGAAGGCCAAGCTCGGGCAGGGCGACCGGGCCAGGGTGGACGGCTATCTCAACAGCATCCGGGAGGTGGAGCGCGAAATCCAGCGGGCCGAAGCGACGGCGGCCGACAACCCGCTGCCGGACCTTGACCGCCCGCAGGGCGTGCCGGCGGCCTATGCGGATCACGCGAGGGTGATGTTCGACCTGCAGAGGCTGGCCTTGCAGGGGGATATCACGCGGGTGATCACCTTCCAGCTCGCCCGCGAGCTGAGCGGGCGCACCTACCCCGAAGTCGGCGTGCCGGATCCGCACCACCCGCTCAGCCATCACGGCAACGATCCCGAGAAGGTCGAGAAGATCTCGCGGATCAACAAGTTCCACATATCGCTGTTCGCGGAGCATCTGCGGAAGCTCCGCGACACGCCCGACGGCGACGGCTCGCTGCTGGATCACTCGGTCCTGCTGTACGGCAGCGGGATGGGCAATCCGAGCACGCACGATCACGACAACTTGCCGATTCTGGTCGCGGGTGGATCCTCCTGCGGGGTGCGCGGAGGGCGGCATGTCAAGTTCGACCAGGGCACTCCCCTGGCCAACTTGCACCTGACGCTGCTAGACCGCGTGGGCGTCTACATGGATTCCTTCGGCGACAGCAGCGGGAAGATCGATGACCTTTTCGAGGCCGCGCCAGTCTAGGCCCGCAGGCCGGAGAGAACAGTTGGAGGCTTGACACATGCGCTGCAAGGCAATCGGAACGTTGGCGGCGCTGCTAGCGCTAGCCGGAGCGCCGGCGACTGGCGCAGATCTGGTCAGTGCGGCCGAAGCAGGCGACGCGGCAGAGGTCCGTGCGCAGCTTGACAGCGGAGCGAACGTCGATGCGTCTGATTCCGATGGCACGACTGCGTTGCATTGGGCGGCGTACTTGGGGAACCTCGACATGGCCCAGGCGCTGGTCACCGCGGGAGCGGACGCCAGCGCGCGGAACACTTACGGGGTCCAGCCGATTTCCCTTGCCAGTGGCAGCGGCAACGGAGAGCTGGTGAAGCTGCTGCTCGAAGCCGGCGCGGATGCGAACGCGGTCCGCGACGGCGGAGAGACCGCGCTGATGACGGCGGCGCGGACTGGCAACTTGGAAGGGGTCGAGGCCTTGCTGGCCCGCGGGGCCGATCCAAACGCAATCGAGCGGAACGCGCAGACGGCCCTGATGTGGGCCTCGGCCGAGGGCCACGAGCAGGTAGTGAAGGCTCTCATTGCCGCAGGCGCGGACCTGAAGGCCACGCTGGACTCGGGATTCAACCCGTTCTTCTTCGCGGTGCGCGAGGGGCACGCCGACGTGGCGCGGGCGCTATTGGCGGCCGGCTACGATGTCAACGAGGCCCTGCATCGCAGGGCGCGGCCGCAATACCAGCACGCGGACAGCGGCATGAGCCCGCTGATCCTGGCGATCGAGAACGGCCACTTCGAGCTTGCGGTGGCGTTGCTGGAAGCCGGCGCCGACCCGAATGACGAGCGCACCGGCTACACCCCGTTGCACACCATCACTTGGGTGCGCAAGCCCAAGAATAGCGACTACGGCAGCGACCCGGCACCGGAGGGCTCCGGAAACCTGTCGAGCCTGCAGTTCGTGCGGGCCTTGGTCGCCATGGGGGCGGACGTCAATCGCGGGCTGGCGAACGGCAAGCCCATAGCGCCCAAGATCAATGTCCAGGGCGCGACGCCGTTCTTGTTCGCGGCCGACAAGGCGGACGTGCCGCTAATGAAGACCCTGCTGGATCTCGGCGCTGATCCGATGTTGCCGAACGTGGAGGGCACAACACCGCTGATGGCGGCCGCGGGCCTTGGCACGACGGCACCGCTGGAGGAGGCGGGCACGGAGCAGGAGGCTTACGAGGCGACCAAGCTGCTACTTTCGCTCGGCGCAGACATCGACGCGGTGGACAGCAATGGCGAGACCGTGATGCACGGGGCCGCCTACGGGAGTTTTCCGACGGTGATTCACTTGCTGGCCGAGAGCGGCGCCGATCCGGAGCTTTGGAGGCGGCCCAACAAGCACGGCTGGACGCCCCTGTTCATCGCCGAGGGCTACCGGCCGGGCAATTTCAAGCCCGCACCGCTGGTGATCGCGACGCTGGAGCAGCTCATGGTTGCGGAAGGGATTTCGACCGAGGGCCCCCGCCCTCGGCACATCGGAACATACGAGAAGGCGCGCCTAGCGAGGCGGCAGGTCAAGATCGACCCGCGCCAGCCCTGAACGAACGAGAGCCTGTCGCGGGTCTCGATATAGCAAGCCGCGGAATCTACGCCGCAGGGCCCGGTCCGACGCCGAGCGAAACCTCGGCCTAGCAGCGCTCCGGCCGCGGTGGTCGCGCGAGTGCGAAAACGTCTGCACCGGCGCGATGCCCTCGGTTGGGTCGCGAGCTACTGCGCCAGCGCGTCGGCAAAGAACGCCTTCATGGCCGGATAGGTCAGCAGCCGCTGCCGCTGGAAGACGCCGTGTGTCTCGGTGTCGAAGATCATATAGCGCACCTGCTCGGCCCCGGCTTCGCGGAGCGCCTTGGCGAAGCGGTCGGACTGGCTGATCGGCACGGTCCGGTCCGCCGTTCCGTGGATTAGAAAGAACGGAGGCGCGTCGCCTCGCGCGTACGTGATCGGCGAGGCCTGACGGGCGCGGTCGCGCAGGGTATCGCTCGGACCGGCAAGAAACGTCTGTCCCAAGCGCTCCGGCACCGCTCCCGGCTCCCGCCAGTTGAGGAAATCGGTCGGCGTCGCCGATGCGCAAACCGCTTGTACCATGCTCGACTGCTCTTGGTGGGGGCCGCTTCCCTCCAAGCCGTCGGATTGCTTGACCAAGCCGAGCAACGACACCAAGTGGGCGCCGGCAGAATTGCCATAGGCCCCGATCCGATTCACATCGACGGCATGTTTCTCGGCATGCGCCCGGAGCCAGCGGACCGCCGCTTTCACATCCTCGATCTGCGCCGGCCATGGCGCTTCGCCGGTCAAGCGGTAGTTGACCGATATCGCCACGTATCCGTCGCTGGCGTACTGTGCCGGTATGCGGGCCCACTGCCCCCTCTGCTTGTCTCCGCTGCGCCAGCCGCCGCCGTGAACTACCACGAGCCCTGGCCGGGGCGCGCCGACCGTCCCGGGCGGGAGGTAGAGATCCAGCTTCTGAGCGGCGCTGTCGCTGCCGTAGGCGATGTCGAGTTCGGACTGTACGCCCGCTGGCAACTGGAAGGGCTCGGCGGCCCGGTCGGGGGCTTGAGCTTGGCCGATCGCTGGCAAGGTCGCCAGCAAGCCCGCGAGAATCGCTGTTCGTATCTTCATTGGTGCACCTCTGCTGAAACTAACGTTGGTGGTCGCTCCGGCCCTACGCCCCTATTGCGGACAAGTTGATCCACAGTTGCGGGAGCCAGCGACGACGCTATCGGTATTCAGTTGTATACCAATGCCCAGCCGACGGTGTCTCAGGATCCGCCAAGCACCTCGATTCTGCGGAGACCTGGCACGCGTGATAGGGGTTGTCTGGTGGATTTCTGACATTCGATGGCCGATGGTCGTATCCGTTCCAAGAGGCATGAGCAGAAGGACTTTACGTGACTCGGAAATTCGAATCCGTCCCGCCCCGAGGCTCATATGTAGTACTTGAACGGCAACTTCGGTTCCCCGTCCACTGGAGCTGAAACCAAGACATCGCCTACGGAATCTGCGAACTTGATCGTGACGGGTAGCCGATCATTAAACAGGCAAGAGTTGAAGTTAATCTTCGTCAGACCCAGAACGTCGGAGAGCACTGTATCCAAGTCGCACTCGCCCTTTTGCACCTTGACCTGAATCGGATTGGGTGTTTCCGGACCCATGTACGTGTCTAGCCGCGGCACGTAACCGGCCGTCCACAGGAACGCGCTGCGCGTTCCCACAATGGCCGCCGTTCCCCGAATCACGGGATACTTGCCCGTACGGAAGAGCTTAAGGTCGTCACGGGCGTCGCGGATTTGCACGCCGACAAGATTCGTTCCTCCCGGACACCCTTTTTCGAATCCCCTCCACTCCTCTCGGGCAAAGGCTGACCGCGCATGGATGAAGAGTTCCGCCGGCGCTCTTCCATGCATCCGCCGGTACTCGTTCCCCACCATTTCGATCAGACTCCGTGCGCTCGCGCGATCCAAGTGATACTCCCGTGTGCGCCGAGAGTACCACGGCCCGAGTGCCCCCCTGAACACGACGCCGTCGCCGTCGGAGAGAAACATCTGTGCGGCACAACAGGCGGAGCGAGGGTCGCCCAGTGGATTACTCCGCTTGTAGACCAAGCCAACATAACAGACCCCGGGGCGGACATCGGCCAGCTGCCACGGTCGTCCGCCCGCCTTGTAGAACGCACCCGTACACAGCTTCCACGCCACCGTCGCCGGGTCCTCCAGTCGCCTGCGCGGACGCCCCCCCTCGGACCGAAAATCCCCCGGTGCCACCGTTGTCTCCCTGACGATTTGCGTCACGATTCGGTCCTTGAGCAGTCTCGCCTTCAACTGCCTACGAAAATGTGCTGCGTACTTGTAGACCTCCGCTTCCTTCTCCTCCTCGCCGAACAAAGTTGGCCGACCATCGAGATATCGTGCCCTCGACGCTGAAATCTTCACTTCTCCCTCGATCTGGTCGGCCTTGCCAATCTTCGACTGGGGTCTCCCTAGCCCGGATATCTCAGTGCGCCGTGGAAAGGCGCGTTTTCCTAGTGAGTGCG
>JAPPMG010000036.1 GCA_028819215.1 Bryobacterales bacterium
GCATGGCGGCCGCAGCCTCAATTAGGTTCCTATTTTGAAAATGAAAATCGGTGATGAACGTACCTACGCGGCTCGCAATGTCAGCATGGGCTGGAGAACAGGCGAGCCAGCCCGGGGCAGGTCAGCCCTAGCGAAATCCTAGTGTCCCATCAGAAACGCCTCCAGAGCAATGCGCGCTCTGCTCGCGTCATGCAGAGAGCAGCGAGAGACGATCCTCCGCCGATCACCCTGGAATCGACCCTTCCGTGCCGCATAGGGAATCCGGAGACGGAACGGGTAGGCGGCAAGGAGTCCGGCGTTCTCACGAGCCGCTGGCTCCGCTATACTCAGCCATGGCCGAATACGACTCGATCGCCTCCGGGTACAGCGACTCCAAGCAGCTGCCCTTCCGAGACCATATCGAACGGCATACGCTCTTCCGGACGCTCGGCGACATTCGGGGCGCCGACGTGCTGGACCTTGCGTGCGGCGATGGCTTCTACACCCGACTGCTCAAGGAAGCGGGCGCCTCTTCCGTCACCGGTGTGGACCTCTCGGCTGAGATGATCCGCTTGGCGGAGGAGAGCGAACGCCGACGTCCGCTCGGATGCTCGTATGTCCGAGCTGACGCTGCCGATTTCAGGCCTTCCGAGCCTGTCGACCTTGTGGTAGCCGCGTTCCTGCTCAACTACGCAAGCACCCGGGAAGAGCTCGTCAGTCTCTGCCGCGTGTGCCGGGACTCTCTGCGGCCCGGCGGACGGTTCGTGGGCTTGAACGACAATCCGTGTGTTCCTCCCGACGGATCGGCAAGCTGCCTCAAGTACGGGTTTGATCGACGGTGCGACGGCCTCCCTCTTCGCGACGGCGACCCGATCCGCTATGTGTTCCCGACGGCGGATGGGAGTTCCATTGGCTTCACGAACTACTACCACTCGCCCGCGACCTATCAGGCCGCCTTCCGCGACGCTGGATTCGGGGACTTTCGCTGGGTGCCGGTCGCGCTCGACCCCGCGCAAGCTGGGGACCCCTTCTGGGACGACTTCATGCGGGACCCGCCGATCATCGCGTTCTCAGCCGAGCCGTAAGTGGCCGAGGCCCGCACCCGCGACCTCCGGTGGATTGCCCCGCAGCGACCAAGACCGGCCTATGCGCCGTGACGCTTGCCGGCCCGGTGGCCCGCCTCCACCTCGTTGCGGATCGCGTGCGCCGGCGCTGCTTCGGTCTGCCGAAGCGCTAGAACGTGAACCGAAGGACGAGATGGATCTCTCTCGCGTGGCTGTCGTACACCTGGTCCGGTCGATCGAACAGCCGGTGGCCGGGGATCAGATTGTTGCGCGTATCCCGAGACCCCACTGCTCGCGTGCTGTTCAACGAGCCGGGTGTGTACTGCGGGTGGTTGAGCGCGTTGTAGAAGGCGGCCCGAAATTCGATGGCCTTGGATTCGCTCACCGAGAATCGCTTGCTGACGCTCACGTCGAAGTTGTTGATCCCTCTCAGCGGCAGCGTGTTGCGCCCGCCATCGGGATGCACGCCGGCGCCGGCCTTGACGTATCGAGCGTTCGGGTTGTCCGCAAGGTATCCGACTACTTCGCCGCCGCTGTTCATTAGCGCGCTCACGTCGCTTCCCGTGCGGTCTGTGCCGCGCGGGTTTACCACGACCCTATCGGTGGCACCGTCTAGGTTCCGGTTGGAGTCGAGCCCGCTTTGGACCGTGGCGTACTGGGGCGACTCAGCCGTGTACATGCCGGAAAGCACCCAATTGCCCAGCAGGTTCTTGTGGAACCATCGCTTGGAATTCCTGAACCACGGCACCTCATAGACCCAGGCCACGGTGAAACGATGGGTGCGGTCAAGGAACGAGCGCGCTCGCTCGGCGCGCATGTCTTGGAAGTCCTGCGGCCGTCGCGGGGAAAGCAGCGTAGAGAACAGATCGGCAGTGCTGTCGTCGATGTTCTTGCTCCAGGTATAGGCGCCGACAAACTGCAGGCCGTTGGAGAACCTTCGCTTCGCCTCCAGCGCGAGCCCGTGGTAGATCGAGTTGCCGCGATTCGGGAACGAGAAGATGAACGGGCTGAATCCCGCCTCGGCGAATACCGGCAGGGAGATCGGTTCCGCGTCGATGTCTGCGAGGGTCAAGCTGAGCGTGTCCAGTTCCGATTGGGTCGGTCGCTCGTAGAACGTGGGCAGCGAACGCTGGGGAGTCGCCCTAGCTACGAGGGGAAGAATGCTCTGCGTGAACAGGCGGACGCCGCGAGTGCCGAGATAGCGGGCCGAAACGGTGTAGTCACGCGCCATTACCTGTTCGATCCCGAAGTTCCATTGCATCGAATAGGGGAGATGCTGGTGCTGTATGTAGGTGGATGTCAGTGACCGGGCCGCCGCTTCGTCAAGTTCGTCCGGCCTCTGATCGGGTCGGATGCCGCCGTTGGCAAGGTAGTTCGGCGTATCGACGGTCGGGTCTCCCCGGAACGTGTTCTCCACTTGAGGCGGCTTGCTTAGCTGCCCTAGGTTTGTGAAATACGAGTCGTAGGCGATGCCGAATCCGGCCCGGATGACGGTACTGCCCTGAGAGCCGGGGGAGTAAGCCAGTCCGGCTCTGGGCGCGAAGTTCAGCTTCTGCGCTCTCGGCTCGCCGAAGGTCAGCACGCCGGGCACGCTTGATAGGGCGTTGAGGCGTTGCAGCTTGTCCCCGAACGGCACTCCCTTGTACTCGTGTCGCAAGCCGAGTGTGAGCGTGAGGTTCCGCAGGATCTTGGTCTCGCTGCTCACGTACCAGTACAGCTCGGTGTTGTTGCCGTGGTAGATCCCGCCTCCCGTGTTGCGCTCCGCTTGGATGTCAGGGCTCAGGTCAAGCAGGAAGCGCTCCAGGGTGGAGTAGTTGTAGTCGCCACGCTGGCGTTGCACGAACAGATCCGAGGAGATGTTCCGCCTGGCATCCACGCCGAACCTCAGGGTGTGACGCCCCTCGATGAATGTGGTGTTGTTCACGAGCTGGTAGGTGTTCTGCGCATCGCTCTGGGGTGCGACCTCGTACGGGCCGATCTGAATGTCGAGATCCTGCTCGATCGTGATGTTCGGGAAAGAGTCCAGCCCAGGAAACTCGAAGTCCCCCGCGGGAAGATTAGAGGCGGAGCGGCTGAATCCGAGTCGCGTCTCGTTGAACCAACGCGGCGAAAAGGCACGGAAGTACGACAGCGTCGCGAGCTGCCGGCTGCCCGCGCTCTTGCTTATGAATGTCGGCAGGTCCGGGGCAGTTCCGGGGTCGAGGGCGTCGCTCGCGTTGCGGATCGTGCGAAACCGCAGCTGGTCCCCTCCCTTGCGGTTGTAGTCGACGCTGACTAGCCAGGTGTGGTTGTTTTGGTACGTCGGCACGTTGATCGGCAACACCCCGATCGGCACTTCCTCGCCCAGGACCGTCGCGGTGCCGGTGGCGGCCGGAGCCGGCGGGACGTACCGCTTCAACACCTCGCGGTTCGTGCTCGACAGCCCTTGGATGCGGTCCAGGATCGCGTAACCCTCGGCTGTCGGCGAGGAGAACGGCCGTCCGGGAGCGGAGGCTTGGCCGACCGGATTACGCTCGTACGTCCCGAAGTAAAAGAGCCGGTTCTTGATGACGGGCCCTCCGACGGCGGCCCCGAAGCGGTTGTCGTCGAGGCGCGGATTCTCGGTGATGCCCCGCCGCTTGTTGGACTGGTCGAGCGCGTTCAGCGTGCGGTTCGCGAAGTACTCGTAGAGCGAGCCGTGGACGTCGTTACTCCCGCTGCGCACCACCGTGTTGAACTGGCCGCCGGTCGAGCGCCCGAATTCCGCGCCGTACTGGTTCTGCAGTAACGAGAATTCCGCCACCGCCTCGTTCGGCACGTCCACGACGCGTCCCGTAACGCCCTTGTGGTTGTTGTCGACGCCCTCGATCATGAAGTTGTTGTTGCGCGGCCGCTGGCCGCCGATGGAGGGGCCCTCGCCTAGGCCCGTGCCGCCGCTGGAGGCGACGCCCGCGCCCTGTAGAGAGAGGTTCAGCACGCCTAGGGCGAGGTCCGAACTCGGGCTGTAAAGCGCTTGGCGGGAATCGAACGAACCGCCAACCGTCGAGGTCGTAGTGTCAATCTGCGCCGAGGCAGCGGTGACCTCGACTTCCGTTTGTACCTCGCCGACTTCGAGGGTCAGGTTCACGGTGCTTGTGCGGTTGAGCGCAATGGCGATGCCGGAAAGCATCGCCGGGGTGAAGCCATCCGCTTCGGCCGACAGCGTGTAGTCGCCGACAGGAAGGTTGTTGAAGCGGTATGCGCCTAGTTCGTCGGTCTGCTGGTTCCAGCTCGCCCCGGTATTGACGTTCAGGACCGTGACCGTAGAGCGGGGAATCGACGCGCCGGTTTGATCCAGCACGGCACCGAGAAGGTGGCCGTCCGTCGCTTGGCCCCGAACCGAGTTCGCTGTCGCGAACAGCAATGCGACGGATAGCAGCGCTGAACCTACGATCTTCATCGTTGCGAGTATGCGTGTCTGCACAGGAATCACTCGGGACCTAGCCCAGTTGCGGGCGCTTGGTGGGCGGCACTGGACTCGAACCAGTGGCCTCCTGCTTGTAAGGCAGGCGCTCTAACCAACTGAGCTAGCCGCCCGGGGATGTCGAGGGGCAGTCTTGCGTAACAACTGAGGCAGATCGTGGTCGCGGGACGGCCGGTCCCTTTCCAGTCTGACAGATAGGGGGCGACCCTGCCGCCGTTCGAGCCGCGATGTGCGATCGTCGGACCTTCGATCTCAGTAGACAGGCGCGGCCATGCGGATAGGTGATCCTTAGGAGAGCGACCAAACGTCCGATCTGCGAACGAGCAGGCTCTCTCGGGCGGGAATGACCGGATCTGTAGAAACTCTCAGCATGCCGTGCGACTTGTTGCCCAAACCATCGTCCTCCCACGAACCGCGTGGTAATCACTCTGCCGCGCCACCGGCGGGTGTCGCCACGTCGAGGTCCAAGACAGCAGGGCGGTCCTGATGAGGGGACTTTCATCATGAGCCAATATCCCGCGCTGATCGACGGCGAGAAAGGGGCATACGGCGTCACGTTTCCAGACCTGCCTGGCATTGTCGCTATGGGCTCGACGATTGAAGAAGCAATGGCACATGCGGAGCAGGCTCTGCGGGGCTACGCAACTGAGGCCAGTAGGGCGGGTTCCGTCCTCGGGCCTCCGACTGCCGTTGAGAACGTAGAGGTCCCGCACGGCCATGCGCTCGTTTCGGTCCCGCCGGTCGCGCTTGCCGATTGAAGCGTCCGCGCGAACCTCTCGTTGGATGAGGGAGTTGCCGAGTTCGTCGACGCGGAGGCGCGTCGGCGCAAGATGACGCGAACGGCATATGTCGAATGGATGGCCCGGCGAATCGCGCAAATGGGGGGGGTGAAGGCTGTCCGAGGATTCAGGCAGAGCTTGTGCCGGGCTCGCGGTGCGTGGAGCCCCGTTTTCCGATCGCATCCCTGGACTGCGAGCACGCCATTGCGAGAACCTGCCCAAGGCCGCATCAGCCGATCTTCAACCTCATCCGAACCAACACGCTCGCGGCGGTCACCGTGCTAATCTCTTGCTGATGTCCAACTTGATTCAACGGCGCACGTTCTTCAGCGCGGCGGCAGCGTTCACTGCGGCTTCCTACAGTCGCATCCTCGGAGCCAATGAGAAGGTCAACATGGGCCTGATCGGCTGCGGCGGCCGTGGCAGGGGTGTGCTGCGCAACTTCGTGGCGAATCCGAATGTGAACGCCACTGCGCTGTGCGACGTATTCAGCGCTCGCATCGACGAGGCGGCCCAGATCGCACCTAACGCCAAGGGCTACAAGGCGCATGAGGATCTGCTCGCCGCCAACGACGTTGACGCGGTTCTGATCGCCACTCCCGACCACTGGCATGCCGGCACGTGCGTTGACGCCGCCAATGCCGGCAAGGACATCTACTGTGAGAAGCCGCTCACGCTGCGGATCGAGGAAGGCCCCCAGATCGTAAAGGCCGTGCGCCTCAACGAGCGCGTGTGCCAAGTAGGCATGCAGCAGCGCTCAGGGAAGCACTACCTGATGGCCAAGGAGAAGTTCTTCGATTCGGGCAAGATCGGCAAGGTTACGTTGGCGCGGACTTGGTGGCACGGCAATGGCGCCCACCTGCGTCCGTTTCCCGAACAGTATGCCAAGCAGCCGTCGAACTTGGACTGGGGACGCTTCCTCGGCCCGGTATCGTGGCGCGAATACGACCCGAAGCAGTACTTCAACTTCCGAGCCTACCTAGAGTACGGCGGCGGCCAGATCACCGACCTCTTCACCCACTGGATCGACGCTGTCCACCTGTTCATGAGCCAGGACGACCCGGTCGCGGCCGTGGCTTCCGGCGGCATCTACCACTACAAGGACGGGCGCACCGCTCCCGATACGATCAACTGCCTGCTCGACTACCGCGGGGAGTGGACAGCCACGTTCGAGGGCACTCTCGCTCCGGGCCTGCGCGGTGCGGGAGTGGAGGTGATTGGAACCGAGGGGCGGTTGTGGATCACGCGGGGCCGCTACGAGTGGTACTTGCCTCGCCAGGACGAGCCGGCCGAAGTCCAAGAAGCGATCGGCAACATGACGCAGGATCACGTCGACAACTTCATCGACTGCGTCAAGAGCCGCGAGCGGCCGAATGGAGATGTATGGGTCGGCCACCGGTCCGCACAGGCTTCCCACTTGGGGAACATCGCGTACCTGCAGAAGCGGCGGCTGAAATTCGACCCGGACCGCGAGGAGATTCTGCCGCTCTGACCGGCTGGCTCGCGACAGAGATTCGTGTCACCTCCCATGGCCGGTGTTGGTCAAGACTTCCTCGTCTTGCCGCAGACCGGTTCCAAGGGCAACGCACAGTCTGCTTGTTTGCACTGAACGCCTATCTGTAACCCGGTCGGTGTGACACCTATGCCCCGGTCTCTGGAGGCGCGTATTGCCACCCGCGAGCTCGCGCCAATTTCGCGAGCTTCTTCGCTATTCGTTTCGATTGCGATCTGCCGAACGGTGAGAAATCGATAATCAAGTGTTCTGGAAACAGCGATGGCTCGGGGATGACCGTAAGACCCAGAGCGGAACACTCCGCGACCGTCACCGCAAGCACGCCCGCCGACTCATGGCGACCAGAATAGTGTTTGAATGCGTCTTCGGCAGAAATTTGGTCGCCGTCATAGACGGATAGTCGCTGCTCGTCCTTTGCTGTTGGACAAAAGGCCTGTGACGTGACGCGATTGTTCCGAATCCACGCTGGATGTACGTGGCGATACAGCTTGGTGGCGTCACTCACTGATTGGATCCCAGCCTGGCCCGTACTCTCTTGCCAAAGCGTGCCCAATCTCTTCTGTCGTCTAGGTCTAGCTTCAACTCGTAATCGTCATCCCCCGGACCAGACTCGTCCCATGTGCCATCGTGAGTCTTCAGGTCGACCTCGAGATCCATCTCGCAGCCACGAAGGGACCACTCGGCCTGCAAGCCGCCGATGGGTGTAGGGTACAGATGAGGCAGTGGCAGGTCCGCCGGGTACAGGTCGGCGAACATCGCCGAGAACCACTTCAAGCCCGCTTCATCCGGAGCGGCTCCGTCGCCATCGAGCCAGCCATCCCGCAGGGTGCCGAGATCGTCAAGTTGCGCATCCACGTCCAATGGATCTAGGAGCTGTACATCTCCAATAGATTCCAAGCTTACGAGTTTGCCATCGCCATTGACGATTCCCCAACCGGTGAGCAATATCTTGGCTTCGTCCCAAAACTCATTGAACGCTCTGATCAGAATCTCCCGATGTGAGTCCGGTAGGGCGGCGGTGACCTTACTACCCCCAATCGGCCAGAACTCGAATTTACGTCGATCGTGGTCTAGTTCTGGCACTCGACCCCGCAACCTAACCGTTTCACACTCGTCTTGAACACGGAGTCGCTCAAGTAAGCGCTCCCACGTTTGTGGCGTCAAGGTCGTCGCCTGATCTCGACCAGGGGACTTGAACTCAATCCTCTCGTCGCCACGCAGGCTCTGGCCGAACCGTTTGAGATGATTGCGGGATTCATTAGGCAGACCAGCAGGGATTGGCTGCTCGCTATGTCCAGCATCGATGAGGTCGTGTATCGTATCTGCGGCCCGTCGAGCGTAGGGCTCGAATAGAGACGTTTCCCCGAACAAAGTTTCCGTCGATTTGGCGAAAGAAATTGCCGCGACCGCACTTCCTTGCTCGATAGCGGTAATTTTCAACTTGAGATTCTCGGCAAAGCCGGTCGGCACTTGCCGTCGATCTGGATGAGCCCTGAGATACTCGCATCGAGCTACGTCGACCACCAATTCCTGCAATGCCTGCAGGTCAGGTAATACTTCGAGCGGTATACCGCCATCATTGAATCGGCCGCCGCACAGGCGTGGTCGCAGGAATGCCGTGTCCATTCTTCGACCTTCAGTTTAGTTCGCGGAAAGCGATGAAGCTATCCGGGCCCATCCGGTGGTCTTGTCGGCCGCCGCGCCCCAAACCAGAATCCGACGATGGAGCCAGCCATGCCGGCAACCCCTCCCAAGACTCCAATGGCAACCTCGTAGCGTCCGGCCCACATCAGCCAGATCGTGACTATTGCTGCAAGCAACAGATAGGCGAAGACTGCTCCGTATGTGACCCATACACGAACAGCACTGCGTTTCTGCTCTAGGGCCAAGCGTGCGGGTTCAACCTCACTCGAATCAGACATCCGTTCCCTCCTACTTGAGCTTTGCGCAGCGCGCGTCGTCAGGTCTATCCCACAGTTGCGGCTGCACGTGACTCTCCACGACGTCCTCGACTCGGTCGGACAGACCTGTGAGGAAATCGAGCTTGCTGCGAGCCTCAATGTCGGCAATGCTGGTCAGGAATTTTGGCAGGTCCGCCGTCTTTAGTTTCTGGTTGGGCAGGATAAAGGCGATGGCTTCCACTCTCAGCGGATCGAGTGCAAGCTTGAAGAAGTGTGATGGCACATCCACGATGACTCCGTTGTCATCCAAGCCGTCACCGTCCCTGTCATTGATCAGTTTGCCAATGGGTCTCGTTTCGTAGAGTGGCCCGGTGACAACATAGAGAGTACCGCGGTCGCATGCCCATTGCCGCATCCGCTGCTCCAAGCTCTTCCAGATGTGCTGATTGAAGCCTGAGCCGACTTGGGGTGCGATGTTGGTCATTAAGAAGCTGTCACGCATTGCGTCGCCGGACCAGAGCATCGCTGCGGCCGGCGCGAGATGGCCGCGGTCAAATCCTGTGTGGGTGTAGTCGTCCGGGACAACACGGTGCGCTTTCTCGACTTTGGGGTCGCCTCGGAAGCTATCCTTGCGATCAACTGTTCGGTTGAGCAGATCCTCTCGTCGTAGGCGGTAGGCGGACCAGTCAGAGACGTTGTGATCGGGATTGAAGGAGACGAGTTGGCCGGTATGGCAAACGATGTTCGAAGTTGGAGCAGTCTTCAGCCCGAGGGTCGCGGGAACGGGCTCGCCATGTGGTGTGAACTTCGTGCAAGCGGTGGTTTCGCCATCAGCTGCGACAAGTCCAGCAACTGCCAGCATGACGGCCATCATGAGTGGACGAGACCAATAATTTCGCTGTTTAACTGCCATAACTCTCATTTATTCTAGACAATATTCGCTAGATGTCAAGTAAAAATCGGTAGGAAGTGGGGCTCTGTCTGTCTGATCGTGGCAGAAACGAGCGGGCTCGCACTGGACCGTCAGGGGATCCACTCCTATCTTGGCGCTGCGCTCTTGTGATCTCAGCGACGACTGCCAAGAGTTGTATAGACGCCGCTCCGCATCAATCTGATGCTGCTCTCAAAGGATGGAAGAGTTAGGCAAGAATCGGTTGCCGTTGAGCTACGATTTCCGCTTCTTCGCCGAAGATTCATCCGCAGTGAGCGCACCCGTCACCAAGAGTTTTCCGGGTCGTTCGATTTGGTCAAGGCGTGGGAAATGGGCGCATGCGGAAATCCCGATGATGGAGTCAGCGATGCTGACTCGCCCGGGCACGTACGGCTACGTTCGCTATCGACCCCTCTATCGCGCCTATGCCGAGATCCGATGCTACGAGTTCGCAAGAACCGCCAACAGCGTGACTAAGCTGTCGGGCGGACGAAAACTGGCCTCATTGTTGGGGGACGATGCCCTCTAACGCAGCAAGCCCTCAACGAACGGCACTTCGAACACCTTGTCGTGCTGGATCGGGCCGTGCCCGAAGAACCCGTCCTCGCCGAACAGCTCGCCGTGATCGGCCGTAATCGTGATGTAGGTGTTCTCCGGCACTAGGTCGAAGAGCTCCTCCACGACGCCATCGAGGTACTCGACAGCCTTGATCTGCCTGTCGCGCAGCGTGTCGAGCTTGCCTTGGTCGAAGAATTCCTCGCTGCTTTCGGTCAGCTTGCCGCCCACGATATGGTCGTCCAAGTGGCGGAACACGCCGTGAACGCCACTGACCCGCGGCCACTGCTCGGGCGGCTCGTCGGGCAGCGCGTAGGGATAGTGGGTCTCGCCCACGTTGAGGATGTAGAAGGACGGCCGGTCCTCCGGGAAGCGCATCTCCCTGAGCATGGCCCGCATGTCGTTGTGCTTGGGCATCAGCCGAAACGTGTCGAACCCCGTGTTGAGGATAGTCCTCGGGTTCAGGACCGGCAGGGAGACCATCGCGTGCGTGCGGTAGTTGAACTGCTTTTGCAGGAACGTTGGGAAATAAAGCTGCGGCACTAAGGACTTGAAGCCCACGTTCTCCACGCCCAGCCGCTCGTTGAACTTGAAGAAGTCCTTCTTGTAGTACTCCGATGCGTAGACGTGCGCCGGGCTGCTGTGGGGCAGCAGGCCCATGAGCAGGTTGTAGTGCGAGGGGGCCGTCCAAGAGGCGTACGACCAGCGCTGCTCGACGGTGCCGAGCTTGGAGATGGTCTTCGGCTTGGCGGCCGCGAACGAGTCGAAGCGGCAGCTGTCGAAGATCACCAGGACATAGTTGTGCGGACGCATCGGACCCGAGCTTCGATTGTACGAACACGAGGGGCAGGCGCTCCGCGGCAGATTCTGTCGGCGCGCGGTCGCGCTGATTCGCTCTGCTGCGCTATCGTTGCAGCGGCAGCCGCGGGGATTCCGTGATGTCGCTTCGAAGTCTCAACCGCCGTCGGTTCATCGGGACCGCTTCAGCGCTGCTTGCCGCCGCCGCATCCGCGCGCGGCCAGTCGGCATCGCGGCCGCCCAACATCGTCTTCTTGATGACCGACAACCACCGCTGGGACCTGCTCGGCTGTGCAGGTAACGAGATCATCCAGACACCGAATATCGACCGGCTAGCCGAGCGCGGGGTTCGCTTCACCAACTCGTTCTGCACCACGTCGATCTGCGCGGCGACACGGGCCAGCATCCTCACTGGCGAGTTCCGCCGGGAGCATGGCTACACGTTCACCATGCCTCCGATGAGCGTCCAGCGCATGGACCGCAGCTATCCGGCGCTGCTGAAGCAGTCTGGCTATCGCACAGGGTTCGTAGGCAAGCTCGGAGTCGAGGTGGATTCGCGCGCTCCGGAGCGCATGTTCGACTTCTACCGTCGTAGGATCGCCAGCTCGACCAGAAACCCTTACTACCGCGAAGCCGAAGATGGAGCGGTCAAGCACGTCACCACTATCAATGGGGACGATGCGGTCGAGTTCATCCGTACAAGCTCGCAGGACCAGCCATTCTGCCTGTCCGTCAGTTTCAGCGCGCCGCATCCGGAGGACGACCACATCGACCAGTACATCTTTGATAGAGAGCTGCGGGCGCTCTACGCGCAAGATGTCATCCCGCCACCACCGATCCCGGATCACGAGTACTTTCGCCGGCTGCCGGGATTCATTCAGGTCTCGATGAGCCGGCAGCGCTGGTTCCGCCGATTCGACACGCCTGAGAAGTACCAGCGGATGATGAAGGGAATGTACCGGCTCATCACCGGTGTCGACCGCCAAGTCGGCCGAATCGTGACCGAGCTCGAGCGACAGGGTTTCGACGACAACACCGTGGTTGTCTTCACTGGCGACAACGGGATCATGATCGGCGAGCATGGCCTGACTGGAATTTGGCTGATGTACGAGGGATCCATCCGCAAGCCTCTGATCATCGCCGACCCGCGGTTGGACCCATCCCGCCAAGGAGTGACCGCTGATCAGATGGCGCTCAGCTTCGATTGTCCGGTGACGATGCTCGATCTGGCCGGAGTTCCGATCCCTGAACAGATGCGCGGACGTAGCCTGGTGCCCTTGATGCGGGACGAAGCGGTCGATTGGCGCGAGGATTTCTTCTATGAGCACCTGTACGAGCGCGAGACCATCCCCAAGAGCGAGGGGGTGCGCACGGAGCGGTTCAAGTATGTGCGCTACTTCGAGCGCAATCCCGTGTACGAGCAACTCTTCGACCTAGCGGCCGACCCCAATGAGATCAACAATCTCGTGAGTGATCCGAAGCATGATGCCACCCTGCGAGCACTGCGCGCTCGGTGCGACGAGCTCCGTGATAGCGTCGGCGGGCCCTATGTGCGGGGGATGTAACGCGCCCTCCAAGCGCTACAGTGCCGCGGCCGATCCGCACCGACCGTGCCCGCCGGGAGTGGTCGCTTGGCCAGCCCGGTCGGACGTGAGGTCCGTGCGAAGCGACTCGGCATGTTCCGGACCCTCGCCATTGAGCGCCTTTGGCGGGTTGCGCCAAACTAGGGGTTGGCGCTGAAGACCAATCGGTTTCACAAGGCCATCGGCATCGAATTTGTCGAGCTGCACGAAGACGGGGCGACGATGCGCCTTGAAGTCGCCGAGTGCCATCTCAACGGCGCGGGTGTGGTCCACGGCGGCGTAACGTTCACGCTCGCCGATTCCGCGCTGGGCTACGGCATCTACAAATTTGTCGGCAAGCCCTGCACGACTGCCGAAATGAAGATCAATTACCTGAAGCCGGTTTCATCCGGAGTGCTGACCGCGCGTTCCCATATCTTGCGCGCGGGCCGCCGGCTGGTCGTGGCACGAGCCGAGGTCTGCTGCGGCGACGAGCCCGTCGCCGAAGTGCTTTCCACGTTTGCAGTCCTCGGCTGACGCGTGGTAGGCCACACTGACACTGACGGAGTGGTTTCCAGACTCGTGCTTGCAGCGCTTGGAATTCAACCTCCGCCGCTGCGAGCAGCCCGGGCCTGACCGACGCCCGGAGTCTGCTGGCGCTGCCCGACCAGATTTCGAACAGGCAAGCTCGTCGGGAGCCTTCCGGACGCTCGGGGCCCGTAGCAGGGGCAGCAAGGAAGGAGACGAGATGACGCTCTGGTGTTGAGCTACAATCGCTGCGCTCTGTAGTTCCGAGACGTAGCGGAGTCCGCCTTAAGTTCAACGATCAGCTGTCCAAAAGAACCACGCCTCTCCATGCATCGCCCATCACTTCTCGCTTCATGAGTATCGACGCGCTATTGCGGATCGGTCTGCTCGTCGTCACCGCCAAGCTCAGCGAAGGCCTCTTGGGGCGGCTCGGCCTGAGCGCGATCGTGGCTTACACGCTGGCCGGTGTTCTGCTGGGACCTGTAGCCGGGATCGTCGGGCCGTCGGATGACATCCAGATCTTCCTCGCCGTCGGCATATCCGTCTTCTTCTTCCTAGTCGGCCTCGACGAGCTCGACCTCCCGGGCCTGAAGGCCACGATCCGCGGCCCCTACTTCGTTGGCGCGACAGTATCGGTCGCGATCTCCGTGCTCGCGTCCTTAGTCGTGACGTCGGACCTCTTCGGTCTGGAATTCGCATTGGGACTCGAATTCAACGAGGCGCTGGCGGTCGCCGGCATCCTGTCGCTGTCCAGCTTGGGCCTGGTGGTCAAGGTGCTGTCCGATCTTGGCCTCCTCAAGAGACTGATTGGTCTACGGATTTTCACTGCCGTCATCATCGCGGAGGTGCTCGCCCTGCTGCTGGTTGGCGTGACCATGGGCGAGGTCGTCCACGAGACGAGCGTCGGCGGCGTGCTGCGGCTGATCGGGCAGATCGCCGGGTTCGCAGTGGTTACTTGGTTCGTGTCGGCGAAGGTGCTGCCGGCCGCCATCGATGTCCTCCAGCGCTTGCTGCACGTGTCGGAGCTCTCGTTCGGCTTGTTGATCGGCAGCCTCTTTCTGGTGGTGGCGGGCGCCGAGCGCATCGGGCTGCACGGCTCGCTGGGCGCGCTCCTGTTCGGCGCGTCACTGTCGGGACTGCCCCACCGCATGCGCGCGGACATCATGCCCGGCATCCGGAGCATCGCGGACGGCCTCTTCGTGCCGCTCCTGTTCGCGTCTGCCGGTCTGTATCTGGACTGGTCGTTCACCTCCCTGCCCGCGGCGACCATAGTCGCCGTGGCCGTCGTCCCGTTCGCGGGGAAGTTCGCCGGCGCCATCATCGGCACCTTTCTGGCCCGGCTGGACACGCCGGTCGTCCTCGCCACGGGCCTGATGGCCAAGGGCGTCGCCGAGATCGCCCTCCTGCTCGTCCTGCTCGAGACCGGCGTGATTACACGGGAAGTCTTCTCGCTGCTCGCGTTCATCATGTTCGGTTACATCTTGGTGATGCCCTCGGTCATCGGCCTGGCCACCCGCAAGGCCAAGGACGCGGAGCTAGCGACGCCTCCGGGGGCGGTGCCGCCGTCTTTCGCCCGCCATGCGCTGGAAGGGGTCCGTGTGAGCTCGATCATGGACCGTACGCGCGTCTACCCTGCGCCAGAGTTGCCGGTGCGGGACTTCTTGGCCGACTGGACCGTCCCGAATCAGCAGGACTACCTCGTCGTCGAGGACGGCGCTCCTGTTGGCGCCGTGTCACTAGCCAGAATGCACCGTTTGGACGAACGCCTGCGGGCAGAGACTCCCTTGAGAGACCTGCTGCGCCGCAACATTCCACACGGGTGGCCGGACGAGCCGGTAGACGACGTGCTGGAGCGGATGACGGACCAGTCGGTGTCAGTCATCCCGATCGTGGAGCGGGACACCGGCCAGCTTCTGGGCTCGGTCGCCAGCTACGACGTTGTGGACTTGGTAGCGCTGATGCACGAGATCGAAGGCGAGGCGCAACGCCTTGCCGCCGGCGAAGACCCGGCGCGCGGCTGAGCGAGCCCGGCTGGGGGCTGCGCCGCGCCAGGGTGGGAACCGACCGGAGGGTCGCTCAGGTACAGGTTCGTCCCGGAAGCGGATCGGCATCTAGGTGCAGGCAAAGCCGACCCAATCGACGCTCGCAGGCCGCCCGCGCCCAAGACTCGGCTAGTCTGGCAGGCCGAGCACCCGGCCTGAGAGGCCCACCTCGCCGAGATCCATTGCGATGGCTGGCTTAGCCGGGAATCGGGGGTTACTAAGATGGACACTGTGAGGTCTTCTACCGTGCTGTCTGGGGATGCGCTCGACGAAATGCATCGCAGCTACATGAACGCCCCGTTCAACCGGCTGCTCGGAATCGAGTTCGGCGAATACCACGATGATGGCGGCGTGACATTGCAGCTCCCGCTCGACGACCGCCACCAGAACGGTGCAGGCGTGGTTCACGGGGGCGTGATGCTGACCTTGGCTGACGCGGCCGTGAGCTATGGGATCGCGCGGTCTGTCGGTGGTCGCTGTACGACCGTCGAGATCAAGATCAACTACCTCAGGCCGGTCACGGGAGGCGTGCTGACGGCCCGGTCGCATCTGGTCCGGGCGGGCCGCAGGCTGGTTGTTGCCCGGGGGGAGGTCCACTGCGAGGGCAAGCAGGTGGCCGAGGTGCTCACCACGTTTGCGTTGCTGGACTAGCGTTGCGTGCGGACCCGAGGGCGCCAGCCGCGCCATATAATGGCGAGCGTGACGGGCGCTCGCGCATTCGTGTTCCGACTCTTCGCCGGGCTGCTCCCGTTGTTGCCTGCCACGGCGGCCGTCGACTATGCCCGTGACATCGAGCCGATCCTCCACGAGCGTTGCTACCTCTGTCACGGGGCGCAACAGCAAATGTCGGGCCTCCGGCTCGATGGCCGGGAATCTGCGCTCAAGGGCGGAGCATCCGGCGCTGTGATCGTGCCGGGAGATCCGGCTGCGAGCAAGCTCGTCGCGCGCATCAACAGCAACAGTGATGGCTTTCGCATGCCGCCCGGCGGCGAGCCGCTGAGCGCATCCGAAACGTCGCTGATCAGCGAGTGGATCGCTGGCGGTGCCGTGTGGCCTGACAGCCATTCTGGCCCCGAGGCACGCGCCGAGCAGCGTGAGTCAGCCGCGGATTCGCATTGGGCCTTCCAGCCGGTCCGGCGTCCGGATCCTCCCGATGTCAGCGCGACCGACTGGGTGCGCAATCCCATTGACCGGTTCGTGCTTGCCAAACTCGAGGCCGAGGGCCTGGCCCCGTCGCCCGAAGCGGCTCCCGAGACCCTGCTGCGTCGAATCCACTTGGATCTGATCGGCTTGCCGCCCGGCGGCCTGGCCGAAGCATCCGGCGAATGGTCCTCCGCCTACGACGACGTCGTGGACGGGCTGCTGCAGTCGCAGCATTTCGGCGAACGCTGGGCTCTGCCGTGGCTGGACTTGGCGCGGTATGCCGACAGCGAAGGCTACGAGCGCGACCCGCTGCGCCCCCACGCGTGGCGCTGGCGGCACTGGGTCATCAACGCGATCAATCAAGACATGCCGTTCGACCAGTTCACGATCGAGCAGATCGCGGGCGACCTGCTGCCGCAGGCCACGACCGAGCAACGTGTCGCTACCGGATTCTTGCGCAACGGCATCAAGAACCGCGAAGCCGGCACCAAGAATGCACAGAAGCGCTTCGAAGAGACGGTTGACCGCGTCAACACGGTTGCCAACACATGGCTGGGCCTGACGGTCGGATGCGCCCAGTGCCACGACCACAAGTACGACCCGGTCTCCCAGCGCGAGTTTTATGGGATGTTCGCGTTCTTCCACAACGCTGTCGAGCGCGATGTCGAAGCTCCCCTGCCGGGCGAGCTAGGGCCGCACTTGCGCACCGCGCCGGCTTACAAGCGATCGGTGGAGGAGATTCGCGAGCGCTACGGCATCCCCGCATTGCAGGCCGAGTGGCACGAACGCATGCTGTCTGCCATGGATCGCCCGGGCGTGCGCACCGACTGGGATCATTCCGTGACCGAGTGGCGGGCCGCGAACGATCGCGCCGACTGGCTGCTGAGAGCCCCGCGCGAGCAGCTCTCCGAACTTGAGCGCGCGAAAGTCAAGGCCTGGTTCCTGCGCGGCGGCGGCCCGGACTTCGCCAAGGACGAGGATGCCAAAGGCCGCATCGCACAGGCTCGCAAGGAAATCGCCCAGTTGGATGAGAACCGCTTTCAGGTCTCCCGCGCCTACACCATGGTGGAGCGGCTCGAGCCGCTGCCGGCGCGGCTCGCCCTGCGCGGCGACTACCGCGCGCTCGGCAGCGAGGTGCCTCCGGGAGTGCCGGTCGTGTTGTCCGACCTGGCGGTCTCGACAAGGCCCCCGCGCCTGCTGCTAGCCGAGTGGATCGCATCCGAGGACAACCCCCTGACCGCCCGGGTCGAGGTCAACCGCATCTGGCAGGAGCTCTTCGGAAGGGGCTTGGTCGAAACCTCGGAGAACTTCGGAACGCAAGGCGAGCCGCCGTCGCACCCGGAACTGCTCGACTGGCTGGCGAGCGAGTTCGTGGCATCGGGCTGGAGCCGCAAGGCAATCGTGCGGATGATCGTGACGTCGGCGACCTACCGACAGGCCTCCGACGAGCGGCCCGATGCTCGCGAGCGCGATCCAGGCAATGCTTGGATCGCCCGCCAGAACCGCCTCCGGCTGCCGGCCGAGCTGATCCGTGACAACGCTCTGGCAGTGAGCGGACTCCTGAACCCAGAGATCGGCGGCAAGAGCGTGTTCCCGCCGCAGCCAGGCGGTATTTCGGAACTGAGCTATTCCAAGAAGGACTGGGACGAGGATACCGGACCGGATCGCTACCGCCGCGGCCTGTACGTCTTCCTGCGCCGGACATCGCCGTATCCGATGCTGGTGAACTTTGACGCCCCCGACACGCTTACCAGCGTGTCCCGCAGGGAGCGCTCCAATACTCCGCTGCAGGCTCTCAACTTGCTGAACGACCCCGTTTTCCTCGAGGCGGCCGACGCCTTGGCCTACCGTCTCTTGCAGGGTGGCCGGTCCGAATTCGAGGCGAGGTTCGAGCGCCTGACCCGGTTGTGTTTGAACCGCGCTCCGCTCGCTGCCGAGACAACTCATGCCAAGCGCTTCCATGCCGCGCAGCTCGAACGCTACGAAGCCCGAGGCGCGGGAGCCGAGCGGGCCGCCTGGCGCGAGCTAGGCCGGGCTATGCTCGGCCTCGACGAGTTCATCACGCGCGAATAGGCATGAGCCGCGGCTGCGATACGCTGGAGCCGTGCGTGTCGCAAGCTTGGTGATCCCTTTCATGCTGATCTCCTGTATGTCGGTTTCGGTGGAAGAGCCGCTAGATCCCGCGACGGACCTGCATTCCTACGCGAACGTCTCTTCTGTGCGGATGACGCACGTGGACCTAGACCTCGATGTGGACTTCGACGCCCGGCAGTTGCGGGGTGCCTGTACGTTAGACGTGGAAGGCGAAGAGGGCGACCTAGTCCTCGACACACGCGAGCTGACCATTGACCGCGTCGAAGTCTCAGCTGATGGCGAGTCCTACCGCGAAGTGCCCTTCGAACTCGGAGCGGAACATGCCTACCTGGGCACGCCGCTGCGCGTCGAGCGCGGCGCTGCCTCCAAGGTGCGGATCCAGTACTCGACAGCCGCCGACGCAAGCGGGCTGCAGTGGCTGGAACCGCGCCAGACCGCCGGCCGCGAGGAGCCGTTCCTCTACAGCCAGTCCCAAGCGATCCACGCCCGGAGCTGGATCCCGCTGCAGGACACCCCGGGCGCACGGGTAACCTATTCTGCCCGGGTTCGAGTTCCGCCGCAGCTCTTGGCGGTCATGAGCGCGGAGGCGGCGTCGGCGAACCCGGCCAGCGGCGAATACGCCTTCAACATGCCTCTGGCGATCCCGTCGTACTTGATCGCCCTCGCAGTTGGAGACTTGGCATTCGTGCCGACCGGCGAGCGAACTGGCGTCTATGCCGAGCCCAGCGTGGTCGAAGCTGCCGCGAGGGAGTTCGAAGACACGGAGGCGATGATCCAGACGTCGGAATCCCTGTACGGCCCGTACCGCTGGGGACGCTACGACATCTTGGTGCTGCCGCCGGCGTTCCCGTACGGCGGCATGGAAAACCCGCGGCTGACGTTCGTGTCTCCGACCACGATTGCGGGGGACAAGAGCTTGGTCAGCATCATCGCGCACGAACTGGCGCATTCTTGGTCCGGCAACCTGGCCACGAACGGAACATGGCGCGATTTTTGGCTCAATGAGGGCTTCACCGTCTACATCGAGGAGCGGATCCAAGAAGCGGTATACGGCATGGAGCGGGCCGCGATGGACTCGTCCCTCGAAATCCAGGCCTTCAAGTACGAATTGCAACGCTTGGACCCGCGTGATCAGGTCTTGCATGTAGATCTGGCCGGGCGCGACCCAGGCGAGGGTCTTACGGGCGTGCCCTATGTCAAGGGGGCGATGTTCCTGCGCACCATCGAGCGGGAGGTCGGGCGCGACGCATTCGACGATTTCCTGCGGGGCTACTTCGACGAGTTCGCATTCCGGAGCGTCACCACCGGGCAGTTTGCGGACTACCTAGACGCTCACTTGCTGTCCAGGCATCCGGAGGCGCAGCGGGCCATTCCGGTCCGGCAGTGGCTGGAGGAACCGGGCCTGCCGGACCATCGCCACGAGCACGTCTCAAGCGCTTTGGAAGTTGCTGACGTTGCCGCGGCCGAGTGGTTTGCTGGCAGCATTCCGGCCGGTAGCCTGGATACGGCTGGTTGGACCACCCAGCATTGGATCCGGTTCGTGCGGGCAATCCCGGAGGATGCGGGCGGAGAGCGCCTGGCCGAACTGGACCAAGCTTTCAACCTGACTGCGGCGACGAATGCCGAGATTCTCTGCGAGTGGCTGGTGGTGGCGATCCGCAGCGGCTATGCTGCCGCCGACGCGGCCCTGGAGCGGTTCCTCACGAACGTCGGACGGCGCAAGTTCCTCAGGCCGCTATACGCGGAGCTGGCCAAGACCGAAGAAGGCAGGGCCAAAGCCCTTGCCATCTATGCGGAGGCCCGACCTGGATACCATCCCACGACGGTACAGATCTTCGACGAGAGCCTGGGATGGGCTCAGGGCGGCTCGGGGGAATAGGCGCGGGCTTCTCTACTCACGCCTTCGCCGAGTTGGTGTCGGCGTGCCGGCCGGCCTCGTCCACCGCCCGCACCTTGTAATAGAGGCCGCCACTGTGCCCTTTCGGTGCGGAATTGTCGACGACTTCGAACGGAGCCAAGCTGGTTTGCGGCCGGAACGGCACCGTGCTGATGCGCTCGTGGCGCCGATATACCTCGTAGCGCACGATCGGGTCGCCGGCTGCGAGCGCGCTGTGCCACTGCAGCTTGACCTTGTTGTCGGACATGCGCTTGACGGCGAACCCTTGGGCGGGCTGGAAGCCGACCGAGGGCTGCTGGAAGAAGTTGGTTCGCGTGCCGTGCAGATCCGCCACCGTCTGTTCGATGTCCCTCTTCTCCTGCCGTGACAGCGGCGTGGCGACCTGCGCGGCGGCGAGGTTGGCTACCAGCTGGTCGCGCTCGGGATCGTCGTCCTTGTCAATCAGGCCGATGCCCGTGATCAGGGTCGACATGCCCGCGGGGTTGAGCGAGTAGCGGATGAAGTCCTGATAGGGCAGCTTGTCCGGCTGGCCCACGGTCGGCACGCTCTGGCCCGGCCGGTGGGCGTACTCTTGCTTCAACCCGTACATCACGCCATCGGCGAAGACCTTCATGCCGATGACTCCCATGCCCTTGGCGTGCGCCACCGGGATGGAGTTTGTCTGGTGGCAGAAGTAGTGCGGGTCGTTGGGATTGACGGCCACCAGCAGGGTGTCGAGGATACTGCGCGTGTCGCGCTGTATGGCGTACATATGCACCGCGGGGTTCTCGTGCCCGGTGATGCCGATGTGGCGGATCCACTTGCGGTGCTTGGGGTTCAGCCCCGTCTGGTTGGTGCCGTCGCGGTAGTCGAGCAGGCAGGCGATCGCGCCCACCCGAGGCAGCGACTTGTCGCCAGGGTTCTCGAGGCCCTCGTAGGCAGCATCGACGTCTTGCTTGCCGCCGATGTGGTGCACTTGCATCAGATCGAGGTACGCCCCTTCCGGAATGTGGCCCTTGCCATCCCCGAAGAACTGCGTCAAGGAGCGTTCGATGTCTTCCAACGCCAGCTTGCCGCCGCCGGACGATCTACCCATCGGCTCGGACCCGTCGCGCACGATGGAGTGTCGCAGCCCCGTTTTTGTGGCGATGAACAGGCGTCCGCGCAGGCTGTGGTCGTAGCCGGGCAGACCGGGCTTGAGGTTCAGGATGCCGAATGCCTTGCCCATCTTCTCCTGGCTGAGGAAGTAGTTGTTGGCGGTCTCGATGTAGGTCATGCCCGCCCGCACGGCCTTGACCACGATCTGCACGGCTTCGTCGCCGGGCAGATCCCACTGGACCTTGTTGCCGCCGGCCAGGCCGAATGTGGTTACCTCCCGCCCGGTGCGCCCCAGTAAGCGTGTGGCGAGCGGTTTCTCGGCAGGATGTGACCAAGCCGCGAACTTGCCGCCAAACGGCAGGAACGTGGTCGCCATTGCCGCGCCGCTCGCCCAGCGGATCGCGTCGCGCCTTGAGAAGTCTCTCGCCATGTCTGGAATCCTCCGAGTGCCTGAGTGGGCCAGAACCTACCAGAATGTACCACGGCTGTTTGGCTGAGCAGGATTCGCTGGATCGCGATCCTGCTGCTGACAGCGGTGCGTCTCCGCCAGGTCGGATTCCAGACGGAGGATGCTGTGGTACTTGGTTCTCGCGGTGGGCGTGCAAAGGCCATCGCTGTCATTCCCGGAAGCGCTCGTGGCTGGCTTGGGCCGCAGGGTCGGGAATGCCCGAGTCGGTTGAGCCTGCCGGGGCCGCCCAGCCCGGGCCACCGGGCTCGAGATTCCAGGTCGTGCCCGGTGTCCGTCAAGATGCAACGTCTTCCACGGCAGCCGCGGCCTTGAGACGATTCCCACAACGAGCCACTTCTCCATCACCGTGCCCCGCGGTCGACGGACGGGCCACGTTGCGCAACAGGTTAGGAGCGATGCCCCCCTCCCGCTTGCTGCACCCCGCCGTACACAACGCCGGCGAGGGATACCCGGTGCCGCGTGCGCTAGGCCAGCGCGTCCGCCCTGCGCCCACCGCTCAAACTAGGCCTTCCCACGGCTTGCAACAAGGCCGCGAACAACGGCCGGGACGCTCTATGCCACTTGCCTGGGAAGCCGCACCGATTGCGGTATTGTGGATGAATTGTCGCCGGGATAATAATGAAACGAGCGGTGCGAGTTGCCTGCGTCTGCGAACTGCAGCGAGACCCTTGGGAGAGGCTCGTCCGCACCAGCACGCCCTGAGCGCAATCGGAGGAAACATGGACAACGCGAGCAAGTGCCCCGTCATGGGCGCCGCCGCCCACGAGGCGATTGGCGAGACCGCCAACCAGAATTGGTGGCCGAACAGGCTGAATCTTAGGGCTCTCCGCCAAAACCATCCACAGGCTGATCCGAACGGCCAGGAGTTCAACTACGCCGAGGCCTTCAATAGCCTTGACTTCGAAGCCTTGGAGAAGGATGTCGATGCGTTGATGACCGACTCGCAGGACTGGTGGCCGGCCGATTACGGCCACTATGGGCCGCTCTTCATTCGCATGACCTGGCACGCGGCCGGCACCTACCGCATCCACGACGGGCGCGGCGGCGGCGGAAGCGGCGACCAGCGCTTCGCACCCCTCAACAGCTGGCCCGACAATGTGAACCTAGACAAGGCGCGCCGGCTGCTGTGGCCGATCAAGCAGAAGTACGGACGCAGCATCTCGTGGGCCGACCTGCTGATCTTCGCCGGGAACCGCGCCCTGGAGACCATGGGCCTCAAGACATTCGGCTTCGGCGGCGGCCGGGAGGACATCTGGGCGGCCGACGAGGACATCTACTGGGGTCCGGAGCAGACTTGGCTCGGCGATGAGCGCTACTCCGGCGACCGGGACTTGGCCGTTCCGCTCGGTGCCGTCCAGATGGGCCTGATCTATGTCAACCCGGAAGGGCCGAACGGCAAGCCGGATCCGGTCGCGGCGGCCCGCGACATCCGCGAGACGTTCCGCCGGATGGCGATGAACGACGTGGAGACCGTTGCGCTCATCGCCGGCGGGCACACGTTCGGCAAGGCTCACGGTGCCGCCGAGGAGGGTTACAAGGGTCCCGAACCCGAGGGTGCGGACATCGAGCAGCAGGGGCTCGGATGGCGGAGCAACCATGGCAGCGGCAAGGCCGGCGACCAGATCGGAAGCGGGCTGGAGGGCGCTTGGACCAAGAATCCCATCGGCTGGGATAACGGCTACTTCGAGAACCTGTTCGAGTACGAGTGGGAGCTGACTAAGAGCCCCGCCGGCGCGAACCAGTGGACTCCGAAGAATCTGGAGGCGCACGGGACCGTGCCGGACGCGCACGACGCGTCGACGCGGCATGCGCCGATGATGCTGACCACCGATCTCGCGCTGCTCGCCGATCCGGACTACAGGGAAATCTCGAAGCGCTTCTACGAGAACCCGGACGAATTGGCCGACGCCTTCGCCAAGGCTTGGTTCAAGCTGCTGCATCGCGACATGGGTCCGGTGGCACGCTATCTCGGCCCTTGGGTTCCCAAGGAGCAGCTGCCGTTCCAAGACCCGTTGCCGGCGGTCACGCACGCGCTCATCGACGAAGCGGACATCGCCGCGCTCAAGGCCACCATCCTCGATTCCGGCCTGTCCGTCTCTCAGTTGGTATCGGCCGCTTGGGCGTCAGCATCGACCTACCGCAACACCGACAAGCGCGGCGGCGCGAACGGGGCGCGAATCCGCCTCGCGCCGCAGGCAAGCTGGGACGTCAACGTCAAGTCCGGCGTTTCGATCGTGTTGCAGACCCTGGAGGGAATCCGACAGGCGTTCAACGATGAGCAGGCGAACGGCAAGATGGTCTCGCTCGCCGATCTGATTGTGTTGGGCGGCTGCGCCGCCATCGAGGCGGCCGCAGCCAAGGCCGGGCACGACGTCGAGGTCCCTTTCGCGCCGGGGCGCGCCGATGCGACGGACGAGATGACCGACGCTGAATCGTTCGCGGTGCTAGAACCGACCGCCGACGGGTTCCGCAACTACCTGCAGAACGGCCACGCGGCCGCCGCGGACCACCTGCTTGTGGAAAGGGCGTTCATGCTTAAGCTGTCGGCTCCGGAGATGACGGCGCTGGTCGGTGGCATGCGTGCGCTCGCCGCGAATGCCGCGCAGTCCGCCTGCGGGGTCTTCACCCACCGTCCTGGAACGCTGACGAACGACTTCTTCGTCAACCTGCTCGACATGGGAACGGAGTGGACGCCGACAGGGAACGGCGGCGGTGAATTCGAGGGCCGTGACCGCGCAACCGGCGAGCTTAAGTGGACAGCGAGCCGGGTCGACCTCGTCTTCGGTTCGAACTCGGAGCTCCGGGCAATCGCCGAAGTGTACGGTTGCAGCGACGCCGAGGCGAAGTTCGTCCAAGACTTCGTCGCTGCGTGGGACAAGGTCATGAGTCTCGACCGCTTCGACCTCGCCTGATCCTAGCGGCTCAGGCTGCGAACGCTTCTAGTTGGCGCCAGCGTGTCTTGCATGATGCGCCCGGCAAGGGGCGCCACTGGGAGTACGCTCGGCGGAATCGGATGGAATGGGTTGCGCTCTGGGACCCGATCCCCTGATTCCCGCCCGTGAGACGCCGCACGCCGCCGTTACGCTAGTTGGATATGGCGGCGTCCGATCAGGGTTGCGACCTGCTCGTCTTCTCGGCTCATCCCGACGATGCCGAACTGTGCTGCGGAGGACTTCTGCTCGTGGCCCGCGCCAACGGATGGAAGACCGGTGTGGTAGACCTCACGCGCGGCGAATCTGGCACCCTTGGGACGCCCGAGACTCGACTGCGCGAGGCGCGCCGTGCCAGTGATGTCCTCGGCTTGTCGGTCAGGCGCAATCTGGGGCTGCCGGACGGACGCGTGCGCGACAGCGATGCCAACCGCAAGCTCATCGTGGAGACCGTCCGCGAACTGAAGCCGCAGGTGTTGGTAGGGCCCCCGTACGAGGACCACCACCCTGACCACATCGCGACCGCCGAGCTCTTGCAGCGGAGCCTATTCTTGTGCGGGGTGAGAAAGTACGCGCCGGGCAGCCCGCCTTGGAGGCCCAAGGCCCTCTTGCGGCACTTTGGCAGTCGGTGCGTTGCCCCGCAGCTCGTCGTCGATATTTCGGATGTCTTCGAGCAGCGCATGAAGGCTGTCCGGGCGTATGAGTCGCAATTCGGAGTCGACCAGCCGGAGGACTTCCCGGTGCGCTTGGCCTCGGCAAAGTTCCTCAAGTCCATCGAGGCGACCTTGGCATACTACGGTTCGCTGATCGGGGTAGCCTACGGCGAGCCGTTCACCAGCGACGCTCCCTTGCCGGTCAGGGATTTGGTCGGTCTGTTCAGCAACGAACCGTGGAAGGACCGCTGACGATCGCCATCATCTGCCACCCGACTCTGGGCGGCAGCGGCGTGGTGGCCACAGACCTTGGCGCGGCGCTGGCCGAGCGCGGCCACACGGTTCATATCGTGAGCCACCGTCGCCCGGTCCGTATCGCCTCGCCGCATCCGCGCGTCCGCTTCCACGAAGTGCCGGTAACCCGCTACCCGCTGTTCACCTACCCTCCCTACACCTTGGCCTTGGCTACGAAGCTCGCCGCCTTGTGCCGCGAAGAGCGGATCGATGTGCTCCACGCGCACTATGCCATCCCGCACGCCGTCAGCGCGTACCTGTGCCGCCAGATGCTTGGCCGGGACGCGCCGAAGATCGTGACAACGCTTCACGGGACGGACATCACGTTGGTCGGGCTCGACGACTCGTTCTACGAGATCACACGCTTCAGCCTGCTCGAGAGCGATGGTGTGACGGCCGTATCCGACTACTTGGCCCGCCAGGTCAGGCAGCGCTTCAACTTGGAGGGCGAGGTCACGACGATCTACAACTTCATTGATCTCGAGCGATTCTCGCCCTCCAGCCGCGACAGCGCCGTGCGGTCGCGCTTGGCCTGCGGGGACGAGGCCTTGGTCGGGCACCTGTCGAACTTCCGCTGGGTCAAGCGCGTCCCGGACGTTGTACGGGTATTTCAGCGCATCGCGCTGCACGTTCCGGCTTGCTTGGTGATGATCGGCGACGGTCCGGATCTGCCCGCCGTGAAGCTCGTTGCGGACGAGCTGGGGGTGCTCGACCGGATCAACTTCTTGGGGTCGGAGCAGGATGCGGCCGAGCTGTTGCCGCAGCTGGACCTGTTCTTGCTGCCGAGCGAGCAGGAGAGCTTTGGACTCGCCGCCTTGGAGGCCATGGCCTGCGGCGTGCCCGTGATCGCGTCGAACGTCGGCGGTCTGCCGGAACTTGTGACCGAAGGCGAGGCCGGCCACCTGTTTCCGGTGGGGGCTGTGACGGACATGGGCGAGAAGGCGGCTGGCATCCTTGCCGACCGAGCCGAGCATGCTCGCCTCCGAGCTGGCGCGCGCAGGCGGGCGGAGGACTTTCGCCAGGACGGGCTAGTTGGCCAGTACGAAGCGTTCTATCGTGCCGTGCTGAAGGGGTAGCGTTTCCGCGCCCGAGAGGACGGGCGGCCGGTGACTTTCCCTCCGGCAACCCTTGATGGCTCGGGCGCTTGATCCGACTACCCCGCGGGACCATTCTGTGTTTGCGGCGCAAAGTCGTCGCAGTTTCGCCGATATCTGGCGCGTGGACGCTCATGGTGCGCAGCCGCGGCAGTTTGGCCCAGATCGGACGAAGTCGAGGCTCTGTTGCTGGCCAGCAACTGCCCGGCGGTCTCAGGAGGTTTCTTCTCGTGATTTCACGATCGCCCCTACGAGTGCCCCGGCCAGCACGTAATTGATCAAAATGCCGAGGAACCAGCCCCAGGCAAGAGACAGCGGAATCGGCATGAAGCCGTAGAAGCCCAAGCCCATCGAGATCCCGGAGGCGAGGCCGAACAAGGCGCCGAGCTTGAGGCCGGCCGCGAGGGACTTGCGCGTGACCAAGCATGTGTAGATCATCACGAAACAGGCCGCAGTCGCTATCGAGACTGCGTACATGAGCGCCATGTTCATCTCTTCCATGGGTCGCCACAGGTCGGCCGTGGCCTGATACATGGGTTCTAGCAGCATGCCGTGAGCCACGAAGTCGAGTATCGACCACGTCAAGAACACGGCAACGACAGCTAGGATGGGTCGCAGTGACATCTCGTTCACCTCCCTTCGGCGGGCAGCTACGCCCGGTGCGAGCAGGAGTCTCCAGGAAGCTCTCGCTCGTCAGGTAGGATACACGAGCGTTGGTCAGGGGTCGGCCCGGCCTCCAGTTGCAGTTTGCGTCGGCGTCCTGCTACTCGGACCGCGTCACCTCGAGAATTCTGGGCGGCGTTGTCAGGTTGACGTATAGATCGTAGGGGCGACAACGAGACATCAATGCTGGAAGCCCCCCGGATGTTCGATATATCGGCCTGGCATCGTGGCGACCGCTCACAAGCCAGGGCCTTGCAGCGATCGCAGCGGGACGTCGTCACGGACTCGCCGGATGCCTGCTCCATTGACGCTTTTCCGAATCATGGCTGTTCAGGTGCGGCAGCGTGGCTCGGATCCGGTGGGGACCGCTGCGAAACGTGTGCTTCGTTGTGATTCGGTCATGCCGTGGAAGGGGATCGGCAGGCCGAGGCGAACATGGGCAATTCCGGTCCAAGCCGCGTCGTCCGATGCATCCGGCGTCGAATTCCTAAAATAGATACCTTGCATCCCGCAGGGATCGGTTGCCGCCCGGCCCCGCGCTTGCACGCGATTCCCATGCCTGCCGTCGGCGCGACAAGCCGGAACACTCCGAACGGGGTCGGGCTGTTGGACCTGATCGGCGATACGCCCCTGATCAGTTTGGATAGCCTGACTGGCGACCTGCCTGACGTGCGCCTCTACGGCAAGGCGGAATATCTGAACCCCGGCGGCTCGGTCAAGGACCGGCCGGCCGCGAACATGATCCGCACGGCGGAGCGCGACGGTAAGCTGCGTCCCGGCCAGACGATCATGGACGCCACCAGCGGCAACACTGGCATCGCCTACGCGATGATCGGCGCCGTGCGCGGTTACCCGGTCAAGCTGTACCTGCCCAGCAACGCCTCGCCGGAGCGCAAGCGCATCCTCGCCGCCTACGGCGCGGAACTGGTGCTGACCGATCCGGCACTGCAGACCGATGGCGCCATCCAGGCTTGCCGAGCGGCCTACGAGCGGGATCGCGAGACGTGCTTCTATCCGGACCAATACGGCAATCCGGCGAACTGGAGGGCGCACTACGAGACGACCGGGCCCGAGGTCTGGGAGCAGACCGGCGGCGCGATCACGCACTTCGTCACGGGCCTGGGCACGAGCGGGACGCTGATGGGCACGGGGCGCTACTTGCGCGAGCGCAATCCGGACGTGCAGGTCGTTTCCATGCAGCCCTCCAGCGGATTCCACGGCCTGGAAGGCCTCAAGCACATGGCGACCGCCATGCAGCCCGCCATCTACGATCCGTCTCTGGCGGACCGAGAATTGTTCGTGGACACCGAGGATGCCTACGAAATGGTGCGGAAGCTGGCCCGCGAGGCCGGCCTGATGGTTGGCATTTCGTCCGGCGCGAACGTCGTGGCGGCATTGCGGATCGCCCGACAGGTCCGCCGGGGCGTCATCGTGACGGTGCTCTGCGACGGTGCGGACAAGTACCTCAGCGAGCGCTTCTGGGAGGATTGAGCCTGCGATGCTGCACATTCTCAGGATTCCGTTCGCCGTGATGCGGGCGCATGCAGAGGCGGCCTACCCCAATGAGTGCGTCGGCGCCATGCTGGGCAAGACCGGCCCTGACGGCAAGACCGTCGGGCTGGCCATGCCGCTGGAGAATTCCGCCGAGGGCTCGCAGCAGGCCTTCTACCAGCTATCTAACGACAGCTTGCTGGCCGCCGACATGGCCGCGCGCCAGATGGGCATGGACATGCTTGGCATCTATCACTCACACCCGGATGCCGACGCCTATTTCTCCGAGACCGACTTGAAACATTCCTGTCCGTGGTACTCGTTCGTTGTCCTGTCGGTAAAGGGCGGCGAATACGATCACTCCAACAGCTGGCTGCCAGATTTCGAGCAGACGCATGCCGAGCGCGAAGAACTCCAGATCGTGGAGTGACGCGATCGCCGGCCTGCCCTGCAAACCCTGCCGCCCATGACCATCAATCGCCTGTTCGTCCGCGACATCCGCTTTCCGACCTCCCAGGAATTGGACGGATCGGACGCGATGAATCCCGATCCGGACTACTCCGCCGCCTATGTCGTGCTGGAGACGGACGCCGGCCTGTCAGGGCACGGTTTGACCTTCACGCTCGGGCGGGGCACCGAGATCGTGGTGGCCGCTGCCGAAGCCATGCGCCCGCTGGTCTGCGGCCACAGCTTGGAAGAATTCACGGCGGATATGGGCAGGTTCTGGCGCCGGGTGACTGGGGACTCGCAGCTGCGCTGGATCGGGCCGGACAAGGGCGCGGTCCATCTGGCGGCCGCGGCCGTCGTGAACGCTGTCTGGGACCTGTGGGCCAAGAGTGCGCGCAAGCCAGTATGGCGCCTGGTGGCGGACATGACTCCCGTGGAGTTCGTGCGCTTGATCGACTTTCGCTATCTCACCGACGCGCTGACGCCCGAGCAAGCCTTGGAGCTGCTCGAGGCGCAATCCGGCGGCAAGGCCGAGCGGATTGCCGGGATGGAGGCCGAGGGCTACCCGGCCTACACCACCTCGGCCGGCTGGCTGGGCTATTCCGACGACAAGATCCGAGCTCTCTGCCGCCAGGGCCTGGCGCAGGGCTGGAGGCGGTTCAAGATCAAGGTCGGGCGCGACGCTGCCGACGACCGGCGCCGCTGCGCGATCATCCGCGAGCAGATCGGCGAAGACGGCATCTTGATGACGGATGCCAACCAAGTCTGGGATGTGCCCGAAGCGGTGGAGCGCATGAGGGAGCTGGCGCCGTACCGCCCTTTGTGGATCGAGGAGCCGACGAGTCCCGACGACGTACTCGGGCACCGGGCCATCAAGCAGGCGCTGCTGCCGCATGGATCGGCGTGGCGACCGGAGAGATGTGCCAGAACAGGGTGCTGTTCAAGCAGTTCCTGCAAGCGGACGCCATTGATTTCGTGCAGATCGATGCGACGCGCCTCGGCGGAGTGAACGAGGTCTTGGCCGTGCTGCTGCTGGCGGCCAAGTTCGGCAAGCCGGTCTGCCCCCATGCGGGTGGCGTCGGGCTGTGCGAGTACGTGCAGCACCTGTCCTTGATCGATTACATCTGCGTGTCGGCGAGTCTCGATCAGCGCGTGATCGAGTACGTCGATCATCTGCACGAGCACTTCATCGATCCGGTCCGCATGCGGGACGGGAATTACCTGCCGCCGCAAGCGCCGGGCTACAGCATTGAGATGCGGCAGGAATCTCTGGACAAGTACGAGTTCCGACCCCGGAATGATGGGGTAAGCTAGGAGCCAGACGAGGAGCGCTGTCACGATGACACCGACCGTTGCCCTGAACCGACGCGAGCTGATGAAGGTGTTGGGGGGAGGTCTCGCCAACGTCGGGCTGGCCTCGGTGCTGGCCCGCGACGGCGCGTTGGGGGCCTCGAGCGGCAACGGCATGCCCGCGCCCCACTTCGCGCCCAAGGCGAAGAGCGTCATCTCGATCTTCTGCTACGGCGGGCCCAGCCAGGTCGATACCTTCGATCCCAAGCCGGAACTGGACAAGTACGCCGGCGAGGTCATGACCGGCGTAGGCGAGGTGGTCGTCTCGCAGGGCAATCCCGGAGGGCTGATGCCCTCCCCGTGGAAGTTCAAGAAGTACGGCCAGAGCGGCCTCGAGGTTTCCGAGCTGTTCCCGCAGGTCGCCCAGCATGTGGACGACATCGCGGTGATCCGCTCGATGCACACCCTCTCCAACGACCACGGCCCGGCCCTGTACCAGATGAACACCGGCACCGTGCTGGCCGGCCATCCCAGCGTCGGCAGTTGGCTGACCTACGGTCTTGGCTCGGAGAATCAGAACCTTCCCGGCTACGTGGTCTTCACGGATCATCGCGGCGGTCCCATCAACGGACAGCCCAACTGGGGCGCGGGTTTCATGCCGGCCGCCTTCCAGGGGACGCAGTTCCGCTCGACCGGCGATCCGATCGTCGACCTGCGCCCGCCGAAGGAGATCAGCCGCGAGCGCCAGCGCAAGTGGCTCGACCTGTTGCAGGACCTCAACCGCGAGCACTTGGCTCAGAACCCGGAGGATAACGAACTTGCCGCGCGCATCCAGTCCTACGAGCTGGCCTACAACATGCAGGTCCACGCGACCGAGGCGATCGACATTTCCAAGGAGAGCGAGGCTACCCGCAAGCTATACGGCTTGGACGAGGATCGCACGCGCTTCTTCGGCCGCCAGGCGCTGATGGCGCGGCGGCTAGTGGAGCGCGGCGTGCGCGTGGTGCAGCTGTACTCCGGCGGCGGCAATCACGAGCCGACGTGGGACCAGCACTGGTCGCTGAAGCACTTCCACACCATGCACGCCGGCGAGACCGACGGTCCGATCGCGGGCTTGCTGACCGATCTCAAGCAGCGCGGGCTGTTCGATGACACCCTGGTCGTCTGGCACGGCGAGTTCGGCCGGATGCCAATCAGCCAGCGGCTGGACGGCCGCGACCACAACCCCTACGGCTTCACGGTCTGGCTGGCTGGAGGCGGCGTCAAGGGCGGCACGGTGGTCGGAGCGACGGATCAGTTCGGCTACAGGGCTGTGGAGAGCCCCAAGTCGGTCTACGACTTGCACGCCACGCTGATGCACCTAATGGGGCTGGATCACGAGCGGCTGACCTACCACCACAATGGCCGGGACATGCGCCTGACCGATGTGCACGGCAACCTGATCAGCGAGATTTTCGCCTAGCTCGTTTCGTTCCGGCTGGAATCCTACTGGGCGTTGCGCTCCCGGCGCTCCTGCCGGCGGCGTCTCTTCATCTCCTTCTCGTCGATGATCGTGAGGTTGAAGTTCACTTCGATGATGGTCACGACCTCGACCACCGTCCCGTTCAAGCGGGTCGGGCGGTAGCGCCACTGGGATACGGCATCCATCGCCGCAGGGGCCAGCAGCGGATGCCCGGTGATCAGTTTCAGATCGCGCACGCGGCCCTCGATGTCGATGATTGCCTCGAGCTGGACCTTGCCCGAGACGTACTGCTCGACAGCCTCCGGCGGATAGACCGGCGGCGGCTTGTGCACGATCCGCGCGTTCTGGATGTTGCCCCCTATGCGGATTGGCGGAGGCAGGGCCAGATGCTGGCCCGTAGTCGGAAACATCCCGAAGACGCCCGCGGCGCTGGAATCGCCCGCGCCGCCTATCGGTCCGCTCGGAGCGGGCATGGCTGCCAGCGGCGAGACCGGGCTGCCGATGTCGTTCAAGATCGCGACTCGATCTGGAATCGCCGATGGCGCGCGGAACTCCGCCTCGTAGAGCTGCGGAGCCGCTTGCGGCGCTGGCGCTGGCTGTGCTGGCGGCGGTGCCGGGGGCGGAGGGGGCGCAATATGGATCGCCCGCAGCCCCCATGCTCCCAGATCGATCTCGTAGGTGTTGAGCAGCGGCACCAGGATGATGCCGCCGAGTCCGGCGAGTTGCAAGACGATCGAGCCGGCGAAGCTCCAGCCCTGGCGGGCGGGTTGGCCTGCGGTGAAGCTTTGCTCGAACACTGCCGCCCTCCCTTACTATTGGGCACGCGCCGCGCCGTTTAGTTACCGGTGCGGCGCTGCTCGCAGCTCGGTCACGCCCCCAGCTTGCGGGCCAGATCGACGAAGTCCGTGGCGCTGACGTCGAACTCGCCGTCGACCGACAGATCGATCTGGCGATTCGGACGTTCGCGCGGGCGCGGCACGAAGGCCGTGCGCAAGCCCGCCCTCGCCGCGGCTCGCAAGTCGCCCTTGTGGGCGGCGACCATCATCACGGCACCCGGTTCGAGGCCGAGCAGGTCGGCGGCCTTGAGGTACACCTCGCGATCCGGCTTGTAGCGGCCGGCGAGTTCCGCGGATAGGACTGCATCCCACGGCAAGCCGCCGTGCTTGGCCATGTTGACCAGCAGGGCAACGTTGCCGTTGGACAGGGAAGCGATGACGAAGCGGGATTTGAGCATGGTGAGGCCCTCGACCGCGTCGGGCCAGGGGTCGAGTCGGTGCCAGACTCGGTTGAGATGGTCCTTCTCGGCTTCGTCCAAGCCCGTGATCGCGAAGCGTTCCAGCAGTCCGTCCAGGATCAGCCGGTGCAACTCGTCGATCGTCTTCCACGGCAGCTCGCCGGTCCGCACGCGGTTCATCGCCGGTCCGTAGCCGTCCCGCCAAGCGTCGGCGAAGGCGGCCCAGTCCACGTCCAGCCCCTTGGCCCGGCCGAACGCCCGGCCTTCGCGAATCAAGGTCGAGCGCCAGTCCACCACCGTGCCGAAGACATCGAACGCCAGGGCCTTGATCGAGTCGGGCTGGAAGGCTTGCAAGAGGGGGGCTCCAGCGGCGCAGAACATCAGCGCCCGGCGCGTCAGCGCCGGAGGGCCGCAACAGCGCATCGCATTGAGTATACGAGCAGTTGGCGGGCAACTTCAAGGGCAAGGCGAAAGCAAATCGAAGCTTGGTCAAAACACGTTATGCTGAGGTGAACGGGTCATGGGCCGCATCCGAGTACTGACAGACAAGGTCGCGAACCAGATCGCTGCGGGCGAGGTCGTCGAGCGGCCGGCGTCGGTATGCAAGGAATTGATCGAGAATGCCCTTGACGCCGGGGCAACCCAGATCCGCGTCGAGCTGCGCGGAGGCGGCCGCAGCCTGATCCAGGTCAGCGACAACGGCTGCGGCATGCACCGCGACGATGCCCTGCTTGCCTTCGAGCGACATGCGACCAGCAAGCTGCGCACCGCCGAGGATCTGCTCTCGATCGCCACACTCGGCTTTCGGGGCGAGGCCCTGCCCTCGATTGCCAGCGTCGCCCGCGTCACCCTTTCGACGTGCGCTCAGGACGGCGATGCGGGCACTGTCGTCGAGATCAGCGGCGGCACGCTGCGCAACGTGCGCGACGAGGCCCGCCCGCCCGGCACCGCCATCGCGGTGCGGAACCTGTTCTTCAACGTGCCCGCCAGGCGCAAGTTCCTCCGCACCGAGCGCACCGAGCTGTCCCACGCGCTGCGCGCGGTCACGCACTACAGCCTCGCCAATCTCGACAAGGCTTTCGACCTGCTCACCGAGCACGGCTCGCAGCTGCACGTCACTCCGGTCTCCACGCATCGCGAGCGCGTCTACCAGATTTTCGGCGGCGAGCTGCTGGAGCAGCTCGTGCGCATCGATCCCGTCGCGGAGGGGGATCTCGGCTTGCGGCGAGATGCCGAAGAGCTAGCCTCGGGGGAGTCGCTCGGCCCGTCGCTGCGCCTCAGCGGGTTCGTCTCCGAGCCGCAGCTGCATCGCTCCAACCGCAATTCCTTCTACATCTTTGTCAATGGGCGCCTCGTCCGCGACAGCCTGGTCCAGCGGGCGATCGCGAAGGCCTACGAGAACTTGATGCCGAGCGGCGTGTACCCGTTCGCGCTGCTTTTTCTGGAGATCGCTCCGGAAGAGGTGGACGTCAACGTCCACCCCGCCAAGACCGAGGTCCGCTTCCGCTCCCCCGCGCGGGTGTTCGACTTCGTGCGCGAGGCGGTCCGCTCCCGGCTGATCGCCGCCAAGCCGTCCGCCGACCTGCCGCCCGCCGCCGTGATCGACCATTCGCTCTCCGGCGCGCCGGACGCTCTGCCCGGCCCGCTCGCTACGTCGCCCATGCCCGCCGCCGCGGCGTTTCCGCGCACCTCTGCCGGGACGCGCGGCTCGGCGGCCGATACGCTGGAATTCCCAGCGCGGCCGCACCGGCCTCGCTTCGGGGCGAGCCCGGCCTTGGATCCGTCCGCGCCGCCCCAGCCGCCCGCCGCCAGGCTCGTGTCCGAACCCGCCTCGCCGCACAGCGGCGAGCCGCTGGCCGACCTATCGCCGAGCAACTTGGGCAAGCTCGCGAACCTGCGTTTGTTGGGCCAGCTTTTCGACAGCTTCATCGTGGCTGCCGGCGACGATGGCGTGTGGATCATCGACCAGCACGTCGCACACGAGCGCATCCTGTTCGAGCAAGTCCTGTCGGCCCGCTTGCACGGGCGCCCCGATGTGCAGCGGCTGCTCACGCCCATCGTCATCACCCTGACCCCCAGCCAGTCGGCGGTGTACCAGGATCTGGCCGACGAGCTGGAAGGCAGCGGCTTCGAAATCGAGCGCTTTGACGGGCGCTCCGTCGCAGTCAAGGCGGCGCCCGCCGAGCTGTCGGCAAAACAGGTCGAGACGCTGCTGCGAGAGTTGCTGGACGACTCGGGCGATGGCAGCGCCTCCATGAGCTTGGGAGATCTGCGCCGGCGCATGGCTGCCACGATCGCCTGCCATGCGGCGATCAAGATCAACATGCCGCTGACCGAGGAGAAGATGCGCTGGCTGCTGGTCGAGCTGGCCAAGTCCGACTGCCCGATGGCCTGCCCTCACGGACGGCCGATCGCCCTGCGCTACGGCACGCGCGAGATCCTCAAGGCATTCCACCGCATCTAGTGCCGCACCACCGCGGCGGGCCTTACCCGTGCGTGCCGAATACTTCGCGGAGAGCGTCGGAAACCTCTCCGAGCGTGGCGCCTGCCGCGACGGCGGCCCGGATCGCGGGCAGTAGGTTGTCGCTTCCCGCGGCCACGTCGCGCAAGCGGTCCAGCGCAGCTGCGGACGCAGCCGAGTCTCGCTCGGATCGATACTCAGCCAGTTGCGCGCGACGCTCCGTTTCCTGGCCGTGGTCGATCTGCAGCAGCGGCACCGTAGCGGGCTCGTCCGAACGGAACGAGTTCACGCCGACCACCGTTTGCTCGCCGCTCTCGATTCGCTGCTGGAGCGCGTAGGCGCTGTCGTGGATCTCACGCTGGACGTAGCCGCTCTCGATCGCCGCCACCATGCCGCCTTGGTCGTCGATCCGCCTGATGTAGGCCAGGGCCTCCTCTTCAAGGCGGTCGGTGAGGCTCTCGATGCAGTAGGCCCCTCCCAGGGGGTCGACCGCGCGCGTCACGCCGGACTCCAGGGCGATCACCTGCTGCGTGCGCAGCGCGAGAGTGGCGGCCTGCTCGCTCGGCAGCGCCAAGGCTTCGTCTAGCGCGTTGGTGTGCAGGGACTGGGTGCCTCCGAGCACGGCCGCCAGCGCTTGGAAGGCGGTGCGCACAACGTTGACATGGGGCTGTTGCGCCGTCAGGCTCGAGCCCGCCGTTTGGGTGTGGAAGCGCAACTGCAGCGAGCGCGGGTTCTGGGCTGCGAAGCGCTCCCGCATGAGCTTGGCGTACAGCCGCCGGGCGGCGCGGAACTTGGCGATCTCTTCGAGGAAGTCGCGATCGGAGCTGAAGAAGAAGGACAGCTGCGGCGCGAACCGGTCTACTTCAAGCCCGGCACGCCGCGCCGCGTCGATATACGCGATGGCGTTGGCCAGCGTAAAGGCAAGCTCTTGGGCGGCAGTGGCGCCAGCCTCGCGCATGTGGTAGCCGCTGATCGAGATCGAGTTCCAGCGGGGGGCATGCTCGGACGTCCATGCCAGCAAGTCCGTGACGATGCGCATGGATGCCTTCGGCGGGTAGATGTAGGTCCCGCGCGCGATGTACTCCTTGAGGATGTCGTTCTGGACCGTGCCGCGCAGGGCGCTGTTCGGCACGCCCGCGCGCTCGGCGACGACCGAGTACAGCGCGAGCAGGATCGCTGCTGTCGAATTGATCGTCATCGAGGTCGACACCTTGTCGAGCGGGATGCCCTCGAGCAGGACCTGCATGTCCGCCAGGCTTGAAATCGCGACCCCGGCCCGGCCCACTTCCCCCAAGGCGAGGGAGTGGTCCGAGTCGTAGCCCATCTGCGTCGGCAGGTCGAAGGCGACCGAAAGGCCGGTGGTGCCCCGTTCGATCAGGTAGCGGAAGCGCTCGTTGGACTGGCGGGCGTTGCCAAAGCCCGCGTACTGGCGCATCGTCCAGAGCCGGTCCCGGTACATCCCGCGATGGATCCCGCGCGTGAAGGGGAACTCGCCCGCGTCCGGCGGCGGCTCGGGACGGTCTTCGTAGAGCGGCTTCACAACACTCGGCTGCCGGTTTCTCTCAGCGCTTGCGCGCCAGCCGCTTGGCCCGGCGGAAGGAATCGATGCCGAACCAGACGAAAACCAGCGACACAACGGCCGCCACCACGAGGCGGTCCATGCTCTCGGGCAACCTGCGATACGCCTGGATCAAGCCGAATGGCCCGAACACGAAGAAGGCCGCGAAGGCCAGGAACATGAATCCCACAACTTCCAGCGCGAGTTCGCGGGCGAGCGAGATGAAACGGGGCACTGTGCCGCGCAGGGCGTTCAATCCAGCGCTGAGCGCCTTGCCGGCATTCATACCGAAAATGCTAGCAGTGTCGGGTCCGGCATTCCGTTCCGGGCAGATTCTGGACCGCGTGTCAGGCCGCTGGCGGGCCGAGCCCTCCAGCGCCTGCATCAAGGCCAAACGGTATGTCCGGAGTCAGTCAGGGATCGTTCGAATAGCCATCGGAACGCTCGCCCGGGATCCGGGAAATCCCGCACACACCGCAGGTGAAGGCGTGTCGCGATCTTCGCGGTGTGCTATATCGGATTCATGAAGCGCATCAAGCCGTTCCTTATGTTCTCGGGCGACCAGCACGGCAAGGCCGCCGAAGCTGTCGGCTTCTACACCTCGCTGTTCGAAAACTCGGAGATTCACGGCATCGACCGTTACGGTCCCGGAGAGCCCGAGCCGGCAGGGACTGTCAAGACAGCCCGATTCTCCCTCAACGGTACCGAATTCGCGGCAATGGACAGCTCCTACCCGCACAAGTTCAACTTCACCCCTTCGATATCGCTGTACTTCGAATGCGAGTCCGCAACGGAAATCGACACGCTCTTTGGGAAGCTGGCCGAAGGCGGCATGGCCCTCATGCCGCTTGACGACTATGGCTTCAGCAAGCGATTCGGGTGGGTTCAGGATCGATACGGAGTCAGCTGGCAGCTCAATCTGCCTTAGACTCGTCCGTCGCCTCCACCAGCTCCTCCGGGATAGCCCCGAACGGGGCGGGCGATTCGATCGCGGCTTCGTTGGCCCAGCGTGCCCCGCTGGCCAAGGACTGGTCGGTTCCCTCGGCGCTGGCCGCAGGCCCGTCAGTTCTGGCGCAGTGCTTGGGACGGACTGACGCGGCCCGCCCGCAATGCGGGAACAGCGGTTGCAATGAGCGCGCATGCAGACACGGCGAGGGCAGCCAGCGCGATGATCTGCCATTCGAAAGGGCTCACTTCGTAGAAGAAGCCCGCGGCGAGCCTGCCGGCCGCCACAGACGCCCCCAGCCCGACAACGATGCCGCACGCCGTCAGGACCGCCGCGCGGCGGAAGACCATCCATCGAAGCCTGTGCTGGGATGCGCCGAGTGCCGCTTGTACTCCGATTTCAGCCGCCCTGATTCGAACCATGTAGCTGCAGACTCCGAACAGACCCAGGCCGGACAGCAACAGCGTGATGCACGCGAAAGCACTCACCAGCTTGCCGATCATCCGCTCCAGCGCGATCGCGTCCTCGAGGTGCAGGGCGACCGTGTCGTATCCCGGCGCGATCGGCAACCCCGGAACTTCCTCCTCGATGGCCTGACGCACGGCGGCGGCCAACCCGGCCGATGGCATGGATGAGCGCACAGCCAACGTTCGCAAGAATCCTTCGTAGCCGACGCTGGATTGGTAGACGAGAGCGGGGGGATCATCGCGCGGGTTGACGTGGCGCACGTCCGCCACGACCCCCTGGATTCGGCTGTTTCCGTTGATCACTGCGCCCAACGCGGAGGAGCCCGCGAGGAATCTGTCCGCGAACGCCTGGTTCACGGCCACCAAGTCCCGCTCGCCGAATCCGGGCGTGCTGCCCTCCAAGACCCTAATGCCGAGAGTCTCGAAATAGCCCGGAGACGCCCAAACGTGAATCACGCCCATGTCCTCGCCTTCGGCAGGCGTGTAGCCCGAGACCGAGATCGTTCTCATTCCGTAGTTGCCGCGCAAGGGCAACGAGCCGGTGAACGAGGCGGTCTGGACGCCGGGAAGGGACCGGACGCGATCTAGGATCCGCCGTCGCATGGAGGGCTGGCCGGACGCTGGGAGGCCGCCGCCCCTTGGGTCAACGAGGATTCCAACCACGTTTTCCGCGTCCAAGCCGAAGTCGGTGGCTCGGAGTTCAGCCAATGTCTTCAAGACCAAGCCGGCCGCAGTCAGAAGGACGAATGCCATAGCGCATTGCGCCGCGACGAGGAGCGCCAGTGCGCGAGTCCCGGCGATTCCGGCGGATCCTACCGATTGACCTGCCCGAATGTGGTGCGCCAGGGTCCGCCGCGCCAGTCGCGCGGCCGGCGCCAGCCCGAATAGCAGCAGTGTCAAGACTCCGGTCCCCGCGGCGAAGGCGAGCACCGGCCATGTCAGGCTTACATCGAGAGTGTCCACACCTCGGATCGCTCCCAGCCAGCGCACCAAAAGGGGGATGATCTGGAGTGCCACCGCGACGCCCAGCAACGTCCCGACTGTGGCTAACACGGCGCTCTCGGCCAGCAGAGTTCGCAGGATGTCGCCGCGACTCGCCCCAAGCGCTCTCCTCACGCCCACCTCGTCAGCCCGTTCGGAGGCGCGCACCAGCAGCAGGTTTCCGAGGTTGGCGCACGCCACGAGAAGCACCAGCCCGGTGGCGGCCCACAGCAGGCCGAGCGGCCGCCGAGCCGAGTCGCGCAGCCTCGACACGCCACGGTCCAATGGGGTCGCAGCAATCCGGACCTGGTCAAGCCTTTCCCAGTGCTCGTCCGAGATCCCTTCGCCTGCTCGCTCTAGGAACACTTGCCGCAGTCGCAGGTTGACCGCCGCGCCAGCTTCGTCGAGCGAAGCGTCAGGGCGGACTCGCAGCAAGATGTTGAGCCAATATGTCTCGATCGGGAAACCGGGTTCTAGCCTGGAGGGTTCGCCCGTAACGCTCTCTTGCATCGCCAAGGGCACCCAGATGTCGGGGCTGGCTCCTACCACGTGGCCGCGAAATGAGGGTGGTGCGACGCCGAGGACGACGTATTGCCGGTCTTGTAGCCGAATTGTCGACCCGACAGCGGCGGGGTCCGAATCGAGCCGCCCCGCCCAGAACAGGTAGCTCACGACTGCCACCGGATTCCCGCCCGGCGCCGTGTCATCCTCCAGGCCGAGCATCCTGCCTAGGAACGGCCGGACGCCAAGCAGCGGGAAGTACGAGCCGGAAACCAATTGGCAAGAAGCCCTCTCAAGCTCGCTCCCCGCGACGATCCGGTCGCCCAAGTAGACAGTCTGAAAGAAGGTCGCCGCGGCCGCCACGGCGTCTAGTGGCCTCGGGATGTCCTGGCGTAACGCTTGGTATTGGTGGAAGGAAAACACCTCGGACTGAGGCACGTCGCTGCGGCTGAAGACTCCGACCGCCCCTGGCCCGAGTATCGCCAGCTCGTGTGGACGCTCCACGGGGAGCAGGCGCAGAAACAAGGCCTCGAACAGGCTGAATACCGCAGTGTTGGCACCAACCCCCAAGGCCAGCGTCAGGGACGCCACTGCAAAGTAAGCGGGTTTCCTGAGGAGTGACCTGAACGCTACGCGAAGGTCGGACGCCATGGCCGTGAGAGCGATTCCAGGCGCGTCCCGGTGGGGCTGCACTGGGCGGCCACGAGGATTGCCTTGCGTTCCACTATAGATTGGACGCCGCTCCACGCCGGTTGGCGCTTCGCGCTACGTGCGGGGAGCACGAGCGACGCCGGTTGCAGCGACTCACGCGAGCCTGTGGGTGGCCCCGCGACCGGAACGGATCGGTCGCGGGACTTCCCGCCGTCGAAAGGGGGCCTAGAAGTAGAATTTCAGGCCCAACTGCATCTCGCGGTGAGAGTTGCCGGCGTTGACGACGCCAAAGCCGGACTGGCCAACCTGATCCCTCGGATTGTTGAATTCCGGCGTATTGAAGCTGTTGAACGTCTCGAAGCGGAACTGCATGCGGAGCCGCTCGGTGATCTGCGTGTTCTTCGACAGGGCAATGTTGAAGATGTGCGGGGTTCCCGGGCCGAGCGTGCCGCGCACTTTGCGCCCGGCGTTGCCCAGCGTGAACGGCGCGGGCGCTTCGAACCCTGCTTCGTTAGTCCAGAGCACGCCCCGCCGGCCGCCGAGAGCCGGATCGCCGCGGTTCGGATGGTTGGGGTCCCCGATGAGATTGGCGTAGAGCGTCGCATCGGCCGCGTTGTCGCCCTTGAGGTCTCGAGCTCCGTTCAGGACCGTGACTCCGAACGGAGAGCCGCTCTGGAAGGTATAGATTCCGGAGACTTGCCAGCCGCCGAGAATCACGTTCACAGGACCGCTCAGGTTGATGAACTTGCCTTGCCCGAACGGCAGTTCGTAGACCGGGCTGAACACGATCCGGTGAGGCGCGTGGTTGCCCGAGAGCGACCACTCGGAAGCACGGTCATAGATGTTCTGAAACCAGTCGTGATCGCCGAGCGAGGCGGCGTTCTCTCCCACGAAGGGTGCGTTGTCGTACCACCTTGAGAACGTGTAGAGGAAGATGTAGCCGACTCCCTGGTTGAATCGTCGCTCGGTCTTGAACGTGATTCCTTGATAATCCGAACTGAAGAAGTTCGGATTGTTCATTCGGATCTGTCCCGTACCGCCGTACTGGGTGAACGGCTTGAGCAGGCGCTGCGTTTGGTTGCCGAACTCGTTGAGACCGACCCTAGGCAGGTTGAGCGGGTGGATCTGGTTGATGTTCATCCGGCGCAGGTTCACCTTCTTGGCGAACTTCGCGTAGTACCGCACCTCGAAGAGCTGTTCGCCGGCCTGATGCTGGAATGTCAGGTTCCAGTCGAACGCATACGGCGTCCGATGGTAGCGGTCCACGAAGTCGACGCGGCCCTGCGTGAATTTCGTGCCTCGCGTTCCGAAGTTGTGGTTTAGCTCGGAGCTGTCAGGAATCTGGAGGAACGTGGACGGCATCCCGTCCTTGAGCAGCGGGACCTGCCCACCGCCGATGTTGCCGGCGCCGCCAAACCCCTGGCTGCCGGTTTGCAGGACGTTGCCGTCGTAGTTGCCACCGAACATGAGAGCGAAGCCCCCGCGCACCACCGTGTTGCTCGCCCCACCCGGCTTGATAGCGAATCCGAACCGAGGGCCGAAGTTATTCCTGTCGGCAATCACCGGGTTTCTTGGGAAGCCATCGCGGCCTGCGAAGAAGAACGCGCCTAGCTGGTCGGGGCGGATGCCGTTCGTGCCGGCGGCGGGCAGCGGCAGCTCTGGGTCCCAGCCTGTGACCCGGTCCGCCACTTCGGTGTACGGCCCTTCGTATTCGTAGCGCAATCCCAGATTCAGCGTCAGCTGGCCGTTGACGCGCCAATCGTCTTGGAAGAAACCCGCGACATAGGCCGACCGGCGCCCGAACGACGGGTTGGCTTGGACGCGCGCCCGGTCGGCCTGGCCGATCAGGAACGAGGCCAAGTCCGCGCCGGTCCCCGGGATCACGCTGCCGTCCGGATTGAGGCCGCGCGTGTCGGTGTTGGCGAAGTCAAAGACGCCCGAGGCCGTCTGCCGGCCCAGTTCGCTGCCCTGGTATTTCCGGTAGTCGATGCCGAACTTGAACGTTTGATTGCCAGCCACCTTCGTGAAGTGGGCCGTGTACTCGAAGTTCGTGAACGCGAACAGCCGCCGGGACAACCCCGACCCAATGCTTGTAATGCTTGGATTGCCCCCGATGTTGAATCGCGGGAAGGCGTCCGGCCCCACGCCAGTCAGGCCGATCTGGGACGCCAGGTCCTCGTTCAGGTTGACGCCTTGGACGTCGTTGCGGTACCGGAAGAACCCGCCCGTTGCGGTCATGAAGAAGGTTGGGGAGAACAGCCTCGTATACGAGAGCAGTATGTTCTGTTGCCGTTGAGGACGGCGTACGGCGTTCGGGTCGGCTGGACCCCAGTCTGGCGACGCAACGTTGTCGTCCGTCACCGGCATGAACAGGTTGTATCGGAACGTCAGCTTGTCGTTGGGATCAATTTCGTAATCGACCCGCATGGTGTGGCTGGTGCGGCGGAGCTCGCGTGGCAGGTTGCTGACCCAGTTCCCCTCGTTCGAAATATCGACCGCAGTCCGGTTCGCTGTGGGCACGAACGAGATCGCCTTCTGGGCGACCGGATCCAGCCGGCTGCTGGGAATCACGTTGTTCGCGAACTGCATCTCCCCTCCGCGCCCGGTCGACGTGAGCGGATCGTATACCCTGCGGAGCACGCCGTTCGACTGCAGCATCGTCGACAGGTCGCCGGTCTTCCATTCGGGCAGGCCCACGCTGCGAACTCGCAGGTCCTCGAGGTTCTGGATCGTGATGTCGTAGTTGTAGAAGAAGAACGCCTTGTTCTTGACGATCGGGCCTCCGATCGTTCCGCCGGGCACGTTGCGACGCAGCTTCGTCCTGCTCCTCGCATCCCATCCGCGAGCGCTGAACGCGTCGTTGCGCATGAACCAATAGCCCGAGCCGTGAAACTCGTTGGTGCCGGACTTCGTGGTAGCGTTCATGAATCCCGCGGCCGATCGTCCGTACTCGGCGGTTGGCGCGTTCGCTTCGACTCGGACTTCGGAGATTGCGTCGACCGGCGGGCTCAGCTCAGTGATCGTCGCGCCGATGCCCGTCCGGCTGTTCACCACTCCATCGATGAAGACGCCGGCAGATCTGGTGCGCCCTCCGGCGATCGTGACGTCGCCGCCTCCGGCGCGGTTGCTGTTGCGCATCCGCTGGGCGCCGGGTGTGAGGTCGATCAGGTCGAAGACCTCTCGATTGACCAACGGAAGCTCGAGAACGCGCTTGTTCTCAACCACGGCGGCGAGGGAGCCTCGAGATGTCTCCACGAGCGGGCTCGCCGCTTCAACCGTGACCGTTTCGGTGATGGCTCCAACCTCGAGCACGGCGTCATATGTCAGGACGCTGCCGACCTCAACTCGCAGGTTGCTGACTTGGTGAGGTCGAAAACCCTCCGACTCCATGCGGACCGAATACGACCCCGGCAAGACACTGGGCAAGTAGTAGGTACCGTCCCCTTGCGTTTCCACAAGGCTCGAGGTCCCTTGATCCTCGTTGGTGATTTCCACTTGGACTCCGGGAATGACCGCTCCGGTGTTGTCGGTTGCGGTGCCCAGAATCGTGCCCAGCGTCTGGGAAGGTGCCTGGCTGGCGAGCGCAGCCAACATGGCCGCTGCAACCAGAAACCGAGAGAAAGTGTTCAGTGACATGAGGAAGGCCTCCTTGTGTTTGTCTGAACTCAAAACATGGTTAGCGCGCCAACAGCCTAGTGCGGCTTCCGCTGGACTGCAACCCCGTTCGGGCAGAAAACGGGCCGTTTATGGCCGAAGACGCGAGAGTTCGCCCCGTTTATCGCCCGGGCCATCGAATTCCTACACTGCGGACCGGCCGAACGGCGTAGGTGCTTTCAGGGCCGTCTGGATCGAAACAAACGAAGACAGGCCTGCCTGCAGCCGCCCGAGGGAGGCTTGCTAGACTGCGGCCATGCGCCACTGGTACGCGATCGTGTTGCCGCTATTCCTGTCCGCGACAGGCGCGCGTGCGCAGCTTCCAAATATCGTCGTCGTGTTGGCGGATGACATGGGCTGGGGCGACCCGCAGTCGTATCAGCCCGCGTCCAAAATCCCCACGCCCAACATCGACAGGCTGGCGCGAGAGGGGATCCGCTTTACCGATGCCCACAGCCCGTCGGCGGTCTGCACGCCGACGCGTTACGGGTTGCTGACCGGGCGCTATGCGTGGCGCACGTCGCTTACCAGCGGCGTCTTGGACGGCTTCGGCCCGCCGCTGATCGACCCGCAGCAGGACGATACCGTCGCGCTGCTGCTGAAACGCTCGGGCTACCGTACCGCGGCCGTGGGCAAGTGGCATCTCGGCATGCGCTGGCTGGACAAGGGCGGTACTCCGATTCCGCGTCGAACGGGAGGATTTCGCCCCGGCGACGATGTCGATTACACCGCTGAACTGCGGGGAGGGCCCTTGGACGTTGGTTTCGACACGTTCTTCGGGATCTCCGCATCCCTTGACATGAGCCCGTACTGCTTCCTGCGGAATCGATCCGTGGAAATGATTCCGGACATACCTGTTCCGTCCAACAGGGCCGACATCTTTTCGGGCTTGTCAGCCGGGGTGCGCTCGCGACGCTTTCGAGTGGAGGACGTGCTGCCGAGGCTGGCTGAGGAAGCTGTACTCTTGATCGACCAGCAGGCAGGCCGGGACGAGCCCTTCTTTCTGTACATGCCGCTGGCTTCACCGCACCTGCCAGTTGCGCCCGTTCGGCCGGGCAGCAGTCGTGCCGGCCTTTACGGTGACTTCGTCTTTGAGACGGACCGAGCGCTCGGGAGAGTCTTGGAAGCCTTGGATCGGAACGGCTTGAGCGCCGACACGCTGGTGCTCTTCACCAGCGACAACGGAGGTCTGTGGCACTGGTGGGATTTCCGCGCCGCCGATGACGGCGGAGCTGCCCCGCGCACGGCCCGGGGGGACTACGTCCGCGGCTACGGACACCAGAGCAACGCAACTTTGCGCGGCACGAAGGCGGACATCTTTGAAGGTGGCCACAGGGTGCCATTCGTCGTTCGCTGGCCGGGCCAGGCAGCGGCGGGCAGCACCAGCAATGCGCTGGTCGTGTTGACCGACCTCTATGCCACGGTGGCGGAGATCGTCGGCGCCGAGGCACAAGGTACTTCGGGCCAAGATAGCCACTCGCTGGTACCGGTTCTGCAGGGTCGCGGAGGCTCAGGGCGGGCTTCGGCCGTCCACCACTCCTCGCGAGGCATGTTTGCCATCCGCAAGGGCGACTGGAAGCTGATCGCTGGCCGTGGCTCTGGCGGATTCACCGTTCCTCGGGAGATCGACGGTCCCGGCGGTCAGCTCTACGACTTGGCGGCTGATCCGCAGGAAACCGAGAACCTGTACGACTCCAGGCCCGAGGTCGTGGCGGAACTTGAGGAACTGCTGCGGGCGGTCCGGCAGTGATGCTCGCGGGCGGGACGCCGCTGCGTGAGCAGGTCGGTCAAGCGGTCAGGGATCGCCAGCGTTTACCTGCCAAGATTTCCCGGAGGCTGTATCCCCGAGCGTTGCGTCCGCAGGTATGTCCGAGGATGCCCTCGCTGAGACCGCTCAGGCACCTGTCAGGTCGCGCAGAGCTCTTCGGTCTCGAGCGAACGCGTCCATGCACTCCCGCTGTTTCGCGGGGTCGCGATGGTCGATGTATTCCATATGCAGCGACACAGGCGTTCCCTCGCTGACCTCGGTGCTCACCATCGTGTACAGCTCCGGGTCGACTTGCCCGGTTCCCAGAGGCACGTTGACGGGCTTGCGGCCTTGCCAGCGGAAATCCTTCATATAGACCACTCGGACGCGATCGCGGATCACTCGCCACAGCACAGGCCACGACATGCCAGCTTCGGCTGTGGCGTGGCGAACGTCGAAGATTGCCGACACCTGTTTCTCGGGAACGCCCTCCAGCATCCGATGGATATCCCACACCGATCCGCCGACGAGGTTTCTGCCGGCGTGGTTCTGGTAGAGCCCCGCGAGCCGAAACCCGCTTAGGTAGTCGGCGAGACGCAGCACGGTTTGGCGATGCTCGTCGAGCTGGGCGAGGATAGGGCGCTCGAAATCGTAGCGGTAATACGCCATGCGGAACCACTTGATGCCGAGGCTGTCTGCGGTCTTGATCACTCGCTGCGAGAGCGCATTGTCGGCATCCTGGATGTCAGTCGTGATCATTCCGACGCTTCGGCCGCGCTTCTCTAGGGCCCGGACCAGCCGCGGCAGATCGCGTTCGACGTTCTCCGGCTCGACTTGTCCGCCCTTGCGGACGGTGGCTTCGATGCCGTCGAGGTCGTTTTCTTCGAGAAAGACGGCGACCTCGTCGAAGGAGAGCCACTGCAGGTGCTTGGCAAACGCGAGCACCGGTCCAAAGCGCTGATCGGAAGCCTGCAGTGCGCTGGCTAAGGCGGCGCTCGCACCCAGTTTCACGAGTTCTCTTCTGTTCATCCCAATATTTCCTCTGTCGACTGAGCGTCTGGTTCAACAGCCGCTCGCCTGAAAGGGTAGCTCATGCGTGCTGGTTCCCGAAATGGCTCAAGCAGAATTCTGCGATCCGAGGCGGCGCGATTCAGCAAGTCTTTCGCCAAGGCAAATCAGTCCTCGAAGTCGCCGCTACGGGTCTGGACTGCCCTCGCCCTGTTCCGGACGCTCGCCAAGTCGAAGTCACGCACCCTGCTTGGCTGGTACGGGTCAGCGGTCGATTCCCCATCTGTGTTGCCATTGCTCGGGGTCAGGCCCCCGTAGCGCCGCTCGCGGCAACGAAATGCCTCGACCGCCTGGCGCAGATCCTCGCCATCGAAGTCCGGCCAGAGCGTTTCGATGAACATCAGCTCCGCGTAGGCCGATTCGAACAGCAGGAAATCGCTGAGGCGCTGCTCGCCGCTCGTGCGGATGATCAGGTCGACCTGCGGTGTTTCGAGATCGGAGTGGCATGCGTGGTTGACCCGTCTTAGGAAGCCGCTCTCGTCGCAGCGCTCGTCCGATCTAAGCGCCGCGGCAGCGGCGAGTATGGCCGAACGTCCCGAATAGTCGACAGCCATTCGCAGGTAAAGCCGCGTTCCTGCTCGGGTCGCATGCTCCGCCGCCTCGATTTCCCGGACCAGCGCGGGCGACAAGCGGTCTCGTCGGCCGATCAAGCCGAGCCGCACTCCGCGTTGGCGACAGTTCTCTCGCTCGCGGACCAGGAATGACTCGAGCAGACCCAGCAGCACCGACACCTCGCTGGCCGGCCGTCGCCAGTTGTCGGCGGAGAAGGCGTAAAGCGTAAGTGTCGTGATTCCGAGTGAAGGCGCCGCTTCCACCGCGCGTCGCACTGCGTCGGCGCCACGCCCGTGTCCCTCCGTGCGCTGGAGCCCACGCGCCTTAGCCCAGCGGCCGTTGCCGTCCATGATTAGGCCCACGTGGAGCCCTTCGTCAGGCGATCTGGCAGTTTCGCGCATATTCATGTACCCCGGTGGTCCGTTCACGCCGGCCGGCGGTGTGCTCGCGAATTGCGACTTGCGCCGCCTCACGGCCGAAGCCGCGCAGGATCTGCTCCAAGACGGGGCGCATGCACAGCACTCGCTCGGTGACGTTGGTGGACTGCTGACGCCCGCGGGTGTCGGGTGTTGGGCAATCGTAGTCGACGGCCCATGCCAGTTGGGATGGAAGCCGAAGAGGAAGTCGCAATGCCATGGTCCTCGCTCGTTGCCGATGGCGGATCCGCGAGGGGAACCGCTCGAGGTCAGTATCGGAAGCACGTTGCGCAGATACATGAGCGAAGAGTGAGCGTTTGGTGATATTTCGCTGAAACCGGTTGAAGCGGGCTCAGCGGGGCCGCTTGGTGAGCCCGGCAGACAGGCCAGAGCCGAACATGAGGCCCTCGAAAGCGCTGATCGCGACGCGGGTCACCGCTCCTGGTTCCTGCTCGCCGAGCAGGCGGGCAAGTGGCCCAAGGCCGACTTGGGATCCAGGGAAGCTCTGCGCCATGAGATCGAGGCTCATGGCTCCTAAGGCGCGGCCGCTCCAGCCAAGCAGCCCGCCACCTACCGCGCACACAATGCCTGTCAGGAGCGCTACGCGGGCTCGGGCCAGCCCATGGGGGGTGGCCATGCCGCCCTCTGTGGTCGGCGTGGCAAGCCCGTACCCTAGACCGACCGCTCCGCCGACCACCAAGCCTTCTACGGCACCGGCCAGCGGAGAAAGTTCGCGACCGAATAGGCCTTCGAGCGCGAGCCGTCCTACGAGATGGGAGGCCACGCCGATTGCCAGACCGCTGGATGCGCCTGCCACTACGAGTGCCAGCCGACGCTGCGCACGGAATGCGGCTTCCGCTGCGGCAAGCCCGGCCCCAACTCCCGCGGCCGCTACACCGCCGACGACTGTTCCGAGCAGCGGGAGGACAACTAGCACTCCGTTGTCCGCTATTGACCCAGGGCCGAAGCGAAGGACGAGACTGCCGATCAAGCCGGCGATCGCACCTGCAGCTGCTCCGCCGGCTGCCGCTGCCATCCATCGACGACGGGCCAGGCTGGCGGCGCGTCGGATACGAAGCAGGAAGAGAGTTGTCGCTGCGGCAAGCCAACCACGCTTTCCCAGCAACGGGACCGGCCCCGCCCCTGCAACGTCCCAACGGGTCTCGCGCAAATATGCGAGGGCCACGGCGCGCCCCGCTCTGCCGGTCAGCCGGTCGAGAGCCTTCGCCGTGCCGAGTTCGTGCAGGGTCTCGGCGGCCTGCCGCCTTCGGTCGTCCCGCGCTTCTTCGTTGTCGGACTCGGCATCGAGCAATGCATCCAATGCCTTCTCGAAGGAGGCGTTTGCGTCGGGTTCCTCTGTTGAGGCTCGTGCAGGCTCTAGGGGCCCCACATCCGGCTCTTCGACGACGTCGTCGCAGACAAAGCGGTAGCCGTGTCGCGAGACAGTGCGAATGAAGGTCGGATCGCGCGGGTCGTCGCCCAGCGCGCGTCGGAGGGTTCGGACCGCCTGGCTTAGAGCGCCGTCGCTGACCACTACATCGCTCCAGACCGCATCGAGGATGTCGTTCCTTGAGACAGCCTCGTCACGCCGCTCGATGAGTAGGAGCAGCAGGTCGAAGCAACGCGGGATCAGCGGCAGTTCTCGGCCATCGTGGACGAGCGTCCTGCGGGCGGGAGACAAGATGTGGCCTGAGAACCGGTAGCGCGTTGTGCCCGGAGATGACCGCATCGATGGAAGGCAGTATACGTGGCCGCGTAGTCTACGCACCCGCTGCTGCGACGCGAAGCGTCCGGAAGGCCCTAGCGCGGCCAGTGTTGAATCGTTCGCACGACCCAATCAGTGGCTGGACTCTCGGTATCCGCCGCAACTCGATAACCGTCCGCCATTCCACCCGACTAGGCCATGTCCCACTCAACTGGCATCAACTGGGGTCGCGTCTTGGTGCGAAGCTGCCACTGCTGCTGCCGTGCAGCCCGACTTGGGACCCAAAGATCTCGCACTTCGCCATCATGTTCGACTTGGAGAGCGGCTCGGGCGTGAGCCACGGCGGGATGCCATCGCAGTGGAATCCAAGACTGAATCTTGACAGCAAGAAAAATGTGGCATCATGATGTAGTCATGCGAACGACAGTTACATTAGTTCCCGAGGCCGAACTCCTGCTCCGGAACGCGATGAGACGCACGGGCGAGTCATTCAAGGAAGTCCTCAACCAAGCAATTCTCAAGGGACTTGCGAATGATTCCATTGAGCCGGACGATGAGCCATTCGTTGTCGCATCGCGACCAATGGGGCTGCGCCCAGGTTACGACGCAGGTCGGCTAAATTCTCTAGCTGACGACTTGGAAGCGGATTCCTTTCTGGAATTGACGAACGACCTCCTGAAACGGGCGGGCGGGCATGATCGTACCTGATGCGAATCTGCTGCTTTACGCATACGACTCCGAGAGTCGTTTTTCGGAACAGGCCCGTCAGTGGTGGTGCGAGTGTCTCAACGGCACGACACCCATTGGTCTGACGCACCCGGTAGTCTTTGCGTTCTTGAGAATCAGCACGATGGGTCGGGTCTTCCGGAATCCCCTTTCCCTACAAGAGGCCGCCGCAGAAGTTGCCTGTTGGTGCAAGCGTCGGGTTGTCGTAACCTTGCTTCCCGATCGAGGACACCAAGAGGCTGCGATAGAGTTACTGCGTGCCACCGGATCTGCTGGCGGCAACCTTGTAACGGATGCTCAGATCGCGGCGCTAGCCTTAGCGCACGGGGCCACAGTCCATACGGCGGACCAAGACTTCCGGCGCTTTCCGGGATTGCGGTGCGAGTTTCCCTTGGAATCGTGAGAGATAGTCCGTAACCGATTCATTTTAAGAAATTTTCCGTTCTCGTGCGCCCCCGCTCTACCCACACCTGGGCCAACAGGCCGACCGTAGCACCAATTGGCGGCCGAGTCGCCACGATGGGGTATGCCTAGGTACGTCATCAGTTGCCCCGACACTCCCGGAGCGGATAGGCCGGAAGTTGGCGACGCCGAAGATATTAGACGCGCAAGGGGCGTCCTTGAACGAATGACTCTGGCGCTCGAAGATCTGTGCGTCGGGGAAGGCGATGTGAGGAGCAGACTGAATAACGCAGTGGCAAGTCACCTGCTCCAGCTAGGCGAAGAAGATTTCCCAGCTGGATTGGGATGTAAGTTCACGAAGATAATCCAACAATCAACGCAGTATGACGCAAGTGACTTGTATAGAGCGGGTTTGATTCCCTTGGAGGATCTGTCTCCAGACAGCCGATGGTATCGAGGTCGACTTCAGTCGACGATGAGAAGAATCCGCCGATCAACTGGTTCAAAGATTGCTCGCGACATTTGGAGCCTTCATTGTGAAGTGGAGAGAATAGCTGAGAAACACAGTACGTAACTTGCCCTGAATTATCGCTGGGGCTTTGTCCCCACCAGCCGCGCCGGGACTGTCAGATAAACCGTGTAAGCAGCAGGGATGCCATTCGCTTCAATAACTCACTCGTTGTAAACGGTCCCCAAACAGGATGTCAAGCTGATTCAGCGCCCGACGCCACTGGATAGGGGCCGCCTTCCACTTCCTCTCAATGTTCCGGATGGCCAGGTACAGCAGCTTGGCGGCGGCCTGGTCGTTGGGGAAATGCCCCCGGGTCTTGACCGCCTTGCGCAAGCCCCGGTGCAGGTTCTCGATGGCGTTGGTCGTGTACAGCAGCCGCCGCACCTCCGGGTCGAACCCGAACATGGGGATGATCTCCTCCCAGTTCGCCCGCCAGCTGCGCACCACCGTGGGGTGGCTGCCGCCCCAGTCCCGCTCGAACTCGTCCAAGCGGTCGGCGGCCTGCTCGACGCTGCCGGCCTGGTAGATCGCCTTCATGTCGTTCGCCATGCGGCGACGGTCCTTCCAAGAGCACAGGTTGAGACCGTGCCGCATCAGGTGCACGATGCAAGTCTGTACCTGGGTCTCCGGGAAGACGCTGCGGATCGCATCCGGGAACCCTTTCAGGCCATCAATGACCGCGATCAGGATGTCGCACAGGCCGCGGCCGCGGAGCTCGTTCATCACCCGCAGCCAGAACTTGGCGCCCTCGTTCTGCTCGATCCACAGCCCCAGCACCTCCTTGCTGCCATCGTTGCGGATGCCCAGGGCCAGGTGCACGGCCTTGTTGCGCACCGTGCCCTCGTCGCGGATCCGCACCCGGATGGCATCTAGAAAGACCACCGGGTAGACCGGGTCCAGGGGCCGCTTCTGCCAGTCTTGGAGTTCCTCGACGACCGCGTCGGTGACCCGGCTGATCAGTTCCGGCGAGACCGACACGCCGTAGATCTCCTCCAGATGGGAGCGGACGTCGCGCTGGCCCAGGCCCCTCGCGTACAGGGCGATGACTTGCTCGTCGAAGCCTGGCAGCCGGCTCTGGCGCTTCTTCACCAGCTGCGGTTCGAAGCTGCCGTTGCGGTCCCGCGGCACCTCCAGTTCCAGCTTGCTGCGGTCGGTGAGGACCGTCTTGCTGCCGTGGCCGTTGCGGCTGTTGCCGCTGCCCCGGCCAGCCGGGTCGTGCCGGTCATAGCCCAGATGGGCGGTCAGTTCCGCCTCCAAGGCACGTTCCATGACGGCCTTCTGCAGGTTCGCCAGCAGTCCTTCGCTGCCCAGCAGGTCCTCCGGCTTGTCGTAGCCCTCGAGCAGCTGCTCGAGCAGCTCTTCAGGTATCTGTTTCACAGGTGTGCCTCCTCTCTCGATTGCAGCACCTACCTACTTACACAGTTATTCGGACACTCCCGCCGCGCCGCGTCCCACCGGTGCCAGCCGTCCACTGGTAGGAACCAGTCACAGTCCCCTTGGAAGCATTCCGAATGCTGACGCATCGCTTCGTCGATTCTGAATTCAAGGATTGTGAAGTATGTCGATGGAAGCCCGCCTTGCTTCTGATCGAGGCCATCGATGGACGACTGGTGGGCACCGGCATTTCCCACTGTCGCCACCCTCAAGCAGCGCCCTCACACGCAACTCTCTGCCAGCTCGTCAGAGCACGCAAAGCCGGTCAGGGTGTGCGTTCGGTCAGTCTCCTGCGCGACGCAAGAGCGCAACCCAGTCCTTACCCGCATCGCCTGGTGCCGGCCCGAGCTGAACAAGTCCGGGTCCGGACACGGCGGCACCATCGGCCAAAGGTCCACCATCGGCCGGATCGAACCAAGACACTTCGAATGCACCCTCGTTGCCTTCCAGATCTAGGCTTGCGCTGCCGCCAGACGGAATGTAGACGGCATAGATCTCTCCGGATTTGGCGAGCACGTAGGCTCCACCGCTCGGCGCGAGCTGATCGGCTGGAAGCATCTCGGTAAACGGCAGGTGCGCGTGGAAGAACTCGAGCGCGTGGCGGGTCATCGACCAGATCTGAGATCGGGATCGGAAGTCCTCAAGATCGAGGTCATTGTGGGGATACATGTATCCGAAGTACCATTCGATCCCCCAGCTTCCCGCCATGAGGGTCGCCCAGAGATGGTCGCGACGCTCGTCGTGCCGGGACTCGTCCTCCGAGTCGGGTGCCACGCCGTCCCGTCCCGTGCGCTGCTCGTCGAAGGACACCAGCCATGGCCGGCCGGCCTCGCGGGACCTGCGCATCCATTCGATGAGCGCCGTGTGGACAACCGGGTCCTCTCGGATCTGCATCGATGCGCCTTCAAAATCCTCGAATCCGAGCAAGGGTGCGTAGTGCCTTTCGTGATGTTCGACAGTTGCGTGTGTGTGCATGACAACCGGATGGTCGTACGGATCCAGCTGGTGCAAAGCAGACGCGTGGGCCTTGCGCTGCTCGGTGGAATTCGTGTTTTCCTCCCCGAGGTTCCAGATCAGAGCGGGATGGTGGGCGAAACGGGAGACAAGTTCTCGGTAGTAGAGCTTGCGGTCAGGCCCTAGCTCGCCATCGTCGAGCAAGTGGTCGTTCTCCGTCTCCGCCGTGACAACATGCAGCAGGATTCCAAGCCGGTCGGCATGCGAGAACACAATCTCCCACTGATCGAGCTTGCTCACGTCGAATCGATCAAACGTCGCGGGGTCGATCCACGGCCAAGTGTCGTCGCCGTCTCCAGTTACGTTCTGCGGCAGGAAATAGATCGAGTTCACACCCTGCGAAGCCAGATAATTGAGCGCCCCGATCAACCCCTTGCCCTTGCCATCCTGCCAAGAGGGATCGCCTTCGCGCCAGTCGCCCAGGTGCGGCTCGTAGCGGTGCAAGAATGCCTCGCGGCGCCCCGTCTCGGCATCGCGGTCGCGAGTCCCGTCGAAGTCTGCGTAGGCCAATAGGTTCTCCGGGCTGTCCGCGCCGCCCTTGAGGAAGTAGCTGGCGTCTCCGGCGAACCTCGCGTAGCGCTCTCCGACGTATTCGAGCCGTCCGCGAGAGCGGAAGTCAGGAGGCTGCTTGTCGGAGGCCGCAACTATGAACTCGCCCGTCGCTCCGTCGAATGCCGTCGGCTGGCCGGCCGTGTGGTCGTCGGAGAGCGCGACCCCTGGGCCTGTCCGAAACGATGCGCGATAGCGCCAGTTTCCTTCGGCGTTAGGTGCGAACCGAACCAGCCACTTCGAGCCCGACTCAGCGGATGTCTCCGCGGACTGGCCATCGGCGGCGAAGAAGCCGGGCACGACTAGCTCTCCGCCAGGCCCAGTAAACGTCACATCTAAGCGATAGTCAGTGAAGGGATTCGGATCGCCTGTTTCTGATGCCTCGGGTCCGTCGAAGGCAAGCGTGACCGTGTGCCAGATCTGGAGCGCGCCCGAAACGTCTGCCCTTGGTCCTCCGCAACCCGCGAGGACGAGCACAAGACTGATTAGGATCCACGTTCGCACGCGTCGATTTTACCCGCAGTTAGGCGGGAAACCGCAGCCACGGGAAGCATGCCATTGAAATTGGTGCTTCGCCCCCGCTAGTTCTTCAGGCGGTGCCTCTATAGCCGGCTTTGGGGCATCTCGGCATTGTGCGTTCGATCCCTCCATCGGCTACGAGAAGCCGGATTACCTTGTTGAGTTGGCCGGATACGGTTGTTTGCCCCAGGCCTCTGGACAGATCCGCTTTCGACATTGCTCCATCCGCCAGTTGCCGAAGCACTCTCTCCTCCAGCGACCCTGGCCGCCGCCCTAAGTCTCTCGAAGAGTCGTGGGCCGGATCGCCCGATTTCCGGGAAGCATCGCGGTGTGCTCGGGCCGTGGCCGGGGCTCTGTGGGCACTGTCGTCTCCACCGGTGCGATAGGGGACTGTGCGGGCACTCGAGCCTATTTGAGCCCCACAAGAAGAGAGTCCATGGGCGGCTGGTACCATGGTGTTTCTGCCCGGACTTCGGCGGCCCGGACGCCCGCATTCTCCGGGGCGTTCAACCCAGCCCCTCTGATCGAAGCCGCCCAAGCTATGTTGAACGTCCGGACCAGCCAGAACGATCCGATTCGGATCAGCGCAGTCACTACCGGTGATGGCGTTGGCCGAATCGGCATCACCCTATGCCCCGGCAAGAAGGACCTTCGAGCGCGCAACGGGCCTGCGAAGCGTGACCTAGGACTGGATCTCGATGAGATTCAGCGTTGGGGAGCGACGGCAGTAATTAGCTTGATCACGGACGAGGAGATTGACTACTTGCAGGTGCGCGGGCTACGCGAGGCCGTTGAGGAGCGGCATATGGAGTGGTGGCACCTGCCGATCCCTGACGTAAATCCGCCTGGATTCGACTTTGAGCGCGGATGGAGGATCGCTGGCGAAGCCATCCGCGACCGATTGCGCATGGGCTTTGACGTGCTCGTCCACTGCAAAGGCGGTTTGGGCCGCGCCGGCACGGTCGGATCGCGCCTGCTCGTTGAACTGGGAGAGAATCCAGACTCCGCGATCCGCAAGGTGCGGAAGGCACGGCCCGGTGCCGTTGAGACGCCCGGGCAGAAACGCCACATACAGCGGTGCGAACGTGCGGTGTCGCCAGCTCCATCGACAGCTCAAGACGACATTCGGGATCGCGCGATGGGAGCCATGCTCGGACTTGCGGTGGGTGATGCTCTAGGGACAACGTTGGAATTCAAGCGGCGCGACGAAGGATCTAGGCTCGTCGACATCACTGGGGGCGGGCCCTTCCAACTTCGGCCCGGTTGCTGGACTGACGACACGGCAATGGCACTAGCTCTCGCGGACAGCTTGCTGGTGTCGGAGAGCCTTGACTGCCGTGATCTGATGGATCGATTCGTAGCATGGTGGCGCAACGGGGAGTACTCGTGCACGGGCCGCTGCTTCGACATTGGGATCACGACGCGGAATGCGCTTGAGCGCTACCTTGACGCAGGGGACCCCCTCGCCGGTTCGACGGACCCGAAGACTGCGGGGAACGGCTCGCTGATGCGGCTCGCCCCGGTTGCCCTGCGCTTCTGGAACGACCGCGACAGACTTGACCACGCCGCTGCCCAACAGTCTCGCACCACACATGCGGCCGACGAAGCGGTGGATGGCTGCCGCGCGTTCGCCGCGCTGCTTGCAGATGCGATTTCCGGCAGACCCCGGCAAGACGTCCTCGCTCCCAGATCGTTCGATGGCGCTCCAGCCATAGCTGAGATCGTCGGCGGCAGCTGGCGCGGCTGCGCAAGGAGGGATATTCGGTCCAGCGGCTATGTCGTACACACGCTCGAGGCCGCTATGTGGTCCGTTGCGCGCACCGCCAACTTTCGCAACGCCGTCCTGCTGGCAGCCAACTTGGCCGACGACGCCGATACGGTGGCGGCGGTGACGGGCCAATTGGCCGGCGCCGTCTACGGGCTGTCCGGCATTCCTACGGACTGGCTGGAGCGGATCGCCTGGAAGGGCCGGCTCCTCGACGTGGCGAAACGGCTGGCAGATCCGTTGCCAAGCGTCGCGTGAGCGTGGCCTCGAATGGGCGGAGCGATCGCCGATTAGTCTCCTGAAGCCATTGCGGCGCTGGGTTCAGGAGTCTCGGAGGGCTCTGGCAGGGCGGCGGAGCGTACGGGGCTCTCCTCTGCCATTTCGCCCGTACTCTCGTTCACAATCACCCGCAGCGGATCGACGGGCAAGGCATCCTCGTCGCGAATCCGGGACGTTCCATAGATGTGGAACGGCTGCGCGTCGTTCATTTGAGCCACTTCCTCGAGTGTCTGCCTACGATGCTTGGGGATCAGGCGAGGTGGCTCCGCCTTGTCGTTGGGCTCCCGATCCCAGTTCAGGTGCAGATGCTGAGACAGCTTCTCTTCGGACTCTCCTGCGAAACGCATCGCCGGCCACTTGAACGACGGCCCGTGAACGTATTTTCCGCGAAGGTGGTAGAACACCTTCGTGCCGATGCTGAAGTACTTCCTCGACCGCTCGCGCATCTCGCCGAAATCGCGGCTCTGCTTCCATGCGGTCATGATGAATTCCCATTGAAGCTGAGTCAGTTCCCGGGCCTTCATCGCATGCCCGGAGGCCATGCGCGTGTCTTCCAGCGGAGTAAAGATCGACGGCACGTACAGGACCTTGTTGTTCTTCAACCGATGCAGGAGTTCTAGCGACTGCTTGATGTCGTCGTCGGTCTCGTTCGGCAAGCCGACGATGAACGTATACACCGGAAACCAGTTGTTGTCGTTGAGGATGTTCGTGCCTTCGACGACGATTTCCTGCCAGTCCTGGATGTCGAACGGGAGCGCCTTGCCCGACATGGTGAGCGCCGCGAGGCGCGGCGAACCGGTTTCAATGCCGATCAGCGGGGCTAGGAATCGCTTGTCGGGGTGGCTCGAGTTCCGATTCTGCAGCGCACTCTTGGCGAGCAGCACCTTCGACAGATCGCGGACCAGGCCGGGATTCACTACCGCAGGCGCGATCGTGGCGTGCGAGAGCGGGAGATAGTCCACGCCCGGTTCCTCGGCGATCGAGCCGTAGAAGTTGAGCAACTGGTTGGGATTGGGCACATAGAACGGGGCGCACGCCCCGTAGATGAAGACATCCTCGGAGACCGGGAAGATGATGCGCCCGCCGTTGGACGTGTTCGCCCTCACGGCCTCCAAGACATCGGGCATGGGCACCGAGATGCGTGTCTCCAGGGTGGGCGAGCAAAACGCGCACTGCCTGCCGCAGCCTCGGGTCATTTCGACGATGCCGTATGTGGATCGCCGCCGCGGGATGACCAAATTCTCGATGGACGGTTCCGGCGCGCTGACGGGCGGGGGCAGATCGCCGCCCTCCTCGGCCATCTGGAAGACCTCCAGGATTCTCGATTCCGCTCGGCCATTGATCACGCAATCGATTCCGAGCCTCTGGCGGGAACCGGTCTTGTCGATCTGCCAGGCGCCGGCCCCTCCGACGATGACCTTGGGCCTGTGCTTTTGAATCGCCGGGTGCTGGTATACCCGCTCGGACTCGGCTGCGTTGATGGGGCGCGCCGAGGATCCGAAGATATTCGAGTACACCCCGGTAGAGAACGCTGTTCCGATCGGGTTGTGTGCCCCCACTCCGACTGCCACCGTGCGACGTCCTACGAAGGTACCCAAGTCGTCCGGATAGCAGACCACCACATCGTTGTTCGGGTATGTCCGCCGCAGCACCTCTTCGGCGACGCGCACGCCGTAGGTCATCACCTTGGCGCTGCCGTCCGCGTTCCGAGGCTGCTCGAATTTGTTCTTGTAGAAGAATCGCGGAACGAATTGTGCCGGTGCAGACGCGTACATCATCTGCTTCCACGGGCTGAACGCCTGCTCCGTGCTCTCGGTGTCCGGAGCCGTTAGAACGAATTTCACACCGTCGGGATCAAACGCCATTGCTAGAAAATCACCCGGCTGGTTTCGTATTTTCTGATTGTAAAGCCCGTTGCGGCGACCAAGTCGGGCGCACTGCGCCGGGGCCGCAAGGCCTTGGCGCGAACAAGCTTCGGCCAGGGGTCTAACCTGACTCACTTGCGCGTGCCCGAAGCGCCGTTCCCGGCACCGGGCAACCTCTGAAGCGTGAAATGCCATGATGGAGGTCAAGGCGTGCTGGTGAGTCTGCCAAAGGGACTGGGCTGGTTGCGTGATCAGGGAAGAACGTAAGTGAAACTTGAATTTGGAACGACCCAACTGCAAGCGCAGGCCTACCTAGGGATTCGTGCCAAGACAACGATAGACAAGCTTGGCGCGATCATGGGGCCGCTGTTCGGGGAGGTCTACGCCCACATCCAGCAGTGCGGCCAAGCACCGGCCGGAATGCCGTTCGCGATCTATCACTCGATGGACGGCAACGCCGTCGAACTCGAGTGCGGGATGCCCGTCGGGTCGCAGATAGAGGGCACGGCTCGCGTCCAGCCTGGCGAGCTTCCCTGCGGAACGATGGCCACGGTCACGCACATGGGTCCGTACGAAGGCTTGCCGAGCACTTGGGCGGCACTGACGGAGTGGATGGGGTCGCAGGGCCACGAAGCTGCCGGGGCACCTTGGGAAGTCTACGTTACCGATCCTGGGACGGAGACGGACCAGTCCAAGTGGCGCACTGACATCTTCTTCCCTGTTCGCTGATCCGGCCTCGTCCTGGCAGGGGCGTCCAAAGACCGGTAGCGGTCCGGGCGGACGCTGCGCTCCCGGCGCCGTGCGGCACCGCCGCTGGCTGACACCAAGCTGTCACCCCCGATTGCGCTCGGCCATCCGGCGAAAGCTTGCCTCGACTCGTTCAGCAAGCCGAACGTAAGGCTCGCCTTTGACGGGACCGAGAGGGGCTCCGATTTCGACACGGACGGACCCTCTGCGCGGCCACGAATCGTGCACTGACATCACATCGAACAGCCCATGCAAATGCACCGGCACGACGGGCACTTCAAGCCGTTGAGACATGAGCCCGATTCCCGGCTGAAATCGTTGAAGGGAACCGTCCGGGGTCAGTATTCCCTCCGGGTAGACCAGCGGGCAGAACCCCGCTTCGACCAGCTCGCCGGTGTATCGGAGCGAATCGCGGACTTGGCCCAGGTCTTGCGAAAGAGGATAGGCGTTGAACAGTCCGCAGCAGAGGTAGTACAGCGCCCGCATTCCAACCGTCCGGCGCACGCTAGGCCAGCCGCCGGAAGGGAAGAAGTGCTGCTGACGCACAGCTGGAGCGAGCTTGCCGCGCCACTCGGCCGGAAGCGCGGCCGTTAGCGCGATGGTGTCGAGGTGGCTGGAGTGGTTGGCGGCGAAAATGACTGGTGGTGCGACGCCGTCCAGATTCGGCAGTCCCGTGACATCCAGCGCGATGTAGTGATGGAATAGCGGCAGGAACAGCCCCTGGCGCAGCGCGCGGCGCGACATCGAAACCGTCCGCCCTCGAGCCCAGCGCGGCGGAGGGATGCGATGTACCGTGGCCGCGGGCCGTGTCGCGCTCGAACCGGCCCGTCCGTCTATGTGGCTCGTGGCGGGGCTGGCGGCATGCCCGGCGACCCATTCGCGGACTTGGCCGACAGTCGATAGAGTCGAGAAGGCCGTCTCGCTCAGCTCGAGCCCATGTTGGTCTTCAAGCGCGGCCAGCATGTCAATCCGCTCGAGCGAGGACAGCCCCAGATCTTCTGCCAAACGCTGGTCGTCCGCCAGGCGGTCGGGGCTGCGTCCGGTAAGCGCCAGCAGGATTCCTTCCAAGCCGGATCCGCCGTTCGGACCTGCGGTCGGGACCGTAGACGACAGGCGCTCGGCTACTTTCCGTCTCTGTGTCTTGAAGGTTGACGCCGTGTGGGGAAACTCCTCGTCCGGCCATTCGGAGGCGCTCTGGATCCTCTGGTGCGGCTCGAGTCGGCGGTTTGCATTCTCGATGATTGCGAGCGGGTCCCCGCCGGGAACCTGGAAGATGATCGCGGCGTGAATTCTTTGCGCGCTCGCAGGCCCGACTGGCACCACCACCGCATCCCGCACTCCGCCCTCGAGCTTGAGAGCTCTCTCGATGTCTTCGGGATGAATGTTCATTCCGTCTGCGGTGACGATGAGATCCTTCTTCCGCCCTCTGTAGACCAGCCTGCCTTGGGCATCGCTCTCGCCGATGTCACCGGTGTGAAACCAGCCGTCCTTGTCAACGGTGCGTGTGCGGCGGGCACCTCCTTCGAGGTACTCGCCTACGACGCTACTCCCCCTGACCAGGATTTCCCCGTCGTCCGCGATACGGACTTCTTGGCTGCCGACCACCTCGCCGAGAGTGCCGCGTCGCGCACGGAAGGGGTGGTTCACTGACACGACCGGGCTCGTTTCGGTGAGACCGTAGCCTTGGATCACGAGCAGGCCGACTCTGGACCAGAAGGTCTCAGTCTCTGGATCCAGCATTGCTCCACCGACGACGAATGCCCAGAATTTCAGCCCGAAGGCTCGATGGATGTCCCGGTGACGCCACCACTTGCGGAGCGGCCCGCCCGGCTTCGCCGGGATGGCCTTGGATCGGGGATGGCGCCGCTCGGCGTCCACCCGCAGGCTCTCGAGAATGCGGGGCACGCAGGCCAGAACCGAAACCCCCTCCTTGCGAACCGCTTGGCGGACCAGTCCCGGGTGCAGCCCAACCATGAACACCGCCGATCCCTCAAGCAGAAGCGGGATGAAGAGGCCCATGGACTGCCCGAACATATGGCTCAGCGGAAGAAGGTCGAGGATTCGAATCGGCTGGAACGGCGCGGCCCACTTCTTGTACCGGTCGATCTCCTCTCGAATCGGCTCCAAGTTGGCGCAGATGTTGCGATGGAGGTGGATCACGCCCTTGGGCTCGGCAGTGGTTCCGGAGGTGTACATGATCTGGACCACATCACTTCCACTCACAGGCGTCGGGCTGAAGCGCGGTCCGATCGTGAGCCCATTGAGCGATTCGATCGCGAAGCACTCCGCGCCCGAGACCGGCTTGGCCGCGCCGCCATGCACTAGCAGCCTGGCGCCGGTTTGGTCAACGATGCGGCTGACGAAGTCCGCGGAGGATTGATGGTCGAGAGGCACGACTTGGACCCCTCGCGCCAAGCATGCCCAGAAGATCGCGACCCACTCGGGCCGGTTCTCGGACCACAGCACTAAGCGGTCTCCGGACGCTACTCCGCTGCGGTCCAGAAAGGCGACGAAGCGCCGGATCCCAGCGTCTAGGTCGGCATAAGACCAGCGCCAAGTGCGATATCCGTTCCAGAAGCGCAACGCCTCTCTAGATCCAAGGCGTTCGATACGGGGAAGGAGGTCGAGCAGCGTCTCCATGCAAAGGCTTCAGCGCACTGCCAGGCCCGCATATCCCGGAGCGCCGCTCGGAAAGACAGCCGGGCCGCAGGCTCATCCTAACCCAATACCGATGTCCGATTGACTGTAGCGTCGTGGCGTTCGCGGAGAGGGGCTCATCGCTTGGTCTCGTCTCCGGTCGCATCTTCTGGAGTGCAGCCAGCCACGGCGAGATGGCGTCGCCGAGCCTTCGAACTCGGATATGCTCGGGGAATGACTCCAGAAGCGCTGTCAGACCTGCTGAACTTTCACTATTGGGCTCGTGACAGGCTGCTCGATGCAGTCGAGCAGCTGACCCAAGATCAGTTCCATCAGGATCTGGGGAACAGCTTCGGCTCCGTCCGCGACACCCTTGCGCACGTTGTGGCGGCAGAATCGGTGTGGTGCTCCCGTTGGGAGGGCGATCCGCCGAGTGCACATCTCGCGCCGGCGGACTTCCAGTCAGTGGAGGACTTGCGCGCCCGCTGGGCCCGCGAGGAGGCTCGGGTCCGGGACTTCGTGAACCGACTTGGACCCGAGGGCATTGATCGCAAGATTCAATACACGCACTTCAGCGGCGCGCCGATTGAATCGGTCTTCTGGCACATGCTGCAGCATGTCGTCAACCATGCAACGTATCACCGCGGACAGGTCACTTCGATGCTGCGGCAGCACGGCGCCGAGCCGCCAAAGAATCAGGACTTGATCACGTTCTATCTCGAATCCGACGCTTGAAGCGCGTCCTTGGAAGGCGTTGGCCGTGGGTAGACCATTCGCGAGTCTCCGGCGGGCTGGAGCCGCTCCGATACAGCAATAGCGCAGCGTAGCGTGACCACCGTGGTTCGCAGGCTCGATCCCCCGCCAACGAGCGGCTTCGCTTGATGATCGGGGCCATGCCCTATGCTGAGTTCATGAGGCGATTTGCCATCGTCGGCGTCTTCGTGGCACTCAATTGGACAGGTGCGGGGAACCACTTGTCCGCACAACAAGCACCGCAAACGCAAGAAGTTGAGCCCGCTGTCGCGACAGTCACCGTCACGAACCTGGCCAAGGGACAGATCCTCACGCCTGCGGTCTTCATAACCCACAGCGATGAGACACCGCCGTTGTTCGTTCCCGGAGAGGCCGCGAGCAGCGAACTCTCCGCGCTTGCCGAGCAGGGCAGCACGAGCGGCCTGGTCAATAAGTTCAATGCGGAGCCCGGGGTGCTCGCCGTGACCGTGCTGAGCGCGTTTGTCCGTCCGACGAGGACTGCCACTGTGAATGTCGAGTTCGACTCTGACCATCGGCTGATATCGTCCGCTTCGATGATCGAGATGACGAACGACGGCTTCGTCTCTCTGCTTGGCGTCGAAGTGCCGTGCGTCGGCACGAGCACTTATTTTCTAGACGGCTGGGACGCCGGCTCGGAAGCAAACACGGAGCTTTGCTCCCAAATTCCTGCGCCTTGCCCTAGACCGCCGCGGCCGGGATCCTGTTCTGTCGCGGTCGAAGGCGCCGTGCATATCCATAGCGGGATTCACGGGTGCGGAGGCTTTCCGCCCGAGGTTTACCACTGGCTGAACCCGGTTGCCAAGATCACGATTCAGGTGTCACCGGATCTGTCTCCTGAAGGCTCACTGGAGGCGGCCTGCCCGGATGCGTACCCGGCGAGTTCCGGCACCAGCGGCGACGGAAGCTAACGGGGCCTGCTCGGCGGACTGCCGAGAACCGGGCTCCGATTGATCGAGTCACCCCAGACTACGGGTATGTGTACGTGGACTGCAGCCCCAGAGGGATACCCAGCGCCCAGTACAGCCCCAATGCCAAGGACCACGTGATCAGCAGGGTGATCGAATAGGGCAGCATCAGGGAAGTGACCGTGCCGATTCCCGTGTTCTTCACCCAGCGCTGGCAGAACGCCACCACGAGCGGAAAATACGGCATCAGGGGCGTGACGATATTCGTAGTGGAATCGCCCACCCGGTAGGCGGCTTGGGTGAGTTCCGGGGAGAGCCCCACCTGCATCAGGACCGGGACGAACACCGGTGCCAGCAGGGCCCACTTGCCAGACGCTGATCCGACGAGCAGGTTCACGAACGCGCTCAGCACGATAATGCCGCCGATCGTCAGCATGCCGGGCAGGCCCAACGCCTTGAGGAATTCGGCGCCTTCCACTGCAAGCAGCGCGCCTAGGTTGGACTTGGCGAATGCCGCGGTGAACTGTGCGCAGAAGAAGATCATCGTGAGGTAATAGCCCATCGTCGACATGGACTTGCTCATGCCAGTGATGATGTCGCGATGGCTCTTGACAGTGCCCGCCACGTATCCGTAGATGGTGCCGGGAATCAGGAACAGCAGGAAGATCAACGGGATCATCGACTGCATCAACGGAGCTGCGAACGAGCTGAGCTGTCCGTTCGGGGCGCGCAGCGGCGAATCGGCCGGCAGCACGGCCAAGAACAGCGCCAACACTCCCAGCGCCATAGCCGCGAGACCGGCCCAGACCCCGGTTCGCTCCTTGCGGGTAAGCGCTTGCTCCTCGACGCTGTCGGAACCCTCTCCATCCAGGGGGGTCCCCTTGAGCCGCGGTTCGATCACGCGGTCAGTCAAGATCCACCCGACGACGATTACGAGGGCGCTCGACACGCTCGTGAACAGCCAATTGCACAAGGGGTTAACTTCTCGGCCTGAATCCAAGATTTGCGCGGCCGACTGAGTGAAGCCTTGCAGTAGCGGATCAATAGCCGACGGAATGAAGTTCGCGCCGAAGCCGCCCGAGACCCCAGCGAATGCGCAAGCGATACCTGCGAGCGGATGGCGTCCGGCAGCGTGAAAGATAACGCCTCCCAATGGAATGACCAGTACGTAGCCGACATCCGCTGCGGTGTGGCTGATGATGGCAACCAGGAGCAGCATGGGGGACAGCAGGCTCCGCGGGGTCATCGCGACAAGGCCCTTCAGGCTTGCGCGGATGAATCCGGTGTGCTCGGCAACCCCGACGCCCAGCAGCGCCACCAAGACCACGCCTAGGGGGGCGAAGCCGGTGAAGACGGTCACCATGCTCGCTAGGAACTCGGCAAGGCTCGACCCGGAGAGCTGGTTCTGGACGACCAGTGTCCGCGCCCCGTCCTTGGCCGGAACGGTAAATTCGTGGCCAGCCAGTAGCAACGATGCGATCCAGACCGCGACGAGGGCCACTACGAAGAGCGCGGCCGGGTCCGGCAAGCGGTTGCCCACCCGTTCGACCCAATAGAGGGCACGCTCGACCCCTGTTCGGCGTGCCTGAGGAGAATCTTCTGAAGCTGTCATATCGAGATCAGAGCATCAGTATATTTGCAGCGAGCAAGGCGAGCCAATCTCCGTTCTTCAACGTCCCGGGCTTGCCGCTGTCAATCGCAGCCCGTCGGTCCATGGTGGCGATGCCAGGCTGCTCGTGCGCCCGAAGCGGGGTGAGCAGGTCGTCGGCCGCCGCAGATGCTCCTTGGCCGCGTTTCCGCCCCTCGCGTGCGGGCGCCGGTTGCGCGGCTCTGCCCAGACGTTCCGGTGGCTTGGCGCGGCACGTAGCCCACGCGGCATCCAAGCGCCGAACGCTGCGACTACCGAAGTGGGCGTGGAGGCGGTGTGCCAGCCCTGAAGCTGGTTGCGGCCGATCTCGCTCTGGCGGGGACCAGTGCAGGCTGGCCTACGCGCGGGACAAGCTTTGCGAGCGATCTAGTTACGGATCTGAATCGCCAGGCAGGCGTCCTTGACCGCGTTGCCGAGAGAGCGGGTGGAACTGCTGGCAACCATGTCGCCGTCCCGGTTGAACAGCGCCATCTTGTTGTCCTTCGCGATGATGTCCCTGCCGCCAACCCGTTCGAGAAGAAGAATGTAGTCCGCCTTCTCCCGATTGATCGTCACGATAACTCCCGCGCATTCGCGCTTCCTGCTGATCGTCTTCATGATCTCGGCGGTCTGCGGCTTGGCGCCGCCCTGCATGTGGCCGCCTCCATCGCCTTCGACAACCGTCTCGGTTCCCGACACCGACCAGCTGGTGCTCTCCGTCACGAACACGCGGACCTGAGCGCTCGCCCCCTCAGTCCCGGGAGACAGAGCTGGCAACGCCACCACAACGAGTGCTAGTACCAGCGCGCGAAACGCTATGCGGGATTTCCGCTGAAGGCCGCAATCGAGCCGACCCCGTACGTTGCTGAAGAGTTCTGCACGTCTCACTATCGGCTTGAGACGAACATAGGCGCTGTATGGTTCCGTGGCGGCGCTCCACGATCACGGAGACGCTTGTTTCAGATCGCGGCGCGAACGTTCGCACCGCGCGTCAAACCTATTCCGCCAGCGCGTCGATAGGTTTCCCGCCCGTCCGCTTCCACCACGTGAGTACGGCTTCGCGCATTTCGGCGAGCCGTTGGGCGTGCTCGGGCTGCGAAGCTAGGTTGGTTCGTTCCTTGGGATCGGCTCGGAGGTCGTACAGGTCTTCGGCGCCCTTTCTGCGCGCGGGATAGTCAGTCTCGATCCATTGGATGCGGAAGTACTCTCGGTTGCGCGACTCAACGACGTCCTGCAAGAAGAACATGTACTTCCACCGCTCGTCGCGGACGTAGAGCGCGAAAATATCGCGCTCTGGCCGCTCGTCGTTCTCCGTCACAAACGCCGGGTAGATCGCGCCGAACAGGCGCTCGCGATTCTCCGTCGTCTTGCCGTCGATGATCGGTCGCAGGTTGTTCCCTGCGGCAGAAGCCGGCGTCTTCGCGCCGGCATAGTCCAGAATCGTCGGGTAGATGTCCAGGGTGCTGGTCAGGCAGTCGAAACGCTGCCCGCCCTTGATCTTGGCCGGCCAGCTGAAGAACACCGGCGTACGAATGCCCTTCTCGAATGGCGAGCCTTTCGAGATCAAGCCGTTGGACCAGCCGTTGTCGATGACGAACACGAACAGGGTGTTCTCGTAGATTCCCTTCTCGCGCAGCTTGGCCACGAGCTCTCCGACGCCGTCGTCCAGCCATGCCTCCATCGCCAGGCTCAGGTGCTCTTTCTCCAGAAACGCCTCCCGGCGATCCTCGCCGATCCACGGTCGCACGGGGAGCTTGCTCCTGTCGAACAATGCGAGGTACTCCTGCGGCGGATCGTGTGGAAGATGCGGGATCTTGGGAGCCCACCAGACGAATAGCGGCTGTTGCCCGCCAAGCTCGTCGATAAACGCGAACAGTTCGGCCTGCCCTTCGCGCACGAACGTGTTCGCCGAGTTGCCGATTCCGTGTGTGAATCCCATTGCCCTCGGATCGCCTTCCCAGTACTTGCCTTCGACGTACGTCGCGTAGCCGACTTCCTTTAGGAGGTTGGGCAACGAGTTCGCTGGGTCGAGGTTCTTCGTTCCGAAGTTGTGGTAGACGCCTGTTTGGTGGGGCCAACGGCCGCTGAGAAAGCTGGCCAGCGTCGGATGGCAACGCGACATCGGCAGATGCGCGCGGGTGAACAGCGTCCCGGATCGAGCCAGCAGGTCGAGATTCGGCGTATGGACGAAGTCGTTGCCCATGAAGCCCAAGTGCTCGTTGTCGTGGTCATCGGAAATGATGAACACGATGTTTGGTTGCTCGCCGGCGACAGCAGGCGCTAGCAGCAGCGCCAAGGCGATTGCAGCCAGCAAGACGCTTACGTCGGGGGCTCTCTGAAGAAGACCGTGCATGCATTCGCCTCGGGCGGGGGAGAACACATTGTAAATGCAGTTCGCCGGAACTGCCGCTCTCCCGGGCGAGTCCCTTCTGGTTGCGCGAGATCACACGCGAACAGCGCTCGACGCCGCTGCCTCACTGCGAGGGCATTGGAGAACGAAGGTCTCGGTTCGCGGGGCCGATTCTTGCCAGACACGCTGCGCGCAAGGCGGTCGCGCAACCGCGCGGCCGCCCGGAAGTTGGAACACCGGTGCCGGCAGAGCCCGGGCTGCTGATGCGCCCCACCCGGCAGGAGCCAGCGAGGATTGAGCCCGGCGTCAGCTGATCACATCGTGCGCGTCGGAACCCGAGGCCGTCTCGCCGCTGCCACGGGAGCCGCCGCCAAGAGCCGCTCTTCGAGGATCTGGTCGGCCCGCGCCAGGAAGTCGTCCTTCGAGATCGTCCCTGCGTCGACGTCCGCCAAGATTTCACGCTGTGCCGCGTATTCGGCGTTTTCGATGCCGATCTTGCTCTGTAGCAGCCGCCACGCCTTGCGGCGCTCGATGCAGAAGAGCACCAGCTGCCGCGAGATCTTCATCAGCACCGGCTTGTTGCCCTTGGCTGGCAGTGTCTTGATATAGACCCCGAAGTCAGGCACGAAGGCACGGTGGTCCTTGTTCAGGTGATTCCGTTGCACGACATCGTCCTGGGTGAGCCGCACGAGCATGTTCTCGAGCGGAATCAGCAGTTCGGCGTCTTCCTCCCGGATCTTCTTCAGGTGGTTACGGAACCGCGCCTCGGTCGCGCACCAGTGCGCCACCGTGTAGCGGTATGTCTCGCCGGTCTCCCGGAACTTCGTCTTGTACCAGTCCCCCTGCATGTTGGGGTTGCCCTTCAGGTCGAGCGCCTGTTTGTAGCTCTCGCCCAGCTGCGGGTTGAAGACGAACTCGGGGGCGCCCCGGGAATCGCGCACGCGCTGCGCCTGGTCAAGCGCCATGTCGTCGCCCACTCCGTGCTCCGGCTGGCACGTGGTGAAGCACTGCAGGAACGCGGTCCCGCGGTACTCCAGCGAGTCTAGGATGGACCGGAACAGCTTGGGAGCGTTCGCGATCGACACCTGCGCGACAAACGGCGATCCGTGGCCCGCGAGGAATGTCTCCGCCACGGTCTTCTTCTCGACGCACTTGCCCTGGCTGGCCGCGCCGAAGGAGTTCATGTCGCCCCCGCCGAGCATCGGGGTCGAGTCCGAGTTCTGCCCGCCGGTGTTCGAGTACACCTGCGTATCGAGCATCAGCGCCTTCACGTTCGGGCGGTTCTGCAGGATCATCTTCGATACGTTCTGATAGCCGATGTCGCCCATGCCGCCATCGCCACCCACGATCCAGACGCGAGGCATCTCGTTGATCTCCTCGGTCGTCATCAGGTTGTCGGAGAAATGGGTGAAGTCGTAGTAGCTCTGTTCGTCGATGACGTTGTCCCGCTCGAGGATCCATGTCGCGAGCCGTTCTGGAATCACGGACCGCCGTGCGTGGTCCATGATGAAGCTCTCGCCGATCAGCCAGCCGATCGTCGCGCCGTCCTGGAACAGCGAGTTCATCCACGGGTACGGATGCGGGTTATTGGGCGGCGTCGACCCGTAGACCGTGTTGCAGCCCGTATGCGCCGCCATCGCCATGACGGACTGCCCGTTCGGGAGCCGGCCGTCGAGCGCCTGCAGCTGCTGGTGATTGAACGCCTCCTGCCGCATGACCGCGGTGATGGCATCGATCATCTCTTCGTTAGAGATCGCGCCGTGGGATTCCAACCGCTCGGTCGTATCCGCATCGGTGTCTCCGCCGAGTCCCATGAGCGTGTGTGCCACGGTGCGAACCAGCAGTGCGTGCTGCTTCGGATCGTGCGCCGCAAGCCATTCAAGGCGTGCGGGGCCTTCGTCTTCGAGCGCGGTCGCCTTGCGGCGCAGCCGATCCGCCTTGGCGTGGAAGATCGGCCTTAGGTACGCCTCGGTAACTCCCGCGATCGCCCTGAGGACGCTCTTCTCGCCGCAGCCGGCACATGCGCCGTCGCCCGAGACAAGTGCGTCGTAGTTCCGTCGCACCATCATCAGGTTGCGCAGCGTGGCCGTCTTGGAATCGGTCGGGTTGGCGTTGTTGTAGAGGCCGAGGAACTTCTGCGACGTGTCGGGCAGTAGGTCGAGGAATGCCGTGCCGGTCTCGTGGTCGGCATTGACTTCCTCGGTCTCTTGGACCATCTTCAGCGCCTCGTGGTCCCCGCAGGCCGTTACGCAGGCTGCGCATCCCTTGCAGAGATCGGAGACGAAGATCGAGAAGATCCCGCCGCTGCCCGGATTCTTTCGCTCGGCCGACTTGAAGATCGCGTTGGTCATCGAATAGGCGAGCGGCTGCTTGTCGATGACTTTGAAGAACTCGTCCTTCGCACTCTCCGAAAAGCCGTTCAGATTGTTCGTGACGTCCCGGATGATATCCGGCAGCGGAGTCTTCGCCTTCGCCGCCACCGCATCTTTCATGGCCACGCGGGTCCGGCGCTCCATCTCAGGCACGGACGCGAGCATCCGGCCCCGCTCCCCTTCGTCGGTCACGTAGTTAGAGATCGCGGTCGTTAGGACTGTTTCGATGTCCTGCGAGCAGTTGGGGAGCGCCGTGTCCGGGCAGACCGAGATGCACTCCATGCACTGCGTGCAGTTTTCTGGGATGAACAGCGGCGTTTCGCGTCGCGCGACGTACTTAGAAGCCGTGTCGCCGCTGCCGGCGGCCATTATGCTCATCGCGGCAAGCGGCGATGCTGGCTGGTCGTATCCGTAGTCTGACCGGAACTCGTCGTCGAAGCTGGAGACCTGGGTCACCGGCGTCCGCTCTTCTTGTCCTTCGGGGATCGCGTGCGAGCGGCATGTCGCGCATCCGTTGCCGCCCCCGTTGGCCTGCTGCGTCAGTACGGGCAGGATCGGCAGTCCGCGAAGGCTCGACCGGTCGGCAGCGTCAAGCTCGCCGACGGGGATCTCGCGCACGCGGCCGAAGCCCTGGGTCATGACCTGCATGTTCGACTGGACGACCGCGTCGCCGAGCCGGCCGAACTTCTTCTTGTACTGCGCGTGGACGACGGCCTCGAACTGCTCGTTGCTGATCTCGAAGTCTTGGAGCAGCGGAGAGACGGAGAAGAAAGCTCCCAGGAAGGCGTTGCCCTGCATGCGAAGCTGCAGGTCCGCACGGTTGGTCGCGTTGCGGGCGATCTCGAAGCCCGGAAGCGTGAACATGCGGATCTTGTTCTCGATGATCTGCGAGCGCGCCCAGATCGGGAGCCGCTCCCACGCATCGTGAGGCTCCTCCTCGGACTCCCAGATGAACGCCCCGCCCTCGGACATGCCCTCGAGCGGGTTGCAATGGGTGAACGCCTTCGGGTCGCAGCACAGAACGACATCGACGTGGCGCAGGTCGCAATTGACGCGGATGCGCTCCGGCGCGATGACGAGGAAGTAAGACGTGGGTGCGCCTTTCTTCTCGGAGCCGTACTTGGGATTGGCGCTGACGTGGATGACCTCTTTCGGCCGTCCGTACTCGTCGACTTCGGCGCTGCGCTCGGAGAGGAAGTCGTTGAAGTCGCCGATGATGGCGCCGAGGTTCTTGCCGGTCGTGATGGCGCCCCAGCCGCCGATGGAGTGGAACCGCACGGCAATCGCCCCGTCCGGAAGGAGCGAGGGGGTCTCGTCGGCCTTGACCTCGTAGGGGTGCGGCACGCCGAGCACCATGAAGGACTCGCCGTCAGCCGCCGTCTTGCCGTCGGTCCGCGCGCGCTGGCCGGTGGCGTACTCGTACGCGCCAATGATCTGCTCTGGCCGGAAGTCCCTGGATCCGAGCCCGTAGATGCCGTTGAACAGCCTCGGGATGCGGTCCGGGGTCAGTTCCGGGAAGCCGCTCACGACCGGGTGCCCGTCCAGCTTGAGTGCCTTGTTCAGAGCCGTGCGCGTGTCGCGGCCCATCGGGTTGTCGCCCGCCATCGGCTCGTCGGTCCGCTCGAGAATGATCGCGTTGCGCTTGCCGGCCAGCGCTTCGACGACGGCTCGTTCGGGGAACGGACGGAACACGTTGAGGTGGATCGATCCGACCTTGGAGCCGCGGGTCTGCCGGAGGTAGTCGACGGCCGCCTCGCAGTTCTCGGCGGCGGACCCGAGCGATACGAACACTGTGTCCGCATCGTCGGTCTTGTACTCCGTGACCAGGCTGTAGTGCCGGCCCGTCAGGCGGCCGAATTCCTCGTACGCGTCCTCGAGGAACGAGAGGATCGGCTCGACGAAGTTGTTGCGCCGGGCCACGACGCCCTGCATGTAGTGCTCTTGGTTCTGCACCGGCCCGAGCAGCACGGGATTCGTCAGGTCGATCATCTTCGGCACGCGGCGGCGTGTCGGACCGAACAGCGTGCGCTGCGACTCGGTCGGGCACTCGATGATGTCCTCCGGCGCGCCGAGGAACTGCCTAAGGAGCTCGGACTCGTGGCGGTAGAAGGTCCGCTCAAGGTGCGATGTCAGGAACCCGTCCTGGACGTTCATCCCCGGAGTCAGGCTGAGTTCGTTCACCTTGCGCAGGATCAGCGCTTGGTCGGCTGCCTGCTGGGCGTCCTTGGCGAACAGGATGGTCCAGCCGACGTCGAGCGCCCCGTAAACGTCGTCGTGGCCGCAATGCACGTTCAGCGCATGCTTGGTGAGCGCGCGCGCTACCACCTCGACCACCATGGTCGATGCCTTGCCCGGAGCGTGGTAGTACTGCTCGATCCCGTAGACGATGCCTTGGCCAGAGGTGAAGTTGACGACGCGCCGCCCGCACACCGAGTAGGCGATGGCACCGCCCTGGGCGGCGTGCTCTCCCTCGGCTTCGACAGCCAGCGTGTTCCGGCCGAAGACGTTCAGGCGGCCCTCTGCGAACGATTGCTGGTACAGCTCGCCACCTTCCGTCGACGGGGTGATCGGATAGAAGATCCCCGCATCAGCAATGCGAGCTTCCGTGTGGTACGAGACCAGCTGGTTGCCGTTTGCCGTGATGCGTTCACCTGGATATTTGGGGAGTTCGCTCATGACCAGTTCTCCAAAGACACTCAGGACCCGCGGCTACGGGACGCGGCCGCAAGATCCCAGTTACCGGGGCAAAGGCCCGTCGTCCGGGCAAGCCCTCACCCACAACTATGATAACCGCACCCGATCCGAGCGGCAATCCCTGCCCCGGGGCACGCCATGAAGCACTGCGCGCCGTCGGCCATCTGAGCGATCACGCGTTTGATGGTCGCGCCCTTCGGGGAGGCCCGCGCTGGCCCGCATCTGGGGGCAGTTCCAGAGCACTACGGCGGTCCAGCAGCGAGCGGGACAAAGTTCGCTGGGTCGGAGGCGCGATAGTGATCCGGCAGGAGCTCGGTGAGCCGGCGGCGCTCCGCGGGCAGATCTCGGAACTGCATCACTTTCTTGCGCGAGGGATTTCGGGGCAGCATCGCTGCAAGCCGCCGTTTCGTCTCGGCGTGCTCGGGGGCGTCCGCCAGATTGTGCCACTCGTTCGGGTCCCCGTCGTGATCGTAGAGCTCTTCACCGCCCGGATAGCTCGTGTAGCGCCAGCGCTCGGTGCGGATCGAGTTCCTGTCGGGCCCCATGGAAGTGATCGCGGGGTGGTCCCAGCGAGCCTGTGGGTCTTCCAGCAGGGGCCGCAGGCTCTCGCCGTCGAGTTCCTCGCGCCCGGGCAGTCCGGCCAGGTCGCTCAATGTCGGGTAGATGTCGAGCAACTCCGCAGTGCGGTCGCAGAGCTCGCCCTTGGCCTCGACGCCCGGGCCGGCGAAGATGATCGGCACCCGGCAGGCACGTTCCCACAAGGTGAACTTGCGCCAGTGCTTCTTCTCGCCGAACTGCCAGCCGTGGTCGGTCCACAGGACGATGATGGTGTTGTCGGCGTGGGGCCCCGAGTCCAGCGCCTTCAGCACGCGCCCCACATTGGCATCGGCGAAGTTGATACAGGCCAGATAGGCTGCTACGGCTCGCTTCCACTGGCCCGACGAGGTCACGTTGTCGTGGTCCTGCAAGCTGCGCCTCCCGCTTGCGGTGTTGATCGCTGCCGCCGGCACGTCATCGAGGTCGCTCTCGAGATAGCTCGGCAGCAGGGTCTCGGCCTCGGGGAACTTGTCGAAGTACTTCTGGGGCGCATAGAACGGCAGGTGCGGGCGATAGAAGCCGCAGGCCATGAAGAACGGCCTTGCGTGGTCCTTGGAGAGGTAGTCTGCGGCCCAATGCGCGAGCTGGGTGTCGGCGGTGTCTTCGTCTTCGACAGCGAGTCCGCTCCAGTCGAAGTGACCGTTGCTGAACTTATTCACGGGCGGGTTGGGAGCCCGCAGGAAGCCGCGGAAGCTGTTGTAGTATTCCCACGACTTGGCCTCGTTCTGAGTGTTGTGGAAGGTCTTGCCCCCGCCGATCACTTCATAGCCGTGCAGCATGAAGTGCTGCGGCAGCGTTACGGCATCAGGCATGGCGTCGCGCCAGACGTCGCCGTTGGTGTAGCAGCCCGAGGTCGTCGGGCGGATGCCGGTCATGAGGCTTGCCCGCGAGGGGTTGCAAGCGGGTGCCTGGCAGTACGCGCGCCGGAACGTGACGCCGCGCTTGGCGATCGCGTCGATGTTCGGCGTGAGCGACTGGGGGTGCCCGCCGAGGACGCCGATCCAGTCGTTCATGTCGTCGATCGAAATCATGAGGACGTTAGGGCCCCTGGAGCGCGCTGCTTGGCCGCTGGCGCTCCCGGCAGCTAGTGCCCCCAGCCCCGCACTCTTGAATAAATCGCGTCGGGAGAGCATGTCCTCGAAATGATAGCGCCGCAACGAGGGTGTCGAGACTGCCACTAGAGAATGCCGTTCGGTCTGAGCTGTCCGCATCGGAAGCTGCCTGTCAAGATTCCAGTACCATTAGCGTGTGTCTGCCGCCGAGCGCAAGCTTCCGCGCGACCGACTAGCGGACAAGCTGCCCAGAGGGTCACGGGACCCGGCGTCCCCCTGGCAAGTCGCCGAGTACGTCGACATAATTCGCACGGCTCGGGATCCGGCGGAATGCTTCCGAATGCTGATCTCCGACCTCGCCCGTCGTTTCCACGAGTCCCCGTTTGAGATCCAGCAACGTGCACTCCAGGGTCCTCCGCCCTTGACAGGCACCAAATGGGATTGCCTGCTCGCAGCCGTCGCTGAACACGTCGCGATTACTCACGACCATCCTGTACCCGACTGGTGTGACGATCCGCAACGGTCGCTGAAGATCTATTGGTTCCCACTGGAAGACTACCTCGATGGTTTTCCCGGCCACCTTTGTGGCGATACGCCCGGCGCATTTCTGCGACACGGCATCATCATCGGCAACAAGGAATTCGGCCCGCGTGAGGGCGAGCGAGACTATGGCGCCCTTATCGGATAGTGACTTGCGAGACGCGTTTCAGCAGCTGTCCGAGGAACTGGCTCGCCGCAAGGTAAAGGCCCATATCTATATCGTCGGGAGGTGCGATGGCACTCGGCTTCGACTCTCGGCGGCTAACCCAGGACGTAGATGCCCTCATTCGCGAGGGCCACGGCCCGGTTACTGACGCTGTCCGATCCGTCGCCCGCCATCGAGGTTGGTCCGATACGTGGCTCAACGAGCAAGCCGCATCCGCCATGCCTCGCGGCAGCGATACCCGCGCCCGAACAGTGTTCGGAGACGGCAATCTGGTTGTTACGGCCGCTTCCGCCGAACACTTGCTTGCGATGAAAGTGCGTACCGGCCGCATCAAGGATTACGACGATATTGCCTTTCTGATTGACTGCCTGAGGCTGCGCTCCGCCAAAGAAGTGTTTGACCAGCATGATGAGGTCTTCCCTGCGAGCCCGCCCCCGATGGACAGTTTCAAGAACGTCTGCGAGCTCTTGCGCAAGGCGTGGCCGGAGGACCGCTCTCTTGAAGGCGAAGATCGCTACGGATACGACTCTCCCGCCGATCTTCGCGAACGCTGATCCAGTCGTTCACGTGGCTGATCGAGGTCGTGACGCCATCGGGGCACCGAGCTCGCGCGCAGTGGCGCTCGATCCGTGACCCGGACACTGGATCGTCTGGTTCGTCCACCTCCACCTATTCGCCCGACACTGCCATACTCGTTGCGGGATCGGCTGATGCCTGACACCATTTGCGGAGAAGCTCTCGTTGTCGACCCCTGCCGCGCAGCCGAGGTCGGGCTGATCCTGGAACTCAGCCTTCAGGGCGGTACCTGCTTGAGCGAGTTGCCCGCCTGCCGTCACGAGGGGCGCCTCTGATGGCCTACGAAGACGTTGACGTCGTCGTTATCGGTAGCGGTGCGTCCGGCGGAATGGCTGCCTGGAACCTCACCCGTAAAGGCGCCAAGGTCTTGCTGCTCGAGGCCGGACGGAAATTCGAGCGCAGCGAGTTCTGGTCCCACGTCAAGCCTTGGGAGGCGCGCGAGCGCCGACGGCGCGGGGAGTCTCCCCCGGACTGGATGGGCACTCCGCTGCGCGAGAGCCCTTACGAGACGCTGCCCGGAAAGCCGTTTTGGCTGGGCCGGGTGTGGGGCGTAGGCGGCAAGACCAACATCTGGGGCCGCGTCTCGTTGCGCTATTCCGACCTGAACTTCCAAGAGCCGGCCAAGGACGGATGGGAGATTCCGTGGCCGATCACCTACAAAGAGATCGCCCCCTACTACGACAATGTCGAGAAGAAGATCGGCATCTGCGGGGGCGATGACGACACGCCTTGGCTCCCAGGCTCTTCAAACTACCTCCGGCCACCGAACCTGCGTTGCGGCGAAGTGCTGTTCCGCAAGGCCGCCACGAGGCTCAACTATCCGGTGGTGCGCATCCGACGGGCGGTTCTAACCCAAGCTCACAACGGCCGCCGCCCGTGCCACTATTGCGGCGCCTGCCAGAGCGGCTGCGACATCGGCGCTTTCTTCAATTCGTTCGATTACCTGCTGAATGACTCGCTCGCGACCGGAAGGCTCGAACTGGTCGAGAACGCGATCGTCGAAGAGATTCTGGTCAGCGATCAAGGGCTGGCGTCCGGTGTCCGGTACTTCGACCGGCTCACCGGCGAAGAGCGGACGGTCCCGGCCAAGCGTGTGGTCGTCGCGGCTTCGGCGGTTGATTCGACGCGCTTGTTGCTCAACTCGAAATCACGCCGCTTTCCCAACGGCCTGGGCAACGGCTCCGACGTCATCGGTCGCTACCTGACCGAGCAGTTCCGGCTGCAAGTGGAGGCGTTCGTGCCCGAGTTGATCGGTTCGCCGGCGTCGAACGACGACGGCATCTCTGGCGCACACGTCTACGTTCCGAGATTCGAACCGACCGATGCAAAGCGCGGCTACCTGCGCGGTTTCGGCCTCCCGATCACGGGTATCGGCTGCGCTTCGAATGCGAGATTTGCCAAGGGCCTAGAAGGGTTCGGGCTGTCCTACAAGCGCTCCGTCAAGAAGCGTTACCCGGCCTCGATCAAGCTGCTCCCCTACGGAGAAGTCCTGCCCTACAGGCACAACCGCATATCGGTGGAGGGCACGCCGAACGATCGCTTTGGCTACCCGCTGCTCAGAATCGAGTACGACATCGGCGAGAACGAGCGCAAGATGATCTCGCGCATTTACGACGTATGTGAAGAGATCCTGCATGAGATGAAGGCCGAGACATTGCCCTACCAGCGCGGCAAGATCGAAACGCTAGGCACCTCGATCCACGAACACGGCACTTGCCGGATGGGCGAGGATCCGAAGCGCTCGGCGCTGAACAAATACAACCAGATGCACGAGGTGAGGAACATCTTTGTTGTCGATGGCAGCGCGTTCCCGACTGCTACCGAGAAGAACCCCACGCTGACGATTCTGGCGCTGGCGTGGCGGGCGAGTGACTACATGGCCGACCAAATGAAGCGCGGGGAAATCTGAGTGGCCGGCACTGCAGGGCTGGCTTGAGAACAAGATCCTCCGTCAGGTTGATACATCGCCACAGGGCGGGCGCCCGCGCCAGCCCGACTTGCTGCCGATCCCGAGGCCGTAGGCAAGTCCTGGCCGGTGCGCTGCGGACATGTTCACCAGTTGGTGATCGATCCGTCAGGACGGCGGTAGAGCGGAATCGGCCTGTCCTGCTCGGTGATCTCCGAGACCAAGTTGGCCTCGCTCGGATCGAATTCGACGCCGAGGCCCGGCTTGTCTTTCGGGTAGAGCTTCCCAGCCCGGAAGTCGTACGACTCCGGCAGGTGCGGCGCTCTCGGATCGCCGATGCCCCGCATCTCCATCAGGGCGGGGCCCGATAGCGCGCACATGCAATGCACCAGGGCCGCCTCCGCAACGGGGCCCGTGAAGTGCGGGATCAGTCCCACGTAGTGCGTCTCGCACAGCGCGGCATGCTTCATGTACTCGGTGATGCCCCCCGAGTTCGGCAGCGTGACCCGGGAATAGTCGAACAGCCGGTTCTCGATGAGCATGCTCGAGTCCCACCGGTCGCCGTAGTGCTCGCCCACGGCCAGAGGCGTCCTCACCATCGGCCGCAGCGTGCGATAGACTTCCGGGTTTTCCGAGCGAATCGGATCTTCGACGAACAGAGGACGCAGGGGCTCGATCAGTCCGCACAGGCGAACGGCGTCGGGCAAGTCCAGGCGGGTGTGGAAATCGATGGCCCAGTCACCGTCGTCGCCGACTCCCTCGCGGACTTCCCGGCACATCTCGAACGTCCGGTCGACCATCCTGCGGTGGTGGTAGCCCTTGCTGGGGTCGGGAGCATCGGCACCGTGAAAGCGGAATGCGCGGTAGCCGAACTCGATGCAGGCCTGCGCGGTCTCCCGGAGGCTTCCCGCACTCGGGAACCCGGTTGCGTAGCATTCGACATGGTTCCGGGTCAGTCCGCCGAGGAGTTCGTAGACCGGCACGCCGAGCGCTTTGCCCTTGATGTCGAGAAGAGCGAGATCGAGGGCGCCGAGGGCGTGGATCTTCTCGCGCCCGGGCGGATAGAAATACTGGCGGTACATCAGCTGCCAGAGGTGCTCGATGCGCGACGGATTCTCGCCGACGATGATTCCGGCGAGCTGCTCGATCGAGTCTTTGTGGCCGCCTTCGCCGATGCCAGTGATCCCTTGGTCGGTCTCAACAGTCACGATGTGACTCGATTGGTTGAAGATCGGGCGCGCCCCTTCGCCGCCCACGTGGTAGTAGCGCACCCGCGTGATCTTCAACTTGGGAAGTGCGGCCTTGAGGCTGGCGGCGGCCAGGCTGAACGCGAGAGATCTGAGCACGGTACGGCGGTGCATGGCACCTAGCCTACACTTCGTCTGTCCGTTCCGGCCGCCGCTCGTGCTCAGGTTTGCAGGAAACCTGGCATCACCGCCGAGCCGGCCCGGGACCGCCCTGCGGCAGTCGCGCTACGGTCGGGTCCGGCACCGGATTCGCGCGTTCGGCGCGGGCAGCTATGGCAGCCCGTGTTGGGCGCGCCAGCGCGGGTAGTCTTCGTCGAGGAGCTCGGCCGCCCAAGTGCCGTGGTAGCTGTACCCGCTGCGCCGCTCGAGGCCGATCTCGGAAAAGTCGTAGCGGTACACCGAGTCACGATCCAGATATAGAGGCCGGTTGGTGCCAAGTTCGTAGAACCGGGCCCAAAGCGGGGGTGCCTCGGGGTCCTCGATCAGGACCCGCTCGACACGGCCGTTGGGCCTGGGAATCCGCTGTACACGGACGCCAGACATGGCGACCGAGCGCAGCCACTGTACCGCCCCCTCGATCGACGCAACGATCTCCGGAGTAGGGTCTTCGATCGACATCAGGAATCGCACGACACCGACGGATTCGCCTCCGGATAGGGATGGCGGCTCATAGGCGCGGGCCCACGCGGGATCGAGCGTCTGTTCATCGTGCTGGGCGCACCAAGCGGTGAGCTGGCCTTCCTGCTCGATCTGGGACCGCAGGATCAAGTCGATGCCCCTTGCGACCGCCTCCGACGCCTTGGTGCGACGTGCCTGGTCCACGAAAGCGTACGGCGCCTCGCCGACGCTGGCGTCCCGGAGAAGCTCCAATACGTTGACCATCGCATTGTCGTTGTACGTGATCCGGGAATAGTAGCCCTCTCGCAGCGGGAAGTATTGCGGCCAGCCCCCGTTCGCGTACTGCGCCGCGAAGAGGTAGTCCATTCCGCGCTCGAAGGCTTGCCGGTATCTCGCGTCGTCCGTGCCATCGACCACCAACGCCAAGAACCTCATCGGAGTCGTGGTCGCGCCGTTGTCGATCGTGGGTCGCCCAACCTCATCGGGCGAGGATGGCGGTTCCAGCAGGTCGGTGTTCTTGGGCCAGCCGCCCACATGGGTTTGGTACAGAATCACGCTGTCTGCGGCCGCGCGGGCATCGGCGGAGGCGTACCACTCGCGTGGCTGGTGAAAGATCTCATCGCCCCATCGGACTTGGGGCGATTCAGGCAGGGCACCGCAGGAAGATGCCGCGATCGCCAGCGCTGCCATTGGCACGGCGCGCTTGAACCACGTTGCGGAGCAGGGCAAAGGTGAAAGCGGCGCCATTGAGTGCAGGCCACTCACAAACTAATTCTGCACCATTCCGAGCCGTCACTCGACCGCGCGACTCCCCTCGGTCGTTCGGGACCGTCGCAGCCGCCCTCACAGCACGGAAATCGCGTGCGGGCTCGACGATCTTGCACTGCCCCCAGTCAGTTCCTGAGCGAGAACGAGATCGCAGCGGCGGCGCGGGCCGACGGGGGCGGCGTCTTCAACCCGCAGCAACAGTTCCCTGTTCAATGGCCCGCCGAGCCGGTCGTGGCGCTGGCCTACCTTGGGGCAGCTTGAGCGCGGCGGGGAACCGTCGGAGTCTCTCGGAGCCCATTTGACGGCGATGCTCGATCGCTCAGGGGCGCAGCTTCAGGACGGTGGGAGCGACGAAGGCCTAGCTGCGGGGCTGGAAACTGAGAGCCCCGAGACGAACAGGTCATTTGGCCAATCGACGGCCTACAATGTATTTCCGGACTGGAGAGAGCCATGAAGCTAAAGGTTGTGATCCGCGAGTCAGAAGAAGGCGGCTTTTGGGCGGAAGTGCCAGCCATTCCCGGATGCGCCACGCAGGGAGACACTTTCGAAGAGCTCCTGAGCAACATCTACGAAGCAGTCGAGGGTTGTCTGTCGGTCGAGGTTCAGGAGGGTTCTCTTTCCGGCACGGACCGATTAATTGAGATCGCGGTGTGAAGACCGTCACTGGCAAAGAGTTCTGCCGGATTCTCCAGTCGCGCGGCTGGCAGTTGAGGCGGACCAAGGGAAGCCATCGCATCTACACAAGGGCGGGCAGCTCGGCCCGTATTTCAGTGCCGGTCCACGGGGACGGCGATCTCAAGCGCGGTCTGCAGAGGCACCTCATGAAGATTGCAGAGATCAAGGAGTCTGATCTGTAGGATTGAGAAGATCCATGCGCCGGCTCTTGAGTGGGATCGGACGCTTCATTTGTACATATCCTGTCGCGGCGGGCGTCTCTTACTACCTAGGACACGCGACGCAGCGTCCTCGATGCGGGCGATGATCCGGTAATCGCCTGCCCGATACTTCCAAGATTCGCCGAGCCGGGAAACCTTGCAGGCATTGGCGCTTAGGGCGCGGTCCCGAATCTGCCCTTCGGCAGCCCGGCTTCCGCAGAGGTGGCGGAGATTTCCTGCCGCGATCGCGGAATCTGGCGCTCGGCTTCCGTCCGGTCAGCGCTCGCGGCTGCCGCTCGCCGTCGCAATTGGACAGTACTAATCCGCCCTAAGGATCGTACCTTGTGCGCCGGGCCGCCCACTCCGCAGCGTCGCGGTTGGCTTGCGTTCTGGGAGTGCAAGTGCCGTTCTCCGGCGAGAATCGTTTCTTCATGCGCGGCAGGTCGTACTCAAAGGCGTTCATGCCGAAAACTCGCTTGCGCTGCCTGGGGATGCCGTGCAGGGTTCTGAGGAGGTCTAAGTCCCGCTCCCAGTCCTTCTCGTCTGGACAGTTCTTGGCGTAGGTGCTGCGGCCGAGTCTTCTGCCGAACAGCTGGTAAGAGAACCGCTTGGGCGAATCCGCGCCGAACGCGACAAGGAGAATGCACTGAGCGCGGTAGGTGGTCGTAGTCCAGCGCAGCCTCCAGCGGTCGGTGCATCCCAGGATCTGTTCGCGGAAGAGAGCGCATGACATGTCCACGTCCGAGTACCACCAGTGCAATCTTTCCCAGCTCTCGGAGCACGGTTCCTCTAGATTGGAGGGGCGCTCTTGGTTGAGGTTGAATCGTTCGACTGGCTCGAAGGCCAGCACAGGGATTGCTAGCAGGGCTAGCAGAAGGATCTTTGTGGTGAGTCTCATACAGTCTCCTGGCGGCAAGACAGGACGCAGAGGCCCGGTCTTGAACTGGGCATAAGTCACGCCAGCGCGTTCTGGCGAACCAAGGCTACCTTTGCAACGTCCTTCCGGCCGCGTTTCAGCGTGGCTCAGGAAGGAACTCTGGGTCGCTCGCCAATGCCCAGGCGTCCATCTCGAAGCCGTCCTCGCGCATCGAGAACATCACCGTGTGGCGGCCGGGCCTGTCGATGTCGAGCCAGATCAGGCCCGGCACGCCGCAGTGCTCCTCGGCCGTGCGCTGCTTGCTCGCCCAGGTCCAGGCATTCTTGCCCTCGCACCACTGCATGCGCTGGCCCGACTCGGGCCACGAGCCGTTAATGCCGACGTGAATGCCGTTGTCTTCCGTGCCGGTCGAATAGGCGCGCACCCAAACGAAGTAGCGGCCGGGGTTGGTGATCGAGACGTCGTATTCCAAGACCGCGATGACGCCGGGCTCGTTGGTGAAATTCTGGCCGTGGATGAGCTTGTCGTCGTGAGTCGTGCGCGTGTCGGGCAGCACTTCGACGTAAGCGTTACCACTTGCACTCCCGGCGTGTGCGCCGTTCGAGACGATCATCCATTCCCGCACCTCGCTCAGCTTCTGCCGATCGAAGCTCTCGGCCTCCACCTTAAGCAGCCCGTTCTGTTCGGTCGGGACTTCGGCGCTTGCCAAAAGGCACGTTGCGAGGAACAGCAGGGCCCGGCGCATCCCGAGATTGTACCCTCAGCTTCCGCAGGGGGCGTCACTCGATAGCACGGTATTGGAAGTCCTCGACCCGCACGGGGCCGGAGCCTTTCGCATATACCCCCAGCTTGAGGCTTGAGAACCCGCCGAGGTTGTTCGTTTGGAAGCCGGAGACTTCGAGACCGCGCGGGTGTTGGACCCACTCCAAACGGTCGAACGACGAGTGCGTCATGTAGTAGGTGCTGCCGTCGCGGACAACCGTCGGGTCCGGAAAGTCTCCCGTGAGAATGACCGCTGGTCCTCTGACAGTTGAAGCTCCGTCTTCGAGCGGCGAGACCGGGACTGAGCTACATGCCGCGAACAACGCAGCGAGTGCCGTCAATGCGATCGACACTAAACCGAATCCAGCTTCGTTTCCGACCCCGTCTTGGCCGGTCGGCAAGGCAGGGCTCATGGAATCTCGAACGCCACGCTGATCGTCACGAGGGTCTCGACAGGCTGGCCGTTGAGGAGCGTCGGATCGTACCGCCACTGCAGGACGGCATCCGAAGCTGCCGCTACCAGTCGTTCGTCAACGATCGAATTGAGCGTGGACAGGCCGACTAGACGGCCCTCATTCCCGATGACACCCTCCAATTGCACAGTGCCCCCAACGCCTAGGCTCTGAGCGTCGGCTGGGAACGTCGGTGCCACGTAGTGAACCAGCCTCGCCCTGCGAACGTTTCCGCCGACTCGGACTCTCCGGCGCGGCTCGCCGGAACGTGCGGACCCCGGTTGTGGTGGTGGGCCCGAGATCACGATCGCCTCGACGATGGGCGCGATTTCCAGCGCGATTTCCAGATGCCGGTCGGCGGTGAGATCGAGGTCTTGGACATCCGGCTCGAAGCCGGACGGCCCTTGGACCTCGATTTGGTACGACGGCGATGCGGGAAGGCCCTCGATCCGGAAGGATCCGTCCGCGCCAGCTGTCGTCGCTTCGGCAACTTCCTGCGCTGCATTAGTAACGAGCACAAGTGCGTGCGGAATGCGGGATCCGCTCGGGTCTTGAACGGACCCGGACAGCTCGACTCCCTCCTGACGGCTGCAGGTGGCGGCCGTGAGCACGACCGCCAGCAGCGCGGGTGCCAAGGCGTTTGCCAAGAGACTCCGGCTCGCCGCGGACTGCGCCGATCCGGCACCGAACGGGCCTGCCTGCTTCAACAGCATGGCTATTCGGTGATGCGAGCCCACCGAAGCGCGGTCTGCAATTGCCGGCCCTGACTGTCGGATTGGACTGGGGGCTTCAGCGTGAGGTGGGTGTCGCTGAGCTCGTAGAAGCGCTTCGCGTCTGTCCCGGTGCCTGCCGGGTTTTCGCTGCCGATGCGGTGATGGACGACAAATCCTTCGTCCTCGTGGACAGAGAACGGACCGAAATAGCTGGCATACGTACGGGTCGCCGCCAAGGCTTCCTCGGCCGTAGGCCGGTCTCCCGCGTACGGGCTCCTGCCCGGCCGCATCAGGTGGACGGACATGTGGCCCGAGGGAGCGTACATGATATAGGCCTCATCGTACTGGTCGATGGGTACGGACTCGCCCTCGGTAGTCTGGCGCGTGACTGACTCGATTCGATAGACCCCGAGCAGCTTCCTGTGGGTCTCGGTGAGCTCTGATTCTGGCAAGTCGGGAAGCCTCTCCCAGGTCAGGAACGTCTTCGAACCGTCTTCCCGCGGCGGAGGCTGGAGCGTCAACGTGTTCTCGCCGAACGTGTAGAAGCGCTGGTAGTCCGAGCCGGCTCCGCGCGGGTCGAGACTTCCCACGAGATGGTGGGTCACGTAGCCTTCGTCCTCGTTGACGCTGAATGGGCCGAAGTACGAGGTGTAGGTGCCGATCAGGGCGAGCGCTTCGTCGGGCGTCGGCCCGCCCTCCGAGTATGGTTGGCGATCCGGCCTCATGATCGTCACACCCATGCGGCCGGAAGTGTCGTACATGATGTATCCGAGCCGGTCCTCGATCGGTGGAGACAGCAGTTCGCCGTTGGCGTCACGGCGCTCGATCCGGGCAAGGGACCAAGCACCCGCGAACTGCTGGAGCGAGGCGGCGACTGAGCCGCTGGAGCCTGCTCCCTCCGACTCTGTGCCAGATGGCGGCCCACTCGTGCCGCACCCTAGTACCAACAGGAGCGCTCCCGTGGCGGCGATCAAGCGTGGGTGAGTCTGCGTCATGGCCACTGGACGCAAGGCCCGTCGTCGATCCTGTCCCGCGTCGTGACAGAGTTGAGGGCCGTGCGCAAGTTTATCAATACCTGAGCTACGGGAGGGAGCAAAATTGTGTGCCGATTGTCTCCGCGCTTGAATTGTGAAACGGCTCCCGGGCGTGCCAGGCCTATCGCCCGAGTGCGGGCTATCCCATCCGACCTCCGAGCGATTTCGCAAACTGCTCAGGGATCGCTGCGCCGAGCTGCTCCTTGACGGTCGCGTGTTCGGGGTCCGCCGCTATGTTCGTCCACTCATGCGGATCGGACTCGTGGTCATAAAGCTCCTCCGTCCCGTCCGGATAGCGGATGTAGCGGAAGCGCTCATCTCGCACGGACGCGTAGCCCTCCCCGAACGTGGTCAGTGTCGGGCTCGCCCAGTCAGCCTCGGGATCTTCGAGCAAGGGCCGCAGCGACCGGCCTTCGAGTTGGTGGGCGGTCGGCTCAAGGCGGCAATAGTCCGCCAGCGTTGGGTATAGATCGATCGACCCAACCGGCCGTGCGCAGGTCTTGCCCGCGTGCGCCGAGCCGGGAAGGCGGATCGCCATCGGGGTCAGCGATGCCTGCTCCCACAGAGTCGTCTTCTCCCAGTGGTCCTTCTCTCCGCAGTGATAGCCGTTGTCGGACCAGAAGACGACGATCGTGTTGTCGGCGTACGGGCTGTTGTCGAGGGCATCGAGCACCCGCCCGCAACTCCAGTCTGCGAAGGAAGTGCAGGCTAGGTAGGCCCAGACGAATTCCCGCCAGGACTGCTCGGTTTCCTTGCCGCTGACAACGAAACGCTCGCCCCAGACCGCCGCCAGATCGCGCCCCAGCTGGGGAACGTCCGCGAGATCGTCTTCTTTGTAGGGAGGCAATTCGACGTCGGCGGGGTCATACATCTCGAAGAACCGCTTGGGAGCGGTAAATGGCGTGTGCGGGCGCCACAGGCCGTAGGCCAGGAAGAACGCCCTTTCGTGCTCCTGAGAGAGGAAATCAACGACGGAGTCACCGTTGACCACGTCGGGAAAATCGGAGTCCGGCGCCTCCCATGGCGTCCAGCCCCAGAACCGGCCAGCGACTTGGTCTTCCTCCGGCGGGAAGGGGCCGAAGCCGCCGCCGTGCGGCTTGTTGTCCCACATGGCTCGGAGCTTCTCGTCTGCAACTGGGGCGTGGGTGAGCTTGCCCTGTCCATACGACGTATATCCGCTGCGCTTGAAGAGTTCCGGCAGGGACTCCGTGCTGTTCAGCGGGGCTTGGGTCCACGGATCGGAGCCGTTGCGATAGGCGCCGGTGGTGTGCGGGTACAGGCCGCTGAAGACGGCCGCGCGCGAAGGCACGCACGCGGGAGAGGCGCAATAGGCCTTGTCGAACGTGAGGGCACTGCTCTTGAATCGGTCGAGATGAGGGGTCTTGACGCCGCCGAGGGTGTTGTAGAACCCGTAGTCGTTCATGTCGTCGACGATCAGGAAAAGGACGTTCGGGCGCTGCGCCTCGGTGCGAGAGCACCCAAGGCTTCCGGCGAGGCTTGTTGCGAGGAACTGGCGGCGGTTCAGCATGGCTTCGGCTGGTTGTTCGCGACTCTCGAATCAGCCCTCGATTGTAGAGGCTGCTCGGCCATTCCGAGCTTAGGATTCGGAATCAGCAGTGCCGAGTCACATCCCAAGATCGGAAGCCCGGGTAACCCTGAGATTGAGCTCCGGTCAGATACAATAGCCGAGTCAATGGGTACTGGGGTTCGTTGAGGACGGACCGCGAGGCGGGCAAGCCTGTCCGAATGACTCATGCGTTCCCCACCTTTGCTGGCGCGCAATTGAGTCCTCTCCAAGGAGCGGTACGCGCCGACAAGGAAGGAAACAGCGTGATGCGCACTAAGTATTCGCTCGTTCTGTTGGCCATGGCCATGGCGATCGCCTGCGGGGGAGAGCAGGCCTCATCCGAACCAGAACGGCCCAATATCGTCTTCATCATGGTCGACGACATGGGCTGGGCCGATCTCGGTTCGTACGGCTCGATGGCGATCCACACTCCCAACCTGGACCGCCTGGCGAGCGAGGGGATGCGCTTTACCGACGCCTACGCGGGCCACACTGTGTGCGCCCCATCCCGCTGCGCCCTGATGACGGGCAAGCACACGGGGAAGACGACTGTCCGGGACAACGCAGGGACGGCTCCCATACGAGATTCCGACGTCACAATCGCCGAGGTGCTTAATCAGGGCGGCTACGCGACCGGAGGTTTCGGAAAGTGGGGGCTTGGCATCATGGGTTCTCCCGGAGCGGCCGAAGAACAGGGGTTCGACACGTTCTTCGGCTACTACCACCAAGTTCACGCCCACACGTACTACCCGCCATTCCTCGTCGAAGACGGAAAACCGTTCGTGTTGCCCGGCAATGCCGAGATCTACGGCCTGCAACCGGATGAGCTCTCGGAGGAGTTGGCCTCGTTGAATGCCTACAAGCAGCTGAGCCCGAAAGGGCCGTTCGTGCCGCGAACGACGCCGAAGGGCGAGTACGAGTTCTCCCACGACCTCGTGTTCGAGAGAACTCTAGAGTTCATTCGCGAGAATCGAGACCGACCGTTCTTCTGCTACGCACCGTGGACGCCACCGCACAGCCTCTATCACCTCCCCGCAGACGACCCCGCTGCTGAGCTCTACAGGGACAAGCCATGGTCCGATCGGGCAAAGGTTCACGCAGCGTTCGTGAGCATGGCGGACCGACACGTTGGCGAGCTCATGGAGTTGCTCGGAGAGCTTGATATCGCTGACAACACAGTGGTTTTCTTCATGTCCGATAACGGCGCTTCGAATCGATTCGAAGGAGAGCTTGATTCCAGCGGACCACTACGCGGAGCAAAGCGATCCATGCACGATGGCGGGATCCGCTCGCCGCTGATCGCACACTGGCCGGGCAAGATCGCCGCGGGCGTGGTCAGCGACCACATCACCTACACGCCGGATATGATGCCCACCCTCGCCGAGTTGACCGGTACCGAAGACTTCGTGCCCGAGGACATTGACGGCATATCGCTCGTACCGACGCTTCTCGGGAACGCGGCAGAGCAGAGGCGCCACGAGTACCTCTACTGGGAGTGGGATCGAGGCGGGCTCCAGCAAGCCGTACGCCATGGGCGATGGAAGCTGGTTGGCGACGGGCAGGGCACGTGGCAGGTGTTCGACCTTGAGACGGACCCGTCGGAGTCAAACGATGTCGCTTCAGAACACGAGGACCTAATCGCGAACGCCGAGGAGTGGATCGCGGCGAATCGTACGGTTCATAGTGGCCATTGACGACTAGGACAGCGCCCAGCTGAAGCTAATTGGTTCCCGGTTCCGGCCGCAGCGCGGAGAGAAGCTCGCGAGAACACAACCCGGCCCTCACGTCAGGTCAGCACACGGAGCGCGGCCTCCGGAGCCTTGTCGAGTACCCGCAGCAGGGCACGCGCCGCACCGGTCGGACACCGCTTTCCTTGTTCCCAATTGCGGATCGTCTCGTGCGGCACGTCGATGCGCCGCGCCAGCTCCATCTGGCTGAGTCCCAGCCGCCGACGAATCCGGCGCGCATAGCGTGCCATATCCTGCATCGCCTCGGCGTCGTCTTCCTTCTGCTGCACGGCGATCTCTGCCTCGGTGGTGGCGTCTACCACCAAAGGGTCGATCCGCCCCTCGGGGAAGGTCGCCGGATCGTCGGGATCAATCCTAATTCGTGTTCTACTCATAGTTCGCTATTTCCCTCCTGTTGGCCTTGCGGGCCGAAATAATACGGATGACCGAAACTCGATCTCCGTAGATGACCAACTACGCCTGCCCGTCGATCATGCCGAACAGCCGATTGCGATCCTCGCCATAGTCCCCGTGCCGATCTTGCTCCACGATCGGGCGCGGGTCGAAGAAGGCGCGGACGGCATAAGCAAAGTCGAAGCCGCGACGCGTGAAGCAGGCTGTATCTCTTGCATCGTCCGATTCAAGCTCGATTCTGATTGTATAGGCCAATGGCCTACCCTTGTCAAGTCCAGCACCAGTCCCTGCCGGAGGACATCGACGGAATATCGATCATACCGACCCTCCTTGGGAATGCAGCGGAGCAGAAGCGCCACGAATATCTCTACCGGGAGTGGGATCGAGGCGGACCTGTCGGAGGCGAACGATAGCGCTTCAGAACACCGGGATCTGATCGCGAACGCCGAGGAGCGGATCGCGGCGAATCGCACCGCTCATAGGGACCCCTGAAGACTGGAGCAGCGCCGAAGCTATCTGGTTCCCGGTTCCGGCTGCAGACCGACGTCAGCTCGCCAGCCAGCCAACAGTTCCGATAGCTTGCGAACGCGATCGCGGTGCTTCGAAGCAATGTCCTGCTTCTCACCGGGGTCTTCCGCGAGGTCGTATAGCTCTCGCGTGCCGCTCCAATACGCGACAAGCTTCCAGTCGCCCGCGACGACTGCTGCGTACTGGTCCTCGTAGTGTCGCTCTAGGAACAGCGCCTCTCGCTCGATTCTGCCTTCACCGGCGAACAGGGGCTTCAAGCTGAGGCCGTCGAGAGGGGCGAACTTGCTCGGGTCGCCGCCAGCAAGGTCAACGATCGTCGGGAAGATGTCGTTGGAGACCACTAGCGTGAACTGCTTGGCGCCTGCAGGAACCTGTTCCGGCCAACGGATCAGCATCGGGACCCGAGCGCCTCCCTCGTACAACGCCGTGCCGCCCGGCTTGCCCCCTCGCAAGGGCTCGTTGTAGCGCAATCCCCCTTGGTCCCCGAGAAAGATGACGACGGTGTCCTCGGCGTGCCCTGATTCCTCAAGCGCGTCGAGGATGCGCCCCATGCTTGAGTCGGTAGCTTCCACCATCGCAGCGAGCTGGGCCCGGTCGTCGCTGAAACCGCGGGCGAGATACTTGTCGACGAGATCCTTTCGTCCGATGTGCGGGGCGTGCACGTTGTAGAAGAACACCGTTGCGAGAAAGGGCCGGTCTTCGCCGGCCTTGCCGAGGTAGTTGACTACGTCGTCGGTTAGGCGATCCGTCAAGTACTTGCCGGGCTCTTCGTTGGGGTAGGGGTTTCCGGTGCGCCAGTAGGGCGGATAGTAGGAGCCCGGATGCCCGAAGTTCGATACTCCGAACTGTTCGTCGAAGCCCTGCCGGATAGGGTGGTAGTCCTCCGAGCCTAGGTGCCATTTTCCAAAGAATGCACTGCGATAGCCTAGCGGTCCGAGCGCTTCTGCGATGGTCACGGCGTCGAGGGGCAGCCAGTTTCGCGAGGGCCAGCGCGATGGGTCGCCCTCCCAGTGGTTGAACTCCTGGTCGGTGCGCCCAAATGAGTCGAATCCAAACTTCCGTCCGGTGGGGATGTGGCGGACGATGCCGAGACGCGCCGGATGTTGGCCTGTCAGCAATGCCGCCCTCGAGGGGCTGCAGGTCGGGGTCGGTATGTAGGCGCGAGAGAAGGTCATCGACTCGCTTGCGAGACGGTCGATCCGCGGCGTTTCGTAGGCTCCGCCCTGGTAGCCGACATGCTGCCAGCCAAGGTCGTCGACGAATAGGACTAGGAAGTTGGGAGTGGCGGTCGAAACGATGGCACAGAGCGCAAGGAGCAGACTCGACCGTAGCAGCAACATCACTGGCAGATTGTAATCTGGATTGCCGAAGCGCTTGCGGCTGAGCCTCTTCCGCCGAGCTAGAATCGTCGCAACGCCCATGTGGCGACCGTCATGGTGAACATCAAGCTCTTAGTGTCCCTTGTCATCCTGTGTGCGCTCCCTTGGAGCCTGAATGCGGCATCAACGCCCAAAGAGCTGTTGGGCGACTGGTCGCTAGATCTTGAGTCGGGAGAACCTGCGTGGATGAGCGTTGCCGAGAAGGACGGCAGCCCGCTGGTTCGCATGAGAGTCTATATCGGCCCTGACGGGCCAAACAGCGTCACCGAAGCGGCCCATGGTCGTCTCAAGTTCTCGCTGAGACGGCGTCGCGTGGCCCAAGGAAGCGATGTCTTTATCGAATCGGCTGTAGACGTCGGCATCACTAACGGGAAGCTGGACGGCGTGATCACCCGCGCTGCCACGGACGGTAGCGTGAACGAGCGAACCCGCTTCACCGGGAAGCGGATTCCGCCAATGCCGCAGTCGCCTCCGGACTTGTCCAAGGTGCGATTCGGGCTCCCCATCTTGCTCTTCAATGGCAAGGACCTTGCAGGTTGGCGGCCGCACGAAGCCGACAAGATCAACGGGTGGAGTGCCCAAGACGGGATGCTAGTCAACACCACGCCCAAGACCGATTTCAGCGCGACCGGGGACCATGCCAATCTGCGAACGGAGGCCGAGTTTGAAGACTTTTGGCTCCACATCGAGTTCCTTGTCGAGGGGAACCGCAACAGTGGCATTTACTTGCGCGGAATGTACGAGGCGCAGGTCGTTGATCGTGACAGCCGTATGCAAGGGATTCAGGGACCTGGCGCGATCTTCGGACGGATCCCACCTTCTGCGAACGCCGGAAAGCCGGGCGGGCAATGGCAGACGTACGATCTAACCCTCGTCGACCGGCACGTGACGGTCGTCTTGAACGGAGTCAGGGTCATCGACAACCAACCGATCATCGGACCCACAGCAGGGGCCATCTACACCGATCCTGCCGCACCTGGGCCGATCTACCTGCAGGGAGACCACACGACCGTCAAGTACAAGAACATCTATTTGGCCCCAGTACTGGGCGTGCAGTGAAGCCGGTCTGCGGCCCGAATCCGTAAAGCGCACTCCTGCCGACGGTCGACTTGGGTGACCACAACGACACTTCCGCTGCTCAGGAGCCGCTCATCCAGCGGGGAGCCATCGAAATATCGCCATTCTTTTCGTTGCTTGCCTCGGAATCAACGTCAGCACAGCCTACAGTTAAGGTCTCACTTGCGAATTGCGAAGCAGAACGCAGATCGATGGGAGTAGTCGTGTCTTCCATCGAGACAAGGAGTATTGCTCATGAATCGATCGATCTTAACGGCACTCTTGGCCTCCGTGCTCCTTCTGCTCTCCTGCATGAACGAGGGCGGGAATGAGGGAGCGTCGTCTGCGTCCTACAACGAGGATCCGGAAGTTGAGGCGCTCGTGGCTCGTGCCAAGTCATTCGAGTTGCCCACAGAGTGGGTTCGCCCTCCAGGCGACCCGCTGCATCATCACACCGCAGGCTTTGCGAAGATCCTGTGCTCGGCGGTTTTCATCACTGGACTTGATGCCGATTTCGCCGCCGAGAACATCGGCTACTTCACGAGCGACTACGACCAGCGCTCGAGAGTGACGAACCGCGAAATCGACATCGAGAACAAGTTGGTCCACCTGACGCTCCCGGACGGCGTGGTGCGTACCGCCCAGTACCTCGGCGATCAGGGTTGCGTCACGCTCCCCCTCGGGGAAGATGGGCTGCTATTCGACCCCGTAGACGTGAAAAGCGCGCTTCCCGACCCCGACATGCAGCCGTGGCCGATGGGCGATGTGCTGCCCGACGAACCGTTTCCGGCCGAGCTCGATGAAGAGAAGGTCCGAGCCGCTGTAGAGGCTGCCTTCGAGCCGGTAGATGGAATGACGGCTGCCTTCGTTGTCACCTGGAAGGGGCGCCTAATCGCTGAGCGCTACCGCGACGGGCTAGACCTGCACACGCCGCTCGAAAGCTGGTCAATGGGCAAGAGCTTGACCGCGACACTGATGGGCATTCTGATTCAGCAAGGGGTCTACGACCTGTGGGAGCCAGCTCCTGTTCCGGAGTGGCAGCAGGAAGGGGATCCAAGAGCAGAGATTCGAATCGCCGATATCCTCCGGATGTCGAGCGGGATCCGCTGCGTGAACCGTGGTGACCCGGAATATGATCCCACCATGGGATACCCCGACCACCTCTATCTCTACACGGGCGGGATGGACTCGTACCAGTGGGCAGCAACGAGGCCGCAGCAGTGGCCGCCGAACACGGTCGGGCGCTACAGGAACTGTGATCCCGTCCTGACGAACTACTTGGTGCGGCTTGGGGTAGAAGGACGCGGGGAAGAGTACCACTCCTTTCCTCAACGGGAACTCTTTGACAAGATCGGCATCCGCGACATGGTGATGGAGACCGACCCGTACGGGAATTTCCTGATCCAAGGCTATGAGTTCGGAACGGGTCGTGACTGGGCGCGTCTGGGCAACTTGTACCTGCAAGACGGTGTTTGGCAAGGAGAGCGCATCCTGCCTGAGGGCTTCGTGGAGTTCGTCAGCACCTTGGCACCTGCGTGGGAGGCTGATGGCCGTCCCGTCTATGGCGGCTTTTTCTGGATCAACGGTACCGGAGCCTACCCGATTCCAGAAGACTCGTACTACATGGCAGGAGCTGGAAACCAGAAGGCCTTCATCGTCCCCAGCCACGACTTGGTCGTTGTGCGCTTGGGCCACTATAAGGGCTCTAGCCCGGGGGACGAGGGCCTCAAGAATGCCTTGACACAACTGATGGAGGCTGTGCCCGAGAGCCGAAGGTGGCTGTAGTTTGCCAGGGCCGCCTTCAGGCGGCCCAGCTACTTGGATCGGTGCTTGACTGCTCAGGTGGAGCATGAGCTCAGTACTCGATGACCGAATCGCACAAATCAGACCGGATTGGCGTCTTGAGAGCGTTTTGGGATCTCAGGTCGCCGGTGACTGGTGTTCGAGATTGCTCACACTCACGGGAGCTTTTCCGCCACATTATCAACTACCGGTCAACTAAATTCTTCTCTCGTAAGATGTTGAAAACAAAGGTGCAATCACTGAATCTGATCCTTGGATGACGGATTTGGTCGCCTTCCTGTCAACTAAACGGCTGACCTCGGGAGAGTGAAGTCGATTAGCGCGCCTCAGGACGGCCTTCCGGAGATTAGCCAGTCATTCCGCTTCGAGGACGAGCCGGAACGCAGCAGCTTCCTCGCTGTTGCGAGCTAGGAGGATGTCTCCTGCCAGGGCCGGGTGGTTCCATGTCTTGCCTTCAATCCCCGGATACCGGGCGATTTCCTCGAACCGATCGGGAGTCGCGGACACAGTCACCAGCTCCCCGCGCTCCGACAGGATCAGCAACAGGTCTTGGTCGGCCAGCAGCAACAGTTGGCCATGACCATACCGACCGCCTTTCCACTTCCTGTCGCCGTCCTCGAGGTCAATGCAGGCGAGAATGCTGCCGTCAAACCCGTAAGCGTGGCGTTCATGTACGACGAAATCATTGAAATAGGGTTTCAGCCTCGTCGATTCCCACCGCTCAGCAACGCTCCATTCGCTGGCCTCGCGCGTGACGGCAATGCGACGCAGGCTGAAGCCGCTTCCGTCGGCGACTAGCAGGCCTCCCTCCCGCACCGCAGCTGGCTGGACGATTCGGTCGCCACCCGGCCACACGTGTTCCCATAGCAGGCGGCCGTCTCGCGGAGCGACGCTTGTCAGGCCCGAACTAGTCATGAGCAGGACTTGGAGTTCCCCGGCAATCGCCAGAGGATGTGGCGAACTGTAGCTGCCTGATCCCGGCGGACCAAGCCAGCGCGGCTCGCCGGTGGCCCGGTCGTAGGCAGCCAGTGTGCCCGACACGGCGACGACTACGAGGTCGCCGACCGGTAGCGTCGAGCCCGCGAATCCCCAGTCCGGAATGGTAGCGCCGGTGTCGTTTGCAGCGTTCCGTGACCAGAGGACGGTGCCATCGGCCGCGTCGAGAGCGTTCAGGATTCCAGTAGCCCCGAGAGCGTAAACCCGATCCTCGCTCAGCGTGGGCGTCGCGCGCGGACCGGGACCGGCATGCGAGTCCCAGAACCTAGCCTTGTCACGATGCATCCACACCAGCTCGCCGGTGTCTAGGGCATAGCAGGTCACCCTTTCGTCTTCGCCGACCTGCTCTTGGGTATAGAGCAGGCCGGTGCCGACTGCGAACGACGAGGCACCCGGACCGACTGACCGGCGCCAAAGCAAGGTAGGTGGCGACGCGTTCCAGTCGGTTTCGATCCGGACGCCTTGAACGGCACTGTCGCGATGCCGTCCGCGGAACCCGGACCAGTCACTTCTGGCCGACGCCGCTGGCTGAGTTGCAAGACTTGATTCCGGCTCGTCAACCGTTGCCTCCAAGAACCGCTGTTCAGCGGTCTTGCTCCACCGCCACCGCAACTCGGCCTCACCTGCCCCTGTGATTCCGTCGCTCCGAAGTAGCGTCCACACGCCGCAGGAAAGCAGAATCGCCGCGGCCATCGCCGCTCGCCTAGTCTGGGTTGCCACTCGCCGCGTGCCCGTGGCCGATGCGACGATCGCGAGGCTTGCGACTGGGATGGCGTAGAGCGGCAGCAGCAAACCCATCATTCCGCTCGCAATCGACTCGTCGACGAGGCGCGATGCCGCGAGGAGAGCGACGGCTGCCAAGGCGATGAAGCCCAAGCGCTCCGGACGCGGCGCGCGGCTCAAGAACGCCCACCACACCACGACGGCCGAGCCTCCGCCCAGCACACCGACCGCAGCGATGAGTCCGGTCACTGGCCCCGGCAAGGCTAGCGGGAGAACGACCCAACACAGCCATTGCACGGCGACGGCAGCCACCCCAGGCCACAGCCGCAGCTCCTTCGGCTCGCTGGGGCTCTTGGCTTGTTCCTGGCTTGTCTGCATTCGGCTAGCGGGAGTTTACTGCGAGCGCTGGTGAGAGCCGGCAACAGCCGACGCTAATTCACTGTCACTACTAAGGTTATCTGTCCGGCTCGCGCTCCATTTGTGTATTACCCTATATTGTAGGTGCCGTTTCTCTGCTTTATCGCCAATCTATGCTTGACATATTTCCTATGATCCGCTATCATTCAATTACCCTATATGTCTTCCGTTATCGGCAAGAAGAAGGGCAACAGGACCTACTATTACGTCGCCACCTCCGGCCGCGTCGACGGCAATTCCCGGATTGTCAAGCAAACCTACCTCGGCACCGCCGAGCGGCTCCAACAACTCGTCCAGGACAAGGCCGCCCCGATCCCCCTGCAGGCTTCCGCCCTCGAACTCGGCCTGCCCGGCGCTCTGTGGCAAGCCGCCCAACGCTGCGGGGCCTTCCAGGCCCTGCTCCGGCTCTGGCCCCAGCCCCGCTCCGGACCCGCCCCGGCCCACTACTTGCTGCTCGCCGCCATCCACCGCATCTGTGCCCCCGGCCCCAAAACCACCGTCGCCGACTGGTATCAAGCCAGCATCCTGCGCCCGCTGTGGGGCTTTGCGCCCCAGCGCTTCCGCTCGCAAGACTTCTGGGACTGCTTCGACCGCCTCGACGTCTCCAGCGGCCTCGCTGCCGCCGCGCACGACGACCTCGAGCGCGCCCAGTCCGCCCTGCTGGAGGCCTTCCGCGCCAAGCACCTGCTCAGCCAGTGCGTGCTGGCCTACGACACCACCAACTTCCACACCTGGATCGCCTCCAGCAACGAGCGCTGCGAGCTGCCCCAGCGCGGTCACAACAAGCAGAAGCGCCACGACTTGCGCCAAGTCGGCCTCAGCTACGCTCTCGATGGCAGCTCCGGCTTGGCGCTGTGCCACCACCTGTATCCCGGCAATCTCTCCGACAGCGCCGCCCTGCCGGCGGCACTGCAGCGCATCGGCCGCATGCTGGACACGGCCGGCATCGCGCGCGAGACGGTCACGCTGGTGCTGGACAAGGGCTCGGCGGCGCTGGCCAACACGCTGGAGCTGCAGGCCCACGGCCTAGGCTGGGTCTCGGCGCTGCCGTGGAATCAAGCCCCGCCGGAGCTGCGCGAACTGCCGGACAGCGAGCTCAGCCCTGCGGGGCCGGAGCAGCCCGGCGTGCGCGCGGCGGCGCGCACGGCCCACGTGCATGGCGCGGAGTACCTGTGCGTGCTGCAGCACTCCAGCGCCTTCGCGGTCGAACAACTGCACTCCACCACGGCGGCGCTGACGAAAGCGACGCAGCGGCTGCGGCGGCTGGCGAAAGAGCTGGCCAAGCCGTCGGCGCGCTACACCGAGCGCGGCTTGCAGCGGCGGCTGCAGCGCTATCTGGGGGCGGATTTCGTGGCCCGGTTGCTGAGTTGCGAACTGGCCGAGGAGGGGGGCCGCTGGCGGCTGCGCTTCCAACTCGACCCCAGCGGGCTGCAACGCTTGCTGGCGGAGCGCTTCGGCCGCACGGTGCTGGTGACCAACCGGCGCGATTGGAGCGCGGCGCAAGTGGTGCAGGCCTACAGCGGCCAGCAACACGTCGAACGCGTGTTCCGAGGCCTGAAGGGCGGCCACTGGCTGGACTGGGGGCCGATGCATCATTGGACCGACGACAAGATCCGGGTGCATGCCTTCACCTGCATGCTGGGCGTGTCGCTGCTGCAGCAGGTGCGGCAACGCGCCGCGCAGGTCTGGCCGGACCTGAGCATGGAGGAGCTGAAGCAGCAACTGGCAGGGATCCAGCAAGTCGAGCTGCTGTATCCGCGCCAGGGGCAGAAGGGCCCGCCGCGGGTGGTGAGCATCGCATCGAAGCAGAATCTGGCGCAGCAAGCCTTAGTGCAAGCGCTGGATTTGGAGGAATTGATCGGAAGCCTCAGCAAGCCGCTTGGGTAATACGCGACGCCGCAGCCTAAATGCTGGGGAATCAATGGACTGCAAACATTTCAACCTCGTTCACAGTAAACTCCCGCTAGCCGAGGGTCCATCCGCCCCGGCGACATGCTCGAAGGCAGAAGCTCAGCATAAGTCATCTACGGTAACGTTCGAGTTCTGTACAGGATCCAAAAGACTTACGTCCATTCGAATTCTCTTTCCGATCTATGGCGACAGAATGGGAAATGGCTGAAAGTTGGTGACGGCTAGGAGGGAGGTGGCGTATCCCGACGACAATGTCGTCTAAGTATCAGCCATTTCCCCTCGACCCAGCCTGTTTGGCCATCCACTCCACCTCATATTTTCTATGATTGTCGCCTTTGAGACGGTTTGACATGTCACTCATCATCGCCCTTGCTCGTGCCTCATCGACGGCATACAATTCCTTTGTACGGTTCATCACATCATTGAATACCTGCTCACGCATTCTATTTGATAGCTTTACGCCCAAGATTGTCGGAAAAATTTTCCGGTAACTGTCTCTGATTTCTTGTGTCGTTGGTGAAAGAGCAACGAAATTCAGTATAAACTCTGGTCGAATAATATATTCTGAACCTCGAGATTGTATCAATTTCCTCGTGCACGAGCGAACTCTGGTTTCGTGGGTGAGCCACCAAGTGCGAAAGCCATAAGGGTTTGATCTATGCTCTTCACCGAGCGCGGTTCGATGGCCATAGGTAGCTAAGATATGTTTAGCATCATTGAGCGCGAGTACATCTTCCGACTTAATCGCCTTAATCTTATCGGCAAGGGTGTGTGCCTCCTCATCATCTACCAAACCTCGGACATCGGCCTCTGAGAAATACTGAAGATCAAACTTCTCGATCAAATAGTTCTTGACCTGCTCGCGAGATCTGGAGTGGGAATAAAGATCGTTATAGTTACAGATCTGCTCAATGAATGCCCTCCAGCTAGTCGGGCGAGTCTTCAATGTAGAATCAAATCTAGAATAGAAATACGCCCGAATCAATATCTTGCCTGACTGTCGTGCTATGTGCTGGTCAACATATGGCTCCAGATTCCCAAAACAGTTCAAAAACTCGTTGTCTGTGACTCTAATATGAGCCTGCACCTCTTCGACAGTCATGTGAGTGACAACTAGTGTGGAGCCAGCATCCCGAAGTATTTGAAGCATGTTGATTGTCATTTGATCCTCCTTTTTCAAGTAACGCTCTGACAAGGCTCTCACGATGATATCTGACCCCACAAATAGAACAAAATTGGAAGACATCCTCTTGAAATAATCGACTATCTGTGGCTCATGACGAAGCGTGAACATCAAGGTGTAAGTGCGGGATAACTTTCCGTAATATATACGCTCTATTTCAGTGCTGTTGTAGAATGCACTTCTTAGCACTGCCAATGTAGCTTCCTTTGCATTAATCGCCTGTTCACCTTGGAATCCAAAGTCTAAAATGGCGTCGTCTACCTGATCAGCGACTGTGAGCATCTGATCACTTTCCTGTTGGCCTGCGAGAAACGCTGCAAATTCCAGCCCATTCCTCTCGAATGTAAGTTCCAGCACTCTATGTGAGAGGCTGGCGATCTGGTGAGTAGACAAGGACTCGTCAGTCACAGTATATGGCCTAGCACGCTGCTCATATATCGCCAGTACTTGTAATTTGATGGACTCGTCGACGGCGTTCTCTTGCGTGATAATCTTACGAGTATGATATGGGAGACAATACTTCTTGTCTTTCTTATGCCAGCGAATTTCTCGTCCAGTGGGGTTTCCTTTGGAAGCCATAAGGTGTATTCTGCTGTCGAAGATCGTCCGTACAAATGTCTTGGCTGAAGGAAGAGCGGACTCAATTTTTCCTAGAATCTCTTCTCGTGTCATGAATAGGTCCTTGTCTGGGTCTGTTCCCTCCAGTGCCCAGAGAATCAAGCTATCAGTCACAGCTTCTCGCAGGTCAGTGTTCTTTCTTCGGAGTTCTATTTCTTGTCCTAAGAATACACACAATGTACGCGCAGGGACTCTTGGAGAATTGCCGACAGTCGTGGCAGATCCGAGCTCGGATAAGAACGAAAGTGTCGGCTTGAGATAGGTGTCGAATGCTATTTGAGTTTGCGGGGAACTATTGATATTTGCTACGATCCAACTCCGGTCGCGAATTCTAATCGTTACATCCAATTCGCTCGATAATTCCTCCTCCTCTCTATCGATTGCGCTGACCTGTATCGAGGTTACGTAGTTTAAGATCTTGGGATCGCGACCATACTCCCTTAGTCGCTTGATAGTGTGGCGAATCTTTGGGCGGTACTCCTTTTGGATAGAGGCTTGGTAGAATACTAGTGGCCTCTGGTCTGGATTCTCATATAGATCAGTTGATTCGAAAGCATCTGCTCCGCCATCGTGCATTCCCCCCAGTGGCACAAAGGTGGTGCCAACGATAGCGGGGTAGAAGGATTTAAAGAACTCTTCGAAGCTCGAGCCGTTTGTTCGCTCGAGGGCGATCTGCGCTAGTCGTTGGTCAACTTCCATTCCGGTTCCTTCTCCATATCTCGAATTGGATCGAAATGCAATGCTGGGATGGGACTCGATTCTAGGTCTCGTCGACCTGGACGGGCACGTACCACGTTACACGGCGAGAGGGAATAGGGCTAGCTGTTGCTATTGATAGCGAACCCAGATCGTCGGGTGTTCGTTCAATCTAGTGCGTGAGTCCCGACAAAGATCAGATTCGCAAGGCTCGTCCGGGTGATCAGCCACCTCCATCAGACTAATTACGGTAGCATGATTAGGCGAGCCACGATTACCTCCCCCGAGGGGTCGCTGGGCGAGCATCACTTTGACAGGAGCCCATTAGGCAATGAGCTCGTGCACGACATCGCCGTAGACGTCGGTCAAGCGGAAGTCGCGGCTATTGTGGCGGAAGGTGAGCCGCTCGTGATCCAGGCCCAACAGGTGGAGGATCGTGGCATGAAGGTCGTGATGCGAGACACGGTCGTTGATGGCGTGCATACCGAGTTCGTCGGTGGCACCGTGCGTAATCCCTGGCCTGACGCCGCCGCCGGCCATCCACATGGAGAAGCCGTAGTGATGATGGCCGCGGCCGAGCAACTCCTCCTTGCGCGACTCCTCCATTGGCGTGCGGCCGAACTCTGTAGCCCAGACGACGAGAGTCTCGTCCAGCAGACCTCGTGACTTCAGATCCATGATGAGGGCCGTGATGCCTTGATCGGTGCGGGCCGCGTTCGTACGGTGGTTGTTGATGAGTCCGCCGCGGTTGCCGTGCGCATCCCATCGCCGTCTGGTGGCGCCGTCAAGAATCTCCACGAAACGGACTCCGCTCTCCACCATCCGTCTCGCTGTGAGGCACTTCCTCCCGAACTCGGTGTTGCCATAGAGCGCCTTTACCGAGTCCGGCTCACTACGGATATCGAAGAGTTCCGGGGCTTCCATCTGCATGCGAAACGCGGTTTCGAATGCAGCGATGCGCGCGTCGAGTTCGGGCTGCGTGCTGTGCATGCCGCTATGGAGGCGATTCAACTTCCGTACCAGATCCAACTGCTTGCTCTGCTGGTCTCGGCTGAGAAAGGTCGGTGCCGTGATGTGCGGCACCGGCGGATTGCCAGGCTTGACGTCTGCCAGAGTTGCTTGGTGGATGCCCGGCAGGAAACCAGAATCGTGAAGTGCGCGCCCTCCCGACGGTCGGCCGTCCGCCATCACCACGAATCCCGGCATGTTCCGGTTCTCCGTCCCCAGTCCGTAGGTCACCCACGAGCCAAGACTGGGGTGGCCCTGTCTGGAATAACCCGTGTGCATGAGGATCTGGGCCGTGGAGTGAATGGCCGAATCGGTGTGCATCGAGTTGATAAACGCGATGTCGTCGACCACTTGTGTCAGGTGCGGGAAGATCTCGCTGACCCACGCGCCACTCTGGCCGTAGCGCTTGAAAGAGAACACCGGTGGAACGATGCGCGTATGGGTGTACGACTTCTCCGGATTCAGGCCTTCCAGGTCTTCTTTGGAGAAAATGTCCCGTGCCAGTTTTCCGGCGTACTTTTTCAGAAGCGGCTTGTGATCGAACGTCTCAAGCTGACTTGCGCCACCGACCATGAAGAGGAAGATGACGTTCTTGGCCTTGGGAGCGAAGTGCGACTTCCTGGGCGCAAGCGGCTCGTTGAGGTCAGCCGTCGCACCGCTCGCCGTCTTGTCCGCGAGCAGGCTGGCCAGAGCGATGCCGCCCAGACCGAGTTCCTTGAGGAACCCACGGCGCTCCCAGCCAACCGGTCGAGTTTCGTAGCCTGCGTCAGTAGACATGGATGAACTCGCTCAGGCCGGTGAGGGCATGGCTGTATTGTACAGGCGAGATGACGTCACAGTCCCCGTCTCTTGACGGATCTGCTCTGGTTCGGACCAAAGCGCGCACCTACGAGGGGTATCCGTACTCACTACTTGCCGTGAGAAGGAGGCTGCTGCTGAGGTGTGAAGGAGATCCGGACGCCGTACATACGACGCGCGCCCGTACTACAGGTCCTGCTCAGGCCGAGTTCCTTGCGGAACCCACAGTAGTTCCGACCAGCCCGTCAATCACCGCAGGCTGCGTCAGTGCACATAGATGAACTCGTTCAGGCTCATGACGGCATGGCAGTATTGCACCAGCGGGCTCGGGGCATCCAAGGACTCCTGCTCCTTGCCTGCCTCCAACGCGCCCTCGCGCTGTTGACCGAGGAACGACAGGCCGATCTCGCGTTCGTCCACGGTCGGTGGCCGAGAAAGAGCAATCCGGTATACCGATTCGATCTGTAGGCCGGGATCGCCTCCGACTCTGTCCCGCACCCGTTGTGCAAAGCGTTCCGCTTGCTCCCACACGAATGGCGCGTTCAGCATGAACGCTGTGCTGCTCGGTGTCGTGCTGACGTCACGAAGGCCGATGCTTTGCGTGTTGTCCGGCGGGTCGAAGATCTTGAGGACCGGATGGAGGTGCAAGCGCGGCGACATGAGGTAGACGGACCGACGCCAGGTGTCGGGCGTGTCCCTGAAAGGATTCTTGCGGTCGCCAATGGGCGTGCTTGGCCCGTACATTTCCGTACGCAGAGAGCCTGAGACGCTCAACATGTGATCGCGGATGACTTCAGCCTCCATGCGCAAGGGCCTGCGGTGCCACAGGTACTCGTTGTAAGCATCGTGCTCGGCCTGAGCCAGATTCGTGCTGGCCGCCTGTTTGTACACGGCGCTGTTCATGATCAGCCGGTGGATCGGTTTCAATTGCCAGCCCTCCCGGATGAGCTGAGACGCTAGCCAATCAAGTAGAGCCGGGTGCGTGGGTTGGGTACCGAGTTTGCCGAAATCGTTAGGGGTGCTGACGATGCCGCGCCCGAAGTGATGTTGCCAGATACGATTGACGATCACCCGGGCCAGCAGTGCACCGGCACCATCCTCGACATCGGTGAGCCAGTTCGCAAGCATCCCAAGGTTCGATGACTCAGACTGCCCCCCGAGGCCATTGGCGGCCTCGGGACGGGGCGACCAATCCTTCGGGCTGCGACCGTCCCGCATCAAGACCCGCAGGAAGCCCGGCTCGACCGGCTTGACGGGGCTAGCCCAGCTGCCGCCGGCCAGAAGGTGGGGTGTGGTCACCTCCAAAGGGACGTGCTTGCCGCCCGCGTCTGGCTCGACCTCGGCTTCGTCGAAGAACACAGCCGTCAACTGGTAGTACTCTTCGGCCGTGATCGGGTCGATCTTGTGGTCGTGGCAACGCGCACAGCCGACCGTGAGGGCAAGGAACGCTTGGCCGGTCGCCGACACCATGTCGTCGAGGCGGTGAAACTTGCGATCGTTTGGGTTGTCGGTCTTGCTCATGTTGGTTCCAATCTGAACGAACATACCGAGGTCCCCCTGCCAGGCTGGAAAACCCCTCGGAGCGCCGGCAATCTGGTAGTGGACAAATTCGTCGTAAGGCAGGTCGTCATTGAAAGCGCGAATCACGGCGTCGCGGTATCGATACGCGTCCTCGTGAATTACGTTGTCTCCCTCGTGTGCACCAGAGCTTTCACCAAACCGAGCCGCATCCAACCAGTGCCGGCCCCACCGTTCGCCGTAGTGCGGGCTCGTGAGCAACCGGTCAACGAGCGAGCGAAACGGTGCCGCAGAGGAATCTCGCACGAATGCCTCGACTTCGTCAGGCGGTGGTGGCAGACCGATGAGATCGAAGTAAGCGCGGCGAATCAGCGTGGTCCGGTCGGCCTGCTGTGAAGGCCGAAACTGCATCTCGCGCAGCTTGGCGAGGACGAAACGATCAATCGGCGAGTCGATCCACGCGGCCTCATCTGGACCTGCCGCGGATATCTCCGGCGGATCGACCGGACTCAGGGGACGGAAGGCCCAATGGCGACGTCCTGATTCGATATCCATGGCTGTCGTATCGACAGCCTTCTCGTCTCTCGGATCGGGTGCGCCGAGGGCCACCCATTGGACGAAATCAGCGATGACCGAGTCGGAGAGCTTGCCGCCCGGTGGCATCTGCAGGTTACGGTCGGTGTACTTTAGGGCCTCGATCAGCATTGACTGATCGGGTTGCCCCGGTACGACGGCGGGGCCCCGGGACCCGCCCTGCTGGACACCCTCCCGGGTGTCGAGCTGCAGCTTTCCCATCAACGTTCCGGCGCGGGCGGCTTCCGCCGAGTGGCACTGATAGCAGCGCTGAGCCAGCACGGGACGGACACTCTTTTCGAAGAAGTCGATATGGTCTTGACCGAGTGCCCCGGGGACTCCGAGCAGGCTGACGGCGATTAAGAATCGGATCACGCGACTACCCTGCGCTTGTACTCGGAATTCTATGTCGGATGACCAGATGAAGTCTACCGTGCAAAGTACAGACCAAGTCCACACGGCGCACGGAGAGGATTGACGGATTCAGTTAAGGCAGGTGCTCCTGCCGCTCACTGCTTTCCTAGATCGACGATGGATCGTCACCGGCCACTCCAGTAGGATCGCGGTCAGGGACCGTCTTCACAACGACAGACTGTAGGACTAGTGGCGTGGTGATCCGACGGTATTGCCGCTCAAGAGTCCGGGAAACGGTTCGAGTTGCGCTTGCTTTCAGCTATAATCCCCTCGGTCGGTAGTTCAGGAGCGTTGAGCAGTCCATCCCAATGTCGCTGACCGGCTGGTCAAAGAACCGGTACCACCTCAGTCGCTCGTTGTCTCTTGTACTCTTGTTCATGGGATATCTCTCCTTCCCTTAGTGCAAACGAGTCCATCGACTATCGTCGCTGAGACACGCTACCGCTCCTCACTTCATACAGGACTTCCGGGCATTTTCCCAGTCGTAACGAGTAAAACGTCTATGCCGAGGATCTTCGACAATCTCAATCCTGACTCAAGGCTCCTGCCCGCGTTGCAACAGACCTTGGAGCTATCGTCCCGAGCGGACTTCTGCGTAGGCTACTTCAACCTGCGCGGCTGGAGTGGTCTTGCTCGGCTGGTGGACACTTGGCAGCCGGAAGAGGGACCGTGCCGCGTCCTTATCGGGATGCAGCGGCTACCGCACGACGACCTCCGAGAAACTCTGAGCCTAGTCGATAAGCCATCTGGCATGGACAACCAGAGGGCTCACGGTCTGAGAGTACAACTCGCTGAGCAGCTGCGCCAGCAACTCACTATTGGTGCGCCCAATAACGCCGACGAGCGGACCCTGCGGCAGTTGGCCGCGCAGCTTCGTGACAAGAGGGTTATCGTCAAACTCTTCCTCCGCCACCCGCTGCATGCGAAGCTCTACCTTTTGTTTCGCGACGACGCTATTAACCCCATCGTTGGCTACGTAGGTAGTAGCAACCTAACCTTTGCGGGCCTCTCAGGGCAGGGCGAGTTGAACGTAGATGTGCTTGACCATGACTCCGCCCTGAAACTCGAGCGCTGGTTTGAAGACAGATGGAATGACCGTTTCTGTGTCGAGATTACAGACGAGTTGATTCAGATCATTCAAGCTAGCTGGGCGCGGGAGGCACCAATTCCACCGTACCATGTCTACCTCAAGATGGCCTATCACCTCTCTCATGAAGCCCGTGCCGGTCTTGCCCAGTTCAGGATTCCCAAAGTACTCGATGACCGGCTGTTCGAATTCCAAGCCGCTGCGGTCAAGATCGCCGCCCATCACCTGAACAAGCGCAACGGCGTACTCATCGGGGACGTAGTAGGGCTTGGCAAGACACTTATGGCCACCGCCGTCGTTCGCATCTTCGAAGAAGACCACGGGCTGGAGACGTTGATCATCTGCCCGAAAAACTTGGTCGCTATGTGGGAAGACTACGTATACCAGTACCAACTGCGTGCTAGAGTGCTTCCCCTGAGTAGGGTTCTCGGCGAGTTGCCCGGCCTGCGCCGCTATCGGCTTGTCGTCATTGACGAGAGTCACAACCTTCGCAACCGCGAGGGACGCCGCTACCGGGCAATCCAAGAGTACGTACGCGCGAATGAAAGCAAGTGCATCCTCCTATCGGCCACTCCCTATAACAAGACGTATCTGGACCTGTCCAGCCAACTCCGGATTTTCGTTGAGGAAGACCAGGATCTGGGCATCCGCCCCGAACGACTTCTGCGAGAGTTAGGTGAGGTCGAGTTCAGCAGGCGCCACCAAGCCTCGCCCCGCACGCTAGCAGCCTTTGACTTTAGCGAACACGCCGACGATTGGCGTGACCTAATGCGGTTGTATCTAGTGCGCCGCACGCGGAGCTTCATCCAGGAAAACTACGCGGAGACGGACCAGGAGACAGGCCGGAAATTCCTAGCCTCAGGGATCCTCCCCTCTGCCAAATTTCCGATGTTAAGATTTCCGGCGGA
>JAPPMG010000010.1 GCA_028819215.1 Bryobacterales bacterium
CAGGGTGGGGAAATTCACTGATCGAGACCGGGGAATCTCGACGATCGTCAACACTTGTAGATGTCGGCCACCGGCACGTACCTTAACAGGCAAGTGGCGACTTGCCTATTAGTGTGAGACAGGGCGGCCCGGCGAAAACACTGCCGGGCGACCCCGGCATGTGGCGGCGGGCGTGCTGCATGAGCTGCACGGGACGCCGATCTACCCCTCGCCCAGCCCGTCCCTATGCGGTCCGATGACCTTCATGTTCACAGGTGCCGGAGCCGGCAGGTCACGACATCCCAGGCCCGTGGGTCCCCGACCGCGTTACTAGGGTTCCGCCGGCCGCGGAGACAAGTCAATACGTAACAAGGGCCCGATCTTCCCCAGGGTCGTGGGGTTGCACCGCTCGATCAGGAAAGTCATCAGATCGTCCTGTCTCGGCTGTCCGAAGACCATTCGGTAGACAGCAAGGGACCGCTTGAGAGCTCGGAGATGGGACGCGTCCTGGCTCAGAGGGAGCGCCGGGACGTGCCGTTCGATCCGCGCGCCGCCCGGGACCGGGAAGAGCCAGTAGGGGACGAGCCCACCCTCGTTCGATGACTGTTCCTGAGCGACTTCGAACAGGGCTGACCAGACGTCCTCCGAGGGACCACCGAGGACGTCGTCCCCGTGCTTCTCCGCGACATTCTTGCGCACGGCGTGGCCCTTGTAGCGGTGAACGCGGCCTTCGCGCTGCTCGAGGTCGACGGGATTTGACGGAAGGTTCCAGTGCATGACGGAATGGCAGTAGGCGTGGAAGTCCAGGCCTTCCTGGCCGACGGAGGTGGATACGAGGACGAAGGGCCAGAACGGAGAGTTGAAAGCCTGCCGTACCTGCCCCTCGCGTGCTCCGGCCTTGCCGTCGTCGCGCTCCTGAGCGCCGAAGCGCATGGCGAAGTGATTGCGCATGCGGTGGTGATCGATCCGGACGGAATCGTGGCCGGGCCTGACTTCGTCCACGCGCGGAGCGCCCGTGCGGAGCGACAGCGCGGCTGACACGACCGCGGCCAGCGTGCTCCATGCCTCCTCTTGGTCGGCTGCGAAGAGCCCTTCGAGGTCCCGCAGTGTGTGGACGTATTCATCCAGCACGGCCTGGAGGTTGCCGTCCGCGCAGTAGTCCACGACCTGCCGCCAGTAGGGCGTGTCGTCCCCGGGCCGCTCGCCTCGGATGAGGTACGTAGCCTCAGGCAGGTTGAACAGCGTACGGAAGCTCCACGCGATCCGGGCGGCGGCGTCGCGGGCCGCGAGCGCCTCCGCCGTTCCCGGACCCGAGGCACGGGTAAGGGCCCGAAGGGCGCTCGTCGCGGGGCCCGCTACGGATCGCGTGGCGAGGACCTCCGCCAGATCCGCAGGTGGCCGTCCGAGGTCCGGCGATCCGGTGGAAGCCTCCTCGATGAGCCGCTTTGCCTCCACGACATGGTCCACCCACCGGGAGCCCTCGTCATCGTCCTCCGCCGCGCCGTTCCACTGGCTTGGGAGGTCCCGACGACCGAACCAATCCCTGGTCGACGTGCCGTGGCGGTCAAGATCGAGCAGGATCGGGGCTGCCCAATACCAGCTCTCGTCCTCTCGCGCGTTGTCGAGATACGGCCCGGTGAGTCCGGCAAGGAGCGGTTCGAGTCTTGCCTTGGCTCGGGCAACGGTGTCTTCCAAGGTGGGCTCGCCCTCGGCCACCGAGACGGGATCGCCCAGCTCGACGAGGCTGGGACTTGGGTACAGCATCCCGAGTACCGGCATCCCCGTGAGACGTTCGTTCGAGTAGGCGAACCGCAGCAGCGGTCGCCGCCTCCGGCGTTCATCGGGCGTGTTGCGGATCGAGTCGTCGAAACGCCGGAAGACACGACACTCCACCTCGTAGCTCACCACGCTTGCGACCGCTTTGGGAACAACCTGCCAGGTCGAGAAGATCAGACGCTTGGAGAATTGCCGGCGGCGGGCCGCCTTCCAGGGACCCGACTCGGCGTAGTACGGAAGCGAAGGGGGCAGCCAGAGGAGCTTCCACGCCTCTCCAAGCTCCATCCACTCGAGAAGGCTTCGCAAGCGCGCGTTCGCCGGGTCGAGTCGTGCGTAGGCCTCCACCTCTTCCCAGGAGAGAGACACCCGCCTGCCTTCGGTCAGGAGCTTGGCGAGACCGTCCTTCGGCGACATGTCCAGCTTCGCGACGACCTCGGTCTTGAGCTTGTAGTCGTCCATGAAGCTCAGCAGGTACGGCGCCGACTTCCAGTATTCGAGGACCTGCGGCTGTCTCACCTCGCGGCCGATCTTCTGGAGCGCGAGGTAGTCCTGTACATCTTCTGCAGTGAGTTGCAATCCCGCGCTCGGTACTTCGCTCATCATCCCGTCTGATTCCGCAGATGCCCGCACCCGCTCGGTCCGCGACATGACGCGCCGGAGTTCCGACTCGATGTCTTTCTTGATCCGCATGATTGGCTCCGTCTCGGACTCGATCCGGTACATGGCCTGCCGGTAGTCGTCCAGCAGGCCACGGAGTGCGCCGCTCTCCCTGAGGCCGGGGTCAAGGAACTCGACAGTTCGCAGGAAGTCCCGGTAGTGGTCGTCCTCGGAACTCTCATGGTGCAGTGTGTACATCCGGTAGGGCGTCGCCGAGAGGAGTAGGAGGCGCACGTCTGAAGTCTCGTCGGAATAGGTGAAGAGCTGCTTGGCCAGCTTTGCGGTCGCATCCTGTCCGTCCAGGAGATGCTTGAAGCGCTGGAATTCGTCGAGGATCACGAGGTCGGGCTCGAGCGCCGTCACGCAGACTTCAGCCAGCATCGAGCGCACCTTGCCGATGAACGAGATCTGCTGCGATCGATCGGCCCACGGGATTCTTGTTCGACTGTTCCGGAATCGCCTGCACAGGTCCTCATACTCTCTTGTGAGATCCTCGCCCTCCTCGACAAGACGACGTTTGAATGCCTCTGCGAGGTCGTCGTCGATACGCCGCCGGCGCTTGAACTCCTTCAGTTCCCAGCGGAAGTAGCCCGTCTTCTTCACGTACCCCTGGAGGAGGTTCATGGGGGCCTTGCGGCGATCCGGCCACACACGCTGCAACAGGTGGTAGAGGAGGACCCTCTCCTCACGTCTTCCCATACTGCTCTTCAGGTCGAACGAGGTTCCGGGTGTGAGCGCTAGGTAGTTGACCCTGTTCTCCTTCAGGCCGTGGATCTCCTGCGGCAGCAGCCCCAACCGGGCTGCGCGGACGAACCTGCCGCTGCCGATCTGGAGCCGGCGGACGTTCTGCCTGGCAATCTGTGCGTTGGAGCAGATATAGACGATGTCGATCTGCTCGACGCTGTCGGGCCCCTCCCACAGGTGGTCGAGCGCCTTCGCTATCACTCCGCGCGCCACCAGTGTCTTCCCGAGGCCAACCTCGTCGGCAACCAGGAAACGGCGGGTCGAGTCCTCCGCCTGGTAGAGCCGCTCGAATGCGTACTCGACGGTGTCACGCTGGAATCCCTTAAGGCCGTCGAGGACGGCGTTGGTGTCGGGGCGCTCCCCCGCTCTTCGCGGGCTCATGACCTGAGCGTCTCCCGCGCTGCCCACACCGGTTCCCATATCTTGCTAAGGCCTTCCGGCAGGAGCTCCTTCCCCTCCGGGGTCCTCTCGAGGTCGGAGATGAGCCGGGCCGCGTCGTCGATCTGTGTCGGGTTCCGGCTCAGAGTCCGGAGGAGCGCCTCCAGCAGGGTCCCCCGGTGCCAGCCTCCGAAAGGTCCTTGCGTGTCCGCGCGACGGCGCTCTGCCTGCACGAACGTCAACACGTCGGCGTCCTCACCCATCAATATGAGGAACAGGAGTTGGAGCACCCGGTGGCGATCCTGAAGGAGCGAGCGCAGCAGCCGCTCCGGTTCTCGGGCGCACCGACCAACTCGGCCGTGACAGCGAACCGTTGCCGTACCTCGCATTGTTCTTCCTGTAGCGACACCTCGAAGGCGAAGAATGCGGTCAGCGCTTCGAAAGACATCCGTTTGAAGGTCACGATTGCGTCGGTGGGCTCGGCCGCTTCGACCGACTCATGCCGCGCTTTCCCGAGGCCATCGATTCGCAAGGCCGCCTTCGAAGGAAGTGTCGCCGGCCATACCTTGACCTTCGGGCCTTCGGGTATCTCCGGGAGTTCTCCAGACAAGGTGATGTCCCACAGCTCTTCAGCGTCCACATGCTGCGCCGTAGCTTTGAGCGGTACGGCTGCGAGCATCCGCACCAACCGGTCTGATTCTCTCTCCAACTCCCTATGGCAAGGCGGTGGGCCGGGGCATGTAGGAGGGTGGTACTCCTGCAGGAGCGATCGGAGGGTCTCAAGCTTCGGATCTTCCTCGAGTCCGAGGAGGGCGTCGATGCCACAGTGCTTCGTTTTTCCGACCAGTTCGACCAGCACTTCGACGTTGGCGTGATAGGCGGCGCCGGTCGCGTTGGCCGAGCCTGTGAACAGCCGCGTCTCAGGGCCATTCTCGAACAGAAACAGCTTGGCATGGAGGCCCGAGAGTTCGATCCCGTCTTCGACTGGCGGCTGGCCGTCCGGCTGCTCCTCCCCCTCCTCCTCTGCGTCGCGGGCATCGAGGCCCGCTCCGGATGAGAGCACGTAGCATGTCCGTGGCAGGGCCTCGATCCCTATCCGGCGGACGACATCCGCGAAGGCCTCCGGTCGCGAGATCAGGACTTCGAGCCCGTGCTGACGCACGAGGCCTCGGACAGTTGAACCGGCGAGGAATGGCGAGATCGCCAAGCTCCGTCCAGCCGTCGGGAAGGGCCATACATGGCTTCCACTCAGGCCGAGACTGTGGACCTTGAAGTCGGTGAAGGGTCGCGGCGTTTTGAAGTCCACCTGCCGGACCTCGTCGGCCATTCGCTCGAGGTCCTCGCGCAACTCGGGTCCGGTTTCCCGGATAGCAAGCCCTGGGAGCTGCAAGAGCAAGTCTGCGAAGGGCTCGTTCCTCGAGTAATTGCCCTCTTCCTTGAGATCTCCCTCAAGACGGAGGCAGGTGTCCCAGGCCCGGGCGAACGTCAGGTTGCGGGATAGGCACAAGATCCGGTAGATGGCGGGTCCCTCCGTGGACTCGAAGTTGAGTACCCAGACCTTCGGGTGGAAGATCCCTCCGCCCAGCTTGGGCTCAACCTCGATCACCGAGCCTTCTAGGTACGCCAACAGGATCTGGTCCGGGCTCGGCACGCTGATCGCGCCGGCCTGGCAGAAGAGTGTGACCTTCTCGGCATGCCGCCGGAGTGCTTCGAGCAGTGCCACCGGGTCGGCCAGGGGCGCTCCATCCTCGTCATGAGCGTCGAAGAAGGTGAAGGCAAGCGGTGCCGTCAGCAGCGCCATCAGGTCCAGCGTGAAGCTGGTCCCCACGGCGCGCTGCAGCCGGTAGCCTGCGGGCGGGCGGAGGTTTTCCAGGAGGAGCGTCCGCTCACGCGTGCCGAGCATCGCCCTCGCCCCTCGTCAGCCCGTCGAAGATGTCCGTGAGGATCCGTTTCGCTGCGCCCCACCGGTAAGCCATCCGGCCCGTCCCGGAATCCCCGCCCCACAGTTCAAGCCGCCGCGAGTTTGTCAACCGCGCGCGGGCCCGCTTGAGTTGAACTTCGCGGTCCTTGACAAGAGTTCGCGCGGTGGAGTTGTCGGCGACGACGGCCCTGGGTCCACCTCGCCCCAGATCCTCAACCCAACGTTCGACGAAGAGCCGGGTCGGATAGCCGAGTGACCGGCCCGAGGCCCTAACGACCCGCCACACCCCGTCCGGCCTCCAATCCCCTGCAGCTGGCCGGAGCGCGTCGACTTCGGCGGCCCAGTCCTCCAGCCTGCGCCGGTACTCCTCCGTCCACTCGCCATGCTCTCGCAGTTCGGAGAGCATGAGGTTGTAAAGGAGCACCGCCCCCTGCATATAGACGGCAAACAACTCCGCATTGCGCAGCTGCTCTCGGAGGGCCGGAGTTAGCTGATTGAGTTGAGAGAGATGCCATGGTCGATGTGCCTGGAGATCCACCGGATTAGCCCGGCCTGCGAGCACGGCTAAGAGGCTGTCAGGATGCCTGGCCTGTATCCGGTCTTGGAGGTACTCGGCGTCCTGGCGGCGGAGGACAGCCGAGACGTTCTCGTAAGGGAACCCGAGTGGAGGGTCCGGAACATGAGGGTGCCAGTTCGCGGGAGGCGCGCTTCTACCCTCTGGGTCGCACAGTGTGCTCCGGAACCGGTCGCCGCGCCGGTAGAAGCCGTCGAGCGATCGAAAATACGCCCACTTGTGAGCTGAGAACGTGCAGATACCCCAGCTCCCGAGCCCGCCCCAGTAGACCTCGCTCGGAAGCCGCTTCAGCGCGTCGCCTGCTTGGGAACCGAACACACCCAGTGTGTCGTCCCCGCCCAGCATTCGTCTTGACAGGTTGAGTTCCGCCCGCCGAGCCCTTGCCTCGACCTTGTTTGATGAGGTCCGCAAGCGTTCGAGCCGGAGGAACGTCCACGGTACGAGCAGGAAGTAGCACGCCCGGGTCTGGACCGTGCTGGTCCCGGGGAAAAAGAGATTCGAAAAGCTGTTGCGGACGGTTGCCAGCCCGAGCTCGTCGACCGTACTGGTCTCCCTAAACAGGTCGATGACGTCAAGAGCACGACGCCGGTCCCTCTCCGAGTAGTCGAGCCAGGTGAGGGAGGACGTCATCTCGCCACGCTATTCGTGTCCTTTCCTTCACTCAAACTCATGGCGCGTGTCGACGCAGGGTTGGATGCGGAGCACGCCTAGCCGGTCGAACTGCAAGAGCCGTGGCCAACAGCTAACTCGGCGCCCGGGGTGGGATACGATCCCTTACGGGCAGCGGAGTTAGGACCGCACCAGACCGAGCGCCAACTCTCCTTATAGGAGTTGGCGGGGCACCGAGGCGGTCCAGCGCCTGGCGAAGTGGCGTGCCTCGTTCAGGCGCAGGTCGAGGTCGATCACGATCTGGAAGGCGGAGCGTGTCCCCTGAATGGCGATGTCCGATCGTGCCTGGATCGTCTGCCCCGGGCGTTCGACCCGGGCGAGGAAGCGCCCGCGGGAGTTCGCATGCGCCGGGTCGCGGCGGTCCGCCTCGCTCACCATCAGCACCTCTTGGCGGACGACCGTCGAGGAATTGACGCGATTCGTCTTCGTGAAGTCGATCGTGACCTTTGTCCTGCCTGTCAGCACATCGCGCGTGACCTCCCAACGAGGCGGCTGGATGTCGGCGGAGAACGGTGTGACCTCCTTCAGTGAGGGGGCGTCGCGCTCCCCTGCAGGGGGACGACCGGAACGACGAGCCGGGAGGGCGTGCCAGCCCCGCGGTGTACTTCGTTCCGCCCCGGCTCGGGGGGTCGGCCACACGTTCGGGAAGTCGGCGCTCGCGATGGCCACGCGGATGCGGTGGCCGGAGGCGAAACGCCAAGCAGTCGCGTCGATCGGGATGTCGAGTTCGACCACCTCGCCCGCGGTGAGCGGTTCCGGGTCGATCAGCGACCGCCGCCGCGTCGCGTTCAGCATCCCCTTGGCGATGAGGTGAGAACTCCCGTCGAGAGAGACGTCGGAGAGGCTGACCGCATAGCCCATCACCGGGGCGGTCGAGGAGACGTGCAGGAATGCCCGCGCCCGCCCGACAACCGTCAACGGCTCGTCGAGCGACGGCGATGTGTAGACGAGCGAGAACGCCTCGTCAGGGCGCTGGTCGCCGGGGAGCCCGAACTCGAGGCCGCCCGACCACAGCCCGCCGCAGACGCCGACCGTCGGGTCGTACTCGAAAGCGTCGGCGCCGTCTGCGCCCGGACCTTCCGCCAGTACGGCATTCTCCGTCAGGTAGAGCGCCCGCTGCTCGCAGCCGGGTGACGGCCATTCGGCCTGGGCGCGCCACTCCCCGGACGAGTCGAGGCGGTCGACGACCGGCAGCTCGGAGTGCTGCACGTAGATGACGACAGGCGGTTCGTCCATGATCCCCGTGTCCCTGCCCCGGCACTAGTGGTCAAGCCAGCGCACGACCTCGCGCAGGTAGTCGATCCTCGGCCCGGGCACGGCCACGTCGGGAGTTTGAGCGTGCCGAGGGGTCACAAACTACTTGCGGGCATGAGCCTTAGGCGATAGTATTCGATCGAATATCGAGGTAGCGATGATCTGGCACCCGGAATCTGCCATACCGGCGAAGATAAGTGCTCTGTCTCGCGTTGCGTCCCGTCTGACCGCTGATGACGCTGCAGCCCTAAGGGCCGCCGGTCGTCCAGTCCTGCAGCTTGAAGGGAGCCCATATTGGTCTCCCCCTCGGCACGTACATGAAGCTGCTGCTCGCGCTCTTAGCAAACCCGATGCGGCGCCGTCGCAGGGCCTGTGGGATTTACGGCGCTCTTTCGCGGCAAAACTACACAGGGATAACGGCATCGATGCTGACCCACGAAGCGAGATACTCGTGACTAACGCTGCGAATCACGGCCTCTCCATAGTTTTTGCTGGTCTCTTGCAGCCGGGGGACGAGGTGGTCATGCCCTCTCCCTGCTACCAGTACAACGGGATACTCGAGTTAGTTGGAGCTAAGGCCGTTCATGCCTCGTCGTCGGTTGAGACAGGCTGGAGATGGAATCTTGAGTTGATAGATCGGGCTGTAACCAGCCGTACAAGATTGCTAATACTAAACACACCAACGAATCCAACTGGATACGTGGCCAGTCGGCAGGACCTACTAGACGCAATCGCCATTGCCGAAAAACACAATCTCCTCGTGGTCTCGGATGAGGCCTACGATAATATGCTCTTCGATGGATATAAACACATAAGTACTGGAAGCCTCACTCAGTCATCTCAGCAGTCTCAGCGTATAGTCACGATCTATAGTATGACCAAGAGTTATGCTATGCGCGGGTGGAGGGTTGGTTTTATTGTGGCAGCCCCACCGCTTATAGCCCAGTTCCGCAAGATCCTCGAATGGAACTGCCTTGCGGTCAACCTAGTGGTGCAGCACGCTGCTCAGGCAGCTCTGGATGGCCCACAGGACTGGCTGAAGGAGATTAGTTCTCGATTCCAGCGAGCGCGCGATCTGATGATCGAAGGCCTGAGAGGAGCGCCTGGGTTGCGTTTCGCTGTGCCACGCGGTGCCCCTTTCTTGTTTATCAATGTCGAAGAACTTGGGATAGTCGGCGAACAGTTTTCGAAGGTTCTACTCACTGAGTTTGGCGTACCCTCCGAAAGCGGGGGTTATTTTGCCGACCCAATGTGTATCCGCCTCGAGGTTGGGGGAGACGATGATGTAGTAATTGAAGCCGCTAATCGGATCAGGGAGGCTGCCGTAAGGATAGGCAATGGCACCGAACAGGACGTCAGACCGCTTACGGAGAGTGGTTTGATAGGACCCACAGACAGATTACTGTGAACAGGTATTACTGTGACCAGTGAAGACTGTTTAGAAACGAGAGCGTCCGTGTGTAACCGGGAGGATATTTAACGCGGAGGCGAGCTGATCGGGAGGAAGAACATGAAGATTCGAAATACTGTTGCACTGCTGGCATTGGTGGCGCTTGTGGGTACAGCCTGCGCCGACGACGGCGAGACTGTGACCACTGCCGCACCTGCAACGACGGCAGCACCAGCCACGACAGAGGCAGTGTCGACTGCCCCGATCGACATCGGCGTGATTGAGATGCTGACGGGTTTTGCTGGGCACTACGGTCAGGTCCTAGCGAACGCTGCTCTGCTAGCGGTTGATGATATCAATGCGAAGGGCGGCGGTCTTGATGGCAGACCTTTCAACCTTAAGATCGAAGACAACGCATCAGAGAACGCGCCGACTGTGGAGATGACTCGGAAGCTCGGGACAGATCCCGACATTGTGGCGATCATTGGCCCGACCTATCTGGCCAATCTCATTCCTGGGCAGGAGGCAGCCAACGAAATTGGTGTACCTTATATTGCGGCATCCGGCCTGGTGGCCCCTGAGAATCAACCGTGGAGCTTCAAGAATACTATGGATTACGAGCTCCAGGTGAAAATGAGCACTCGAGGTATTCTGGAGGCACTCGGTGCTACACGGGTCGCAGCCGTCATTGACAAGGACAACGCTGCACAAGTGTTCACCATCGGAGTCGTCAAAGAAGAGCTCGATGAGATGGGCTTGGATCTCGTCTATGAAGCGGAGATAACGACAGATCAGCCACAATATGGTCCCCAGATAGGCGGACTACAAGAGGCAAATCCGGATGCAGTCTTGACTCTGATGTCAGTTGAGGTCGCTGCTCGTTTCACAAAGGAAGCAAGGGACCGCGGCTTCGTTTTTCCGTGGGTGAGTCCCAATGATGGCCTAGCCGACAACCGTCTTCTTGCGTTATCAGATGGCGGCGCTGAGGGCATGTTGACTTCGGTTACTCACGATCCGACCAGGCCCCAAGTGATCGCATACAAGGAAGTCTACATAGCGAAGCACGGCGGAACTGTTGACCCATTGTCGCTGTACGGTTGGGATATGGTCTATCTCCTGTATCATGCCATGGAGAACGCTGGTTCCCTTGAGCGCGGAGCCATCCGTGAGGCACTCGAGAATCTTGATCCTGCAGAGTGCACCGAATGTCTGCACCAATACGTCAACGATGGAAAGAACAATTTCGCCATTCTGGATCTGTGGTTCCAAGTGCTCGGGCCAGAGGGTTACGTCGCATGGGATGTCATGCCGATGGTCTCGGCGCCGTAGAGCGTAAGTCAAGATAGTTGGGTACGTTTGGGAACCGTATAGGGCTACTTCTGTACGGTTCCTAGACTTGTTTGTATACGTAGCGAAGGGATGCGAGACAAGGGCATACTTGTACCGGGTACCGGGTGCTATATCGGGAGGAAGGACACATCGCCAAAAACGCTGGTGATCTGAGGATCGCGGGCCTATCCAAGGCATTCGCAGGGCTGAGAGCCCTCACGGACGTGTCATTTACGGTCGGAGCAGGGCAGCTAGTCGGGTTGATCGGTCCGAACGGAGCTGGCAAGACGACGGTCTTCAACTGTATAACGGGTCTCATACCGCCTGATACGGGAACCGTCTTTCTAGGTGATGTACCAATCCACGGAAGACGACCTGAAGAGGTCGCTAGGTTCGGAGTGGTACGCACGTTCCAGAACATTCGAATGTTTCCAAAACTTACGGTATTTGAGTCGTTTCTGGCGCCTCAGTACCTCGCTGGTAGTCATACGAGAAGGGAAGGCCGGTACCTTGAGACCGCTGGCGTCCGCCACCGGAGAGGCGAGCGCAGAAGTAGGAAACAGCGCGTCGCCGTCGCCGAGGAGATGATGGAGCTACTTTCTTTGCAGGATGTCGCGAATCGACGGTCTGGTGAACTGGGGTTGTTGATTCAACGAAAGATTGAACTCGGACGGGCGCTGCTTGCAACACCTCGAGTGCTTCTCTTGGACGAACCTAGTGCAGGTGCTACCGCAAAAGAAGCACGCGAGCTCAAGGCAATTGTGGAGACTCTGCCTCAGGCGGGGATCTCGATTCTGATTGTTGAGCATAACATTCCGTTTATTATGGACTTAGCGACCGAGATCGTGGCCTTGGACTTTGGACGGGTCATTGCAATTGGCAGCCCGGACGCCATCCGGAATGACCCCCAGGTACGCGCCGTCTACTTAGGGACGTAACAGTGGAAGAGCGACAGCATCGTGTTGAACGATCCTGCGCATTGCGGGTTGATGGAATCTCGGTGGCTTACGGTCCGATTCGCGCCTTGGAGCGAGTTTCGCTGTGGGCAGACCGAGGGGAACTCGTGGCTATCGTTGGGGCGAACGGCGCTGGTAAGAGCTCGCTCGTAAAAGCAATCGCTGGTCTCGTACAACCGTGGGAAGGGTCTATCCAGATACCCAGTGGTTGTGACATAACTCAACTTCCACCTCACTTACGAGTAAAACAGGCAGGTCTCGCTTTGGTACTGGAAGGACGTGGTATATTGGCAGGTATGACCGTAATGGAGAACCTCACACTCGGCGGAAGTGTTGGTCAGGATCGACAAGCGTCTACTTCTGCAGAAGTAATGGAGAGCTTGGACTCTGTGTTCGAGTTATTTCCTGAGTTGGCGAAACGCAAGATGGCCCGCGCCGGGGATCTCTCGGGAGGGGAACAGCAAATGCTAGTGCTGGGACGTGCCCTTCTGATGCATCCAGCTGTTCTTCTGGTAGATGAGCCGACTGTAGGATTAGCCCCGCTCGCAGTACGCAGTGTACTTACGGCCATACGTTCTCTCATGGAAGAACGTGATCTCTGTGTCTTGCTGGTTGAGCAGAATCTCCAGTTAGCTCTGGAAGTGGCATCCCGCATGTATGTACTCGACAGAGGACGACTTGTGTTGGAGGGATTGACAAAAGAGCTTCGAGAGGATCGGCGTGTAGCCGAAGCCTATCTAACCTGATTGGCTTAGGAGAAAGACATGCGGATCGCTCTTCAGGCTCTCACTGACGGACTCGTAATAGGTTCCGTGTATGGCCTTGTCGCAGTAGGTTTTAACCTCATCTATGGTGTTGTCGGTATTCTGAATACTGCTCATGCTAACTTCATCATGCTAGGTGCCTTCGTTAGTCTCGTGGTTGTAACCGCTTTTGGTGGCGGCCTTGTCTTCGGTCTCGCCGCGGGATTAGTCACAGGAATTGTTGCTGGAGCATTGCTATATATTACAGTAATACGATGGATCGAGCATAGGCAAGTATTAGCAGTATTCATCGCGACGCTAGGTGTGGCGATTTTTCTCGAACACGCGGTCGCACGGTTGGCAGGTACAAGGCCACGCGTATATCCGAAGCTCATACCAAACACCTTCCGGCAAGTAGGCCCTGTACAAATATCGGATGCCCAGCTGGCGATTGTCATCCTGATGGTCCTCTTTATTTTGGCGCTTTCGTGGTGGATACGATCTACTCGAACCGGTCGCGAGATCCGCGCACTCGCAGAGGATAGTGTCGTCGCGGCCACGCTAGGTATCCATGTTGCTCGGCTTCGCTTGCTCACTGTCGTCGTCGCTAGTGCGGTAGCCGCCCTGACCGGTGTACTACTCAGTAACCTCTTTGGAAGTATCGGTCCGTTCATCGGACAGTCAGTGGCTTTGAAAATGTTCATCGTTGCGTTGGTCGCTGGAGGGGGAAGCCTAGGCGGCTCTGCCATAATCGGTTTGGCGCTGGGTGGCGCAGAGGGACTGGTTGTTGCATATCTGGGTTCTAGTTGGCAGGATATTGCGGGACTTGTAGGTTTAGTAGGAGTGTTACTCGTGAAGCCCGATGGTCTGATGGGCCGCAGTATGCGGGCGGGTTGAAGGCGTGACCTTCTTGGACGGAGCGATGAAGCGACAAGCGACGATACCGAACTATGAGAGGCCAAGGGTATGACACCGTACCAAGAAGCTGTGGCGACCAACGCCGTGATACTGGCTATCGCTGTGATCGGACTTTACATAACGGTTGCATCGGGTCAATTCTCGGTGATGCACGGCGCGTTGATGGGTGTCGGTGCCTATGCGGGGGGGTTTGCGGCAACCGTGTTGGGTAGCAGTTACTTGCCAAGTATCATGGCAGGTGCTGCCGTTGCCGGCCTGATAGGGATGGCGGTGGCGGCACTAGGGCTGAATCTCCGAGGACTACTTCTAGGAATCGCTACCTTAGCTATCGGGCAGGCTATAAGGGTGGCATTCGTGAACGCGAGCTACTTCGGGGGATCCCTTGGCTTCGGAGGCGTCCCAATTCGAACTACATTCGTCTTCGCATCTTCAGTGCTGGCTCTGTTGCTCTTGGCGATTATATTCCTGAAGCAGACTAGAGCGGGACTCGCGGTATTAGCGGTGGGCGAGGATGAGACCGCAGCCGCGTCGCTAGGAATACCGACGCGCCTAGTGAAGGTCCTCGCGTTCGGTTGTGGTGCTGCACTAGCGGGGCTGGCCGGCGGTATGCGTGTACACTTCATCGGTCTTGCTGTATTTTCCGAACTGGGTTTTCAAGCGGAGATTCAGTTGCTGACCTTTCTGGTGATTGGTGGGATGGCAAGCCCCTTGGGCGCTGCACTTGCAGCTATAGGTATCAAAGTCATACCGGAGTTCCTTAGGGTCGTCACATTGGATCGCTTCTGGATACTTGGGCTTTTGTTGACTGCAGCGATCATCATTCGACCGGAAGGGCTCATGGCGCGTAGGCCGCTCAGATGGGTATCGGGAGAAAAGACTGTGTCTCGGTGGACAAGGATGAAGAACAAGGGTCCAATGGACTCCCTCAAAGAGCGCACCGAGTGTGAAGACGAGAAGGCCGCGATACAGCGACACAACAACGAGGGAGGTTAACGGATGTCCGCCTCGGGTGAGATAATTACTGTACTGGGTCCGATTCCAGCTAACGAACTTGGTGTGACGCTTATGCATGAGCACCTATTTATCGATCTCACATGTAACTTTGTATATCCCGATGAAGCAACACGCCAGGCATATATTGAAACGCCAGTCCGTATGGAGATACTTGGTTTATTGCGAAGGTTTCCTTTTAGTCTAACGCTCGACAATCTCAGACTGTTTGATGAAGAGGTCGCACGAGAGGAGGTTCTTAGATTCAAGCTAGGGGGAGGCAATGCGATTGTTGACTGCACCGTCATCGGACTGAGACAGGATCCACTAGGTCTCCGGCGCTTGGCGAGGTCGACAAACCTTCATATTATTCAGGGCACAGGGGTATATGTCGAGCCAGCTCATCCGGACTGGATAGAGCAAATGGGAATTGACGACATTGCAGAGCTATTCGTACGTGACATTGAGGTAGGAATACGAGATACGGGTGTACGAGCAGGGTTCATAGGTGAGATCGGAACGAGCGGGATCTCGAAGAAACGTACCGACTACGGGAAAGTAGGTGATATAACGGACGAAGAGGAGAAGGTACTAAGGGCAGCTGCCCGAGCATCACGACACACCGGAGCCAGTGTGAGCGTACATCTCGACCCACGCGGCAAGGGAGCGTTCAAAGTTATGGATATACTGATGGAAGAGAGTCTATCCCCAGATCGGATGATCATGGGGCACTTGGACGGGCATCCTGATTTGGATTATCATCTAGCGGTTGCTGATCGAGGCGCGTTTGTGGAATACGACAGTCTGGGTAGAGAGTATTATGCCGACAATATCGACTTGGCCTTCGGCAGTGATGTTAAACGGGTTGAACTCATTAAGGCGATGATTGACGCCGGCTTTGCTGATCAACTCCTCCTTTCACAAGATGTATGTATGAAGATGGATCTTCGGAAATATGGCGGATTCGGCTATGATCATATTGTCACATCGGGATTGCTGATGTTTCGCCAGGTGGGAATCTCAGAATTTGATATCGAAAAGATGTTGGTCCATAACCCAGCGAGAGTACTTGCACTCGCGCCGTCGGCATGACGCTGAGTAGGGCCGCAGAGGAAACAATACCGCCGGACGACTAGGAGCCTTTGATTACGCGATACTGTGCCTTGATGCCGAGGCCATGGACGGAGTCCTGTAGTAGGAGGTAACTGATGCATTACGCCTTAGTAGACGCACTAATTCTTACTGGCGATGGACGCGAGCACTCGAATGGAGCCATAGAGATCTTTGACGGGAGGATAGTGAAAGTAGGGTCCTCATTATCTCTGCCGGCTGTTGACGAGATTGTTCCTCTCGATGGCCGAGTCGTGATGCCCGGTCTCATCGATTTACATACCCACCTCGTGGGAGGTGATAAGGCGCTCGGCCAGGGAGACAACGCGCTGAGCTATAAGATGGCGGATCCTTTGGCCAAAGCTGTCCTTGAGTCTGTGGAGGCAGCAGCTGTAACGATACAGTCTGGAGTCACGACGGTTCAGGATCTCGGAGCACGTGACTATTTAGACATTTTCCTCCGGAATGCTCAACGTGAAGGTCTTATAACGGCCCCGAGAATTCTCGCCGCAGGTGCTGGCGTGTTCGTCCCAGGAGGACATGGCTCGTTCTGGGAACCGAATCGTGGAGTCGAGGGGTCGGTAGAGGCCGTGAGAAGGGTTAAGGAACTATCGCTTGCCGGAGTGGACGTGATCAAGGTTGTGAGCGCGGATGGCCCTGAGTTCTCAGGTGACTGGACTACAGTTCAATCGACGCCGGATGAGATTGAAGCGGCTTTTTGTGAGGCGCGGCGTCTGGGTAAGCGAACTACCGCGCATGCTATGGGGGGAGAGGCTATGATAAATGTCGCTCGAGGTGGTGCGGAAACCATACAGCATGGATGGTACTTGACAGAGGAAGCTTGTGACTGGCTTGTGAAAGCCGATATTCACCTTGTACCAACGCTAGGAGAGGTCGTAGACATCGTGGAGCAGGGGCCCGCTCCGGACATGCCGTGGGCGAGTGATTTCGGATGCGAGCGCGACGGAATTTTCGAGCGAATCTCGTATGCCATCCAACGAGGTGTGAAGATCGCGATGGGTTCAGATTGTGGTGGGGTCGAGGCTCACTTTCACGGAGCGAACGCTGACGAACTTGTGTGGTACCAAGAGTGCGGACTGTCATCAGATGCGGCGATCGCATCGGCGACAATAGAAGCGGCTCGGGCTCTGCGCGTAGACGCACAACTCGGCACGATCGAGGAAGGTAAGTTGGCTGATATGCTGATACTGCGAAGCGATCCCAGAGATAATCTGAGATACGTACAGGACCGACTGGTTGGCGTTATTCAGGGCGGCGAGGTAGTGAGAGACGATGCTGGCATATTAGGAGGGATCAAGGCCAAAGCTATCACGGAGCTGGCACAGAAACGTCTCGAGACTATTTCCGCCGCGAAGTGGGCAGCGGCTCGAAGCAAGGATATTTCAGGAGCATCCGTTGGCTGACGCTATAAAGGAGTTCGTAACGAAGTGTCCGTTAGTGCCGGAGTCCATCGCCTTGGTTGTGATCGACCTTCAGTACGCCAGCGCGAGCAGGACAACAGGATATGGTCGATGGCTCCGGGAGCGAAGTCGCGAACAAGAAGGGACTTATCGCTTCGATCGTATTGAGCGGATGGTAGTGCCGAATACTCAGCAGCTCCTGCAGTTTTTCAGATCGCATGGGCTGGCGATATTGTTCGTAAAGCTTGGATCCCAGGTTCACGACTTCGGCGACTTAGTGCCGTATATTCGTACTCTGGAGAAGGAGTTCCAGAACCGGAAGGGCAATCGCGAATTTGAGATCCTGGATGAGATAGCTCCAGCGGAAGGCGAACCGGTCCTGGTTAAGGTGTCCGCCAGTGCGTTCAACTCGTCGAACCTTGATGCCGTGCTCAAGAATCGTTCCTTATCTCAACTGGTTTGCGTAGGAGTATCGACGAGCCAATGTGTCGACCTTACGGCAAGGGATGCTGCTGATAGGGGATACGATGTTGTAATCGTGGAGGATGCAGTAGCAGAGGATTCGCCCGAGCATCATGAGGCCACGCTCGAACAGTTCGAACGATTGTTCGGACAAGTGATGACAGCTAAAGAAGTTATCAAGGAGCTTAGGAGAGCGATCTAGAACAGAGATAACGGGGAAACGATGATGAAGTGCGGTCGTGTGGGTGATTTCGCCGAGTCGTTTCAGGGCGTTGGCGGAGTACTAAGCGAAGAGCTCTTTCAGGGCGTTTTTGAGATGAGCGGCCGAGATCTCAAGGCCTGCACGAGTAGCGCGCTCCGCTTCATCGCCGTCGCCGTGGATACATGCTTGCAGAAGGGCGTGATGCTCGGCTTGAGATTGTTGTAGGTGATATCTCGGAGCTGAGGTATAGACAGCTGCAGTTCGATAGATCTCGCTTCGGTCCCAGAGTTGTCTGATCATGGAGAGCAGAACAGGCCGATTAACTGCTGAATAGAGCGAGTGATGGAATTCTCGGTCGTGTTCCAGAAAGGCTTTTCGATCGTTGGCACTAGTAGCGTCGTCCAATCTCGCACAGATATCCCGAAGAGTCATCAGTTGGTCGGTCTGTAAGTTCAGAGTAGCAAGCCGTGCGGCAGTGGGCTCTAGGAGTGTGCGCACGAGAAAAACGTCATCGGCTTCTTTCGGATCAAGGGGCTTTACGATAGCGCCACGCCTAGCTATGAATGTGACTAACCCTTCGGCCTCCAGTCGCCGTAAGGCTTCTCGAACAGGCATCGAACTCACTTGGAGCTTCTGTGCTAGCGTCTCTTGTCGAAGGGGGGATCCGGGTGTAAAGGTTCCATTGAGGACGGCTTGACGTATCGTCTCGTACACGATCTCTTGGAGCGTTCGGTGCTCAGCAATGAGCTCGCTCAGATCAGCGACTCCCATCTTCGTTGTACCTCTCTATTCTTGGCCACACCGACTAGGTAGATTAGCTGGCTCAGCGCGTTTTGTGGAATCTGGGTGGCTGGGAAGGAGCGGGGAGGAGTAACCAGCAGGCAGTATCGCCATGTGGCTCCGATTGACGCTCTTGTCGGCGAAGAAGTTGGCGCTTCGCGGAAACGTGGGTTTGGTGGGGTGAAAGCCTTGGTTTGGGGTGAGGCCTCGTTGGAATCGGTGAAGTACCACATTCGCCGGTCCAGGGAGGCCTCGATGTCTGATGTTATGTCCGTCGTCTGCACTTCTCGGGTGTTCGGGTGCTGGGGTGGGGGTCGACACTGTTGACCGCCTAGAGGTTGAAGTGGAATCGACCCGCCAGTGATCGAGGTGTCCCCAGTGTTGACGATCGTCGAGATTCCCCGGTCTCGATCAGTGAATTTCCCCACCCTG
>JAPPMG010000073.1 GCA_028819215.1 Bryobacterales bacterium
CCAGTCAGAGCCCCTAAACCCGGCTATTTCCACTTAGCATGGCGAAGTAGGGTAAGGATCAGCGCGTGGCGGACGGCACAACGACGGGACCCTCAAGAAGTCCAGCGCATGGACCCGCAGCCGGATACCTTTGCGGCGGCGTGTCCGTCATTGAAGAGTAGACATTGAAGGCGCTCCCGGCCAGTGCGGCTCTGGGCAGCCGCCAGCGCTAGGAGAGATTTTGATTCTATGGCTCGCATTGGATTGAAGCGCTTCGGAGGCGTGGCACTTGCTGCTGTGTTCATCACGGCATGGCCACTGGCGAAAGCCGCCGGTCAAGACCAGGCGCAGACAGATCAGGAGGCGCCGGAGCCTCCAGCGGAGCCACAGGAAGACGCTACCGAACCTGCGCTGGACGGACAGTCGGCACCCGCTGAAGGGGGCGCCGCTGCCCAGCGCACCAACTTGAACCTACTCGGCCAGGAAGACACCCAGTCCGGCGAAGCGCGGCGCAACGAGAACGTCCAGTTCAATCTGGTCGACACCAATACCCTGCAGGAGCTCAACATCCGCCTAGGCGCGACTGCCACGATCGTCACGGACTTCCAGCCAAGCCGCGACTACTACGGCGCCGAATACGGTCGGCGTCCGCGACCGGGTCTGCACCTGCCGCCGGCGCGCGGGCAAGCCGTCCACGGCAACATCTTTTGGACCCACGGCAACAGCGCGTTTTCGGCCCGCTCGTTCTTCCAGGTCGGGGATGTCCAACCCGCGAACGAGAACCGCTACGGATTCCGCGTCGGGCTCCCGGCATGGAAGGGGGCGCGGCTTACGATCAATGCATCGCAGCAAAAGATCCGGGGGCAGGTCAATGGCAACGTCCTAGTACCGCTGCCTAGCGAACGCACGCCCCTGCTCATCGACCCGTCCAGCGGGGAACGCACTGACGATGCCACCCGCGAGATCGTCCAGCAGCTGCTAGAGGCCTACCCCACAGAGCTTCCGAACCGGACCGACATCGCACCCCGGGCACTCAACACGAACGCGCCCCAGCGAGTTGACACCGACTCGGCGAACCTGCGCCTTGACCAAGGCTTGGCCGACCACGGAAAGCTTGGCTTCAGCTACGTCTTCACATCGCAAAGCGTGGATGCGTTCCAGTTTGTGCGTGGTGCGAACCCCGATACCGAGATCAAGAACCACCGCCCCCGCGTGACGTGGACAAAGGATTGGTCAGCACGGACTGTGACTGACCTTTCGGTTGGGTTTGATCGAATCGGTTCTCTGCTGATCCCCGAACCGAACAACTTCGGGCCGACAGTTGGTGTCGGCAGGGCGATCGACGGGCAGGGCCCTTCGCCGCTAATCCCAGTGGACCGGGCGCTGAACACGTTCCGGGGTGCCGGGCAGATCGCGCGGGAGTCTGGCAGACATAGCCTCAAGGCAGGGTTCCACCTCGGCCGCATTCAGCTCAATGGCGTGGAGCAGCAAGCGATTCGGGGCAACACCCAGTTCTCGGACAATTTCGGCAACGACGCAATCACCAATTTCCGGCTGGGCAAGCCCACGCGCCTGCTCAAGACCGTGGGCAGCTTCCATCGCGGTTTCCGCCAGTGGGTCAGCCAGTTGTACGTGGCGGACACATGGAAGCCCGTGCCCGACCTGACCTTGAGCCTCGGCCTGCGCTACGAGCTGGTTACGCCGCCTCAAGAGGTAAACGAGTTTGAGACCCTGCCCTACGGCTGCGATTGCAACAACTTCGCGCCGCGTTTCGGCTTTGCCTATCGACTCGGCGACCGGATGGGCACTCTGCGCGGCGCCTATGGCATCTCCTACGGCGAAATCTATCCGGTCACATACAGTCAGTACCGCATCAATGCCCCCAACGTTGTGCGCCTCGTGGTGTTACGGCCAGAGCTGGTGGACATCATCAGCGGAGCGGCCTTTGCCAACGTGACCCCGGGATCCCGGTCGACTCTGTTCGACATCGCGGACAATCTGGTCGAACCCTACAGCCACCAGTACAGCCTGAGCTGGGAGGTCGGCCTGTCGCGGACCATGAACTTGCAACTGGGCTATGTCGGCAGCCGGACTCACAAAGTATTCCAAGCCTGGTTCCTCAATCGCGGGGAACGCCCGCCGGAGGTCCCGGTCACAGTGCGCACCACCAACGTCCGGCGGCCAGACTCCCGGTACAACGACGTGTTGCGCCTGCACAACGCCTCGCGGGCATATTTCGACGCGGCCCGCGCGGCCTTCGTGATGAGGAACCTGAAAGGATTCACGATCGACGCCGCGTACTGGTTCAGCAAGTCGATCGACCTGGGCAGCGACTATACCAACACGATGAACGGCGGCGATGCCCGCCGGGCGGTCAGCCAGACCGCGAACAACATCCACTCAGACGTCAAGTCGCTGAGCTTCTTCGACCAGCCGCACGCCCTCCTGCTGCGAGCTGCCTACAAGTCCCCGGCCGGCCGGAACTGGGCCGGCCGCATCTTCGGGAACTGGGAAGTTTCGACGGTGACACTGCTCAAGACGGGCACGCCGTTCACAGTCCAAACCGGATCGGACGGGCCGGGATTCGGGAACGTGGATGGTGCGATGGGCGATCGGCCGCACCTACTCGACCAGTCGCTGCTGGGCCAAATCGTTGGCGACCCCGATACTTCGCGGCAGATCCTCTCCCGAGAGAAGTTTGCGTACCAAGCTGTCGGAGACTTGGCCGGTGATCTGGGACTGCGCACTTTCCGCAAGGGCAAGATCGCTAACGTCAACGCCAGCCTCTCGCGCAGCTGGACGGTCAGCGGGGAGAATCGCCTCACTTTGAGAGCCGAGTCGGTCAACTTCTTCAACACACCCCAATTCGCCGACCCCACCACCAGCATGACGTCGCCCAGCTTCGGGCGCATCACCAACACGCTCAACGACGGCCGCACCTTCCGGTTCACGCTGCAGCTCGATTTCTGACAATGGACTGACTGGGACCGCCGATCACAGCCCAGCAGGCCGCGAACGCGGCCGTCAGCAGTGTCCGGCCGTTGGCGCGCCCGCGCCCAGCAACGCTCTCGCCCGGACATTGGTCCTTATCAGTGCTGGTTCTGCATGCGCTAGACTCACTCCAACCATGCGTCTCCGCCTCTTGCTACTCCTTGTCGCGGGTGTTGCTTGCTTGCAGGCTCGCGTCGAGGAAAACGTCGTTTACGCCATGCGCGGCGGGCTGGCGATGCTGCTCGACGTTCACTACCCCGAACGCTCCAACGGATTCGGGATCGTCTTCATCCCCGGCAGCGGCTGGCACGCGCCGCTCGCGTACGATGCGTCGCCACTGAAGGCCTCAGGGTTCGCGAAACTCTACGTTCCGCCCCTGACCGAGGCGGGCTTCACCGTATTCGTGATCAATCACCGCGCTGCCCCGCGCTACTCCTACCCAGCACCGATCCAGGACGCCCAAAGAGCGGTGCGATTCGTGCGCCACAACGCGGACCGCTTCGGCATCGATCCCAATCGCATTGGCGGCGTGGGCGGTTCTTCCGGAGGACACCTCATCAGCATGCTCGGCGTGCTGGATGGGGGCGGCGAACCAGCCAGCCCTGATCCGGTCGAGCGCGCGAGCGCGAAGTTGCAAGCCGTATTCGCCAGGGCGGCGCCGTTCGATCTGACACGCGTTACGGGACGCTCTTCCAGCGGATCGGTCTCCTCGCTCCTAGGGATGCGCCTAGCGGCGCGTGACGCACCGTCTTCTAGGGAGCACCGCACCTATTGGGCGGCCTCGCCGGCAGCGCACGTGTCGCCCGACGATCCGCCGTTCTTGCTGATGCACGGAACGGCCGATGATCGGGTACCGCACGGTCAGTCCGAGAAGTTTCTTGCACTGCTCGAGACGGTCGGGATCGAAGCCGAGCTGGTCCTGATCAAGGGCGGCGGGCACGGAGCGAGCTTTCCCGGCGCTACCAACCCTCCTAACTACCTGGGGGCGATGGTGAGCTTCTTTGAGAGGCACCTGTCGAGCGAAGCGAAAGCGGGCGCTTCGCCGCCAAAGCTATCGCAGCGAGACCCCCGCGTCGAGCGGAATGTCCCGTTCGGCATGGTCTCCGGCGGTGCGCTGCTCATGGACGTGTACCGTCCTGACCAGCCGAACGGAATCGGGATCCTGCACATCACAGGGAGCGGCTGGCACTCCCCGCTCGCAGCCAGCGCGCCGCAACAGAAGGCCAGTCGCCAGGTGGAGGTCTTCGGCGCGCCACTCGTAAAGGCCGGCTACACGGTATTCGCGGTGAACCACCGCACCGCGCCTCTGAATAAGTATCCCGCCCAACTCGAGGATGTTGAGCGAGCTGTGCGATTCATACGCTTTCACGCCGCACGCTGGGGCATCGACCCAGAGCGCGTTGGCGGTGTCGGCGGATCGTCCGGCGGCCATCTCACGCTGATGCTGGGAGTGTTCTCCACGGCCGGCGACCCGGAGGACCCCGACCCTGTCAACCGTGGGAGCGCGCGGCTACAGGCCATCGTGCCGTGGGCACCCCCGACGGATCTGGTGATGCTCAACGGCGAGTACGGCCAGGGCACGTTCGGCTCGCTGTTCGGGATGCGCCTCATGGCGCGAGATCCGCAGAACTCGCCCCAATTCAAGGCATATCGGGATGCGTCGCCGATCCACCACGTATCGCCTGACGACCCGCCCACGCTGCTCATCCACGGCGACGCGGACAGAGTGGTGCCGCTTGGCCATTCCGAAATGATCGCCGCTCGCATGCGTACCGTCGGCATCGCCGTGGAGGCGCTGGTCATTCCCGGCGGGGGACACGGAGCATCGTTTCCCGGCAAGAGACCGGACGCGCCGGACTACGCGCAAGCCGCAGTGGACTGGTTCGACCGCCACCTGCGCGATTGAACCGGCCCACAGGCCGGCGCGAAGGCTGCTCAGTCGACTAGAGCTTGGTAGGTCAATGTCTGGAAATCCTGCCGTATGTTGAGGTGCGTGTAAGGACGGACCTGCGTCATCAGGATTCCGATCAGCTCGTCCTCCGGATCAACCCAGAACACTGTGCAGTAGGCACCGCCCCAACCATAGGTGCCCTCCGCGCTGGGCACGGCGCTGCGACCCAGATCGATAGACACCGAATAGCCGAGGCCGAACCCGAAGCCCTCGCCGCGCAGCCAGATCGCGCGGTCGCCCGTGTGGTTCACGGTCATCAGCCGCACCGTGCGCGGACTCAGAATGCGCGTGCCGTCGAGCTCCCCGCCGTTGAGCATCATCTGGTGGAAGCGGAAGTAGTCGCTGGTCGTGGAAACGAGTCCGCCGGCACCACTGAAGTAGACGTGCGGCTCCCGCACCCAGCGACTCTGCTCGTCGGGCTTTTCCTGCAGCACGATCTTTCCGGCGTCGTCCGGCCGGTATAGGGCGGCGAAGCGCGGCAGCTTTTCGCCCGGCAGGTAGAAATGCGTGTCCCGCATGCCAAGCGGGCCGAAGATCTTCGTGCTGAGGTACTCGTCCAAGCTCATCCCCGAGAGCACTTCGACCAGTCTTCCAACCACATCTGTGGCAGGTCCGTACTCCCAGCGCTCTCCCGGCTCGAAGTTCAACGGCAGCTTGGCCAAAGCTGCGACGTAATCGCCCACTGTGCCATCGGGCTTGCGGCTCTGGCGCAGTTCGTTGTAGAGGCCGCGCGTGACGCCGCGATAGGTATTGGCGAGGCCGGCGGTATGCGTGAGCAGGTGCTGGATAGTGATCGCGTTCTCGGCTCCGACAGCCTTGAAGGGCCCGCGGGCGTAGTCGCCAGGCTCGACTGGCACGGCAACCTCCATGTCGGCGAACTCTGGCAGATATTTCGCAACCGGGTCGCGCAGCAAGAAGCGCCCCTCCTCCCAAAGCATCATCAGGGCCACGGAGGCGATCGGCTTGGTCATCGAGGCGATCCGAAAGATGACGTCGGTGGACATCGGCGCGCTGGCTTCAACGTCCCGATGGCCGAAGCTCTTGTGGTAGACGATCTGGCCGCGCCTGGCAATCAGAGCGACCACGCCGGGCACCTCGTTGCGGTCGACGTAGCCTTGCAGGCTCCGGTCGATGCGGACCAGCCGGTCGGGAGCGAATCCGGCCATCGCGGGGTCGGAAATCGTGGCGGAATCGGCTGCGAGTCCGGGAACGAACAAGGCGGCGGCAACCAGCCCGACAGCGAATGCGTGGCGCGAGTGATGTCTCATGGATGACTCCTTAGTGCCGCGCCCTCCCGTCGCGACGGACGACCGGCAGGAGCGGACCCTATAGGTTGTACCAAGACCGCTGTCGACCTGTCCCCGCCATCGCGCGACTGCTACTATGCGACCGCGCATGGCCGCGTCGCGATTCGGCGCGCGCTCAATGCCGCAGATCCATGCACGAGCAACAGGCTGTCCAAAGCCCCCATCCCGGTCCCGACTCATCGCGGAAGAACCACTTGAACGTTTCCCGGCGCAGCCTGCTGGCAGGCCTGCCGGCTGTCGCTCTGCGGGCGCAGCAGCGGCAGCCGAACTTCCTAGTGATCGTCGCCGACGACCATGGCTGGAACGATCTCGGCTGTTACGGACACCCGGTGGTGCGCACACCCCACTTGGATCGCATGGCAGCGGACGGCGCGCGCTTCACGCACTGCTACACCACTGCGCCGTTGTGCAGCCCCGGACGCGGGGCAGTAATGACCGGGCTGTACCCGCACGTGTCCGGAGTCACGCGCTTGGTGCAGGGCGAGGATGCGTCCCGCCTGTCCATGCGCCCGGACTTGTGGACGTTCGCGAAGGGGCTGGAGGAACTGGGCTACGTAAATGCTGCAGCGCGCAAGTGGCACCTGTCGACGGCCGGTGCGCTGCCGCACGGCTTCCATCACGAGTTTCCGTCCAGAGAGACCTACTTGGAGCAAGCAGAAGCCTTCTTGGAGCAGCGCCACGATCGTCCGTTCTGCCTGTACTTCTGCCCGACCCACACCCATCGTCCCTTTCGCAGTCATAGCGGGTTCGAGTATTCGCCCGACGATGTCGCCCACTGCCTGCCACCGTACCTGAAGGACACACCCCAGGTGCGCGAACACTACTCGTGGTACCTCTCGGAAATCAGCAAGATGGACGATGAGATCGGACGGCTGGTTGCAGCTCTGGAGCGGAGCGGGGAGTTGGATCAGACTGTGGTGGCATTTCTGACCGATCACGGTCCGTCGCTGCACAGGGCCAAGTTCTCGCTGTATGACTGGGGCACCCATTCGAGCCTGGTCATGCGCGGCCCTGGTGTCTCCGGCAGCGGCCGAGTCGACACGGGGCTGGCATCCACCATCGATGTTGGCCCGACGCTACTTGGTCTCGCGGGCGGTGCAGCTCCAAGATCATGCCAAGGGATCGAGCTCGGCCCGCGCCTCGCGGGGCGGGACGCGAAGCCGCGCAGCCTGGTGTTCTCTGAGCACCATGAGAACAACCACCTCACGGCGGTGCGCGGAGAACGTTTCAAACTGATCCGCAATCACACCAAGGACGAGCCCCTCGTGTCGCCGCGAAATATCCGCAATTGGCAAGGCATGGACGTGGACACGCTCCGGCAGCCCTACCCGCTGCCGCGGCCGGACCGCGAGTTGTTCGATCTGGCCGCCGACCCGCTGGAAAGCCGCAACCTCGCGGACGACCCTGCCTACCGCGATCAGCTCGTGAAATTGGAGGGCGAACTAGACACGTGGTCTGCCCTTCCCCGGCAGTGACCCGAGGTGCGGGCAGCGTTGGTGCGGCACGCCGAGCTAGCCCGGACGTTACGAACCGTTGGCCGTCTCGTCGAGGTAGGTTGCGATGTCTGCAATCTCGTCGGACGTGTACACCGCATCAAGGTCGTCAGGCATCGACGAACGCGCCCGAGTCTGCTGTCGCTTGACGTCTGCCTTGGCGAAGGACCGCAGGGGTGGCGGCACCGATGCCGAATCGAAAACTCGGATGCGAGTCTCGGTCTCCTCGGCCAGAACGCCTGCTAGCGTCTCGCCGCTGCGCAGCTCAACCTGAACCTGCTCGAAGCCGAAGGCAATGCGCCCGTGCGGCTCTCGCACGTCTTGTTCCAACTCCTGCGGGGTCTTCCCCTTCGCCGCGATCTTCAGGTTGGGCCCGACCGGCGTGCCCAAGCCATCGAGCTGGTGACAAACGCTGCAGCGGCGTTCGCGGGTCAGGTCAAAGAACAATTCCTTGCCACGCATGGCTCCTGCCGAGAGTTCCGCCGGCTGCGGGGAGTCCAATGCCGCCCCAAGCTCAACGATGGCTGCCGCGCCTGTCGGCGGTTCGCTGGACAGGCTCATGACATACGCGGTGACCGCCCAGACCGCATCCTCGGCGAGCACGTCCTTCCAGCCCGGCATGCTTGTGCCAGGCAGGCCGTCCGCCGTGATGCGAAACAGCTCATTGGGATCCCACACGCGGTCACGCAGCGCTGGCCCGCGCGCCGATCGGCCCTCCGAGCCATGGCAGTAGCCCACGGCGCAACTCTTGGCGAACTGTGCAGAGCCCTGTTCGATGAGGTTCTCGGAACTCAAGTCGACCGTATCCGCCCCTTGCGACCCAGCGACCAACAACAGTGCGACAGCTAGCCTCATCAGCGCCCCCTCCGGTCGAGACCTCCAGTTCGTACCTGCACGTGATTCATAACAGGCAGCTCGCTGCCAGCGCGCAGGCCATGTCTCGCGAGATGTATCCCATTCTTGCAGGTGCATTGCCGGGCTACCGAAAACCCGCTCTGAGCAGGTGGCCGTCGGGTGCGGACAAGCCGACGCCACTCGATGGTGAATCGAGGGAGCGCCGACTCACCGAATTCGACTCCGCCGAGCAAGGCGGAGCGCTGAGGAGACGAGCGCACCGCCAAGGAATCCCGCGACCGCCAGTACCGGAGGCCAGACATCGAAGAGCGACCCCATCGGAAGCCCCCCGGGTAACACGTCGTTCAGCAGTTCTACGAACGCTCCGGCGAGCGCCCCTAAAGCTGCCCAAATCAACGCCGTCCGGACTGTGCCGCGAATGTGTCTGTGCCACTTCTTCATGGCTGCCTCCTTACGATTCCAGGTAGCAGGTTCTCGCTCATGTGGTCGCCGGAGCCCGCTCGCGATCGCAGTTTGGCAGCTTGACCGGAAACTCGACCACGAACGCCGAATACTCTTCGAGAGTCAGAGCCTCACACGAAGCCAAACAGCAGGGGGAACGCAACGACCACAACGGCCGCCCACACCGCGTACACGGGTAAATAGCCTGTCTGCCAGCGCTCTAGAGCGGCGAACGGGCCGCGGCCGGTAAGGAACCGAGCATACAGCCACGCCGACCACGCTAAGTTCACCAGCAGAACCAAGTTTTCGCCTAGGGCCGCCACCCGGTTCGGGCTCAAGCCGAACTCCGAAATCCGCCCAGCTATAGCGGAAAGCGCGACGGCATCGACCACCAGGGCGCAGACAACAAGCAGAAGCTGCAGCGCGTCAAATGCGCCGGGCGGTGCCTGCACGTCACGCGCCGAGATCGCATAGAGCAGCAGGCCGAGTACGACCGCCAAGAGTAGGTCGAAGCCGATCAGCACCTCTCGTTCCATCTCGATGCCGCTCCCGGTCCACGCCATCGTCACCAGCAAGGCGAGTAGAGCTAGGGTGAACAGCGGCGTGAACAGGCGCGTCAGTACGGGCGCCATGTTCTCAACGACGCTCTGCTTTGCTTCTACGAGCCACGCCCCGACGATGACAGCCCCCATGGCTCCGCACGGGAGCATCCACTGCTGCGCGAACCACTCCACGTCCGCACCGATAGCGGCGAAAGAGACTGCAGTGAAACCCGTGAGGACCCCGCCGCCCAAAGCCATGAGCACGTAGTAGATGAACAGCTCTCCGGAGAAGCGTACGAAGTCCATGCGACGGCTTCCATCGAACCAGCGCCCCCCTGAGTAGGCGATGCCTACGGCGAGCCACAGCGCAATCGGCAAATGCAGCGCCGCCAGCGTTTGCGTGTGGCCTCCCGCCGTGAAGGGGAGAGCGTTGATGGCGAGCGCGGCCGCGGCAAACGCCAATGCCAGTCGGAGGCACCCAAGCCGGTCCAGACGGCGTTTCCACGCGAAGTAGCCGGCTAGGAACGGGAGCACGAACAGGCTGACGTTGGGAAAGTAGAACGTACCGGAGTCGAAAAACCCGTCTCCCGACCCAATCTTCGGATAGCCGAACAGCTCAGGCAGCTTAATCGCCGCGGCTGCAGCCATCGCTAGGCCTATCACGACGGTGGCCTCGTGCGCCCGACTGCCGCTTGGTTCGCCGTCCGCGTTCTTGGCCATCACGAGCTGCTTCCACAGCCGCTCGGAATGCTCGCGCGCAAACTCGCGCGAGACAGCGTCGAGGTCTCCCAGTCGCTTAACGGCAACCAGGAACGCCTCGTCGGCGGCGAGGCCGGCGGCGCGCAGGTCCGCGACCAGATCGCGCAGGTGGCCTTCGAGTTCCTCCAGATCCGAATCACTGATCGCCGGGCGGCGTCGCAGCCAACTCCGCCACTGGGTGATTTGCGCTTCGAGCGCGTCGTCGTGCGTCAACATGTCGCCTCAACTCCCCGTTGCGACAAGGGCCGCCATCCGGCGGGAACCAACGAAGATTCCATCCAGATCTCGCGGAGCGTGGCGTCTACCACCTGCCACTGCCGCCGCTGGGTCTTCAGGTGCGCCTGGCCCGCCCTCGTGATGCGGTAGTACCGCCGTCGCCGCCCGCTCTCCGACTTTGCCCAGCGGGCTTCAACGTAGCCGAGCCGCTCGAGACGATGGAGCACCGGATAGAGCATTCCGTCCGTCCAATGAAGATGCCCGCCCGACAGCTCGCCGACTCGCTTGATGATCGCGTAGCCGTAGCTGTCGCCGTCCGCCAGAATTGCCAATACGAGTGGTGCGGCCGAAGCCGCCACTAGGTCCTTGCTGATGTTCATTCCTGTGCCCCGCTCCGACCACGAAGCGACCCTGCTTTATACATAGCATATCAATGCATTGAAGCACAATGCAACAGGACCGGCCGAAAAAATGCGCGATTGGTCTGCTTGACCGCAACCCACGGGGCAGAGGTGCTGTAGAGCCTGCCTCGGGAAAAGCGTGCTCACCTTGCGGCACGCGGCGCCGCGAGCGAGGGCGAAGCTCCTATATCTCGTCGACTCCGCCCCGCGAGATGATGGGGGCCAACCGGAGTGCATCACAGGCACACTGGGACTACCTATTCGCGTTCTCGGTCAAGACCAGCCGGCCCTATCGATTCCCAAGCGAAACGAACGAAGCCGGGCCGGCCGCGTACCGGCGGGAAGCGCGCCCGAACTTAGAACCAGTACTTCAAGCTCAGGCTCACGCCCCAAAAGCTGCTGTCCTCGGTCGCGATCTGATACAGGATCGTTTCGCCGCGGCCGACGCTCGATTCGTGGCTGCGAAGCTGATTCCAAGGCGTCGGCTCGCTCACAAACTCGCCGAAATCGGTCCAGCGGAACTTCATGCCCAGCGTAACCGTCTCACGGAGCCGGTAATCCACGCCGGCCAGCAGTTGGTACCCCAGCGTGACATCAGTCAGCCGGGCATCGCCGATCGTCGTCGTGCCAGCGACCTTGGCGCGGAGCGCCGGGTCCGAAAAGGTCGCGATCCGCTGCGGATCGTCGTTACGCTTCCAGATGGTGCCGTAGTCAAGCGTTGCCCGTTCCAAGCCAATGCCGGCGCCTACGTACGGGGTCCAAAACGACGAAGACCCGAAATCGTAGTACATGTTTGCAAAGACGTCGTGCGACCGCAGGTCGTCCACGATGCCGACCGCCAACTCGATTTCCTGCTCGCGCTTGTCCAGCGTTACGTCATCGAAAATGCCCAAGTCTGACTGAGCGTTGTAGGCCGTGATCCGGTGGAAGTACTCTCCTTCGAGTCTGACCGCCCCCCAGTCGTAGCCGAGCGCAACCCCCGCACTGACGCCGGCCGCTCCATCGAACTCGTTGCTCCATGACGTGCGCGGTGGAGCCGTGTCACACTCGCTACCGGTCTCCAAGCCGAGCGGATTGATGATGAGGTCACACTTGGTGCTCCAGTCGTTGTCCGACCCGTCCACAGCCAGTTGCGGGGCCATCGTTGCTCCCATGTCCATCTGCACGTACATCCCGGTCTGAGCAGCTGCTTCACTGGCACATACTGTCAAGATCGCCGCAGCCGCCAAGGAGAACACTCGTCTCCCCATCTCCGCATTCGCGGATAGCCCGTCGATCCGGCCGGCAGCGGATTCCCCTTCTTCGGCTCCCCGCTGCCAAGCTTGAAGCAGGACGCAGCTTCGGTGCATGGGAGCGAAGCAACCAACCTGCTGGCGGTTGCGCGCTATTCGGCGGACACGATCATGACCCATCTATGTCACTCACTAATCGAACGTTAACGATTGTAAAGAATATTGTATACGATGGGTCGGGTTGATGTGCACCCGAAGCTGCAACTTCTGATAGCTTGGTGTTTGGCCTTAGCGTCTGCCAAGTCTCAGCCCGCGCCTTGGCGCCAAGCCGAGGGAATCAGGGCTAGTGAAGCCACTTCAGAGCGCGACGTAACGCGTGCCACGTGCGGGATCGTTCCCGAGATCGCCAGCTCTGGCGCAAAGGATACGCGGTTTGCTTCTCAGTCGGGGCGGCGCCAGCGGCGAGGATGACATCGTGCCGGTAGGGTCCCCGACCAACGACGTTCAGGACGTCCGTTACGAACCGGACGAAAGGCCGCCACTCCCCGTCTCTGTCGGGCTCGGGCTGCAGTACGTCGCGATCACTGCGGCCAGCATCGTCTTGACACCGGCGCTGCTGGTTGGGACCGTCGGCGGTAGCGACGACTATCTCACCTGGGTCGTGTTCTCGGCCCTCGTTGTGAGTGGAGTGACCACGGTGATTCAGGTCGTTCGTGTCGGGCGCCTAGGCTCGGGATACATCCTACTAATGGGCAGCAGCAGCGCTTTTCTCGCCGTCTGCGTTCCTGCGCTCGAGCGCGGCGGCGGCGGACTCCTAGCGAGCCTGATCATCATCTCGTCGCTGTGCCAGTTCGTTCTGGCAGCCAAACTCTCCCTGTTCCGGAAGATCTTCACGCCGACCGTGGCGGGCACGGTGCTGGTGCTAATTCCGGTGACGCTGGCCCCCATCATCGTGCGCAGGCTGACCGACGTGCCGGCGGAGGCTGCGTCGGCCGCCGCGCCGCTCACGGCCGGGCTGACTCTGGCAGTGATTGTCGCCATCTCCATGCGTGCTACCGGAGCCTTCCGGCTCTGGGCCGCGGCGGCAGGGTTGGTCGTGGGCAGCCTAGTGGGCGGACTGTCCTTCGGAATCTACGACACCAAGCGCGTCTTGGAAGCGGCGTGGGTAGGGCTGCCGACGCTTGCGTGGCCCGGAATCGACCTCAGCTTCGGCCCCGACTTCTGGGCCCTGCTACCGGCATTCGTCATCGTGACGCTCGTCGGTGCACTGGACACGATCGGGGACGGGATCGCAATCCAGCGGATCTCCTGGCGAAAGCCGCGCGCCATCGACTTCCAATCCATTCAGGGCGCGCTTGCCGCCGACGGGCTGGGCAACCTCTTGTCCGGGTTGCTAGGCACAGTGCCGAACACGACTTACGCGAGCAGTATCGCGGTCGCCGACCTCACTCGGGTGGCGGCGCGTGTCGTCGGCATCTGCGCTGGGGTCATGTACGTAGGGCTCGCGTTTCTCCCGAAGCTCGTCGCCATCATCGTCGCGATTCCTGGTCCGGTAGTTGCAGCGTACTTCATCGTATTGATGGCGTTTCTCTTCATCCTCGGCGTCCGCATCCTTATTCACGACGGCCTCGACCATCGCAAGGGCTTCGCGGTGGGCCTCGGATTCTGGCTGGGGCTCGCCTTTCAGATGGACTGGATATTCCCTGAGTACTTCCAGGGCGCGTGGAGCGAGCTACTTGGCAACGGCATGACGGTGGGCGGCCTGACGGTGATCATCCTGACGCAGTTCGTGGAACTGACCGGGCCTCGCCCGCGGCGCCTGAAGACCCAGCTGACGTTCGAGAACTTCACGGAGGTAGACGACTTCCTGTCCGACTTCGCCGCACGCGGGAAGCGTACCCCGGAGATGACAGACCGGATACGGGGCGTCGGAGAGGAGATGCTGGTCACCCTGTCCCGGCCACAGGCAGACGACGGGCCCAAGGCAGAGCGGTTTCTGTTGGTGGTTGCACGCAACGACGGGGACGCGGTCAATCTCGAGTTCGCGGCGGCAACCGACGACACCAACCTAGAGGATCGACTGGCTCTGCTCGGCGAACGCGTCGGCGGCCCTCCGGTCGAGGAGGAGATCTCCCTGCGCCTGCTGCGACACTACGCTTCGTCAGTGCGCCACCAGCAGTTCCACGACACGGACGTGATCACGGTGCGTGTGGGTCCGGCCACGTCTCTGTGAGCACCGTTCCAACGTCCGGAGCGGAGGTGACCGACGGGAGCAACCTCCAGGGTGGTGTGATGCTAATCGCACTGGGCGGTTTGCCGGGCGTGGGTAAGTCGACCATCGCGACATCCCTGGCCCGGAAGATCGGGGCGGTGCATCTGCGCATCGACACGATCGAGCAGGCGATGCGGAACGCGGGCCTCAAGGTGTCGGGACCAGAGGGATATCTTGCAGCTCGCGATCTCGCCGAGGACAATCTGCGCATCGGCCACAGCGTCATCGTCGACTCGGTCAATCCGATAGCGATTACTCGCAGCTACTGGCACGCGACCGCGGCGCGTCTAGCGATAAATCTCGTGGAGATCGAGGTTATCTGCAGCGACAAGCGCCAGCATCGCCAGCGGGTCGAGTCACGCGTCAGCGATGTCCCCGGCCTTGTACTTCCGACTTGGCAGCAGGTTCTGGACCGAAGCTATGAGCCATGGACGACCGCACATCTCGTGGACACGTCCGGGCGCACATTGGAGGACACCCTGTCGCAGGTCGAAACCATCGTCTGCTCGCGCCAGCCCTGACCCTCGCGGTTGACTGGATGCCGTTGGCGACCATCGCCGAGCAAGACAGGCGCGGCAGCGCCGACGATGCTGGCGGTCCAGCGGGAACAGCTGGCAGCCCAGTGCCCGGAGGTGCTCGCGGGCGTGGTAGATGTCGATGATCTCGATGGCGTCAGGGAAGCAGATGTGGCTCAAACTGCAGCGATCCCCCTCCGCTCGCTGCTATTCTGGGCGCCGGTGCCACCGCGTCCGGCTGCACTCTCGGCCTGTCGCGGTCAGACGGAACTGCACACTCGCAAGGCGCCCATGAGGACTGGGATCGGGAGACTGAGGTTCGCGAGCTGGCTCCGGACACTGGCGGCAGTGGCATCGGTACTTGCGTCCTGCCAAGGAACTCCGGACACACCCGAAGGCCTCTCCCCCCTGCCCTCGTTTCGCCTGGAGGCGATGTCTCCTGGAGCGCGGGCGACGCTGGAACCTGCACAGGATCGTGCGATCAGGAACCCGCGCGATAGCGAGGCAAACGGCGCATTGGCGATGGCCTTGCACGCCTACGAACTCCGCGAGGGGGCCGCTGCAGCATACCGCCGCGCCGCCACGCTGGCCCCGAACGAAGGGCGGTGGCAGCATTACCTCGGGCTCGTCCTTGCGGAGTTGGGACAGCACTCACAAGCAGTGGATCACTTCCGCAGGGCGGCTGCGATCAAGCCGGACTCTGTGGCGGCGCGCATTTGGCTAGGCGAGTCGCTCCTCAGCGACAGCCGTCCGGCCGAAAGTCAGAGCGCCTTTGAGCAGGCCATCGAACTGGACCCGACCAGCGCCGCGGCGCACTACGGCCTAGGACGGGCGCGGGATTCTACCGGAGACTCGGACGCAGCTCTGCGATCCTATCTGCGGGCAGTTGACCTGACACCGGAAGCCGGCGCAGTCCGGTACAGACTGGCAATGCTGTACCAATCTCTGGATCGGGCGAGCGATGCCGAAAAGCAACTGGAACTCGCGGGCGGGAGCCGCCAGCAACCACCGATCAACGATCCCCTCGTGGCGGCGCTCCGCAACCTGCGGAGAGACAGGCAGCAGTACTTGCAGGAAGGGCTCCGATTGGAAAGCGAAGGCCTGTTGGCGGACGCAGTACGGGCTTATGGGCGGGCAGCGGAGGCGGACTCCCGCTACGCCCAGCCGCACATCAACCTAGTCGCCGTGTACGGGAAACTCGAGCGTCTCAAAGACGCCTCCCGCCACTACGACCGCGCCATGGAGCTGTCACCCGACTCCGAGGAACTGCATGTCAACTGGGGCACTCTGATGGCTCAGCACGACAGGCTCGAGGAGGCAGCCGCGAGTTTCCGTCGGGCGTTGGAGATCAACCCTCACGCCGGGGGAGCGCATGCCGACCTGGCGTGGGTCCTCGAACAGTCAGGGAAACACACGGAGGCGCTTGAGCACTACCGCCTCGCGGTGCAATACGATCCGGCCAATCGTCCGGCGAATTTCGAACTTGCGAGGGACCTGATTCGCAGAGACCGCGTCGAGGAGGCAATCCAACACTTGCTGCGGACGCTGGAGCCAGTGGACGAGCGGACGCCAACGTACCTGTACGGCCTCGCCGACGCGCATCTGCGTATCGACGAGCCGCGCAAGTCCGTCGAGTATCTTCGGCGCGCGCTCGAACTCGCGAACGAGATGGGCCAGTCGGAACTGGCTCGCAACCTCGAGGAGGATCTCCGGGCTGTGGAAGCGGCCGGTCGCCGCTGACAGCGACCCGGCCGCCGGTTAGAAGATAAGCTTCATCCCGAATTGGATCTGGCGGGCCGGGCAGCACTCCATCGTGGACGAGATCCGGCCGCCGGCCGGCCGGTTGATCGTGCCATTCGGGAAGTTGAAGTGGGGTTCGTTGAACAGGTTGAAGAACTCGGTCCGGAAGTCGAGCGAGACCCGTTCGGTCAGATCGAAGGTCCGGGAGATCATCGCGTCAAGGTTGACCAGGCCCGGACCCTCGATGATCCAGGCCGCCGAGTCTCCGAACGTGAATCGGGCGGGTACTTCGAACGCCCCGACGTCGAACCACCGCTCAGGCGTCCTCTCGCTACGAGGGAGGTTGCCGTCCCTGATCCTGTTCGGACGCTGGCCCCCTGTCGTGTTGGCCGGGTTGCCAGCGACTCCAGGGGTCAGCGGCAGGCCGCGCTGCGCCTCAAAGATCGGAGAGATCTGCCATCCACCGATGATCTTGGCGAGAGCACCTTGCGTGGCGAACTTGCGGCCGTCTCCGAACGGCAGATCCCACACGCCCGCGAAGAAGAAGCGCTGCGGCATGTGCTGGCGCGAGATGGTTTTCTCCGGGGCCAAGTGCCAGTAGCTGGTCCTCTGCCCCAGCTGCTTGGTCAAGGTCTTGCTCCAAGTGAATCCACTCAGAACAGAGAATCCTCCGCTGAAGCGCCGCTCGAACTTTGCCTCAAGTCCTTGATAGTTCGCCCCGCCGACCGCAGGGTTCGTATTGATGTTTGCAAATTGAGGGAACCAGCGCCGAGGGTTGTTCGGTCCGGGGCCCGGCTCCGGCTGGTTCAGATTCGCGCCGCTCTCGGTACGCACGGTGTTGGAGCCCACGTAGGCGAAGGAGACTAGCGAGTTGCCGGGCAGGGACTGCTGGATGTTGAAGTTCCATTGATGCGTCGTGCCGTTCGGGAAGGCAAACGGCCAGACTCCCACGAGAGAACGACCGGCGATCACATCCGGATTCAGCGCGTCGGACGGAACTCCGTCCTGGATGACGACCCGCGAAGTCGAGCTCGCAGCTTGGGTGGGGATGTCGTTCTGCAGATAGAAGGGAGGATTGGCTGTGGGATCAGCCAGCACGGGCAACCTGAAGGTCGCGACGTAAAACACGCCGTAGCCCGCCCTGATGACGGTCTTCGGAGTCACCTGGTAGGCCAGCCCCACCCTTGGGCCCCAGTCATTGAGGTCGCGCTTGCGGAACGACCTGCCCTCCACGCCGCTCCCGGTCGGGATCAATGTCCCGAAAAGCGAATCATCCGGGTCGATGATGAAGTTCATCGCACGATCGTTCTGTTCCACGTACGGAGACTGGTACTCGTACCTCAGTCCGATGTTCAAGCTCAGCTTCGGCGTCACCTTCCAGTTGTCCTGAATGTAGGTCTCGTAGGCGTAGGCGTGGCGTCTAACGTTCAGGGGGGTGCTGAACCGCATGTTGCTTGTCAGGCCGAGCAGACTGTCAGCGAGGCCGTCTCCCCCGCCTCGTACTCCCGCGACCGCGCGTGTGAACTGGTTGTTGAAGAAGAACCGCCCCCGCGCAAAGTTAGTGATGCCCGACCAGCGCACGAAATTGCGGACGTTGACGCCCATCTTGAGGGAGTGGCTGCCCTTGGTCATCGAGAAGCTCTCGACAATCTGACGCACATCCTGCTTCCTGGGGTCAGGAGCGAAGTTGCGGTCGCCGATGGTTCGATAGCCGGAGGGGCGGAAGTCGGGCAGGCCGTTGATGTCTTCGCGGTCGAACAGTCCTTTGAAGCCAAACTCTTTCCAGAGCTGCGTCTGCGTCGGAGTGTCGATGCCGCCGACCAGCCGATTGTAGGCGACTCGGAGCTCGTTGACCATGCTGCCGCCCAGCGCTGCGGTCCAGTTCACGACCCCCGTCCTGGCCCGGGAAAAGCGGGTGGCGGTGTTGCCTCCGCTTGCCGGAAGCGGGAGATTCCCTGGCTCGAGGCGGTCGAAGTTCAGGTAGCTGAAACGAACAAAGATCGTGTGGTTCGTAGCGGCACGCCAGTCAAAGCGAGAGTCGATTTTGTCGTCGTCCCGATTACGCGACGGGTTAAAGAGGTAGTTCTGCCGGCCGCCCCGATTCGGCTCCGGATACAACCCGACAATCCTTGCCGATACGGGGTCGATGCGGTTTGCAGGCAGGACGTCATTCTCGAACCGGGTCCGCGTCCCGTCGTCCGCCTGCGAAGCTGGATCGTAGATTTCAGCCATTCCCGAGAAGTCGCCACGAACCTGCTCGGGCGTTGGGATGATGCTGAGCCGTGTTAGCTTCTCCCGGATCCTCGTGCCCTCGTAGCTGCCGAAATAGAACATCCGGTCCTTGACGACGGGGCCGCCGAAGGTTGCTCCGTATTGGTTCTGCCGGAACGGGGGTTGCGGGCGCCCGCTGTTGAAGAAGTTGTTGGCATCGAGTACATCGTTCCGGAGAAACTCGAACGCCGTCCCGTGGATGTCGTTCGTCCCAGATTTCGTCGTTACTTGGACGATGGCACCACCTCCGCGGCCGAACTCCGCGCCGTAGTTGTGAGTCTCCATCTTGAATTCCTGGATGGCGTCGATCGAGGGCTTCACGGCCTGGTTGGATGCCACCACTACGCCGCTGAAGTAGTTGTTGTTGTCCGCACCGTCGAGGGTGAAGACGTTCTGGTCGAACCCCGCGCCGTTGACGCTGAAGGCGTCCTCGACGAAGTTCTGCCGACGGCTAGGGAGGACTCCGGCCGTCAGAACGGCGAGTTCCTGGTAGTTCCTGCCGTTTAGCGGCATCTGGGTGATCGTGGTGTTCTCGATCGCCTGCCCCAAGCTGGACGTCTCCGATTCCAGCAGCGGCAGTTCTGCGGTGACCTCGACGGTCTCGGTAACGGAGCCAACCTGGAGTTCCACGTCCACACGAGCGCGCGTACCGGCACTGAGAGTGACGTTCGGCCGGAACAGGGTCTGGAACCCCTCGCTCGTCGCCGTCAGGTCATACGTCCCGATGGGCAAGGCGGTGATGACGTAGTTGCCTGTCGAGTTGCTCTCAGCGTTGTACTCGAGGCCATTAGCTTGGTTGATCGCTTGGACGGACGCTCCGGGGACGGCCGCCCCCGAGCTGTCAGTCACGATACCGGTGATGGTGGCGGTGTCGGTCTGCGCGGACGTGATCGCCACGACAAGGAAGAGCCCGACCACGAAAGTCGAGACAGTGCGAACGCACGATAGTGCCATGCGATTTACCCCCCTTTTCTGACATCCATCCCGGTCGCTTGCGGGCACCCCTCAGCTGGCACCCGCCGACCCCTCAGTTGCAACCGGGCCGCTCGGGTCGCCTTATCCTAGTACGCTCCGAGCGCAAGGTGGGCCGGATCTCTGCCGTCAATTCGCGAAAAGATGGGCAGATTTGGGCCGAGACATGCGTTTGAGAGTATTCGCGGGCGTCTCGGTTCGGAGCCGGCAGGAAACGAATGTGCGGACGGAACGCCCGCACGGAAGGGATTCGCCAACCGCCCCGGAGCTCAGTACGTGCCATCTGCCGCTAGGTTCGTCCAAGCGTCGAGAACATCGAGCGCGCCGTCGCACGGGACGTGCACCATCGGCAACTCGCGCTCCCCGATTGGCTTCGCCAATTCCTCGTAGATAAACTCGTCGCGGAACGCGATGCGGGCAGCGTCGTGCCGGTTGACCGAATAGTAGATCCGGCCGATGCGCGACCAGTAGATCGCGCCCAGGCACATCGGGCACGGCTCGCAACTGGAATAGATCTCGCAGCCCGTCAGGTCGTACGTCGCCAACTTGCGGCAAGCGTTCCTGATCGCGACGATCTCGGCGTGGGCTGTGGGGTCGTTCGAGCGGAGCACCTCGTTCCAGCCTTCGCCAACAATCGCGTCGTCGCGGACGACCACGGCCCCGAAGGGCCCGCCGTGGCCCAGCTTCATGCCTCTACTGGACAGCGCCACCGCCCGCTTCATGTGCGCTTCGTTCATCGTTCCACCGTGCTGGCCCGCCGCTCGTATGCCACATCTGGCTTGACGGCACGCATTGTATCTCGCACTACCGGGCGACCGTCCCGCCATCGAAGTGGCGATTATTCAGTCACATACAAGCTGCACCGGGCGGCTTTCGACGCTCCCCGCTCGCCATGCGCTATTCAGGCAGGGCGAAGACGAAGATGCTCGAGCCAGAAGGGAAGTGCTCGGCCTCCGGCCAGAGCTGCGTGGTAAGCCCGGCCAGCGCCGAGCCCCACCCGCTAGGAGTAGCGATGTATTGCCTTCCACCGACCGAGTAGGTGATCGCTGAGCCGCGATGGCCGGAGCCCGTACGAAAGCTCCACAGTTCGCTACCATCGCTGGCGTCGAGCGCGAAAAACCTGCCCGTGGCGTCGCCGCTGAATACCAGCCCCCCGGCGGTGGCTAACTGCGAAGCCAGTAGGGGGTACTTGTGCCGATACCGCCACTTGCGCTCTCCCGTGACCGGATCGTAGGCCGACAGGTGGGCATGCGCTTCACCGCTCTTCGGGTGGGCCATCTCAAACTCTCCACCAAAAAACGCGAGACCCTCCTGGGGATCCTCTTGCCTCACTGTCAGCGTCTGGCACCATTCCAGGCCGGTCGAATAAAACCAGCCTGTCTGGGGTGAGTAAGCGCCATGATTCCAACTCCGCCCGCCACCAATCGCGGGGCAGACGAAGCTGGTCTCGCCGACGGGCGGCTCGTTTCGCCCGATCAAGCGCCCCTGCTCGTCAATGCCTTCGATCCAGTTCGAACTCTCTACCAGCGGCCACGCTCCGAGAAACTCCCCGCTCTGGCGATCCAGAAGCCAGACATAGCCCGACTTCGAGGGATTGAGCATGGTCTTGCGCATCACGCCGTCCACTTCCAGGTCCAGCAGGACCATCTCGTAAGCCGTGTCGTAGTCCCACACGTCGTGCGGGATCTGCTGGTAGTGCCATTGGATTTTGCCGGTGTCCGGATCGAGCGCAACAACGGAATCCGTGTAGAGGTTGTCGCCTTCTCGGTCGCCGCCATAGAAGTCGGCAGCCGGGTTTCCCACCGCCCAATACAACAGATCCGATTCGGGATCGTAGGTGCCGGTCACCCAAGTCGAGCCACCACCGTAGACCCAGGAGTCGCCCGCCCAAGTGTCGTGGCCGGGCTCCCCGGGCCCGGGAATTGTCCAGAACCGCCAACGGTGCCGCCCTGTGCGGGCGTCAAATGCGTTGATGTATCCGCGATGAGCCGAGTCGCCTCCGGTAACACCCGTGACGACCAAGTCCTTGACCACTAGGGGTGCAGCAGTGATGTTGCAGCCGCACTGCTTGGAGTTCTCAACCTCGACGCGCCAGACTTCCTCCCCGGTCTCTCGGTCCAATGCGACCACATGGTTGTCCAACGTGCCCATGAAGACCAGCCCATAGGCCACCGCCACGCCCCGGTTCCAAGTCCCGTAGATGCCTGGAATCTGATCGGGCTTGGGATAGTCGTAGCGCCAGATCTGCTCGCCGGTGGCAGCATCGAGCGCAAAGACTCGATTCCAAGCGGTCGAGACGTACATGGTTCCGTCAACGACCAGCGGTGCAGCCTGCAATCCGCCGTCGGTCACGCCGCTCTCAAATGCCCACACAGGCCGGAGCTGTTCGATGTTCGAGCGATTGATCTGATCCAACGGACTGTAGCGCCAGCTATCGTACGTGCCGTAATACGTCAACCAGTTCTCCGGCTCGTTGACTGCACCGTTCAGCCTCGCGGAATCGACATCCGCACCCATAGCCAACCCTGCGCCAAGCAGCAATACTGCCGCGTATCGGGTGACTCTCGGCTGGATCTTGGGGCGACGGCCGAACCGCACGGCCCAGCTGCGATCTTCCGCACCGTGCCCGGAGCGTGTCGTCATCACTCGGACTCCCCTTCAGGCAACAGCGCGATCGCTCTGGTGGGCGCGCCCGACTGGTCGGCGACCTTCAAGGGCAAGGCGATATAGAACGCACCCCGCGCCGGCAGCTCACCAAGGTTGATCAGTAGCTCTTCCCAGCTCATGCCCTGTTGCAGCCCGGCTAGGTGCGTGGGTTGGCCATCTTCGACGGGCCCCATCGAAGCGCCGTCAGTGCCAAGGTGCCATACGCCACGGTCGAAGAGATACATGACCGCCTCGGGAGTCGGCGCGGGCCATCCCGGAGCGGTCTTCAACACCACAGGATCCATGGTCATGCGGGCGCCTTCCGGAAAGGGCTTGTAGTACGCATCCGAGTACCCGCTGTGGAACAACACCACCTCGCCGGGTTCGATCGAGCCATGCTCGGACTCCCAATCTTGGATGCGCTCCACCGTGATCGCTGCCGAGAATCCCGGCTCGGCCGCGTCGCGCAGATCTGTCACATCGATGACCACCGCCGGCCCCATCTGCCTGCTCAACGGGTACTTGTCGCCAGTGACGGCACCCATTGGGCCGGCATGTGGCAGGCCCGAATCCGGTGGCGGCACGAAATGCGCCGGGAAGTCTGTCTGCGTGCCAGTGTGCTCGTCCAAGACAAAGCGCTGGGAATAGTACGGCCCATTGCTGCCCGACGCTGGCGAGCCGTACGCGTTGGTGGGCTGCTCGAACCAGTTGTTCGTCCAGCGCGCGAAGGGCGGGTTGGAGCCCCAGTGCGCGGGCAATGTCTCCGCTAGCAACACAGTGAGGTCGACTACGCGCCGTGCCTGCCCGGTCAACTCGCCGGCAGCCCCGGCTTCGATCACGGCCCCATCGAAGCCGGAACCCACGCCAGCGGCAGGATCAGACCTACGCTCCTCCCCAGAGGTGCAGTGCAGGGTTAGCGAGAGCAGCGCAGAAGTTGCGCAAGCAGCAAGGGAAGGTCGCATGATGGACTCCTACTCTTGAGTGCCCAGCTTGAGCGATTGCTCCGATCGCAGGACCCGTAAGCCTCGGAGAACCTCGAGTTGTGGGCAGTCAATTACTTAGAAACGATATCGCACTACACGAGCCACGCTTGACCGAGGCGTACGGGACTAGTCACTACGGGGCAACTGCCAGCACATCAATAAGGGCCCTGATCGCCGCATTGGACTCTCTCTCCATCCAGACCCGGCTTCCACTCGCGCTCGAGGGCACCAAGGCGATCGGGCCGGGCCAAGCATGGTCCCGTGCAATTCCTGCGTCACGTGACCCGGTGCTAACTCGGGCTCCCAACGTGCCGACTCGGTCGCATACGATGAGAAGGATCACGGCCGACCCGCGACCGCAAGTCTCGCGGCAGAATCCATGACACCAACAGGACCACAGGCAAGGTTGGGCATCGCCCTTGCCGGCACGATCGTTGTTGCCTGGAATTTGGGCTTGCTTCCTTCCAATGCGGCCGACGGTGCGCCGCCGTCGCTCGAAGCGTCGTTCGAGCAGACTGCCGCGCCATTCCTGAAACAAAACTGCATCGCCTGCCATAACGAAAACACCGCCATGTCGGGCGTCCGTCTGGATCAGCTCGACGCCGCGCTCGAAGACCGGCATCTTCGGCTGTGGGAGGTCGTCAAGAAAAGGGTGGTCGACGAATCCATGCCTCCGCAGGGCGCCCCCCAGCCCACGGCGGCCGAGCGTCAGCGCATGGATGCCTGGATCGAGCATGCTCTGGACATAGCGCGTTCAAGGCCCGTGCCAAAGAACGGTGTCGTGCGCCGACTCACGGTGACGCAGTACCGAAACACCCTGCGCGATCTGCTGCGGTTGCAAGACGACATCACCGACACGCTCCCGCCGGATGCGATCTCCAAGGACGGCTTTGTGAACAACACCGCCACCCTAGAGCTTTCCCCTCTGTTGATGGAGGCCTATCTGGAAATCGCTGACGAAGCACTGACACGCGCCATCGTTGATCCGGACGCGAAGCCATCGGTCCAGAACTTCCGGGTGGACCTAGGCGCCGGGATCAATCCCGAGCCGCTGGCGGACGAGCTGATCCTTGGCGCCAACAGCCTGCTGCTGGCCACGCCCGACTACGTGGTCAGCGAACCCACCCCGCGCAAGCCGTTCGCGTTCGAGCACAAGCGCATGCGTACGAGCTATCGCTTCAACGAAGGCTACCGGGGCAACGCAACGGTTCGCGGCTGGCGCGAATTCGACAGCATCTACCACTCCGTGTTCGCTTGCATGCGCGGCAGCCGCGGCTACCCCAAGGGCCAGCCGTACAGCACCGTTCCTGAGGGCCTGCTGCTCCGTCCGGCGATCCCCAACGATGAGCTGTTCCGCCTGGATGGCACCTACGGGCCGAAGGCGAACTTCAAGATTTCGCTGCGCGAACTACCTGACCACGGGCAGTTTCGTGTGACCGTAACCGCAGCGAAGTACGACGATGGCCTGCTGCTGGACCAAGACGACGAGGCCCAGGCTCGGGATCGCGGTGCGGGCGCGGTCAGTCTCGACCCGGGAAAGCACAGCGGCGTGGAGCTCGAGCGCGGGGGCATCTACCAAGTTGATGTATACGAGACGCCCAGAAGCGAGCCTCCCCCGCTGACAGACCTCTCCCGGCTGGCGGAGGGCCTCGCCGGAGCATGGACGCTGGACGGCGACGAATCGATCGAGCTAGGGGACAACGGGAGCTTCGTGGACTCCCCGTTCGGACGAGCGCTCTCGCTCGATGGAGAGGCCTATCAGCGCGGGGCGGTGGTCCGTCAGCATGAAGACCTCAACGTCGGCGCGGCCGACTTCACGGTGACGGCCTGGATTCGGCCCAAGCAGAGACACCGGGCAGGCATCGTCGCGCGCGGAGCCAGGCAGTACACGCACGGCTGGTTTTTCGAAATGTCGGACAACAGAGGGTCGCTGCGGCTGGAGACAACCGGTCCGAACAACGAAACCAATGGCGTGGTCACGTCCCCGCCCGGCGTGGTACGGGCCAAGGCTTGGCAGCATGTCGCTGCTGTCGTGCGGCGCGGCGCAGCCGAAACCAAGCTGTACGTGAATGGCTACGCCGTCGCACGGGGAATGATCGAGGCCGCAGATCTGGACAACCCCGAAATCGACCTCCATCTCGGCCAAGTCCCCCAACAGGGCCCGTTCCGCGGCCAGATCGACGAGGTGCGGTTGTATCGCAGGGCACTGTCCGAAGCGGAATTGCAAGCTTTGGTGCAACCCGGCAAGCGCTTCGTCAAGCCTCCCCCAGACCGCCCGCAGGAGGTGACGCTGACGCTGGGAAACCGGCAATTCTCGGGAACCTTGGCGCAGCCGGCATTCCTAGCGGTGCGGCTCGAGGCGGGCACGCTGCCGGTCGCCGCCCGCGGAACGGGAGTTAAGGACCTGAACCGGATTGTCCTGACGCCGCTTGACGCCGACCACGCTGTCGCCAGAAGGTTCCAAGCGTTTGAGGGGCGCGTTCCGAGGCTCGGCGTCTACCTAGGGCTCCGCCGCGACTGTGGCAGCACGCTTGCTCCGGTTGGCCCGCCGCGGACCGTGCCGGGAACTGACCTGCAGCGCTACGTGTTCGAGGGCGCGATCCGAGACTTTCCCAGCCCTGACGTGGAGAAAGACAACATCAATTACCTTGCCGGCATCCGCGAGATTGGCGTTCGCAGCGAGTACACCGATGGGCGTGATATGCCGCGCCTGCTAGTCCGCTCGGTGGAGTTCGAAGGCCCGTTCTACGAGCAATGGCCGCCGGAGTCGCACCGCAGCATCTTTGTGGACTTCGACCGCAAGGCCGACTCAGCAGCCTACGCTCGCCGCATAATCTCCGCTTTCGCGAGTCGAGCCTACCGCCGCCCTGTCTCCCAGGCGGAGGTATCGGCGCTCCTGGCTGTGTACCAGTCCTCGCTGGAAGACTCGGGCAAGTTCCGCGAAAGCATCAAGGACGCGCTCCAAGTCACCCTGACGTCGCCGCAGTTCCTGTTCTTGGTCGAGCGCAGCGACACGCCAGAACCCGAGGAACTGGAAAGTCACGAACTCGCTTCGAAACTGTCGTACTTCCTGTGGAACGCCCCTCCCGACCGCGAACTCCTGAACCTAGCCGGCAACGGCGAGCTGCGCTCGCAGATCAGGAACCAGGTCGCGCGCATGGTCAATGACGAGCGCTTTTCGAAGTTCGTGGAGGAGTTTGCGTCGCAGTGGTTGAGCCTCGACAAGTTTGACGTGCTGGAACCCGACCGAGAGCGCTTCCCGAAACTCACGCGCGCCACGCGCGAGCAGCTTCGGCGCGAGCCGATCGAACTGCTCGGGCACCTGTTCCGCAACAACCTTCCCGCCAAGCACCTGATCGTCTCTGACTACATCGTCGCGAACGAGGTCGTCGCCAGCTACTACGACCTAGGCGACCGCAGCGAGAGCGGCCTGGAGTTCGTGCCGATCATGCACGGCCGGCCCGAACTGGGAGGCTTGCTGGGTCAGGCCGCGATCATGGCCGGTCTCTCTGACGGGCGCGAGTCGAATCCGGTCAAGCGGGGGGCTTGGCTGGCCCGCAAGATCATCGCCGAGCCGCCCGACGATCCCCCGCCCAACGTGCCGGATCTCACCGAGAGCACCGAGGGCCTGCCCCTCCGCCAGCGGCTCGAGCAGCACCGCAGCCAGCCCGGCTGCATCCAGTGCCACCTCAAAATCGACCCGTGGGGCGTCGCGTTGGAGGAATTCGATGCCGGCGGGCGGCTCAAGCTGGAACCGGTGGACGCCCGCTCGATGTTGCCGGACAGCACCGAGGTATCTGGAATTGGCGACCTGAAACGATATCTGAGCGAGGACCGCATCGACCAGGTCGCATTCAGCGTTCTCAAGCACCTGGTGACGTATGCCAATGGGCGCGATCTTGCCTACAATGAAGTAAGCTATCTCAAGCAAGACGGGTTGAAGCTCAAGCAAGCCGGCTACAGGATGCAGGACATGCTCCGCTACGTAGTCACGAGCGAGCTCTTCCTGGAAAAGTAGAGCGGCTGCGCAGAGAGGCTGGAGGACTATGTCCCGCAAGATCGATCGACGAGCGTTCCTGTACGGAATCGGGGGCATCTCGCTGGCCCTGCCCGTCTTGGATGCCATGGGAGCCGAAGTGGCCGAGCAGATCCCGCGCCGCTTCTGCGCCCTGTATACGGCCAACGGCATGGCCCTGCCACGAACCGAAAACGGCATCGACGAATGGAGCTGGTTCCCGACTGCGGAGCGTGATGGCGAGTTTGTCTTCGGCCGCTCGACCGAGCCGCTGAGCGATTTTCGGCAGAAGCTGAGCTTCATGGGCGGCCTGTACCATCCCAGCGGTCCCAAGGCTGACCCGCATACCTGCTCGGACATGTGGCTGACCGGCGCCCCGCTGCACAACCCCAAGCCGGGAACGTACAACACCGTCGCCCTCGACCAGGTAGTGGCGCAGCACACCAAGCAGCACTGCCGCCAGCCCTCGCTGGTGCTTTCCATCGACGCCGGCACGGGCTTTCTCTCGCGTACGGGGACGATTTCCTACAACCTCGAGGGCCGGCCGATCCCGGCCGAGAACAACCCTCGCCGCGTCTTCAACCGCTTGTTCCGCGGTGACCGCGAATCCATGGAATCGGAGCGGGCACGCCTCCAGCGGCGCATCAAACTCGTCGATGCGGTCGCAGACAGCGCCCGATCGCTCGACCACCAGCTCGGGCAGTCCGACCGCCAGAAGATGGATCAGTACCTGACCTCGCTGAACGAACTCGAGTCACGCATGATCGCGTCCGAGCGATGGATCGACATCCCTCTGAAGCGGCAGGACTACTCGCACTTGAACCTTGACGCTACTTCTGAGGGAGAGCCGGCCGATTTCTACCAGACGATGTTCGATCTGATCGCGCTGGCATTCGATGCAGACATCACCCGGTCGGTAGCGTTCATGCTCAATCGCGAGGACGGCATGGGGATCAGCGACTCGTTCCCCCTCAAACTCGGCCTATCGGCCACCCATCACAAGCTGTCGCACGCCACGGACAAGGACGGCCAGTGGCACTTCGCGAAGTACGACCTGTTCCTCAGCCAGCAGCTCGCACATTTCTTCGACCGGATGGACAGCTATCGCGACCGCAACGGCTCAGTGCTGGACAACACAATCGTGCTGTACGGCAGCGGTGCGAGCACGACGCACACGTCACGCAACTTGCCGACGCTGCTGGTGGGCGGTGCCAACATGGGACTGAAGCACGGAACCTACTGGCGGGAAGGCGAGACGCGCATGTCGAACATGTACCTCAGCCTCCTGCACTCGATGGGGATCGGCGTGGAATCGTTCGCGGACAGCACCTCCACGCTGAGCGATTCGATCTTCAGCCGCGCCTAGGCTCCGACTCAGTTCCGGCGAGTCGAATCCTGCCGCTCTGGCGGCTGCAGGATCGCACCCTGCAACTGGCCTGTCAGCCCGTCACCGTGCCCAGCCCGGTAGCGAGGGTCGGCGCTATGCCAACTCGCCCTTGCGAACGGCTTCCAGCAGGTAGTCGCAGGCACGGGCTGTATTCGCCATCATGGTCAGGGTCGGATTGACCGATCCCAAGCTCGGGAAGGCCGCGCCATCGGTCACGAAGAGGTTCCTGATGTCGTGTGCCTGACAGTATTCATTGAGCACTGATGTGCGTGGGTCCCGCCCCATTCGGGCCGTGCCAACCTCGTGGATCCCGTCTCCGGGTGTCTTGGGCCGGCCGGACGTCTTGATGTCGATGGCCCCGGCGGCTTCGAGCATGGCAGCGCCTTGCTCGAGGCTGTCGCGGAACAGTGCGCGCTCGTTGTCGCTCCACTCCATGTGGATTCTCAAGACTGGGATGCCCCACGCGTCGACCACGCGGGGATCGAGTTCGACGAAATTGTTGTGGCTGGCCAGTCCCTCGCTGAAGGCATGCAGGCTTGCTTGCCAGTAGGCGTCTTCATGCACCGACCGCTTGAATGCCTCGCCAAATCCCTCAGCAGCCATTGCAAAGCGCGGCCCCGCTCCTCCCTGGTAGCTGAAGCCCCGGATCACGCCGTTGGTGTGCGTCTTCGTCACGTTGCAGAACCGCGGGACGAAGATCCCGTTGGGGCGCCGTGGCGGGCCGTGCCACGGCTTGGCTCGGCCTAACTGTGGCAGGCGCCCAGTGATCGTGGCACCGTACATGTGGTCCATGAGGTAGCGCCCCAGCGTGCCGCTGGAATTGGCCAGCCCGCCGGGCGCAGAGTTGAGGAGAATGCGGGTGGATTCGAGAGTGGACGCGCAAAGCAGCACCACCCTAGCGCGCACGTCGCGTACGCGCCGACGGGCCCGATCGACATACGACACTCCCGAGCAGAGGCCCGTGGCGCGGTCCATCATGACGTGTGACACCACGGCGTCGGTGAGAAGGCTCAGCCTCCCGGTCCGCTTGGCGGCCGCCAAGGTGCTAAAGGGGCTGGAGAAATAGGAATACGTCTCGCAGCCGCGGTTGCACGGACCGCAGTAGTGGCAAGCCGCCCGCCCATTGTGTCGGGCTGTGAGGACCGCGGAGCGCCCGATTGTGACGGGACGCCCGAAACGCCTCTCGACAGCCTGCTTGAAGACGCGCTCACCACACGTGAAGTCCATCGGCGGCAGCAGCTCTTGGTCGGGGAAGTGCGCAAGCCCCTCGTTGCGGCCGCTGACGCCGATGAAGCGCTCGACCTTCGAATAGTACGGGGCGAGATCCTTGTACGAGAAGGGCCAATCGGCACCGACGCCGTCGCGGCTGGCCGCCTTGAAATCCAGATCGCTGAGCCGGTAGCTCTGGCGGCCCCACGTCAGAGTCCTTCCCCCAAGAGCCCGCACGCGCACCCAGACAAAGGGCTTGTCCGCAGGGGTTGTGAACGGATTCTCGATGTCGTTGGCGAACCACTTGAAATTGACTTCCGAGCAAGCCCCTTGCTGCGCATGCATGGGCCGCAGGCGCGCAACCTCGGGCGAAGTGATGCCGTTCGGACGGGTGTCGCGATACTTCATCGCGTACGGCGGGACGTGCTCGGCAAACTGGTCGGGCGTGGTTTCTGGACCAGCCTCCAGGAGCGCGACTGACAGACCGGCCTCGGTCAACTCCTTGGCCGCCCAGCCCCCTGTCGCGCCCGAGCCGACAATCAGTGCGTCAAAGATCTCTCGGCCGCCGTCCGCAAGCTGTGGCATGCAGAATTCCCGCGTGCAGAAAGCAGCGTCGTGCTGGCGCTTCGGAAAAACCGAGGCCACTGGCGCAGCCGGTGAGGCTCAGCAATCCTGCAATCGCGGAATCACAATCTTACTGCGCTTTGCCAAGGTCGGTTCAAGTCCAAGATCGTGCGGGTTTCATTCTCGGCCTGCCTCAGTGCAGATCTCCGGGTACTGGCCTAGACCGGCCAGGGCGAGTCGGGCGGATCCGGCAATCGAAGGAACGGCGGAAGGATCCATGCGAAACCTCGTGCTTCCCGCCATTGGTTCGACAGAGGCCCCAAGGTCGGTTACTCTGGAGCCGTATGGCCCGCATCGCGACCCTCTTGATCCTTGGTGCACTGGCGCTGGCGGGCCAAGCTGACCGTAACAGGCTGGGATTGCCCAATCCGCCCAAGCCCGACATCCCGTACTTGATCCATGGCAGCGACATCCGCGAGCTAGAGCAGGTCGATGCGACGGAGGAGATTGCGAAGAACCAGCTCCGCTATTGGATCGCCGGCCCAGCGGCCGCGGTTCGCACGCCGCTTGCGGCGCCGGAATTCTTGTTCGATTCGCAGCAGATCGATCCCCGCGACCTGAGCCTGTTTGGATTCGAGGTCAAGAACGGCCGCCGCGAACTGCTCTACAGCAAGAAGAAAAAGGTCGTGGCCGAGCCTTACTTTCTGAACCTAGAGGGCGTTGCGGGCCGCGTGATTCGGATTCGGATCAACGCCAGCCTGGCCCCGGGCGAGTACGGCATCACGCCGGATGGCCAGAATATCGTCTTCACTTTCTCGGTTTTCTGAGTCAGGGGCCCTCTTCCTCGGGGCAGCACCAACCGCTAGCCTTGGAGCTGCTCGATCTCGTCCTTCAAGTAGGCAATCGACTCCGTCACGATCCTTTCCGCGCCGGGCGAGAAGTCGAACACCTCCATGGACACCCAACCTTCGAAGTTGCGGTCGGCGGCCACCTGCAGCACCGGCTTGAAGTCGTAGCCGCCCCCCCTGCGCGGATAGCTGCCGTCCAACTCGTTGACGTGGATGTGGCGGATCTTGGGCCAGTGCGTTGACACGAGCTCGTGATGGGGCTGGTCTTCCTCGATCGCATTGTGCGAATCGAACATGGTCTGGACCATGGCGCTACCGATCTCGTCCACGATTTCCGCCGCGCGATCCAGCGAAATGATGACATCGCACTGGTCGGTCGGCAGCGCCTCGACACACAGCGTCACCCCAGATGCCTCAAGATCCGGGACGATCGTGCGCACGCCCTCGATGAAATTGGCCTCGGCCTGCTCCCGCGTCAGCCCGCCGGTGGTCCTTCGCTGCATCGGCGAGCCAAACACCATGACGCCGCCCGTCGCACCCTCCGGGCGCAGTTCGGCGCACAGCTCGACCAGCCCGCGCACGTATTCCCAGCTGCTTCGCCGCACGGTCTCGTCCGGCGTCGTGACGTGCAGCCCCTCCGGACCGACCGTCAGCCAGTGCAAGCCGACGAATCCGAGACCCTCGGACACGATGATGTCACGAATCTCGCGCCGCCGGGCGGCCGGCAGCTTCGTTGCGTCCTGCATCAGCGTGAACGGGGCAATCTCAATTCCCGTCCACCCTGCATTGCGCATCGAGCGGCACGAGTCGGCGAAGTCGGTCTGGCCATAGAGTTCGTTGCAGACCGAGAGTTTGAACTTCCTTGCGGTTTCCACCTGTCCACTCTACAGCAGCGCCGCTGCTGAGATCTCTGCGACTCCGCGGCCTCAGTCTCGCTAGGCACCCCGACAGATTTCTCGGCCTCGTCTCCCGGCCTAAGAGCATTGGACCGCTGGTAACCCTGCCGGGGAGTGGCGTTCGGCAGCGTGAGCAGGAAGCGCCGCCAGCGCTGTCCTCTCAAGCCCATCAGCGATTGCCCACGGTGACCCGGCCCTCACGAGGCTGACCCCACGCGCAGATATCCTTGCGCTGCTGCCCTTGCGCCTAGTCCAGTGCTTGAGTGCTGCTCGGTCGGGCCGCGCTTGGAATGGGTCCGCAACCGACACCAACTGACCGCAACGGGCCAGCCGGGCTACTCGCGACGCGTCCATGCCTCGATATTCCACAGATCCGATTCCCAACCGTTCACCTGGAAACCCTCAATGTCATTCCCATGGGCCGCCACGGATCCGCGGTGGATCAGCGGAATGGTCGAGTAGCTCTGCACGAGCAAGTCGTTGAGAGCAATCGTGATCTGTTGCCGTTTCTGCGGGTCGAACGTGTTTGTCAGCTCGCGATAGAGCCGATCGAACTCATCGGAGCTAAAGCGCTCCGCATTGCTGCCGAGGAATGAGTTGGCCGCTCGCGCGATCTGGGCTGCGGTCCACGATGCGAAGTAGCCTTCCGCATCCGCGCTACTGCCCCCCGTCGTGTACATCTGGACGTCCGCATAGAACCTTCCGGCTGTGTCCGGACTGGTGGTGTCACCGCTGAAGAAAACGGTCGGGTCGATCTGCTTCAGCTCGGTCTCCACGCCGATATCCCCCCACCATGCCTTTATGTGCTCTTGAGTGGCTTGGCGGACGGAGTTCGTCGAGGTCTGGAACAGGACTTTGAGCGGGACGCCGTCGCGTTCCCTCACCCCGTCGCCATCTGAGTCCACGATCCCGGCATCGTCGAGGATCGACTTCGCCAATTCGATGTTCTGTACAAGGCATTCGTCGTTGTTGCTCGACGCCTGGCCGGACACTGGCCAGACGTTGCACGTAGGGCGGCCCGCAAGGTCGCCGTAGCCGATCCGCACGAGCATGCTGCGGTCAATTGCCAGCGAAAGGGCCCGGCCAACGATCGGATCGGTTAGGAAGGGGTGGGGGTTGGCGCCATCAGCGTATTCGGACCGCAGGTTGCCCAAGCTAACATCTGCATTGGTTTGGTTGAGCAGCAGCCGCTCGACGTTCGAGGCGAACCCCGACACGACCACGCCGCTCCCCCCGGACGCGATCGCGGCTAGCGTGTCGGGATCGACTTGGAGGTTCGAGGCATAGTCGGCCTCGTCCAGTTCGAGAACAGACCTAGCCGCTTGAATCGCTTCGCCTCCCCCCTGCAAGACGATTTCCCTGAAATACGGCTGGCCGGCGCCGGCGCCGCGATACCGCGGATTGAACTCGTAGCGCACGGAGGCCCCCTCGCGGAAGTCTGCCGCGATGTACGGACCGGTGCCAACCGGAACTCGATTCGCGTCGGCGCAGGCTGCACCTGCATCCAAGCAGTCGGCAAACTGAGACGCTTGGAGGATCGGGCTCCCCATGGACACGAACGGCGAAAAGGGGAACGCGACCGGGCCGTCAAACCTGACGGTTACGGTTCGCTCGTCAACCGCCTCGACGGACACAACGCGATCAAAGCGCGAGGTGCGCGCACAGTGCACGCCGCTCGCAGTGCAGAACTGCCAGGTAGAGACCGCGTCGTGCGCCGTGAGTGGGCTGCCGTCCGACCAAACCGCATCCTCGCGGAGAGTCCACGTAACGCTCGTGCGATCCTGCGGGATCCCGCCGTTGGCGATCGAGGGAATACGTGCCGCAAGGGCGGGAACCAATACTCCGTCCGGATCATGCTCGGCCAGCGGCTCGACCACCAGCGAGGCGGCCTCGGCATCCTTCGTCCCCCTAGAGAGGTAGGGGTTGAGGGTGGTTGGCGCCTGCCAGTGGGCCAGAGTCGCCGTGTCGCCTTGCCCCGCGGTCTGCATGCTGCCGCCGGGCCCGCCGGTTCCTCCAGACGGCGGCATTGCGACCATGAATTCGTACACCAGATCGTCCGCGGGATAGCCATCGAGCTGTAGCGCTACCCTGCCTGCGTCCGATCCGTAGGCCTCTCGGTATCGTGCCTTGACGAGACCGAGATCGAAGGCGTACGACTCCGTCGGAAACGCTTCGCATGTATCGCCGTTCGCGTCGTGTCGGAGGACGGCAGGCAGCCGCACCGGTGACGACTCGAGGAACGAAGCGGCGATGACGAGGGTGAACACGTGCGTCTTGCAGCCGCCACTGTACGACGCCGAGATCGTCAGTGTGTCACCAGTAATCGTCGCGCTGTTCAAGACGAAGTCGTCGTCTCCCAACGTGGCGTCGGCACCTGCCACGACCACTCGGCCTGCCTGCGGGGGGGGGCGACACGGACCCATCCCCAGGCACGGTAGACACAGCGCCGTCCAGATAATAGCCGGAGCCGATCAGGATCGGCAGCCCCTGTGCCATGACCCGCTTGACGAAGGTCACCTTGCGCTCGGGCATGTTCGTGGAGGGGTTTCGGGCCGTGTAGTGCAGCAAGGCTTCGCCGAACGCGTCGCCCACGCTCACCCCATCCTGGCCGCCGGCAGGGCTAAGCTCGGATGCGCGCATGCCGGAGCGGCTGCCGCCGCGATCGCCCGAAAACAGAGTGTTGCCGTGCATGTCGACGCCGAACACGTAGATCGAATCGCTCTTCCAGCGCGGATCGAACGCCAGCGTGGCCCCGGCAAAGTACCCTTGGGATTCGACTTCGAACGCCGCGCAACGAACGAAGTCCCGCAGTCTGTTCTCGCTCGGATCAGCCTCCAGCGCCGCGGCGTAAACTTCCCCGTCCCCGCTAGGGCACGTGCCAGGCAGGTCGTGCAGGTAGATGCCGGCCCCGACCGCGGCGCGCCGCCCGTTCCAGTCCACCTCTACGACGTAAGAGCTCTTCGGCTCTGATCTTCCCGCGTTGAAGTTGGTGAAGGCGTAGTGCAGCCATCCCTCATCCACGTCTCGCAACACGCGGTGCAGCTCGTAGTAGTAGTCAGTCCCGAAATTATCCACGAGCTCCCGCGAGGCTCCTTCCCGAAAGGGCTCTGGAGGGAACACCGCAGTGCCCGAGATGAAGCGCTCCGGGGTCGGCGCAAGGAAGTTGACAAAGACGTAGTAGAGGTCGTCGTCGTGACGCCACCGCTCGTCGTTGTGAAAGGCCCGGTATGCCTCCTCCTCGCCGTGCAGCTCAATGTACTCCGCCGCGCACCGTACGAACGCTTGAAGGTCCCGCCGCGTGCGGATCCCGCGAGCCGACACGCGATTCTCGTCGCAGGTGGGTTCCGAGACCATCAGTTCGGAGCCCAGCGCGTAGCCCGCGCCCAATATGAGTGGCACGCCGTGCGAGACGACGCGCTTGAGAATTCCGACCTTGGGCTGGATGGTGCCGGTCTTCGGATTGCGGCCCAGGTAATAGATCAGGGCCTCGCCAAACGCATCTCCTACAGCGGCCATGTCGCGCCCGCCGAATTGCTCCATGGGATCGCTCGTGCCGCCGAACTCGTGCAGCGACCTGCCGTTGATCCGCAGGCCGTGACCGGTCAAGACTTGGTTGCCCTCCAAGTCCATCACGAATACGTAGCTGGAGCCGTCGCGCCACCGCGAGCTGGTTTCGAGCTCTTCACGGGCGAAGTAGCCCTTCTCCTCCAACAGCATTGCGGCGCAGCGCGCGAACGCCTCAAGCTTTGCCTCGCTGGGAGCGGCCGCTAGGTCGGCCGCATTCACTTCTTCGGAGCTGCAGGTGCCGGGCAGGTCGGGTGCGTAGATGCCGGCCCCAACCACGGCGCGCTGGCCGTCCCAGTCGACCTCGACCAAGTACGAACTCTTGGGCTGCTGCGTGCCGGTGGACGGATTCCCGCTCCAGTAGTACATCCAGCCGGAATCGACAAGCCCCAGCATGCGAAAGGACTCAGCATAGTAATCGGTCCCGAACGCGTCGATATAGGTGCCCCAGACGTCACCTTCCCTAGACGGATCGCGCGGATAGACGTAGACGAGCGCCTCGTCCGCAGACGGCGCTACCCGCTCGACAAACAGGTAGATAGGGCCGTGCCTCCAGCGCTCGTCTTCGTGGAACGCCCGCCGGGCCTCGGCGGTTCCGTGTTCAGTCAAGTATTCCGCTGCGCAGCGAACGAATGCCTGAACGTCACTCGTCGTGTGCACAGCGCTCGCGCTGATCTGATGCTCGGCGCAAGTGCCCGAGTCACTTACGTCACTTGCGCGCACGGGCGCTGTCGCAACCCACGCAAGAACGGCTAGCAGGAGGAACCGGGTTGATCGCTTCACCCTACGAGGTTAGGAAACGCTGGTTTCGAGAGTCAATCGCCCGTGCTGCGTCGAGCATCGGGCTTCCGCGAGACGCAAGTGACTCCCCCGAAAATACTTGGCCGCGCGCGACCTCCGACGCGACCGATGATCCGCCGCGCCAAGGCTGTCAGAGGCCACTATGCAACAATGGCTACTCGAGGATACTGAATGCAATCCGATTTCACACGCAGAAGGTTCACGGGCGTTGCGCTCGGCGCCGGAGCCGGCCTAGCCGGAGCTCCGGTCTTCACCGCCCACGAGAGAATCAGCTCCAAGTTCTCCGGTGTGACCATCGGCGCACAGAGTTACAGCTTTCGGGATCGACCCCTAGACGAAGCGATCGCAGCGATGAAGCAAATCGGCATCGGCTCTTGCGAATTGTGGAGCGGCCACACGGAGCCGTTGCGCGAACTCCGCAGGGATCGCGAAAGGCTGCGCGCCTACCGGCTCGAGACGCCGCTGAGCCACTACGAGGAGATCGGCGAGAGCTTCCACGCGGCCGGGATCGAACTGAACGCGTTCAACTACAGCTTCCGCGACGACTTCACTGACGAAGAGATCTCCAGGGGTTTCCAGATGGCCAAGGCCATGGGCGCCGGGGCACTCACCGCATCCGGCACGGTCAGCGTCGCCGGCCGCGTCAACGGCCACGCCGAGCGGTACCGCATGAAAGTGGGCATGCACAACCATTCCCGCATCAGGGAAAACGAGTACGCCACACCGGACGACTTCGCGGCCGCGTCCAAGGGCAACAGCCACATCGGTGTCAACCTGGACATCGGCCACTTCATCGCCGCCGGCTTCGACCCGATCGACTACATCAAGCGGCACCACGCGCAGATCATCGCCCTGCACATCAAGGACCGCAAGCGGGACCAAGGCGAGAACGTGCCGTTCGGAGAGGGCGACACCCCGATCCGCGAGGTTCTCGCCCTGCTGCGAGACAACAGCTACGACATCCCTGCCAATATCGAGTACGAGTACAAGGGCAGCGACACCGTAGAGGAAGTCCAGAAGTGCTTCAATTACTGCAAGCGGGCCTTGGCTTCGTAATCCGATCGGCCACTTCCAGCGGAACGGCGGCCGGGCCGTCATCGCGGAGCACCCACGCTCGCACACACGCAAGGTAGTTCCAAGCCATGGACGTCGCGGCTATCCTTCCGGCTGCCGGGCACGGCACCCGCATGGGCAAGGACCTGTCGAAGCACTACGGCAGCGACCGCAAGCAGTTCATGAAGTTGGGCGGCGTCCCGATTCTCGCGCTGACGATCCGCAAGTTCCTAGCCGTACCTCGGATCAAGGAAATCTTAGTCGCGGTCCCGGAAGGCAGCGAGGCGGACGTGCAAGCGATGCTTGCAGACACCGTCAAGTCGTCCCGCGTGCGCGTGCTGGCAGGCGGGCGCAACCGCCAAGAATCGGTGCGGCACTGCCTCGACGAGGTGTCGGACGGCATCCAGTTCGTGGCGGTCCATGACGGCGTCCGCCCGTTCGTCCCGGTGAGCCTGATCGAGCAGGCGCTGGACGAAGCCGCGCAGCGCGGCGCGGTGATTCTCGGCATGCCCGCCGAAGAAACAGTCAAGCAAATCAGCCTCAAGGTCGTGCGCGCCACCTTGCCCCGCGAGCGCATCATGCTGGTGCAGACGCCCCAGGTCTTCGCTGTCGACCTGCTCAAGCGTGCCTTCCTCCAAGCGGCCCAGGACGGTTTCACCGCCACGGACGAGGCCAGCTTGGTGGAGCACATCAACGAAGATGTGTACGTGCTGCGCGGAAGCGAGCGCAACATCAAGATCACACGCCCGCACCATCTGTCGATCGCGCAGCTCTACTTCGACGAAGAGAACCGTGAATCCGCCCCCATTCCCCGGTGTTGAGCCGACCGAGACTCGCGTCGGAATCGGATACGACTGCCACAGGCTGGCCGCAGGCCGCAGGCTGGTTCTGGGCGGGATCCCGATCGAGGCCGAAAAGGGTCTGCTGGGCCACTCAGACGGCGACATACTGCTGCACGCGATCACCGATGCGATGCTGGGCGCAGCCACACAAGGCGACATCGGGGAGCTCTTCCCCCCCTCGGATCCACAATGGGAGGGAGCGGACAGCAGCGTATTCTTGCGCCATGCGGCAGAACTCTTGACCGGATATGGGTGGAGGGTCGTCAACGTAGACGCCGTAGTCATCATCGAGAGACCGAGGCTGCTGCCGCACCGTGACCGCATCCGCCAGAACATCGCTTCCCTGCTGGGAATCGAAGCGTCCGCGGTCGGCCTCAAAGCCAAGACTGGCGAGGGTGTCGGGCCGGTCGGCAGCGGCGAGTTGGCCGAGGCACACGCTGTTGTGTTGATCGCGCGCCAAGAGACCCCTCGGCTCATGTGAGCCCTGGTCCGATCCGAAGACTTTGACGCTTCCCCAATCATCGCGCGCCTTGCGTGGGAACATTGGCCCGTAGTCCTTCTGATCCCCGGAAGAGGGCGCGAATAGCCGTTTGGCTGGAGCCTGCCAGCCTGAGAAATTCGAGCCGGGGCCGTGCCAAGCGCCGTATAATCTCAGGTGATCGTGCGAGTTCCGGCCCCACTGCTGCACATTTTGCTCGCTGGCGTCGCCCTAAGCCCGCTGGCGGGGGCGACCGTGCAGTTCAACCGCGACATTCGCCCGATCCTGTCCGAGAATTGCTTTGCCTGCCATGGCCCTGACGCGGCCAAGCGCATGACATCGCTCCGCCTGGACAACGAACTGGGGGCGGCTACAGAGCTGAGCGGAGGGCGCAAGGCGATCGTGCCCGGCGATCCGGGCAGCAGCGAGTTGTTCCTGCGCGTGTCGGCTTCGGACCGGACTAGGCGCATGCCCCCGGCTGCCATGGGGCATGACCCGCTTACGGACCGCGAGATCGGCCTCCTGCGCCAGTGGATCGCCGAGGGTGCCCAGTGGCAGGGGCACTGGGCGTTTCTGCCGCCGCAACGGCCCGCCGTGCCTGCTGTAGAGCACCCCGGCTGGCCTGCCAATCCGGTGGACAGCTTCGTCCTGCGCCGCATGCGCGCCGAGGGCTTGGAGCCATCGGCACCGGCATCGAAGGAAGCTCTGATCCGCAGAGCGAGCCTAGACCTGACGGGCATGCCCCCGGAACTCGAAGACATTGACGCCTTCATGGCAGATAATTCTCCAGACGCCTACGAGACCGTTGTGGACCGGCTCCTAGGGTCGCCCCGCTACGCCGAACGGATGGCGATCCGCTGGCTCGACGCTGCGCGCTACGCCGACACGAACGGTTACCAGACTGACGCCGAGCGCGACATGTGGCGGTGGCGCGACTGGGTTATCGAAGCGTTCGATTCCAACAAGCCATTCGACGAATTCACCATCGAGCAGATCGCAGGCGACATGCTTCCCAACGCCCGCTTGGACCAAATCGTTGCCACTGGCTTCAATCGCAACCACCGGGGCAACGGCGAGGGCGGCATCGTCGACGCTGAGTACGCGGTGGAGTACGTAGTGGACCGCGTCGACACTACCTCGACCGTGTGGCTTGGACTGACGCTTGGCTGCGCTCGCTGCCACGACCACAAGTACGACCCGTTCACCCAGCGGGAGTACTACGAGCTGTTCGCCTATTTCAACAACGTGCCAGAGAAGGGGAAGGCGTTCAAGTACGGCAATTCCCCGCCCTTCGTCAAGGCCCCGACCAGCGAGCAGCAGGCCACCTTGGCCCGGATGGACGGAGATCTATCCGCCCTGCGCGCGGACCGAGACCGTCTCGAGGAGCGCCACGCGAGCGAACGACCGGAGTGGGAGCGCGACGTCGCGAGCAAGCCCACCGAGTGGATCGACGGGCGCGACCTCACTCTTGCTTTCCCCGAAGGCCATGACCTGCCGAAGCCGACCGAGCAGGCGTTTGAATCCGGCAGCTTCGCCGAACTGGGCGACAAGGCCAATTTCGGCTTTCGCGACCGCTTTAGCGTCACTGCTTGGATCCGACCGGAAGACCCGAACGGGACGATCGTTTCGAGGACCAAGCACGTACTGCCGGAAGATGATACGCAATCCAATCCTGGCTGGGGCTTCTACCTCAAGGACGGAAATCTGCAGGTCAATCTGGTCAACCGCTGGCTGGACGACTGCCTGCGTCTGGAAACGAAGCAGCCAGTCACGATCGGCAAGTGGCAGCAAGTGGGCTTCACCTATGACGGCACACGCCTGGCCTCGGGAGTCCGCATCTTCATCGATGGAGAGTCCGTCGATCTCAAGGTCATCCGCGATGAAATGAACCAAGAGATCCGCTCGAAGGAGCCCTTGCGCGTGGGCCGCGGCCTGGGGCTGGACTACCGGGGCAAACTGCGCCGCCTGCTGGTCTACGGTCGCGCCTTGACCAGCGAAGAGATGCGCATGGCGTCTGAAGAGCGGAGCCTCGACGAGATCGCCGCTATCCCCGCGGCCGACCGCGCCCCGAACCAATCCCTGAAGCTCGAGCACGCCTATCGCGAGGCGCTGGGCCCGGCCGATCTGACGGCACTGTCGGCACGGATCCGGCAATCGGAGCACGAGCGCGCTCACTACTTCGACGCGGTGCCCACGGTGATGGTGATGCAAGAGGCGTCGCCCCGGCGCAAGACCTTCCGCCTGGACCGAGGGGCGTACGACGCACCGGCCGAGCAAGTGCAGCCGGGTCTGCCCGCGGCCCTGTCAAGCGTGGATCCGGGCGACAGGCTGGGCTTCGCCCGCTGGCTGGCCTCCCGCGACAATCCCCTGACAGCACGCGTCACCGTCAACCGCGTCTGGCAGATGCTGTGGGGCGCTGGCATCGTAAAGACGGTCGAAGACTTCGGATCGCAAGGTGAATGGCCCACCCACCCCGAATTGTTGGACTGGCTTGCGGTGGACTTCATGGAATCCGGCTGGGACATGAAGGCCCTAGTCAAGACGATCGTGATGAGCGCGGCCTACCGCCAGTCGTCCCGGCTGCGGCCAGGCGAGGACCGGTCGGATCCGGACAACCAGCTGCTGGCCCGCGGTCCTCGCCTACGCTTGCCCGCCGAGTCTGTACGAGACCTTAGCCTGGCCGTCTCCGGCCTCTTGGTCGAAGCGACGGGCGGCCCGTCGGTGCGTCCCTACCAGCCCGCGGGGCTGTGGACCGAGTTGGCCGGCGGCACCGACTACGCCGTGGGGAGTGGAGCAGACCTGTACCGAAGGAGCTTGTACACCTTCTGGAAGCGAGCCGTGCCGCCGCCATCGATGATGCTCTTTGATTCCGCCGGGCGCGAAGCTTGCACGGTGCGCAGCGTGCGTACCAATACCCCCTTGCAGGCTCTGAACCGCATGAATGACGCCGCCTACATGGAGGCATCGAAGGCGCTCGCCGGCAGGGCGCTGCGCGAAGCAGGCGCCGGGCGTGACCAGCGCTTGGGCTACATGTTCCGCCTGGCGACCTCGCGGCGCCCCAACGAGCTGGAGACGCAGGTCCTGTCGTCAGGATTCAACCACCACCTGGATCGCTTCCGCAGCGATCCGAACGCGGCGACTGCATTGCTGGGCGACCGACCCAGGCACCCCGCCGAAGTCTCGCAACCCGAAGCCGCGGCATACACGATGATGGCCAGCTTGGTGCTGAACTTGGACGAGACGATCACGCGAGAGTAGAGCGCGCTCGAAGAGATCCCGAACGCCCGGTGTCGTAGCCTGGCACGGCACCACCGAAAGAAGCTTGTTCGAGCAAGAGGCTCGGCACGGACGGTCGTTCTCAGCGGCCGCCGGGTACTGTGAACGCCGCGCGGAGCGAAGGCCGCATCGGATTGAGCACCCGAAGAATGACCATGCAGACCAAGTACATTCCCGAAAACTACGACGCGCTGGCCCCAGACGGCTCGGAGATCCGCGTCCTTGCGGCCACGGCGAGCGGGAGCATGGCGCACTGCTCGTTGCCTCCCGGGCGAACCTCGGTGGCGGTGGCGCACAGAACGGTGGAGGAGGTCTGGTACTTCCTTGCCGGCAGGGGCGAGGTTTGGCGCAAGCTCGGCGAGAGAGGGGAAGTCGTGGAGGTTTCGCCCGGCGCTTCTCTCGCAATCCCCCTCGGCACTCACTTCCAGTTCAGGAACACCGGGGATACACCGCTGGAGTTCGTCTTGGCGACGATTCCTCCTTGGCCGGGTGACGACGAAGCCTACCGTGTCCCTGGCCGCTGGCCAACGGGAGACGATTGATTCCCTTAGCCGACCTGCTTGGCTAGACACTCAGGCGCCGTGTTACGTGATCCGCTTGGTCGAGCGAGACTCTGGGTGGATCGTCCGACCTCGCTGTCGAGCCCTCCGCCAGAGATATGCCCGGCGCAGAAGCGCCCTGGTCAAGACGCTTGGTCGAAGCGATGTTGGCTTCCCCGGATCAGCGGGGAGAGCCAAGGGCCGCAGCGGCACGAAACCAGATCTCGGAGCGGTCCCTGATGCCCTAGCGCGGCCGGACACGTGAACTCTGCCGCCACTGGCAGGCGTATAATGGACGCGGATTCGAGACCATGCCACAACCCTTTGCGGCATCCGCTCTCTGCACGCGACGCCACTTCTTCGGCAAGAGTGCATACGGATTGGGCATAGCCGCCCTCGGCAGCCTTCTGGGAGAGGAGCTGCCAGCCTCCGGACTGCCGGGGCTGCCCCACTTTGCACCCAAGGCAAAGCGGGTGGTCTACCTTTTCCAATCCGGCGCGCCGTCGCAGTTGGACATGTTCGACTATAAGCCGGGACTCGAAGCGCTCAGCGGCCAGGACCTGCCCTCATCGGTGCGCCAGGGACAGCGTCTGACTGCCATGACCGCCACGCAGTCGTCATTTCCGATAGCGCCATCGATCTTCGAGTTCCGCCAGCGCGGACAAACCGGCGCTTGGATGAGCGATCTGCTGCCTCACACGGCCGAGATCGCCGATCGCCTGTGCGTGGTCAAGTCCATGCATACCGAGGCGATCAACCACGATCCGGCCGTCACATTCTTCCAGACCGGAGCGCAACTGGCAGGCCGGCCTTCCATCGGCGCGTGGATCTCCTACGGGCTCGGCAGCGCGAACCGCGACCTTCCCGGCTTCGTCGTGATGGTCTCGTCAGGCTCGGGCCGCAACGGACAGCCGCTCTACGACCGGCTCTGGGGAAGCGGCTTCCTTCCGACCCGCTACCAAGGGGTCAAGTTCCGCTCGAACAGCGACCCCGTCCTCTATCTGTCTGACCCAGAGGGCATTGACCGCGACGGCCGACGGCGGTTCTTGGATGATCTGGGCCGGCTCAACCAGATCAAGTACGACGACTTCGGCGATCCCGAGATACTTACGCGCATCTCGCAGTACGAGATGGCATTTCGCATGCAGGCATCGGTGCCAGAGCTGACGGATATCTCGTCCGAGCCCGAATCCACCTTCGAACTCTATGGTCCCGATTCGCGCACTCCCGGCACCTATGCGGCGAACTGCCTGCTGGCGCGCCGGCTGCTGGAACGAGACGTGCGCTACGTGCAGCTGTTCCACCGCGGCTGGGACCAGCACACCGACCTGCCAGGCCAGATCCGGAGGCAGTGCAAGGACACGGACCAGGCCTCGGCCGCGTTGGTCAAGGACCTAGACCGGCGCGGCTTGCTCAAGGACACGCTGGTCGTCTGGGGCGGCGAATTCGGCCGCACAGTGTACAGCCAAGGCAAGCTCACGGCCGACAACTACGGGCGCGACCACCACCCGCGCTGCTTTACTATCTGGCTCGCCGGGGCGGGCATTCGACCGGGAGTGATTGGCGAAACCGACGACTTCAGCTACAACATCACCGAGGATCCCGTACACGTGCATGACCTCCACGCGACCGTCCTGCACCTGCTAGGGATCGACCATGAGAAGCTTACGTTCAAGTACCAAGGGCGCAATTTCCGCTTGACCGACGTTCACGGCAGGCTCGTCAAGAAGGCGATGGCATAGCCGCGAGACCGCCCGACAGTCCCGTCCCTCCTTTGAAGCCCCCGATGCAACGCATCCTTGCCCTTTTGGCAGTAGTCCTCTTCGCGGCCCTGCACCAAGATTTCTGGCTGTGGGACGACACCACGCTGGTCTTCGGGTTCCTGCCGTCCGGCCTGGCCTATCACGCGGCGTACTCAGTGGCCACTGCCGGAGTGTGGCTGTTCGTCGTGCGCTACGCCTGGCCGGCAGGGCTGGATGAGGCAGGGGATTCGCGCGAAGGCACCGGGGAACGCGCCCAGTGACGCAATTCGGCATCATCTGCGCCTATCTCTGCGTCCTGATCGGCCTTGGCTTTCTGAGCAACCGCTCGTTCCGCGGGACGGCCCAAGACTTCTTCCTCGCGAGCCGCACCATCGGGCCGACACTGCTGCTGCTCTCCGTCTTCGGCACGGCCATGACAGCTTTTTCGCTGGTGGGCAGCACCGGCGAAGCCTACCGTAGCGGCATCGGAGTGTACGGGCTGATGGCGTCTTCGTCCGGCATCGTCCATACGGCCGTGTTCTACTTTGCGGGCCTGCGGCTGTGGTCCTTCGGCGCACGCTACGGCTATACGACCCAGATCCAGTTCTTTCGCGACAGGTTTGAGAGTCGGACGCTCGGGCTGCTCCTGTTTCCTGTCTTGGTCGGCTTGGTCATCCCGTACGTTCTGATCGGACTCCTCGGCGCCGGAAGTCTGGTGCAAGCGCTCACGCAGGGCGCGTTTCCTCGGCTGTTCGAATCGACCGGGGGGGCCGTGCCGCCATGGCTGACCGGGCTGGGGGTCGCGGCTGTGGTGCTGTTGTACGTGTTCGTTGGAGGGTTGCGCGGGGCTGCCTGGGCCAACGCGCTTCAAGCGGGCGTGTTTATCGTCACCGGGATCGCAACGTTCCTGGTGATCGCTCCCAAGCTCGGCGGGGTCGCGGCCGCAACGGAGGCAGTGCTGGCGGTCCATCCCGACAAACTCACCCGGACGGGGAACTTCGGCCAGTTGCACTTCTTCAGCTACTGCTTCATCCCGCTATCGATCGGGATGTTCCCCCACGTCTACCAGCACTGGCTGACCGCAAAGTCGGCAAGGTCGTTCAAGCCGCTGCTGGTGCTGCACCCTGTCTGCACGATGCTGGTTTGGCTGCCGTGCGTCCTTATCGGCGTCTGGGCCACTGCGGCGGTGCTACCCGATGGCACCTCGGTCATCGCTCCGGACTCGCCCGTCAACAGCGAGCTGGGCGCCATGGTGGGCGCGCTCACCACTCCGGTGCTGGGCGGCCTGCTCGGCGCCGGCATCCTGGCGGCCGTGATGTCCTCGCTCGACTCACAGTTCCTTGCGATCGGCTCGATGGTCACGAACGATATCGCGGTCGACCTGCTCGGCAAGGGACGCCTCGACGACCGCGCCAAGGTCCGGCTGGGCCGGCTGGTCGTGATCGGCATCGCCGCGGCAGCCTACTTGTGCTCGCTGGCCGAGCCCCGCAGCGTCTTCACGCTCGGCGTGTGGTGCTTCAGCGGCTACTCGGCTCTGTTCCCGGTCGCGGTCGCAGCGATCTACTGGCGCCGGGCCACAGCCGCCGGAGCGATAGCGGCCGTGCTCGCGACGGTCGCGGTCGGCTGGGCGTTCTTCCGCGCCGGCGGCTACGGCAGCGATCCCGGGTACCTCTTCATGGGCATGCTTCCGGTTGTGCCGATGGTGGCGGCCTCGACGGTTGCGCTGGTAGGAGTCTCGCTTGCGACGGCCCCGCCGTCGGAGAGCACGCTGGCCAAGTTCTTCCGTTCGTCCGGGCCGCGCCAGGCCTGAGGCACCTCGCACCGGCGCGCGACGGGCTTGCCCGGGCCGGAAGAGGCCTTGCCAGCCAAGCGGGCTAGACTGGACTGCAAGTGCCGACAAGATCCGATGCCCGCGCTGCTAGGCACTGACAGCCGTGAAGATTACGTACATTACTGCCGGAGCGGCAGGCACGATCTGCGGTAACTGTTTGCGGGACAACGCCCTCGCCGGGGCCCTGAAGAGGGTCGGCCACGAGGTCGTCCTATTGCCGGCCTACACGCCGCTGCTGACCGACGAAGAAGATGTCAGCGACCGGCGCGTCGTGTTGAGCGGGGTCAACCTCTACCTGCAGAGCAAGTTCAGGCTCGCCCGCTCGATCGGCCTGCTGGACCCCCTCCTCGACCACCCCCGCCTGCTGCGGTGGGCATCGAGTTTCGCTGTGCAGACGAACCCGGCACAGCTGGGAGAAATGACGCGGGACACGTTTCTCGGAGATCGCGGGCCATACCAACGGGAAATCCGCAAGCTGGTAGGGGTGCTGCGGGACTTGCAGCCCGACATCGTCCACTTGACCAACTCCATGCTGGCTTCGGTGGCGGCTCCGATCAAGCGCCATCTAGGCGTGCCGGTCGTCTGCTCCCTGCAAGGGGAGGCCGACTTCCTGGCTGGCTTGCCGGAGCCGAGGCGGAGCGAGTGCTACGACCTGCTGCGCGGGCACGCGGCCCAAGTGGACGGCTGGATCGCGCCCTGCCGCGACCAGATCGATACCATGCGCGCTGCTCTCGGCGTGGAAGCCGAGCAGTTCGAGACGATCCTGCCGGGCATCTCAACAGACGGGTACAGCCGGGCCAGGGTCCGCTCGGGAGATCGCTTCGTCGTCGGCTTTCTCGCCCGGATCTCAGAAGAGAAGGGGTTGAGCGTGCTGGCCCGCGCCGTCGACCTCCTGCGCAAGCGACATCCCGAACGGACAATCGAGCTGCGCGTGGCGGGCTGGCGAGCCGACACCAAGCAAGCCTACATCGATGGATTGCGCAAGCGGTACAGCTTCGACGACCTAGGGTACTTGGAGCGCGATGAGAAGATCGCGTTCCTAGAAGGGCTGGACGCGTTTTCCGTCCCGGCCACGTACCGGGCATCGAAGGGCCTCTACGTCTTGGAAGCGCTTGCTGCCGGGGTTCCCGTTGTGCAACCACGCATCGGCGTGTTTCCAGAATTGCTCGACATGACAGGTGGCGGGCTGTCCTGCACGCCTGGTGACAGCGAGGATCTGGCCGCCAAGCTTGAAACGCTGATGACGGACGCCGCGTCCGCGAGCCAATTGGGGCATAAGGGCCGCGGCAAGCTGCACACCCACGGCACGGCCGAGCGCATGGCAGACCAGACTCTGGCGGTATACGAACAGCTGCTGGCCGACAGCGCCTAGAACAGCGCCGTCAGATCGGCAAAACGCTCCACGGTCCGGAAGCGCTCGTGGGATTCCGGCAAGGCCTGGATCTCCAGTGACCAAGTGCTCGGATTCGGCACCAGCACCGCTCCCAATCCAGCCTCGAGGGCCGGATTGATATCGGACTTGGGGCTGTTGCCGATCATCCATGTGGTCGCTGGGTCGGCGTCGATCTGCTCGACCAGGGCCCGATAGCACTCGACGTCCTTCTCGGGCACGGTGGCAACGGGCTTGAAGAAGCCCGAGAGACCCGAGCGTTCCAGCTTGGAACGCTGCTCTTCAGGGTCTCCCTTGGTCAGCAAGGCCAACCGGTGCCGTCGGCGAAGCTCTGCGAGTGTCGTGGCTACGCCGGGCAGCAGTTCGATCTCGCCGTTGGTGATCCTTCCTGTCATTCCGACGATTCGGCGGCGCTGCTCGTCGGTGACCCGCCTGGCCCGCAGCGTTTCGAAGCACTCCACCAAGTTGCGGGCGAAGTTCTTCGTGCCATAGCCGCGGAGTTTGATGTTGCGACTCTCGATCTCATCGAGCCGCTGACGCACTGCGACCGGGGAGAGGCGCGGATGGTCCAAGTACCCAATGAACTCCGAGATCGCGTGCTCGAAGTAGATGTTGTTCTCCCACAGAGTGTCGTCGGCGTCACAAATGAGCCAGGGAACGCTTGCCACCGAACCAGTATCCAACATGCATCGGATCGGTCGGCACAGATGGCCCGGAGCGCCCAGAATCGCGAGGGCAGCGACTTCGCAGGCGGGGCGGGACCTTGCGTGATTGCGCGCGGCGCGGTGCCCAGCCTCCTCAGCCGAGGGCAAGACGGATTGGGTCGGCAGCGCCCTAGCTTGGCGGCAGTTCTGGATGGGCGGGACGCGGCGTCCGGCACCCCGGGTTCGCCAGCCGCCGCATCAAGGCTGCGATCCGGGTCCGGCCTAATAGAACAGGTATTTGCGCCAGTTCTCTTGGTGGTTGCCCATCTGCCGCATGAGACTGCGGCTGGTGTGCAAGTTGAACGGCTTCGGCTGCCGCTGCAGCTTCATCTGAGCCTCGACCGGCAAGCGGTCTCCCTTGCGGTTGTTGCAGCGCAAGCAGCAAGCGACCAAGTTCTCCCACGTGTTGTTGCCGCCGCGCGACCGCGGGACCACGTGATCCAGGGTGAGGTCGCCAGTGCCGAACTGCTTGTTGCAGTACTGGCAAGTGTGCTGGTCGCGGATCAGAATGTTCTTGCGCGAGATCGCCCGCATCTGCCGCGGAATGCGGCGGTACTCCAGCAGCCGGATCACGGAGGGAACCTCAAGGCTCTGGGACGGAGAATGCACGCGGCCCTCGCCAGCTTCCTCCGTCGACGCCATCCCCTTGACGAGCAAGATCAGGGCGCGCCGCACCGCGCAGACATGAATCGGCTCGTAGCTGGCGTTCAATACCAGCACCGGGCGTCGGAGTGGATTGACTCTGGGGTGCTCGTGGATCACTCCGCACCTCCCGGCCGGCCCGTTCGCGCTAGCAACCGGTGCAGACCGCCGCCGGGCATGCCTGCGAGTCCGGGCACAACGGGGCACCGGACGGCGCGCACGCCGAATCCACGCCGCATGTACGGCCAGATTGATCGATTAGCCCTTGGACTGGGGAAAGCTCACCTCTCGCCAGATGACCCGATTTCGCTCTCAACCTCTTGTTGGCAATCTCGGCAATAGCGGGTCCAAGGCACGGCTTCGAGCCGCTTGAGGTTGACCGCCCGCCCGCATTCTTCACAAATACCAAATTCTCCGTCCTCAAGTCGGATCAGGGCGTCTTTGACCAATATCAGCTGCTCGCGCAAGCTGCTTCCCTGAGCGCTGAGAAAGTCCCGGTTGGAAGCCGCTGCCGCTTCCTCTCCTTCGTCGCCGCCGACCGTCTCGCCGATGGCACGGCTCGCGTCCGCGGTCTTGGCCAGCGTCTGGGTGAGCTGGTCGCGCTTCAACTCGAGAACTTTGCGCAGTCCTGCAAGTCGCTTGGGGTGCATGATCGCTGGGACTTGGTCACAGAGGCCGAACAGTCGGCCGCTAGCGAGCGCTGTCGATTCCGTAATTCTATTGGCGCCCCGATACGCTGTCAAGACGGCCGGCGCGCCTGTCCAGGACGCCTTGGCGCGGGCGGGGCCCACCCCCGCCTGGGCTAGACTAGAGCTTGTGACAAAGCCACGCACTCTATACGAGAAGGTCTGGGATTCACACGTTGTCGCCCACGAGGCCGGAGCGCCGGCCGTGCTCTACATCGACCTGCATCTCGTGCACGAGGTGACCTCGCCGCAGGCCTTTCAGGGCCTGCGCGATCGAGGAATCAAGGTCCGCCGCCCCGATCGCACCCAGGCGACGATGGATCACAGTATCCCGACGCAGAACCAAGCCCTTCCGATCATGGATCCGATCGCTGCCAAGCAGGTGCAGCAACTGCGCGTCAACTGTCGCGAATTCGACGTCCCGCTAGCCGACCTCGGGGACGAATCGCAGGGGATTGTCCATGTGATCGGCCCGGAACTGGGCCTGACGCGACCGGGAATCACCGTCGTCTGCGGGGACAGCCATACTTCCACGCACGGCGCGTTCGGCGCCCTCGCGTTCGGCATCGGCACCACGGAAGTCGAGCACGTGCTCGCCACGCAGTGCTTGCTGCAGCACCGCTCCAAGACTTGCGAAGTACGCTTCGCCGGCCGCGCCGCGGACGGTGTCGTCGCCAAGGATCTGATTCTGGCGCTGATCGCGGAGATCGGCATCGGCGGGGGTACCGGCTACGTGCTGGAATACTCCGGCGAGGCGATCCGCTCGCTCTCGATGGAGGGCCGCATGACTGTGTGCAACATGTCGATCGAGGGCGGTGCCCGGGCCGGCATGGTCGCCCCGGACGAGACGACGTACGAGTTTCTCGCTGACAAGCCGACGGTCCCCAAGGGTGCCGAATGGGACGCCGCAGTGGCGCGCTGGCGGAAGCTTCCCTCCGACGAGGGCGCCGTCTACGACCGCACCGTCGAGATCGACGCCGCCGCGCTCGAGCCGATGATCACGTGGGGCACCAATCCCGGGATGGGAGTACGCGTGAGCCAGCCGGTGCCAGAGCCGAACGGCAACCCGAGCGTGCGCAAGGCGCTCGACTATATGCGTCTGGAGCCGGGCAAGCCACTGATCGGGCAGCCGGTCGATGTCGTGTTCATCGGCAGCTGCACCAACTCCCGCATCAGCGATCTGCGCCAAGCCGCCAGCCTGCTGCACGGGCGCAAGGTCAACCCGAAGGTCCGAATGATGGTCGTGCCCGGCTCGGAAAGGATCAGGGCTCAAGCCGAAGCCGAGGGCCTCGCGGATGTCTTCCGCGCCGCCGGGGCGGACTGGCGTCAGGCCGGCTGCAGCATGTGCATCGCCATGAACGGCGACCAGCTCGACAGCGGCCAGTACTGCGTCTCCACCAGCAACCGCAATTTCGAGGGACGGCAGGGCAAGGGTGGGCGGACCTTCCTAGCCAGCCCGCTGACCGCCGCCGCGGCGGCGGTCGAAGGCTCGGTCGCCGACCCGCGGCGCTACCTGTAGCACGCCAGGAGAGAACCCATGCAACCCGTCACCTGCTTCAGCGGCAAGGTCGTGCCGCTGCCCGTCTCGGACATCGACACCGATCAGATCATCCCGGCGCGCTTCCTCAAGACGATCGAGAAGCTCGGGCTTGGTGAGAACCTGTTCAACGACTGGCGCTACCTGCCCGATGGCGGACCCAATCCCGAGTTCGTGCTCAACCAGCCGCGAGCGGCCGGCGGCACGATCCTGCTAGCGGGTGACAACTTCGGGTGCGGCAGTTCCCGCGAGCATGCGCCCTGGGCTCTGCTGGGCTTCGGCTTTCGCGCGGTCATCAGCACGTCCTTCGCGGACATCTTCCGCAACAACTGCCTCAAGAACGGCCTGCTGCCGGTGACCGTCGACGCAGCCACGCTGGCCGAGCTCTTCGACGCCGCCAGCTCCGACGAGGGGCTAGAGGTCACCGTCGACCTGGCCAACCAGACACTGACCTTGCCGAGCGGCAGGGGCGTCTCGTTCCCGATCGACAATTTCTCGAAACAGTGCCTGCTCGAAGGGGGCGACCAGCTGAGCTACATCCAGCAGCGCATGGCGGCGATCACCGCCTACGAATCGAACTCTGCGGACGCGCTGAACACGCTGGCCTGAGGCGGCGGCTTCAGGCCCTGCGTCGCGCCACGATCACTAGCCAGATCCCCACGGCGAAGAGCCCAAGCGCCACCAGCTGCGTAGTGCTCAGCGTTCCTCCTACCAACGCAGGTCGGGCGCCGTCGGCGCGGAATGGCTCGATGACGAAGCGAAACGAGGAGTACAGGGCTAGGTAGGCACCGAGGATCGCTCCGGGCGAGTGCGGCTGCAAGAAGCGCCACAACAGAAACGCGCCGATCAGCGCGGTGCCGAATGCCTCGTAGAGCTGGGTGGGATGCAGCGAAACGTTCAGCGGCACGCCCGTGAAATCGTGGGCGATTGGGTTGCTAAACGTTACCGCCCACGCCACATGTGTCTCCCGGCCCCAGCAGCAGCCGGCAGCGAAGCATCCCATCCGGCCGACGGCGTGCCCGAAGGCTAGGCCCGGCACCATCAGATCCGCCGTGGCGAGCCAAGGCATGCCGTGCCTGCGCGTGTACCAGTACGCCACGGCGAGGGCCGTTATCAGGCCTCCGTAGAACACGCCGCCCGAGCGCAGGGCGGACAGCGAGAACAGCCTGCCCCAGTCGGCGGCGTAGTAGCTCCAGCTGTTTGCGATCAGGAAGAGCTTGGCGCCAACGATCGCTGAAAGCAGCAGAACGATCCCGAGACTCGTGATGCGCTCCGGGTCGATCGCCGTGCGCTTCGCCAGCCGCGCGGACAGCGAAATGCCGGCTAGAAAGCCGGCAGCGATGAGCAGGCCATACGTCGGCAGCGAGAACGAGCCGATCTCGAGCAGTCTGGGAAACATGGTCAGCTGGGGGTCTGGCCTTGGCGGGCGGACGCGCGGCCCGGCCGGCGAAAGGAGTCCAGCAGCAGCAGCCCGACTCCGACCGTGATCGCCGAATCGGCCACGTTAAAGGCCGGCCAGTGGTAGGCCCCGACGAAGAAGTCGAGGAAGTCGGTCACATAGCCTTCCAACCAGCGCTCGTACAGGTTTCCGGCCGCCCCGGCCAAGATCAGCGGCAAGGCGCAGCGGTTCAGGGCCGAAGCCTGGCCCGTTTGCCGGAACAAAGCCAAGACGACAACGACCCCTGCAAGCGCGAGGGCCGGCAGAGCCCAGTCGCGGAACCACGACGGTGCATCTGCGAACAGGCCGAACGCGATGCCGACGTTGCGCACATGCACAAGGTTGAAGAAGCCCTCCAGCACCGCAACGGACTCCCCGTGCGCCAATGCATCCGATACGACGGCCTTGGTATACAGATCCAAGCCCAAGATCGAGCAACCAAGGGCAGAGAGCGCCAAGTTGGAACGGGTCAGTGCGGCGCAGCAAGCGCCGCGCCGCCCCGCGGCAGTAGACTCGTCCATTGGGCCTACACTCGCCCCTCCACGAGTTCAGTCTACAAGAATCGCCCGGTGCCGCAGCGGTCCCGTGAGGGCGTGCGGCAGGCTAACCACCAGCCCTTGGCGACCGCCCGATCACGGCCTCGGGCGCGGCTGGCACCGTGCTAAGATGAGCGCAGGATCTGGCGCTGTGTCTGCATTGGCCCAGAAGTCGTGCGTGCCCTGCACCGGCGGCGTGCCGCCGGTTGAAGGTGAGGAACTTGCTCGGCTCAGCGCCGAGGTAGCGGGTTGGAGCGTGGTTGACGGGCACCACCTGGAGCGCGAGTTCGGCTTTCCCAACTTCCAGCAGGCTTTGGACTTTACCAACGCCATCGGCGAAGTGGCGGAGAGCGAGGGACACCACCCGGACATTTTTCTCGCCTGGGGGAAAGTCGGGGTCAAGATCTGGACCCATAAGATCGACGGGCTGACCGAGTCCGATTTCGTGCTGGCGGCGAAGATCGACGGCTTGCGAAACCCGTAGGGGCGCTCCGGTCGGCGGTACCGCCAACAGTGGTTTCATGACGCAGAGGACGGGCACAGTGAGAGCCGTCCGCTCGGTGCTGCTGATGACGGTGGTCATCTCAGTCTGCGCCATCCTAGGCGGGCTGTATGGCTTGCGCATCGGCACCAATGGCAATTTCATCCAGATGGCGCCGATCAACGGCCAGTTGCACTTGGCGCGGCAAGCGACGCGCCTGATCGAGCAGCGCTTCGCCGGGGAAGTGCAGTGGGACAACGCGATCTACCGAGGCGCGATCCCGGGAATGCTTGCCACCCTCGACCCGCATTCCACGTTCCTCGACACCGAGAACTTCCTTGCCATGCGCGAGCAGGAGCGCGGAAGCTATGCCGGCGTCGGCGTACAAATCGTCAATTTCGGCAACAAGACAATCATCGACTTCCCGTTCCCCGAAACGCCGGCCTTCGAGGCCGGCATCCGGCCGGGCGACGCGATCGAGATGGTCGACGGCAACCCGGTCAGCCGACTGCCGGTCGAGGAAGTGGCGGGCCGGCTCAAAGGGCCGGCCGGGACGCCTGTCGGCCTCAGCCTTTCGCGGGAGGGCTTGGACCGGTGGATCAAGGTCGAGCTCGTGCGGCACGTGATCCCGCGGCCAACAATTCCCACCCGGCTACTGTTCGAAGACGGCACCGCCTACCTCCACTTGACCAGTTTCGCGGAGAGGACTCCCGACGAACTGGAAGAGGCCTTGGATCAAATGGAGAGCCAAGGCATGACCGGGCTGGTCCTAGACCTGCGGGGCAATAAGGGCGGCTTGCTGTCGGCCGGCGTCAGGGTCGCCAGCCATTTCTTGGAGCCCGGGGAGAGCGTAGTGTCCCATCGCGGCCGAGCGTCGCCGGAGCGCCACTACCGCGCGAAGTCGGAGAACCCCGATCTCGACTATCCGATCGTAGTGCTCGTGAACTGCGGGTCCGCCTCCGCGTCCGAGATCGTCGCGGGCGCGCTGCAGGACCACGACCGCGCCCTGATAGCAGGCAGCAGCACCTTCGGCAAGGGCCTGGTCCAATCGGTGTTCGCGCTGCCGGAATCCACCGGGATGGTGTTGACCACGGCGCGCTACTACTCACCGAGCGGCCGTCTGATCCAGCGTCCATATGCCAGCATTGCCCCGAACGAGTACTTCACCGAGCCGTGCAGCGAACAATACAGGCCGCAACAAGGCACGGTCCGGCTGACTGACAGCGGGCGCAAGGTGTACGAGTTCGGCGGCATCGCGCCAGACGTGGAAATCGAGGGTCTGCGCAGGTCGGCTGTCCAACGGCTGGCGGCCCGCCATCGCGCGGTCGAGCGCTTCGTGGCGCGAGTCCGCGCCCGCGGCTACGCGATGCTCAAAGGCGAGACGCCCTCACCGGAGATGTTGGACGACCTGCTGGCGTTCATGGGCCAGCTGGGAATTCCGACGGGCGCGCGGATATCAGCGCAGGACCGGCAGTTCCTGATGCGGTCGCTCGCGACGCACCTTCATGTGTCCTACTTCGACTACGACGAAGGGCAGCGGATCCGCGCCAGCTACGACCCGGTCATCCTGCGCGCGAGATCGCTGCTCGCGCAAGCGGCCAAACTGATGGATAAGAGCCAGATCCCGGTTTCCTAGCGCGGCTCGTAGCTCTTGCTGAATCCAGTCCGCGAGTTGGTCACGGAAAACCGGCCATCAGGCTGCACCGAGGCCTTGATCCAGTGGGCGGAGCAGCCATCGGTCTCGCCCATGTTGGCGATGAACTCTTCGCCGGGGTTGTGCTCCGCCCCGCTCTCCACCGCCCGGTGCACCTGCCACAGATCGACCAAGGACTTGGTGGACGTCAATGCGCTGAAGGTCGCCGGGCTGCCGCCCTTGCGCGGCCCGTTGTTCATCACCGCCACGAGCGGCTGGATGGCTTGGATATGCGCAGGGGCACCGGACATGTGCATCCCGTGGTGCGTGACCTGATACAGGTCGACCACGCCGAAGAGATTGACCGGGCAGGCGGTCTCGATTTCGTAGTTCCAAGTCAGGTCGCCCAGATCCAGGAATTCGAAGTCTCCGACGCGAATCATGAACCCGACGCTCTTGCCATTCTCGCCCTTGTCAACCCGCTTCGCCGCGGCACCGCGGCAAGCGGGGTTGGGAGACGCCGCTGCCAGAGGCTCCTCGAGGAAGCGACTGCGAGCTGCGACGAAGACGAAGTCCGTGCTGGCCAAGGGCAGCCTCTGGCCGGGCTCGGCTCGGATGCGCCCGTCTCCGGCGGTGTCGACATAGCTTTGCCACAGTTCGTCCGCGCGCTCGTTCCAGCCGACCTCAACGCTGTCACCGTGATCGACGAAGTTGTGGATCGGCACGCGATCGGCCAGAGCGGCTACCCCGCCCGTGTGATCGCGGTGGAAGTGCGACGCGATGAAATAGTCCAACTCGAGCTTGCCCACCTCTTCGCCCAAGACCTTCACGATGCGCTCGGCATCGCGGCCCTCGAAGCCCGGCCAGCCAGCGTCCATCAGGATGGTCTCGGCCTCCGGTGTCACGACTAGTGTCGCGGCCCCGCCCTCGACATCGATCCAATAGATGTCTAACGTCGCGCCCATCGCTTTCGGGCCGACCGGCGTGACTAGCAGAATCGCGAGAAGCAGAGATTTCATGACCCCAACATCATAAGGCCCCAAAGGCCCTAACTCGGTCTGTCCGGCGTCTGCCGCAGCGCCGCGATAGTGGCCTGGAACCCTGCCGAGCGTGGCTCGATGAACACAAGCTGCTAGGATTGAAAGACCGGGCCCGCCACTCGCGCAGGGCTCTCAGCGCTTCGGACGATTGTCGCCGCCACACTGCGCTAGACTGGAAACGGGAGGTTCATGCACAAGCATGCCTAGGGTAACTCTCGCGCTCTTTAGCGCAGCGCTATTCGTTGTCGGCGGGGCTGTGGCCGACGACAATTCCGGCGACGCCGCCAAAGGCAAGGAAGCATTCCAGCAGCGCTGTCTGGTCTGTCACTTTGAGGACAGCGCTGATAAGAAGATCGGACCCGGCTTGGCCGGCATCAAGGAAGGCACGCTGCCGAGCGGCAAGGAAGCCACCTTTGAGAACGTCCTCGAGAACCTGAACAAGGGCGGCAACGGCATGCCCGCGTTCGAGCAGATGCTCAGCGACGAGGAGAAGAGCGATATCGCAGCCTACGTCCTGAGCTTGTAGTGCGCCGCCCGACGCATGGGCGTGCAACCGCGAAGTCGTGCCGCCGGCTGCCCAAGTCCCGTTGAAGGGGCCACGGGCTGCCCGCAACAGGAGCAAATATGGACATCGAGAAGAAGGTCACCGAAATCATCTGCGAGCAACTCAGCGTCGAGGAGTCGCAGGTAACTCCCGAAGCGAAATTCCAAGAGACCCTCAACGCCGACTCGCTCGATATCGTCGAGCTGATCATGGCGTTTGAGGAGGGCTTCGATATCGAAATCCCCGACGACCAAGCCGAGGGCATCCGCACCGTCGGCGACGCGATCAAGTACATCGAAGCGGCTACGTCGGACGAATAGCAGGGGCACTGTTGGCAAGACGAGTCGTCGTTACAGGTGTTGGCCTGGTCTCCCCCGTGGGAGTGGGCACGGAGGCTTGCTGGTCCGCGATCTTGCGCGGATGCAACGGGATCGGGCTCATCACCCACTTCGACGCCAGCGCCTACGCCTGCCAGATCGCGGGCGAGGTGAAGGGCTTCGACCCGCGGGACTTCGTGACGGCCAAGGACCTGCGCAAGATGGCGCGTTTCATCTTCTTCGCGATCGCAGCCAGCGACTTCGCGATGGGGATGGCGGGCTTGCAGATCACGCCTGCCCTGTCGCCGCGCGTGGGCGTGTACGTGGGCAGCGGCATCGGCGGCTTCGACATCATCGAGCGCGAGCACGCCAAGCTGCTCAGCGCCGGGCCCCGTCGCGTCACGCCCTTCTTCATCCCGGCCACGGTGGTCAACCTGGCCTCCGGCAACGTCTCGATTCGCTGGAACGCCAAGGGTCCGAATTCCGCGACCGCGACCGCCTGCACCAGCGGCGCCCACGCGGTCGGCGACTCGTTTCGCCTGATCCAGAACGGATACGCCGACGCGATGATCTGCGGCGGCGCGGAAGCGGCGATCACGCCGATGAGCATCGCCGGCTTCGCCGCCATGAAGGCTCTCTCCACTCGCAATGACCGGCCCGAAGCAGCCAGTCGGCCATGGGATGCGGACCGCGACGGCTTCGTGGTCGGCGAAGGGGCTGGCCTGCTGGTGCTGGAGGAATTCGAGTCGGCGCAGCGCCGAGGAGCGCCGATCATCGCTGAGATGGTCGGTTACGGCATGAGCGGCGACGCATACCACATCACTTCTCCGGCCGAGGACGGGGAGGGGGCCGAGCGCGTCATGCGCAATGCCCTCGAAGATGCCGGCATTTCCGCCTCCGACGTATCCTATATCAACTCTCACGGCACTTCGACGCCGGTCGGCGACGTGATCGAGTCTCGAGCGATCGAGCGGCTCTTCGGCAAGGACGCCGGCAGGGTCGCGGTCAGTTCGACCAAGTCCATGACCGGACACCTCCTCGGCGGCGCCGGCGGCTTGGAAGCTGGCTTCTCGGTGCTGGCCGTGCGGGACCAGATCGCGCCGCCAACGATCAATCTCGAACACCCGGGCGAGGGCTGCAACCTGGACTACGTTCAGGGCAAGGCCCGCCCGATGGAGATCGAATACGCCCTGAGCAACTCGTTCGGTTTCGGCGGCACCAACGGTGCTCTGGTCTTCCGGCGCTACAGCGGCTGATCGGGCCCTGATTGCTAGAATTGCTGGTTGGGCGGCCTTGAGGCCGCACTCCCCCTCTGCACCATGGATATCTTTGTCTGCGTCAAGCAGGTCATGGCGCGGGACTCCGTGATCCGCCTTGGCGAAGGCGCGACATGGGTGCGCGACGATGGCCTGACCTTCGAGATGAACGAGCCGGACACCTACGCGCTCGAGGAGGCGTTGCGACTCAAGGAAAAGCACGGGGGAGAGGTCGTGGCCGTGACTGCCGGCCCGGCGCGGTCTGCCTCCACACTCCGCGAAGCGCTCGCCAAGGGAGCCGACCGAGGCATCCACATCGAAGACGATCGCTTTGTCGAAGCCGACACACACGCGACCGCGTCCGCGCTTGCCGCAGCCATCGGTCGGGAGCAGCACGACCTCATCCTGACCGGCCTGCAGTCCGACGATTCGGGTTTCGGCCAGACTGGGGTGATCCTGGCCGAAAAGCTGGGCCTGCCGCATGCGACGATCATCATGGAGATCGACGCTTCGGGCTCGCAGCTGCGCTGCAAGCGCGAGTTGGAGGCTGGCTGGTTTCAGAGGGTCACGTTGCCCCAGCCGGCGCTGCTGACGATCCAAAGCGGCATCAACAAAGTGCGCTACGCCACCCTGATGGGAATCAAGCGAGCCCGCAAGAAGCCGCTACAACGCTATACGACAGACGAACTGGGCATCGAGATCACCGCGCAGCAGAGCGTTCGACGCCTCTACCAGCCGCAGCAAGCGAAGCAGACCGTGTTCTTGGAGGGCGGCAGCCGCGAGGTCGCCGACGAACTCCTCAACAAGCTCCGGTTCGAGGCGCGAGTGATATGAGCATCCTACTGATCATCGAACAGCAGGGCGGCAAGTGGCACCGCATGTCGTTCGAAGCCTTGGCGGCAGCCCAAGAAGCCGCGACGGGCATCGATTGTCCATTGGTTGCCGCGGTCGTCGGATCCGGCGTCGGACCACTCGCCAACGAAATTGCCAGCAAGCGAGTCTCCGAGGTCGCCGCGATTGACAGTCCCGAGCTGGCACACTACAGCCCTGATGGCTTCGCGTCGGCACTGCGCCAAGCGGTCGAACAGGTCAAGCCCCGCCTGGTTCTCTTCCCGCATACCTACCAAGTGCGAGACCTAGTCCCCAAGCTCGCCGCGTCGCTCGGAGGGTGCTTCGTCAGCGACATCGTCGACATGCGATTCGACAGCGGCGAGCCAATCTTCGTTAGGCAGCTGTTCCAAGGCAAGCTACACGCCGACGTGTCCGCGTCCGGCAGGCCGCCGCACTTCGTGTCCGTGCAGTCGGGCGCGTACCGGGCCGACGCGGTGGTCGAAGGTGTGACGCCGGCCCCGATTCGCAACCTCCCGGTGTCGCTGGACGCTGGCGCCATACGGACCAAGGCGGAACCTCCGTACCAAGACGCCAAGGACGCAGTCGATCTCGGTTCGGCGAAAATCATCGTCTCGGTCGGTCGCGGCATCCAAGACCCGGACAACATTCCGCAGGCTGAGGCTCTGGCCAAAGCACTGGGGGGAGAGTTGGCCGCATCCCGCCCAATCTGCGACAACGGCTGGCTGCCGCTAGAGCGCCAGATCGGCAGTTCAGGGCAGACCGTCGCACCGAACCTCTACCTTGCCCTGGGCATTTCCGGGGCGATCCAGCACGTTGTCGGCATGAAGGGCGCCAAGACGATCGTCGCAATCAACAAAGACGCCGGCGCGCCAATTTTCGAGATCGCCGACTACGGGATCGTGGCCGACCTGTTCGACGTGGTACCGAAGCTGGTCGAAGCGCTCGAAGACTCGAAATAGCCGGGGCGTTGCCGCAGTGCGGCGGCGAGTGAGAAGATACGGTCGGCATGCGAGAGCTCCCCCAAGTCCTGACAGCGACCGCGCTGGCGGCCGCAACGCTAGCGTGCGGCAGTGCTACCACGCCCGCCAGCCGCGAGCCGGGCGATCGACCGAATTTCGTGCTCGTCTTCATCGACGACATGGGCTACGGGGATATCGGAGCCTTCGGCTCGCGCGAGAATCGCACGCCCCACATCGACGCCATGGCGGCGGAAGGCATGAGGCTCACAAGCTTCTACGCCCATCCGGTCTGCACTCCTTCGAGGGCCGCGCTGCTGACCGGGAGCTACCCGATCCGCAACGGGCTGCAGACCGGCTACTGGCACCCGGTGCTCATGCCGGCCGACCCGCAGGGCATCCATCCGGACGAGGTCACGGTCGCGGAAGTCCTCAAGCAGCGAGGCTACGCCACCGGGATCATCGGCAAGTGGCACCTCGGCGACCAGCCCGAGTTCCTTCCCAACAATCACGGCTTCGACTACTACTTCGGCCTGCCGTATTCCAACGACATGAGCCCGTTCATGCCGCTCAATCCTCGCAACCATCCCCCGCTCCCGCTGCTGCGCGATGGCGAGGTGATCCGCGAGGTGCCCGAGGACCAGTCATTCCTGACCGGCGCGTACACGGCCGAGGCACTCTCCTTCATCGACCGCCACCATGCCCAGCCGTTCTTCCTGTACCTGCCCCATTCCATGGTTCACGTGCCGCTGTGGGCAGGCGAGCGATTCAAGGACACGTCCGAGAACGGCATCCTCGGCGACTGCATCGAGGAGCTCGACTGGAGCGTGGGGCAGATCCGTGACAAGCTCGAAGAGCACGGAATCGCCGAGAACACGCTTGTGTTCTTCACCTCGGACAACGGGCCCGCGAGAGGGAGCGCAGGCCCGCTGCGCGGACGCAAGGGCAGCACCTACGAGGGGGGCCTGCGCGTGCCGACCGTGGCGAACTGGCCCGGCACGATCCCGCCCGGCACTGCGTACGCCTATACCGCTACTACCATGGACATCCTGCCGACGTTCGCCGCCCTAGCGGGTGGCGAGTATCCGGCCGAGCGGATCGACGGCCACGACATTTCCGGCGTGCTCCAGGGCGACACGACGCGAGACTCGCCCTACGAGGCCTTCTACTTCTACCGGGGTTACGAATTGCGCGCCGTCCGCAGCGGAGCGTGGAAGCTGCACACAGACGGGACGCTCTATAACCTCGAAACCGACATCGCAGAAAGCCGCGACGAGGCCCCGGCCCACCCCGAGGTGAAAGCACGTCTGCAGTCGCTCTTGGACCACGCGCGCGAGACTCTGGGCGACGGTCCGGTGTGGCCGGGCGATCCCGGCATCGCACTGCCGCCGACTGCCAGGCCGATTGGAACGATCTCGAGATCGCCGGAACTGCTGATTCCCCGACACGGGGCTAGCGGCAGCGCCGCTCACGAACCGCCGATCCGCAGCAAGACCACAGACGTCACGCCCCCGCCAGGCTTCCAGCGCCCGGCAAACTGGTAGCGCTCGGCCCGCTTCGCCGACCCTGGCTCACTCCTGAGCGGCCTCGGCGCCGCCCTTGACAGCTCCGAGCACGCGGCGCAGCAAGCCGCGCTTGGGTGGGGCATTCGCTTCCAACTCGGCCCGCAGCGCAGCCCGCCGACGGGCGTCCCGATGCCGGGAAGTGTCCGCGGTGTCGGGTTCCGTGCCCGCGACATAGACCTCTTCCTTGCAGTTTTGGCAGTAGTGGTCGGCCAGCACTCGCTGCACGGCGCTGACGGGCACGCGAACGACGCCCTCCGGCTCTGCGAACGGTCCCGGATTCGCATAGGTGGCCAGTTGCCGGACCTTCTGCATGAACATCGCCCAGATGGGCAACGCCGAATGCGCCCCTTCCAGTCCGAGGTCGGTGTTGTCGTCGAATCCGACCCACACCACGCAAATCAGGTCGTTGGTAAAGCCAGCGAACCACCCGTCATCGTCGGTGCCGGTCTTGCCCGCCGCGTTGGTGATGCCGTACGTCACCCGTGCCCGAATGCCCGAGCCGTACCGGATCACATCCTGCATGATGTGCGTCACCATGTACGCCACGCGGGTGTCCATCACCGCCTGTTGCTCGACCTCGCTCTGGTACAGCGTCGCGCCTGCATCGTCGCGCACGTAGCGCACGAAGCGCGGCTCGACGCGCACGCCGCCATTGGCAAATGATGAGTACGCTGCGGCGACTTCGACCGGCGTGACCTCGTACGTGCCGAGGAACATGGAAGGGACCGGCAGGATATCGCTTCCCATCCCGGCGCGGCTGGCAAGATCGAGCACCCGCTCGTAGCCGGCCATCTGCCCCACCTTCACCGTCGCGACGTTGATCGAGCGCATCAGCGCGTAGCGCAAGCTGATCAGGCCGTAGTAGTGGTCGAGGTGGTTCGACGGCTCGTACGGAGGCTGCAATTCGCTGAATTCGAATGAAGTGGGCTCGTCGAGCACCAGAGTGCTAGGCGTCAGCACGCCGGGCGGCGCCGGATACTGCGTGCGGGCGTACTCGGGCAGCGCGTGGCTATAGCCGCGGTCGATGGTCAGCTGGCGTTCGCGATCCAATACGGTGTCCAGTGCGGCCGCGAACACAAACGGCTTGAAGACAGATCCCGGCTGACGCCTTGCCAGAGCGCGGTTGAGCTGGCTGCCCCCGTAGTCCCGGCCGCCGACGACCGCCTTGATTTCGCCCGTGCGGGGATCCATCGCGACCAGCGCGACCTGCGCCCGCGGGGGCTCCTGATCGCGGTAGCGCCTCTGTCGGGCGATGCGTTCGTCCACGAGCTTCATGCCCTCACGGACGGATTCGACGGCGAATTCCTGCAACCGCTTGTCCAGCGTGGTGTACACCCAGTAGTTCTTCGTGACGAGGTCGTCTGTCTCGAAATGGCCCTTGAGGCTCTTGTTGACCAAGTCGATGTAGTACGGCGCGTCGCGCGATTCCATGTGCCCGCGCGACAGCTCGATCTCCGCGGCCGAGGCCTCTTCGAAAGTCGCGTCGTCGATGAAGCCCTCGCGCAGCATTGCCGAGAGCACCTGGTTGCGCCTGAACTTGGCCCGCTCAGGGTAGCGGTACGGGTTGAGGTAGCTAGGCCCTTGAGGCAAGCCGGCCATCAGGGCTGCCTCAGGCAGGGTCACATCTCGCACGTCCTTGTCGAAGAAGCCCCGCGCAGCCTCCCCGAAGCCGTGCACGTTGAAGCTGCCCTGCCGTCCCATGAAGACCTGGTTCGAGTAGTTTTCGAAGATCTGCTCCTTGGTCAGCCGGCCCTCGAGTTGGATGGCGATCATGGCCTCGGCAAGCTTGCGCTTCACCGTCGTTTCCCGCGTGAGGAAGAAGTTGCGGGCAAGCTGCTGGGTCAGCGTTGACGTTCCCCTGGGCCGCTTCCACTCCCTCAGGCCCTCGATTGCCGCTCCGGTTGTGCGAATGAAGTCGATGCCGTGGTGCGAGTAGAACCGGTGGTCCTCGATCGCGATCACCGCATCGATCAGGTGCTGGGGGTAGTCGCTGAACTTGAACAGCCGGCGCTTGGAACGTTCTTGGTCGAACTGGTTTGTGATCAGTTCGGGCTCGATCTGGTACGCTCCCAACTCCTCGTCGGTGTCTGCCAGGACGATCTGGGCGATGTGGGAATCTTCGACTGAGATCCGGGCTGGATCGGGTGTGAAGTGCGACAGCGGTCCGGGGTGGATCTCGATGTGTTCATTACCAATTTCGTACCAGCCGACGCGGTTGTCTGGATCGCGCGTGTAGCCGGCGGCCCGCAGATTGCGAGCGATCGCTGCCACGGTTCCCGGGTCGCCGACAGAAATCGTGCGCGGCGTAGCCAAGAAGCGGGCGGTCCGATCGAACGCGCCGCCATCGAGACGCAAGTCGATGATGGCGCTGTACTTCCAGTAGAAGTGGTTGTAGACAACGCCGCCGACGACACCGGCAACCAGGCACACGCCCAGCAATACGGTTCCGAGCGGTGTTCGCACGAATCGGGCGACTCGGTTGAGGAAGCCGAGGCGAAAGCGCACCTTAGCCCCCGAATGCCGGGCCGCGCTGGGTCCCGGACGGCCCTTTTTCGCAGTGGTCATGCTGCGGTACACCCTATGAGAGGCGATTCTCTGGCCCAAGCGACTGCCGGTGGCTGCACGGCCCAGCAAGTGCCTTCGGACACAGGCGGCGCTTTGACGGTTTGACGCAACTCCTGCAGCGTCCGTTTCGCGCCTGTGCCCGCCAGCTGGCGCTAGGCCACGGCCTCGCTGATTCGGCCAACCAGCAGTTTCGCTATCTCTTCGATATTAACATTCTCAGAGCGTCCAGTGCTGCGCTCGGTCAATTCCACCAATCCCTCGGCGATATTTCGACCCACCGTGATGCGATACGGGATCCCGATCAGATCAGCGTCCTTGAACTTGACGCCAGCGCGCTCGGCACGGTCGTCCAGCAGGACGTCGACGCCAGCCTCGCGCAGTTCGGCATAGAGCCTCTCCGCCGCCTTCCGCTGGTCGTCGTTCTTGAGGTTGACCGGCGTGACAACTGCCTCGAACGGGGCGATCGAGACCGGCAGGGCCATCCCGGCATCGTCATGGTTCTGTTCGATCGCTCCGGTCAGGATGCGCTCGACCCCGATGCCGTACGAGCCCATGATCGGGGTGACGGCCTTGCCGTTCTCGTCCAAGACCGAAAGGCCCATGGACTCGGAGTACTTGTAGCCCAGCTTGAAGATATGTCCGACTTCGATGGCCTTGCGCCGCCTGACAGGCTGCCCCGAAGCCACATCGATGTCGCCATCCTCTGCCTCGCGCAGATCCGCGAAGCGCGCCCGGAAGTCACGGCCGGGGGTGACGTTTCGCAAGTGCGCGTCGGCCTTGTTGGCCCCGGCGATCAGATTGCGGCGCCCCTCCAGAGCCTTGTCGGCTAGCAGTGGGATATCGCCAGCACCAACCGGACCAATGAAGCCCGCGCCAGCCCCGAGCCACTGTTCGATTTCGGCGGGATGGGCGGGCCTGACATCTGGATCCTGTGCCTCGGCTGCGAGCTTTGTCTCGCTGAGCTGGTGGTCTCCGCGCAACAACGCCATCAGAGGCTTTCCCTGAGCGACCATCACTAGCGCCTTGATATGCGACGACGCGGGCATGCCGTCAAATTCAGACACTTCTTCGATCGTCTTCTTGCCCGGCGTAGCGAACTCTTCGGGCAACGCGTCGCCTTCCGCGTCCGGTACAGACGGCGGCCGCGGCAGAGTAACCGCTTTCTCCAAATTGGCGCGATAGCCAGAATCGGGGCACTCGATCAGCCAATCCTCGCCAGCGGCGGACGGCACCATGAATTCGCACGACTCGCTGCCCCCCATGGCACCGGAATGCGCGTCTACGGGCAGATACTCCAATCCGCAGCGGTCGAAGATGCGGCAGTAGGCAGCGTAGTGGCGCTGGTATGCGGCGTCGAGGCCCGCGCTGTCCATGTCGAAGGTGTATGAGTCCTTCATGGTGAAGCGCCTCACGCGCATCAGGCCGGCCTTGGGCCTCGGCTCGTCGCGAAACTTCGCCTGGATCTGATACCAGATCTGCGGCAGTTGCTTGTAGCTGCGCAACTCACCACGGGCGATGAAAGTGACGACCTCCTCCTCGGTCATCCCCAGGCAGTGCTCGCGGCCGAACCGGTCCTTGAGCCGGAACATGTCGTCGCCGATCGCGTCCCAACGCCCGCTCTCTTTCCAGATTTCTGCCGGATGCAGTTCCGGCGTGTAGATCTCCTGCGCCCCGATTGCGTCCATCTCCTCGCGAATGATGCGCTCGATCTTGCGCAGGCTCCGCTGGGCGAGGTACAGGTAGCAGTACAGCCCGGCCGAGAGCTGGCGCACGTAGCCCGCCCGCAAGAGCAGCTTGTGGCTCACGACCTCGGCGTCGGACGGCGCATCGCGCAACGTCGGAATAAAGAGGCTGTTCCAGCGCATTCCGGGGGATTCCGCAGCCTAGGACAGCACCTCGGCAAGCTGCGGAAGTCCCATCGTAGCACCGCCAAACAGCATCGGCTGAGGTCCGGCGCCGGAGCCCGCATGCGCTACCAAGCCAGGGCGTACGACTTGTCGCGGCGCGGCCCTGCTGCCCCGTAAAGCACGCCCCGGCGTCGGTCCAGCATCAGCGCCGTGGCGTCGCCGATGGACCATGGCCCGGCGTCGAGAACAGTGTGCCCCATAGCAGCGAGAGCATCCACTGTGGACTGCGCCATGCGCGACTCGACACGCATGACGCCGGGCTGGGGCTGGCGGGGAAAAAACGAGGGTGGGAAATCGAGGATCTGGATCAGGGGGGCGTCCAGCGCCGCCTGGATGTCCATTCCGAATTCCAGCACGTTGAGGAGGAACTGCAGATTGACCTGGTCCTGGGCGTCACCGCCCGGCGTGCCCCAGGCCATGAAAGGTTGGCCGTCCTTCATCGCCAGGGTGGGCGTGAGCGTGGTGCGCGGGCGCTTGCCCGGCTGCAGACTGTTCGCCTGTTCCTCGGACAAGACGAAGCTCTGGCCGCGTGTGCCGAGTACGAAGCCGAGGCCCTCGATGATCGGCGAGGTCGTAAACCAGCCGCCGCTGGGCGTCGCCGAGAACACGTTGCCTTCCGCATCGGCCACGCGAGTGCCAGTCGTGCCCGGGGGGTCGGGCCGAAACGGGACGGAGTCCGGCACGGCGGCGTGCGCGAGTTGCTCGTTGTGGAACGGGTACGGATTGCCCGGCTGCAGCTTGAGGGAAGGCGATTCCAAGTCAATCAGCTTGCGCCGATGCGCGGCGTACTCCTTCGAGAGCAGGCCGTGTTCGGGGACTCCGACGAAGTCAGGATCGGCGTAGTACCACTCGCGATCGGCGAAGGCCAGCTTCATGGCTTCCGCCAGCAAGTGCAGGTACGGTGCGCTATTGTGCCCCAGCGAGCGCAGGTCATAGGCTTCCAGCAGGTTCAGCGTCTGAAGCAGGACGGGTCCCTGGGACCAGAAGCCTACCTTGTATACGTCCACGCCTCGGTACGAGGTGCGGGCGGGCTCTTCAATGACCGGGCGGAACGCCACGAAATCGTCGATCTCTAGGAGGCCGGAAGACGTGAAGCCGTTGGCGTCGGTACACCGAAAGTCCTTCTGGAACTGAACGATTTCCGCAGCGAGTTCGCCGCTATAGAACAGGTCGTGGGCGGCCTGCAGGCCGGCATCCCGGCCAGCGCCCGACGCCCGCTGCTCGGCTTCGACCAGCCGCCGAAGCGTCCGGGCCAGATCCTTCTGCACCAGCAGGTCCCCGACGCTGGGCAGTTCCCCGCCCGGGAGAAAAATCCGCGCGGAGGTCGGCCACTCGGCGCGCATGCGGCCCTGGACCCTGCGCAGGTTGTCCAAGTAGCTCGGAAATACCGCGAACCCCTCGTCTGCGAGACGAATCGCCGGGGCCAGCACCTCACCCAAGCTCATCGTGCCGAATTCTCGCAGCGCAGCGATGAGCGAGCCCACGACGGCTGGCACCGGTGCGGGCAGGAAGCAATCCCCGGGGATGGCCGCGATGCCGTTGGCGCGGAACCATTCCAGCGTCGCCTTGCGAGGTGCCTGGCCCTGCCCGTTCACGGCTACTACGCGGCCATCGGCGGCGTTGTGGATCAGGATCGGAACCTCCCCGCCAAGTCCGAAGCGGTCGAATTCCGTGACCGCCTGCGCGAAGACGGTGGCGACTCCCGCATCGACGGCGTTGCCGCCGGCCTTGAGCATGTCGAGGCCGGCATCGCTGGCTTGGTGATGCCCCGAGACGACGACGCCTCGGGTCCCCATGACATACGGTCGGGTGCCGGCGGCGATGGCCACGGTCGAGACCAGCATAGCCAAGCCGATCTTCAGGGGTGTCTGGAGCAAAATCGGGTGCTTCATCTTGTACTTCCAGCGTATTGTAGACGCAGCACTAGCGGCGCGCTCAAACTGGCCGCGTACCGTCGGCACGTCACGATTGAGCGCGGCGGCCGCAGCTTCTGGCGCGCATGCAGCAGTCGCGGAGCCGTCACCCTAGCCCGACCAAGGGGCTTACGGAAACCCGCCATCATGAGATCTGGTCGAACGGGTTTCGGGCAAACTCCAGCTGCCCGTCCGCAGGGCCATCGAATCCAGCGTGCGGCCGAATCGCTGCGAACAGACCTGGACGGGCGAAGTCTGGCCTTGGCTGCGAGGGCTTCCTCGTAGCGCCCCCCTTCCGGCCGTCCTTGCTGCTGGTCGGCCTCGGGGTTCCGCAGCCCGCGGTACAGACAGCTCAGCTCGATTCTCGTACTGACCACGAGCCAATCTTCCGCTAGCACTGCATCGTTCTCTGACCCGCGAGTGCGGTTTTGCCGAAACCGTGCACGTGGGTTGGCACCGCCCGTTAGGGCAGCCGTCTCCGCGGCCGGATTCGGGCGCAGCCTGAGCGACCCGAAGGTGAGGTGTTGAACCGCGGCCACGGGCTGCGTTAAGCTGCCACCGATGCATTGTCCGGCCACTTCGCGGCCAGCGGAGAGGGGACGGTCCGCATCCCGCCAGGTATCGCGCACGGATCGCGCGTCCGAGGTCACGGTGTCGGCACAAGCTGTTTGCAGGGTCACGTGGCCAGTGGTCCTAGCACTCGCCCTGCTTTCGCCAACGCTGCCGGGACACCCGATCTTGCTCGAACTCGAGCCCGCCACCGAAGACGAGCCCGCTGAGGCAGACTCCGCCAGCGAAGCAGCCGCCGCGCCCCCGCAGGCCGCGCGGCGTCCCCTGTTCACAGTCGACACACTTGCGGGAACACGGACCGTCGAGGGTTTCGAGGTGGTACCGAACAGCCAGGTCGTCGGCCTCTTGCTGGCCGATACGCTGCTCGGCTCCGACTGGAAGCGCGTCGAGACGGAACTCGTGGCCCTGCGTCAGGGACTGGGCAGCAGAACCCGCCTCAAGATTGTGACAGCTATCGGACCGGAACTGCGGCTGAGCGGTCCATTTCAAAACGCTGAGCAGTTGCGGGCCGAAATCCGATCAGTTCAAACACAGCTCTCCAAGCCCGAGCCGGAGGCTTCGTCAGAGACCTCAGCCGAATCCAGGGTCGCCACTGAGGGGTCTGCACCTGCGGACCTGTCCGAACCCGCTCACGACGGGAGCGAAGTCTCAATCGCGGACCTTGTCGGGAAGATGGAGGAGATTCAAGAGGCGCACGCGCAGCAATATCGCCAAATCGGCCAAGCCGCTGCCCTGCTCGAGTGTGACTGGCCCACGGCCCTCGCGTTCGGGCGGCTGTCCAGTCTTGAGTCCGACCTCGTGTTGCCTTCGGCCGCTTATTTGGCAGAGCGCCTGCGTGCCCAGCGCGTGCGCTTCAGTCTCATACCGCTCGACGGCAGCGCGCCATTGGCCGTGGATTGGCTGAGCTTCATCACGGGTGGCACCATTACGAGCGACGTTGCGGGCTTCCTACAGCACTTAGACCAAGAGACTCGCTTCGTCGAAGTCGAGTGGCCGACCCCGCTGCCAGAAGGCGGATTCCACCTCTACCAGACCGATGTCCGCCACGAGGAGACTGGAGCCGTCTGGACCGTGCCCGACGCAGCAGTGGCTCACGGATGGGTAGTCCCCGAGCCACTCGCGCTGAAGGGGTTCCGGGAGAGGGTGGCCGCACTGCAGAAAGCAATCGGATCCGCCTCGGCTGACGAGTCGTGGATACGCTCCGAACTCGAATCGCTAGCGGCCACGAACCCCTCCGACGAAGGCCTGTTGCGCGCAAGCATCCGGTTCCACGAGTCCAAGCAGGCGTGGCGCGCCGCGGCTGACGGGCTCCGCCGCTTCTCACTCATCAAGCCAACGGACGCCTCGGTCTTCTCCAATCTCGGCACGACCTTAGTCAGGATCGAAGAGTGGGACGAGGCGGAAGCGGCGTTCCAGAGGCTCATGGTGCTGGAGCCGGCGAAGCCGTCTGTGAGCGAGGCACTGGGTCGAGTCTATGCCCGCAAGGGCGACGTTCAGCAAGCCATGGGGCTGTTCGACGCGAGCTTGCGCTTGGACCCCGCCAACCAAGCGCTTTGGTTTTACGTGGCAGACACGGCGAAGCAGATCGGAGATTCGGAGCGGCGGCGGCAGGCTCTCATCCAAGGGATCGCCCTTCCAAGGGCTCCCCATGAGCGGCGAGCCGAGCTCATTCGCGTCCACCTCGACTCCGGAAACACAAGCGCGGCAACGGAACAGATCGAGACTGGAGCCGAGGCTGCGGCCAACGATCCGTCGTTCCTTCCCGTCTACGCCAAATTCTCGGAGGAGGTGGGCCACAGCGAGCGGGCACTGGAGCTATGGAGACAGACCAGAGAGACCGATCCGCTCTCAGCAGCCGCCTATGCGGAGCCCGCCAGAATTCATTTCGAAAAGGGAGAGTTCGCTCGATCGCAAGCGCTTGCCGAGGCGGGTGCTCTGAGATTTCCTCTTTCTGTCAACCTGCACTTGACGCTCGCCGAGTCCCTCGAAAGGCTCGAGCGGTTCTACGATCTGCGCAGCGCCCTGCGATACGCTGCCGAAGCCGTTCCGGCGGACCTACGGGTGCTCCAGTACAGAGCTCGCATCGAAGATACCTTCGGGGACGGGGCTCCGGCAGCCTACCGTGCGCTTGCAGGGCGCCTAGCCGAGGAATCACAACCCGAGACGCTTCGGACCGTCTTGCGCCGAGGGCTCGAGGTTGCACTGCGGCACAGCGATTTCGACCAGGCCCGCTGGTTTGCCAACCAAGCGGAACACGTGGACGCGGCCGAGGCCGGTCTTGTTCCCGAGGTCACGCAGGATGGTGCCGAAGAAGTGAGAGTGCTAGGCGGGCTGCGGGCCCTGGCGTACCTTGCGGGCGCGAACACCCCCAAGTCCGCGAAGGCGTTCTTCCAGGAATACTGTCGGCCAATCGTGTTCGCGTCGAAAAGAAGCAAGCAAGTCTACGAGGAGTACTCCAAGCTGCTCTACCTGTACTTCGAGACGGTGCGATCATTGAGCGCCCTCCGCGACGACTTCGATGACGATGCCTTCTCTATCACGCTTGCCATGCACAGCGGCAAGGCTCGCGAAAGGACCCGCAATGTGCTGGGCATGCTGGGCTGGCGAGTGCGGGGCTCGCAGAAACGCGGCTTCACCCTGCAACCCATTGAGAGCGAGACCGGCGCGGAACGCCAAGAGATCGGTTCGGCTCTGGAGATCGACGAGATCGCGATACAAGACGCGCTGCTTGCGAAGCAGGACTATGACTTGCGGATCAAGGTGGAGACCGCACCGATGGTTCTCGGGGAAACAGCTTGGAAGGAGGCGCTCTACAAGGGGCGAGACTTTGCGGGTGGGTTCATGGAGGCCGTCGTGCGGGATTCCCGCATCGGAGAGGCCTACATCGGTCTCAGCCCGCTGCAGCCGAGCGCAAGGGAAGCGCTGATTGAAAACGTCGGCCTGAGGCAACTCGTCAACCGCTTCTCCGGTGTGCTGCTCATGCACGGCTCCGCGCTGGCGTTCGAGCAAGGGCAGGCGCTGGTTCCGGGCGGCGCGGAAGCGGCCAGCATTTGGACCGGCCTTGTCGGGGCACGGCCCAGCGAACCGCACAGGTTCTTCCCGCGGCTGCTGCGCAAGGAAGAGGGTCGGCTGTTGGGCTACTTCTCGGCTCTCGGGCAACTCGACGCGGCCCGCCAGCGGTTCTTCACGCAAAGCGCGGCCCGGACCAAGCAGTTCTTCGCGTTGTACAAGTCGTCGCCGGAATTCAAAGAGGGAGGGCGGGCCAAGGTGCGGGAGAGCCCGTTCCTAGAATTGCTGCGCGAGCTGCCGCTCGACGCGGAAGGAAGCGTGGTCTTTCCCGGCGGCGCGGAAGTCTGGATGGTAGCGAGAGGCCAAGCAGACGCCGGCAGGCTGGCGCGGAAGCTGCCGCGCAAGGTGGTCCCGGAGGTGGAGGACGACATCCTGATTCGCGTGGCAAAGACCAAGTTCCAGACGCCCAACGGCCAGCGGTCACAGGTCGACAAGTTCCTCGCCGCCGCCCGTCTCGACCAGCTCAGAAGCCAGTCCATGGACGCCGTCACCGCCCTGAACTTCGCCCAGGCCTTCGGGCCGTATGAGCACGTCTTCCCGTATTTCGCCACGCTCACGGGCCTGCAATCGACGCACCTGCGCAGCTTCTTGGCCCTAGCTAGCAAGGTCGATTCCTTGGAGCCGATCCGGCGAAACCACCTGCTAGCGCTGTTCCACGCATTCTCCGAGATCCTTTGTATCGGGCAGTTGGAGGGGCGCCTGTCTGAAGAGCGCGCCGCAGAACTGTTCGGCGCGATGTGCTTGCGACTCTCCAGCGGAAAGGGCGCGACAGGCCAGGCGGAGGCTGCGCTGGCGATGTTGGAGTCGATTCTCGAAGGAGTCGAGGGCGCGGACACTGGCGATGACATCGACCAACGCATGCGGACGCTGCTTGGACTGGACGGGTTGGAACTGCGAAGCGAAGAGTTCCAACAGGTGCAGGAGCTGCAAGGCATTCCGTTGCTCGCGACGCTGATGCAACTGCGCGACTCCGCGCAGAGCCTAGCAAGCGGAAGCGGAGACTTGAATGCTCACGCGAAATCCTTGGACGAAGCGGCCAGCGAGATCCCAGTTGTCGCGATAGCCAAAGAAATGGGCTTCGAGGACAAGAAGAAGCGCTTGATGCAGAGCTATTCGGCAGTGGACTTGAAGCAGACGCAGCGGCGCCTGGCACGGGCTGTGGCGCGCAAGAAGCCACGACAGGGCGAGCTGCGAAGGCTCGGGGTGAGACTGGTGGACGAGATGCTGCCGCAGGTCTGCTTGGCACTGTCGGGAATTGTGTATTCCTACTACCTCCGTCCGGACGACCTGCCCGTTTCAGAGGATCCGCTCTTTCTCCGCAAGCACGAATACTACAAGGCCGACGTACAGTTCAACGACGAATACTTCGAGCTCACGCAACTCGTCGGATTGGGCGAGGACACGGGCACGTACGTCGAGGGCGGGCTGTCCGGGATGGCCGCGGCGGCAGGCCACGTCGCGCGGTTCGGCCTACGCATCATGGATCCGGACGCCCAGGCGCTAGGCGGTGTTGAGCTGGCGTCGCTGCGAGCCGCTCGTTGGCAGCAACTAGGGGATGCGGATCTGCGTCGCCTATCGCTGGCAGTGCTGCTGGGCCGCGAGTGGATTGTCGAGGCGGCATCCCACCAAGCAGCCAGAGCCGACCTAGTCCGAGCGGTCCAGGGGCGCTTGTCCGTGAATCGCGCCCGCCAATTGTTGGCCTCCATCACCGAGCGCGACTGGCCCCGCGTGTGGGACAGCGTGACACGGGCCGACTTGTACCGGCTCGGCCGGGAACGGTTGGCCGGACCGGCGGAGAGGATCGCGGATTCGCCCGTTGCCACGGCGCTTCTCGCACTCCCCCAGAGTGCCGAGGATTGGAAGCGGCTCGACGTTCTTGGCTCCGTGCGGCTGACGACCCACGGCTATTCGCGGCCTCGCATCTGGAGCGATGGCCCGTACGAGGACTACGAACGCTACATGTCGGACACGCGGATCGCAGAACGAACGGCCGAGCTGAAAATCTATTTGGCGCAGGCTGCCTATAGTATTGGGATGTCCGCCGACAAGCTGGCCCGCAGCGCCGAGTTCGCCGCCAAGCGAGTTCTGTCGACGGTGCAAATGGGGGACGTGTGGGACTGGCGATCCGTGTTGCAGAACTATGAAGGAACGGCCCGCTTGGCCATCGAGGACGCGTTCGCGCTGCAGCCATGAGACGGGCGAGCCGAATTCCGGCCCTGGCGGCCGTGGTCGTTCTGGGCTTGGTCGCGGTGGATTTCGCAGACGCGCAGGCGCCGCAGCCCGATGTGCGCCGATCAGACCAAGTGTTCAAGGTCGTGACACGCTTGGTCGAGGTGCATGCCACCGTTACCCAAGGCAAGCGCCGCTATGTGCGCGGTCTGGCCAAGGAGAACTTTCGGGTCTACGACAACGCAGCTCCGCAAGAGATCTCCGTGTTCGAGTCGGACGAGTCCGGTTTCTCGAGCGCACTCTTGCTGGACACCACTGGCAGCATGAAGAAGGCCCTGCCCACCCTCAAGCGCGCCGTGCTGGAATTCATCGACATGCTCAGGCCCGTCGACTCGGTCGCGGTCTATTCGTTCAGCACGCAATTGGCTCGGCTGCAGTCGTTTACCCGCGACAAGAGCGACGTCAAGCGCGCCGTACTCAAGACGCGGGCCAGCGGGGCCACGGCCCTGTTTGACTCGGTCTATCGCGTGGCCCAGGATCTGACTGCGGTCGAGGGCAAGAAGGCGCTGTTGGTTTTCACTGACGGAGACGACAACTCGAGCGTTCTCAACGCCCGCTCGACAATCCGCCGGGCGCGCATGATCGGTATACCGGTCTTCGCGGCCGCCCAAGGGCAGGCGCTAGAGAACAAGGAGCTCCTCAAGCAGATCCACGAGTTGGCCGAAGCAACCGGCGGACTGGCCTTCGAGATGAAGAAGAGCGACCACGCGCGGCGCATCTTCGGGGAGATCTCGGCCTCGCTGAGGCACAGCTATCTGCTGGGGTACCGAGCCCCGCAGGCCGAGGCGGCTGGCTGGAGAACGATACGGCTGGAGGTGAGCGGCGTGAAGCGTCCGCGCATCCGCGCCAAGGGCGGGTATCAGGTGAGCCAGTAGGCGGTGGCACAGGCGCGAGAACCTAGTTCCGGCGCAGCAACGAGCCTCTCGCGCCGGCCAGCAAACCGTCAGGTCCGACCTGCGAGTTGGTGCGGGCCCAGACCGTCGCGATCCATGTGGATGCCCGGCAAGTGCCGACGGCTCCGGCTTGGTCTATCGTGCAGATGTGAGAATGAGCCCCCTTGCAGACTTGGAAATGCCTCGAAGAGTCTTCGGATTCGAGAGCGCCGAGAGCCGCTAAGCCGCGCATCGCAGACACCAGCGATCGCCAAGTCGAGCTGTCGCTTCCGTTCCTGAGCTAGCTCCTCTTGGGGAGGAGCAGCCTCGCGCGGGGCGGAGTCAAGCCAGAAGGAGTTGCCAATCAACCTAGGTCAACTTACCGCCAGCAATACCATCTGAAGGTCCGCTAATGACGGACCCATCGAGTCTATTTGCCGGACATCCGCTCTTCCAGGACTGCGTGCATCAAGCGTGCTTGGTCGTGCCCTTGGGCGGCCGCCCGGCTTGCCCAATCGCGGGCGGCAGATAGGTCCTTGCCGACCCCCTTGCCTTCCCGATACTTCGCAGCCATAGCAAACTGAGCCTCCGCCAAGCCTTGCTCGGCGGCGCGGCGGTGCCACTTCACCGACTCCTCGTCGTTCTGATCTACACCGTCCCCGTTGCCATACATGACAGCCAGATTGTGCTGGGCCTTGGCATGGCCCTTGGCAGCGGCGAACGTGTACCAATTCAGCGCCCGCTCGTAGTCTGTGGGCACTCCGTCCCCCGTGGCAAACTTGAGGGCAAGATTGTAGTAGGCCATTACGCTGCCCTGCTTGGCAGCTTCGGTATACCACCTGACCGCTTGCGCATGGTTCTGGAGGACACCCGAACCCAAAGAGTACAGCCGAGCGACATTCACTTGGGCTAGGGCCGACCCACCGCGTGCGGCCATCAAGTACCACTTCGCCGCTCTGCCGTTATCCTCAGGCACCCCCTCGCCAAGGTCATACATAAGGGCGAGATTAGCTTGAGCCATCACCAGGCCCTTTTCCGCGGCGAGTTCGTACCACTTGACAGCCAGAGCATCGTCTTCCGCAACGAGTTCCCCTGTAGAGAAGTAGAAGCCCAAGTTGTATTGGGCTTCGGCAGATCCCTTCCTAGCAGCCCGATACAGCGCCTTGATTGCCTTCGGGGAACCCTTTGGGGGCTTTCCAAGCGCCTTCGCAGCTGCTTCGGAGCGATTGGCCCTGCCCTGCAACCGCGGCTCTGGTTCGTCCGGGAAGAGGTCTTCGCCAGCGGGCCATTCGATGCCAATCGACTGGCCGGTCCGATCGCTCGCATCAACGGTCCCCGGCGGAGCGGCAACCGGACCCTGTGCCCACAGATGCGCAGCCAGCAATCCCATCCATAGGCCAGCAGCCGGCATCGACCGAATGGACCACTGCCCCGAAGCGCTCACCCAAGCCCGCAGGGTCCTGCCCGGTTCCGCCACGGTATCCATCCTACATCCGGCAACGAGCCGCTGTGCCAAACCGATGTGACCGAGGCCGGCCATCAGCCAGCTTCCATGTCCAGTACGGGCAACCCCATGGCTCGGGCGGCATTTACCATTCGGTGGTCGTAGCTCGCAAGCTTGATCTGCTGTCCTTGGCGCCACAATCAGTGGAAGGTCGCCAGATGCACAGAATCAAGAGTGCTTACGGGGTAAGGGAACTCGTCCGAAGCCCGCTCAACGGCCGGAGGAAGCAACTCCACTAACGCAATGCACTCGATGATTCCGTGGGCTGCTTCGCCATGGGATTCTGGCAGCTTGTAGGCGTGTAGTCGGGCCCAAATCTCGTATTCGACCAATCGGCTTGCGACGAGCGATCCGTCCCAGAGTGCGGTCGACGGGCAGCGGACCTCGGCGAGGAGGTGCGCAAGCGCCACGGAGGTGTCGATGCAAGTCACAGATCGCAGCGGTCGACTTCGAGGTCCGCGAGGATTTCTCGTTGCGGCAGAACGGGCTTCGGCCTAGGCGGAGGGCCCTCAAGTCGCAGGGCCGGAGGTGTCAACCAACCCTTGCGAACCGCCTCAGCCAGCACCGCATCTCCGAAGACCGGGCTCGGCGATTCCCTAGGGGGACCTATTTCGGCTACCACCCGATCCCGCTCTGTGACCAAGATTGTCTCCCCGGCCGCCGCCATCCGCATGTACTCACGTAAGCGACTCTTGAGTGTTCGGATCCCAACCGCTCTCATGCCACTCTATGTAGCAACTCGTCGCTACATGCTCAAGCCCGGGCAGGACACTACGTCGGGTGCGCAACGGGTCGGCAGCCTTCGTGACAAGGGCACCCGCGCGCCGTACGTGGACCTGGACGTGGCCGCCCAAACGAGAAACAGCGGGGAAGCTTCGAGTTCGGGCCCCGCAAGCAAGCTAAGGGACTCTCTCGAATTCCGCGAGGAACGCATGCGGCTGATCCCGCTCGGCGGGCTCCAGCAGGCCTCCGATGTGGCCGGCGTTGTCGGATTCTCAGTCTCAGACTCCTCGGACTACGTGAACGGCACGATCAGGTACCACGGCGGATGTATCGTGGGAGCAGGATCGGCACCAAAATGAAGACAGCCCAGATAAGCGGCATCGTCCCGGTCCTGCCGACGCCGTTCGACAGGCAGGAGGAACTCGACCTTGCTTCGTTGGAGCGCCTCGTTCGATTCTGTGCGAACAGCGGTTTCAGCGCCGTCTGCCTGCCGGCATATGCAAGCGAGTTCTACAAGCTGACCGAGCTAGAGCGGGAAATGGTGGTCGGCACCGCAGTCGATGCCGCGGACGGAGACATCCAAGTCATCGCGCAGTCGAACCACTATGCGGGCATTCATGCCGCAACGATCGCAAGCGCCAACGAAGAGCGAGGCGCCGACGTCATTGCGGTGGCCGTGCCGAGAATGTTCGAGATCTCAGAGGAAGACGTGTACAAGTTCGTGGCCGATGTGGCGGGCATGACGTCCCTCCCGGTTCTGGTGCAGGACTTCAACCCAGGTGGTCCGACAATATCGCCCGAAACGGCCAATCGCCTGCACTCGGACTATCCGAACTTCTGCTACGTCAAGCTGGAACAGCCACTGATGGCGCCGAAAGTGGCTGAAATCCTAGAGGCGACAAATGGTGGCGTACAAGTGCTCGAAGGCTGGGGAGGCATGTACCTGCTGGAGGGCGTCGACGCTGGAATCTGCGGAGCCATGCCGGCGCTGGGTGTCGCCGACATACTCCAAGATGTCTACGACCTCGCGGTCGGTGGCGACCGCGACAGTGCCATGGATCGATTCCAAACGGTGCTACCCTACTTGGCCTACAGCCTGCAGAACATGGAACTGCTGCTGCAGATCGAGAAGAGACTCCTCGTGCGTCGAGGGCTAATCGAGTGCGACACTGTCCGGCAGACAACCTTGACGCTCGACCCGCACACGGACCGTTACTCGGACTACCTCATCGACCGCGTGATGTCCTTGTTCGGAAACGCCAACGTCGCAAACGAATCGTGAGACAGATCCTAGCCGTCATCACACTCTGGATCACAGCGTCTGGAGCCTTCGCACAACAGGACTGCAAGGCGGTACCGGAGCCTAGGTTCGAGGGTATTCTCGGTCGCACAGCCCAAGACTCCACACCCTCGCTGCTGCAGCCAGTGCGGCCTTCCGCGGGTAGTCCGAACGTCGTGTACATCGTCCTCGACGACACGGGTTTCGGAGACTTGGGCTGCTATGGCTCGTCGGTCTCGACACCCAATATCGATTCGCTCGCTACAGGGGGCCTGTTATTCAACAACTTCCAGTCGAAGGCCGTGTGTTCTCCCACGCGGGCCTCGCTGCTCACGGGCCGCAACGCCCATTCGGTCGGGATGAAGGAACTCCCGGGCGGTGACCAGGGATACCCCCATACGCGCGGACGGGTGCCTGCATCGGCGGCGAACATTGCACAGATCCTGAGCCGTGGCGGCTACAGCACATTCGCGGCCGGGAAGTGGCACTTGGTACCCCGGGAAGACATGGCGCCAGCAGGGGACCGCACGCACTGGCCGCTCCAAAAGGGCTTCGACCGTTTCTATGGATTCCTCTCCGGCTGGACCGATCAGTACCGGCCCGACCTTGTGGTGGACAACCACGCGGTCCCAGCTCCCGAGCGGACGGACTACCATTTCTCGGAAGACATCGTGGACCGGGCAATCTCCATGCTCTCGGGAACCCTCGAGACAGACAGCCGGAAACCCTTCTTCCTGTACCTCGCTTTCGGGGCCACGCACGCACCGATCCAAGTGCCCGAGCGCTACATCAAGCGCTACGCAGGAGCGTTCGACGATGGGTGGGACGCAGTCAGGGAAAGACGCTATCTCCGGCAGTTGGAGCTCGGCATCATTCCGTCGGGAACCAAGCTTCCGCCACGCAATCCGGGCGACCCGGCTTGGACGGACCTTGGCGAGACCGAGCGTAGAGTGTACGCGCGGTTCATGGAAGCCTACGCAGGGTTCACCGAGCACACGGACGAGCAGATCGGCCGGCTGATCTCGTTCCTGCGGGAGAAGGGCCAGTTCGACAACACCCTGATCGTGCTGATCTCGGACAACGGCGGCGCACCTGAAGCTGGCGTGAAGGGAAACTTCGCACGTTCGTACGGCGATCCCACGACTGTGGAGGAGATGCACGAACGGCTGGACGAACTGGGAGGATCGGGCACGCAGCCGCTCTATCCACGGCCATGGGCAATGGCCTCGAGCGCGCCTTTCAAGTACTACAAGCTGTGGCCATTCAACGGCGGAGTACGCACGCCGATGATCGTCTCGTGGCCCGATCGAATTCGCAGGCACGGACTGCGCGAACAATTCCTCGACGTTATCGACATCACTCCAACCGTGCTCGACTACCTTGGGGTCGAGGCACCGGAAGCCTTCGACGGCGTCTGCCAGATGCCCGTGCATGGCAAGAGCATGAGGGCGGCATTCGAGGATCCCGCGGCTCCGGCTCCACGCGACACCCAATTCTTCGAGCTGTGGGGCAGCCGGGGAATCTACCACAGAGGCTGGAAGGCGGTGGCGTTCCACACCCCGGGGACTGATTTTGAGTCCGACCATTGGGAACTCTACAACGTTGAGACGGACTTCACAGAAACCGCCGACCTAGCCGGCCAGCACCCTGAGAAGCTCCAAGAACTACAGAACTTGTGGTGGATCGAGGCGGAAAAGTACGGCGCGCTCCCCCAGCTCGAAGCCATTCCTATGCGGCGGCGCACCTATAACCAGATCCTCTCGGATCCGGCACCGTAGCAATCTGGCAAGGGAAGCGCCCTAACGAGAAGTCGAACTCGAAACTCGAGCACCCTCCCAAGTGGCCTGCGAGGGCTTCGGCTTCAACGCCTCCAAGCTGTGAGCGGACAATCCCAATCACAAACGACAGTGCTCTCTCCCAATCAGTCGCTCGCGCCCATCGCCCTGAAAACCAGTCCATGTCAAGCCTCTGCGGGCGGTTCGCGACGCGATCAAGATTGCTACGGACTGTGACCTTACGCGCAATGAGCGGCTCCGCCGTTGCCGATCGAAGCCGTTCCGTCCGCATCCAAGCCTCTCGCATCGAGGGGGCGGCGCGGACCGGACGGCGATACACTTAGTGCAGGCTCGGCATTCGTTGTTCGTGATTTGCTCTTGGGACTTGGATACGCGATGCAAACGCGACCACCGCGATTCGCAGAAATCCCCGTGACGATCCAGCACGACACTGAAAAGGGCAGGACAGAGCGGGCGGTAGCGGATCGGATGGTCGCGAAATTGAGTCGCCGGTGCGCCGCCGGGGATCGATTTCACGGATGCGGCAGGCTCAAAGCTGCAAAAGCAGCAGTGCTCGGCCTGTTCGTCGTTGTAGTCCCTCTCGTCCTCGGCCAGCAACCTCAAGCCGCGCTCAATCGCCACCTTCAGCAAGCGCAGGTCTACCTGGAAGGCCAGCGGTACGAACTCGTCGTCAGCGAGTTGCAGCAAGCTCTTGCAATCCATCCCAATATCCCAGGGGCGTACTACCAGCTTGGCCTTGCGCATTGGCATCTTCAAGACCTAGAACAGGCGAAGAACGGATTTCTGAAAGAACTGGAGTTCGAGCCGCCAGACGCCTATTCGCTGTATTACCTGGGACGAATCGCTCTCAGCGAGGCAGACACCGAGGAGGCTGTAGCGTACTTCGAACGTGTCGTGGCGATCGGCACAATCCTCGACGTTCGGAGCCGACTAGCAAGCGGGTACCTGAGGATGGGGCGGATCGGCGATGCGGTGGATCTCTTGGAGGAAACCGTCAGGAGATGGCCTGAACGGGGCGAAACCCATTATCTGCTCGGGCAAGCGTATCAACGCCAGGGACGGACAACGGAAGCCCGGCACGAGTTCGACCTTGCCCAGAGATGGAAGAACAAACTGCAGGAAGAGATCCGGGGCCTCGTCGAGCTACGGATGCTGCTCCAAAACAAGAGCTTGGTCGAGGCGGAGGCCAAGGCAAGAGCCTTGGGATCGTCTGGCGATCCGGACATAATGCTCAGTGCCGCGACCGCGTTGGGGCAGAACGGATTTCACGCCAAAGCACTCCCCATCCTCGAGAAAGTGGTCCAGATCCGTCCTCGCTACTCGGAGGCGTACTACAACATGGCGCTTGCCCATGTGTCCATGGAGCGGCCCGGAGACGCAGTACCAAACCTCCGAAAAGCCTTGGAGTTGCGCCCGGAATTCTACGAAGCACGGTCCCTGCTGGGCAATCTGCTAGTCCAGTCGGGCAACTTCGAGGACGCGATCCCGCACCTCCGGATGGCGGTTGTGCTCCGCCCCGACAACGTCAAGCTCGTCGCCTTCCTTGGCTTGCAATACTTGCAGGGCCGCTACTACGAGGAAGCGGTCAAGAGCCTTCGGCAAGCTGTGGACCTCGATCCCGACAACGCGGCCATGCGATACCTGCTTGTTGACGCGCACCACAAGAACCACGATTTCGAGCAGGCCCTAGAGGAAGCGCAGGCCGCCCTCGCCAGATTTCCGGACCGGGCTGACAGCCACTACCAAGTCGCGTGGCAACTCGAGAACATGGGCCGCTTCGAGGAGGCAAGGGGCCGCCTCGAACGAGCGCTGGCGATCGATTCCGGCTTCACGGAGGCGCACCGGATGCTCGGAGACGTCGTTTTGAGGCTCGGTGACGCGGAGGGCAGCTTGGAGCATTTCCGCCGAGCCCTTTCTCAGGACTCTGGCTCGGCCGAGGCCTACGCCGGCCTTGGCAAAGCACTGATCCAACTCAAGCGGTACGAAGAGACCATTTCTGAAATGGAACGAGCCATCCAGACAGATCCCGAACTTGCAGCCTTGCATCTCCACCTTTCCCAGGCCTACCGGGCCACCGGGCGCATAGAGGATGCCAAGCGCGAGGCAGCTGCTTTCTCCAAGCTGAACCAGCAGCGAGCTAGGCGTCGTGACCGGGATGTAGAGCGCGAGTATGTTCCAAGCCAGGTGGGCGGAGAACGCTAGGGGTGAAGGCCGCATTGCGTGCCCGGCGAGATGCAGTTCGAAGCGCCCCCTCGGCATTGTGCGCGATGGGTGGATCGTATGGCGGGCTTGCAGCTACTCAGCGGCGATACCGACAGTGGCATCCTTCCAAACTGTTGATCGAGCCTCTATGGCGGCTTTTTTTGTCTCGAAAACGCTCAAGTACTCTCTGGCCCGTTCTCGCTTCTTCGCGCGAGCATACAGCCGTCCCAGCACGTAGTAAGCTTCGTAGAACTCAGGCTCAGCCTCGATGGCTTGGCGGAGTCGCTCCTCGGCTTCGGCCAGTCGGCCCTGCCCCATCCGCAGCTTGCCCAGCTCGAAGAGGGCCGAGGCATCCGTCGGATCGATCTCGATCGCCTTGACCAGAACCGCGGCGGCCCTCGCGGCCTCTTCGACGCCGTTAGTGCCCGACACCAGTGACCGGGCCAGTTCCGTGTAGTAGGGCACGGCATCGGGCCTGAGTCGGATGGCTCGGCGAAACGCCTCGGCTGCTTGTTCGGGCTGGTTCCGCTTCAGATAAGCGCTACCCAGCAGGAAGTGCGCTTGGTGATCGTCAGGAGCAAGCTCGATGGACCGCTCCAACAACCGCACGGAAGTCTCGCTCCCGGGCTCCAAGTTCAAGCAGCTGAATCCCACTGCGCGAAGCAGGCGCTCCCTCGACAGTTCGTGCTCGGCCGTGTCTCGTGCGGCGATGCGGAGTAGCTCGACGGCGGTTCCATGGTGATGCCGGGCACCGAAGTCGCTGGCGAACTCGAAGAACCGGAGACCCTGCTCGGGATTCTTGCCGATGCCATCGTCAACAGGGCGCTCGGCGATCTCTTGGCGGATCTCGTCGCAGGAATTGCGCCGGATCGCGTAGAAGACTTTCGGACTCGTCGGTCTAGCCGAGAGCAGCATCTTGCTGAACCAGCTTTCCGCAGCCTCTGTCTTGCCCTGTTCGAGCAGGACGAGGGCAAGGTTCACGTATGCGTGAGGACTGGACGGTTCATCGGCAATGGCCCTCCCGAGCAACGCCTCAGCGTCATCGAACCGGTCCAGCGCCGCCAGTGCCGCCGCTAGCAGGGTCAGGACCTCAGCGTTTGCCGAACCGTCCGGCGTGCGCAGGGGAGACAGCAACTCGATGGTTCGCTGGTAACGGTTCAGGAGGTGGTTGGTCAGCGCTAGGTAGACGCGGGCCTCGAAAGAGTTCTCAGATTTCGCCAAGGCCATTTCGAACGCTGGAACGGCATCCCGATAGAAGTGGTACTGAAACAGGAGCCGTCCCACACGCAGCGCGGAGTGGCCGCTCGGCGCGGCTTGCCGCAGGATCTCGCGAGAGTTGTCGAGTCCTGCTGTGAACTGCCCCGACGCGAATTGCGCCGCGGCGAGATGGAACCGTACCGCTGTATTTCGGAATCCCAGCTGGAGAGCCTCCGACAGATGGTTGGCCGCCTGCGAGTGCTCAGCAAGCTCCCGGTAGAGAATGCCCGTCCTGTAGTGGAGGACCCGTTGCTTCGGGTTCGCCGACAGGGATTCCCGGTACTCGCCGACGGCGTCGTATGGACGCCCTAGGGCCGCGTAGATCTCGCCGAGCTCTCTGTGGAGCGTTGCGAGCTCCTTCCCCGACGGTTTCCCCTCTTGGGCAGACGCCAGGAGTCGCTCGAACGACGCAACGGCTTCCTCCAGGTCGCCCGCCTCTCTTTGGGTGCGGGCCTGAGACAGGAGAGCGCCAATGTCCGTAGCGAGTAACGTCGGGGGAATCACAAGACACCCGATCCAAGCGAACGGGCCTATGACTGCCTTGAGAGATCTCTTCAGCACCTCAGTTCCAATTCTCGTCCACTTAGTCCGGGAAGATCTTCGCTCGGCGGCCGGTCCGACTGATCCTTGGGGAAAACTGGCCGAATCGTGGAGCGAATTCGCCAACGCTATGCCGGTCTTCCCAACATCGGTGCCGGGCAGCTATTGCGAATCAACAGCCCATCGTGCCGCTCGGCAGGCCCCTAGTCAACCCTTCCACTGGGTCGTTGACAACCAGAGACAAGATATGATCACATCATGGTCGGCTACGGTGCACTGGCATCGCACTGCTGGCGGACCGAAATCAGCTCTTGGAGGGTGAATGAAACTGGAATCACTATGCATCGTCGGAGTGGCAGCCTTGCTTCTCTCGCTGCCGGTTGGCGCGCAGACGTCTTTCGGAACGATTCTCGGCGATGTCACAGACGAGAGCGGGGCAGTCGTACCCGGAGTGACGGTCACCGTCACCAACGAGGGCACGGGCAACTCCCGCATCGTCACGACCAGCGAAACCGGTGGTTTCGCAGTGCCGTCCCTTCCGGCGGCCGCCTACTCCGTCTCGGCCGAAATGCCGGGCTTCAGCCAGTCCCAGCAGACCGGTGTGCAACTCGCTGTGAACCAGACGCTGCGGGTCGACCTCATTTTGTCGATCGGCGAAGTCACCGAGGTCGTTGAGGTCAGCGCGGCAGCCTTGCAACTCCAGACCGACACGTCCACCGTCGCCTCGACCGTGGACAACGAGAAGGTTGTGGAACTGCCCCTGAACGGCCGTAGCTTCACCCAGCTCACCATCCTCATGCCTGGAGCCGTGGCCGGCGCTGGCGCGCTAACGGCGTTCCAAACTTCCGGCACTGCCGTATCGATCAGCGGGCTCCGGAGCGAGGCCAACAACTACACACTCGACGGCGTGAACAACAACGAGAGCTTCTTCAAGACCTACGGCTTGCAGCCCTCGATCGATGCCATCCAGGAATTCAAGATCCAGACCAACATCACCTCGGCGGAATTCGGAACGGCGGCAGGGGCGAACGTCAACATCGTCACAAAGTCGGGTACGAACGAGGTTCACGGCACGGTGTTCGAGTTCCTGCGCAACGACAACTTGGACGCTTCGGAATTCTTCGCGAACCGATCCGGGACACCGCAGCCTGAGTTTCGGCAGAACCAGTTCGGCACCACGGTGGGTGGGCCCATCGCCAGAAACCGGACTTTCTTCTTCTTCATGTACGAAGGCCAGCGCAGGAGCCGGGAATCCACCTTGCTCAACGTCGTTCCGACCCCGGAGATGTTCGGCGGCGACCTTTCCCTCGATACGCAGGGGAGGGCGGCGGCACCCTTCTTCGATCCATGGACGACCGCTGAGAACGCGGATGGCAGCCTCTCGCGCCAGCCGATGCCGAACAACAGGATCCCTTCCAGTAGGATCAACCGGTCCACGAAGCAGCTCCAAGAGATCCTGTGGTCAGCTCCGAATTTGCCGGGCCAGCCCTTGAACTTGATCAACACCAGGGCCGCGCGGATTGACAACAATCAGTGGATGGGCAGGGTCGACCACCAGATCGGAAGCAACAACGTCCTGACCGGGCGCTTCAATTTCAGCAACTCGGTGAGCCCGCGGCCCACGGCACACCTCACGGTCGACAACCGGCTGGTCAACTCATTCACCAACATCATGATCAGCGACACGCACACGCTGAGCCCCACGACAATCCTCGACCTGAAGGTCTCCTACCACCGGAACAACCTGCAGATCGCGGACAGCGCACCGGGCGGCAAGGAGGCGATCGAGGCCTTCATAACGGGCAACGGAATTCAAGGCATCCCGGTGTTGAAGAGCGAAGCGGTACCCCTGTTCCCGCAATGGCGAATCGCGGGCTTTGCTAGTCCGAGCCAGACGGGCTTCCCGTTTCCAGACGACTCGTACAGCGCGTACGCGACGATCACGAAGATCGCGGGCGCTCACAGCATCAAGGCTGGATTCGAATTCAAGCACAACCGAAATCTCGACGACGGGTACTTCACGGGCAACATGACCTTCAACAAGGTGCCTACGGAAGACCCGCAGAACGCTGCCGCTACGGGGAACGCCGTGGCGTCGTACCTGCTCGGCCTGCCGACGGTTGCCCAGCGCAACATCGGCGAAGGCACGACCGCCATCATGCGGAAGGAAGACTACAGCTTCTTCTTCCAGGACGACTGGAGGGCCACGTCCGATCTCACGGTAAACCTAGGCCTTCGCTACGACAACAGCGAGTGGCCAAAGCATCGGGACAACTTGCTGGCCTCGGTCGACCTCCTCACGGGCCAGTTCCTGTGGGACGGGGTGAACCCGATCACCGGGGAGGGGCCGAATGTGCGCCGCGGGATCGTCGAGCCTGACAACAACAACTTCGCCCCACGTGCGGGCCTCGCGTATCGGCTCGGCGAAAAGACTACCGTGCGGTCCGGATTCGGCGTCTTCTACATGACCAACTACCTGTGGGAGGCCCAGGGCGTCCGGGGCAACTGGCCGTTCGCGATCAGCGAGAACTTCTCGAACATCAACGACCGCGGGCCAGTGAGTCCGGTCGAGACGGCTTTCTCGCCGGATCTGGACGTGAAGATGGGTAGCACAGTGGCGCCCAGCGCCCAGCACATCGTGCCCCGAAACAACCGAACCAGCTACACCATGCAATGGAACTTCCACGTGCAGCGCCAGCTGGCGAAGGATCTGATGGTCGAGCTGGGCTACGTCGGCACTAGGGGCGTCAAGCTCTCCACGTTCTCAAACGTCAACACGGCCCCTGCGGGTCCGGGCGAGGTCCAGCCGCGCCGCCCCTTGCCACAGTACGGGCCAATGAGCGAAATGGGCAACCAAGCCGCCTCGATCTACCACGGGCTTCAGTTCAAGATCGAGAAGCGCTTTTCCGACGGGCTGTCATTCCGCGCCAACTACGCCTTCGGCAAGACGATCGATGTTCTGGGAGCGGGATTCTCGGCGAGCCAGACTGCCCAGAACCCGCGCGACATCCTCAGCGACCGGGCGCTTTCCGACCTTCACCGTGCGCAATCGTTCACGATGGACTACGTGTGGCAGCTTCCGTTCGGGCGAAACAAGGCCTTCGGCTCGAGTTGGAACAAGGCTGCCGACTCCGTGCTGGGCGGCTGGCAGCTGACGGGTATCATCACCTCCAGCAGCGGGCCGCCAGTCAACACCTCGGTTCCTCGGGATATCGCGAATATCGGCCCGCGCTCAGGGGCGCAACGGCCCAACTTGGTCGGTGACCCCTATGGGGGCCTGAGCGGAGCGCCTGAAGAGTACTACAACTTGGCCGCATTCGCGGAGCCGGCACCCTACACGTTCGGCAATTTCGGGCGCAACGTCCTGATCGGGCCGGGTCTGTTCCAGCTCGATGCCGGCATATTCAAGAACTTCAGGCTGACGGAAAGGGTGGGACTGCAGTTCCGCTCCGAGTTGTTCAATGCATTCAACAACGTGAACTTCGGGAAGCCCAATGCGAATTTCGACGCCGGTCCCGGGATTTTCGGCTCCATCGGTGGACTTGCGCCGCAACAATTCGCGCGGCAAGTCCAGTTCGGCCTGAAGATAATCTTCTAACGGCAGGGGCTTGCTCCGGGTTGGGACTGGTCCTAGCAGGGGGGCGCCGCGCCGGATGGAAGAGTCGGTCGAAGCGCGTAGCGTCCAGCTTGGACTGCGGCGCGCAACCACCCGTGCCCGTCCCCGCCGGCTACGGCCCGGGTTCGATCCCGTTGCCCATCGCCGGTACCTTGCGCGCGGCTACCGCCTACGGCCACTGGCATCGCTGCTCAGGGGCGCTCGAAGATCGGTCGTAATGATCGCTTTCGGCTGTGCGCTGGCCAGCGCGCAGCCCGCGGAGCTCCGCTTCGCTGACGTCACTGCCGAGTCCGGACTCGATGGGTTCGACGGCCTGCAGGGAAGCGAGACCAAGGAGCACATCATCGAAGTCATGGGCGGTGGCGTCGCCTTTCTTGACTACGATGCCGATGGATTCCTCGACATTCTGCTCGTCCGCGGATCGACGATCGAACAATTCGAGCAGGGGGGAGACTTGATGTGCTTCCTGTACCGGGGCAACGGGCAAGGGGAGTTCGCGAACGTAACGCTTGAAGCCGGACTCACGGTTCGAGGATGGGGGCAGGGCGTTGCTGTTGGGGACTTCGACGGTGACGGAAGAATCGATTTCTTCCTCACCGGATACGGCAGCAACGCGCTCTACCGGAACCTGGGGGAAGGAAGATTCGAGGAAGTCGGCCGCAGTGCCGGGATCGCAGAGTCGCTCTGGAGCCTAGGTGCCTCGTTCGCAGATTTCGATCGCGACGGGGATCTGGATCTCTATGTCAGCAACTACCTGGCCTACCCGCTGAACCGACTGCCGAAGCGAGACGCGAACTGCAACTACCGAGGATTTGATGTATTCTGCGGCCCCAGAGGCTTGACGGGCTTGCGCGATTCGCTCTACCTCAACGACGGAAACGGGCGGTTCAAAGACGTGGGCGCCGAACGTTCGATCGACGAAGAGAGGCTCTACGGACTCGGGGTGCTGGTCTCGGACTACAACAATGACTCGTGGCCGGATATCTTCGTGGCGAACGACCTCACCTCGAATCTCTTCTACCAGAACAACGGGGACGGCACGTTCGAGGAACTCGCGGTGCTGACCGGAACGGCTTTCTCGCAAGACGGTGTCGAGGAGGGCTCGATGGGCGTGGATGCCGCGGACATCGACCGGGACGGCTGGCTGGATCTGTACTACACGAATTCGTCCTACGAGAGCAACTCCATGCTGGTGAACAACGGGGACGGCAGCTTCACCAACCTGACCTATGCGTCAGGACACGGCCAGAGCACGCATCTTTTCGTCGGCTGGGGAGTGGCGTTCGGCGACCTGGATAACGATTCCAGGGAAGACCTGTTCGTCGTGAACGGGCATCTCTATCCGGAGGCAGACCGGTTCGAGATGGGTCTCAAGTACGAGCAGCGCTGGCTCGTCTTCATGAACCAAGGGGACGGGCAGTTCGCCGAACGAGCCGAGGAGCTGGGTCTCTCTGAGCGATACAAGAGCCGAGGGCTTGCGCTCGGAGACTACGACAACGACGGAGACCTGGATGTCGTTGTAAACAATCTCGACGGCCCTCCGACGCTTCTGCGCAACGACGGCGGCAATCGCAAACCTTGGCTTGTTGTCGATGTTCGCGGCTCCGCCAGCGACCGATCCTCGATCGGGGCGCGGCTGACGGCGACCTCAAGAGGTGGAACGCAACTGCGCGAAGTCCGTTCCTCTGCGAGCTATCTCTCGGCCAACGACCTGCGGCAGCATTTCGGGTTCGGTACCAACGATACGGTCGAGCGACTCACGATCCGATGGCCGTCGGGCCGAACGCTCGCGATCGAAGATGTTGCCCTGAACCAGGTGCTGATCGTCGAGGAGCCTGCGGTCGAGTGACATGCGAGCCAAGCTGCGGGCTGCAGCGAGCTGTCCCAATGGCAGCGAAGAGTTGCAAAGTGCCGCGGGACCAGTCACCGTCGGTGCACTCGAATCGCGCAAGGGAATAGGAATCCACAGATGCACCCGGGCCGATTCCTGCTGATTGCTGCTTTGGCGGCACTCCCTGCCGCGGCCGCCGATGCGCAGTTTCGAGATGTCTCGTCCAAGAGCGGCCTGGAATTCAAGTTGGTCTCGGGCTCCGCCCAGAAGCCCTACATCCTGGAGTCGATGGCAGGCGGAGTCGGTTTCGTCGACTACGACGATGATGGTTGGATTGACATCTATCTTGTCAATGGAGGGACGCTGGATGCGCTGGGCCAGGAAGCGCCCCGCCCTTCCGATCGCCTGTACAGGAACAACCGGGACGGAACATTCGACGACGTCACTTCGGAGGCTGGGCTTGGGGATTCGAGCTGGGGCATGGGTATCGCGGTCGCGGACGTGGACAACAACGGGTACGACGACATCTATGTCACCAACTACGGTCCGAACCACCTGTATTTGAATCTCGGAAATGGCACGTTCCGGAACGCCGCGCTCTCTGAGATCGAAGGATCTGCGTGGAGTTCGTCCGCTTCATTCGGCGACTATGACTTGGACGGCGACCTCGACCTGTACGTCGCCAACTACCTGGAGTTCGATCCTGACGACCTCCCGGACGACAGCCAGCTGTGTCGCTACCGCGGCATTCGCGTGCAGTGCGGACCACGGGGCATGATCCCGACTGCGGACAGGCTCTACGAGAATCTGGGAGCCGGGCGCTTCCGTGACGCGACGTCCGAGTCCGGTGTTGGATCCGTGCCTGCGTCGTACGGCCTGGGGGTTGTCTGGACGGACTACGACGACGACGGTGACCCGGATGTTTACATCGCCAACGACTCGACTCCGAACTATCTCTTCCGGAACAACGGCGATGGATCCTTTGTCGAGATCGCCCTGCTGGCCGGCATCGCACTGAGCGCTGACGGCAAGGAGCAGGCTGGAATGGGCATCGACTTCGGCGATTTCGACAATGACAACCGAATGGACCTGATCGTCACCAACTTCTCCGACGATTACAACACCCTGTACCGCAACGTCGGCCATGGCATGTTCCGCGACGTTTCGTCCCGGGTGGGCATGGGGGAACCGACGTGGGCCAAGCTGAGCTGGGGAGTAGGGTTTGTGGACTTCGACCTCGACGGGCTCGTAGACGTGGTCATTGCTGACGGGCACGTTTACCCGGAAGTGGACCGGCACGATTTCGGAATCCGCTACCGTCAGCCGAACTCGGCCTTTCGAAACCTCGGGGACGGCACATTCGAGGAAATGGCGTTGCCCGACGGCCCAGCGGGGCCGCAGGCCAGCCGCGGCCTCGCTGCCGGTGACTATGACAATGACGGCCGAATCGACCTGCTGATCGCGAATCTCGACACCAAGCCAACGCTGCTCCGGGGCACTGCTCGTAAGGGGCACTGGTTGCAGTTCGACCTGAGGGGGACAAGATCCAACCGATCAGCGATCGGAACACGGGTGATAGTCGAAGTTGGCGATCTGCGACAGGTACGAGAGGTGCGAAGCGGAGGCAGCTACCAGTCGCAGAATGATCAACGGCTTCATTTTGGTCTTGGCAACCAAGAAAAGGCCGATCTAGTCACAGTCCGGTGGCCGAGCGGGATGACGCAACAGCTGGAGGCGGTGGAGGCTGATCAAATTCTGCGGATCGATGAGCCAAAGCCGTAGGGCCAGAAATCGGCCGCACTCTATGGGTCCGCCTGCCTCAGATCCTCCGACACACTCCGCACATCTTGTTGAACCTTGAGGAGTCGTTGCCGGCTGAGTTCCTGGTAGGCCTCAAACTCCCTCTGGGCATCCTCCATGCGCCCGAGGCCGCGGTAGGCGTTCCCAAGCAGGTAATGCACGCGGTCGTTCTCCGGATCGAGCCGGGCACACTCTTCCAGCGCTTCGGCCGCCGGGCCATGCTGCTCGTCCTCAAGGTAGGCCCGCCCCAAGTCAAAGTGCGCCTCGGTCAAGGCCGGATTCGTTGCAACCGCTTGCCGCAGGTGCGGGAGTGCCTCCTTGGGCTGACCCCGGTCAAGCAGCAGACTTCCGAGCCGGTACCGGGCGCGCACGTGGTGCGGATTGCGTTCCAGTTCCCCCTCGAGCCAGGTCTGCGCCTCCTCGAAGCTGCCCATCTTCCAATAGGCCGAGCCAATCGCATAGCGCAATCCGGGAACGTCAGGCGCCTTTTCTAGCGCCCTGCGGAAGGCGTCGACGGCCTTTCCGTACTCGGTCCTTTCCTCGTGAAGCTCGCCGGCAAGCTGATCGACCCTGTACGAATCGGGTGCCGCCGCGGTCAAGCGGTCGACTGTCGCCGCGGCAAGGCCTTTGTAGGCGCGCCCGAGCCAGTACATCGCTTCGGTGTCGGCGGGCTCCATCGCGACAATCCGCCTTGCTTCGGTCGATGCGTCCTGATAGCGCCGCTCCGCGAAGCTCGAGCGGACTGCGGACAACGGACCGAGTGTCCGGGTGTTGTTCAAAGCGAGATCGACCGGGCCTGGTTCCAGGATGTCGAGTGTTCCGGCCAAGTCAGGCCTGATCGCGAGGGCCCTCCGGTATTCTGCCCTCGCTCTTGGAACGTCGTCTTCCGATGCCAGCCGTTCCGCCTGTAGCAAGTACACGAAGGGCGAATCAGGGTCTTGGTCTCCAATCGACTGGAAGAGTTGCGAAGCGCGGCTGTCGTAGACCTTGGCGAGGTGAAACAGCGCCTCGGCCTCACCAGCATTCGCGGCGGTCACCTGGACTAAGTGGTCGATCGCTTCCTCATAGCGTTGAAGGGCTGCGTGGCCCAAGCCGAGCCAGCGCCTAGTCTCGATTATCTGCGGGTTCAATGCGAGGCTCTTCTCCAGCACCGGCACGGCGAGGTCGAACTGGTGTGTCTGGTAGTAGTCCATTCCCAAGAACAGGAACGCTCCCCATAGCTGGTCGTCCAGCCGGACGGCTTGCTGTAAGTGCTCGATCGCTTGCGGGAATCGCTTGGCAAGGTGATAGGTCACTCCAAGGCTCTGGTGGATGAGCGCCCACCCCGGCCGAAGCTCAAGGATCGCCTTGTACTCTTCCGCTGCCGCTAGGTAGTCCTGGCCAGACTCAGCCCTCTTGGCAGCCTCAAGATGCGCACTGACGCGCACCTCTGTCTCGTCACTTCGGGTGCCTTGGGGCTTCGCTAGGTCGGCGGCCGCGAGTCCGCACACAATTAGGGCGGCCGCTGCGAAACACTCACCTCCATAACTTGGAAACCGCCTCGTTCCGCGATGGCTTGGGGCTTCGTGGCGTGCAATCCAAGGCGTATCAGCGGCAGATCCCGGTTGTTGCAGGCTGATACGCAAGCACCTGACTGCACCCAAAGCCACTGGACTATCGTTTGCTGATCTCGCGCCCGGAGCAAGCGCTGCTAAAGTCAACGCTACGCCTCGAACACATGACTCTCTATAGTCCACCATAAACATCGCCTAGTGTTGTGTCCTGGAAATAGATGAGCAGAGCCTTTCGTTTTTGGTGCGAATCGATTCGGCTATTGCGACCCAGGCGAAGGGGCTGACCTCTGTGTTGTACTGATTCGCTAAGGCATTGTTCCTTCGGGTCAGCTCCTTGACGGAGGAGATCGACCCGCGACAGATGGCCTCCTGCGTGAACAGCCCGAACCACCGCTCGACCTGATTGATCCAAGAAGCGCAGGGGTTATGCATGTGGCGCAGGAAGGCCAAAGTGAAGAACGCAACGGGTTTCGTCGTCAGAATCGCCACTTACCGAGGATACGGACCAGGGGACGGTCGCTGTGTCCGCGACCGTCGCCGCCGACTGCCGATTCCGGTTCCTGACTACAGTCTGGTCATGGCGAGATTGACCCTAGCACTTGCCTGGTCGTGTGTAGCACTGGCCGCCGACCCGCTGGGATCGATCTTCGACCCCGCCGAATTGCGCGACGGTGCAAGTCTCGATCTCGAGGTCTTGCGGCGCTCCGCTCGTAGCATCCCGTCAGCTCCCGGGAGGTCGGTCGAGCGGGTCGAGCTCGAGTTCACGAGCTTCGAGTGGCAGGGGTAGATCTGGCGGCATCGAGCGACTGTCTTGATTCCCGACCGAGTTCCGGACGCATACCGCGGCGCCGCGGCAGTCTTCTCCGAGGTTCGCCCATTCGACCAGTCTCCAAGCAGAGTGCCCGGATGGGAGTGACGACGCTAACGATCAGCTCAGGCAATCCCGGACCGCACTACGGTTGGGCGCGCGAGGCCGACCTGATGGGCCAGGGCCGGAGCCGCAAGTCGAGTTGCCGCACAGGCACATTAGTCCAGGCCGGCAGGCGATTCAGGAAAGCAAGTATTCCGACAAGGCCGATTGGGACAAGCAACAGCGCTTTCGACGGTACATACGTGAGCACCAGATCGAGTTGATTCCCTACAGGCACTACGAGCGGTAGCGCCAGCAGCAGCGACCGGACTGCAGCGCGGACTCCGGGTGGAACGCCGGGCCCGCTGCTGATTGCCGTGTGGAATCCCGGGTATGTCAATCTGCCGCACAAGGCAGTGCGCCGGCTCTTGCGAGCACCCCGGAAATTAGAAGCCGTTCTCTCAAGCTCTTGGCCGCGTTGCCGATCTACGCGGCCTCTCTCGCTGCCGGAGAGGATCTAGCCGAAGAGGGCCGGTTAGTACTCGGGCGTGCTCACTTGACGGCGCCGCCCGCCCGATTCACGCCGCAAGGAATCGCCAACGCTAAAGCTACCAAGGCGATCCACGTTGAGCGACTGCCTTGGAAGGGCAGAACCCCTCGAGTCTTCGCTTGGCTTGGCCTCCCGGAGATTCGCGATGGTCGCATTCCAGACATCGTCCTCGTCCATAGAGGGGCGAGACGGCCTCTCGGGAATCGGTCGAGCAGTGGACCGAACGCGGCTACTCCGCTCTCCCGATCAATGCCCAAGGCCAAACCGGCGAGGCCGAGGAGGTCCGGGCCGGTGCCAAGCGGCTGGGAAACGTGTGGCACATGAGGATTGATGGCCTCATGAGTTCTTACAAGGAATTCACACAGTTTGATGTGGAGTATAGTGAATACGATGAAGACCATCCAGGTTGTTCTCGAAGCCGACCTTCTCGTTCAAGCCGACGAGGCGGCTAGCCGAGCCGGCACGAACCGCTCCGCTCTGATCCGCGAAGCTCTGCGCGAGCACCTGAGGCGCCTGAGGATCCTGAGACTTGAGGAGCAACATCGATTAGGGTACGAACGATTCCCGGACGTGGAAGACGACTTGAAGGGCTGGGAGGCCGCGACATCGTGGGGCGAATAGAGCGGGGTGAGATCCGGCTTTGTAGGATCTCTGGCGACAAGCGGCGCCCAGTCGTCGTGCTGACGCGCTCTTCGGCGATTCCCTACCTGACAAGGATCACAGTTGCACCAATCACCAGCACGATCCGGTCAATACCCAGCGAGGTTGTGCTAGGCATCGACGACGGCCTCAAGCGTAGGAGTGCTGTCAATCTTGATAATCCCGTAACTGTGGAGCGGACGTGTCTTGAAACGCGGGTAGGCCAACTGAGTACCGCGCGGTTGGGGGAAGTCTGCCGCGCGATCAAGTTTGCTCTGGGCTGTGAGTCTTAGCTCCAGGCGGGGGATGGTCGGAACGATTCTGAGGCTGCGAGGATCCGCGCAACGAAGCCCTTGACGTCGGCATGAGTGCCGCAGCCAGCCCAGCGGCACCGACGATGACCAGCACCGACTTGCGGTTGCCTAGCTTTCCACGCTCTCGGTGGTCGGGCACCCTGTCGCAACTCAATGCGTCACCGGTCTAGGTTCGCAACGCGAGCATCCAGGCGCAGGCCCTAGCTGGCCTCTAGTTGCACGCGAAGGAAGCAACTCGTGGCTGCCAGAAACCACCGCTGGCGGAATGACGAATGCCCCCCACACGTGCCCGCATTGAGCTGACGCCAGACGAGAGTGCGTGGGTTTGATGTACCCTGCCTTACCGTGGAACGTGAGCGCATCAGGCCTCAATCGTAGATCGCATCGTGCTCGACAGGGGTCTTTGTCGGCGTTCCGTCCCATAGGGCGACCGGCCCATTTGAGTCGGCACTCAGCCACACACGACGAACCGCTTCTCGCACCAAGTCGGGCACGCTGCGCCCTGTTCGTCTTCCCACGGAACGCAGAGTCTCCAAGTCTTCATCCGGAAAACAGACTGCCGTCTTGGTCACTTGTGTCAGCATAGGCGGCAACTCGTCAATTTGATGGTGGCGCTCGGTGGTCGGCATAGTGCCTACGGCACTCGCCACGCCAACTGAATCTGGGTCACATGCGCAGCCAAGACGGACAGGGATCCGTAGAGGATTCATGGGCAAGTATGGATGCGGCATTGAGAGTACGACACTGAAATCTCGCAGGTTCGTTGAGAAACAGAAAGGCCACCTCTGCGGCACCAGGCAGGCCGACAGCCACCTCTGGTGGGGCCCTGCGCACCACCCGCGAGAACTCAGCCAGGTCGCTGGCTAAGCGCGCTCGACTCCGAAGTGGTGCAGAGCATTCCTCATTAGGGCCTGCATCTTGGGGTCGGCCGAAAGGGCCCAGCCTCCGGCGATACAGCCTGTGTTCAACACCCTTCCGCCCTGTGGCCGCTCCCAGTACGCCATTTCGGCGTACACGCCGTGCTCGAGCGGTTCCCAGCGCCCGAAGTAGTCGACTCCCCGGCGGTCGCGATCCACAATCTGCGCCAACGGCACGATGCCAGCCGGATCGTCCGGAACCGGCGCGCCCGTCGGGTTCTGTCGCGTGATTGCCCGAATCAGGCTTGGTCGCACATCACACTCGTGACCGCCCGCGCGGGGCGGCTGCCCGTCCGGGGCCTGCCCGAACATCTCTCCCGCCTGCAGGCCGACCGCTTCCGGCTCACGGAAGAGGAAGTGGTCGGGACGGACCACCTTGTAAGCTCCGAAGTGGGCCTCGGTAACCGGCCACCAGCCGACACACTCCAGGCCCAGCACTTTCCAAGCGGGCAAGCCGCAGAATCGCATCAAACTTCCGCGGCGGCCGTCGTGGCTGTGGAAGATCTCACCGATGTCGGCACCCTCCCTGCCGCCGATGTCGATGCCGTGCTTGCGGCACTCCATTGCTGAGCCGTCCTGATCGTAGGAGACCCTCCAGAACATGGTGTTGCCGCTCATCACAATTGCGGCACCGCCCGAGCGCAGGAACTCGTCCACTGCCCGGTAGGACTCCTCGGACCAGTACTCGCTGTGACCGTTGATCACGACAACCTTGTAGCCCCGGAGTTGATCCGGGTCGAGATGCAGGTCGTGATCGCTGGCTACGTCGAACTCATAGCCGTTCTGCTCCAGCCAGCGATGGCCGAAGAGCTCGGCGCGCACGAGGTGGCTGTAGCTGAGATCCCGCTGGCCGTAGATCACGTCGGGCCCGGCCACCGGCCACGGCATTTTCATCCCGACTGCGTAGGCCGGCTGCCCTTGTGCGTGATCGCGGTAACAGCAATACGCGGGAGCGCTCGGATGGGCGTTGTCCTGACCGGTCGTCTTCCAGAAGGGCTCCAATGAGTTCACCGCGAACGGCGTCGCGCTGTAGGCCTGCCAAGTACTTGTCGCGCAGAGCACAAGGATCGGTGCCTTGGCGCGGGTCGGAGAGCGGCGCACCAAGAACGTGACGTCGTAGTGGAGCGGCTTGCCCTCGCGGCGAAAGGCGAAACGGCCGAGATAGACCCCGGGCTTGGCGCTTGCGGGGATCTTGACAGTGTGGCTCGGTTCCCAGCGGCAGTCATAGAGATCGTCCGAAGCAAATCGGAGTCCGTGGCCCCGCTTCGGATCGCTCGCCGGACGGTAATCGCCGTACCGAGGCACGGAGCCAGCATTGAACGAAGGCCCTCCGACCATCCAAGTGGCGCGATTGATGATCACTCCGTGGAGACCGTCACCTCCGATGTCGCGAATCCTGTCGCCGCGCTCTTCATCAAGCGGCCAGCAGGCGAGCACATCCCTGGCCGGGAGCTCAAGGCCACCGGATCTGAACCGCACCATTGCTTCTCGGGACGACAGCGCTCTGCTGTAAATCGCCGGCATTGCGATGTCGCCATCGAGGAACTCAGCTGCCCGGCCGCCATCTCCGGACGCTCCAAGACGCAGCGGCGCTTCGACTGCTGCAATGGCCTCAGGCTGCTTCCAACTGCTTTGGAACAGGCCATCGACGTACAGGCTGGTCAGCGCTCCATCCCAAGCCAGCACCACATGGCGCCAGCGGCGTCGATGCAGAGGCACGCGCGCGATGTGCCGTTTCCCCAACAGAAACTCGACCCATCCCCCTGCGGACACAAACAATCCAATGCCCCGGTCGCCATTGCAGGCAGCGATAACACCCTGCCTGCGTTCCGCCGACCAACTGCGGACCCAGACCTCGATCGTCAGCGCATCGAACGTCCTTCCGGTCAAGCCCCGCTCCACATGGGCGTATGAACCGACGTGAATCGGTTGTATTGACGGGCGCGGCTCGCTCAGCCTTGCGATGGCCTCCTCGGTGCCAGCCCGGCTGATCGTCAGTTCGTACGGAGTATCGCTGCTGACCCGGAAGTCAACGTTCGCTCCCGCGTCTAGACTGCGTTGCGAGTAGGCATGTACGCCAGGCACCGAGATATCCGCATGGGGAGGAAGCCCGCGTGGCACGGCGTCGGCCCAGCCAGTGTTGGCGGCTGCGACCCCCGCAGCGGTTTGCTGGAGGAACCTTCTGCGATCAATCGGCGGCATCGCGGCGATTGTAGCCGAAGCCGGGGCTCGACGTGGACCGTTACTGTTGGCCCGCTACTTCCTTGAGAGGATGAAGGCCATGCGGGTGGTTTCGATGATGGCGCGTGCCCCGGACAGCGAGAGGCGGAACTCGTGACGAGGCTGAGGGACGTGCTCGAATACGCAGTGGTTCACGAGTTCCCGCACTTTGTCGACCTCACCCATAGCGAGTGGTTCGTTGAGCAAGTGGGCAACCACTATCCCAGCTGGAACGAAGCGACCGCTGAGCTGATCGAACTGCCATTAGCCCGTGCTGTTTTGGCCGAATAGCGGCATTGCTGATGCCAGGTCTACGAGTATTCGGCGACTCGCGCGGCCATCGACAGTTCGGAAATCGACTGATTTGGAAGTTCTAGTCCATTATTTCACGATATTTCGGAGTAGATGTTCAGCCGTTCCCTGAAGCTGCCCATCGCTGGGCCGAGACTTTTTTCCTTTGGGGTCCCCGCCAGACTGGCAAGACCACGCTTCTGAAGCAGTGCTACCCCCGAGGTCGCTGGATCAATCTGCTAAGGAGCGACCAGTTCCGACGGTATGCTACGCGCCCTGAGCTTCTCCGACTAGAGATCGAGGCGGATCCCCCTGACCCTGCTCGACAAATAGTCATCGACGAAATCCAAAAGGTGCCTGCCCTCCTAGACGAGGTTCATGGGCTGATCGAAGATCGAAAACTATGCTTCGCCCTTTGCGGCTCCAGTGCCAGAAAGGTCCGGAGAGGGGCGGCCAGCCTTCTCGGGGGCCGCGCCCTGCGGTTCGAGCTGCTCGGCCTCACGGCGCATGAACTAGGACCCGCGTTCGACTTGGAGCGGATCCTCAACCACGGCTACCTACCTCGGACCTACGAGTCAAGCCGGCCGGAAGAACGGCTTGGTGCTTATGTGTCGGACTATCTGAGAGAGGAAATTGCCGCCGCGGGCTTGGTTCGCAGCCTGCCCTCATTCTCGGATTTTCTCGATGCGGCTTCCTTGAGCGATGGGGGCATCGTCAACTACACGAACATCGCGCGAGACTGCGGAGTCTCGAACAAGACCGTCAAGGGTTACTTTCAGATCCTCGAAGACACCTTGATCGGATCTTGGCTGCCCGCCTACCGCAAGCGCGTCAAGCGTCGGCTAGCCGTGTCGCCAAAGTTCTACTTCTCCGATGTGGGGGTGGTCAACTCCCTTGCCCGTCGCGGGCAGCTGCGTCCGGGGTCGGAATTGTTCGGCAAGGCGTTCGAGAACTGGGTGCATCACGAGCTCCGGAGCTACCTCGCATACTCCAAGCCAAATTCCGCGTTGGCTTACTGGCGCCTTCCAAGCGGCTTGGAAGTCGCCTTCGTGATCGACGACATCGATCTCGCCGTCGAGGCGAAGGCTAGTTCTCGCATCCACGGCGGACACCTGAGAGGGCTGAAGGCGCTGGCGCAAGAACTACCTCGCGAGATACGGCGGATAGTAGTGTGCTTGGAGCCCAAGCCATGGCGCACCGGAGACGGCATCGAGGTCCTGCCTGCCCTGGAGTTTGCCGAGCGCTTGTGGAGCGGCCGCCTAACGGAGAGCCTCAGCTGATGGCGCCCTTGATTCGATCGCTCTGAACACCCTGCCCCGATTGGAAACACATCCTCAATCGCTAGCTCCACCGCCGCGCCGACCGGCACTCATTGATACGGGACGGCTCGGGTCGCAAGGTCGCGGCTCCGGACAAGAACTGCCTTCAGCGGAAGACAACCAAGTCCAGCAGCGCGATGTCGGAGCCTTGTGATCCCGGGTACGGCTCGCCTCGCACCACGACACGCAGGGTGTGCTTGCCATCCTCAAGGTAGTAGTCATGCCATAGGGAATCGCTGCGCTTGAAGCGATCCTCGTCCGGGTACGCGTCGACCGTGCCGACCAGTTCCCCATCGAGATAGATGTCGGCTTGGCCTCCTGTGGGCAGGTAGGAGGCCGCAATGATGGCGCCGGTGCCCTCGAACTCCACCGATGCCTCAGCTCCCTCTTGCGAACTCGTCTTGACGGTGTAGCTGATCCGTCTTCTCACCGTAGACTCGGCCCATTCGCCTTTCCAAGACCAGCGCGGGTCAGTGACTGCTATGCGCTCGACGGGTGACCCATAGTCATCCCAGATGTCCAGCTCGGCCGGAACGGCATCCTGTGGCATGACGACCAGACGGTCCCCCTCGACCCGCCCGCCGTGGCGTTCCGCCATAGCGATGGCACGCTCGTAGGTGCTATCCACGATCGTGCGAAACGAGTAGTTGGTGTAGCTGAACTTTTCGTCCGCCATGGCGTCGATGCCGCTCTTGTACTCGTCAGGGATGCCCTCGTAGCCCAGCACCACTCCGAGAACACCGACAGCGCTGGCCGGATTGCAGTCAGAATCCTGGCCGCACTGGGTTGAAATCGTCATCGTCTTGCCGAAATCACCTTCCCCATAGAGCATGCCCAATGCGATGTAGGCCCCGTTGATCTTGGCGTCGATGTTGAACGGATGCGCTGCACCCGCAGGACAGGGCTCGCGAGCGTTCCACTTGTCTTCGACTAGATTCCAAACCTTGATCCAGTCGTCGGGATGCTCGCGCGACCAAGCGAGCACATCCGCAATCGTCTTCGCGTACGGGCTCTCGGGCGGCAGGCAGGCAAGTCCGGCCTCCACCAGCGTTGCCGGGTCTCTTTCGAAGAAGGCCGCCGCGTACATGCAGCTGACGAACATGCCGCCGTAGATCCCGTCTCCGTGGTTCATGACCCGACCAGCCCGGTAACAAAGGTCGTTGGACGCCTGTGGCAGGCCTGGGCACATCAGGCCAACGAAGTCAGCCTCGATCTGGAAGTCAATGTCATTTGCGTGCGCGTTGTACTTGGGCGTACCGCTGAGCGTGGCCGGCACGCCGCGCTTCAGCGCCCTGCGCGCGGCCAGGTTGGCGTGCCAGAGATGGTACCCGGCGTCTCGGAACATGGCGCCAAAATCTTCTGTGGTCGCGTCTAGCCCCTTGTCGTCCAGCACCTGTGCGAACGTCATGTCAACGTAGAGGTCGTCTTGGCGAAGCGCGTTCTCCACGATGGCCGGATCCCATTGCGGCAGGTCTTCCTCGGCGATGATCTGCTCGAGATGGCGAAACTCCGTAGGGGCACCGTACGTGACGCCGATCATCTGCCCGGCCCAGCCCCCTGCGATCTTGTCTCGCAGCTCTGAAAGCGAAACCTCCCTTGGTGGAGGTTGTTCGGTCGACATGCAAGAGACCGCAGAGAACGCGAGCAAGGCCGCGATGAGCGGGTGAGCTGGAGAGGTCTTCATGGCTGAGTTGACGCGGCGCCCGCTGACCGGCTTTCAAGTCGCCCCGCAGACCCGGAACAGCACGAAGGTAACACGCATTGGCTTGCCCCGCGGGGTCGGGCTGGCATCGGATTGTTCGGGCCCATCACTCGATTCGGCCGTCGCTACCGGGCATGCGTCGAAACGCTTTGCCGACGGCATCGATCGATGGCAACCGCCGACGGGTGGAACCGACGACGCGAGACCTCCGGAATCAGCTTGCCTGTGCACCCTCTGTCCTTCGACGCTGTTTCAGTTGCGACCACCCTCGAAGCAGCCGCCCGTCTATGGAGAGATCCCCACTATGGCCCTTGGGAACGTTGAGTGAGAATCGCTGGTAGCATGCGAATATCCAGCGATGCGAAACGAATTCACAGCGATCTTCGAGCGCGACGGGCAATGGTTCATCGCGTACTGCCCCGAAATCCCTGGCGCTAACGGCCAGGGACGAACGAAGGGCGAAGCGCGAGAGAGTCTTGCGCAAGCCATCGCGTTAGTTCATGAGGATCGGCGTGAAGATGGCCTTCGCGGAGTACCGGTCGTAGCCTGAGCTGGCCGGTGCCGACACTCGCTACAGCACTGCAAGGCTGGCACGGCAGGCCGCCCGCGCTGGCCTGAAACACACTACGCGGTTTATCAAGGGACAGGGCGGGGTTGGCTAGC
>JAPPMG010000074.1 GCA_028819215.1 Bryobacterales bacterium
TAGCCGCAGCAACCCGCCTCAGAACTCGTTCACGAGGGGAGGATCCCTGAGCCTACGAAGACGGGACCCGCTCCTTCTTCCCGGCCCGCGTGCCAAAGACCGTCAAGTTTGGCATCGACGACACCGACCCCAACGACCAGTACGCCAAGCTGTACTCGCCGAACGTGGTCGACATAGTGAAGGACCTGCACCTGCCTAGGTACGGTCTCGGCAACTACGTACTGGACGACCCAGTAACGCCACCGACCAAGGAAGAGGAGGGCCAGATCGGCGACCTTTCTCGGGCTGGCAAGCGGCTAATCGGGTTCTGCCGCACGAACCTGTTCAAGCGATTGGAGAGCAGCGGTGCAGCCTTCCTGCAATCGGTCGAGCGCCACGTACTCCGCAACTATGTGTTTCTGCACGCTATCCGGAGCGGCTTACCCTTGCCGCTTGGCACACAGGATGCCGAGATGCTGGATTCCCGATTCACTGACGAGGACGCGAGCCTTGTGAAGGGTTCTCTCTTGGAACCGGACGACGACGACCAACAGGAAAGCCTCGAAGAGGTCGACCTTGGTCGGACTGTGGCCGACTTCGAGGCGTGTGCGGCCCGAATATACACCGAATACGAAGGCCGTTACAGGCGCCGTTTCAAGTGGCTCCGCTCCGACCTGTTCAAGAGCTCTCTTGCGAGTGAGCTTCAGTCGGACTCCAATGCTCTCTTGGACTTACTTCAGACCTACGGAGCATGGAACCCCTCCAAAGATGCCAAGCTCAACGCACTTTACTCACTGCTGACACAGACCTTCCCGGAACGGAAGGTGCTGGTGTTCTCTCAATTCGCAGACACAGTCGACTATTTGGAAGTCCAACTCAAGGAGAGAGGCGTGGGTGACATCGCCGGAGTCACCGGCAATTCCGCTGATCCGACTCAGCTTGCATGGCGATTCAGCCCGGATAGCAACCAACGAAAAGGCGAGGGCAGACCGGAAGGCGAGCTTCGAGTTCTAGTCGCAACTGATGTATTGAGCGAAGGACAGAATCTTCAGGACTCGCACGTCGTCGTGAACTACGACTTGCCTTGGGCCATCATCCGTCTCATCCAGCGTGCGGGCCGCGTCGACCGCATTGGGCAGAAGGCCGAGGAGATACTCTGTCACTCGTTCTTGCCCGCCGACGGCGTTGAGCGGATCATCGACCTGCGCGGCCGAGTCCGAGAGCGGCTCAGGGAAAACGCCGAAGTGGTTGGTACAGATGAGGCATTCTTCGAGGACGAAGACGACGATCAGGCCATCGTCAGCCTGTATCACGAGCGGGCTGGCATCTTGGACGGAGACCCAGAAGGCGACGTAGACTTGGCGTCCCACGCCTACCAGATCTGGAAGAACGCCGTCGGAGCGGATCCGTCCCTGGAGAAGGCTGTGGCTGACTTGCCGGATCTCGTCTTCTCCTCGCGGAAACACATACCTGCCGCCCAGCGGCCCGAAGGCGTACTCGTATTCATGCGCACCGCCGACGGCAACGATGCGCTGGCCTACGTGGACGGCGAGGGCCGCAGCATCTCTGAATCGCAGCTCGAAATACTCTCCGCCGCCGAGTGCCAGCCCGACACTCCGGCGCAACCTCATCACAGGAACCACCACGATCTCGTAGCGGAGGGTGTCAAGCACGTCGTCAAGGAGGAGAAACGTGTCGGCGGCCAACTGGGACGGCCCTCCGGCGCTCGATTTCGCACCTACACACGCCTCAAGCAGTACGCAGAAGCGGTTAGGGGCCAGTTGTTCGACGTGGATGCACTACACAAGGCCATCGACGAGATCTATTGCTATCCCTTGCGTCCCGCGGTCGTGGACACCTTAAATCGGCAGCTCCGCAGCGGCATTTCCGACGACCAGTTGGCTGAAATCGTCATGTCACTGTGTGAAGAGGACCGACTCTGCCTGACGATGGACGCTGTCTCTGAGACCCAGGAGCCACAAATCATCTGTTCCTTGGGCTTGTTCGATACGGAGGGCGACTCCTGATGCCGGTATCCAGTGAGGAACTGCGACCCTTCCTACAGGCCTTCGACTTTCAACGTCTTTTTGTGGAGGGCTTGGGTTGGGACCACTATGTCATGGAGCCGTTCGTCGTGCGGATGAACGAACGAGACTATGCGCTCAAGCCCATTGCGGAGAAGGCGGGGTTCGCTGTCTACGAGTGCATCGCTGGCACCGACAACGTTCCGCAATACCCGGTACGGCGCGGGATAGAGAGTGAGGTCGTCAAGCGCACCTTCGAACACCTCATCATCTACACCGATCCAGGCCGGCAGACCCAAGTCTGGCAGTGGGTCAAGCGAGAGACCGGGAAGCCCTCCTCCTGCCGCGAGTACGCCTTCACCGCAGGCAGCAGCGGAGACCATCTGCTTCAACGCCTTCAGGGTCTATTCGTTTCCCTCGATGAGGAGCCATCACTGAACATTACCCACATCGCATCACGGGTCCGGGCGGCATTGGACATAGAGAAGGTCACTAAGCGCTTCTACGAGCGCTTTAGGACCGAACTGACTGCGTTCGGGAAGTTCATCGAGGGAATCACCGCCCAAGGAGACCGGGACTGGTATGCCTCCCTCATGCTCAATCGCATGATGTTCGTTTACTTCATCCAGAAAAAGGGCTTTCTCGACGGCGATGCCGACTATCTGCGCAACCGCCTTCACATGGTTCAGCGGCAGAGTGGGGACGGGCGTTTCCAGCATTTCTACCGCTTGTTCTTGCTACGGCTGTTCCATGAGGGCCTCGGGCAGCTCGAAGCACAGCGTGCCCCTGACCTTGCCGCTCTACTGGGTCAGGTCCCCTTTCTCAACGGTGGCCTCTTCGACCAACACGAGCTAGAACGGGACAACCCTCTCATCACGATTCCCGATGAGGCATTCGAGCGGGTCTTCGATTTCTTCGACGGGTACCGTTGGCACCTTGACGAGCGGCCGTACCGCGAGGACAACGAGATCAACCCCGACGTGCTGGGCTACATTTTCGAGAAGTACGTCAATCAGAAGCAGATGGGTGCCTACTACACCAAGGAGGACATCACCGGCTACATTTCATGCAACACCGTTATCCCCTTCCTCTTTGACGCCGCCAAGACAGAGTGCCCCGAGGCTTTTGAGCGCGAAGGCAGCGTTTGGTGCCTCCTTCGGGACGACCCCGACCGCTACATATACCCTGCGATCGGCCACGGCGTAACTTGGACTTTCAGGCGTCCCGAGGCCCCGAAACGCCTCGGCGCGCGCTTCGATCTGCCGGAGGATGTCAGCGCTGGGATCGACGACGTGTCAAAGCGCGGTGGCTGGAATGCTCCCGCGCCAAACGATTACGCCCTGCCCACCGAGACTTGGCGTGAGATTGTGGCCCGCCGCCAGCGCTTTGCCCAGATCCGCACTAGGCTCGCCTTGGGGGAGGTGCACGAGATTAATGACCTCATCACTCTCAATCTGGACATAGAGCGGTTCGCTAAGGACGTTATCGCTCAAGCCGAGAGCCCGGAGCTTCTGCATGCCTTCTGGCAGGCCGTGCGAGACGTGTCGGTCCTAGACCCCACCTGCGGATCCGGTGCCTTCCTTTTTGCCGCCCTAAACGTCCTCGAGCCCTTATACACCGCTTGTATGGAGGGGATGCGCGGCTTCCTAGACGACGCCGAAAGGATTGGACACAATCGCAGTACAAGATTCCTTGAGGACTTCCAGCGTGTGCTCGCACAGGTCGATGAGCATCCCAGCGAACGCTACTTCATCCTAAAGTCCATTGTCCTTAACAACCTCTACGGGGTGGACGTAATGCAAGAGGCTGTCGAGATCTGTAAGCTGCGCCTCTTCTTAAAGCTGGTCGCCCAGTTGGAAGAGTACCACCAAATAGAGCCGCTGCCAGACATCGACTTTAACGTCCGTTCTGGCAACACCCTAGTGGGCTTCACGTCTCTGGATGCTGTGCGTGAGGCGATGACAATAGGCCCTGGCGGACAGCACCGACAGGTGTTCCCCGAAGAGCAGGCTGCTCTCGACCACATCGAAGAGGAGGCCGAGATTGCAAGTGCTTCCTTCAATCAGTTCCGCCAAAAACAGACCACGCAAAGCGGCGAGGTGACCTCTGCCGATAAACAGGCCCTCCGCGACCGCTTCCGTAGCCTCGACGATAAGCTGGACCGATGCCTGGCCTCCGAGTATGGAGTGGAGCCGGGCGACACTAGCGCTTTCGAGGTTTGGCACGCCGGCCACCAGCCCTTCCACTGGTTCGTCGAGTTCTACGGCATCTTACATAAGGGAGGCTTCGACGTTGTGATTGGGAATCCACCATACGTGGAGTACCGCAAGGTTCGAGAGGAGTATCAAGTCAAAGGGTTCGCGACAGAGCGGTGCGGAAATCTCTATGCGATGGTTATCGAGCGGTCCTACGCCTGCCTACGGCCAGGCGGACGTTTCGGAATGATTGTGCAGCTTTCCTACTCATGTACTGACCGAATGGAGCCAATTCAGAGGCTTTGCCTGTCGCAGAGCGGCAGCGCGTGGCTCTCCCATTTTGATGACCGGCCTGCCAAGCTCTTTGAAGGCTTGGAACATATCCGTGCCACGATCGCCGTATCGGCGAAGTCGGCCACCAACGGCCTCAACGAGGTGTATGCGACAGCCTACAATCGGTGGTACACAGAATCAAGAGCACAGTTGTTCGAGACTATGGCTTTCGACGCTCTGCCCCAGGTTCCGGGTGTGCCTAGAGGCACCGTGCCCAAGCTTGGGCCGTTGCCCGCCTCGTCGATACTCAAGCGAATAGCAAAACAATGTCCGATTCGTGATAGCCTTGGCTCGTCCAGAGACGCAACGATATACTTCCATAACGCACCCCAGTACTGGGTCCGGAGTATGGATTTTGCTCCGTACTTCTGGAACGAACGCGACGGCCAGCAGATTTCAACGCAGGTAAAGACTCTGCGGCTTGCCGGCGTGGACAATGCGGCTGCTGTCGTTGCAGCTCTGAACAGCTCGCTCTTTTACTGGTGGTTCCTACTTCTCTCGGACTGCCGACACCTCAACCTTAGAGAAATTGAGAGTTTTCCCCTCGGTCTGGGCCAGATGGCGAAGTCTACGAAGCGGCGGCTAACTCGACTAGCCGATGAACTCATGGAGAGCTTCAAGCGCCACAGCAAGCGGAAGAGAACTCATTATAGGACCACTGGCAAGGTCGCTTACGACGAGTTTGACCAGAAGCCGTCCAAGCCCATTGTTGACGAGATCGACCGAGTTCTGGCGGAGCACTACGGCTTTACAGACGAGGAACTAGACTTCATCATCAACTACGACATCAAGTACCGCATGGGACGAGACTACGACGCACGGTAGAAAACGAGCTGTCTCGAGATATGCCTGAACTTGGCATACACAACTTCTGGGCATATCTCTGTCATGCAAGTCGTCAGCCTATCGGGTGGGACCGCATCGCCGCCTCTCTGGCGCGGACCATGCGGTAGTAAACGAATGACCCAGCGCACCGAAGAGTAGAGCCGGCAAGTCCTTCACCTGCTAGTTCCAGAGGCTGGTATAAGGATGAGGATTCGGCACAATGAACGATCCACGCCGACACATGCAAGTGACACGATGCCAGTACCCAATAGGCCAAGGGTGCTTTAGCTCCGGTCGAATCCAGTGCTCCCAAGGGGAAAGCGGCAGCTCCATTGATTTTCGCTATATCTACGACTGCGGGACGACCAATCAGGGGGTGTTGCGAGACGCGGTCGACAGCTACCGGAAGCGAACGACGTACGTCGACGCTCTCTTCATCTCACACCTCCACGTCGACCATGTGAACGGCATTGACCGGCTGCTTGGAGCAGTTAAGGTGGGCACCGTCTACATTCCCTATGTGAATCCAGTCATGCCCATCATAGAACTGATCGAAGCGGAAGCGGAGGGTGCGCTCTCGGCATCCCTAATCGAATCGACAATTGATCCGGAGTCGTGGTTTGGGCGCAGAGGTGTTTCTCGGGTCGTGCGAGTCCTTGCGTCGAGTGACGAGGGGCCACCGGCAACCGAGCCAGAAGATGGTGGCGATAATGAACTGGACGGAAGCCCTCCATCCACGGGAAGAAGTCCCCTGAATCGCAATCCGCGCACCTCCCGTCGAGCCGGCGGAAGGGCCGAGCGCTCGACAGTGGCCTCCGGAACTCCCCTGCGGATTGCCACACTGTTCCAGGGCCATCACTGGATCCTCGTCCCCCATGTCGATCCCGCACCAGCCAGTCACAAGAAGGCATTCATCAGGGACATTAGGATAGCGCTTAACCTAAGGCCTAGGGAGCGGATCACTTCAACGAGGCTGGCCGATGCCCTGAGGAGTCCGACCGAGATTCGAAACCTTCGGAACTGCTACGAACGAATAGTCGCCGGCGGGTCTCGCGGTTACCACAACCGCGTTTCGATGTCGCTTTACTCCGGTCCCGCAGGTGGCGAGAATGGGCCATCTTGGTCATACGGGATCACTGCGCGCTCCTCTACTTGGCCGCCTTGGTGGTTCGAGTCTTTGGGGTCACGGTCGTTGCCTGAAGTGGGGAAGGCGGTAGGCTGGATCGGAACGGGGGACGCAGCACTTGGTGTCGAGAGCGTTCGGAAGGCTTGGCTGAAGGCTTACAGGCCACTCAGCCAATACCTGTCAACTCTGCTCCTCCCGCATCATGGCTCAAGACACAATTTTCACAGTGAATTGCTCGATTTCCCGAATCTGCGCATTTGTCTCGCGTCAGCAGCTGCCCGGTCAAGATACGGACATCCCGACCGGTCGGTCGTTGGCGAAATCCTGAATCGCGGTAAGTTCTTTCTTCACGTGTCAGAGCGCATCCACACAGGAATACGGGAAGAAATCCGGTCAGGCTGAACCGGCTCCGCATCACATCCAGTGGTCGCCAACCGGACTCGACCTGCGGGACTCATGATTGCGGTCCGATTTCAGAGGTTCGGAAGGTCGCAGTTCGCGATTGGCCGCCGGACGAACTGGCCGGGAGTAGATCACCCGCACGGCTCGGCAGCCATGGCCCTCAGTCTTGTGTCTGGCTGGATGACCGGCCCCGCACGTTGCGAGCTCATCCTGACCCTCGAGCGTGCAGGTCCCGGGCGATTTACAGGGGCAGGGGATGGATGCGACGACCTGCTTCAAGTTGCCCCGGCTCCGCGCCAGCAACAACTTATTGTTAAATCAATAGTTGCAGGTGAGGATATGCTAGCGGACCGGACGGTTGTAAAAGTAACCATGCGACTGCCTACGATGACGGACTTATGACTCGGCCACACGAAACGACTTATCAGTACGAGAAGGAGCTTGTCGACCACTTTCTTGCCGTGATCGAATCTGATCAAGCTCCGTGGGGGCCGCTCGTCTTGCTGCCCGAGTTCTTCTACCACCGCGGTCGCGTCGATGTCGTTGGTGTCTCGCCCGGAGGCAAAGTGTTTGCATTCGAAGCGAAGTTGACTCGTTGGCGAGACGCTCTACAGCAGGCGTATCGAAACACTTGTTTCGCCCATCAGTCGTACGTCCTCCTCCCTGAGGCAACGGCTAGCCTAGCTCAACAGTACTCGGTCGAGTTCGACCGCCGGGGCGTGGGCCTCTGCTCGTTGGTCAACAACAACCTAATCGTGGTCCATGACTCCCCGTTGCATGAACCGCTTCAACCATGGCTATCCAATGAGGCTTGTGCTCGTGCTACCGTGAAACGGAGTCATTGCGTTGGCGTCGCCTGAGTTGGAGAGTGTCGCGCGTGCAATCTGTGCGGCTCAGGATCTAACGTTTCACTGCCACGTCGGAGAGGGTGCGTTCAAGGAGACATTTCAGGTCAGCAACGACGGTGTGGCCAGTGCTCTGAAAGTGCACCGAGCTGACGTATCCGTCGAACGAGCTTCTCGAGAAATCGACGCGATGACCCGATGCAATCACCCAAACATTGCACGCGTCTCCCGCATCGACCAGCACACGATTGGAACAGAATCGTTCCTGTATTCGCTCGAGGAATTCGTTGGTGGCGGCTCGCTAGCGGCACGGCTAGCTGCACAAGGCCTCTATGCGCCTACCAACATCCAGAGGCTCGGCACGCTGCTCATTGACGCTGTCTCACATATCGCAGCCCGTGGCTTGGTGCATCGGGACCTCAAGCCAGAGAATGTGATGCTCCGCGAGGACGGCGAGACGCCCGTGCTGGTCGACTTTGGGCTAGTACGTGATCTTTCCGCTCCCTCCATTACGCCATCATGGGCGATTCACGGACCGGGTACGCCGCGCTATGCGCCGCCGGAGCAGCTTCTGAACGAGAAGGCGCTTATCGATTGGAGATCTGATCAATTTTCACTTGGTGTAATGCTCTCCTATGCGGTGTTCAATTTCCATCCATACGGGGGAGCGAGTGAGTCGGCAGTCGAACTCGTGACTCGTGTGAGCCAGCGAAACGGACCCACATCACGATTTCGAGATTCCGCCCACGATGCCGGCCTCACATCGCTTCCCAAGATGGTTTCCGGCTGGCCAGTCGGGCGGTTTCGTAGGCCGGAGAATCTTGCCCGCGCGTGGGCCAGCCAAGAGAGGAGATCCTAGTGGGTGCTTACCACCAAATGGGTCACCATTCGCAGAATCTGCTAAGTGATCCAGAACTCGCCAACTACCGCGGCGCGATTTTGAGCCCGGTCAACTATCGGGAAGCCGATGTGATCGGTCAAATCCAAACAAGCCGTGCGTACCAGGAATTCGAAACGGTATTTGATCCGCAACTCTACTATCCCAGCAGTCAACGCGGGGTTCTCCGCGAGTGGGCGTATTTTCCTTCCGACGTCGATACCGCAGATCTAAACTCGTCGGCGTGGTGGGGCAGGATCATCGACCGAATTGCGACTACGTGCGAGCAGATCGAACCCTCTGCTGTGTGTTCGCCAGCGGTTGTTCCGCGGGTTTTCAATAGCGATTACTTCGCGCGTCTCGTCGATGTCGCTGGCAGTCTCTGCACACGTCTAAGCGGGAGCGATATTTCGCCGATTCAGACCGCACTCGTAGGATTTGATGACCTCACAGCACCAGATCGAGCACTTGAGATCGGTTCGATCCTATCGGCAAGTCCCTGCGACCGAATGTACCTAGTATTCAGCGGCACGACCCACCCCCGAAGAGAACTTGCGGAAGTGGAGTCGATCAAGGGCGCCATGCAGCTCATTGCCGCCCTTAGTGGCTCGGAAATCGATGTCATCGTTGGATTCTGCTCCTCTGACATCGTGCTATGGAAAGCTGCTGGCGCGTCTTCCTGTGCCACTGGGAAGTTCTTCAATCTACGTCGCTTTACCAGCTCTCGCTTTGAGGAGCCATCTCAGGGTGGCGGACAGCTTCCATATTGGTTCGAGGAATCACTTCTTGCATTCCTGCGCGAGTCGGATCTTGTCCGAATCAAGAATCGTGGTCTCCTAAGCAGTGCAAGCCAAGAAAACCCATTCGGTCAACGTATCCTAGAGCAGCTCAGTTCTCAGGCGGGGACTGCGTGGGTGGGCTTGGGCTGGCGACAGTTCATGTATTGGTTCTTGGACTTCGAGAAGCGATTTGATCGCGGCAGAGTCAATGTTCAGACACTTCTGTCTAACAGCGAAAACGAATGGCGCACACTTGACGATGCCGTTGTGCTCATGGAGGAGCGGCAGAACGATGGAACATGGCTTCGTGCGTGGAGACGAGCACTGGCTGAATTCGCGACTTCTTGACTCGGCAGTACTATCTGACAAAGACATCGCCTCGCCTCAAACGGCGCTCAAGGGATTCTGGGGTGGCGGTTCGGGCAGGCTTAAAAGCCGAGTTGGATGAAGGGGTTGGCGCCTCGTGGAGCGAGGCGAGGCCTACCCGAATGCACCTCAGATCGCGACAGGTTCGGATAGACCTGGAAACGGAACAGCGGCGACTGGCTCTGTAGCAGCACTCTTGGCATGTGTCAGTCCTGTGGCCAGCGGTTGAACGTTCTTGCCAGCCAACACACGGTCCGCTCATCGTCACTGTCCGCATACACCTGAGTGTCCAAGCCGGGCGGCTGGCCGGGCACTTGCGCCGGCAGAGCCCGACCGATCGTACCGCCGCGCTCCGCCACGGCCGCTCGGCAGAGCGAGTGCGTCACCCACAGCGATACCCGGAGGTTCTCGCCTTGCAGGTCCTTCGCCACGCAGGCCGGTGTCGCCAAGAGGCCCTGTCGTGCAACCAAGACAGCATCCGCAGAACGTTCTGCACATCGGTGCCGCTGACCGGGTGGCGGCTATGGGATATACGCCTACCAAGATGCGACAATAGCGATCTGAGCACAAAGGGTGGAAGACTGGAATGTTCTTGACTACTGACATGCTCAAGTCGCGTTTTGAAGTGCGACTTGCTGGTTCAGACCGTGTCGATATAGCAACTGCGTGGGCCACTTGGAGTCCGGCCTTGGGCCGGCTTTGTGAAGCCGCAGCGATCAAGGATGTCCAAGTGCGGGCAATCGTCGGATTGTACGGAAACGCGACGTCGCTGGATGCGCTTGAGCGTTTGCAAAATGTAGGCAATCTACGTCTGATCGAGTGCCAGCAGTCGATATTTCACCCGAAGGTTTACATTTTTCGGGGTAAATCAGGGGATTGGGCGTGGATTGGCAGCGCAAACTTCACCGGTGCGGGATTCACGCGAAACGATGAAGCGGTTTACGAAACGAACGATGTCACGGAGGTGGTGAAGTGGTTCAACCGCCGCTGGGATAAATGCGGTGCGCTAACTTCAATCGCAATCGACCAGTATCGGGAGCGCCGCCGGAAGCAAGGGGTTTCTAGGCACTTGGTGGGACTAGTCGGAAGACCCCAATTGGACCTGCAACAACGCCTCGCTTACCTCAGTGATGCGGACTGTTGGAGCGCGTATCTGCGGGCACTCGACAGGTGCAATGAGTCGTGGCTCGACGAAGGACTGGGCTGGTCGGTTTTGGGAGAATCGCGCAGTTACTTCGATACCATCCAGCGGGTTGAGACAATCGCCCAGTGCGAGAACTGGATCGGTTTGTCCACAGCGCGGATTCGAATGTTGCTGGGATTGCGTGACGACCATGCCGGTGCGTGGGGATTGCTTGGATCTTTGGAAGGGGCGGGCCGAGCGAAGCGAACGTTCATGAATTCAGAGCAGGAGGAGTGTGCAAGGGTCTTGACGCGGCTCCGCGGGGCCATGGCTCCCGTGATCGAAGCTTCCGAGTGGGACTTCCCCGACGTCGCGGTGACGGTATTAGAAGAGGTGTGTCCGAAGGACGGAAAGGGCTTGGAGGGTTTCGGTCACGGGGTGGTCACAAGGCTACTAGCTTTGGCACGGCCTGACCGACTAGTGTCGGTAAACGAGGGTTCGCGTCACGGTCTGAGCAAGCTCTTCGACCTTCCGCGATCGACTCTTGGAACACCCGGGAACTACGGTCGGTTGCTCGAAAGACTGTATGAGCTGCCCTGGTATAGAGATCGACCGGGTCGCAGCAAGAGGGAGAAGGAAGTTTGGCGAATGAGGGCCGCTCTCATAGACAGTTTCGTATACAAACATCCGAGCCCCGAATAGTCCTGGTCTTCTCAGTCAGAGGGTCAGCGAGCTATGGAGGATCTCATCGATCCACGACGCGATCTAGACTGACCTGAGCCGGTATCGCTTGACTGCACCGGCGAGGCAATTCTCTCATCTATCCACCTTGAGAGCTTCCAGTTCTCAAGATTGCACATGTACTTGGGTTCGCTTGACACGGACAAGGCGACAGTCTTGGAGGAAATCGGGAGCCAATGGCGCTGTCTTGTTCACGGCCCCTCAACGAGCAGCTACGGCGATGTGTCTCGGGATCGGAATGCAAAATCTAACGTTCGCCGAGAAGGGTGCGAACCCCAGCCTAGCTATTTTGCGGCCAGTTCTCGATCACATCGATGCAGACGAAGCCGACAGAGGGGAGGAGGATAGCGCTGGCGGCAGACTCGAGCGGGAGCTTGAACCAGCAGCTCGGGGTAACTGCTGTAGAATGGCGATCTCCTATCGAGTCGCCCAAGCCCACGTCACGATGCCCTTTGTCGCCGCCGTCGTCCAAGACTGTCCTGTCGTCTTCGACCGAGATAGGACGCTCGACAAGATTGCCGCTCTGACGACGGAGGCCGCCAAGACAGGCGCTCGACTAGTGGTCTTCCCTGAGGCCTTCGTGTCGTCCTACCCGAAGGGGCTCGACTTTGGAGCGCGGGTGGGCGGGCGAACTACCCAGGGCCGTCAGTATTTCCAGCGCTACTACGACAGCGCGGTTGACATCCCGGGATCTGGGATCGACCGGCTTGCCGGGATTGCCGGCGACAACGATATCTACTTGGTCGTCGGCGTTATCGAACGCGAAGGCGGTACGCTTTACTGCAGCGCCGTCTTCCTGAGCCCGGAAGGAAAGTACTTGGGCAAGCATAGGAAGCTGATGCCGACGGGGATGGAGCGCATCATCTGGGGGTTCGGTGACGGCTCGACTCTTCCGGTCTACGACACGCCCCTAGGACGACTGGGAGCTGTGATCTGCTGGGAGAACTACATGCCGCTGCTCCGCACGGCCATGTACGGCAAGGGGATCCAGTTGTACTGCGCTCCGACGGCGGACGATCGAGACAACTGGCATTCCTCGATGATCCACGTGGCGCTGGAAGGCCGCTGCTTCGTGCTCTCCTGCTGCCAGTACTTGACGCGGGGAGACTGCCCGAGCGACTATCCCGCAATCCAAGGTGACGACCCGTCGACAGTGCTAATGCGGGGTGGCAGCGCGATCATCAGCCCGCTGGGGGAGGTTCTGGCCGGCCCCATGTACAACCAGAAAGGGATCCTCACCGCAGAGATCGACACCGCTGAGATCACACGTGGCAAGTACGATTTCGATGTCGTCGGACACTACGCACGACCCGACGTGTTCCGTCTGGAAGTGAACGAAGAACCGAATTCCGCTGTAGTGATCAAGTGAATCACCGGCAGCGCGGGGACGGGCTAACCGGGTCGTCGAACCGCCGCATCGCTCGAAGGCCGTAATTGATTGGGGACTGGTCCCCAGTAAGCAGGCGGGGCTTACAATTCGTCATTGGACCGCGCGAAGATCCAATATGAGCTCGGCAGACGCTGCATCGCTGGCCGCAGGCAGTCAGTTTGGACGGACCCAGAGCGCTACAAATCGCAGATGACTGCAGCGGCTGCGGGGATCTTGCATGTGGTCCTGCCCCTTGCGCTCGTCCTCGCGGTTTCCGCATTCGCGCCTGAGTCGAATGCTCAAGAGGCTGGCACAGCGCCGTCGGCACAGGCCGCGACCATTCCAGACGCGAGCCTTCGAGCAGCCCTCGAGAAGGCACTTGGCAAGGCAACGGGCGAGACGATCACGGTAGCCGAGCTACAGGCGATGAGCGGCGATCTGGACCTTCGGGAACTAGGAATCGCCGACCTGTCCGGACTCGAGCTGGTAGCCGGAATCACCGCCATCCACCTCGGCGCGAACGCCATCACGGACTTATCGCCACTTGGCGGCTTGTCGAACCTCACAGTGCTTAACCTCCGCGAGAATGCGATCGCCGACCTCACTCCTCTGGCCAGCCTCTCGAACCTGAACCGTCTTTACCTCAGGGAGAATTCCGTCAGCGATCTCTCGCCGCTGGCCAGCCTGACGAATCTGACAATCCTGCACGTCGACGACAACGGGGTCGACGATATCTCGGCACTCTCCGGACTAACGAACCTGCGAGAGCTGGACCTCGGCGAAAACGCGATCGGGGATATCTCGATACTGTCGGGCCTCAGCCACCTGACGACCCTGCGCTTGGACCGGAACTCCATCACGGACGTCTCGGCGCTATCCGGCCTGTCCAACCTCACAAAGCTATACCTCGATGAGAATTCGGTCAGCGACGTCTCCGCAATCAATGGCCTGTCCGGCTTGGCCGAGCTAGGTCTCAGTCGGAACTCCATCAGCGACGTCTCTCCGTTGGCGTCGATGTCTGGCCTGACTCTCCTAGGGCTCTGGGACAACGCGATCGTCGACGCTTCGGCGCTGTCCAACCTCGAGATCCTGTACCTAGACGGGAACGAGATCAGTGATTTCTCGCCACTGGCGGGCCTGACCAAACTAACGCGTCTTGGGCTGAGCCGAACCGCGATGACCGAAATCGAGGTGTTAGCCGAACTAACCGACCTGACCCGGCTCTACCTCTGGGGAAACGAGATCCAAGACGTCTCCACTCTGTCTCGCCTGTCCCGCCTCGAGACGCTTTCGCTGAGCAGGAACGCCATAGCCGACATCTCGCCCCTGTCCGGCCTATCTGGCTTGACGACTCTTTCCCTCCACGAAAATCTGATCGAGGACGTTTCTGGGCTGGCGGGCCTCTCAAGCGTGACCGAACTGGGTCTCAACTGGAACCATATATCGGACATCTCAGCTCTGGCTGACCTGACCAGCCTCACTGAGCTGCGTCTCGCGGGAAACGAGGTCGAGGACATCGCCGCGCTGGAGAATCTGATCGCTCTCAGCCTATTGGACCTCAGCGGGAACCCAATCGACGATCCTTCGCCCTTGCTGACGAATGCGGGGCTGGGAGAAGGCGACACGCTTTACAGCCTGAGCAACCGCTTAACCTGGAACTCCGTATACGAGTCCCTTCGCGGCCGGGGGGTACGTGTCGATTCTCGCCTTACGATCACTGACACCGGCTCGGACGAGTATCTAGACTCGCATCTTTCGCAACTTCACAACGAGAACGTCTTGGTGATGAATCTCTCCGAAGATCTCACCACATCGTTCAACTCGCTTCCGACGGTGTTTCTGGCGCGCGATTTGTACAGGTCGTTCGACGACGTGTTTGACTTCCTAGTGTTCCTGTCCAATCTCGACGAATATTCGGACAACACAGAGCGTGTCCCGTATGGCCGCTACCGGTCCATCATGAATGACACCGAAGGCACGGGCCGAGACCTCCTCTTCAGGAGGCACTATGGTTCCTCGGGCAAGCTGAGGGGAGTCGTCCAGTTCCCGTACAACCAGGGATTGCGCCGCGGGCCTGCGCTGCACGAGTTCCAGCATGCCTGGGCGAACTACACTGTTCCGACAGCCTCCCCCTCTCACTGGGGATTCAGCAGCGCGAACGGTCAGCTTGGCGGATTCGATGGTGCCGACTTGGTCGACCTTGGTGGGGGCCAGTACAGCGCCGGTAGCTTCGGCACTATCGCCAACGGTGGCAACTCGGTCCCGTATAGTCCGATCGAACTCTATTTCGGCGGCTTCGTTGCGGCGGAGCAAGTGCCGGACCTGTGGGTAGCAACTGACGGACGCTGGGTTGTGGTTGATCGGAGGAGAGTCGAGACGGAGGCTGGACATCCCCTGTTCTCCGCCAGTGAAGTGCGCGATGTCACGGTCGAGGAGATCATCGCTGAATTCGGGACGCGAGTGCCCGGACAGGAGGCGTCGCAAAAGGAATTCCGGGCCGCGGTGATTCTGTTGACCGATGCCGACCATCCGGCTACTCCCTCCCAACTGGAAGACCTGAGCCAGACTGTCTCGGCTTTCAGCACAAACGGAGATGATGGAAGCAGCAGGTACAACTTTTTCGAGGCGACCGGCGGCAGAGCGTCCATGGAAATGGGCGAGCTATCGCAAGTTCGCAAGAGCGTTGCGGTACTGCCGTTCGCCCCTGCGTCGTTCGGCGAACCGCCACCTGATTCCTTCTGCTGGCCAGAGGGCTCCGGGGATTTACGCTTCGGGCACCGCGAGCCGCACGCTCGTGCCCCCAGGACTCGCGGTAGCGGCGTCACACTAGATGTCGAGGGAGTCGCAGGATCGCTGCACGAAACCACCGCCCGGGGCTCGCGGGGCGGTGCTGCGAGCCCGACGGAACCGCCGGCCTACCCTCTGGGAAGCTACCTCGCTGGTGCTGCTCGATGATTTCAAGGGCGAGCCGCGAGTCCTTTCGAGTGTGAGGCTCGCAACTCTCATTGGAACGATTCTGATCCCATCAAAAAGCCCGGGCCAGCACCGAGCAAGCCCGGATCGAGCAGCGGTCTTGACGCTGCAGCGACCCGGGAAGTGTGCCGTTCTCAATGCCCATTGACTACTGCCTCCGACTCTGCGAAACGCGTTTGACTACTTGTCATAGTGGTTGCCAGAGCCTGAGCAATGCGGACAATCGCGGGTGAAAGGGCGGATCGCGATGCCTCGTAAGGCTATTGCGCTCGCTGTCATCGCGCTCCCGACCTCAGGATGGACGGCCCGGGCCGAGCAGGTGAGTGTGCGGCTGCGCTGGGACGAAGCTCGGACAATGCTTGCGCATGGCGAGTTTCGCGCCAAGGTGCGGGTCTGGCAAGAGGCGAATGCCTCGAAGCCGCTCAGGGGCAGGCTCTTGGGAGTGACGGAAGCCGGGATCAGGCTTGCTCGCAACCGTGCCGAGACGCTGATCGATAGAGACGAAGTCCGTTCCATTCGCGTGGTGCCGACGAAGGGACGCCCGTGGCGAAATCGGACCGTTGCCGTTATCGCCGGCGTGCCTGCCGGTATCGGCGCGTCGCTCGCGACGTTGTACTTGGGCTGCATTGCGGTCGGTGGCTGCGGCGAGGGCGGACTGTCTGACCGCGACGGAGCGGTCGGGATTGTCGGCGCCGGGATCGCTCTCCCGGTTTGGATATACATGAGAGCGCGAGGAGCCGATCGCGGCTCCATTCTGCTGGTGCTGGAGTAGCGTCGTTTGGGGCTACGTGTCGGATTCGGAATCTAGGCGAGCCCCTAGACTCCTTGTCTCGGCGTAGAGTCGACAATCGAGTCAGTTTCGAGGCCTGGGCGAGCATTGCCGAGGGGCGGCATCGCGGCCGGTGCCCCTGGAGCGGCTGTACAATCATTGGCACGGGACGTGCGCCACGCGCACCGAGTTGAAATGTCAACCAGCACTGTCACAGACACGCCTGTTCCTGCTGTTCGAGCGACGGATGTCGCCGCCGAGGTGCCGCAGGCCGACGAGGTCAAGTACCCGGAAGGCCAGTGGGTCGCGCAGAGCACCTCTCATGGCGACGCCGTCGAGCAGGCCACCGGGGCGTTGCGCCAGCACTTCCGGGAGCTTGCGGAGGTGCTGGTGGCGATGGAACTAAGGGTGTACTACCGGCGGGGCAATAACCAAGTCTGGCTGCAGCCGGATGTGCAGGTGGTGCACGGGGTGGGGGTGCGCCAAGCTA
>JAPPMG010000041.1 GCA_028819215.1 Bryobacterales bacterium
CCCCAGTCAGAGCCCCTAAACCCGGCTATTTCCACTTAGCATGGCGAAGTAGGGCGCACGCCTCTCAGCACTGTCAGAACGGCTGCGGCGTTTGCGGCCCGGGCAGTGCTTCGGGACGGGACTCGGCTGTCGTGCGGAAGCACTCCGAACGGGGTACAAGGGCGGCAAGTCGCCTCTTGAGCTCAAACCGATCCAGCGCAAGGTAAAGGCGCCGAGGCTAGCGCTTGGGGAGAATTTCGTCGGCGAAGTCCGTTGTGTCCGCCATCGCATTGACGCACCGCTCGAAGATCGCGGCCGCATCTTGGCAACCCTCAGAGCGTTTCATGGCCCCGCGCAAGATGGTCAAGGCGCTGGTCAACCTCTCCATCGCGTCCAACACCTGCAAGGCATGGATTCTCCTGTTCTCTAGAGCCGTGTCGATCTTTGCCATCAGCGGGCTGTTGGGCGGGACAGGCCGATCCCATCGCATTGCGCGTTCCATTTCCTCGTCCATGTCCGCCTTCGCCACCCTGGCCGCCAAGTCCGCAGACTGCCGCGATGCAAGGAACGCCCGCTCGGCGATCTCCACGTGCCGCATGGCAATCTGCAATGCCTGATCGTCAGACAATGCTCCCTGAAGCCCTTGAATCCAATCTTGGTGCGTCACGCTGTGCCTACTTGCCTTGGGCTTTCTGCAGGGCACAGCACTTCGTAGCAGTGCGCTGCATTCGCTGAAGTGATGCCGCAGCACCCTCGCATCCGAGATTATATCGATGGCCCCAGCCCGTATCCGGGCCGATTGACCACGCCTGAAACAACTTGTCGCTTGGCTCAGTCACCCACGTACGCAATGCAGTCGATCTCGACTTTCAGCCCGGCCGCGGGCAGTACGGCCTGTACGGTCGTCCGGGCTGGCTTGGCTGCATCGAAATACTCTGCGTACTCCGCGTTCATGGCGGCGAAGTCGCGGATGTCCGCTAGGAATACGCTGCACTTGATGACATCCTCCAGCGAGGCGCCGGCGGCCTCCAAGATTTCCTTAAGGTTCTCGAGCGTGCGGCGGGTCTCTTCCGCCACCGTGCCGTGGATCGGCTTGCTAGTGTCTGGATCTAGCGCCGCCTGCCCGGACACGTAGACGAATCCCCCCGCCTTGACCGCGTGGGAGTACGGCCCCTGGGGATTGGGCGCGCCTTGGGCGGTCACCCTCTGGATCGATCGCTGTTGGTTGCTGTTCACGTTGCCGCTTCCTTTTCAATTCTTGAGCGCGCCGTGCCTTACTGAAGCTTGCCGCGTCCCGCCACCGGCCAGGATCGTTCGATGGCATCACCGCGCAAGCCGTAGGCCGTTTCGTGCATGTTTACGGTGACGCACACATGGTTGGGTATGATCCTCAGCCGCTGCCCGATGCGCGGCGGGGGCCCGGCATGCTCTCGCAAGTCGAGCTGGCCGTGCTCTTCGCTCATTTTATGGAACCGGGCCGAGGGCATTTCCACGACCCGGCCGAAACCGCCGTCCCCGCCCGGGCGCAACGGATCCGAGGTGAATGTCTTGGACCCCCCGTCAATGACCGCCGTGTCCGGTCGCGGAGTCGACACCACGGTGACCAAGACCGTCACGGCGCAGTCCTGCCATGTGCAGGCTCTGGACGCGACCTGCGTCCGGTCATTGAATGCATAGGTGCCCGGACGGATCTCTGTCATGCCCTCGATCGTGTGCGACTGAAACAGGGTCGGCGTCGACCCGCCGCTGACCACCTCGGTAGGCAGGCCGTTCGCGCGGAAGCTCTCAAGCACCGCCCGCAGTTCGCTGCGCAGGGTGTCGAGCTGCTGCTCGCCCGCTTCGGCGGCGAGGTTTATATGTCCCGGGTAGAACATCAGCCCGTTTAGGCGCAACCCGCCCATGCCGCTGACCGCTTGCGCTAGCCGGACGAGGCCATCCCCCGGCGGCAGTCCGCAGCGGCGCATGCCCAGATCGGCCTCTACCAAGATCCCGAGGGTGATCCCCGCCCTCTGCGCATGGCGCGAAAGACCCGTGGCCGCTTCGGCGTTGTCTAGCGCCACGGTTACCGGTAGTCTCTTGGCGACCTCGACTAGGCGGCTCCACTTGGCGTCCCCCCAAACCGGGTACGCCAGCAGCAGGTCAGGCACTCCCTCCAGAGCCATCACTTCGGCTTCGCCCACCTTGGCGACGGTCAGCCCGGTCGCGCCCCGGTCCAGCTGCATGCCTGCGATCAGCGGCGACTTGTGAGTCTTGGTGTGCGGACGCAGGCACAGGCCGTGACGCTTGGCGTAGCTAGCGGCCCGGTCCAGATTCGCCTCGGTCTTGTCGAGGTCGACCAGCAGGGCGGGGGTGTCGAGGCTCGAGATGTGCATTTCCCAGTCTCGATGCGCTCCGCGGCCAGTTCGGCGCGGTGCAGCTCCGGCGGGCCTGCCGCAGTCTATCATGGGACCTCATGCACGGGCGGGGGCTGTCGCGACGGGCCGCCCTGTCTCTGGCCACGCTGTTGGCCAGCGGGGCATCGGTGGAAGCCCGGAGCCAGTTCGCTCCCTGGGTAGAATCCGGGTTCGCCTCGGCCGAAGCCCGCCGGCTGACCGAGCGCGACCTGTACCCCAAAGGGCGCCCCAGCCTGCCTTTCAGCCTCGACGCGACAGTGGCGTTCGACCAGCGAACTCCCTGGAGCCGGGCGCGGGCCATCCGCCAGCTGCGCAAGACGGCTTTGATCTTCGAGGCCTGCGGAGTGGCCATTCGCGATGTCACGTTGGTCCGGCTGGCTCTGCCGCCTCGGGACCGTCGCATCGACACCGCTCTGACCGACCCGGTGACGGGCGTTCCGCCGACGGTGGCGCGGCTGGCAGCGCAGCTTCCCACCGACGCAGCCTATCCCGTGGCCTTCCTGATTGGCCGAGTGGCGGGTACCGCTTCGCTGGCCGTCTCGTACCGTCCCCGTCTTGCGTCCGAAACGACCGCTCCATACTTCAACACGGCTTGGATCTCGTACCAAAGCCACTGGCTCCCGCGACGCGATGAGAGCTACTCCCCGCTGGCCCATGAACTGGCGCACCTGCTCTGCCGTTGCGGACATTCCGAGACCGCCCAGCGCCACTTGCTGCACAGCGCCCGAAATTTCCTTTCCTCAGCGGTGCTTCCGGACGACTGCAAACGTATTCAAGATAGTCCACTACTGTCTGTAAACGATTGATATAAAACAGGTTGAAACTTCATCGATTCAATTAAAGATTCTGAATCTAGCCCATAAAAAGAATCTTCTTGCCCATCCAATGGCTGTTCCCTACTGTGGAGTTTCAGGCGGGTGGGCAACCTCCGCCTGGACAAACGATACGAACCCGCCCCTGCCTTTCGCTCCGACCCCGGCACGCTGGGGAAGCGGGTTCTATCACTGGAGGACATCATGAAAAATCTAATACTTAAGTTGCTGGCATTCGCCTTGCTCGCAGCTCCTCTGCTTGCGGGACCTGCGTCTGAGACGGCAACTGCGGAGGAGACTGCTGATGTCGAAGCTGTGCTTCGCGAGGAGCTGAGCTCGCTCCGGGCGCGCCTGCTGAAACTCGAAGCGATGCTCGACTCCCTCAACGAGCGTGACGAGGTCGCCGCGGCGCCGGAAGCCGAGCCCGTCGAGGCGGCACCTCAGACCCCGGTGGACCTGGCTGCTCCCGTGCAGCCCCAGCCGCCGCTCGTGGCGGCGACCGCGGAACAGCCGAAATGGAACGCTCCGGCAGCCGTGAGCGACGCCGAACCCAGCCAGGAGTCGCCCGTCGGCGTGGCTAGCAGCGGCGGCCAGCCGATCTCATTCACCGGCTTGCTGGACACGTACTACACGTACAACACCAACGCCCCCGAAGACGGCTACAACACGCTGTACTACACCAACCCGAACTCCCGCGGCTTCGGCCTGAACCAGGCCAAGCTCGAGTTCGACGCCAGCGGCGACGGGCCCATCGGCTTCCGCTCCGACATTTGGTTCGGCTCTGGTGCGCGTCTGTTCCGCGACGGGCTCGAGCCCGGTCCGCTGGAGGACGTGATCTATATCCAGCAGGCCTACGGCTACTACCAGTTCGCCAACGGGGCCGAGTTCAACGTCGGTGCCTTCGGCACGATCGCCGGACTGGAGGTCGCCGAGTCTCACCTGAACTGGAACTACACGCGGGGCATCCTATGGGCGTGGAACGAGCCCTTCTCGCACTTCGGTGCCAAGATCAGCACCCCTCTCAACGACACGGTGACCGCGACGTTCATGCTCGTCAACGGATTCGACAACGCTTGGGATCAGAACTCGGGCAAGTCGTACGGTGCTCAGATCTCGGCGGCCCCGAACGACCGCTTCAATACCACCGCCACTTGGATCTCGGGACCGGAGGGCGACCAAGGCGCGACTGGCTTGCTCAAGAACTTCAGCTGGAACATGTATGGCGGCCTGCATGACCGCTTCGAGGTCATGGTCAACTTGGACTACATTTCTGTCAATGACCCCATGGGCATTGCCGCCACGTCTTGGGGCATGGGCGGGTACGCCCGCGTGCATCTTTCGGACCAGGTTCGGCTGGCCTACCGCATCGAGTTCTTGGACGACTCGGACGCTCGCTCCACCGGCACGGTGCAGAACCTGCGCGAGAACACGATCACCTTCGAAGTGCAGCCGGTCAAGGAGGACCCGCGCTTCCTGACGCGCATCGAGTACCGGCGCGACTGGTCCGACGTAGCGTTCTTCGGGTGCCCGTCCTGCGAGGGCGGTTTCTCGATGGACCAGAACACCTTCACCGTCGGCTTCATGTGGGTCTTTGGGCCGAAGGAATAACCCTACCCCCGCCGGGGAGCGGCTGGCCCACCACGCCGCTCCCGCACCGGCCGCGCCAACGGGCGAGCAGCTCTTGGCGCGGCCTTTTTCTGGGCGGCAGGGGCTGCGTTGCGCCTGCCGACTCCGCTGAGGCGCCGGAATCGGGATTGCCGCCGCTGCGTGCTTCCCGTCTGGTAGTACAATGGCGGTCTTTCCGGAGAACCTGCCTTGGAACGTCGCGATTGGCTCAAGTCCGCCCTTGTCGGCACTGGTGCTGCAGCTGCCGGGCCGCTGGTCACCACCATCTCTCCCGCCGCGGGAGCGGCTGCGCAGGCAGTGGCCGAAGCGCCGTGGCGGCCGATGCTTCTCGACGAGCATCAGAACGAGACTGTCGTGGTTCTCGGCGAGTTGATCATCCCCACGACCGACACGCCCGGAGCGAAGGCCGCGAAGGTCAACGAATACATTGACCTGATGCTGCACGATGTCGACCCGGACCGCGGCCACGCGTTCCTCAAGGGTCTCGGTTGGCTTGACGGCCATGCGATCGGCTTGCACGGATCGCCGTTCGTAGCGCTCGAAGAGGAGCAGCAGGTTGAGATCCTCGAGTCGTTAGACGGCAGCGACGATCCGGAGTTGAAGGTTGGGGCGGAGTTTTTCGCCAAGGTCAAGCGCATGACGGTGGAGGGCTACTACACTTCGCGCATTGGCATCGCCGAGCTGAACAAGCACGGAGTGCCCGCAAGCTTCGGCTGCGACCACGACCACGCCTAAGCCGACGAGGGCCTGACGCTGCTTGCCTCGGCCTTGGGTTCCTGCCGCGTGATGCCGTAGGCCCGGTGCACGTCGGCCAAGGTCAGCGTGCCCAGCAGAAAGCTCGGGTTGACCCGGCTGGTGACCGGCAGCGCCGGGTAGATCGCCAGCTTGCGCAGGGCTTGGTCTAGCGGCAGGTCCGGATAGGTGCGGACCACGGGCCACATCTTCATCGTCTTGTGCAGGCTGCTGTCCTCGTCCCCGTTGTCCTTGGCGCGCTCTAGCTCACGCTTGCCGACCCAGCGCCATTGGCCGTAGCGCACTTCGACCAGCAGCGCATCGGCGTCGGAGCTCTCGATCGTCTTCAGCGCTTCAGCCACTGAAATCCGATCCGAGACGACCAAGTCCCGGGTCCGTTGCATGGCGTCCTCGACGTTCAAGGCGGGCGTCTCTCGCCGGTCTTCGATCGAAGGCAAGTCCAAGCCGTCCTGATAGGCGGCCATCTGAAAGACGGAATCGTGCTCCAGGCGCCGCGAAACCAGAATCGCGATCGTGTTGGCGATCATCACGGGCAGGATCACCACATAGCTGGCGCTGAGTTCGAACACCATGAATACGGAAGTCATCGGAGCCCGGAACACCCCGGCGAAGAAAACCCCGATCCCGACCAGCACGTAGGCTGCGACCGAACTGGTCGACAAAGGCCAGACCAGCTGGGCGAGGCCGGCCAGTCCGCCGCCCAGCATGGCACCCACGAACAGCGTCGGCGCGAACAACCCGCCCGGCGTGCCGCAGCCGAAGCACAGCGCTGTGGAGAGCAGCTTGAGCAGTCCCAGCACCAGCAGGAGGTTCCATGCGAAGCGGTCGTGCAGGGCGCCATCGATCACTTGGTAGCCAGCACCGAGCGTTTCCGGTGCGTACGTGCCGACGATCCCGACGGCGAGGCCGGCCACCGCCGGTAGCCACAACCTGCGGCGCTCGCGGAGCTTGAGAATTCGCCCGCGCAGCATGATGGAGTAGCGGCAGAACAGAGCGGAGAGCCACCCCCCGACCGCGCCGATCGCCGCGTAGAGCAGCAATTCGGAGTAGTCGCCGACCTCGATCTCCGGCACTTGGTACAGCACTTCGTCGCCTAGGAACCAGCGGCTGACTACAACGGCGGAGACGGAGGAGAGCACGATCGAGCCGAGAACGCCAGCGTTCCAGGCCGACATGACCTCTTCCATCACGAACAGGACGGCAGCGATGGGCGTGTTGAAGGCCGCGCCGATTCCGGCCGCGGCGCCAATCGGAGCTATGAGCCGCATGTGGTCGCGCGTCAGGTGGAAGATGCGCCCTAGCAGCGAGGCGATCCCGGCGCCCATCTGGAGAGCCGGGTCCTCTGGCCCCATCGGGTTGCCCGTTCCGATGGACAGCGTGCTGGTGGCGAACTTTCCCAGCACGCTCCGGAACGGAATGTAGCCGTCCGAGGCGTAGACGGCGGTCTTGGTGTAGTTCACTCCCGTGCCGCGCGCCGTAGGCACGACGAAGAAGACCAATAGGTAAGCTGCCACGCCGCCCACGGCTGGCCACAGCGGTGTGAGGTACTTCGCCCCGGGGGCAAGCGAGTGGATCGTGATCCAGTTGAGGAGCTCGATCGAGATGTGGAAGCAAACCACGACCAGCCCCGAGAATATGCCGATGATGATCGACAGCAGCAGAAATCGCTGCGGCTCGTCCAGGACGGGGCCTGATTTCCCCATCGTGGAGAGCTTGCCCAAGATCTCGCGGATGGTGTTCATCTCGACAGCTTGGCCATCACGTGCACGAGAGGCGGATCCAGCGGGGTCGACTCGTTGCACAGGGGACTGGCTTGGTTCCAGAGCTCTTCCGCGGTAAGAGTGTTTGCTTCGACCGTCTCGTCAGTCGCGCGCCCGGGCCGCCCTGCCAGAGCTTGGTCGGCGTTTTCCAATGCCGAGGCCAAGTCAGCGGGTAGTGCGACGAGAGGGCCAACGAACGCGTCGCCAGACGGGTTCTGGCACTTCAGCGTCGCGGCTCGGGCGCGCTCGATCAGCACGCGGCTGCGACGGAAGCGCTCTCGGAGACTGATCCCGCGGCGCGTGGGGTCGAGTTCGATGATCCGGTTGCAGAGCGCGATGCGCTCGTTCGTGGCATCGTCGTCCCGCACCAACTTGGCGCGGTTGTACTGGGTTCTGGCCGTAATGTAGTTGCCCAGCTGGAACTCGGCTTCGCCCCGGCCCAGGAGCGCTTCGTGATCCCGCGGGTTCGCTTCCAGCAGCGTCTGGAACAGGGACGATGCGCGGTCAAACAGCTGCGTTCGCAACATCAGCGCTCCCAGCTTGTGCTGAATGCCACGGTCGTCAGGCATGATCTCGGCTAGCGCGATGAGTTCTGCGGCCAGCTGCTCGTCGCGTCCTGAGGTTTCTAGCAAGTCGACGAGTTCCAAGCGCAGGTTCAGGCGCCGGTCCTCGGTATCGCCTTCCCACCTTCCGTGGATGGCCGTTCGGTAGTACGACACGGCCTCGTCCAGCCGTCCCTCCTTGGCAGCCAGCTGCGCCAGCAGATAGTTCAGGATTCCCGAGGTGGGATCCTGGCTCCGCAGGTCCACGAGGTGATTCTCGGTCTCCGCATAGCGCTCATCCTCAAACAGCGCGCGCGCTAGGCCGAGGCGGTAGTCGGGCTCTTCCTTGGCGTACGACAGAGCGTTGCGGTATTCCTTGATGGCGTTGGCGTGGTTGCCTTCGGCCAACAGTTCTTGCGCCACTCCGAAGTGGTGCTGTCCTCGAGTGCTCCGCTCGGCCTTGAAAGACTTGGCATAGAAGCCTGTCACCGCGAAGACCGCCGCCATCACGCCGAACACCATGCCCAGGATGCGCGGCGAAGCACCCTCTGCGATGACCGAGCGCGCTTTGCAATACGGGCATTCCGCGTTGGGATGCGCGATCTCATTGCGGCAGACTAAGCAGATGTAGCGCTTGGCCATCGTGCGCGACCTTACGTGCCTGTATTCAGCATAGGAAACCTAGCCGGCAGTGCTTCGGAGCCGGGCCTTCGAACGGCCAAGGCCCGCAAGGCCAGCCTGGCAGTCCCGGCGATCGGCCGTAGCCGATGCGTCGCGGCTTGGGTCGTGGTCAGCTCCCGATCCGCAGTACCCGCACAGGAAAGTCCAGCGACTCCTGCGCAAGTCCGGCCAGGTGGTCGTGATGCGTGAAGAAGATGACTTGGCAGCGCTGCGCAAGGCCCGCCAGCACCCCGAAGCCGGCAGCCGCCCGCGCGTCGTCGAAATTGATGAACAAGTCATCCGCCACGAACGGCATCTGCGGCGACTGTTCGAGGTAGTCTTCCAAGGCTGCCACGCGGAGTGCGAGGTAGAGCTGGTCGGAGGAACCGTCGCTCATTCCGCTGGTGGGGACTCGTTCGCCGGATTGGCGGCAGCCGACGATCTGAGCCTGGTCTTGCTCGTTGTAGTCGATTTCCAGGTGTTGGAACGACCCCAGTGTGAGCGCAGAGAACAATTCACCCGCGCGTCGCAGCATGGGGCCTTGCCTTTCGCTGCGATAGCGTTCGATCGCCCACCTCAGCAGGCAAGCGGCCGCCCGCAATTGGATGAACTGCTCGGCAATCTCTTGGATCTCCGCCAGGGCGCTCTGCCGCGCTCCCTCCGCCATGGCAGCGGCATCGCTGCCCCCAACGTTGTCGAAGGCCTCCCTCGCGTCCCGCAGGCTGTCGCGCGCCGCCAGGAAGCTGCTGCGTGAGTCCTCGATGGCGGAGGCCAAGGCTCGCTCGCGCTGCGCGATTTCGTCCATGTCGGCGTCAGAGCACTCCTCTGCCAAGCGCTCCATGGACAGCCCATCGCCGTCCTCCAAGATGGTGTCGGCCACTCGTGCCAACGACTCTCGCAGAGACCTTTTCTGGTCAGCCTTCTTGATTTCGGCCCAGAGTCCATCGATGTCGCTTGCCCCGGCTTGCGCTCTCAGGTCACTGATCGCCGCTTCCGACACCTGCCGCTCGGTGTCGCGCTCGTGAATCTGCTGCTCGAGTTCTTGGATCTCCCGGTCCTTGACTTGGGCGGCGAATTGCTCTCGTTCCGCGCTCTCGAGTCGGCTCTTGAGTTCGTCCAAAGCCTTGTCTGGATCTGGTTCGCCAAGTTCCGGCGCGACGGCTCGGGCAAGCCCCTGCGCTTCGGCGCTGAAGCGGTGGATGTCTCGTTCGATCTTCTCGATGCGGTCCGAACGCAGGTCGCGTATGCGGCTGGCGACCTCGCGCATTGCATCGAACGCGCCGAGCAACCTGGTGGCTTCTCTGGGCGACGCTTCCGGATCGATCGCGAGCTTGGCTGCCAGGGCGGCCCAGTCACGTTGGAATTGCTGTAGCTGTGAGCGCTCGCTCTGCAGCAGGGACTGCTTCGCTTCCTTGTCCTCGGTGGCGCTGCGGAGGTCGGATTCGAGCTTCCTCCTAGACTCTGCTTCGCTGTCGTTCGCTGCCCGCACTGCGTTGGCGCGTTCCAGCACCATCGCGAGGCGTTGATCGACTAGCCCATCACGGTCCTCGCCGAGTCTTCCCAGTTCATCGGCCAGAATCTGCACGGCCCGAGCCTCTTGGTCGCCCAAGGACGCCAGCCTGCGGGCGGCTTTGGACGACCGGGTAACTGCGTCGCTCAGCTTGTCTCGCAAGGCTAGCCACGCGAGCATCCGATCCGGCCCTCCTGGTTCCAACGGAAGCCCTTCCCAGAGTTCCGCCCACTCGGCGGCCATCTGCTCGCTTTGCTGCTCGAGTCTGTCAACCTCGGTCTGGATTCCAGCCAGCTCCGACTCGACGACTGCGACCCGGCGTCTCGCCTCGGCTAGCTTGGCGGTGGACTCCGCCGTGTCGCTTCTGAGGTCGCCGAGACCGTCTGCCTGCGCCACGGCGTCTTGGTAGGAGTCGGCAACTTGTTGGGGATCTCCGACAGCGTCGCTTCCATCGGCGCCGAGACGGCCGCCGTCGTCTATGAAACGCTTTCGCAGCCCGGACCATTGGGTGTCCCGTCTCTTGCGGGCTTCGAGCACCTCCTTGAGCGTGATCGGCTCGCCCTCGGGGGCCAACTGGCTCACGGCCTCGGTGGCTCTGGCCCGTTCCTTGAGCTGGGAGGCGAGCTGTTCGCGCTCAGCCCTCAGGCGCTGGTCTAGGTCGTGGTGCCCGTCGCGCCAGTCCTGTACTTCCTCCACGCTGGGCGGCACCAGTCTCACCGCGGCTTCGATCGAATCGGGCATGGGATCCATGGCAGCGTAGATGCGATTGACTTCGGCCCTCGCCTCGGTGGTCTCCGCGTGGGCACTCGCAACCAGTGCCCCGATCCCTCCGTGCTCCTTCGTCGCGGCCGCAACCAGGGCCGCTAGGTCGCGCATGTCCCGTGGGGTGCCGATAGCCTCGACTGCTGCATGGATCTTGTCCATGTGCGAGGCCGCCTCCCGTGCTGCTGTCTCGGCGGACTCCACGCGAGCGCTCTTGTCGCTCCAGTCCGCCAGCACGGTGCGCGTGGGTCCGAGTTGGGAGCGCTGTGGGATCCTCTCCACGATCGAGTCGGCGTCCAGGCCATCCCAGCCGCAATCCGGCGCCATGCCGACCAGCTTCTGTCGCTCTTCCTCGAGTTTTCGTTTCAGCCCGGGCAGGTCTGCGATTCCCTTCTTGACCTGAATTCGCTGTTGGTGCAATGACTCGATCTCACCCTTGCGGCCAAGCAGCGCTTGGTCCCACTGAATGGCAGCCCGCTCGGCCTGCGCCCTGTCGAGCTTCGAGCGCTCCGCCTTCAAGAGCAAGCTGGCCCTCCGGCACTGCTCTTCGGCGTCGCGCAATCTGTCGGCTGAGCCTTCCGGGAGTTCGGCCACGCTGCCGAGACTGTCGATTTCCCGTTCCAAGCTCGATTTCCGGGCAATGTTCCGGGCGACTCGCCGGATCCGCGCGAGCTTCCTGAGTTCGCGCTCTGCCTGATCGATCTGGGCATGGAGCCGGTCGTGCTCGCTCTGGCGGTCGGTGTAGGCTCGCTGCAGTTCGCGCCAGCGATCGGCGCTGACCGTGCTCTCGCGCCGCCGGCTGTCTGCCGCTTTGAGCCTGTCTTCTGCTATGTAGAACTTGCGGTCCTTGGAACGCCGGACCGTCCACAGCCTGGCCGCTTCGTCCTCAAGACTCTTCAGCCGGCGTTGCAGGCCTTGAATGCCGGAACCGGCCGCGAAGAGCTTCTGGCTGGCATCGTCCCCGCCCCCTTGCAAGATGTCCCGCCCCCCGGCTCTCAGGAGCAGGTGGTCCAGGCTGAACATGCGCTCGAAGAAGCTCCGGTCCGCGCCGTGAAGGAAAGGGCTCAGTGCTTGCTCTCCCGCCGGAAGCCGTGAGTCGTCCGCAGCGAGCAGAGTATCTCTGTTGCCCTTGCGACGACGCACTTCCAGATCCTCGCCGTCTCGCTCTAGGACCGCGCCGATCCGCATGCTGCCGTAGTCGTGGACGAAATTGAGGGTGGATCGCGACGGTATCCCGAACAGCAAGTCCCCCACGGCGCTTCGAACGGTTGACTTGCCGGCCTCGTTCGGCCCGACGACGATGTGCAGGTCGGGCTCGCCGTTGGGAAGCTCTAGCGAGGAGTCTGTGAAGCGCCCGTAGCGGATCAGGTCCAAGCGTCGCAGGCGCATCGCTCAGCCTTCATGCCCCGTGAGCCGGGCCATGGCGTGAGGCCGCGCCAGTTCGATCAGTTCGCCGAAATCGTGGTCTATCGCAGCGCGCAGCAGGGGACTCTCGGCGGCGTCGCGCGCCTCGGCCGGCAGCCTGCCCACGAACGGTGCGATCTGCTCCCTCAGCTCGCGGAGCAGTGCTGCGTCTTGCCGTGCCAAGCCGAGCTCGCCCAACGTCTCTGCCAATGCGGGGTCGGGGACCGTGTTCGCGGGCGGGGCCGAGTTGATGATCAGCTTTTCCACCCAAGCGACTTCGTCTCCGAGTCCGGCAGCCGATGCGCGGGCCTCGGCCAGCAGGTCTTCATGGGATGCCAAGAGCGCAGCGTGAGCCGGGGTACGGCCAACGACCTCGATACGGCAAGCGAGCAGCCGACCGTCCGCAAGTTCCTCGACAGCCTGTTCCAGCGCAGTGCGGACCCTGTCGTTTGCGTCGCTCACGGTCTCGCTACCGTCCACGCCGACTTCCACAAGCGCCCAGCGGACGACATCGACGTGCAGCGGCTCTAACGCGCTGACGGTGCCGTCCTCGACAGCGACCAGCATGGCTCCGCGCGGACCTGTTTCGCGGATGTGGCGCCCTTGCACGTTTCCGGAGAACACCACGTGTGGATTCGTGCTGAGGATCTCGGGCTTGTGGATGTGACCGAGCGCCCAGTAGTCATACCCCTTCTGGCGTAGTTCGTCGAGTGTGCAGGGGGCGTAGGGGGCGTGGCCCTCCATGCCGGCGAGACCGGTGTGGAGAATCCCGATGTTGAACGCGCCTGGCATGGCAGGGGGGTATGATCGCGCCAGATTTTCGTCGGTGTCCCGTTCTTTATAGCCTTGCCCGTGCAAGGCGACATCTAGCTCGGTGATCTGGCGGGTTTCCGGAGCACGTGTCGGGAAGACGTGCACGTTGTCCGGCAGCGTCAGGCTGCGCGTGATCTTGCTCTGGGCGTCATGGTTGCCAAAGATTACAAAAGCCGGAATGTGCGCCTCGCGCAGACGGCCCATCTGCCCCACAAAGAACAGTCCCGTCTGGTAGTCGCGCCAATCGCCATCGTAGAGATCGCCCGCGATCACCAAGAACGCGGCCCGCTCGTCAATCGTTCGCGTGATCAGCGCCTCGAACGCCTTGCGCGTAGCCGAGCGAATCAACTCGATTGCGCTGCCATCTTGGCCGGCGAGCCCTTTCAGCGGACTGTCCAAATGAACGTCCGCGGCATGAACGAAGCGAAATGCGGGCAAGGTCGGTATCCTGTCCGATTCTAGCCAACGCCCCAACCCGCCAACAGGGGGTCAGCGGGGGCACGCGGATGCCCATGGTGGCGGCCGCAAGTCCGATCCGGCCTGGTTTCCGGAACTGCTGGCACCTTGGTGGCGTGCGGAGGCACAGGTGCCGGACCCGCGAGCTCCTGAGCGTAGTGACGTCGAGAGCTGCGCCCGGAGGAGGCTAGGCTGTCAATGTCGCGAGCGCGTATGTACGAGGCACCGTAGGACGCCTATGCGCGTCGCAGATCTGCCAGCGCAATCGGCAGGATGTTCTGCCTAGATTCTACGGCGGAATCGGGCCGAGCCGTGTACGACAGGGCAACTGTTGCGGCGATCAAGAACGCGTGCGACCGAAACCGCGTCACTCGTTGACATAGGGCTCCATCCTTCTGCGCAGTTCCTGCAGCTGGTCTGCGTGCTGCTGCACGCCGGAAAGATTGTTCCATTCGTTTGGGTCGCTGAGATGGTCATAGAGTTCCTCGGACCCGTCCGCATAGCGGATGTAGCGCCAGCGGTCCGTCCGGAGCGAGCCGTTGCCGGGATCGAACATCGTCACCACCGCCCGCCCGGTGGCGGTTGCCGGATCACGCAGCAGCGGGACCAGGGACTCGCCCTCCAGATCCTCGGGTGGTTCCAAGCCGCAGAGTTCCGCTAGGGTCGGATAGATGTCGATCAGGCTTACGGGCTGCCCGCTGCTTGCGCCCACCGCGAATCCGTCGGAGTTGCGGGACGGCGGAGCAATCATGACCGGTACCCGGGTCGACCGCTCCCAGCCCGTCCACTTGCCCCAGTGCTCCTTCTCGCCAAGATGCCAGCCGTGATCGGACCACAGCACAACAATAGTGTTGCCGGAGGCCGTTGAGCCATCCAGCGCCTCGAGGAGTCTTCCGATTTCGTAATCCACGTACGAGATGCTCGCCAAGTACGCCTCCACGGCCGCAGCCCACTGTCCGTACTCCTTGACAGTGGCGTGACTGCCGGCGGTGACGGGCTCTAGAGCCCATTTTCTGGCCGACGCCCCGAGGTCATCCAAGTCATCGGAACGGACTTCCGGCAGTTGCCCGGGCTCGTCGAGGAACCGCTCGAAGAACCGTGCGGGTGCCCATAGCGGAATATGCGGGCGGTAGTAGCCGACCGCTAGGAAGAAGGGCCGGTCGTAGCCACTGCTGATCTGATCGATCGCCCAGTTCGTGATCTGCGTGTCACCAAAATCCTCGTCTGGAACATCGAACGGTCCCCAGTCAAACGACTCGCCGGCCGGCAGATTCGGCCGCCTGTCTGAAGGCATGCGATTGAGCGGAAGAACCACCTCCCGGCCAAGGCTGTCACGGGTGATGTGCCGGGGGTTGGCTGTTGCCTTCGTTGGCAATTCCTCGGGCGTGTAGTCGACCGCCTCGCGTGGCAACGGACTCCAGCGCTGCTCGACCGTGAAGTACTCGTCGAAGAGATCCTTGCCGCCAGAATGAAGGAGCTTGCCAGTGCCAAGGACCAAGTAGCCAGCTTCCTGGAACATGGTCGGCAGCAACCGGGCTTCGGGCAGCGTCCTGTCGAGCCGTTGCGCCGAATCGTTCGCCCAGACGCCGCTCGATTGCGGCAAGAGACCGCTGAAGAGCGCTGCCCGCGAAGGATTGCAGGCCGGTGCAGCACAGTGGGCATTCGTGAACAGTAGCCCACGTGCTGCAAGACGGTCCATATTGGGCGTCGACGCCTGCGGGTGGCCACGCAAGCACCCGATCCAGTCATTCAGGTCGTCGACCGCAATCATTAGGACGTTGGGTCGTTGCGCCGTTAGATCGCCAGGCGTCGCGCATCCATGTAGGACAGCACCGCCGAGAATAAGGAGAGCCCACAGTGTGGCCCGTTCGGGAAGGCTCTTCAACATGCGGATCGCAGCGCGAGCAAGCTGCCGAGTCTCGACAGTGTAGCAGGGGCCTCCAAGCCACTCTCTCCTTTCGAGCGGGAGTGGGGAGAACGCGGTGCACGTCTCGCGGCGGGCACGTTGCCGGGGTATCTGCGGGAGTTTCTGGTCTGGTTCGAATCGTCGCGCGCCGTGGGAACGCAGCCGCCCCGGAACCACGGCTCAGTCGCGCGTGCGGGCAAGCGCCCCCCGAAGCTCATCTCGTGAGAGACCTTAGTGTTCCTCCCGGGGGGCGGACAGCGTATCCGGACAAGGGCGGTTCGCAAGGCGGTCGTCTCCTCGCACGCTCCCCGGCAGCCGCAAGCGACCTGTCCGGGGCTGTCCTCACCTGAAGGCCGGACTGCCAACCCCTCAGAGCCCTCGCACGCGGGACAATCGCCGATTGGCTCGCACCCGGACTACCGGAGGCGGAGCCCGGAGCCCACGAGATCCGCGCTGCCGTGAGGCGCGAAAAAGGCGCGAATCCGCGGCGCAATGCACTCTCCGAGAGGCCACCCTCTGGGTCGCTCTCAGCTCGCGCCTGCGGCACGATTGATCCCTGCGGGAAGGCGTCCAGGTTCGCTGGTAGGATGAACAACTCGGGCCTTCGTATCGCAAGATAGGCCCTGAAGCAACCATGCCAATGGACAGGGCGAAGGCGAAGCAGATGCTGAAGACGGCACGCGAATATGTCGGCGACGACGTGTTCAAGCCAATGAACTTCGAGAAGGTTGAACTCAGAGACTTCCTCCGACAGTACCTCTGGGTTATCTACGTCTCAGGATTCCGAAACGCGGTGGTCGAAAAGCACATTGGCGGGCTCCGGGAGGCGTTCTGCAACCTCGATCTGGACCGGATCGTCGCCATGGATGGGATCGATGCGCAAACGCTGCCGATACGCAACCAAAGGAAGGCGGACGCGTTTCTGAATGGATGCCGAATGATCCATGACGAGGGTTGGCCCACGTTCAAGGAGCGGTTGCGCACGAGACGGAGGGAGGCATTGCGAGAGCTTCCGTGGATGGGGCAGGCAACGGAGCGGCACATGGCGCTCGCCCTGGGCATTGAGGACACCGAGAAGCCCGATACTTGGATCAAGCAGTGCGCGGCAAAGTGCTCCGGGACGGTCGACCAAATGGTCACGTTCCTCAGCAAGGAGTTCGAACTCACACGGCAGGAGGTTGACGCCTACTTGTGGCAGTACTGCAGCAAAAACCAGCGGGTGCCGTGATGGGGCAACCTGATCAGGCACCGTGCTTGGCTCACTGCCGTACTCTTCCCGGAGCCGACTAGAGGAGTCGCCACGTTACTCGACTATAGGATGCAAGAGCGTCCCGGAGGTCCGCTGCGAAGGCCGTAGGGTGGCTCGACCCCGTGGGCCAGATTCCCGACGTGGGGGATCCTGAGGGCCTCTACCCGGGCGGAGAACTGGTCTGGTGGCGTGATGTTGGTGGCGACCATAACGGTGCGGCGCTGCGCCGGGAGCGCACCGATGCGGCGGCCGGGAGCCGCGCCCCTGTCCGCCCGTCGCTACCACAGAGGCACGAAACGCCGAGGATTCGCAGGGGGCAGAGCCCCATAAGCGTTAAATTGTTTGGCGCAATTGGTGTATTATAGGAGGCATGGAC
>JAPPMG010000022.1 GCA_028819215.1 Bryobacterales bacterium
AACATTGTCGAACTGGCCGTTGCGGCTGAGCGGGAGCGAACCATCCCATAACTGTTCAAGAAGAGTTGCCGCAAGTTGCCCGTCCCGTTGTCGGAATACAGCCCCGAGGGAACGATGAATCCAATCCGCCCGCCATCCTTCGCCAACACATAGGCCAACTCTAGGAACAGCTTGTACAGATTGAGATCGGCAGACCCCTGATTGCGAAAAGGATGACGCGAGTCACAGAAGGCCGGCGACTGCTGTCGGGCGGCCCGCCAGCGCGCGTGGCTTTGTTCGTTCCCTTTCCCGAAATTGAATTTGTCCTTGCTGGCGGCCGACTGTCTTGGGTCGCCGAACGGGTTTCGAGCGTGGCTGACAAAATTCGACCGTGCGCGAAACTCAGCACGGTAGTCGAGCCACGCGCTCTCGACCGAGGCATCGTTGAAGTGTTCGGTCTGTTTCTGCAACGCGTGTTGCTTTCCATAGGAACGGTACAGCGGATCTATGTTCGAGAAGAACTCTACAGAGAGCGGCTTGGCGATATCCCAGGGCGGGTTGCCGATCAATGCATCGAACCCTGCTCCAGCCTTGTCGAACACATCTGGAAACTCCAGTTCCCAGTGGAAGAACCTGTGGCGAGCGGCCACGCTCCGCACCAGCGCACGCGTAGATTCTGATGGATTGTCAAAGCTCGTCGGCAGTGGCGCATGATCGATCTGGTCCGCAGGCCAGAACCAGCAGGCACACCACAGATCCATCGATTCCTTGACCGACCTCCATGCCCCGGATGACAGGAGGTCCTTGCGGTATACATCCGCCCGCCCGGCCGCATCGTGAGCGGGCAGTTGATGCATGTAGTCCAGAACCTTGACCGCCTCTCGATGTACATTGGCAGCTCTCTTCAACAGGTCTCCATTGAATAGGGTCGGCCCCTCAAGCAACCGCCTCATTTCCGGCATCAGCCGGTGCTTGTGGAATTCCTTGATCGCGCTGCTGCGGGCGTTCTTCTCGAAGTGGACTCCATTCGAATGAGTTCTGTCGCCACCGTCACGGTCCTTCCACGCCATGGCTGGGTAGTGCTGGAATTGGTCGAACCAAGCACCGACCAATGCGTTGCCGCACTTGACTTTGTGGTCCAAGAACCCGAACGGCAGATCACGATCCATCGTTTCAACCCAAAGCGAGAGTCGGCAGAGCTCAACTGCGAGCGGGTCGAGATCCACCGCGTAGATGCAACGCTCGACCACATGCCGACGCAAGCGCGCCTTGAGTCGAGACTCGAAATCAGAGCTGTCCGGTGTGCAAGGTATCTGCTCTTCACTCAATCGCTCAACTCGGTCGTTGCTGCTAACTCCCATTCCAAGCATCCGAACCAGGGACTTGTTTCCCTTGGACTCGATTCGACCATGGTGTTGCAATGAGGCATAGAGCGCTTCCGTGAGGAAGCGAAGTGCAGCCAAGGCGAATGACCCTGAGCCGCAAGCCGGGTCGCAAGCTCGAACGGAAAGGATCTCCTCCGGGCGTTTAGGCGTCCAATCAACAGGTGATGCGTATCGTGCATCCTCCGCAGGCATTCCCGGCGGGGGATCGTACGCCAGCGGTCGCAAAGTGCGCTGCACGGTAGGCACGGCTAGACCTGGGCGTGTGTAGAAGCTGCCCGAACCCTTGCGTGTGCCTCCCCAGCGGGCGAGATACCAGTCGCCGGGGAGGACGTTCTGATCGACCAGCCTCTGGGCGGCCTCCGCCACGTTCCGTTGGTGGGCCAATTGCCGCTCAGGTGACATTCGCCTGCGTGGCTTCTTCACGATCCCTGCAGCTTCGACTGCTTGTCGCGCCCATTGCTCGGCCCGCTCTCGATACGTCCGTCGACTGTCTTCGATCATCTGAGAGGGTTCCGGCTGGTCGTCCGGCGCTGCGCCCTCAGTCTCCGACGATTCGTTCTCCCCTTCTTCATCTGCACCCTTGTCGGTCGAATCGCCCTTCTTGAGCTTCTCGAACAAGCTGCTAATCTCCCGCTGATCCATCGCCTCCAATCGGGACAAGGGCAAGGCCGGTCGTTCGCCGACCGCGAGAAACACCACGGGGTCTCCCTTGGGAGCGGTCTTCAGCTCGTAGTCGAGCAGCCCTTCGTAGACGATGCCGATGTACTCCGAAGAGAGGCCCGAGAAGTCGACCGGAACTGTGACCCACGTGCTTCCCGTGCCTTGCCTGATCCTCGCTTTGGTCCGCATCAGCAGATTCAGCACGTTAAATACGTCCCGATCAGAAACGATCCCATTCTTGAAGCACTCCGTCTCAAAGACGTAAAGGGAGCGAGAGACTCCATCTCCGTCGCTGCGCCCTGGGGCAAACAACTCGCCGCCATACGCCGTGACCGGGAGGTCAGGGTGGTGCGACCCACTTGACACGAGGCGGAACAGGGCCAATACACGGGGCCACGCTCCGAAAGCCTCACCCATCGAAGCCGCGCCCACATTCCGCTGTTCAAGTTGCCCTAAGAGGCCGTTAAGTCCGTAGCCTTCGTCATAGACTGGGTTTTCCCGAGGAAGCAAGTCCCGTGACTCGGCGAAGAGGATGACGACCGCTCGCATGGCGATCCGGCATGCAGCGCGATAGATGTCGGACGGCTGAACTCCGTCTTCTCCACTAGCGAGGTCCTTAAGCGCTTCGCCGTGGCTCCGCACCAGAATCTCCACTGCCTCACGCGCTCGCTCACCCAGCACCTCCGAAAGATCGGCCTGCCCCTTGCGGGTATCCCGGATAGCTTGCAGCAGCGGAGAATCGCTTCCTTCCTCCTCGGGTGTCCAGAGCTCAGAGCACAAGAGGAGTCGTAGCGCTGTCACCTGAGCTGCGATCTTGCCCTCCTCGAGCCACAGTTCGGCGTCCCATTCGCACGAAGCCTCGTAGTCAAGACCGGCAAAGATCAGCCGCCACTGGCGACCGTTTGTGATTAGGGCAAGGTGCTGATTTCCTGCCCTCAGCCACCCAAGCACCCGACTGACGATGCGCCGACCGCGACCGATCCCGATGCGCTCGGCGTCGGCAATGAAGACGGGCAGCGACGCACCTAGTGGGCCACTCCAGAGCTGACGAGGCTTGACGGTCTCGCCTGTAACGGCCCTTCTGCCTTGCTCTGCCGGCACTTGGCTGCCTCGTTGCCAACTCCCAGACGATTGATCGAGTCCGCACACGTCTTCAAGGACGAAAGCAACGAATTGGGACGCATCCGCGGTACTTCCAGACTCATCAACACGCCCAAGAAAGGCCGCGGTCCGCTGCCGGAGCCGATCCATGATCCGTAGATCCATCGGACCCGGCTGATGTTGCGCCAAGGAGAGAACTCGAGTTCCATCCAAGAGAAGCCCGGCATGGCGCAAATCTTCCCATCCGAGTACGGGGTCCAGCGATTTCGAGATCATTGGTCCGGTGCGCTCGGAGGCGTCTCTCGTGCGGGAAGTCGGATCTCGACCGTGACAGGAAACACGCTTGCATCACTCGTCAGTGCGAAGCGCTTCGGAAGCAGTGAGTTGAGGATACGGCCTCGGTCCTGCCGCAATTGGTCCCGAATCCCTTCGTAGTGGCTACAACGACGGTTGATTTCGTCTTGTTTCTCCTTGATTGATGCGTCGAGCTTCTCGAGGCGGCCTGCCTCGTCGAACAGATATCCCTGCTCACGTTCAACCTTGAGATCTCCGATTTCGCGCTCTAGGCGATCTACCGTCGCCATTGCGATCAACTGCGATACTTCACCTTCTCGCTGGCGGTAGCGCTGCTCTTCTCGTTCCCTAGCCTCAACCTCGTCGATCTGCAGCTGGCCACGTAGTCGCTTCGTGAGGGCGCCTTGATGGTTGCGCAGCCATCGACGGAGATCGCGACGCGTGTGATCGAAGATCGCACGGGCACGGTCCCAAGCAATAGAGTCGGTCGCCGCGATACATGTTCCGGGTTCGTAGCACTCCATGTCAGCAATTTCGCGGCCGAGCTGCCCGTCGCGGACTCCAAGTGCGATGGTTCGAACCCAATGGTGAATGCTCTCGCGGAGTTCGTTGACGCCTAACTCCTCGATGCTCAAAAGGATCAGCGCGTCAGCACCTGCGGGGACTCGGCCGAGCTGAACAGTCCAGCGGGAGACGCCGCCCGCACCCGGATAGCGGCGGCGGTTGAGTACACCTAGTGCTCGCTTGATCATGGGATGAGCTAGGTGCATTTGAATGGCGTCGGGGCGAGTCTGGAACACATCAATCGGCCCAAGACGCCGGATAAACGGGCCCGAGCCAAAGGCGATCTGGCGAACTGGACTCAATGCATCGGTTCTTCCAGAGCTAGGCTGACGAACGGATCGATCAATCACGCCCTTCCATTGCGGCAGATCAGGATGGCGGATGCGGTAGAGTTCCGGCTCGCTAGTCTGGTCGAGTTGAGGGCTGGTACCGTCAATGGCCATAGCCGACTCAAGTATGCCCGCCATGCTCACGCCATCTAGGTCGATCGCCTCTGCGAAGTTCCGAACGTTATCGCTGGGGTCGACTGTGCCATCCTCCGTGGAGACCGATTGGTCGATCCAATCCGTCCGAGATACGCGCGCGTTGTCGGCCGCCACCTCTAGTTCGTTCCGAACCAGATCACTGTCGTTGCCCTCGACCAATCGGCGGCGGAAAGCACGGTCGAATACTTCGTTGGCGGATCCCAGATCCTCACGGATCTCATCGGCTTTCCGGATGACATGATTCAAGAAGTGGATGTCGCGATCGCCACTGCTGTCGAAGTGGTGCACGGTCACATCGCGGGCTTGACCGTATCGGTCAAGACGGCCGTTGCGCTGTTCGAGCCGGGACGGGTTCCAAGGGCAGTCGTAGTGAAGCAGGTAGCGTGCCGTTTGGTGGAGGTTTAGTCCTTCGGAAGCAGCGTCTGTAGCCACCAAGATGCGAACTGCGGCTTCAGGGTCGTTGAATGCTGCCTTGACGCTCTCGCGCTCGGTGTCGCCCATGCCCGTTTGGCCCCCGGCGCCAAAGAGCGTGAGCACCCTCTCTTGCCGATACTCGCTACGGAGTCGGTTGGCGACGTAGTCCAGTGTGGTCTTGTATTCGGTGAACACGATCAGGCGCTCGTCGCACCGAAATTCGCCATCATGCAACAGCAACCTTTCGATGAGTTCGATCAACGTGTCAACGCGGGCATCGTATGTGGGGACCTGCTCAATTACGGGTGGCCCGTCCGTTCTGAATCCCAGATTGTCGACCGCATTTTGGATACGTCGGATTTCCGCGCGGAGCCCCCCGGAATGTTTCCTCAGCCACCCTCCCACGACCGTGGCTGCGGTTGCCTGGCGCTGTTGTGCCTCCCTGTCGTCTCCCGTCTCTTGCCGCAACACTCGTTCGGCCGCGTTGACATCAGCATCGGAAGCATCCTCTATCGCCATGCCCTCCATGGTTCGGTACCAGGAGTCGGCGAATGCCGCAGGACAGGAAAGCAGGCGCTTGCCGAGCACCTCGACCGCGAACGTTCCCGCATGGCGGCGGCCTTGGGCTCCGGTTCGGACCAGCTCTGTTATCGCGGCCCTGAACGAGTCAAAGGCGAATGTCAGTTCGAGTTCTTTCGCCTCCGTGCGGAGCGGAAGTGCCTCTGGAGGTTTCCGCGTACAGAATCGCTCTCCCGGCTGGTCAGAGTTGATGTCACTCTTGAGCCTCCGAATGACCACATCATCGACTCTCTCACGCATCACCGCACTCATCTCGTGGGTGCGGCTGAATCGCACCGGATCAAGCATCTCCAACAGACCCGTGAATGATCGGGTGTGACCGTTGTGAGGGGTAGCCGACAGGAAAAGGCGGTGCTCGAAGCGTGGTGCCAATTGCCCCAAGGTCTTGCAGAGTTGGCTGTCTTCGCCAAACGGAGCGGGCATGAGATTGTGGCACTCATCGACGATCAGAAGGTCCCATGGCAAATGGGGAGACCCATCAGGTGTCAAGCAAGCCGAATTGAACTGCTCTTGTACGTCCGGCTGTCGGAGATAGTGGTATGAAGCGATGATCCGGCTGAAAGACCGCCACGGGTTTGCGTCCATGCCGAGTCTTCGTCTCAGACTCTCGGTAGCCTTCCGGTCGATTACCTCAAAGCTCAAAGAGAACTTCTCCCAGAGTTCCTCCTTCCACTGATCTCTCAACGATGCAGGCGTGAGGACGAGGACGCGTCGAATCCGACGCCGGAGAATCAACTCCGTGAGAATCAGCCCGGCTTCGATGGTCTTGCCGAGCCCGACATCATCGGCGATAAGCAGGTTGACCCTGGGCATGCGGAGTGCCTTCATCAGGGGCACGAGCTGGAAATCCTCGACGCGAACGCCACCATGAAACGGGCTTGCGACTGGTTCCTCGCCATCCTTCCGGCCTTTTCCGTCGAGACCCAAGTACGGTGACAAGGCAGTCCACCGCGCCGCACGGAGGAGTGCGGAGAAGTCCGCAGGGGGCATCGGGTCCGAATCGTTCAGATCGGGAAGGGCTACTGGTGGTAGCAGCTCTCCATTAGGTTCGAGTTCCCAGACCACTCGTTCGGTCTCGGGCGATCCGTCGTCGTGATAGTCCAAGTGAACAAGGTGAAGCCGCCCTTGTTCCCCGTCGAAGGGCTCAACGGCGGTAACCGTGCCACGTCGATTTCGAACTCCGGCAAGCATTCCGGGGCGAGGCACGGAATCGCTTCTCGTGGTGACTTGGCTCATGGGTCAGGACTTGAACTCGATATAGTAGTGTGCTTCGTCTCAATCAGGCGGGCAGGTGTTGACGGCCGTGGCCATTGCGAGTCAGAGCTAACCCGCGTCTTTCACCGCACGCCCACGTTCTCACGGGCAGTTTGCGTGTACGGACTAGAGACTTGACGTAGCTCGCGGACGCTCAAGGCATCCATAGTAGGCCAAGTGTGGGTTCCGAAAACTACGGCCGGTGAATTCCGGAAATTTTGGCCGGTCACCAAGCACGCAAAGTAGACCGAATTCACCCCACGGACCCCGCTGGTGATATAGGCCTTTGGGTAGAAGTAGGCCCTTTTACTCCCGCGAGCGTCGAGCGGAGTTGCGTGTAAGCAACTTGGCAATCCAGAGCGTCCTTACGGCTTTCCGCTGTCCCTGCTGTCTTTGCAGGCCTGAAGTACCATGAGGCTTGGCATGAGGATCAAACTTCGGCAGGCGGGTTGGTGGGCCCTGCTGGCAGGCTCCTGCGCTGCCCTCTGGATGATGGCCAGTGCCCAGAGCCAGCCGAGCGACGCGGAGTCCTCGAGGCTGCAAGAGATCCGCAATCTGGGCAAGGCCTTCTACGAGACGCCGGGCTCTTCTCAGCAGGCTGTTGAGCAGCTAGCCGAGGCGCTGGAATTGAATCCCAACTCTGCCCAAGAACACCTCAATTACGGGCTTGCTCTCTTGCGCGCCGGGCAGCGCGAGGAGGGAATCGCACAAGTCGTCCAGGCGCAAAAGCTTGACCGGACGCTGCCCCACACCTATTTCAACCTCGGCATTGAGTACAAGAAGGCAGGCGAGGTCGAGATGGCGCTCGACCAACTGCTCCAGATGGAAAAACTGGTGCCGGACGAGGCCAAGACGCAGTACAACCTAGGGGCGCTCTACAAGCAGCAGGGCAATATCCGGCGCGCCATCGAAAAGTTCGAGAGGACCATCAGCCTCGATCCATCCTTGGCCGCGCCGCACTTCCAGCTGTTCGGGATCCTGCGCCGGACCGATTCCGAAAGGGCGATGCGCGAACTGGATATCTTCAAGGGCCTCAAGGCGGCCACCGAGGACGCGGCGGTCGGCGAGGATGTGGATTGGAGTTATTACTCCGAACTCTACGACCCGTCGCTGGCTACCGGTGCAGCGGCATCGGCGGCACCGTTTGCATTCGGCGTCGAACAGATCGGCGAACTTTCTGGCGATCCATTGGGAGCTGTCGCCTTGGATATCAATGGCGACGGCGTCTCCGACGCGATGGCTTGGTCAAGCAATGCCGCGGTTGCGGTCGTGGGAGGAGCGGCGGGCGGACCAGCTTCCATCGGAGTGCGCCTAGTTGGCGCCACTCACTACGCGCCAGGCGACTTCGATGGTGACGGGCTGGCTGACCTTTGCCGAGTGGATGGGGACGGCGTGGAGGTCTTGGTCAATCGAGCAGGCCGCTCGTTCGCGAGCGCTTTCAAGGATTCCGGCAACTTCGAAACATGCCTGTTCGCCGACTATGACCGCGACAACGACTTCGACCTGTTCGCGCTCGGCCAAGACAAGCGCCTGCTGCAGAACGACGGGGAAGGCGGCTTGGCAGATGTCTCGAGCCAGTTTCCTTTTGGCGACGGCCCGGTCCGCTCAGCGGTGGTCGCCGAGTTGTTCGAGGACAACGGCCACGACTTTATCGCCATCTATGGCGACCGGGTCGCAGTCCACCAAGACCGCAAACTCGGCGTTTTCGGAAACGCTGTTGCTGTTGACGGCGTGACGGTGCCGGCCGGCCGGGCGCGGCTGGATGTGATCGACATCGACCATGACAGCTTTCTCGACATCGCTGTCACGACGTCCGAGCAGACCGTCGTGCTCGAGAACCACCACGGAACCTTGCACGGCGGTCCTGAACTGGACCGGATCAGGGCTTGGGCCGACTTCCAGCTCCGCGGGCGCTTCGACGCTGCGACAGCGAAAGGTTTCTTGGCGAATCGCGCCGGCTTCGACTTTCTGGCAATGCCCGCCGGCGAAGTGGCGCCGGCCGGCCCGGCCGCCGCTGGCGACTTCGACGGGGACGGGCGCCCCGATCTGTTGATCGCTGACCCCGCCGGGCAGCTCCTATTTGCGGCCAACCGCACTGAAACGAGCAATCGCGGACTGACGGTCCGACTCGAGGGAGTCAAGAGCCCTGCCATCGGCAGCGAGGCGCGCGTCGAGGTCAAGGCGGGGCTCACCTACGCCAAACAGGTCTACGCCGGCGTGCCGCTGCACTTTGGGCTGGGCAGCGCCGAGTCCTTCGACACCGTTCGCGTCACATGGGCCAACGGATTGATCCAAAACGAAATGCCGGAGGAACCGGTCAGCGAGATCTCGATCAAGGAAGCGCCTAGGCTCTCGGGATCCTGCCCGATGGTATTTACCTGGAATGGCGGGGAGTTCGAGTACATCAGCGAAGTGCTGGGAGTAGCGCCGCTGGGCGCCAGCCTAGCTCGGGGCGTGTACTTCCCCGTCGATCATGACGAATACGTCACGATCCGCGGCGACCAGCTGGCCGAGCGGGACGGATTCCTCGACGTTCGAGTGACCGAGGAACTGCGCGAGACCGCCTACATCGACAAGATCCGCCTGCTTGCGGTCGATCACCGGCAAGACATGCGCGTGATCGTCAACGAAAAGGCCAAGGGTCCGCCATTTCCGGAATTCAAGCTCTTCGGCGTGAGTTCCCCGATCATGCCTGTGGCGGCCTATAACCATCGCGGCGAGGACGTCCTCGATTTGATAGCCAGCAGTGATCGCCGCTATCCAATGTTCGAACGGAACTACGAGAACCGAGCCGAGCGACACACGCTCACGCTGGAGTTCCCGCACTTCGATGCCGAAGATGCCGTCCTGTTCCTTGAGGGCTGGGTCGATTGGTCGTCTGCCAGCAGCATCGTGGCAGCGTCGCAAAGCAAGTCCGCAGCGATTCAGCCGCCGTTCTTGCAGGTGCAGGACGAGAGCGGCGAATGGGTCACCGCTGTCGCTGACGTCGGCTTGCCCGGCGGTACGCTGCGCACGATACCGGTCGACCTGAGCGGCCGCTTCCTGTCGGATTCCCGCAAGGTTCGGCTGGTGACCAATATGTGCGTCTACTGGGACGCTGCGTTTATCGGCATCAAGCCCTCCGCCGCAGAAGCGCGAGTCACGACGATGGAGGCTGGCATCGCCAACCTGCGCTTCCGAGGCTTCTCGCGCAACTATGTTGCGGACGGCCGGACGCAGCCGGAATGGTTCGACTACCAGCAAGTATCGGCCACGACCAATTGGAATCCGACGCCAGGCAAGTACACGCGCTTCGGCGCGGTGGACGAACTTCTGGATCGGGAAGACGACCGCTACGTGATCATGGGTGCCGGAGACGAGCTCGAGCTGCGCTTCAGTGCCGCGGGGCTGCCCGCATTGGCATCGGGCTGGGTCCGGGACTACCTCCTGCTGGTCGATGGCTGGGCCAAGGAGAACGAGGCCAACACAGCGTTCGGAGACTCGGTCCGGCCGCTGCCGTTCCATTCGATGAGCGGTTATCCATACGGCCCGGATGAGAGTTACCCGACCAGCGAGGCCCACCAAGCAGACCTAGTCCGCTACCACACACGGCCCGCGATGCGTCTGATCCGGCCGCTCGTGGATCAGGGCACGCTGCAGTGACGTCGCATTCCGAAACCGGTGCAGAGAGGGAGTCCACCAGCAGTTCCCAACGGACGCGTGCGCTCGTCGGGGCAGCATTTCTCGTCTTGCTGCTGAATTCGGGCTGGCTCGTAGCCTTTCCGTCGGCCGACATCTTCTACGTCACCAACGTCCTGCTGCATGTGGTAGTGGGAGTCGCCCTGTCTGCTGGGCTGTGGTTTTCCGGGATCGAGCTGTTTCGACGGGCTCGTTCCAACCGACGAGCGATGGTTGCGCTTTCCACGTGCGCCGCTCTGGGCGCGGTGTTGTGCGTCATCGGTGCCACGCGCCCGCACCTTCCCGTCGTCGCGATCCACGCGGCGTGTGGTTTCGTCGGCGCCGGACTGCTGGCTCTCAGCATGCGGGACCGGCGGATCGCCGCTTGCGCCGCCGTGGCCCTCTTGCTGCCCGCCTACTCTGCTGTCAGAGAGCGCTGGTTTCCGAGCGCCGACCAGCGGATCATCAATCCCACTCAGGCGCCGCTGTCGATGGACTACGAGGGTGGCGGCCGTGAGAGCCCGTTTTTCCCGTCGGCCGCCCAGACCACGACCGGAGGAAAGATACCGTCAGATTTCTTCCTCGAGTCCGCCGCCTGCGGCGAGTGCCACAAGGATGTGTACGAGCAGTGGCAATCGTCCATGCACCGCTTCTCGTCGTTTAACAACCAGTTCTATCGCAAGTCGATCGAGTACATGCAGGAAACGGCCGGAGTGGAGGCTTCGAAGTGGTGCGCCGGCTGCCACGACCACGCCATGCTCTTCAATGGCATGTTCGAGGATCCAGTTCGCGACCAGCTTGACACTCCCGAAGCCCACGCAGGGCTGGCCTGCGTGTCATGCCACTCCATCGTGCATGTGCCGGACACCATGGGCAACGGCGGATTCGTCATCCAGTATCCGAAGTTGCACGGCTTGGCGGCGAGCGAGTTCGGAATCGTCCGTGCGGTCCACAACTATGTGACCAACACGGCGCCCGCGGCACATCGACGCGCGTTCCTGAAGCCGTTCATGCGCGAGGACCGCTCCGAATTCTGTGCCTCGTGCCACAAAGTGCATCTGGACGTCCCGGTGAACGGCTATCGCTGGGTGCGCGGCTTCAACTCCTACGACAACTGGCAGGCCAGCGGCGTCTCGGGGCAGGGAGCTCGCTCGTTCTACTACCCCGAACAGGCGCAGGATTGTAGCGACTGCCACATGCCGCTGGTGCCATCGAACGATCCCGGCAGCAAGAATGGCATGGTGCGCTCGCATCGCTTCGCGGCCGCTAACTCCGCCGTGCCGTACGTAAACCAGGACCAGCGCCAGCTGGACGAAGTTACGAAATTCCTGCAGGACGGCATCGTATCGGTCGACATCTTCGCGCTGTCACCGGTCACCGAGGATTCTGCGTCGCCCCAAATGGTGCGCTCGTCCGGACAACTCTCGGCCGCGACCAGCTTCGCTGTCGGAGAGGAGGCCGGCGCTCGCCGCGGACCTGTCCTGCTGCGCGAGGTGGGCAACCTCGCCGCGCCCCTGGACAAGGCAGCCCCCCGTGTTCGGCCGGGCGAGACGGTCCGTGTCGATGTGGTTGTGCGGACTAGGAAGGTGGGTCATTTCTTCCCGAGCGGCACGGTCGATGCATTCGATGTCTGGGTTGAATTCGAGGCCTTGGATGCAGGCGGGAAGCGGATATTCTGGAGCGGCGCCGTGGCCGGGGGCACCGGCCCTGTCGATCCCGGCGCGCACTTTTACCGCGCCTTGCAGGTTGACGCGCACGGCAACCCCATCGACAAGCGCAACGCGTTCCACATGCGCGGCCTGCTGTACGCCCGCCTGATCCCGCCCGGGGCGGCCGACGTGGTTCACTACCGTCTGACCGTGCCGGCTGATGCGAGCGGTCCTCTCACGCTGCGCGCCAAGCTGAACTACCGCAAGTTCTCCCACTCCTACACGGCGTTTGCCTACGCAGGCAAGGCCGGAGCCGGCAGCTTCGGAGAGGGCTTCGACGACCGCCAGTTCACATACGATCCGGCGGATATCCCGGACAACGTGCCGGGCGCGATCAAAGACCGGATCCCGGTGTTGCCGATCATCGAAATGGCGAATGCGGAAACCGTCATTCATGTGGGTGCCCGGAACGACGAATGGTCGCCGCAGGTCGAGCCAACCGATTGGGAGCGCTGGAACGACTACGGCATCGGCCTGTTGCTGCAGGGCGACCTAAAGGGGGCCGAGCATGCCTTCCAGCGCGCCGTCGACGCCGATCCCCAGCATCCGGATGGCTGGCTGAACGTGGCCCGCTCCATGGTCGAGGAAGGCAGAACGTCGGAGGCGGAGCCGTTTCTCGAGAAAGCGCTCGAGCTCTCCCCGGGCCTGCCGCGGGCTCTATATTTCCGTGCCCTGGCGCGGCGGGCATCGGGAGACTACGACGGCGCGCTTGAGGACCTGCGTGGCGCTGCGGACCAGTACCCGCGGGATCGAGTGGTGCTGAACGAGATCGCCAACATCCTCTTTCTGCGCCGGGAGTACTCGGCGGCGGTCGATGTGCTGGATCGTGTGGCAGAGATCGATCCAGAGGACCTGCAGATGCACTATACGAGAATGCGCTGCTACCGTGGCCTGGGCGACTTGGAAGCCGCCGAGCGCGAGGAGGCGCTGTTCTTGCGCTACAAGGCGGACGAATCGGCCCAGACCCGCACCGCCGAGCTGAGGCGGGCCAGCCCGGAAGACAACAACGAACGTCAGGCCATCCATGAACACGTTTCCGCCCACCTGTAAGGCGATTCTCGCTACTGTCGCGATTTGCGGCTGGCTGGGCTGCGGCCAGTCGGCGCCGCAGCCGGAGCGCTCTACCGCAGGGCCAGCGCAAGCTACGGTTGTCTTCACCGACGTAACGCAAGAAGCGGGCATTGAATTCGAGCATCATAACGGCAGGTCGGGCAGGAAGTACCTGCCGGAAACCCTGGGATCCGGGTGTGCCTTCTTTGACTACGACAACGATGGCCTGCCGGACATCTTCCTAGTGAATTCCAAGCCTTGGTCGGGCAGCGCCGAGGGTGTTACCTCCAAGCTATACCGCAACGCGGGCGGCGGTAGGTTTGAGGATGTGACCGAGGCAGCTGGCCTTGCCTCGGCCATGTATGCCCTGGGCGTTGCAGCGGCCGACTACGACAACGACGGATTCAGCGACCTTTACGTCACTGTCCTAGACGGCGACCGGCTGTTTCGCAATCAAGGCAACGGCGCATTCCAAGACGTAACCAGGTCGGCGGGCATCGACAATGCTCGCTTTGGCACGAGCGCTGCTTGGTTCGACTACGACCTAGATGGGCACTTGGACTTGCTCGTGGCCAACTACGTGCAGTGGTCTGCGGACGAGGATCTGTGGTGCTCTATGGATGGCTCCACCAAGACGTACTGCACGCCCGAGTCGTATACCGGACAGCCGTCGGTGCTGTACCGGAACCGGGGAGACGGCACGTTCGAAGATGTCAGCGCCAAGGCGGGCGTGGACGACCCGACTGCCAAGGCACTAGGCATCGCCATCTTTGACTACGACTCCGATGGCTGGCCCGATGTCTTCCAAGCCAACGACACCCAGCCCAACAAGCTGTATCGAAACGAGGGCGACGGCACGTTCAGCGAGCACGGGGTCTCGGCCGGTATCGCCTATGCCGAGGACGGCAAGGCCCGTGGCGCGATGGGTGTTGACGCGGCGGATTACGACCGGAGCGGCCGCTTCCACCTATTGGTCGGCAACTTTGCGAACGAGATGCTGAATCTGTTCCACAACGAGGGCAACGGCCTGTTCGTGGACGAGGCCCCGACCAGCCAGATCGGTCGCGACAGCCTTCTCTCGCTGACGTTCGGGGCCTTCTTCTTTGACTACGACCTAGATGGGCACTTGGACATCTTCTGCGCCAACGGCCATCTTGACGAGGAGATCGAGATCGTCCAGCCTGCCGTGAAATTCGCTCAATCGCCGCAGCTGTTTCGCAACGATGGCCGCGGCGGGTTCGATCTGATCCCGCCCTCGCCCGGCCATGATCTGGCGGAACCCTTGGTCGGGCGCGGAGCGGCGTATGCAGACTTCGATCGCGATGGTGACTTGGACATCTTGATCACCACCAACGACGGTCCGGCCAAGCTGCTACGCAACGATGGCGGTAACGCCAACAACTATCTGAGAGTCCGGCTGGTGGGCTCTGAATCCAATAGATCGGGACTGGGAACGCTGCTCACGCTTGCCAGCGCGTCCGGCCAGCAGCAACAGGTCGTGCGGGGCGGGTCGAGCTATTGCTCTCAGAGCGAGGTTGTCGCTACCTTTGGGCTCGGGGCCGATACCGCGATTGATGTTCTCGAAGCGCGCTGGCCGAGCGGTCAGGTCGACAGGCTCGAGGGGCTGGAGCCGAACCGCGAGATTGTCCTGTCCGAGGGCCGGGGCATCCGTGCTGCGAGCGTCGCTAGGTAGCTGGGCATCCGTTTGGGTCGTCCACTCGCCAAGGAGTGGGGACTATCGAGGCGATCTTGGCATAGGTGCACATGTAGCCCTACCGCGCGAGGGTGGTTACGGTAACCGCCCAGCGCGTGCGGTCCGTTCCGTGACGCCCATTGTCCCGCCGTCCCAATCTCTCCAAACAGAGAAGCAATAGCTGCTACTGCTTCAATTGAATTCGCATCTTGTCTGGAGTCTTCTCGCAATGTCGAAGTAGTCGTTCCACGTCGGCCAAGATCCGCCTTGCAGACGCATGCAAGTCAAGGTAGAAGGGAGTACCTTTGACCAGTAGCTTTTTCGTAAACGCTTTGCCCATCGGATGAGAAGGTTCACTTGCAATGATGTGCCGACTCCCCGCTTGGTCCTTCAGTGGCGTATTGCCTCGGTGCAGTAAGCCCTCGTCGAATAGCCCACGAGCCAACAGTGGCAAGATCTGGTTCCAATGCTGTATTGGATGCTGTGTGCCATCTCCGATGCGCAGGGATTGGGGCTTGTTGCCCGTCGCTTTCTTGCGGCACTCACTGATGGACAGCCAAGTGTTGGAAGGTTCGAGTGTCTTGTCAATCGGTGTTTGCGGAACGGTGGGTGAAGCTTCTGTGACATTCAAGACGGGAGTCCCTGCTTTGACCGGGATTCCATCTTGGAGGTTGAGGTTCCACAATACCAGCAATTTTAGAGCTGAGGAATGGAGTGATTCCGAATCGATAGACACATTCAACATGCGCTTTTTTTCAATTGGCACAGGGGCGAACACGTCGTAGAGTTGCCACCGGTCTCCGTCCGTTAGACCTGCGTATTTGATCCCACTCAAGTTTGCGTAGTTGATCAGTTGAATCAGGTGCTCATCAAGATCCTCGCCAAGTCGCTTGGCCTCCATAATGGCGACAGGATTGCCGCCAGTGTCTTTCAATGCATAGTCAACGCGTTTGCCTTTCTTGTCTTCAACCCCATATTCTGGTGCCACTCGGCTTGGATCGCTAGAGTCCCACCCGAGCGCTTTAAGGAGGGGATCAATGAGAGCCATCCGAGTTCTGGTCTCGTTTTCGCTAATGAACTGACGGTGGTTGCGGATGGTGCTCCGCCGTGACTCGATTACAGCAGTTAGGTCTTCTAGTAGCAAATCAAACCTCTTGCCTGATTTTGGATTGATTCACACATGATGTCAATCCGCCACGAAGACGCTAAGGCGCAAAGAGTACTCACCCGGGAATGCGCCGAGGACGGCTTGGTGCGCTCGCTGGCGAAGCTCCAAGCCCTGACTGTCGACGAGCGCAGCCTGCGCCGATGGCGGATTGGAAAAGTTACGAGACTCTGGACATCTCCAATGCCCCCACAGGCTGCGTCAACGGTCCTTGCCTCGCAGTTGCCGTCGGATTGTCGGCATCAACCGGTGGGAGAGCTTCCCGCGGATGGATCGCTCCGAAAAGGATTTCACAATTTCCCATTTTGGGCAGCCCACTGGCGCCAAGCACGCGAACTTCAGTCGTACTTGCGCAACTCCAGCTTTGCCACGGCTTCGCGATGGACTTCGTCCGGGCCATCGGCGAGCCGCAAGGTGCGCTGGCTCGCCCATGCGCTGGCGAGGAAAGTGTCCTGGCATACGCCTAGCGCGCCGTGAGCCTGGATCGCGCGGTCCAGCACGCGCAACGCGACGTTCGGTGCGATCACCTTGATTTGCGCGATTTCTTGGCGCGCGACCTTGTTGCCCACGGTGTCCATCATGTACGCGGCCTTGAATACGAGCAGCCGCAGTTGCTCGATCTCCATCCGCGAATCGGCGATCTCCTTGCGCAGTGCGCCGTGCTCGGCCAGTGTTTTGCCGAAAGCCACCCTCTGCTTTGCACGGCGGCACATGGCTTCCAGCGCTCGCTCGGCGATTCCGATCGAGCGCATGCAGTGGTGGATGCGGCCCGGCCCGAGCCGGCCCTGCGCGATCTCGAATCCCCGGCCCTCTCCCAAGAGCATGTTCGAAGCGGGAACGCGCACGTTGTCGAAGTGGATCTCGGCGTGGCCGTGCGGCGCATGGTCATAGCCGAACACGTGCAAGACGCGCTTGATATTCACTCCCGGTGTATCCAGAGGCACTAGGATCATGGCCTGCTGCTTGTGCTTAGGCGCGCTAGGATCGGTCTTACCCATGAAGACCGAGAGCTTGCAGCGCTTTTCGCCGGCGCCAGACGACCACCACTTGTGGCCGTTGACTATATACTCGTCGCCATCGCGACGGATCGTGGAGCGGATGTTGGTGGCGTCGCTCGAGGCCACGTCCGGCTCCGTCATCGAGAAGCAGGAGCGGATCTCGCCGGCCAGCAGGGGCTTCAGCCAGCGCTCCCTCTGCTCGTCGGTGCCGTAGCGCACCAGAACCTCCATGTTGCCGGTGTCCGGTGCCGAGCAGTTGAAGACCTCCGGGGCCATCGGGGAGCGGCCCATGATTTCGCACAGCGGCGCGTACTCGAGATTGGTCAGGCCGGCGCCGTACCGGCTGTCGGGCAGGAACAGGTTCCAGAGGCCCTCGGCGCGCGCCTTGGGCTTGAGCTCCTCAAGGATCTGCGGCGGTGCCCAGCGATCCCCTTCGGAGATTTGCTGGCGGAACAGAGCTTCGTTGGGATAGATGTGCTCGTCCATGAAGGCGAGCAAACGCTGGCGATAATCTTGGACCTTGGGGCTGAAATCGAAGTTCATGAGGCGAGGCCTTGCGGCGTCTGCCATTGTACCCGCCGTGATTTAGCCGTTCCGGCGGCCCTCAGCCGAACTTTCGCCTCTCGGCCGCCCGCACCTCTTTTTCATTCATGCCAATGTGGTGGGCGAGCTCGTGCCACAGGGTCTCGTAGATCGCCTGCCGGATGTCGCTGCCAGAGGATCGCTCCAAGGGGCCTTGGAACAAGGTGATCCGGTCCGGCAACGCCATCTGGTAGTACCAGCCGCGCCGCTTGATCGGCACGCCCTCATATAGCCCGAGCAGCGTGTCCCCGCGAGGCACCTTGGCCTTGGCGAGCTGCTCCTGACTGGGCTCGTCCTCGACGGCGATGATCAGATTGGAGAACTCCCTCCGAATGGACACGGGAATGCTCTCCCAAGCGTCGTCCACCCACTCTTCAAAGCGTGTTCTCGAATACCTCATGCCGGTGGTGACGGGTCTAGATGTATGGCGACCTAGTTCGACTCGGCCCAGGCCCGAAACAAGCGCTCGGTCTCCTCACCGCCGCCCAATCCTTGGTGGATCACGACGCGATAGCGGAAGCGGAGCGATTCGCCCCTGGCGAGAGTGATGCTGCCGTCCCGGCTGGCGTCAGCGTGGAAGTCGTGCTCGCCGAACACGTTGGCGGCGAACAGCCCGTATCCGCGCACGTGCCAGTAGGTCGGATGCTTGGGATTCGCCGGATGGTCGAAGATGGCGATCCCCTTGGGCTTGCCCTCAATGCTGCCGGCATAGTCCACCCAGGGCGAGCGCTTGCCCCAAGTGTTGGCCTCGGTCTTGGCGCCGTGTGCGTTCGTGATCGTGCCCGTGCGGGGCACGCCCTTGGCCCGGAAGTGCTGCTCTTCGAGCTCGGTAGCCATTCGTACGGCGAAGGTGCCCTCCTTGGTGTCCCCGAACTTCACCGTTTCGCTCTGTGCGCTGAGCACGATGTCGAAGTCCACGACGTTGTTCCCGTCGACTCGATGGAACTTCATTGTTCGTCGTTCGGACACGAGCGCTGTCCCGGTGAGATCGTTCCAGTTGAAACTGAAGGTGATCGTGCCGCTGTGTGCGCCGACCTTCACCGTATCGATTGACATCAGGGCGATGATCCCTTTCTCCATGCCTCGGCCGCGCTGTTCAGGCTCGTTGGCCCAGAAATCGACACCGTTGACGTCCCCGTGGCTGAACCACGCGCCGCGGTGATGGCGATGATCGGTCTGCTCGCCCGCGATCTCCTCCATCGGGTAGCCACGTGTCACGATCGTTCCGTCCGCGGAGCGCAGCGGGTGCAGGTACGGTTTGGTTGCCTCCGGCCCGAAGTGGAAGGACGTGAACGGCTGTCCGGCGATCTCCACTTCAATGCGGTTTCCGTCCCGCGCCAGAGAGACGGTCTCCGCAGGCAGGGTAGGGAGACACAGCAGCGGCACGAGCAACAGCGCGCGTTTCATGACTCCATTGTGGAACACCAGCTGTTCCGACGGAGCGAGTTGTATCCTTGCGGCCGATCGACGGTCGCTGCGGACCACTGTTGCGGCTATGCGCTTTTTCAGAGCCGATGATGGGATCCGAACGGCGAGCATGGCAAGGGATCCGAATACCGAGATCTGTAGCGCGAGGCGATAGCCAGATCTCTAGTCCGTGAGTGCCTGATAGACCAGCGCCCTGAGTTTCGAGTGTTCGTCGAGCCCATTGGCCGGTATGAGCTGGGTCAAATAGACCACCACGAGCCCTTCCTGCGGATCGACCCAGTAGGTCGAGTGGTAAGCTCCGCCCCAGCCGAACTCGCCGACGCTGCCGGGTTGGCCACGCGCGCCGACATCCGTGACGACCGAGAATCCCAGCCCGAAGCCCTGGCCGGCGCGGAATGGGATCCCGTTCAAGTGGTCAACTGTCATCAGCTCTACGCTCTTGCGGCTCAGCACGCGTCTGCCGTCCAAGCTGCCGCCATTCAGCATCATCTGCAGGAAGCGCGCGTAGTCCATTGCAGTGGACAGCAGACCCGCGCCGCCCGAAAAACTGACGCGCGGACCTTTGACATAGTGGCCTTGCCCTATGCCGAGCCCTGGCTCCGGTGCTCGCTCGAGGCCGCTTCCGCTCGCCGAGTAGACCGTTGCCAGCCGGCCGGTCTTGCCGGGTGGAAGGTAGAAGTGCGTACTGTCCATTCCCAGTGGGTCGAGGACAGCCTCACGCAGAAACGCGTCGAGCGACTGCCCGCTGACGCGCTCCACCACAGCGCCCAAGATGTCGGTGTTGTATCCGTACACGAAGCGCTCGCCGGGATGCGCGGAGAACGGCAGCGACGCCATCCGAGAGACGGTGTCGCGCACGGTCTCGTCCCGATGGGCGAAATACCACCCTTGGATATCGGCTTTGGCCCAGCGATCCTCGGCTATACCTGTGCCATAGTCGATGCCCGCCGTATGCGTGAGCAAATCGCGCAGCGTGATCGCGCGGCGGCTCGGTTCGACCTGATAGCCACCGTCATCCTGCTTGACGGCCACGGTCGTTGTCGCGAACTCTGGCAGATGCTTGGAGAGCTGGTCGCTGATCAGGAGCTTGCCTTGCTCTTGCAGGACCATCACCGCCACGCTGACCAGCGCCTTGGTTTGGGAGGCGATGCGGAAAATCGCGTCCGTCCGCATCGCGTCGCGGGATCCCATGTCGCGCAGCCCGACGGCTTCGTGATAAACGACGCGGCCATGTCGGGCAACCAAGGCCACGGCCCCGGCTAGCTGCCCATCATCCACATACTGCTGCAGGGTTGCAGTGAGGCGTTCGAGACGCTCGGAAGAGACCGCTACGCTCTCGGGAACCGTCGGCGCGAGGACTTGTGCGAGGGCTGCTTGGATTCCGCCGAGGGCCGTGACCAAGCAAATCGAGAGAACAGCGCGGAAAAAACTGCGACTTAGCATGCCTCATGGTATCCGAGGCACCGGTCAGACATCGAAGCGGAGGGGCGTTCGCTTGTGCAAACTCTGTATCGGCGTTCAGTCGTGGTCGTGTCTGCCAGCATCACGCACTTGACTCCCGGGAGATGAATATCGACCAATCGCAAGGCCTATAATATGGTCTAAAAGGCGTGTCCTCATGACCACAGTGCCGCTGTCGCAAGCCAAGACTCACCTCGCCAAGCTGTTAGCCGAGGTGGAGGAACTCGGCGAAGAGGTGGTCGTAACCCGATCCGGACGTCCAGTAGCAGTGCTGCTTTCCTTGACCGAATACGAAGGGCTGCTCGAAACGTTGGAGATCCTAAGCGACCGGGACTTCGCCAAGCAGATCGAACTTGGCTTGAAGGAGGCGACTTCGGGAGAGTTGCTGAGCCACGAGGAAGTGTGGGATGCCTTGGACCCTGGTCTACACCGCTAGTGCTGCGCGGGAAATCAGGAAGATTGATCCGGCTGTTCGACGGCGTCTCGCTGCCGCTCTACAGAAGCTCTGCGAGGAGCCTGACCGTGGGAAGCGGCTGCAATTCTCGCTGCGAGGGCTGCGGAACTGGCGGACGGGAGACTATCGAATCGTGTATCGCGTGGTCGAAACCCGCATTGAAATACTCATAGTGGCTATTGGCCACAGGCGGGATGTCTACAGCAAGCTGCGCGCTGCGCTATAGATCGTTCGCGCAGGATCAGGATACGACGCGGCATTGCCGGGCAACCGAATCACCGTCCCGAGTTCCACGACCTCTTCCGCCATCTTGGTTCCGCCCTCTCTAGAGCCACCTGCATCGTGGCTCGGTTGCAGGAGCCGCGCGACTTGGCCAAGCTGCGAACGTTCAGGCAGCTGGCTCGTGACCCACGTATTCGAATCCGTCTGAAAGAAGGGCGGGGCGGTCTTTGCGACCGCCCCGCCGAGGCGTCTGAGCCGCCGGGCTAGAAGCCGTAGCGCAGGCCGAGCTGGAGGATGCGGCCCGAGGCTCCCGGTGTCAGACCGGTGATGTTGCCAAACGCGCGGTTCTGCACATTGCCGACTGGTTGGCCGAAGTTGGCCCGGTTCGGCAGGTTGATGACTTCGCCGCGGAACTGCAGGGTGTGGCCCTCCCACGGCATGCGGATGTCCTTGATGATCGAGAGGTCGGCGCGTAGCGCCCCGGGGGCGATGAACGCGTTCCGGCCAAGTTCGCCGAACGTAAAGCGTGCAGGGCGATGGAATACCGACGTGTTGAAGAACTTCTCGCCGCGGACGTTGTCGCGCCACGAGCCGTTGCGCTGGTAGTCTCCGCTCACGTCAGCGCGGACACGCGCTGCTGTCGGGTAGACCTGACTGGCGTTGCCCCAATACGCCGAGAACGGGGGGCCCGTGCGCGCTTCCACAATGGTCCCCAGCGACCAGCCGCCCAAGATCTGATTGAGCACGCCGCTACTGAAAGCCACCGCGCGCCCTTGGCCCAGCGGGAGTTCGTAGACCAAGCTGAAGACAGCGCGATGGGCGACGTGGCTGCCCCCCAGGGACCATGCGATCCGGCGGTTGTACTGGTCCGAGAACGGGACACGGCCGTCTTCGCCGCCTAACTCATTGCGGCCCTCGACATTGTCCATCGCCTTGGCCCAGGTGTAGTTGGTTTGGAACTGGATGCCGTTCGAGTAGCGCTTCTCGAGCTTGAAGTTCACGCCGTGGTATTCCGAATCGCCAAAGGTCGGCGAGATCATCACCACGTTCGAGAACTGCGGGAACGGGCGCAGCACCTGTGGAGCGATGCCTTCGCTGTCCACGAGGTGGATCTGCGACGGGTGGACCTGGTTCTGCGTCGCCGACCCGGGGATGGTCAGCTTCTTGCCGATAGTCGACAGGTAGCCGACCTCGAAGAGCATGTCGCCGGGCAGGCGGCGCTGGATGTTGAAGTTATACGTGAGCAGGTACGGATTCGGGCGTCTCTCGGGCTCGAAGAACTGCGGCGAAAACCTCGGGCGGTCGCCGATCGGGACTGCGCCGAAGCCCGGCACGAGGTCGGCCTCGGTCGGTTCGATGACAGGCGGCAGGCCGTCACGCAGCAGGAAGGCCGCATCGGTCGGGCGCAGCGTGCCAAACGTGCCCTGAATCGAGAAACCCGCGTTGGTGACGACCGGGGTCGCTTGGTCGTACTGCCCGATGTAGACGATCGATGCCCCGGCGCGGATCACCCAGTCGTCGGTGGCGCGATACGAGAAGCCCACGCGGGGGCCGATGTTGCCGTAGACGAAGTTGTGGGCGTACCTGCTGCCATTGCGGGCATCGCGGCCGGACCACGTGATCACTCCCGGGCAATCGCAGACAGGGTTGTTGCCCGCCGCGTCGAACGAATTCTGGCGGTTGTCGATCGCTTCCCACCGCGGCGTGTCGAAGTCCCAGCGCAGGCCCAGGTTCAATGACAGCTTGGGCGTTACCTTCCAGTCGTCCTGCACGTACAGGCCCATGGAGTTCGCCCGGCTGCGGATCAGGAACGTCTCCTGCCGGCTGCCGCCTGCCACCCATCCGTAAAGCAGGGCCGCGACCGAGTCGCCGGTGGCGTTCTGGTTGAAGTTCATCGAACCGCCGGCTTGGGACAGGAACACGTCGTCGTTGATCGACCAGCGGAACTCTCCGCCCCACTTCAGCGTGTGCTTGCCGCTCACGTAGGTCCAGTTGGAAACGATGTGGTTGTCGCGGATCGGGAACTGCCGGCGCTCCTGGCCGCCGCCGCGACCGATGCGCTGGATTCCGCCGGCCAGGCCGAATCCGGGGAAGAATTCCGGGTTGTTACCGGTGAAACCGATCTGTTGGGATAGGCCGAGGCCCTTGGCGGCGATGGTGGGGTGCCATTTCCGCTTGTTCCACGTGAAGCGGTTCTCCGTGACCAACTTGTTCGTGAGATTCGAGATCTCCGTCACCGACCAGTTGAAGTAGTGGTACTTGTTGATTCGCTGGGCGGTGTGGACCGGCTGAGGCCAGAAATCCTTGAAGTCCTCGCGGTTGCCGATGGTGTGAACGTATCGACCGTACAAGCGGTGCCGCTCGTTCAAGGTGTGGTCGACGCGGACTGACAGCGTGTTGTTGTCGTTCACGTTGCGGGCGTTGTTCTGGAAGTTCCGGCTCCGAGACGGCCGTCCCTCGACGTTAGGCGTCGGCCAGAACTTCGCGACGGCAGCCCCGACCGGATCCAAGTCGGCTGCGGGGATCATATTGTTCGGAACTGGTTCCATGGTCACCGGATTGCGGATCGTCGTGCCCAAGCCGGAGAAGTCGCCGCGCGTTTCGGCCGGATCGGGGATGTTCTCGATCCGGGGAGCCGCCGTCCGAATGTTCGTGAATTCCTGGCTGGCGAAGAAGAAGCTCCTGTCCTTGGCGATCGGCCCGCCGAGGGCCCAGCCGTACTGGTTCCGGCGGAGGAGTTGCTTGTTCGAGCCTGAGAAGAAGTGTCGCGAGTCCATCGCGTCATTGCGAATGAACTCGTAGACCGCTCCGTGAAGGCTGTTGGTCCCAGACTTGGTCGTCATCTGGATGAAGCCGCCTCCCGAGCGCCCCATCTCGGCCTTGTAGTTCGAGACCTCGACGTTCATCTCTTCCAGAGCCTCAATCGGCGGGTCGTAGTTCAGCGAGGCGACGCCCAAGAGGATGTTCTGCGTCGAGCCGCCGTCCAAGGTCCACATGGCGTTGTTGCTTCGGCCACCGGCGATCTGGAACTGCGAGCCGTTGCCGCGTTGGACGACAAAGCCGCTGAGGCGGACTAGCTGGGCCGCTCGCCGCCCGAGCAACGGCATGTTCGCGATGGACCGGTTCTGGATCACTCCGCCAACCGAGGAATTCTCGGTCTTGAGCAATGGCACATCGGCTTCCACCGTGACCGACTCCGTGACTTCGCCGAGCTCCATCACCGCGTCAGCCCTGGCCGACGAAGCGGTGTCCAGGCGGATACCCTCTCGCGTGTACTGCTTGAAGCCGGCCGTGGTGACGATCAGCTCAAACGTGCCGGGCTTGATGAACGGGATCGTGTAGCTGCCCGTCTCGTTCGTCGTTGTCGTGTATGACTCGCCGGTCTCCATGTTCATGATCACGATCTCGGCGCCGGGAATCACCGCGCCGGATCCGTCGCTGACGGTCCCAGTCAGCGTGGCGTTGGTCTGGGCCAGGCCGATAGCCGCGCCCATCAGGAGTAGCGCTCCTGCTAGGAGCCAGATGTTTCGATGCATGCTAAATCCCCCCAAATCGCAACTCTCGCAGTTGAGCGGGCGCCCAAAGCTGCGCCGCCCGCCCGAACTGCCCGCCAATACAGTACCACTGTTTGCGGTCCCAAATGTGAATCACAAGGTCCGCTGCACTGTAATGCGTCGCGCTCAAGCCCTCTTAGCGGCTCCAAACGCCATGCCAAGTGGCGAATTCTGAGGGCGTGACGCGGTAGCGGGCGAAGTTGCCTTCGTGCAGGCTTAGCAATTCGCGCTCGGTGATGGACCGAAAGCGTTCGCAGTCAGGTTCTGCGATGTGCTCGCCCGCCCATGACGCGATATGGGCGGCAGCCTGCTGCTTGTCCATGGCTGCGCGCACTACGGCGGCTACAACCTCCCGCAACGCGTTGCGGTATCGCATCCGGAGCGCGTCGGGCTCGCCGATTGACTGTCGCACAGCCGCATAGCGGGCGGCAGACTGCCTGTAAGCCCGCACGAACAGATCGCGCAGCAGTTCAGTGCGTCGGAGTTCGTACACGCCGAGCAGCGCTTTGGAATAGAGGTCGCGCGGCACCTCTTCAAACGACAGGGGCGACAGATTCGCTCTGATGAACGGAATATTCGCGGCGAGCCGGGAGACGCGCTTGTTGACGTCGTCGAAAGGCTGAAGATAGGGGAACTGCACCATCGTGAAAAAGGCCTGCTCAAACGGGTCTGCTATCGCCGAGGCCTTCGCGAGAGCTAGGTCGAAGCACTCCTCGATCAATTGCGGCACCTCGAGCGGGCGGAAGACCGAGCCTCCTATGCCTACGCCTCGGAAGCGGAGCCGGCCCGGCGCTGCCGGATCCGGCAGCAAGTTATCCGCCAGCAAGGCGTGAAGGCTGAGGATGCTGTGGCGATTGAACCCGATCTCCTCCGCCCCGTCGACGAGAAAAGCGATGGCATCCTTGTGATTCAGAATCATCTGGGTTTCGCGTGTATCCTTGCCCTCCGCCTCCTCCCCTGCTTCGATTAGGCGCTCCGTATCGAGCAGAGAATAGGTGTTGCCTTCCAGACGGCTGGAGTTCCATGAGAGGTCGATCAGCAGCCGGTTCAAGATCTGCTTGGCAAACGTGCCGGCCGGTTGTTCAGCAGGCGCGGCCGAGCCAATTTTCCGGAGCTCAGTTCGCTCCACTTCCGAAAGATAGAAGGTCCGGTTGGGCAGATATGAGTCGAGGAAATCGCGATCATAGCCAACTGGTTCGCGCTCTTCGAGAGGTAGCTCGATCTGTTCTCGAACTGCGGCACCAGCCCCGGAGAGAGGTTCCGTTACGAAGAGGCGGCCACTCACTGTCGCTCCCCCGGTACGGAGCTCGGCCGACAACTGGACAGCCGTCGGCATTCGATATCGTGTCCAGCGCCCCGAACCCTGCACAGCCAACCGCTGGCTGTCGACTAGCGACTTGAGACGATACTGCAGCGTCCGGCGCGGCGGCAGGGGATCGAGCCCTGCCGAGATCTCCTTCGCAGTCGAGCCGTCCGGCCGTGCTCGTACAAGCTCTTCGATTGCCTGTAGATCCGCCTCGGCAATGCGCTTCATGATCGCACCTCCCTCAGTTGCGCCTATAGCTCACTCTACACCGTCTATGCGCAACTCTCAATGCAATAATTGACTAAAATTGCGCGAATAGCGCGAAACTTGCGCATAGACGGTGTCGCTCGGAGCAGGTTGTTGCCAGCAAAGAGGACCAGGCACTGACGCTGCGGGGCTGGTGCGGCTAGTCCAGCGGTTCACGCTGCTCGACTAGAGCGCGGCTGGTATGGAGCCGACAGGGGTAGCGGTGCGTAAGAAACTCCGCGCGGGTCTACTTGGACCGTATCGGGGCCCACGCCGATGTTTCCTGCGCCTGGATCTCCAACCTACGACTTGGTGGCAAGCCGCGACAACTTGCCCGCTAGAGGAACAAACCCGATTGACTACGGAATCAGATTTAGGCTAACCTAAAAATTAAGTTCAGCATGACAGTGATCCAAATCTTGCTGACACTAATTCTTTTTTCGGTGTCCTCGGCGAGCGCCAATCTGGCCGCGGCGACGCTGAACGGAACGGTGGTCGATCCATCCGGTGCCGCAGTGGCCGGAGCCACCGTCTCGCTGAGCCACCCTGTGTCCGGATTCGAACGCGAAGTCAGGGCCGACGACGGTGGCGGGTTTCGCTTCACCAATCTCCCCTTCCAGGCCTACGAGCTACGGGCGATGCAGCTTGGATTCCGGCCCTCAAGCCGTCGGGTGGAACTCCGCTCGAATTTACCTATGAGCATTGATCTCCAGTTGGAGTTGTTGACCCAATTGGAATCGGTGTCCGTCGGTGCCAACGCGAGTATCGCTCTGCTGGATCCGGAGGCCAGCGGGACGCAGACCCGACTCAGCCGGCTGATCATCGAGAAACTGCCGGTCAGCAGCGCCACTAGGGGCTTGGAGTCGGTGCTGCTCGGGTTCCCGGGTTTCGCCGCCAACGCTAACGGCTCGATCCATCCGCGCGGCGCCCACAACCAGATGACCTACGTGATCGACGGAATGCCCATCAGCGACCAGTTCTCCGGACAGTTTGCGACCTCGATTGATCCCAACTTGGTAGAGACTCTGGAACTGTTCACGGGCAATATCCCGCCCGAGTACGGCGCGAAGGTCTCCGGCGTTGCGCGGGTGACGACGCGATCCGGTTTTGACCGCGGCGGCCGCACTTTCGGACAGCTTGACTTGGGGGGCGGGGGATTCGACACATTGTCGCAGGCGGCACAGGTCGGCGGGACAGTCGGGACGCTGGGCTGGTTTGGCTCGATTTCCAGCGTCAAGACCAATCGCTTTCTCGACTCGCCGTCGCTTGACAACCTCCACAACGGCGGCAACGCCCAGCGCGGATCGCTACGTCTGGACTGGCACCGCCCGAGAGGGGATCTGTTCCGCATCACGGCCATGGGCGGGCGGTCTTCGTTCCAGCTTGCCAACCTGCGCAGCCAGCACGCGAACGGCCAGCAACAGAGGCGGCTGCTGGATGATCAGGCCGTCTCGCTCGGCTACGTGCGGATCCTGGCGCCGATGGCCACGTTCGACTCCACCACGTCGTTTCGCACCACAGCGGGCAGCCTGACGCCAAGTCCGGGTGACACCCCTGTCACGGCGGAGCTGGCCCGTTCGCTTTCGACGCTGGCCAGCTTTAATCGCTTCAGCTGGCACGGTGGCTCGCACCAGTTCACGTTGGGCCTTGACGGTCAGTACTTCCCGGTGTCGGAGAGTTTCGTCTTCGGCCTGACCGATGCGCTCGTGAACGTTCCCCGGTCTGATGAGTTCAACCCGAACTTGCTGCCATTCGACCTGACTCGCGGAGGGGCGCGCTTCCGCTTCCGGCAGAGCGCCTCGGGCCAGCTGCTGACCGCCTTCGTGCGCGACCGCGTGCGCTGGCGCAACCTAGTGCTCGACCTCGGCCTGAGGCTGGATCGCTATTCCATGCTGGTGGTCGACAGCGAGCTCCAGCCGCGGGTCGGCCTGGCTTACCACATCGAGTCCACGGGCACAGTGCTGCGAGCTTCTTACAACCGCAACTTCCAGACGCCGCCCAATGAGAACCTGCTCTTGGCGAACTCCCAGCAAGCCGCCCTGCTCGCGCCCCCGGCTGTGCGTAGGTCCCTCAACGGCGGATCGATTCCGATCCAGCCGCAGTACCAGAACGTCTACGAGACAGGGCTGCAGCAAAGCATCGGCGGCATCGTCTCCGTAGACGCCGCCTTCTATCACAAGGATTCGACAAACCCGCAGGACAACGACAACTTCCTCGACACAGGGATCATTTTCCCCACCTCGCTGGCATTCTCGCGAGTGAATGGTGTCGACGCACGCATAGTCTTGCCCGAGAGGCGCGGCGTTTCGGGGTCTCTGAGCCTGACGCACTTCCGAGCGATCGTGACTCCGCCGTTCACCGGAGGGCTGTTCTTGGCCAGATCAAGCCTAGACGCGCTGTCCGAGGGCCCCTTCGTGATCGACCACGACCAAGCCTTGGGCATGAGCGGGAATGTGATCTACCGCCCGGCGAAGCACTGGTGGACGAGCTGGCAGTTGCGCTATGACAGCGGCTTGGTGGCCAACCCTTCCGATCCCGCCCAGGTCGCGGTCGATCCCGACTATTTCGACCTGCTGCCGCATGTCGACTTGGCGGGCGATCCGCCGCGGATCCGGCCGCGCACGATCATCGACGCTTCGCTCGGCTACGAGCATTATCGCGGCGACCGGCGCGTCTGGGAAGTTGCGTTCCACGTGTCGAACCTGACGAATCGAGAGGCTCTGTACAGCTTCCAGTCTGTGTTCGTCGGCACCCGCGTGCTCCAGCCGTTCACGGCTAGCGTGCGGCTACGCCTGTTCTGGTGATGCTGCGGTTGCCCGTATGATGGGCTGGCAGGGAAGGCGGCAAGTCCCGGGCCGCAACTGATGGAAGACTACTCGAATCGGCTGGCGGCACTGCGTAGTCGCTTGCGCGACCAGCCCTTCTACGTTTCCGCGTTGCCAAACATCCGCTACCTGACAGGGTTCACCGGGTCAGCCGGCCACCTGCTTGTCACGGCGGACGAGGCCGCGCTGTTCACAGATAGTCGCTATTCCACCCAGGCGCGGGAACAGGTGCGTTGTGCCGCAGTCCGCATCTCTCGCGGAGATGCGCGTCCGGAACTGGTCGCAGAAGCGAAGAAGCTGCGGCTGAGACGACTGCGCTTTGAAGCCAACCGGATCGATTACGGGACCTACGCCTACTTGAATGCCGAGTTGCCCCGCTGTCGGCTGATGCCCGTTGATTCGGTGGTGGAGAAGCTGCGCCAGATCAAGAGCGCCTCCGAGATCGCGGCTATCCGCGATTCGCTGGCGCTGAATTCCGCTTCCTACGAGGACGTCATCGACAGATTGGACGCCCGTTGGAGCGAGGCAGAGGTTGCCGCTGAACTGGAATTCGCCATGCGCAGGCGCGGGGCGGAAGGCGCCGCGTTCCCGACAATCGTGGCGAGCGGGGAACACGGCGCTCGCCCACATGCCGAGCCCCGCGGCCAGCGGATCGAGCCGCGGGCGCTCGTGGTCGTGGACCAGGGTGCTATACTCGGGGGCTATTGCAGCGACATGACCCGGATGGTTGCCTTGGGCGATCCGGGCGCGGCACAGAGAGCATTGATCCAAGCCGTTCTAGAGGCCCAAGCGGCTGCGATCGACGCAATCCGTCCCGGCGTAGAATGCAGGACAGTGGACGGGCGGGCGCGCGACGTTCTGAAGAAGACCAACGTGGGAGGCGTCCGGCTTGACGAGCTGTTCGTGCACTCCACGGGTCATGGTCTGGGGCTAGAGATCCACGAAGGGCCGCGCATTGCGCCCGGGCAGCGCCAGCGCTTGCGGCAGGGCATGGTGGTCACCGTCGAGCCAGGTGTCTACTTGGAGGGCTTGGCCGGGGTGCGGATCGAAGACGTGGTGGCTGTCACGGCAAGCGGATGCGAAGTGCTGACCTGCACGCCACGGGAGCTGCGCGTGCTGTAGGGGTTGAGATCGGAGCGACATGGCGAGAACCAAGCTGGACCGAGCAGCGATCGAAGCGCTCGTTGGGATCCTGGACGAAAACGGGTTGACAGAGGTCGAATACGAGGCCGATGGCGTTCGTGTTCGTGTGGCTCGAAGCGGAACGCCGCTGGCAGCAACGGCGGCTCCCCAAGCCACCGCCGCAACGGCACCGAAGGGCGAGAGCGAGGCGCGGTCGGTTGGCGGCGCCGGCGGGCAGCTCGTCGAGTCTCCCATGGTCGGCACGTTCTATGCGGCATCCTCTCCGGAAGCGCCGCCGTTTGTCGAGGTCGGCGATCGCGTGGCGAAGGGCCAGGTGGTCTGCATTATCGAGGCCATGAAGCTGATGAACGAGATCGAGTGCGAGTACGACGGTGTAGTTGCCGAGCGCTTGGTCGAGAATGCTCAGGGCGTGGAATTCGGCCAGCCTCTGTTCCGCATTACTGCCGGCTAGGGCCAGGCCGAGATGTTCGAAAAGGTTCTCATCGCCAATCGCGGCGAGATCGCCCTGCGGGTCATCGCTGCTTGTCGCGAGCTGGGCGTGAAGACGGTCGCGGTCTACTCCACGGCAGATCGCGAATCACTGCATGTCGACTATGCCGACGAGGCGGTGTGCATCGGTGCGGCACCGAGCTCCCAGAGCTACTTGAGTGTGCCTGCCATCATCAGCGCGTCCGAGATTGCCAACGTGGACGCGATCCATCCGGGCTACGGTTTTCTGGCCGAGGATGCGCACTTCGCGGAAATCTGCGGCGACTGCGGAATTCAGTTCATCGGCCCGGGTCCGGAAGCGATTCGCCTGATGGGAGACAAGGCGCAGGCGCGCAAGGCCGCGCAGGAAGCAGGAATCCCCGTTCTGCCCGGCTCCCGGGAACCTCTCCAAACCGCTTCCGAGGCGCGCGGCTACGCAGAGGAGATCGGATTCCCCGTGATTCTCAAGGCGTCCATGGGCGGTGGCGGCAGGGGCATGCGCATCGTGCGCACCGCCGAGGACCTCGAGGGGGCGTTTCAGCAGGCGCGAGCCGAGGCCGAGGCGGCGTTCGGGGCTGGCGAGGTCTACCTCGAAAAATTCGTCGAGCGGCCGCGGCACATCGAGTTCCAAGTGTTGGGCGACAACTACGGCAACGCGATCTCGCTGGGAGAGAGGGAATGCTCCATCCAGCGGCGCCATCAGAAGCTGCTGGAGGAGGCCCCGGCCAACGGCTTCAGCGCCGACCGTCGAGGCGAGATGGCCGCGATCCTTTCCAAGGCGCTGTCCTCGATCGGCTATTCGAACGCTGGCACGGTCGAATTCCTGATGGACGAGGACGGGGAGCTCCACTTTATCGAGCTCAACGCTCGCATCCAGGTCGAGCACCCTGTGACGGAGGCCGTCACGGGCGTCGACTTGGTGAAGAGCCAACTCTTGCTGGCAGCGGGCGAGCCCTTGGACGCGGTCGTATCCCAGCCTGTGGAAGTGCGCGGCCATGCGATCGAATGCCGCATCAACGCGGAGGATCCCGAGACGTTCATGCCATCGGCAGGAAAGATCAATGAGTTCTCCGCACCCGGAGGGATCGGCGTGAGGGTCGACACGGCAGCGTATTCAGGCTGGACGGTCCCACCCTACTACGACTCCCTCGTCGCCAAGATCACCGCCCACGGCGCGAGCCGGGCCGAGGCGATCGAGCGCATGAAGCGCGCGCTGTCGATGTGCAGGCTGGATGGGATCAGGAACTCGATCTCGTTGCACCGCAAGATTCTGGCGACTGCCGCGTTTGCGGAGGGCCGCTACGATACCCGGTTCATTGAAGAGCAGGGCATTTAGACTTCGCCGCCTCCCGCCTGCCACAGCCAAGTGCCAGCAGCGACACGCCGGCCGTGCGGTCGTCGCCCGGCACACGCTAGAATGGCCGCGATGCCGATTCGCGTCAACGGAGAACTGGTTTCCGACGAAACGCTGGCGCGCGAAGCCGAATCAGTCCGTCAGCGCTTGGAGACATTGTCCCCGGACCAGCGCGAGGAAATGGGCCTCGACGCGTCCGGCATTCGCGAGCGCGCGATCGAGTGGGGCCGCGAAAACCTCATCGAACAGATTCTGCTGCGGCAGCAGGCCGGCTCGGATTCCCGGCCCATCGACGAAGAGGCCGCCGAGCAGCGTTTCGCCGACGCGCTCAAGCGTTACGGAGGCGCGAAGAAGCTCGCGGAGGCGGGTGTCGACGAAGACGCTCTCCGCGGCGATATCCGCACGCAGCTCAAGGTCGAGCGGCTCATCGAATCGGTGACGGCAAACGCGAAGGCGCCAAGACCAAAGGAACTCGCGCAAGCCTACCGACGCAACAAGCAGCGCTACAAGACCGAGGAGATGGTGCGGGCGTCCCACATCGTCAAGCACGTCGAAAAGGACGTTACCGAAGAACAGGCCAAACGCGCCGCGGAGAGCATCTACAGCCGCCTGCAGTCCGGCGAGGCCTTTGAGCGGCTCGCCGACGAGGACTCCGACTGCCCCGGAGGGGGCGGCGACTTGGGCTATTTCGCGCGGGGCAAGATGGTGAGCGAGTTTGAGGACGTCGTCTTCGACATGCAGGTCGGCCAGGTCAGCGAGGTCTTCAAGACGGTCTTCGGGTTCCACATTGTCAAGCTCACCGACCGCAAGGCCGCCGGGGTGCGCCCGTTCGCCGAAGTCCAAGATGAGCTGGCGCGAGAAGCCCTTGAGAACCGGCGCAGGGAGTTGGTCGAGCGGTACTTGGACGGCCTCCGCGAGCGGGCGGTCGTGGAAGAGGCGCCGGTTTCAGCGAGCGAGGCGTAAGCCACTGCTGGGCCGCCACTTGGCTGTTCCGCGGGCTTGGTGTATCCCCGCCGCAGGCAAGTAGTTGCGGGATCATCGTGCTAAAATCGCCTACGGCCGTGCCGGTGCAGCACTACCACTCGCAAGCGCCAGCCCAGGATATTCCGGGAACCGAATCCAGCCTGCCGGTGTTGCCGTTCGCGCCCAGCCCGTGCTGCGTTCCAAGCGTGTCTAGGGCGCAGCGGCTGGCAGAGTCCAGGAGGATGTCGCAGTCGCGGCCCGTAGCGCGCGCAGCCTCGACCGCCGAGATGTGCCGCATGGCCGGCGGGCGCTTCCTGATGGGCACTGAGACGGACGTGGGCTTCCCCGCCGACGGGGAAGGCCCGATCAGGGAAGTGCTGCTGGATCCCTTCTATATCGACCGGTACCCGGTCACGGTGGAATCGTTTCGGGACTTCGTGCGCGCAACGGACTACGTTAGCGATGCGGAGCGTTTCGGCTGGTCGTTCGTGTTCCACAAGCAACTGCCGGCCGAACAGTACCGAGATCTGGCCGAGGACACGGTGGCCGGACACGAGTGGTGGTGCAAGGTCAACGGCGCTGACTGGCGACATCCGGAGGGTCCCGATTCCGGGATCGAGCAGCACCCCGACCATCCCGTCACCCACATCTCCTACGCGGACGCGCTGGCATATTGCCGCTGGGCCGGCAAGCGATTGCCCACAGAAGCGGAGTGGGAATTCGCAGCGCGCGGCGGCTTGGAACAGCAGCTCTATCCGTGGGGTGACGAGCTCGAGCCGGGAGGGAAGCACCTGTGCAACGTATGGCAGGGTCGCTTTCCAGACCACGACACGGGCGAGGATGGCTATCGCGGCCCATGCCCCGTCGACGCGTTTCCGCCGAACGGATTCGGCATCTATTCCATCACCGGGAACGTCTGGGAGTGGTGCGCAGACTGGTTCGATCCGATCTACCATGTCACCGCGACGCGGTCCAATCCGGTCGGTCCGCCCAACGGGACGGCCAGGGTCATGCGCGGCGGGTCGTTCTTGTGCCACGCTTCCTATTGCAACCGCTATCGCGTGGCCGCGCGCACGTCCAACACGCCCGATAGCGCCACCACCAACTTGGGCTTCCGCTGCGCTAGCGATGCCTGACCGAGAGGCGCTGAATGAGCAACGCTAGGCTCCTGCCGCGAATCTGTGCCCTGCTGCTGGGCTTGGCTTTGGCAGCAGCACATCCAGGCTTCCCGCAGGAGCCCGAAGGCCCCGAGGGCGAGCAGGCCGTGCCCGTGCCGGTCGAGCAGCCGCTGCCGTACAGCCACAAGACGCATGTCGCTCTAGGCATCCAGTGCCGCGACTGTCATGCCATCGCGGATCCCGGCTTCGCCGCCGGCTATCCCGCGGAGGCAACCTGCATGGCCTGTCATGCGTCGATCAAGACGGATAGCCCGCACATCCAACTGCTGGCCAAGCTCAACTCCGAGGGCACGGCCGTGCCTTGGAAACGGATCTACCGCGTGCCGGACTTCGTCTGGTTCTCGCACGCCTCGCATGTGGAAGACGCCAGCGTTGAATGCGAGACGTGCCACGGTCCGGTGGCACAGCGCGAGGTCTTGTTCCAGGAGAAGCCGACCACGATGGCAGCCTGCATGGAGTGCCACGCTCGCAACAATGCGCCGAACGACTGCGATCTGTGCCATGACCCCGGCTAGCCCCGGCATGCCAACCCGGCGGGAAGCGGCACTTGGGGTGCGGCCCTGATGCGGCTCGCGTTGCTCGGATCGACCGGCTCGATCGGGCGCAACACCCTGCAGGTGGTGCGCGAGATCGAGGGCGAGGTCGAGGTGGTCGCGCTTGCTGCCGGGCGCAATGTCGCCGAACTTGCGCGGCAGGCTGCCGAGTTTCGGCCGAGCCTGCTGTCGGTGGCCGACGGGGAATCTCTTGCAGCGTTGCGCGACAGCATCGCCGGGATCCCCGGCTACGCTCCGCGCTGCGTGTGCGGGCCCGACGGGAACCTCGAGGCTGCGGTCGGGGTCGACTCTGACGTGTTGGTCTCGGCCGCTGTCGGAGTCGCCGGCCTGTCGGCGACATACGCGGCGGTGCGAAACGGTCGGCGCGTCGCCCTGGCGAACAAGGAGGTGCTCGTCGCCGCCGGGGAGCCTGTGATGCAGGCCGCCCGGGAGTCCGGCGCGGACCTGCTGCCGGTCGATAGCGAGCACAACGCGATCCACCAGTGCTTGCGAGCCGGGCGGCCCAAGGAAGTAGAGCGGATCATCTTGACAGCTTCCGGCGGACCGTTCCGCCGCACGCCCGTGGAGCAGCTGGCGCACGTCACGCCAGCCAGCGCCCTGCGCCACCCAACATGGAATATGGGCAGCCGGATCACCGTTGACTCGGCCACGATGATGAACAAGGGCTTTGAGGTCATCGAAGCCTGCCACCTGTTCGCCCTGCCGCCGGAGCGGGTGGAGGTGGTGGTGCACCCGCAGTCGATCATTCACGCCATGGTCGAATTCGTGGACGGCTCGATGATTGCGCAGCTCAGCCCGCCTGACATGAAGCTGCCAATCCGCTACGCCTTGACATTCCCGGCGCGGGAAGCCAGCCCGCGCGAGCGCATGGATTGGGGCAGCGTGCCACAATTGGACTTTGAGGCGCCCGACCTTTCAAAGTTCCCGCTGCTGGCGCTAGCGTATGAAGCGTTGCGCCGGGGCGGCCCGTCCGGCTGCCTGCTCAACGCCGCCGACGAGGTGGCCGTCGGGGCTTTCTTGGCAGGTCGGATTGCCTATCTGGACATTCATGGCGTGGTCGAGAGGACCTTGGAGTGGGGCGCGGAGCGGCCCGTTTCCGGAATCGAGGACGTCATGGAGTGCGATCGCGAGGCCCGCGCCTACGCGGCAGCGTTGGTGGCGAGTTGCGCACCCCCGACCGGCGTAGGCCAAGTGCCCGACTAACGTTCGAAATCGCCTTATGGTCAATTTCATTCTCGTCCTGAGCATCTTGGTGGTGTTTCACGAGCTGGGGCACTACCTGGCAGCTCGATACTTCGGAGTCAAGGTCGAAAGATTTTCGATCGGTTTCGGCCCCAAGCTGCTCGGATTCGACCACAACGGAACGGATTTCAAGGTTTGCCTGCTGCCGCTAGGCGGCTATGTCAAGATGGCCGGCCACGCCCTGTCCGACGAAGCGGTCTACGAACCCGACGGGTTCTCGGCCAAGCCGCGCTGGCAGCGCCTGATTATCCTCGCTGCCGGCCCCGCCTTCAATTTCATCCTCGCGATCGGCCTGCTGGCCGGCGTCTACATGCACGAGTACTCGCGGGCGGCCTACTTGGAGGAAGTCGCGCGGATCGGCTACGTCAGGCCAGGCTCGGCGGCGGATCGCGCTGCGATTCAGACCGATGACGTGGTTCGCTCCATCGATGGCGTGGAGACGCCGACCTGGAAGGACTTGATCGTCGCCTCGACGCTCGTGCAGGAGAACGAAGCAGTCTTGACGCTGGAGCGAAACGGCAGCGTGCTGGACTCCCGCATCACGATTCCCCAGATGCAGGGCGAGCGCGGCGTGCCCGACCCCGGCTGGAGCGCGGCCCATCGGGTGGAGTTGGTCGAACTGGTCCCGGGGTCGCCGGCGTCCAACTCCGGGATCGAGGTCGGCGACGTGCTTGCGAGCATCGACGGCTCCCAGATCATCGCCGTGGAGCAGGTCGCCGAGATCGTTGGCGGTTCGGACGGCGAGCCGTTACTGCTCGAAATCGAGCGGCAGGGCGAGCGGCGGTCTGTCGAACTTCAGCCGGCAAAGCACGAGGAAGGATGGCGGCTAGGGATCGTGATGCGGCCGATCCGCGAGCGAATCGAAGAGAAACTGCCCTTCAGTGCCGCTGTCGGCGTGTCGGTCGAGGAGAATCTCGGATTCGCGAGCATCATCTTCCGCTCTCTCGGCAAGCTGGTCACGGGCGACATGGCCGTAACGAACCTCGAAGGGCCGGTCGGGATCTACGAGCACACCCAGGCCGCAGCGTCCTTCGGCCTGGCCGCGTTGGTCCAGTTCATGGCACTGATCAGCGTCAACCTCGGCGTCATAAACCTCGCACCCGTGCCGGTGCTTGACGGAGGTCAGATGTTGCTGCTGTTCGTCGAATCGATGCTGCGCCGTGACGTGAGCATGAAGGTCAGGCAGCGCATCACTCAGGCAGGGTTGCTCTTCATCATCGTCCTGTTCGGGGTTGTGATGTACAACGACTTGGCACGCCAGTTCCTGTCGCCTTGATCGGCGCTGTCGTCCCGTCTGGCCGGGCCGAACGGACAGCGGCTGCGGTTGCTCTGTGGAACCGAGCGTGCGCGGCATGCCAAAATAGGGATTCAAGGAACACTGACCATGTTGCAACGATGGAATCCCATGCGAATGCGCGTCTTCTTGCTGGCAGCGGCCGTGTTGCTCTGCGCGTGGCCGAGCCAGCTGGCAGCCCAAACCAAGGTGGCCGTCATCAACTTTCAGGAGGCGTTGCTGTCGACCGCCGACATGCAGAAGGAATCGGCTGCGCTGGAAGCCAAGTACCAAGACCGCCAGGAGGAGCTGAACGCGCTCTCGGCAGAACTGCAAGAGCTTCAGGCCAAGATCCAAGGCAGCACCGGAGCCGACCTGGCCCAGTTGCAGGCCGAGGGCCAGCGCAAGCAGATCAGGGCCCAGCGAATGACGGAGGATCTCCAGTCTGATGTCGAGTTCGACCGGCAGAACATCCTCACCGCCGCCAGCGGTCGCATGCGGGAAATCGTCCAGAGCTTGCGTGTGGAGAAGGGCTTCGACCTGATCGTCGACAGCTCGAGCGTGCTGGCGAGCGATCCCTTGATCAACCTGACCGTCGAAGCCACCCAGGCCTACGACGCCAAGCACCCGGCCAACTAATTGCCTCCTCCGCTCGCATGGAATACCTAGGTGCCTACGGCAGCCAGAGGGTTCTGTTCGAGCGCATCGTCAAGGCCGTGCTGATCGCCTTGGCAGCCGGGGCGCTGCTGGGCGGGTTCTACTACATGTTCTTCCGCAACTGGCGCGAGGAGCGCCAGGCGAAGGCTTTCTTCGAACTGCTCCAGGAACACCGCTACGAGGAGGCCTACCGCATGTGGGGCTGTTCCGTCGAGGAGCCCTGCCGCTACTACCCGTACGAGGAATTCTTGGAAGACTGGGGACCGGAAGCGCCGTTCGGGGAGCTTTCCCAATACTCGCTGGGCCGCTCCTACACCCAGCCCGGCGGCGTGATCTTGCGCTACAGGATCAATGGCGCGAACGGCGATCCGCTGTGGATCGAGCTGGATCCCCCGACGATCAATTTCGCGCCGAACTGATCCTCGCCGCGCGCAGTCAGGCTTGGGCGTCTCCCGCCAGTTCCTGCCACAGGGCCCGGTAGAAGCGCAGGTAGCGCTCCGGCTCGCAGCTCTGAGCGGTCTCGGCGAGAGTGTACCGGTCGTAGCCGATCGAGGCCAGGAGCCGGAACAGCTCGCGATGGGGGTAGTCAGGCAGGTCGCGAATATGGACGTTGCGAATGAAGCCCTTGAGCAGGTCGAAGGCCGGCTTGATGGTCCCGTTGCGAATATCGGTCGGATTCGAGTTCCAGCAGATCCCAACCGACGGGTGGCCGCAGGCGTCCATAATCTGCCGCATGACTTCGGGCTGCTGGGTCTGGCGGCCGTGGACTTCGACCCAGATCTCGATCCCGTAACGCAGTGCGTGCTCGCCACACTCCTGCAGCGCCTCGCCGATCCGGCGGATAGTGAGGTCGTGGGCGACTCCCTGCGGCAGCCCGTTCGGGCGCACCTTGACGCCCCAGCAGCCCAGGTCGTGCGCGAGCTCGACGAAGCGGGCGGTCTGCTCCACGTTCTCCCGCCGCTCGGCCTCGTCGGGGGAGTGGAACTCGCAGGCCGAGCCTAGGCTCAGCAGCCGCACGCGGCTGTTCTGGAAGCGCGACCGGACTCGCTCGACCTCCGCTTGTGGCAGCCCCGGTTCCACTCCGTGGCGATGCGTGCTGCGCAGTTCGACGGCCTCGAAGCGCGCCGCCTCGAGCTGTTTGATGATGGTTTCGATATCCCAGTCGCGAGCGACGTTGTATGTGACCAGGCCCAGCTTCATGGTGGTCGGATCCTCCTTGTGCACCGTTGGTCTGGAAATGGCCTCGATGCGCCGCCCACATTGTCGCAAATAGTCGATGCCGGGCATCGCAATGTTGCGCTCCGGCCCCAATCTCCGGGTTCGCTCTAGATCTGACCCAAGTCTCGCCTAGTTTGAGCGTATTCGATGCACTACTTATAGCCGTTTAGAGTCAATCGCACCCTACATCTAGTAAATCTTCACGGAGCCGAATTTTCTTCGGAATTAGGCCTTGACAGGGGGATTTTGCGCTTTCGATAATATTGTGGTCAAAAGTGGTCAGGAATAGAGCAAAGTGGTCCAAATGGGAACTTGCCCGCTGATGCGGTTCGAACCTGCGGAACACGCTCGCCTCTGTCCACGCGGGTGATCGCGCCATGTTCTGGGGCACAGAGACAGGCAGAGTCGACGCCAAGGGCCGGCTGAAGCTCTCGGCTTCGCTGCATCGCAGCCTCAGGGAGCGCTGCGAAGCGGCGGGGCGGGCGCCTGAAAGCGAGGGTGCCGCCGATGTCTTCGTCACCAGCTTTGACGGCGAGGAGATCAAGGTCTTTCCATCGCAGGAGTGGGCCAGGATCCTGGCCCAGATGGCATCGGGCGAGACGGCGACTGACGGCGAAGCGAACAACAGGCTGCTGATGCGGGCGAACAGCTTTGGCAAGCCCGAGAACGTCGACAACCAAGGTCGGCTGCTGCTGCCTGCGGCGCTGCGCAAGAAGACCGATTTCACTGGCCCCGTCATGATCCAGTGGCGCAACCACCACTTGGTCGTGTGGCGCGAGGAGACCTTCGAGCGGCAAGTTGCGAACAACGCGCCGACCTCGGGGGACCTCGCATACGGCGCGAGCACGCTGGGGCTGTGATGGAGGAAGGTCTCGGACACTACTCCGTGATGGCAGACGAGATGGAACGCTACCTGTTCGGCGAAGGCGACCCGATCCCGCGCGGGGTCTACTGCGATTGTACTGCGGGAGCGGGCGGGCACGCGCGGCGCATCCTGCAACGCGCGGCCGGATGCAAGCTGATCGCGATCGACCGGGACGAGGACGCCCTGCGGCGCTGCCGGGCGCAGCTGTCCGAGTTCGGCAGCAGGGTCCGGTACTTTCACGGCGGCTTTTCCAAGCTGGCGCAAGCGGCCAAGGACTGCCTGCCTCTGGTCGGGATCTTGGCGGATCTGGGCCTGTCGCGTCTGCAGCTCGACGATGGGCGCCGCGGCTTCAGCATGCGGAATCCCGGCCCGCTGGACATGCGCTTCGACCGCCGCCAGGCTCTGCAAGCCGACGAGCTGGTCAATCGGGGCGGTGAATCCGACTTGGCCGACACGCTGTACGGTCTGGCGGACGAGCGCTTCAGCCGGCGCATCGCCCGCGCCGTGGTCCGAGCGCGCCCGATTCGCGACACCGCGCACTTGTCCGAGGTCGTCGCCGCGGCGGTGCCGCGCAGCGCGAAAGCGCGCATCCACCCCGCAACCAAGACTTTTCAGGCACTGCGCATCGCAGTGAACGACGAACTGGGCGAGCTAGGCAAGCTGCTCGCCGAAGTGCCGCGCCTGCTCGCTCCGGGCGGCCGGTTCGTGGTGTTGAGCTTTCACAGCGGCGAAGACCGCTTGGTGAAGCAGAGTTTCCGGCAGCTTGCTGCAGCCGGAATATATCGCCTGTTGACGCGCCGCATCGTGCGTCCGTCTGAGGAAGAAGTGCGGCGGAATCCAGCCAGCCGAAGCGCCCGCTTGCGAGCGGTGCAGCGCACGGAGATGGCGTTTTCTGCCTAAGAAGAGGATCGGTTAGCAATGGAGAAGGTACTAACGAAGAAGGCGCCGCCGGGACGGCAATCCCACCACGGCCGGCGTGGCGTGCCCACGGAGCACGCCGCGCCCGGCGGCGTCACCCGGCCTGTAACGGCTAAAGCGCAGTCGATGTCGATCGGAGGCGCGCCGCTGTACCAGAAGCACATTGACAATAGCGGAATCCGTTACAGGCACGACCCGCGGGACCGGGAAGTCTGGCGCGTCGGTCTAAGCCTAGGCCTGTTTCTGCTGGTCTTGGCGATCTTGCTGTGGGGGCCGGAGAGATTGGTCACCCAATCTGGCTACAAGCAGGAGGCGCTCCGCCAGCAGGTTGGCCGGTTGGAGGCTGTGCGCGACGGGCTGAAGATGCAGCGCGGACGGTTGGAAGACTTGCGGCGTGTCGCGGCGCTGGCCGAGCAGATGGGGCTGCGACAGACCGAGCCAGACAGCTATAGCTGGTTCGCGCTGCCGCCGGGAGACGGAGAATCGGATGCGACCGTGGCGCGATTGCTGCGGTCCGGCGAGTGATTCCCCAGCGAAGCTGCGGAGTTCGACCAGTCCGAGCTGAGCGCTGTAGGCAATAGGGGGCAGGCAAAGATCTCACGGTGAAGTTGATAGTCAGAGCGGAGCGGTCAAGCGACGCCGTGGCGTCCATGCGGAGAGTGCTCGGCTCGCGCTCCAAGCGCCGCGTTCTGGCTGTGGCATGCGTTGCGGTGGGATGGTTCCTGCTCGTGCTCGCAAGGCTGGTCGACCTGCAGGTCCTCCAGCACGAGCAACTCTACGCCAAGGCGATGCGACAGCACGTCGGCAGCGTGGACATTCCCGCGCGCAGGGGGCATCTCATCGATCGCCGCGGGCGAGAGCTGGCCCTGAGCATGCAGATGGACTCCATAGGCATCTTCTCCGGCCACGTGTCCGACCCGCCGGCCGTGGCGGCCGCTCTGGCAGAGGCCGTTGCTGTAGACGAACACGCGCTGCGCAGACGGATCGAGCGAGGCGGGTTCCAGTGGGTCAAGCGCACGGTCACCCTGGCCGAAGCGCAGCGAGCGCGAGCTCTGGGCCTAGACTTCCTGCAATTCGAGAAGGAGAGCCGCCGCTACTATCCCTACGGCTCGGTGGCGGCCCAAGTGCTGGGCACAGTCGGCGTCGACCACACGGGCCAAGCCGGCCTCGAGCAGAAGTTCGAGAGCCAATTGCGCGGCACGCCCGGCCGGGGCTTGATGCAATACGACGCTCTTCAGCGCCGCTATGGCTGGCAAGTGCTGCAAGCGCCCAAGTCCGGCAGCGACGTGTTGCTCAACCTCGATCTGGAGTTGCAGTCACTGGCTGACCTAGAACTCGAACGCGCCCTGCGCGAAACGAAGTCCCAGTCGGGAACGATCGTCCTGATGCGTCCTGACAGCGGGGAAATCCTCGCCATGGCTAGCTGGCCCCGGTTCGATCCCAACGTTTCGTCGAGAACCAAGGAGGATCTCGAGAATCTACGTAACTTTGCGGTCAGCGCCATGGTCGAACCAGGGTCCACCTTCAAGGTCCTGACCGCGTCGGCGGCCTTGGAGGAGGGGTCGGTGAGCGTCGACGATGAGTTCGATTGCGAGATGGGCGGCATGTGGATCGACCGGCGGCGCATCCGCGATCACCACCCGTACGGAGTTCTGACGATGCCGCAGGTTCTGATGAAGTCAAGCAACATCGGCACGATCAAGATCGGCTACCGGGTCGGGGCGGAGAAGTTGCACGACTACATCCGCCGCTTCGGATTCGGCGCCAAGACCGGCGTCAACCTCCCGGGCGAGACCGGCGGGCTGGTCCGGCCGTTGCACAGATGGTCCGATGCCTCGCTAGCGTCGCTCTCGATGGGGCAGGAAATCGGCGTGACCGCGGTGCAGATGGCCGGCCTGTTCGCGACGATCGCCAACGGGGGAACCCGGGTCCAGCCCCGGATCGTCCGAGCGACTCGAGAGAGCGGCGCGCAGGAAGTGCCACTAGAGCGGCCGCCGGCCGAGCGCGTGATCAGCCAGGATACCGCCGCGACGATGCAGGCGATTCTCGAGCAGGTCGTCCAGAGCGGCACTGGCCGCCTGGCGCAGATCCAAGGCTATCGCGTGGCGGGCAAGACCGGGACTGCCCAGATGATCAATCCGGTCACGCGCTCTTACAAGGACGGCATGTACTTGTCCAGCTTCTGCGGATTCGCGCCCGTCAACAATCCGGCCGTGGTGGGCGTGGTGATGTTGTTCGATCCGCGCGGTCAGTTCTACTACGGTGGCCGAATTGCGGCGCCAGTGTTCTCGACCGTCGTGCAGCAGGCTCTGCGCATCTTGAACGTGCCGCCGTCCCGGGTCCCGCCGATCCCAGCGCGCCCGCCGGCCGACGTCGACACGGTTCTTCTGGCGGACTTCATCCAGGGCCGGGCTAACGACGTCGAGAACGAGCCGATCTATCCGGGCCAGAACGAGGCAGGGCCGGGGCCGGGGCTGGCACAGCGGGAGGCTCCTACGGGCGAAACCGCGGCCGAGGGCATGTCGTGGCAGCCAGAACTTGCCACGACAGAGGCTGTCGCTCGGCAGCGTGGTGGAGGGTCGCTCACCGCTCCCGACGTGCTGGGGCTCACGATGCGCGAGGTGTTTGCGCTGGGGGCCCGGCACGGCATCCCGATCGAACCACACGGCAGCGGATTGGCCCAGCAGCAACACCCCGGTCCCAACGAAGCCTTGTCTGCAGGCGCTCCGATCAAGGTCATCTTCGGCACGGCGGAAGCTGAATTGCGCAACGCCCTGCAATCGGACAGCGAGGGCGGCTGATGAGACTGCGCGCGATGTTGGAAGGCAGTGCAGTCGGTCCGGTGCCTGACCTGGAGGTCGCCGGCCTACAGTACGATTCGCGCAAGCTCTCGGCAGGCGAGGCGTTTTTTGCCTTTCCGGGCGAGCGCGTCGATGGCCACCAGTTCGTGCTAGGCGCCTTCCGGGACGGCGCCGCGGCCATCATTAGTGAGCGCAGGGCCCCCGAGGGAATGGAGACGCGATGGGCCCGCGTGTCGCACGGCCGCCGCTCCCTAGCAATGGCGGCGCTGCGCTTCTACGGGCGCCCGGACCGTGACGTCAACATTACAGCTGTCACCGGGACGAACGGCAAGACTTCCACCGTGCATCTGCTCGACGCCCTGCTCCGGTCGGTTGGCAAGACCACGGCCTTGCTGGGCACGATCGAGCAGCGCATCGGCGAGCGGGTTGCCAAGTCGATCAACACAACGCCGGAGTCGCTCGACATCGTAAGGTCGCTGGCGGAACTGCGCGAGATCGGCGGCAGCCACGCCACCATCGAGGCCTCTTCGCACGCCCTTGCTCTCGGGCGCATCTACGGAATGGAGTTCCATACGGCGGTCTTTACCAATCTCACCAGGGAGCATCTCGACTTCCACGGGGACATGGAGTCCTACGCTGCCGCGAAGAGGAGCCTGTTCGTGGGCGCGGGTGCGCGGCCGCCGCTCAACGCCGTCATCAATGCAGACGACGAGGCCGGGCGGGAGTTGCTCAAGCTGGGCGGTACGCGGTTGCTCCCTTACGGCCGGGGCCCACAGGCGCGCGTGCGTGCCTCTAGCGTGCAATCGGACGCCCAGGGCGTCCGCTTCAACATCGACTCACCGGCGGGCCGCGTTCGGGTGGAGTCGAATCTGATCGGCGATTTCAACGTGGACAACATTCTCGCCGCGGTGGGTGCCGCCCAGTGCCACGGCTTGGGCGCAGCTGAAATTGAAACCGGGCTGACGGCAGTCCCGCCCCCGCCGGGGCGATTCGAGACCGTCGACTGCGGCCAGCCGTTTCTGGTGGTCGTGGACTATGCCCACACCCCCGACGCCCTGTACCGCTCGATCGAAGCAGCCAGGGAGATCGTTCAGCGCAAGGAACCGCCCGGAAGAGTCTTGACACTGTTCGGCTGCGGCGGGGACAGGGACCGGACCAAGCGGGCACCCATGGGGAATATCGCAGGGGCGCTGAGCGACTTTGTGATGCTGACTTCCGACAATCCTCGCAGCGAGGATCCGCTAGCCATCATCCAAGAGGTGGCCGCCGGGCTGAGACAGGCCAGCGATGCGTGGACGGCCGACCCTGACCGAGCGGAAGCCATCAAGGCCGTGCTGTACGAGGCGCGCTGCAGAGATATCGTGCTGATCGCGGGCAAGGGCCACGAGACCACGCAGACGACTCGCGAGGGCACGCTCGCTTTCGACGACCGCAAGGCCGTGCGGGCGGCTCTACATGCCAAGGGGTACTTCAGGGCGTGACGCTGCAGCTGTCCCAGGTTCGTGCATGGCTAGGCCTGCCTGCTCAGGGTGCCTCCGGAACCGCCCGCGGGTGTTCGATCGATTCGCGCAGCGTGAGGCCAGGGGAGCTGTTCTTCGCGATTCGCGGGCCGTCGAATGATGGCCACGACTACGTCCCCGAGGCACTTGCCAAGGGAGCGGTTGCCGCGGTAGTCCAGCGCGACTACCGCGGCGACGGCCCGCTGCTGCGGGTAGGGGACACATCCCTCGCCTTGGGTCGGCTCGGGGCTGAAGCTCGCAGGGGATGGGGCGGTACGGTCATCGCTGTGACCGGCAGCAGTGGCAAGACGACCACGAAGGACATCATTGCGGCGCTGTTGCAGGGCATCCTGCCGGTGGCGAAGTCGCAGGGCAATCTAAACAACGAATACGGATTGCCGCTATCGCTGATCAGGATCCCCGATCAGGTTCGCACGGCCGTGGTTGAAATCGGGATCAACAGAGTCGGCGAGATGCGACCGCTCGGGGAGATCGCCGCGCCAGACGTGAGCGTCGTGACCAACGTCGGCACTGCCCACGTCGGGAATTTCGCCTCCGTCGAAGAGATTGCGGCGGAAAAGGGCCGCTTGGTCGAGGCGCTGGGGCCGACGGGAACGGCCGTGCTCAATGCGGACGACGACCGCGTGGCGGCATTCCGCGATAGGCACTCCGGAACGGTGCTGACGTATGGCATCGAGCGCCCTGCCGACCTGCGGGCACAGGACGTCGAGATGCTGGGGGCCGATGGCGCGCGCTTCCGGCTCAATGGCCATCCGATGCATTCGCCACTGGCCGGTCGGCACAACGTCTACAACGTCTTGGCTGCTGCTGCAGCGGCCTCGGCAGTGGGCGTCGCTCCCGGGCGCCTCGGCGAGCCCCTACGGGGTCTTCAACCCTCTAGCATGCGAGGAAGCGTCCGCCAGATCGCCGGCATCACCTTCATCGACGACTGCTACAACGCGAGCCCGCCCGCCATGGAAGCAATGTTGGAGGTCTTGCGCGCCACGCCGGCGTCGCGCCGGATCGCGGTCTTAGGCGAGATGCGTGAGCTCGGCGCCCGGTCGCGCGAATTGCACCGCCGCGTGGGGGCAGCCGTGGGACGGGCCGGTATCGACCACTTGGTCGCCGTCGCCGGGGATGCCGCTGAGATCGCCACAGCATCGGGAATTTCGGCGGAATTCCACGCGTCTCCCGAATCAGCCGCTTCTTCCTTGACGGGAATGCTGCGCCAGGGCGACGCAGTGCTGTTCAAGGCATCGCGCGGGGTGCAGCTTGAGCGGGCACGGGATATCGTTTGCGGCCGCCTTGGAGCGGTGGCTTCCGAGGGAAGGGAGGCCGCGTAGGCCGCATGCTGTACGAACTTGTCTTCGAGCCGCTGTCCTCCGCGTTCGGAGCATTGCGTGTGTTCGGCTACATCACCGTCCGCACAACGATGGCGACCTTCACCGCCCTGCTGATCGGGCTGTCCGTAGGCCCTTGGCTGATCCGGCGGTTGCACGCAGCGCAGATCCGCCAGTACATCCGGGTCGAGGGTCCGCAGTCGCACCGATGGAAGGCGGGAACGCCGACCATGGGCGGGTTGCTCATCGGCTTGGCCACCGTCGTTCCGACGCTGCTGTGGGCCGACCTAGGCAACGTGTACGTCGGAATCGCCCTGGCGGCGTTCGTCGGCTTCGGGCTCATCGGCTTCTTGGATGACTACACCAAGGTCGCCAAGAAGCAAAATCTGGGTCTGACATCGAAGCAAAAGCTCGGCTGTCAGATCGTCCTGATACTGCTCATCGGGTCGGTCCTGATCGCGCTGAGCAGTCGCGGGGACTATTCGACAGAGCTCTCGCTTCCGTTCGCGAAGAACTTTCGACCAGAGCTGGTCATCCAGTCGTTGCTGGGCAGTCCGGTAGCGCTTCCCTTCGCCTATGTGGGCTTCTTCGGGTGGCTGTTCTTCGTGCTGGCCGGTACCGCCAACGGCGTCAACCTTACCGATGGCCTAGACGGCTTGGCCATTGGGTTGACGGTCATTTGTGCCGGTGCGCTGGCGATTCTGGCATATGTGGCCGGGCACGCCGAGATCTCCGCGTATCTGGACGTGCCCAGCGTCCCGCTGGCGGCGGAACTGACCATCTTCTGCGGCGCCATGGTCGGGGCCAGTCTGGCGTTTCTGTGGTACAACGCCCACCCAGCGCAAATCTTCATGGGCGACGTGGGCTCGCTCAGCCTTGGCGGAGCACTTGCCATCGTGGCGGTCCTAGCGAAGCAGGAAGTCGTGCTGCTGCTGATCGGGGCTGTGTTCGTGATCGAGACGGTCTCTGTCATCTTGCAGGTGGGCAGTTTCAAGCTCACAGGCAAGCGGATCTTCCGCATGTCGCCCATCCACCATCACTTCGAACAGCTCGGCTGGCCTGAGTCCAAGATCATCACGCGGTTGTGGATCGTGGGCTTGATCATGGCGCTGATGGCCTTGAGCACCCTCAAGCTGCGATGACGTTGCGAGGCAAGCGAGTGTTGGTCTTGGGGCTGGGCAAGTCAGGCCTGGCGGCCGTGCGCTTTCTGGTAGCGCGCGGTGCCACCGTCGCCGCTGCGGACGTTCGCGCCAAAGGCGAGCTGACCGCCGCGGTGGCCTCGCTCGAGCACTTGCCGGTGCGCCTGCACTTCGGCGGGCACCCTGATGCCCTGCTGGCTGAGCAGGATCTGATCGTGCCCTCGCCCGGAGTGCCGTGGAACCTTCCGGGCTTGGTATCCGCGCGGCGGCGGGGAGTCGCGGTGTGCGGCGAGCTCGAACTCGCAGCTGACGCGCTGCGCGGGCGCGTGATCGGCGTGACCGGCACCAATGGCAAGACCACGACCGTCTCGTTGATCAATCACGTGCTGCGCCGAGCGGGCGTTTCTGGAAGGCTGGCTGGGAACGTCGGCACCCCGGTGCTCGAGATAGCTGACGGTTCCAGTTCCCACGACTGGCACGTGCTCGAACTGTCCAGCTTCCAACTCGAGGCGGCCGCGTCGTTCCGGTGCCACGTTGCCGCCGTGCTGAACGTGACGCCCGATCACTTGGACCGGCACCGCGACTTTGCTGACTACGTTGCGGCCAAGGCGCGCATCTTGCGCAACCAGCGTTCCGGCGATGCCGCAGTGTTCAACGCGTCCGATCCGCACTGTCGCGCCATGGAGCCGACGGCGCGAGGTACGGTGGTTCGATTCGGAATCCGCTGCGCCGAGGGCGTTGATGCCTGCGCCGCCGAGGGCCGGATCCGCTATCGGGGAGAGGACGTCGCCGAGACAGACCTGCCGATCCGCGGCGAGCACAACCTAGAGAACGCGCTGGCAGCGGTTGCGGCGTGCGCCTTGGCAGGCGTGAGCGTCGAGGTGATCGGTCGGGCGCTCAAGTCCTTCCAGCCCGTCGAGCATCGCATGGAGTTCGTCGCCACGATTCGCGGGGTCGACTACTACAACGATTCCAAGGCGACCAACGTCGCCGCCGCTGTCAAGGCGTGCGGCTCCTTCCCCCGCGGCTTGTGGGCGATTCTTGGCGGATACGACAAGGGCTCGGACTACACCCCGCTGGCGCCGGTCTTGCGGCGCAATGCGCGGGAGGCCTTGTTGATCGGCGAAGCCGCGCCGCTAATTCGCGATCAGCTAGGCGGGGCCGTTCCCGTATTCGAGGCGCGCACGCTCCGAGCCGCGCTTGATCGTGCGGCAGCCCGCGCGGAATCCGGCGACACGGTACTGCTCGCGCCGGCGTGCGCCAGCTTTGACCAGTATCCGAACTACATCCAGCGCGGGCTCGACTTCCGCCGGATCGTTGCAGGGCTTGGAGGTGGAGCATGCCGCTGATGCTTCGCTTTGATCGCGTGCTGATCTGGACGATCCTCTCGATGGTGCTTTTCGGACTGTTGATGGTCTACAGCGCCACGGCCTCCACCGAGATCTCGGGTTCGGCCCATTTCGCGAAGCAACTGGTTGCTGCCGTGATCGGGCTCGCGCTGATGTACGGACTGATGTTCGTCAACTACCGGTCCTTGCAGGATCCGAGGGTTGTCTTCGCGGTATTGGCCCTCGCCGTGCTGATGCTGGTGGTGGCCGCAGGCTTGGGCACTGGGGCGAATACGCGGCGATTCCTGCGATTGGGCCCGCTTTCCCTGCAGCCATCGGAACTGGCCAAGCCCGCGCTCATCCTGTTCTTGGCGTATCACTTCGACCGCCACCGAGAGAAGATGCATCTGGGGCGAACTCTGCTGGCACCCGTGCTCGTGGTTTCCCTGCTGGCTGGCCTGATCATCGCGGGCAGGGATTTCGGCACGACGGCCTGCCTGGTGCTCTTGGCCGGCGCCCTGATCTTTCTGGCAGGAGTGCCGATCCGCACACTTGCTTCCGCCGCGCTCGTCGCGGTGGCGCTGCTGAGCGTGTTCGTGTACGCGGAGCCCTACCGCGTCAAGCGGCTGCTGGTGTTCCTTGACCCAGATGCGGATCCCTTGGGGGGCGGTTTCCAGATTATCCAGTCTAGGATCGCTGTCGGGTCGGGAGGTCTGCTGGGTCAAGGCTGGATGGCTGGCAAGCAGAAGATGGACTTCCTGCCCGAGGCGCATTCGGACTTCATGTTCGCCATGGTTGGCGAGGAACTCGGTCTGATCGGGACGGTGCTGCTGGTGGCGGGTTTTGCGGTCATCTTCTGGCGCGGACTGCGCGCCGCCACGAACGCTCCCGATCGCTTCGGCTTCTATTTGGCTGCCGGGGTCACGGTGATGATCGTGAGCCAAGCTGTGCTCAACATGGGAGTGGTGCTGGGCATGCTCCCGACCAAGGGAATGCCGCTTCCGTTCATCAGCTACGGCGGGTCTTCGCTCTGGACGACGCTCGCAGCTTCAGGAGGGCTGCTGTCCGTCAGCAGGTCGAGCCAGCCATGACGACTTCCACTGCAGGTCGCTGCGTGCTGATCGCCGCCGGGGGTACCGGCGGACACGTCATTCCCGGCTTGGAAGTAGCCAAGGAGCTGCGCCGGCGGGGATGGGTCTGCGTGTTCGTCGGCACCGCGCGCGGCTTCGAGAATCGGCTGGTCCCGGCCGCCGGATTCGACCTGCGGCACGTGCCTGCCGGAGCCCTGAACCGCGTCTCGATGCGTCGGCGTCTGGCTACCCTGCTGTCACTGCCGGCCGCGATCTCCGTGGCGGCGGGCTTGGTTCTCGCGTACCGGCCTGCGGCCGCCCTCAGTTTGGGCGGGTATGCGGCGGGCCCCTTGGTGTTGGCCAGTGCGCTCATGGACGTGCCGCTGGTCCTGCTCGAGCCCAATGCCAGGCCCGGTCTGGCCAATCGCCTCGCGGCACTGGTAGCGCGGCGCGCGCTGGTATGCCACCCAACAGCGGAGAGGAGATTCCGATCCGCGTCCTGCCAGTTGGCCAAACTGCCAGTCCGCAAAGAGTTCTTCGAGGCGCAGGGGAAGGCACCGGGCGATCCCTTTACAGTGCTGATTCTGGGCGGCAGCCAGGGCGCGGCTCGTCTGAACGAAGCCGCCTTGGAGGCGGTCCGAATTTGGCGCGATGAGGGCCGGCAGTGCCCTCGCTTGCTGCACCAGACCGGTGAGCGAGACGCCGACGACGTTTCGGCCGCCTACCGAGAAGCCGGCGTTGAGGCCGAAGCTGCGGCCTTCTTCGACAACGTGCCGCGGCTATTCTCTCAGGCCGACCTCGTGGTCTGCCGCGCCGGCGCGTCAGTCATTGCCGAGCTGTGCGCCGCTAGCAAGCCGGCAGTGCTGGTGCCGTTTCCGTTCGCGGCGGACAACCACCAGCAGGCGAACGGGGCGGCGGTCACCCAGGCAGGCGGCACCCTCTTGTGCGACGACTCGGAATGGACGGGCCAGCGCATGGTGCGCGAGATCGATGCCCTTTCCGCAGACCCTGGCCGCTTGCAGCGGATGTCCTGCGCGCTCGCCCAGATGTCTCCGAGGGGAGCGGCCGAAGACGTGGCCGACGCGGTCGCGCAGGCCGCCGCGCGGTCAGGAGGACTGAACTAGCGATGCCCTTCAATAAAGAGGCGTTCCGACAGAGGAGGCTGCACTTCATCGGCATCGGTGGAATCGGCATGAGCGGGATCGCCGAGATCCTGCTCAACCTCGGATATACCGTGACCGGCTCGGATCTGCGCGAATCGCCAGTCGTGGTCCGGCTGCGCGAATTGGGAGCCACGATCTGGGTCGGCCACAGCGCCGACCAGGTTGGCGAGGCCGAGGCCGTGGTCACCAGCTCCGCCATACCGGCCAACAATCCTGAATTGGCCGAGGCGCGCCGCCGGAAGCTTCCAGTGATTGCCCGGGGCGAGCTGCTGGCCGAGCTAATGCGGGTGAAGTATGGCATTGCGGTGGCGGGCAGCCATGGCAAGACCAGCACGTCGTCAATCTGCGCGGCGATTCTGGCCGCAGGGGGCAAGGACCCCACGGTGGTGGTCGGCGGGCGGGTTGCCTCGATCGGCTCCAGTGCGCGCCTCGGCCAAGGCGACTACCTCTTGGTCGAAGCCGACGAGTCCGACGGCTCCTTCTTGGCCCTTGATCCGATCATTGGCATCATCACCAACATTGATCGCGAGCACATGGATCACTACGGCACGGACGAAGAGCTGCTCAAGGCCTTCGAGACTTTCGGGAACAACGTGCCTTTCTACGGTGCCGTGATTGTCTGCTCGGACGACCCGCGCGTTCGCTATGTCGCCGAGCGCGTCCGCAGGCGCTGCTTGACCTACGGTCTGCGCGAAGTCTCGCCCACCGCGGACTTCGTGGCCGATCAAGTCGAGCTCGGAAATGGCGAGGTGTCGTTTCATCTCGAGCGGGAGGGGCAGAGTCTTGGCCGGTTCGGCGTCTGCGGCGTGGGCTTGCACACAGTACGCAACGCGACCGCCGCCATCGCCGTCGGTCTCGAGCTGGGGATTACGCCCGATGACGTCCGCGCCGGGCTCGATGACTTTCGCGGTGTCGACCGGCGCTTCCAGAAGCGTGGCGTCGAACGCGGCATTTCGGTCATCGATGACTACGGGCACCATCCCACCGAAATCCGGGCGACTCTCGCAGCGGCCGCCTCGTGCGGATTCAGTGCGGTCAACGTAATATTCCAGCCGCACCGCTACAGCCGTACAGAAGATCTCGCCGCCGATTTCGCCCAGTGCTTCGGCCAAGCGGACCGGCTCTGGGTGGTCGACATCTACGCCGCCGGGGAAGACCCCATTCCCGGGGTGTCGAGCCCGTGGCTGGTGGGCGAGATCCTGCGAGCCGGGCATCGCAGCGTCGACTACTGCCCGACGATGGAGGACGCCGTCGATCAAGCGCTCGCCACCATCACGTCGGGCGAAGCCCTCATCACATTCGGTGCCGGAAACGTCTGGATGGCGGGCGAGGAAATGTTGAAACGACTCCGCGGCAAGGACAGCGAGAAGTGTTCGGACGTTCGCGTCTCGCGGACAAGAGAGAAGGATTGATCGTGAAGAAACAAGAGAACAGCAAGGCTACGACAGCCAAGATTTCGAGGTCGCGCCGGGCCTCGCCGGCAGCCAGCCCTGGCGACGGCCCGCGGCTTGGCGCGGGGTCTATACGTGCCGCGTTGCTCTCGGGTTGCGCGCTGGCAACGCTGGGTGTTGCTTGGTGGCTCGCGCAGGGGACTGTCGCAGGGGCCGCGGTCTTTCAGCTTTCTCCAGACGGGGCATGGTTGACGGTCGAAGGGGTTGCGACCAGAGACGAATCCGAGATTGTGGCCATCTTCGATCCTGACAACGGCCAGAGCTTGGCCTCGGTAGACGTTTCTGAGCGGCGTCAGCAGTTGCTGGCTATCCCTTGGGTCAAGGAGGCCCGCGTTTCCAAGATCTGGCCGGATGCAGTTCGCGTGGTTGTGCACGAGCGTGCGCCGGTGGCATTGGTGCCGCTAGCCGGTGGCGAAGCGGTCCGCATGATCGATGCGGACGGCGTGCTGCTGGAGTACCGCAGCACCGGCAGCGATGGCCTTCCCGTAATGATGGGCATTGACGCGGAGATGGACTTGGGGGCGCGCCAAGATCGCGTCAAGCTCTTCATGGCAGTGATGGACGCCTGCAGCGTGCAGCGTTTCAGCGAGCGGGTGTCGGAGATCAATGTCTCCGACTTGGAGAACGCCCTCGTCCTCGCCAAGCACGAGGGCCGGCTGATCAGGCTCGAAATGGGCAACGACCACCTGCGTCACCGCGTGGAGATGTTCGTCAAAGGCGTGGACGGCTGGCAGTCCGCTCTTGGCCCACTGAAGTCGGTCAACTTGCGCCTGGAGGGTCAGATTCCGGTCGTGCTCGATCTCGGAGGCGACAAGCAGTCATGACGGACAAACCGAACACTTTCGTCGGCCTCGACATGAGCGGGGCACTGACCCGCTGCTTGGTCGCCGTTGCGAATGGAAGGCAGTTGAGGTATCTCAGTTGCGGCGTCATGCCTCCCGCACGCTGGGATGACAGCGAAGCAGATGCCAAGGATGCCACCGCAGAGTCCGTATACGAGGTGATCCGCGAGGCCGAGGAGAGCGGCGGCGTCACTATCGTCTCGGCGGTGGTTGGAGTCGGCGCCACGGGTGTGGCGAGCCATTTGGTCCATACGGGCGTCGCGTTGCCGGCCGGCGAGGGCAAGATCCGTGCGCGCGACGTTCAAGCCGCGATCGCAAAGGCCGAGCATGGCTTGGTGCACCGCGGCACGACAGCGCTGCAGCTTGTCCCGCTGGAGTTCATCGCGGGTCCGTGCAGCGGCCTGCGCGACCCGATCGGCTATCCGGCCAGTCGGCTTGAGGCTTTCGTGCGGATCGTGTCGATGCGCAAGAGCGACCACGACAACGTCGGTGCCATGGTGAACGAGGCCGGGATTAGCGTCAAGGACACCGTCTTGGGCGGATTCGCGGCCGCGTTCGGCACGCTGACCCATGCAGAAATGGTCGAGGGTGTAGCCCACATCGACTTCGGCAAGGCTGCCAGCAGCCTGACAGTGTACCGTCGCGGATGCTTGCGGCTGGCCGTTGGGCTGCCTATCGGCCAGGACGACCTCGTGGAGGACATCGCGCGGTCGCTCAAGACGTCTACTGCGGTGGCGTCATCGCTGATCACCGACTTCGGCAGGATCGAGTTCGATCTTGGGCAGGAAGGGGCGTTGGTTTTTGTGCCCGGACCCGACCCGAAGGACCCGGTGGGTTCCGGGGCCATGCGCTCATGCAACCTGGTGAACAGGATCATCACCCGGCGTGTGAACGACTGCCTTCAGATGGCGCACGAGGAGATCAGGAAGATCACCGCGCAAGGCGATGCCGTGCTCTCGTTGGTGCTCAGCGGCGACATGGCAGCGCTGCCCGGCATCCAGAGGAGGGCCAGGGACGTTCTGCGCCTGAGCACTCGCATTGGCCTGCCATCCAAGCTACACAACTTACCGCCGACGCTGCAGCACCCGGGATGGGCTTGCGCCGCCGGTTCGGTTCTGTACGCACACCGACTGGCGTACTGGCAAGAGAGGAACACGAACAAGCAGGAGCAGCTCGCTAGCAGCGCCCTGCGACAGGAGGAGAAAGTACTATGACCGACATTCGCGAACCGGTATCGATGACGATCGAACCAGTCGAAACCGCCGAGAAACCAGCCGGTGACGGGGTGAAGTTCATCCTGGAGCAGGTGCCAAGAAGCGCCGTCTGCATCAAGGTCGTTGGCATCGGCGGCTGCGGGGGGAACGTCCTCGACACGCTGATTGCGAACGGAATCGACCAAGTCGACTACGTCGCCGCCAATACGGACGAGCAGGCCTTGCAGACCTGCTCGGCGCCAACCAAGCTGCAGATCGGCCAGCGCGCAACCCAGGGCTACGGCACCGGCTCGAATCCGGAGGTCGGGAAGCAGTCTGCGTTGGAGAACACGGAGGACCTGACTGAACTGCTCGGCGACGCCGACATGGTCTTTCTCGTCACCGGCTTGGGCGGCGGGACGGGAACCGGCGCCGCGCCCGTGATCGCGTCGCTGGCCAAGCAGATGGGAGCGCTTACGGTGGCTGCCGCGATCAAGCCGTTCGCGTTCGAGGGCTCTCGCCGCGCTCGCATCGCGGACGACGGCCTGGACAGGCTGGTCGAAAACGTGGACACGACAATCGTCATCCAGAACGAGCGGCTCCTAGGTCAGGTCGAGTCCGGCACGGGTTTCTTCGAGGGCTTCCAGGCGGCGCACCAGATCGTCTCCGACACGCTCCAAGGCGTCACGTCCATTCTGGGCAAGCGAGGCATCATGAACACCGATTTCGCCGATGTGAAGGCGGTGCTCGAAGAAGCCGGCATGGCGGTCGTCGGCACTGCCCAGCGCAGCGGGCGTGATGCCGCGATGCAGGCGGCTCGCGATGCGATCGCAAGTCCTGTCATGGAGGGCGAGGGCTTGGTGCGGGCACGCAAGGTGCTCGTGAACATCACCGGTTCGACCAAGTTCGGAATGCACGACGCGACCGAGGCCTTGCAGTTGATCCAGCGCGAGATCTCGTCCGACGCGGAGCTGATTATCGGCGTCGTCCAGGACGATTCGATGGGCGAGATGGTCAGGGTGATGATGATTGCATCCGGCTTCGAACAGCAGAACTTCCAGCTCCGCGCGGAGAACGAGGAGCGGGCGAAGGTCGTTTCCGGCGCAGGCAGCGGCTCGTCGTGGCAGTCCGAGCGAGCCGTCGAACTGCTCCAGAACGATCCGTTGCCGGAGATGGCTCCGGAGGCGTCGTCTCAAGACGGCGAGTCAGTGCCGGGGACGGGGCTGCCCACGGGCGGCGAGCCGACCTTGCAGCCGCAAGTCGAGGCTAACAGTTCCAGCGGGGGTGCCAGCGAACCCCTGGAATTGATGCCACCGCCCGCCGTGGCGGCCCAAGAGGCCGACCGGGACGCCCAAGCGCGCACCGGCTTCTTCGGCCGGCGCTCGATCTTTCGCTAGGACGCGGCGGCAACCGACGCGGGCGGCCCGATCCCTGGGGCGGGCCGCCGCCGAGGTGCTATAACGGTCTTCATGGACAGACGCAATTTCCTGGCGACATCTTCGGCCGCCGGACTGGCGGCCGGGTCTGCCGCCGCGGCCGACAATGCTGACGGCGAGAACCAGATCTTTGAGATCCGCTGCTATAAGCTGCGCTACTCGAAGACCGACCAGTTCGGCCGGCTGACGCAGTTCTTGGAGCAGGAACATCTGCCGATGACGAAGCGGGTGGGATTGGTGCAGGGCTATTTTCGCGTCACTCTCGGAGAGTTCACGCCGCGAGTCTACACGCTGTCGGCGTACGACTCCCTGGCGGACATGGGCGAGAAGCTTGCCGCCAAGCGCGCGGACAAGGATTGGAGCAAGGCATTCGCCGAATTCGGATCCCACGACCATGCTCCCTACGACCGGGTGGAGAGCTGGCTGCTGCGTGCGTTCGACGGGATGAAGACTATCGAGGTGCCGCCGCCTGCGGAAAAGGGGCGCGCCTTCGACCTGCGGATCTACGAGCAGGAGACGGTGCAGGACACGCAGGAGAAAATGCGGATGTTCAACGAGGAAGAGATCCAGATCTTCCGCGACTGCGGGATCCACCCGGTCTTCTTCGGCGAAACGATCGTGGGCTCGCACATGCCCAGCTTGATTTACATGTCGCATTACGCCGACATGGAAGCCCGCGGCAAGGCTTGGTCGACCTTCGGCAGCAGCGAGGCTTGGAACCGGATCAAGGTCACGCCGGGCTGGAGCAACGCGGAGATCGTTTCGACGGTTTCGAACATCCATTTGGCCGGACTGCCCTTCTCGCCGATCCGCTAACGCGCCTTCTTCGACCCAACCCCGCGCTGCCCGCCTACAATGTGGGCCATGCAGCGACGCAGCTTCCTACGCATTTCGCCAGCACTGCCCGGCTTGGCGGCCGCGGCGTGCCGGCCGGCCGAAGCGCGGCCGAACGTGTTGTGGATACTGGCCGAGGATTTCTCGCCAGACCTTGCCTGCTATGGCAACGAGTTCGTGCGTACCCCGAACCTCGACCGCTTGGCGGCGGAGGGCGTGCGTTACACCCAGTGCATCTGCACAGCTCCGGTCTGCTCGGCGGCGCGCTCCGCCCTCATGACCGGGATGTTCCAGACCTCGATCGGTGCCCACAACCACCGGAGCTACCGGGACCGTCCGCGCAGCTTGCCCGCAGGTGTCGAGACCGTTACCGACCGGTTTCGCAAGGCTGGCTACTTCACAGCGAATTGCCGCGAGCCGGCTCCCGGCATCCGGGTCGGAGGCAAGACCGATTTCAATTTCAGTGTCGAGGAGCCTTTCGACGGCAGCGACTGGAACGAGCGGCCCGATGGAGTGCCGTTCTATGCGCAGGTCAACTTCCCCGAGACGCATCGCAAGTTCCGCCGCTTTGATCAAGCGCCGGTGAATCCGGACGATGTCCCGCTGCCCGCATTCTATCCGGACCATCCGGTGGTCCGGCAAGACATCGCGCTGTACCTCGACACCGCCCAGCACCTCGACGTGAAGGTCGGCAAGGTGATCCAGCGCCTGAAGGACGAGGGGCTCTACGACGAAACGGTCATTTTCTTCTTCGGCGACCACGGGCAGGCATTGCATCGCGGCAAGCAGTGGCTCTACGAACAGGGCATCCACATTCCCCTGATCGTGCGGATTCCCCCGCAGTTCCAGCCAGTCGGCTACGAGCCTGGCACAGCCGATGGCCAGCTGTTGCAACATATCGACATCACGGCGACATCGCTGCATCTCGTCGGCGAGAGTCTGCCCGGCGCGATGCAAGGCCGGGTGTTCATCGGCCCGGATGCGCAGCCGGAGCCGGATCATGTGTTCGCGGCGAGGGATCGTTGCGACGAGACCGTGGACCGGATCCGCTGCGTGCGGGACAAGCGCTGGAAGCTGATCCGCAATTTCCTGCCGGATCGGCCCTACTCGCAGAAGAACCACTACAAGGACACGAGCTACCCGGCCTTGCAGGTCATGCGGCAGTTGCATTCGAGCGGCCAGCTGACCGGACCGGCAGCTCTATGGATGGCCCCCGCTAGGCCCGAGTACGAGCTATACGATCTGCAGTCTGATCCCGACGAGGTCAACAACTTGGCGGAAAGTTCGGAGCACGCCGACATCTTCAATCGGCTGCAGGAGCGGCTTGCGGGTTGGATCGAAGAGAGCGATGATCACGGCCGCGAGCTAGAGGACCCGCTCCCCGCCGAGTACGACCTGCGGACGATGGTCGCTGGCTGGTACACCAACAATGGTCTGCTGAGCGAGTCGGATGGCGCGCTCCGCTTGGAATGGACGGGGAAGGGGCGGCGTCCCCAAGAGGTCGTTGTGCCTTGGGTCGTGCAAGGAGGGGCGCTGAGCCTGGAACTGGAGCTGCGGAGCGAGGCGGCGCAGAATCTGAAAGTGCGCTGGGGCAATCCTGCCCAGATGGGTGGCTTGGGAGAGTCGGATGTCAGCTTGGCCGGCGGGTCGAACTGGCAGACTGTCAGCGTCGACTTCGACTGCGAGGGGTGGCTCGCTTGGTTCTCGATCCTCTTCCCGGCTGGCGAAAGCGTGGCGTTCTGCCGGCATGCGAGGCTGCGCAGGCAAGGTAGGTCAGCAGTTCTGCACGAGTGGCGGTTCGCATAGGGTGTCCGCGGGATCTCGCGCGGCTTGCGCGCCTGCGTTTGCCACCGGCTCTACTTGGGCGTCCGGCGCAAAGGCGCTTGCGTCGCCGGACGCTGACGGCGCTCCTTGCGCTACTCCCGAAATAGCGCGCTGTCCACGACGGCGGCGATCGTGTCCACGATGCGGTGCTCGCTTTGCGCCGACTGGGAAAGAATACTCTGGATCTCCGTTTCGTTTTCGGGCTCCGCCCCGTTTGCGTAGACGAGCAGCTTCGCGATGAAGCAGCGGACGAAGCGCTCGAGGTTCTCCGGGCCGAGGAGGTGGCGGCGAAACTCGATGATGTCCCGGTACTCGGTCCCGCCGGAAAGGGTGGCGCTCGCATCGACGGGGATCGGCTTGCTCTCCCAAGGCCTCGGCAGCGCCGGTAAACCCTCCGCGGCCCGCCGCCTGTCTTGTTCCTCGATCTCTAGCAAGGCCTGCGTGGACGGCCTAGGGGCGATGTGCTCCGTGTAGTTCTCGCGCCAAGCGCCGACGGGGTCGAAGTTTTCGAAGGCATACCCGTAAGGATCGATGCTGGCATGGCACGAGGCGCAGGACACGTCCTCGGTATGGGCCGCGAGGATCTGCTTGATCGTCTTTGCTTGGCGAATGTCCGGCTCAGTGATATCGACGTCGGCCGGGGGTTGCGGCGGGTGAATTCCCAGGAATTTCTCCATCACGTATACAGCCCGGTGGATTGGCGACGTTCCCAGGCTGTCAGCAGTCAATGTAAGGAACGCTCCCATGCCTAGCAGTCCACCGCGCCGCCCGTCCGCGAAGGTGTGCTTGCGCAGCGTCGAATCTTGGGGCACGCCGTCGACCTGATAGACCTTGGCGAGATCCGCGTTGATGAACGAGTAGTCTGCCGACAGCAGCTCGGTAACGGGCAGGTTGTTTTCCACCACGTGGCGGAAGAACCGCAACGCCTCGTTGACCATGTCCTCGCTCAAGCGCTTGCGGTCATAGAGCGGGTAGCGATCCGGATCTGGGGCCATGAAGTTGATCCGGTCCAGTTCTAGCCAAGAATGTGGGAACTGCCGCAGGAACTCTTCGGCTCCGGAGCTGTCGATTCGACTCTGGAGCAGCGAGCGAATCCCCGCAAAGTCATCCAGCGTCCCCATGTGGGCCGCTTTGCGCATGCTCTCGTCGGGGATTGTGCTCTCCAGAAAGTAGCCGAGTTTGGTGGCCAGCCGTTCGGCCGGTCCGCTGTCGCCGAGATTCAATAGCAGGAAGGACGGCGAAGCGAGGATTGCGACGATGCCCTCCTTGATTGCGTCTAGATCGCTCATCTCGCTGGCCTTGGACCGAACCAGCCGCACTATGGGGTCGAGTTCCCGGTCGCCTACTTGCCGACGCCATGCCCGTTCGGCGATCGGGAGGAGAATCATTGCAGCGTCTTGTGCCCGAGGGTTTTCCCCCAATAGCTCGATCTGGCGCTTGGGCGGCCAGCTGGTGTACAGCGGGCCCTCGACCTCGGCACGGAACAGTCGCGGGCGCGCGCCCTGCCAATGCTCGGTCCAATGGCTCCAGTGACGAGGATTCTTGGCGGTTCTGGCCGGGGCCTTCGGGAGCATCTCCCTCAAGACCGCTTCGTACAACTCGGGGTCGCGCTGCTTGATATGGTCATGGCCGATCGAAAACTGGAACTTGAAATTTCCGTTGCCCCTGAAGCGGAGTCCGTCCGTCGGGTAGGACAGCTCGAGTCTTGTTCCGGCCGCAATCCACTCCTTGATCTCGATGTCGATCGCCTCGCCGTCGGGAAGGTCGAAGACTCTCTTGCGATCCCCCAAATGGACTGCCAGCCGGATAGGGTCGCCACCGTAAATGCCGGTATCGTCAGCGGCGTAGATGCCGCGGTCCTTACCCGTGGCGCGGATCTTGATGCGGTACCACCCCGTAGCGGGGGCGGCCTCGAAGTTCGAAAAATAGACACGTAGTCGCGGGTCTAGGAAATCGATGCTCTCCGGGGTGCGGTTCGCCCTCTCGCGCCTCGCCGTTTGCGACAAGCTTGTCATCCGCATCTCGTCAGCCGTCACCGCGTAGCGTCGAGCCACCGGCGGCGAGCCCGAAAGGATGGTCCCGTCCACGACCCTGCGGAACGCTTCGATGTACTGTTCGAGATGGAACTGACTCAGGCCGAGGGTGTCGCCGATGGTGTCGAATCCGTCTTCGAGAGTGTCGCCGAGCACACTGGCCAGCGGCTGGTGGGTGCCGACGTCTTCGATCAGGAGAACGTCACGGACACTGTTGGCCAGCTCTCGGTTGTTCAGTCTTCTGGGAGGTGCGGGATTTGGCCGAGCGGCCGTGTGTGGGTGGGCGCCGATTCTCTCATCCAGATACCGGACCAGGTCTCTACGCTCTGCGACGGACAACCGGCTCTCGTTTGCAGGAGGCATGTAGCCGGCCTCGACGTATGCTCGGCTCTTGATCCAGAGCTCGATGCTCTGAGCGTTGGGACTAGTCCCGAGGGAGCCTATGCTGAAGCCGCCCGGCGGGTTCACGTCCTTGTGGCACGCCGCGCAATGAGTCTTGAGCAACGCTTGGTCGGCCACGACTGACTGAGAAACCGCCAGCGCCGCCAGCAAGCCCGCTAGCCGGACAAGACTAGGCATGGCGCAGGTCGAATGACCCCGTGCTGGTGTTAAACCTGTCCCGGTCGACGCCGAAGCGGCGGATCAGCGTCAGGAACAGATTGCACAGGGGCATGTTGGTACCGGAGGCGCTCCGCGCGTCGACGTGGCCGCGGTGCTCGAAACCGCCGCCTGCCACCAAGACTGGTAGGTTTCGGTTCGAATGCGTGCCGCCGTAACCCATGCCGCTGCCGAAGAGGACGATCGTGTGGTCGAGCATGGTGCCGTCCGCATTGGGCTCTTGGATCGCGTCGAGCTTCTCGAGGCACCTTGATAGCTGTGCGATCTGGAAGGACTCGATCGCGACCAATTCGGCGACGATCTCCTCTTTCTTGCCGTTGTGGGTGCAGGCGTGATAGCCCCGAGTGACGCCGTCAAGGTCCCGGTAGCTGAGCTCGTTCGGAAATGCCACGGTGGCGACCCGGGTCAAATCGGTCTGAAACGCGTAGGCGACCATGTCAAAGATGGCGTTGTAGCGATTCTCGACGGTCGCTTCGTAGGTGTAGAAGTCTTCGGAGATGTCGAACTGCGGCTTGTCGCGGTCGATCCATTGCGTGCGGTCTGCGAAGCTGCCTTCCAGCTCTCGAACCGAGGTCGCGTACTGATCCAAGCGTTCGCTGTCTCGGCTTCCCACGCGCTGCCTCAGCGCCGCCAACTGCTCTCCAGCGGAGTCTAGGATGCTAGCGTTTCGTTCAATCAGCACCCGCCGTGCCGTCCTTTCTTTCGGCGTTAGGTTCAGAAACAGATGATCGAATAGCCGTTGAGGATCCGTGAACGGCTTCAGTTCGACGCCGTTGGAGTTCCAACTCATCCGGATCCCGCTCTCCAGAGCCGCGTGGACCGAAGCGAACCGCACGCGGCCGGATGTCCTCCGAGCGATCACTTGGTCGACGGAAACGTTCTTTTCCGGGTACGCCTGGCTGTTTTCGGGCAGGATGCCGTTCAGGAACGAGATCTCGCGGCCGTGTCCGTTGACCATGCCGTGATCGGTATGGGCCAGGATCGACATTCGATCCTTGAGCCACTCGAGAGAGCTGAGGGTCTTGGGAAGAGTGAATGTCTTGCCGAATCGCTCCGGAAAGAAGTTCTCGGGGTGCATTCCGAGCGGGTTGCCGACGATCAGGAGCCGCATTGGCGAGGACCGATCCGCGAGCGTGCTGGCCTCTAGTAGGGGTAGCGTTAGCGCCCCGCCCAGCCCCTTCAGCACGATGCGACGATCCATGCCTATTCCTCTCAGAACCATCTTGGCCAAGCTAGGTTGGTGCCGGCCTCGGCAGTTGCATCCCGATCTTGGCGGACGCTGCCAACACCGATACAGAGCGCAGCAACAACCTTGTGATTCTCTGAGCGTTGCCTGCTACCGCTCCTTGCTCTGACCGAGTCTGCGAACACTATCGTCATGATAGGGCGGTGGACGGTCGCACTACAAGGGAACGAGGATGCCGTGCGTCGCGGAAGATCGCACGGCATGCCACCTGTGCGGCCTGGACTGCGGCCCACATGAGCCTTGGATGCCATTCCGCCAAGGTTGACCTAGCAGCCGTTTCCAACATCAGCAGCCGAGGCGTCCTGGAGGCAGCCGGAGTGCTCGCAGCCATGCCCGGGCTGGCACTGCCGACTCGTCGGCCGACGACATCGGCGGTCTGCCGCGCATCAAGCAGGATCTCGCCCAACCGCCGTCCGTCCCCGAGCACGAACAGATTTCCGCGGGTGGTTCGCTCATCGTCGACGTCGAGCTTGTCGCCCGTGGAGTGAAGAGGGTCGTGAATGGATCTGGCAAAGAAATCCATGCCCGCATCTTCAACGGCACGATTCCCGGGCCTCTCACTGTTTGTCAGGCAGGCGGCATCTGACCATGGTCATGACCATGGTATAATTTGACACGTCTCTCTGGAGGATCCGACCAATGGAAAGCGCCACCGGCAAGCTCGGTAACCCTGTGACCATGAAGGCATCGGAATTCAAGGCCAAGTGTCTGCAGCTAATGGACGAAGTGGCTGCAGGTGGCGGCGAGGTCATAATCACCAAGCACGGTCGTCCGATCTCCCGACTAGTGCCTTTCCGAACAAAGCCCCCTACGCTCTTCGGCATTGACAGGGGTCGCATACAAGTCACGGGAGACATCGTCGGGCCGGTCGATGTGCCTTGGGAAGCCGAGACCGATCCCGACCGTAGCGTGGCTCCGTGACATTGCTTGACACCCACGTATTGCTCTGGCTGCGCACCGGGGACGCTCGCCTCGGGAACCTTGCGCTGCGAGAGATCGACCGCGCGTGGCACGTCGGCGAGGTCGCCGTGTCTGCCATCACCTTCTGGGAAGTGGCATTGCTTCACCAGAAGAGGCGGATCGCCTTCTCGGGGGACGTGTCTCTCTGGCGTCGAGAACAGTTGGAGCAGGGGCTCGTCGAAGTGCCCGTTGACGGTGAAATAGGGGTCCGGGCCAACAGCTTCGCCGCCTTCCACGGCGACCCTGCTGACCGGATTATCTTGGCCACCGCCCTAGACGGGCACCGACTGCTGACTGGAGATCAGAGGATTCTTGCATGGGGCGGAGTTCTGGACCGCTTGGACGCCCGCAAGTGACCGGGCGGACGGTGGGCCGCTGGAGCTTCGCTGTCGGAGCTGCGTCGGCCATGGTGGCCGGGAGTAGTGAGACGGCGTGCTGCGGTGGGTGCAGCCAGGGATCCGATTCGCCATCGCAACGGACCTGACAAATACGGCCACGCGTCCACGGGACACCTGCATCCGAGATTGCGGAAGGCTGTCAAGCTATCGGATCCGCCTGGTAGGTAAATGGAGAGGACCGCGCCGAAGCTCGGCCCCTGAGAGGTCGAACTCGGTCGGAAACCTGTGGCCTGCCAGCCGAGCCTCAGCCCGACGCGGAAGAACCGTTCGTCGATGCCCTCTCGCCCGGTTTTGCGGATGCGATTCAGGATCATGAATGTGCCCGACGTCACACTTCGGCTGTTCGGACGCTCGAAGTGAGGGGTGTTGGTCATGTTGAATCCCTCGGCCCGGAACTCTAAGGTTGTCCCCTCACTGATCCGGAACTTGCGGTAGATCCCCATGTCCAGGTTGAAGAGACCGGGCCCACGCACGCTGTTGGGGCCGCAAGTGCCGAAGCGAGCGCCCGTCGGCTGCGCGAACGATCCGGGGTCGATCCACAGGCCCTTACTGCCGGCCTTGACATAGCGCGGCTCGCCGACGCAGTCAGCGATCTAGGAGGAACCTGCGCCATTGAGATCGCTGGTATCCGCCCGGACAGGGAACGGCGTGTCCGTATACGCGCTCATTAGGCTTGTTGAATCTTGGATGGTGGCCCTGAAGTTGCTGATTTCGAAACTCTCGCCGAGGCAATTGGGCGAATGGTACGGCTACTTGCTTGACACAGAGCCGATCCTACGACCTCCCGCGCGGAGGTCTTCCAATTCGAAGGCTTCGATCAGAGTCGTCGCTTGACCAGCGCTTGCCTGGTTGCCTCCAACCACGAGCACGCGGCCGGCGACCGCGACGGCATCGGTGTGGCGCCTAGGGGTAATCTGCTGGTCGAGCCGATAGAGCGCTCCCGTACCGGGCTCGTACCTGTGAATCAAGTTCATGCGCTCGTAGTCGCCGAACAGGTAGATGGAGTCCCCGTCTGTCGCTAGCGAATGTGCGCTCAGCCCGAATGGAAGATCTTCGCGCCGCTCCCATTGCTCCGCTTCCGTATCGAAGACCATCACCGAACGCATGGCTGAACCGTCGTAGCCGCCTATCGCGTAGAGCTGCCGGCCAACGGCCACGATCTTCCCCTCGCGTGCGAGTGGCATATCGGCCAAGCGCTCCCATGCGCTTGCCTCCGGCGCAAGACGCACCGTCGCCGCCGAGTAGTGCCCGCTCTCCGTGAGCCCGCCGACGGCATAGAGATCGTCGCCAGCAGCCACCATGCCGAGCGTTCTGACCGATTCCGGAAGTGCCGGCAGCTCCCTAAAGGTTCCGCTCTCGAGGTCAAGGGACTCGCACGACGAGTCTCGACCGCGCGACAACCCCACTTGGGTGCGCCCGCCGCAGCTGACGATGGAGCCGTCCGCGAAAGCCGACCCGTGGTTCGCCCGCCGATGCAAACCGTTGTTGAAGTACTCCGACTTCAACGAGGTCGGGTCGACGCGCTCGATTAGCGAGAGCAATCCGTCGTGCATGAAGTCCGGTCCGTTTCTCGCGCCTCTGGGGGCGCCCCCGTAGACGTAGACCCACGTGCCATCGGAGACGGCGGTTGGGCCGTAGCGCGGGACCAGGAGCTCGCCGCGGTTGGTGTCGACGCTAGACGCTTGCGGAAGGGCCGCGGCCAAGACCAGCACGGCGACGAATGCCAATGATGAACTGAATCCAAGACTCTTGATCATCGGCTTCCAGCTCAGATTTGCAGAACCATCAAACGCCTGGCGCGTGCCGCGCGGACGGCCGGCCAGGCGCCCGCGAGGGCGCCCGCGGCCAGTTTGTCGAGGCTGTTGTAGTGGCTGATCGTAGTTCTGATCAAGATGCGCCAATTTTACCGTTCGCGGCCTGGAAGCAAGCGGGGAAAGATTCGCCGCCTCGGCATGGGAGTTCTCGATGAGGTAGCCATACCGTTCCTTCGGGTCTCCTGGCCGAAGGAGCCGGACCTCCGGGGCTATCTCTCCAAGTTGGATGCCACCCCTCTATTCGTGGGTGAAGCCACCAACCGCGACTATGCCGCTACCGTCCATGGCGCCTACCCGTCTGGGCTGCGGGCCGCCGGGCAAGCCCTCAAAGGGGCATAGCAGCGTCTCGAAGCGAGACGGGAAGAGCGCTGGTTCAGCTGGAGACCACTTCGCAAGTGGCTACTAGGGAGGCGCGCGCCGACTGAGCATGAGTCGGCCGCGTTGGATCGCTGCCTTTTGCTCGCTCGAATCAGAAGCGCTCTTCGAAATTGACGTTGAAGAAGAACTCGCTGTTGTTGTCATCTTCGTGGCGGTCTAGCGACGGTGAATAGGTCTTGAACCAAACCTTGCTTTCAGCCTCGTCGAACTGAATGAGGCGAAGCCACCCGTTGCCGCCGTTCTCACGGGTCTGGAAGTCGGCCAGCACCTCGATGACCTCCTGCTGGGCGTCATTCATCGAGACCTGCTTCCACTCCCCGCCGACTGTGTCCCAGTGGCCGCAAAGGACCATGAAGATCTGGGGGTTCTTACGAATAAACTTCAGCCAGATTTCCTCGCCCGAGTTTGCCCCTTCGCCTCCCATGTAAGCCGCCGGCGTGCGGCCACCAATCTTGTCGTTGATGTAGATGTGGGTTGTGACGATCGCCGGCAGTTCCGGGTGCGCTTCCAGAACGCCTTCAGCCCAATCGATGACGTCGTCCGGCACGTCTGCTTCCAAGTGCAAGATCAAGAACGAGCGTAGGCCAGCCTCGAACAGCTGATAGGTATTGATGCCGTTGGGATGAGATCCTCCGAACCAGTCGCGACGATCGAAGCGTTGCGGGCCGAACCGTTTCAAGAACGCCGACGCATCTCTACTCGGTTGACCATCCTGTCCTAAGTCGTAGTCGTGGTTTCCGATTGCCACTCCCCACGGCACGATCCCATCGAGTCGCCCCATTGCTTCTTCAGCTACGTTCCACTCCGCTTCCGATTGATCCCAGTTCTGCACGACGTCTCCCACGTGGGTGACGAACCGGATGTTCTCGCTCTCCGCGTGTTCCGCAACCCATTGAGTCTGGGCGTGGAAGACCTCAGGGTGTTTCTCGCTGTAGAACTGAGTGTCGGGCAGCATGACGATGGAGAAGCGCTCGGTCGGGCTCGCGCAGGCGGTGAGGAGGCAAACGAGCCCGGCAATCAAGACCTGGTTCGATTGGCTTGCTGGCATGGGCCCGTTATATCACGATCTGTTGCGCCTTCAACTACGAAAGCGCATCACCCAAAGCCTGAGAAACGAAGCTACTAGGCACGGCCCGACCGACAAGGCGGAAGACCACTGCGCGAGAGACGCATGCTCGGCTCCGATCCACCCTTAAGCGGGGGTCCAAATCCCCCTCCAAGGAGGCCACGATGCGAGCTCTCATCCTATTGATCGCGACGCCCGTGTTCGCGGCCGATCGGGTTGATTTACTCGGCGGCAAGACTCTGCCGGGCTGGAGACAGCACAATGGCACTGCCACCTACCGCGTCGTCGACGGCTCGATTGTCGGCGAGACCGCCGAAGCCAGCCCCGATTCCATCCTCTGCACCACCAGAGACTACGGCGACTTCGAAAAGGAGTTCGACTTCAAAGTCCAGGACAGGCTCAACACCGGCATCATAATCTGCGCCCGCGAGCACGAGAAGACCGTCGGCGAGGGTCGCCACAATCACCGCGGCCGCGTCTACGGCCCCGAGTCGAAATCGAAGCCACCGGCGCGAAGGGCGCCGAAGCCGGCTATGCCTATAGCGAGGCCGCCGGCCGCGGCTACAAAACGCCGTCGCACTCTCACCCCGTGCCTTCGCCATCTGTCGAGTAGTGCCTCGTCGTCCCTTCGAGCCTGTCCGAAGCCGTACGTCTGGCATCCGGCAACTGTCCGCTAACGAGGGCCATTCTCCCTCTTTCTCGCAGTGCCCACCTCGTACAGACGGCCCCATGCTGCGCCGGCAAGAAATTGCTGTGCGGTTGTGCGGATGACTGTCCAGCCGCTAATAAGAAGGGGCCGCGCCGAAGCGCGGCCCCTGAGTGTTCGGAGTTGACCGGAGGCGCGTAGCCTACCAGCCGAGCCTTAGCCCGACCCGGAAGAACCGTTCGTCGATGCCCTCTCGCCCGGTGTTACGGATGCGATTCAGGATCATGAATGTGCCCGAAGTCACACTTCGGCTGTTCGGCCGTTCGAAGTGCGGCGTGTTGGTCATGTTGAAGCCTTCGGCACGGAATTCCAAGGTCGTCTTCTCGCTGAGCCGGAACTTGCGGAAGATCCCCATATCGAGGTTGAAGAGACCAGGGCCTCTTACGCTGTTGGGGCCGCACGTGCCGAACCGAGGCCCGTCCGGTTGAGCAAACGCGCCAGGGTCAATCCACAGGCCGTTGCTGCCGGCCTTGACATACCGCGGTTCACCGACGCAATCAGCGATTTGACTAGAACCCGCGGCATTGAGCTCGTTGCTGTTCGCTGTCACAGAGAACGGCGTGCCCGTGTAGGCGCTCATGAGCCCGTTGAGCTGCCATCCGCCTAGGATCATGCCCAGCGGGCTGTCCGTAAGCAGACTCTTGCCCCTTCCGAACGGAGTCTCGTAAATGAAGGTCATCTGGAAATTCTGCCGGATGTCTTGATTGAGATCGCCGTAGGTACGGTCGTAGAAGCGAGGAATACGGAAGAATCCTGGGCCGTCACCGGAGTCCTCATCGGTGTAGCCCCTTCCGTGCGCCCAGGTGTAGGCAAGGTTGACTTGCACGCCATTGCTGAACCGGCGCTCGAGCTTAGTCTGGAGGGAGTCGTACTTGGCCGTGCCGAGGCTGCCGAACAGCGCAGTCGAGCCGGAACGGCCCCAGCGTTTGAACAGCTGGCGGCCCGAGTTTCCCTCGCCGATGTCGCCCCAGTTCTGTTCCAAGCCGGCAAGCTGGTTGACCGAGCGAGTTGCCACGTAGCCTGCGGTCGCGATCCAGTTGCCGAAGCGCCGCTCCAGCGTGAAGTTCCACGACTGGATATAGCCTCTGGTGAGGTTTTCTGTGTCCATCGTGCGCACGTTGGTGTTCAGCGGGAGATCGAGAACCCCGTCTCCGAGGGACGGTTCGTTGATGACCTCCAAGCCCTGCCTGAGGGTGGTCGAATACCCGAAGCTGTGCGGCAGCCCAGGGCCATCCTTGGCCATGATCGGGTAGTTGGTGCGCAGCGGTCGCGCCCAGTTGAAGGGATCCACTGTGACGCCGTAACCGATGCGCAAAACGGTATCGTCGTCCACGCGGTAGGCCAATCCCACCCGCGGCACGAAGTTGTGCTTGCCGACGTCAATGCCGCAATCCTCTGGAATGCTTCCGGCTCCGCACGCCCAGATCGTGTTGTTGGAGAAGTCATACCGCTCCAAGCCTCGCGACGCACGGGTCGGGAATGGGAAGATCTCGTAGCGCAGCCCATAGGACATCGTCAGCTTCGGAGTGATCTGCCAGCGGTCGCGCACGTAGAAGCTAAGCAGCTGCGTGCGAGTGAAGTAGCCGTTCTCGTTGAACTGCCAGATCTTCCCCGCATTCTGCGGAAGGCCGAGCAGCCAAGCGGCATGCGCGTTGTAGTCGTTCCCGCGCTCGCCACCCCGGCGTTCGGTCGTGTTCTGGCGGAAGCGGAACTCGCCCGAGGCGGCTCCCGTGCCGCCTGAGAACTCCGGTTGGTTGTGGTCGAGATCTTGCAGGTAGATGTCCGTTCCGAAGCGGATGTTGTGCGTTCCCTTGGTCCAGTTGGCGTTGAGCACGAACTGGTTCTGCGGGTCCGAACGGTAGTACGGTTGGAAGCTGTTCGACATTCCCAAGCCTTCGAAGCCGTCGATGCGCAGGCGCGGCCATCCGCCGTCGATGAAGCGGTTAGACTGCAGGCCCGGGATCCCCAGCACAGACCAGCCGAGGTTCTCCTCCAGCCGCTGCTGCTCGACATTCGTGTCGACCAGCGTGTAGCCGTAGTAGCCGTCGACGATGAAGGTCGGCGAGACGACCTTCGTCACCGAGATCGTGCCGGAGTAGGTGTTGCCGAAGCCCGTGCCCGGATTCGAGTTGGTTGGGTGCAGACGGTTTCCGCCGAACGGCCCAAGCGTCTGTGCGTTCGCCATTCGGTAGTCGAGCATGCTGAACCGAATGAAGCCGGTCAACGTCGGGCTCAGGTTGAAGTTGGTCTTGGCATCCACCGTGTCGCGGAAGAACGTCGTGGAGCCGTCCGCCACATGGTTCTGCCCCAGGCCGAGCGAGCCGCCGTTGCCGCCCAACAGATTGCCGACGTTATTGGGGTCGGGGAATGCCGGGTCGTGAATCATGGCCGACACGCCCGAGTCGATCCGGCTCCTTGGCACCATGTTCCCAGGGAACGGCTCGCGGTCCCGTGCATAGCCGGAGTCAGTCATGTCTTGGATCCCGGTGAGGGGATCGTAGATCGGAGTAGGAGATCCAGACAGGTCCCCAAAGCGCATCGCGTTCGTCGCCATGTCGATGAACCGCTGCGCGAACCGCGACTCATAGGTGCCTTCGTAGCTGACAAAGTAGAACCACTTGTTGCGCTTGATCGGGCCGCCGACCGTGCCGCCGAACTGGTTGTTGATCAGTTTCGGTTGGTTAGAATTGCGATTGCTGAAGAACGGATAGGCCTTCAAGTGCTGGTTCATGTGGTATTGGAATGCGGAACCGTGCACTTCATTCGTGCCAGACTTGATCTGCAGATTGATGGCTGCGCCACCAGCAAGGCCCTGCTCGGCATCGAACGAGTTCGTGACAACGTTCACCGTCTCGATCGACTCCAGCGCGGGATTGTAGCCCGTCATGTGCGGCACCCAGATGTTGGTCGACGAAGCGCCGTCGATGCGGGTGTTGTTGTTGGAGCGGCTCGTGCCGTTGACTGAGAAGCGCACGGCGCGGGTCGGATTCGTCGGCACCGAGTGCGCATTCTGCGGAGGCGAGAAGCCCGGCAGCGTGACGAACAGCATCTGGTAGTTCCGGCCGAGCGGAACTGGCACGTTCCGCAAGGTTGTCTCGGTAACTTCCTGGCGCACCTCGGCACGGTCTGTCTGGAGCGTCGCAGCCGACGCCTCGACGGTCACGACTTCGGTGACTTGGCCGATCTCCAAGCTCGCGTTGACGCGCGTGACGTTGTTCTGCGAGACCACGACTCCGGTCGTGGTCGACGCTTGGAACCCGTCCGAACGCACCGTCACCGTGTAGTTCCCGGTATTCACAGTGGCGAAGCTGTAGTTTCCAGCAGCGCCAGTGGTTGTCTCGCGGACTTGGCCTGTGTCCTCGTTGGTGATCGTGACCTCAGCGCCGACGATGGCGGCATCTGTGGTGTCCGTCACCAGTCCGTCGATCCCGCCTTGGATCAACTGGGCGGTAGCGGACGGCGCGATCAACCCGATAATCGCAAGCGTGCCGGCGGCCAGCCAGCTTGCGCGGAGTAGTTGAGTCATCCTTGTCTTGTCCTCCTGCGTGAACAATTCTGCCTTCGTACAAACAGGTCAATTCACCACGGTTCCGAACTCAGCTAAGGGCCGGCCGGCTACCTTGGCGTTTAACCAAAGACCACCACTATCCTAACACACGCACAATATCCGCACACGCAGAGAACACAGGACGCGCCGTGGTCCGCAGGTGTGAGAAGGAGCGGAGTCGCCAAGCACATCGCCTGCCTGCGACTGGCGGGGACAACAGCCCCGCACGTCCCCAACTCGGCCGCGCCGGGCTGCTTTCAACGTCCCCTGCCTTGCTGCCTTCGCCCTGTTTGACCCGCGTGCGGCCGGCGCGGTACGATGAATACTCGCGAGGCAGCGGTTCCGCTTCGTGCACCGTTTCGGAAATGTCGAACAAGACGTACGTCCCCAAAGCGTCCGAGCTGACCCATGACTGGTACGTCATGGACGCCGAAGACAAGCCCTTGGGCCGCTTGGCCACCCAGGCCGCGACGCTGCTGCGGGGCAAGCACAAGCCGAATTTCACCCCGTTCATGAAGACCGGCGACTTCGTTGTCGTAGTCAACGCCGAAAAAGTCTGCCTGACCGGTAAGAAGGAGACCGACAAGATCTACTACCGGCACACTGGCTACCCGGGCGGTATCAGGCAGGAGACGGCCAAGGAGGTGCGCGAGAAGCACCCGGAACGGTTGGTCGAGCGCGCAGTGGCCGGCATGCTGCCGAAGAACAAGCTCGGGCGGCAGCTGAAGTCGCGGCTCAAGGTGTACGCCGGTGCTGACCATCCGCACCAGGCACAGCAGCCGAAGCCGTGGACCTTTTAGCCGGCTGTAGCGGAGCCAGCAGGAACAGGAGTCATCGTTTTGCCGAATCAAACACAGTGGTTGGGGACGGGGCGGCGCAAGAGCGCCGTCGCCCGCGTGTTCCTGCGACCGGGAGCGGGCAAGATCCAAATCAACGATCAATCGCCGGAGCAGTATTTCCCGACCGAGTCTCTGAAGGCCAAGGTGCGCCAGCCGCTGCTGGCAAGCGAGACGGATGGCAAGTTCGACGCGCTGATTCTGGTCCATGGCGGCGGCAAGTCGGGCCAGGCTGACGCCGTCCGCCTGGGCATCGCCCGCGCCCTGCAGGAGTTCAACAGCGAGTTGCGGCCGCTGCTCAAGAAGGGCGGCTACCTCACTCGCGACCCGCGCAAGCACGAGCGCAAGAAGTACGGCAGGCCCGGCGCTCGCAAGCGGTTCCAATACTCGAAGCGCTAGTTGGGGATCGAATCAAGCTCACATAGCGTCCGTGGCCAAATCCTGCTTGGAAGGTCCCGGCCGTTCGGGGCGGCTTGTCACAAGCTGCCGTAGACCCGCGCACAGCCGTCAACGGAGGTACCGTGCCGCAAATCACCATGAAGGAACTGCTCGAAGCCGGCGTTCATTTCGGGCACCAGACCAGGCACTGGAACCCGAGGATGAAGGAGTTCATCTTCGGCGAACGCAACAACATCCACATCATTGACCTGCAGAAGACCCTGAAGAACTTCAAAGAGGCCTTGCAGTTCATCGGCGAGCAGGCCGCTCTTGGCAAGACGATGCTGTTCGTCGGCACCAAGCGCCAGGCCCAGGAGGCGGTGGCCGAGGAGGCCCGCCGCTGCGGCATGTACTACGTCAACCATCGCTGGCTCGGCGGATTGCTGACCAACTGGGTCACGGTGCAGAAGTCGCTCGACCGCTACAAGGAACTCCAGCGGCTCGCGGAAGAAGAGGGCTATGAGGGGCGCAGGAAGAAGGAGATCTCGCGCCTCGAGCGCGAGCGCAAGGCGCTGGCGGCCAACATCGCGGGCATCAAGGACATGCCGGGCTTGCCGGACATGGTCTTCATCATCGACACGCGCAAGGAAGAGATCGCCGTGCACGAGGCGCGCAAGCTCAACATCCCCGTGATCGCGGTTGTGGACACGAATTCCAACCCGGACGAGGTGGACTACGTGATCCCTGGCAACGACGACGCTCTGCGGTCGATTTCGCTGTTCACCAACAGGGTGGCCGAAGCGGTCCTTGAAGGCAGGGCCACCATCCCGCCGCCCGAGGACGAGCCGGTGGGCGATGAAAGTGGCGATTCAACCGGCGCGCTGGCGGACGACGGCGTCGGCGTTTCCCCGGTCGCCGAGTAGGTGCCGGCCAGGCCGATCTCGACGGAGGATTTTGAGGGGAGGCATGCAATGGCGGAAGTTAGCGCAAAGCTAGTCAAGGAACTGCGCGACAAGAGTGGTGCCGGGTTCATGGAGTGCAAAAAGGCACTCGTCGATGCTGGCGGAGATCTTGCCGCTGCCGAGGTCGCGCTGCGCAAGCGCGGGGTGGCGATCGCCCAGAAGAAGAGCGGCCGTGCCGCCAACGAGGGCGTGGTGGGCAGCTACATCCATGCCGGCGCCAAGCTTGGCGTGCTTGTCGAAGTGAACTGCGAATCGGATTTCGTGGCGCGCACAGACGACTTCCAGCAGCTCGTCAAGGACATTGCGATGCAGATCGCGGCCGCCGATCCGCAGTACATCACTCGCGAGCAGGTGCCGGCGGAGATCGTGGACAAGGAGCGCCAGATCCAGCGCGACCGCGCCTTGCAGGAAGGCAAGCCCGCAGCCGTCGTCGATCGGATCGTCGATGGCCGCATGGGCAAGTTTTATGAGGAGATCGTGCTGGTAGACCAGCCGTTCGTCAAGGATCCGTCCACGACCATCGCTAGCTTGCTCCAGACCACTATCGCCAGGCTGGGCGAGAACATGGCCATCCGGCGCTTCCAGCGCTTCAAGGTCGGCGAGGACTCGTAGGGCCGAGCCAGCCAGACCCCTACCTTCAGCCGGGCTATCATGGGGCCGCCCTGACCATGCACAAGCCGCGCCGAGTCCTGTTCAAGCTGTCGGGCGAAATGTTCGCCGGCCCGGACGCTTGCGGCATTGCCCAGGCTCGCTTGGCTTGGCTCGCGCGCGAGATTGGCGCGGCGCGCTCCGAAGGCGCAGAGGTTGCGCTGGTGCTTGGTGCGGGCAATTTCGTGCGCGGGGCCTCGCTTGCAACAGCGGGTATCGAGCGCACGACTGCCGACCACATGGGCATGCTCGCCACGCTGATCAACTCGCTGGCGCTGGCCGAGGCCCTGCGCGGAGCGGGGGTTCCGAGCAGGGTGCTCAGCGCCGTTCCATGTGCGGCCGTTGCCGAGGCCTACGGTCGCGGGGCGGCCGTGGCGGCTCTCGAGCGGCAGGAGGTCGTGGTGCTGGCCGGGGGCACCGGCAATCCATACTTCACCACCGATACCGCCGCCTCCTTGCGCGCGGTAGAGATCGGGGCCGACGTGTTGGCCAAGGGCACCAAGGTCGGGGGGGTCTACGACAAGGATCCCGCGCTTCACCCGGATGCGAAAGCGTTCGAGACCGTGTCGTACGACCAAGTGCTGGCTCAGAGGCTGGCTGTGATGGACGCCACGGCGGTGGCGATGTGCCGCGACCACTCGCTAAAGGTGTTGGTCTTCGGGCTGGACGAAGAGGGCGTCTTGGCACGCGTGGCGCGCGGCGAGACTCCCGGCACGCTGATGTCCTAGGGTGTTTGGAGCAAGAAAATAAGGAGAGACGCGCATGACACACATCCACGGAGAGAACGTCGCCGAGGTCAACACCGAGGCACGCGCGCGGATGGAGAAGTCGGTCCAAGACCTTTCCCGTGCGATGTCCACGATTCGCACGGGGCGCGCCTCGATCGCTCTGCTAGATCCGATCAAGGTCGACTACTACGGCACCTCCACGCCGCTGAGCCAGATGGCGACGCTGGCTACGCCGAATCCCACGACTCTCACGATTCAGCCATGGGACATCACGCAGTTGGGTGCCATCGAAAAGGCGATTCAACTGTCCGACCTTGGCATCAATCCGGCCAATGACGGCAAGATCATCCGCCTGGCCGTGCCGCCCCTGACTGCGGAGCGCCGCCACGATCTCGTCAAGCGGCTCCACGATGTCGTCGAACAGCACAGGGTGGCTGTGCGCAACATCCGCCGCGATGCCAACGACGCAATCAAGCAGCTCGAGAAGGACAAGGCCATCTCGGAGGACGAGAGCAAGCGCGGCCACGACCTGATCCAGAAGAGCACCGATGACGCGATCAAGCGCATCAATGCGGCGGGAACAGCGAAGGAAGGGGAGATCCTCGAAATCGGGTAGGCCGCTCTCGCTTGCGACCGCATGGAAGCGGAAAATGGATGCGCGGCTCAGGTCGGCGGTTCTTGCGGATTTTCCGGCGGTTTATCCCATCATCGATTCCGGCGCCCCGAGGGCGGCCGGGAGCGATCCTGCACGAATGGCGAGCGCTCTTGCAAATGCCGGCGCGCGAATCGTCCAGTACCGACACAAGGGCGAGTTCGGTAGACGGCAATTTGAAGAAGCCCGTGCGGCGGGCGAGGTCCTGCGCCATGCTGGCGTCGTTTTCGTGGTCAATGACCGGGCGGACATCGCCCTGGCCTTGCAGGCCGACGGCGTCCATGTCGGGCAAGACGACCTGCCGCCTGCAGAAGTGCGGCGGCTGATCGGCTCGGACATCCTGTTGGGATACTCAACCCACAATGCCGCCCAACTCTCGGACGACGCGTGCCGGTGGGCCGACTACCTGGCGATTGGTCCGGCCTTCCACACGTCCAGCAAGCGGAATCCAGACCCGGTCGTCGGAATCGAAGGCGTGCGCGAGGCGCGTTCAATGACGGCCAAGCCGTTGGTTGCGATAGGAGGCATCACGCTCTCCAACGCGAGCGAAGTCTTGGCGGCGGGAGCAGACAGCGTTTCGGCGATTTCCGGCATCACCCCCGGCAACATGGCCCAGTGGATGCGGCTGGGCCGTTGAGCAGGCGGAGGTTCGCCGGTTGCCCCGCTGTCGGCAGGCGGCAACCCGGCAGTCCGTCGGTCGTCCTGCCGCTTGCTTCGAGACTGGCTGAGTCGGCACTAGAATGGGAGTTTGCCCCAACGCGTGGGGCCCGGCTCTGTCCTCTATGACTGGCGACGAAATCCGCGAGCAGTTCTTGCACTACTTCGAGACGAAGGGGCACCGCAGGGTGCCCAGCTCGTCGCTCGTGCCGGCGAACGACCCGACGCTGCTGTTCGCCAACGCCGGGATGAACCAGTTCAAAGATGTCTTTACCGGTGACGAACGGCGCCCCTATGCGCGCGCGACCACGTCGCAGAAGTGCGTCCGGGCGGGGGGCAAGCATAACGACCTCGAGAACGTGGGCCGCACCCGGCGACACCACACGTTCTTCGAGATGCTGGGCAACTTTTCGTTCGGCGACTACTTCAAGGAAGACGCTATCCGTTTCGCGTGGGAACTGATCACGGAGGTCTACGGCCTGCCCAAGGACCGGCTGTATGTCACCGTCTTCCGCGACGACGACGATGCCGAGCGGCTCTGGACAAAGGTCGCGGGAGTGCCGCTGGATCGCATCAAGCGCTGCGGCGAGAAGGACAACTTCTGGCAGATGGGCGACACCGGGCCCTGCGGGCCGTGCTCGGAGATCTTCTACGACTACGGCCCCGAGGGCCTCGAGCCCGGGGAGCCGGATGACCCTTTCCCGGCCGAGGTCTCGCGCTACGTCGAGATTTGGAATCTCGTCTTCATGCAGTTCAACCGCGACGAGCAAGGCGAGCTTCACCCCCTGCCCAGGCCATCCATCGACACCGGCATGGGCCTAGAACGGACAGCTGCCGTGCTGCAGGGCAAGCTCTCCAACTTCGACACCGACCTGTTCCGGCCGATCATTGATCGCGCCGGGGCGTTGCTGGGCATCCAGTACGGAGCCGATCCTGCCACGGACACTACGTTGCGGATCGTGGCTGACCACAGCCGCTCCGCGGCGTTCTTGGTGCATGACGATGTGATGCCCGCCAACGAGGGCAGGGGGTACGTGCTGCGCAAGATCATCCGCAGGGCGCTCCGCCACGCCAGGCTGGCCGGCTCGGAAGGTCCGTTCCTGCATCAGATGACGGGTTTCGTCGCCGAGATGATGCAGTCGGCATATCCAGAGATGAAGGAGTCGTCCGGGCGTGTCGCACGGATCGTGCGCGACGAGGAACTGCGCTACGAGCGCAACTTCGCGGTGGCGGAGCGAGAGTTCGAAAGCGCGCTCGAGAAGCTCGAAGACGGCATGATCCCAGGTGCGGTGGCCTTCCGGTTGTACGACACGTTCGGGTTGTCGATGGACGAGCAGCAGGAGATGGCGCGAGAGCGCGACCTCAGGATCGACCTGCGGGGCTTCGAGTCCGAAATGGCCGGCCAGCGTGCGCGCGCCCGCTCAAGTTGGAAGGGCCCTGCAAAGGGCGATGCGGCCGCTACGCCTGCTCTGATCGATCTCTCCGAGCGCTGCAAGACCGTGTTCGTTGGCTACGACCGGACCAGTGACGAGGAACTGCGCGTTGTCGGGCTCTTGCGGAACGGGGAGGCCCTCGAAGCGGCCGAGGCGGGCTCTCGAGCAGAAGTGGTCTTGGAACGGACACCGTTCTATGCCGAAGCCGGCGGACAGGTCGGTGATCGCGGCGTGCTCGCACGCGGTTCGGAAACGGTTGCCGTAGTCTCGGACGTACAAGCGCCGGTGCGGGGGACCAGCGTGCATCGCGTCGAGGTCTTGCGCGATATAGCGCTCGGTGACATGCTGGCCGGACGCGTGGATGAATCGAGCCGGGACTCGGCCCGGCGCAACCACACCGCCACGCACCTGATGCACGCCGCGCTGCGAAGGGTGTTGGGCACTCATGTGAAGCAGGCCGGAAGCGTCGTGGATCCCGAGCGGCTGCGCTTCGACATCACGCACTACGCGCCGATCGAGGCTCGAGAACTCGAGGATGTCGAGGACTTGGTCAACGAGCACGTTCTGCGCGACACCGAAGTCGTCACAGAGGTGAAGGATCTAGATGCGGCAGTGCGCGAGGGCGCGATGGCCCTGTTCGGCGAGAAGTACCTCGACAGGGTCCGGGTTGTCAGCGTGGGCGACTTCAGCGTGGAGCTTTGCGGCGGCACCCATGTCGCGCGCACCGGCGAGATCGGCGTGTTCAAGGTGGTCAGCGAGACCAGTAGCGCCGCCGGCGTGCGGCGAATCGAGGCGATTTCCGGCACTGGCGCCTTCGGGCACTACCGCGAGACTACTGACAGCGTGCAGCACCTAACGGCGCTGCTCAGGGTCCAGGACGACGGGCTGGCGTCGGCTGTCGAGCGGCTTATGGCCGAACGACGCCGACAGGATCGCGAGATCGCCGAGCTGAAGGCGAAGCTGGCGAGAACGAACGTGGGTGACTTGGTCGCCCAAGCGCGCGACATCGGCGGCCTAAAGGTGCTGGCGGCAAAGCTGGACGGGGTGGAGCGCGAGCAGCTGCGCCTGATGGCCGACGCCGTCCGCCAAAAGATGGGCTCAGGTTTGGTGGTTTTCGGAACCGTCAAGGATGGGCGCGTCGCGCTGATTTCGGCGGCCACGAAGGATATTGCGGGGACGCGGGTCCACGCGGGCCGCATCGTCTCTGCCGTTGCCAAGCTGGTCGGCGGGGGTGGGGGCGGGCGTCCAGACATGGCCGAAGCCGGTGGCAAGAACCCGGAGTCGCTAGCCGGCGCGTTGGAGCGAGTCTACGAGATCGTGGGCGAGGGCGCTGCCCAATAGCGTTCTGTCCGAGCCTCCGCCGGGACTATTTTCGCCGAGGTCGGCTGGGGCGCATCTCGATGCGGCTGGCGAGGTTCCGGCCGGGCGTCTTGAAGAGGTGGATCGCCATGGATGCAATGGCTGCCGGGTCGAGCTTCCATTCCGCGCCTTCGATCTCTGACCTGAACCCGGTTTGCACGCTGCCGGGCATGATCGTGCTTACGCGGATATTCGAGTGGCGCAGGTCTAGCATCATCGCTTCGGTGAACCCGGCCAGTCCGAATTTGGACGCGTTGTAGGCCGCGCCAGTGGCGAACGGGTACTTTCCCGCCAAGCTGCCGATATTGAGAATGAATCCTCCTCCGCGCCGCTTCATGCGAGCCGCCGCCAGATTGGAGCAGTAGAACGGCCCGCTCAGGTTCGTATCAATGACCTCCCGCCACAGTTCAGGGGCGAGTTCGTCGACCGCGCCGAAATGACCCACGCCGGCATTGTTCACCAAGATGTCCGCGTCGCCGAGCTCTTGGTCGACGAATGAGAAAAACCCCTCGACCTCCTCCCAGCGGCCTACATTGCACGGACGGCCAACGATCCTGCCCTGCGTGCCCAGAGATCGGATCGCCGCGGAGAGCGTGGCCGGGCTTCGGCCACAAATCGCCACGTGAGCCCCTTCGGCCAGCAATGCCTCGGCGATCGAGTAACCAATCCCCTTCGTGCCACCCGTGACGATGGCGCACTGCCCCTTGAGATCTGTCATCGAAGTGCGGCCAGAGGGACGAACGTTGGCTCCGCGCCTATAGCAGCCAAGGCTCTGGCCTTCGATACAATAGCATTTCGCGGATGGTGCCGCTCCCACCCTCTTGATGTCAGACGCAGAGACTCCCGCAGTGCGGGCAGAGATAATCTCTATCTGCCAAGAACACCTGGCCCGCCTGGGCGAAGAGGCCGGTCGGGTTGCCGAGGATCGCCTCACGGCCCTTGCATCGAAGACAGCCGCCGACACTGCCGCTCTGCTGGATCAAATCGCCGCCTCGACGCGGCGGATTCGTGCAGCGGGGGATGCCGCTGCGGTGCTGGTCGAACTCGCCGACTCGGTCGGCCAGCTTTGTGACCGTGCAGTAGTCCTCCTGAGCGATGGCAACCGGCTGACCGGCTTTCGCGCGTCGGGCGCCGAGTCTCCCGCCGGATCGGCGGATTTGGGCCAAGTCTCGTTCGATCTCGCATCCGCCCCCGCGTTGGCCCATGCGGTAGAGACCAAAGACGCGGTAGTCATCACAGGCGGCCAGCACAACGTGTCTCACCAACTCGCGTCTGAACTGGGCTATTCGAACGACACAGAGTTGCGCGCCATGCCCTTGGTCTTGCGGGACACCGTCCTCGGGCTGGTGCTTGTGGACGGTGCCGCGGTTCGACAGTCGGCCATCGAATCTCTCATCCTCACGGCCGAGGCTTGGATCGAGGCACTGAATTCGCGCCCCAAGACTTGATGCTCCGATCCATAGAATTCACGCTCAGCAGTTCTCTGGCGGTTCGTTGCGCGCGATGATAAGACCTAGTCCATGCCTGCGAGTCGCCGGGCTGGCGGCGACGTTTCTGATCGTTGCACCAGGCGCTGCTGGCGCGGTTCCCGCGAAGCTCAGCGAGTTGAGCCGGGCGCTGCGTGCATCCCGCTCTGATGCGAATTTTCGCGCCTTGCAGAGCTTCGCCGAGAGTGCGTCCGGGAGGGATCGCGCGCTCGCCCACTATGCCATCGGCATGGCGCACTATCGGGACAAGGACTACCCTGCTGCCGAGAGTGCCTTGGCAAGGGTGGGTGCGACGGACGACTGGGCGGCGGAGTATGCCGCCTACTATCGTGCCCGGTGCATCGTGCTGGCAGAGGAGTTCGAGCGTGCGCTCGCGCCCCTCAGCGATTTCGCCAAGCGGTTCCCAAGCAGCTTGTTTCGTCCTGCCGCCGGCCGGCTGCGCGTGGAGAGCCTGCTGAGGCTGAAGCGCTTGGACGAAGCCAGGGCGCTGCTTGCCGCTGGTTCGAGCGCGTTGGAAGAGCCGGTTCGGCTATACCTGTCGGGGCGGGCCGAACACTTGGACGGCCAGCTCGAGCGCGCAGTCTCGCTCTATCGCGAGGCGTACTATTTCTACCCGTTCAGCGACCAAGCTCGCGCCGCTGAGGAGCAACTCAACCGGCTGCGTGCAGCCATGGGCGACGGCTATCCTAAGGCGCCCGCCAAGTGGCGGCTGGCGCGAGCGGAGAGTCTTCGCAAGGGGCGCGAGTATACACGCGCGGCGGCGGAATACGGCAGGGCTTTGAGTGCGGGCCTGACGGGGGACGAGCGCGACCGAGCGGTCATCGGCCGGGGCGCGGCGGATTACTCGCGGCGGAGGTCTTCCGCGGCGTACACGTCTCTAGCAAGGGCACGTCCTCGAGAGCCGGAACTGGAAGCACAGCGCCTCTACCTGCTGTGCGCCATCGAGCGCCGCAAGCGCATCGTTGGCGAGATGCTGTCCAGCATCTCCAAGCTGGCTGCGAAGCATGGCAAGTCGCCGTGGTACGAGGAAGCGCTGCTTTCCGTCGGCAACTACTACTACCTGCTGGACGACCGGCCCAGCTATTCCAAGTGGTTCCGGCGCTTGGCCGAAGCCTTTCCGCAGGGCAAGCATGCCGCCTACGCCCATTGGAAGCTCTGCTGGCGCGCTTGGCTGGACGACACTCCCGACCGCGCCGAACTGCTGAACGAACACATCCAGCGCTACGGTGGCGCGTCCACAGGGGCCGGGGCGATCTATTGGCTCGGGCGCCTGCACGAGGACCGCGGGCGCCGGGCGGAAGCCGCAGCGCACTTCAATGCGGTCATGGGCGGCTTTCCGCACTACTACTATGCGTTCCTTTCTGAGGAGCGGCTCCGGCGCATGGGCAACGTGACCGCGGACGCGCAAACCGAGCGCAGGATCTTGGCTGGCCTGCCCAAGGTTCGGTCGCTCGCGTCACAGCCGCTCGCAGCAACGCAGGAATTGCTGCAGCGGGCCGGAGACCTCCACCAGCTCGGGTTCGATGACGACGCCCGCACAGAGTACTCCCGTGTGGACTACCGCAAGCCGGACGGCCACTTCGCCGGGTTGCATCTCGGCCGCATGCACGAGGGTCGCGACGAGCACCACTTGGCGTTGCGGGCGATGAAGCGCTACGTATTCGGCTATCTGCGCATGCCTTACGATTCGTTGGACATCGAATACTGGCGCCTGCTGTTTCCGATCGGCTGGGAAGATCGCCTGCGCTCCAGGTCCGAGCGCCACGGCTTGGACCCGTATCTGGTGGCGGCCCTGATCCGCCAGGAGTCGGAGTTTCACGCCGGCGCGAGGTCCCGTGCCGGCGCCTTGGGCCTGATGCAGATCATGCCCGGGACGGGCCGCGGACTGTTCCGCCGCTTGGGCATCTCCGGCTTCGCCAACCGGAAGCTGACGGTACCTGACATCAGCCTGCGGCTCGGCACGTTCCACCTCAAGGAGGTGCTGGCGCAGTTCGGTGGAGAGCTGGAAAAGACGTTGGCGGGTTACAACGCCGGGGAGCGGCGCATCGGGCAGTGGATGGCGCTTGGCCCGTTTGAGGACAGCGAGGAATTCGCCGAGACGATTCCGTTCAGCGAGACCCGCGGGTACGTGCAGTCCGTGCTCCGAAATCGCGCCATGTACGAGCGCGTCTACGGCGACTGAGGCGAGCGAGGCCGGTCTCGGCCCCGGCTGGCCTTCGAATCCCGGACGGACCTAAGCGATCCGGCCGTCCTTCATGCGCACGACCCGGTCCGTGCAGTACGCCGCCGCCTCTGGATTATGGGTGATCATCATGACGGTCTGCCCCAGATTCTGGTGGAGAGTCTTGAGCGTGTCTAGGACCGCCATCGAATTCTCGGAGTCCAGATTTCCGGTAGGCTCGTCAGCGAGCAGGATCTGCGGACGGTTTACCAGCGCTCGTGCGATCGCCACCCTCTGCTGCTCGCCTCCGGAGAGGGCGTTCGGCTTGTGGCGCATGCGGTGCCCAATGCCCAAGATGCGCACGACTTCATTGAACTGAGCGCGGTCACGGTCGGCCGACCCGGCAATGTGCTGGGCAATCCGGATGTTCTCCTCGGCGTTGAGGGTCGCCAAGAGGTTGAAGCGCTGGAACACGAAGCCGACCTTGGTCTTGCGCAGTTCGGTGCGCTGCGCATCCGACATGCCGGCTAGGTCTTGGCCGTCAATCTCCACCGCGCCGCTGGTCGGAGCGAGCATGCCCCCGATGATGTGGAACAGGGTCGACTTGCCGGATCCGGACGGCCCTAGCAGGGCGACGAACTCGCCGGCTTGGACTTCCATGGACACGCCGCGAAGGGCTGGCACGTCCACGCTGCCAAGCCGGTAGACCTTTCTCAGGTTCGAGGTCTTGATCAGGGCGTCAGCCGGCACTTGCAACTCCTTCCCGCCCTCACTCGTAGGAGAGAACCTCGCACGGATCAGCCTTGGCCGCCTTCCAGGCAGGGTAGGAGGCTCCCGCGACCGAGCCGACGATGGTGAGCACTGCGGCCCCCGCCAACCACTCCGGGATGAAGATGATTGGAATGAGGGGGTAACGGATGGCGACCAACTCCTTGCCAACGACACTCAGCCCATAGCCGAGCACGATGCCGATTGCGCTCACGACCAGCGTCTCGCGCATCACGATGGAGCCGATCACCCGCTTTGAAGCGCCAATGGCCTTGAGGATCCCGATCTCCCTCGTGCGCTCCAAGATCGCCGTGTACATGGCGAGCATGACCACGATGAAGCCGATCGCCACCGCGATCGAAATGATGATATTGACGAACTGCGAGGACATCCGGCGCACGTCCGTCGCCATCGTCGCTAGAAAGTCCTCGACGGAAATGACGACGCGATTCGGCAGCAGCGTCTGCAGGTCTGCGATCAACTCCCGCGTCTTGGTCGAGTCTTCGAGCTTGAGGTATACCTGGCTGACCCGGCCCTGCCAGCCTTGCAGGTCGCTCATCGTTTCGGGGGGGATGAACACGCGCGACATCTTGCCGGTCTCCATGATGCCGACCACCTCAAATTCCCGGCTCATCAGCTCGATGCTGTCCCCGACGGAAACCTCTTCCTGACGGGCGTAGAGCTCGTCGACGACCGCCTCGTACGGCGCGGCATACGTGCGGCCTTCAAAAATCACGATCCCGCCGCTCATGGCGTCGAACGCCGGCCAGTCGACACCGGTGATGGTCTGAACGTTGCCAGGGGTGTAGACGGTGGCCCCTAGCGCGTGCTCAATCTGCGGATAGCGTTCCATGAGCATGGCTGGAAGCTTGTCGGAAATATCGGCAGTGCTAAGCGCGGCGCCTGAGAACTGCGGTCGGACGAGGATGTCGGCCCCCACGCCGCGCGTCCGGCGCAGCGACTCGGTGAGCAAGCCTTCCGAGACCCCGACCATCATCACGATCATCGCGACCTCGACCGCCACGGCAAGGATCGTAAGGCCCGTGCGCACGGGCCGGTGAAGCAGGTTGCGGAGGACCAAGCGGTGAATCATGGCTAGCGCTTGCTATGAGCTCGCGGTATCGGCCTCGCCGACCTGCTCGATCTCGACGTTGTCGGGAAGCGGCAGTTGAAACGAGGTGTCCGGGATCTCCTCGTTCAGGCCCGGTCTGAGAATCTCGATCTCGAGGCCATAGCCGTCTTGCGGGCGCTCGACCCGAATGTGCTGCGGATAGGGAAGCCCTTTGTCTTCGAGCCAATCGCGATACCAGGCATCGGTGGCTACTTCGGTATTTTCGTCGAGAATCATCAGCCGCGAGAGCTCGAGGTCGGACCGACTGAACCAGTACTTGCGAAGGATGCGGAAGAAGCCGTCAGGGCCTTGCTCGATCAGGTGCAGCACCTGATAGCCCGACTGGCCGTACATCTCGATGTCGAGCACGACTTTGCTTGCGTCTTCGATGGGCTCGAGCATGATCGCCTGCAGCATGTGCTGCGGGCGGATGTTCTCGGCGCGGTTTTCCGACACGTGCGTGAGAGCTGTCCTGCCCTCGTAGACGCGATTGCGCCACGGCAAGTGGACCCGGAATCGCTCGCCGTCCGAAACCATGTCGTACACCGTTGCGATGCCGCCGGGAGACTGAGCGTTCGTCCTGATCCAACCCGGACGGCGGATGACGAGCGCCCCGCGCACGTCGGGGTAGAGTGTTTCTCGGTCGCGCTCGTCGGACTGCACCGTGAGCGTGATGTCAATCACGGCCTTCATCGACCGTACCGAGGCGATGCGCTGGATGGTGTCGATGAGATCCGCTCGGCTCGCTGTGCGAGCCTCTGGAGGCGGCGGCAAGATCGTGGTCGTGGAGAGCACGCCACAGCCGAGCGATGCGCACAGACACACTGCTAGTGCAATGCTTTTGGGCGACACAATCCTAGGGTGGGGCCGACGGCTGGCGCCCGACAATTCTCTATTGTAACAAGGTGGCTTGAAAACGTTGCGAAGCGCCGAGAACTGTAGCGTGTTGTGACCCTTGCACGCCTCGTGCGCAACCGGCTCGGCAGCGGTCTAGAATTCGTCTGGCCTGATCGGACAACGCTCGTTTGGCAGCTTCCGGCATGCCAGAGCAGCACGGACTGCATGGTGGTGCAGGCAGCGCTGGAGCCGAGCGTCAAGGCCCGCGCAAAGACTCGACATGGTCTCGCTGACGCTTCGTAGGAGCGCCGCATCCGACCACCACGACGGGGCCAGTTTCGCCGAATCCACCGCAAGCCAGCTGCGTCCGCGTGTTGGGGACGGCCGGGGACGCAAGACCGAGGCTGTTCTGTGCCACGCGCTATGATGGCCTAGGATGGCGCAGCCTGCCAAGCAGTTCGCGATTGTCCCTGAATTGGCCGACCTCGGCCGGATCGATCGCCAGCTCGCCTTTTTCCCAGCGCGCAACGAGCGCCCGCAGAGGCTGTCGCCCGCGCAATTGGACCAGTTCAATGCTCGCGGATACTTAACCGGTATCCGCGTCATTCCCGAAGCCGAGATCGCCGCGATTCGCCGACGTTTCGACAGCTTGCTCGAAAGAGTCCTGGCCAATGGAGGGGACAGCTATTCGATCAGTTCAGCCCATCTTGCGTACGCCGATGCCTACGATCTGCTCACCGACGAGCGCATTGTCGCCTACGTCAGCGACATACTGGGACCCGACATCGTGGGCTGGGGATGCCACTACTTCTGCAAGATGCCGCGCGACGGCAAGCGCGTGGACTGGCATCAGGATGCCACCTACTGGCCGCTGACTCCATCCAAGACAGTGACCGTGTGGCTTGCTATTGACGATTCTGATAGTGGCAATGCTTGCATGCGCTTCGTGCCCGGCTCGCACTTGCGCGGCCCGCTGCCATTCGAGGTCGCCGAAGACGAATCGACCGTCCTGAACCAGAAGGTGTGCGGCGTGGAGGAATTCGATCCACCGGTGAACAACGAACTGCGCGCGGGCGAGATCTCGCTGCACTCGGATCTGTTGCTGCACGGCTCCGAGGCCAACGATTCGGATCGTCGGCGCTGCGGCCTGACGTTGCGCTATTGCGCGGCGGATGTGAGCGCCTATCTGGATTGGAACCTCAAGGGCGTCTTGGTCAAAGGGTCAGATTCGGCCGGGCATTGGGCCAATCCACCGCGGCCGCCCAACTGACTCGCGGTTCCCGGGCGCAGTCACCGTCGAAGAGCTCCTAGTTCCAATGCAAGGTCTCCGCATCCCATTCATCGACCTGTTCATCATCGTCGCCTACCTGCTCGGCATTCTCGCTGTGGGAGTGCTCTCGGTTCGGCGCCAGCGGATGACTGGCGAGGCCTACTTCCTGGCTGGCCGGTCGCTGGGCTGGATCATGATCGGAGCGGCCCTGTTCGCGTCGAACATTTCGACGATCCACTTGGTCGGGCTCGCCGCGTCGGGCTACAACGAGGGCTTGGTGTGGGGCAACTTCGAGTGGATGGCTGCCTTCACTCTGGTGGCTCTGTCGCTTTTCTTCGCGCCATTCTATTTCCGCAACCGGATCGAGACGTTGCCGGAGTATCTGGAGCGCCGATTCAACGCGGCGGCGCGTTCCTTCCTGGCCTTCATGGCAATCCTCGGCGCCCTCTTCATTCACATCGGGATGAGCCTGTACGCGGGCGCGACCGTGTTCGAGCAGTTTTTCGGGATCGACGTCGTGACATCGATCTTGGTGATTTCCATCGTGACCGGCATCTACACCGTGCTGGGAGGCCTCAAGGCGGTCGTCGTGACCGAGACGATCCAAACGGTGCTGTTGATCGGGGGCTCGATCTTGGTCACTGCGCTTGCCATCGGGGCGCTGCCGGAGCACGGCATCAGCAGCATGGCCGAGTTTCAGTCGCAGCTGAGGCCGCGGCAGCTCAGCATGATCTGGACCGACAACTCGGTAGGCTTGGCGTGGTATTCGGTGCTGCTGGGCTATCCGGTCTTGGGGATTTGGTATTGGTGCACCGACCAGACCATCGTGCAGCGCGTGCTTGCTGCCCGATCCGAGCACGACGCCCAGATCGGACCCTTGTTCGCCGGGTTCATCAAGGTGCTGCCGGTGTTCATCTTGGTGATGCCGGGCGTGATCGGCTACGTGCTGTATGGCAGCGAGATCGGCGACAACGCCAACCAGGTGCTGCCGATGCTGATTCAGGAATTGGTTCCGACCGGCTTGCGCGGACTGATCTCGGCGGGACTGCTGGCCGCTCTGATGAGCACCATCGCGGCCGCGCTGAACAGTTGCGCGACATTGTTCGCGGTCGACATCGTGGCCCGTGTGCGACCCGGCACCAGCGACGCGTCGCAGGTGCGAATCGGACGCTGGAGCGCGGTTGTCGTCATGCTGCTGGCCATGGCGTGGTCCACGCAGGGCGCTAAGTTCTCGAGCATATTTGAAGCGGTGCAGGAGATTGGGGCGGCGCTGGCGCCTGCCATCACGACTGTGTTCCTGTGGGGCGTGTTTTGGAAGCGCGGCACTTCGCAGGCGGCTGTATCGACGCTGGTGTTCGGATTCATCATGGGCGCGACGGCCTTCGTGCTTGATTTCAAGGATGCCGACGGCTACAAGCTGATCACCCAAGGTTGGGGTATCCCGTTCATGCTGCAAGCCTTTTACATGACGGTGATCTGCAGCTGCGTCTTCTACGCGGTCAGCAAGCTGACGCCGCCGCCACCGGCCGAGAAGGTCGAGGGGCTGACCTGGGATAACCCGCTTAGCGCGCTGACCCGGCGCTGGACCGGGGCCGGTGTAGACCCGCGCAGGCTTGCGACGCTGCTCTGCGTGGTCATTGCAGCGCTGTATGTCCTCTTCCACTGACACTCGCGAAACAAGAACTGGAGAACCACGATGAAGCGACCGACTGTAGTGGTGCCGGACGACTACCCGCCGGTGCTCGGGCCTAGCGCGGCGTTCAAGACGCTCATGGCCGGTGCGAACGTAACCCACCATGACAGCTTGCCGGCCTCGACCCAGGTCTTGCTCGAGCGCATTGCCGACGCCGAGGCCGTGCTCAACATCCGATCGTCTATCGCCTTCGGGGAGGAGGTTTTTGCAGCCTGCCCGATGCTGCGCGTCCTGTCCTTGTGGGGGACGGGAACAGACCACGTCGACTTGAGCGCGGCCAAGGAGCATGGCGTAATTGTCACCAACACGCCGGGCGTCTCGGCCGTTGCGATGGCAGAGCATGCCCTAGCGTTGATGCTGGCCGTGGCTCGTGACATTCCCAGGATTGACGCCAAGACGCGCAAGGGAGCTTGGCCGCGCGGATTCGTGACCCAACTTCACGGCAAGACTCTTGGCGTGGTGGGACTGGGTGCCATCGGCCTACAGACGGCTCGAGTCGCGAAGGGAATCGGGATGCGCGTGATCGCTTGGACCCGCACGCCTGGCGAGAAGCCGGTGGCGGAGCTGGGAATCGAGTTGGTGGACTTGGACGACTTGTATCGCCAAAGCGACGTAGTCAGTCTGCACGTGCGCCTGACAAACGAAACCACCGGCATGGTCGGACGGCGGCAACTGGCAGCGATGAAGCCCACCGCGATTCTCGTCAACACAGCCCGCGGTGCGGTCGTCGACGAGGCGGCGCTCTTGGAAGCGCTGCGCAACGAGACCATCCGCGGTGCCGGATTGGACGTGTTCGAGCAAGAGCCGATGCCCGAAAATCACCCTCTTGCAGAGCTTCCGAACGTCGTGATCACGCCGCATTCAGGTGGAGTCACGGCCGAGGCGCTGGAAACCGGTCTGCGGCTGGCCGTTGACAACGTCTTTGCTGCGTTCCGCGGCAAGCCGATGAACCGCGTCACCTGACGCTGAAGCGGATCGGGTGGTGTTCTCGCAAGTCCGGGAGACTGGGTAACGTTAACGACAATAGAGTCCCATTCGGAATGCCCTCCCGGCGCTGTTTCTGTAATCTACCTTGCCGGCCAGCCCTCGGAGGGGGTCTCGATCAGAGCTACAATCGCATCGACCGGGAGCGGCGCAGGCCGGGTGGACCGCGCTTGTCTCGGACTCACTCAAGGTTGCCATGAAGTCCCGCTGGTTGTCTCTGTGCTTTTCTGTCGGCACGATTGCGGGCTGTTTGGCATCGCAGCTGGCTGGCCAGCCGCTCAGCCTCAAGGCTGAAGCCGGTTCCCGTCCCAACGTCCTGTTTCTTGCGATTGACGACTTGAACGATTGGGTCGGCGCGGCTGGCGGGCATGCGCAAGCGAAGACGCCCAATCTGGATCGCTTGATTTCCCAGAGCGTCTTCTTTCGCAATGCTCACACCGCTGCGCCCGTGTGCAGCGCATCGCGGCATGCCTTGCTAAGCGGCCTGCGCCCCTCGACTACGGGCTGGTACACGAATTCCTCGAGAGACAGGGTCGACTACGAGAGAATCCTGGGCGACACAGTACCGCTACCGACCCATTTCAAGCGTAGTGGCTACAGGACGATGGCCGCTGGAAAGATCTTCCACAGGGGAACCAGCGACGTTGATGGCTACGAGTACTGGGACGAAACGCGTCCCAAGTACAAGTGGCCCTCATGGCTAGCCAAGCGCGGCCACGGCTACCAGGGCGAGAGCGGAGGACATTTCCATCCGTTCCCGCCGGATGGCGGAGCGATCTACCAGAAGTATCAGGAAGGTGTCAGCGGCCAATCGCTGTGCTGGGGAGCACTCGAGGACGATGACATGCCCCCGGAGGGCATGCCGGACGAACAGGTAGCCGATTGGGCGGTCGAGCGACTGAAGCAGGAGCATGACAAACCGTTCTTCCTGGCCGTCGGATTCGTCCGACCGCATGTGCCGTACACAGCCCCGAAAGAATTCTTCGATCTGTACCCGCTCGAAAGCGTCGTCATGCCTTCAGTGCCGCCGGGCGAGATGGACGACATTCCGCTCCTCGGCAAGGCGATGGCTCTCGGGACACTTCAGGGCGGCGACCACCGCAACGTGCTTGACATCGGGACCAACTACTGGACGGAGATGGTCAGGGCCTACTTGGCCTGCGTCACCTTCGTAGATGCGCAGGCCGGCAAGGTGCTGCGCGCACTCGCGGACAGCCCCTACGCAGACAACACCATCGTCGTCTTCTGGTCGGATCATGGCCAGCATCTAGGTGAGAAACGCCACTGGCGCAAACAGGCCCTATGGGAGGAATCGACGCGCGTTCCGTTGGCGGTCCGCTTGCCGAAGTCCGTAAACGGCGGCCAGAGCTCAAGTCAAGCGGTGAGCCTGCTCGACGTCTATCCGACCTTGCTTGACCTTATTGACCTTCCCGCGGTCAACGGGCTTGAGGGAAGGAGCCTGCTACCTTTGCTGGAAGATCCGTCAGCCCGCCGCGTCGAGCCGGCCGTGACGACTTGGTGCTACAACAACCATTCGGTCCGCGGCCTGAACTTTCGCTACATCCGTTATCGCGACGGGACGGAGGAGCTCTACGACCATCGAGCCGATCCCGGAGAACACCGCAATCTGGCGGCAGACTCCGAATACGAGGAGGTCAGGGCGAGACTAGCAGCGTATCTGCCGGAGAAGAACGCCGTGCCGAAGGCGATCCAAGAGGGAGGCTCGGACTCTTTCGGGAGAAAGGTGAAGGGGCTCCTTGCCGAGGGCGTGCCGGGCTGGCTGGGCAAGGATCCAGCACAGCCCGCCGTGAAGTAAGTCGCCGACCTCGAAGTTCTCGGTGGAGCAAGCTCAACCTTGGCGCTGACCGAGAGCAGACGGGCGCGAAGGCCGCACCTCGGGACGGCACGGTTCGTCTACAGGTGGGTCTCGTGCACGAGAAATGCTCTTGCCCTCGGGGAGTTCTCGTCATTCCACCCGTAGAAGAGCAGCATTCCCTCGACCGCCGTGCCGTCCGGACGAGTCACGGGCTGGACGTTGTTGAAGCGCCGCTAGCCGCAGAGATGGTGCAGCGTAGAGCAATTCTCAGCCGATTAACCGGCGTCGGGGTTGTGGGCACATCGAACACCGCCTCGGCCAAGAAGGCCATCACAAGGACGGGCCGGCTCTCCGGCCGGCACCCCGGCCCGCTCCTACGTGTGCCGGGCGGCAGCTGTTCAACGCGGACGAATTCAACGCCTGCACGAAGCGCTTGTGTGGCTCGCTGAGGGGCCGAGTTCCTCGGACGGCCACTGGACAGCGCTTGCTGGAAGGTGCACGAATATCGTGATACGGTATTTCTCAGGGACAACCTCACTCTCCATTGGTAAGATGGCTTGGTCGCTATAGTCCAACAGAGAGCGAACTTGTTTCTACCTAATCCAGCGTCTCATCCAAGAAACCCGTTGCCTCGGTAATTTTTCAAAAGGCTCGAATGGTCAGGATTTCAAATAGCAGAATTCGTGGTCAGGATATTCCAATCATCGACAGAGTGTTCGCGATGGAAGGCGGCTACGTGCTCAATTTTTCGAATCGTACATTCGCTGATTTCTTCAATGCAGAGCTTGGCGTCAACATCGACGATTCGCGGTGGGCTGTTCAAGGCGGGAGCAAAGCAAAGCGATTGCGCTATTTCTTGCAACACGCCGATAGTAGAACTGCACTCAACACGCTGTATGCGCTGTGGGAATACCGCGAAGCGACCAACGTCACCGAACTCTATTCGCAGGTCGAAGAATCGGTGCTCAACGCGTTCTTCGGCATCATCGAGCGACTCGGAGGCACAGCACCAGCATCAGTTCGTCCCGCTCCTGCCGCTCCAAAGCCTAACATTACTGCCTCGGCAGCTTCAGCCCTTGCCAGGCGCTTGGTAGAAGTCTCCGCTATGAACAGCCCGCAGGCCCGTGGATACGCGTTCGAGAAGTTCCTCAAAGACTTGTTCGATGAGTATGGGCTGTCGGGGCGCGCCTCCTTCCGTCTAGTGGGCGAACAGATCGATGGTAGCCTGTCGCTCGGCGGGAACACCTACTTGCTGGAAGCAAAATGGACAAATGCCCCAGTCGATGCAGCGACACTCCGAGCCTTCAACGCCAAAGTCGAAGACAAAGCAAGATGGTCGCGCGGCTTGATCGTCAGCCAGAGCGGATTCGCGGCCACGGGCCTTGAGGCGTTTGGACGAGGTAAGAGCGTTGTATGCATAGATGGACTCGATCTACATGAAGTCCTGTCCCACCGGCTTGACTTTGCGGACGTCTTGGCCTTGAAGGTCCGACACGCGGCGGAGACGGGGGAGGCTTTCGTGAGAGTGCGCGATCTCAGGATTCCGTTGACGTGAATCTAATCTCTTGCGGGGTGTGTGCTTCATAGGGCGCATACCGACATGTCTATGCATGCGAAGCTTGTAGGCCTAGCCACATGTTAATGACGTGCGAGATCTGGAAGGTGTCTGTAGGACACCCACCCGTGCCCGGTCGAATAGCGACGGCCACCGCACTCTGTTCCGGTCCCAGAATGTTCAGCGTTGCCGCAATGGGTCGGCCGCAGGAAGCGTGATAACACCTACCAGTACTCGTACTCCGCCCCCAGCTTGCGTCTGGGGATACGCTGCGAGCGGCCGAGGCATTGGGGACCAAGGCCGTCAAGGAACTGCCCTACAGCGGAGAAGCCGATGGTCTTACGCGGCTCAGCCGATGCGATTCGGACGATCACGAACCGTGCTAGACTGCCCGGAATACGGGCTATGCTCGCAGCAGACCCCGATGGCCACCCCTTGCCCAGTGCCGACGCCACTCCGGGCTACTTGAACGAATATGCGCAACGAACTTGCCTCACGGAATCCGTCTCAGAAGGCTGTTTTGCGTGTCTCAGACCTTAGGTTCGACACCCTTCAGCAGCAGACGGTCGCTGCTTCTTCGTGTGAATACCCGGATGTTCACAGCGAGCTCGAGGTGAATGACCAGCCGACGGGGCTTATTGATCAGGGCGAATCCACTCCATGAGGTCGACAGTCCGCCTTTTCGGTTTGTCGTAGCGGGCTCACAGAGGGGCAGAATCGTAGCGAACAGCATCTATGCCGCGAATCTTCGACAACCTTGAATCCACATCCAGTCTCCAACCCGCCCTACAGGAGACTCTCTCCCTCTCCTCCCGGGCGGACTTCTGTGTCGGCTACTTCAATCTGAGAGGCTGGGGAGGACTTGCACCATACGTTGACGACTGGGGTCCGAGCAACGGTCCATGCCGCGTGCTGATAGGGATGCAGCGGCTGCCCCATGAGGAACTCAGGAATGCCCTGAGCCTACTCGACAGACCCTCCGGCATCGATAATCAGGCGGCACACCGCATCAGAGTTCAGTTGGCCGAGCAACTCCGCCAGCAGCTTACCATCGGGGCCCCTACCAACGCGGACGAGCGCACTTTGCGGCAGCTAGCGGCTCAGCTTCGTGCAAAGAGGGTCGTCGTCAAGCTCTTTCTGCGACACCCGCTGCACGCCAAACTCTACCTGCTGTTCCGAGACGATCCAGTCAGCCCTATCGTCGGCTACCTAGGCAGCAGCAACCTTACTTTCGCTGGTCTGGCCGGACAGGGCGAGCTAAACGTGGACGTGCTCGACCATGACGCCACGGTCAAGCTCAAGAAATGGTTCGAAGACAGGTGGAAGGACCGATTCTGCATCGACATCTCTGACGAGATGCTCCAGATAATTGAGGAAAGTTGGGCACGGGAAGCCCTGATTCCTCCATACCATGTCTATCTCAAGATGGCCTATCATCTCTCGCACGAAGCCCGCGCCGGTCTGGCAGAGTTCAGAATACCCACGGTATTCGGCGACCGCCTATTCGACTTCCAGGCCGCAGCGGTCAAGATTGCCGCTCATCACTTGAACAAGCGCAACGGCGTGCTCATCGGTGATGTGGTGGGGCTCGGCAAGACCCTTATGGCCACAGCAGTCGCCCGCATTTTTGAAGACGATTTTGGCCTGGAGACGCTGATAATCTGCCCAAAGAACCTCGTCCCGATGTGGCAAGACTATGTCCACGAGTACCAACTGCGAGCTAAGGTGCTGTCCCTCAGCAAAGTCCTTGCTCAGTTACCCAGCCTGCGGCGCTACCGGCTGGTCGTCATCGACGAGAGTCACAACCTCCGCAACCGTGAGGGTCGACGGTATCGCTCGATCCGAGAATACGTCCGCGCCAACGGGAGCAAATGCATGCTGCTGTCGGCGACACCTTACAACAAGACGTACCTAGACTTATCAAGCCAGCTGCGCATCTTCGTGGAGGACGACCAGGACCTCGGCGTCCGACCGGAACGACTCCTGCGAGAGATGGGCGAGGTGGAATTTAGTAGCCGCCATCAAGCCTCCCCCCGCACCTTGGCAGCCTTCGACTTTAGCGAACACGCTGACGACTGGCGCGACCTGATGCGGCTCTATTTGGTACGGCGCACGCGCAGCTTCATACGGGACAACTACGCGGAGACGGAACAGAGAACTGGACGGAAGTTCCTTACCTACGCGGACGGGAGTAAGTCCTTCTTCCCGACCCGCGTGCCCAAGACCGTGACGTTTGCTATCGACGAGTCCGACCCGCATGACCAGTATGCCAGGCTGTACTCCAACGCAGTGATCGATACGGTGAACCAGCTCCGTCTGCCAAGATACGGCCTCGGAAACTACGTCGTAGAAAACCCAGGGACGCCACCAACTGCACCCGAGCAGCGCCAGATAGCCGACCTTTCCCGTGCAGGCAAGCGGCTGATGGGCTTCTGCCGCACGAACCTCTTCAAGCGCCTTGAGAGCAGCGGTGCCGCGTTCCTGCAATCAGTAGAACGCCACGCCCTACGAAACTACGTCTTTCTCTACGCAATCAAGAATGGCCTGCCGCTGCCCCTTGGGACACAGGACGCAGAGATGCTGGACTCTCGGTTCACGGACGAGGACGAGGACTTGGCGAGGGGGGCGCACTGGGAAACTGACGAAGACGAACAAGGACAAGAAGAGGAAATCCAAGAGAACAGCGGCGATTGGATGAATGCCAACATCGAACTGCGGGCATCTGAGATATACGCGATGTACGCGGACCAATACAAGGAACCACGGCTGTCCGGTTAACGGCTGATGCCAGAAGAATAACGTCTTGCATTGCAGTGATTTAGGGTTGGTTCTCTGATGTGAACGACTTCAGCCGCCCGAGCGAGCTATCGTTTTCGCCGTGCCAGACCTGCTGGCTGGCGCTCACAACCGATGTATTCCGGAAAGCTCGTCTTCGCTCAGGTCATGGACCACTTGCCACTCCACACTTTGCATCGCTGCGTCGAGCGCTACCACGGTGACCAGCGGGTACGCTCTTTCTCCTGCCTAGACCAATTCCTGTGCATGGCCTTTGCGCAGATCACGGGCCGGCGCAGCTTGCGCGATCTGGTGATCTGCTTGCGAGCCCAGCGCAGCAAGCTCTACCACATGGGCATCCGCGGAGGCATTGCCCGCACCACGCTGGCCGACGCCAATGAAGTGCGCGACTGGAGGATCTGGCAGGACTTCGCCCAAGCCCTGATCCGCATCGCCCGGCCGCTGTACTGCGACGAAGACCTAGGTCTGGAACTCGACAACACCGTCTACGCACTCGACTCCTCGACCATCGATCTGAGCCTGAACGCCTTTCCGTGGGCGCGCTTCCGCTCCACCAAGGGTGCCGTGAAGATCCATACCCTGATGGACTTGCAGGGCAGCATCCCAACCTTCATTCGCATCTCCGACGGCAAGCTGCACGACGTCAAGGTGCTGGATGAACTGCCGCCCGAACCCGGCGCCATCTACGTCATGGACCGGGCCTACATTGATTTCCGGCGCCTGATGCGCCTGCAGGCCGCCGGGGCCTTCTTCGTGGTGCGGGCCAAGTCGAACCTGCTGTGGCGGCGGCGCTACTCGCACCCGGTCGACAAGCAACTGGACCTGCGCTGTGATCAGACCATCGTCTTGAGCGGCCCGCAGACCGTCGCCAAGTATCCCCAGCCGCTGCGGCGCGTCGGCTACCGCGACAGCGACCAGCAGCGCACGTTCCACTTCCTCACCAACAACTTCGAGGTGCCCGCCCGCACCGTCGCTGACCTGTACCGCCACCGCTGGCGCGTCGAGTTGCTATTTCGCTGGCTCAAGCAACACCTGCGGATTCAGCGCTTCCTCGGTACGTCCGAGAACGCGGTCAAGACCCAGATCTGGATCGCGGTCAGCGTCTACGTCCTGATTGCGATTCTGAAGAAGCGGCTGGAGGTGCCCGACGATTTATACACCATTCTGCGCGTCCTCGACGTCACACCATTCACACAGGTTCCCCTAATGCAATTGCTTGCCGAGCAGAGGGGCATCCCGCTGGAGCGTCCTGAAGCGAGCCAGTTGTGCCTGTTCGAGACCTGATCAGGTCGCGCGCAGTCGCTGCGATTGCGCGGTTCCTGCGCGAAGATGCGGAACTGGCCTCGCCGACCCAGCGGCCACGGTCGCCAGAGGCTCCGGGTCCGGCACTCGCCAGCCCGGAATCACCCGGAAATCCTACACTTTCGGGGCGGATTGCCCGGTGCCATCGGGACACACAAGACCTTTAGAATCAATGCTTTGCAGAACCGGAAATCGGATCGAGCGACAATTCGGCCTACACTTCCCCCTAAACTGCTGAATCTAAAGGGCTTTTAACCGGACAGCCGTGACAAGGAACGGTTCAAGTGGCTCCGCTCCAGTCTCTTCCGTTCCGAATTGGCGAGCGAGCTTCAGTCGGACTCCAACGCTCTCTTGGATCTGCTACGCACCTATGGGGCCTGGAACCCAGAGCACGATGCGAAGCTTGGTGCTCTCCACGCGCTTGTGACGAAGACTTACCCAGACCGGAAAGTTCTGGTCTTCTCCCAGTTCGCCGATACGGTTCTCTACCTAGAGAAGCAGCTCAAGAATAGAGGTGTGCAATATCTGGCAGGCGTCACAGGGAATTCCACCGACCCCACAGAGCTTGCATGGCAATTTAGCCCGAGCAGCAACCAGCGCTCTAGCCAAACGATACCGGAGCAGGAACTCAGAGTCCTTGTCGCCACCGACGTATTGAGTGAGGGCCAAAATCTGCAGGACTGCTCGATCGTCGTGAACTACGACTTGCCCTGGGCAATCATAAGGCTCATTCAGAGAGCGGGCCGCGTAGATCGCATCGGACAAAAGGCGGAGGAGATACTGTGTCATTCCTTCCTGCCCGCCGACGGCGTTGAGCGCATAATCAACCTGCGAACACGGGTCCGTACTCGACTTCATGAGAACGCCGAGGTAGTTGGCGCAGACGAGGCGTTCTTCGAGGGTGAGTCCGACAACCAGACCATCATCAACCTCTACCACGAGCGCGCAGGCATCCTCGACGGAGACACCGACGGCGAAGTTGACCTAGCCTCCCACGCCTACCAGATATGGAGGAATGCCATCAGCTCAGACCCAAGCTTGGAGAAGGCTGTCGCAGATCTGCCGAACGTCGTGTTCTCGTCACGCCGACATACGCCGACCGTTCAACGGCCCGAAGGAGTACTGGTCTTCACGAGAGCTGCTGACGGCAACGACGCCCTCGCCTATGTCGACCGCGGTGGCCGGAGCATCACCGAGTCGCAGCTCGAAATTCTCTCGGCCGCCGAATGCGGACCAGACACTCCGGCACAGCCTCGCCACGAAGACCACCACCGGCTCGCTGGTGAGGGAGTCAAGCATATCGTCAAGGAAGCGAAGCGGGTTGGCGGCCAGCTCGGGCGGCCCTCGGGCGCCCGCTTTCGGACGTACAACCGTCTCAAGCAGTATGCAGAAGCTATCAAAGGCCAACTTTTTGACTTGGGTGAGCTCCACAATGCCCTCGACGACATTTATCGCTATCCCCTGCGGGCAGCTGCGGTGGACACGCTGAACCGCCAACTTCGCAGTGGAGCGGACGACGCACAGCTCGCCGATCTCGTCATGTCGCTGCGTGAGGAAGACCGGCTGTGCCTGACCGGCGACGATGTCGAGTCCGAAGAACCGCAGATCATCTGCTCCCTAGGGCTATTGGGGAGCGATGACGAGTCCTGATGCCACCCGACACTGCAGAGCTCCGGTCCTACCTTTGGGATTTCGATTTCCCACGCCTCTTCGTCGAGGGCTTGGGATGGAACTATCACCAAGCGGAGGCCGCGTGCGTCCAAGTTAACGGGCACGACTACTCACTGAAGGCGGTCGCGGAGAAGGCGGAATTCGTCGTCTACCAGTGTGACTCCGGCATCGAAGGCAACATCCCACCATATCCGGTCCGCCGGCAAATAGAGCGCGCGGTCGCCAAGCGCACATTCGAGCACATGATTGTTTTTGCCGACGCTGCCCGCAGAGCGCAGGTCTGGCAGTGGGTCAAGCGCGAGAGCGGTAAGACTGTCGCCTGTCGTGAATATTCCGTCAATGCCGGGCAAAGCGGAGACCACGTTCTCCATCGATTGCAGCGCTTGGCCTTTGACATTGAAGAGGAAGCGGGTCTAACAATACCGATCGTTACATCCCGGGTCCGTGCAGCCATGGACGTGGAGAAGGTGACCAGGCTCTTCTACGAGCGTTTCAGGAGGGAACTGACCGCCTTCAGCAACTTCATAGACGGCATCACCACCCAAGTGAACCGGGACTGGTACGCCTCTCTCATGCTCAACCGCATGATGTTCGTCTATTTCGTTCAGAAGCAGGGCTTTTTGGATGATGACCGCGACTATCTCCGCAACCGCCTCAAGCGCGTGCAGGAGCAAGGCACCAGTGGGCGCTTCCAGCAGTTCTATCGCATCTTCCTGCTGCGCCTTTTTCACGAGGGACTTGGGAAGCCCGAAGCGCAGAGGGCGCCGGACCTCGCCGAATTGCTAGGAAAAGTCCCCTTCCTTAACGGTGGCCTGTTCGACGTTCACGAGCTTGAGCAGGACAACCCAAGAATCAGCATCCCTGACGACGCTTTCCTGCGGGTCTTTGACTTCTTCGACAGCTATCGCTGGCACCTAGACGAGCGTCCCAATCGGGAGGGTAACGAGATCAACCCAGACGTTCTCGGCTACATATTCGAAAAGTACGTCAACCAGAAGCAGATGGGAGCCTACTACACCAAGGAGGACATAACCGGATACATCGGGCGCAACACGGTGATCCCTTTCCTATTCAACTCAGTCAAGAAGGGGTGTCCGATGGTCTTTGCGATGGACGGCGACGTCTGGCATCTGCTGCGACACGACCCCGACCGCTACATCTACCCCGCTATCGGCCACGGCATTGCTTGGAACGCACTGAAGGCTGGAGACCCGAATCCGCTCGATGCGCCCTTCGAGCTGCCCGACGAGATAGCCGCCGGCATTGACGACGTGTCCCAGCGCCAAGCTTGGAACAGTCCTGCCCAGGAGGACTATGCCCTACCCACCGAGACCTGGCGAGAGGTCGTAGCACGCCGCCAACGATACGCGGAGGTTCGCGCCAAGCTCGCGTCAGGTCAGGTGCAGGACGTCAACGATCTCATTACGCTGAACCTAGACGTTGAGCGGTTCGCCAAGGACGTCATCGCTCAGAGCGAGGGGCCGGATCTCCTCCGCGCTTTCTGGCATGCCATACGCGACGTCTCGATCCTCGATCCCACTTGCGGTTCCGGCGCGTTTCTGTTCGCGGCCCTGAACATATTGGAACCGCTCTACACCGCTTGCTTGGAGGGGATGCGCGGGTTCTTGGGTGACTTTGAGCGGACCGAGCACGATAGCAGTCCCGAGGCGCTCAATGACTTCGAAGAAGTCTTGGCAGAGATCGAGACGCACTCCAGCGAACGCTACTTCGTCCTCAAGTCCATCGTTCTCAACAACCTCTACGGCGTGGACATCATGGAGGAGGCAGTGGAGATCTGCAAGCTGCGCCTATTCTTGAAACTGATCGCCCAACTGGAGTGTTACGACCAGATAGAGCCGCTACCGGACATAGACTTCAACATCCGCGCCGGCAACACTTTGGTCGGCTTTGCCTCACTGGGCGCCGTGCGCGAGGCCATGACAGTCACACCTGATCGGCAGCACCGGGTGCTCTTTGACGAGGAAAGGGCCACCCTTGCCCGCATTGAAGAGGAAGCCATAGTCGCAAATGCGGCATTCAACCGGTTCAGGGAGCAGCAGACGGCGGTCGGCGGAGAAGTGACCGCCAAAGACAAGGCAAAGTTGCGCCGGAGACTGGAGAGCCTAAGCGATGAACTGGACCGTTATCTGGCCACCGAGTACGGCGTCAATTCCAGAAAACCGACAGCCTACGACGCGTGGCGCACCAGCCACCAGCCCTTCCACTGGTTCATCGAGTTCTACGGCATCATGCAACAAGGGGGTTTCGATGTGATCATTGGGAATCCGCCCTATGTCGTGTACCCGAGCAGAAATGTGCCCTACAACGTGGACGGTCTTCGCTATCAGACGCTAGCGACGAAGAATCTGTACGGTCTCGTGTTTGAACGCAGCATCTCTCTAGCGAAACCGGCCTCTCCTGTCGGTCTCATCGTCCAGCTCACCTCTCTGTCGTCGGAGAAGCTTCCGTCGCTCCAACGCTTGTTGCTCAAGCGTGGACTGCTTCATGCGTCGTCTTTTCCCAGGAGGCCGCAGTCTCAGGGATCCTCCCCTCGTGAACGAGTTCTGAGGCGGGTTGCTGCGGCTA
>JAPPMG010000085.1 GCA_028819215.1 Bryobacterales bacterium
CGCGCCGATGCGCTGGACCTGCTCTTCGGCGGCGAGCCGGGAGCGGCGAGCCTGTACGGCGAATCGCCGGCCATGCGGGCGGTGAACCGCATGGCTACCGACGCCGTGCGCGCGGCGGTCGCCGGGTTGCCGGACGGACGGCCGCTGCGGGTGATCGAGATCGGCGCAGGCACGGGCGCGACCACGTCCGCCCTCTTGGGCGTCCTGCCGGCTGGTCGGACCGAATACACGTTTACCGACATATCGGCCGGCTTCTTCCCGGAAGCGGAGCCGAAGTTCGGTGAACGGGCCGCAGACCTACGCTTCTTGGCGCTCGACATCGAACGGGATCCGGCGGATCAGGGATTCGCGCTCCACGGCTACGATCTCGTGATCGCCGCGAACGTCCTGCACGCGACCCGGGATCTGGGTGAAACGCTCGCCAACTGCCGCCGTCTGCTGGCCCCGTCGGGCGTGCTGGTGGCCGTCGAGGAAACCGCCCGCAAGGCATGGCTGGACCTGACCTTCGGTCTGTTGCCCGGCTGGTGGCGCTTCCGGGACGCGTATCGCACCGACTACGCGCTGGTTGGGGCCCCCGTCTGGCGGCAGGCCCTCGCGGATGCCGGATTTGCGGGGACGGCCCTAGTCGAGGGTCCATCCGGGGCACTCCTAGTGCTGGCACAAGGGCCGTTGGAGGCGGGTGCGGAAGGCGGGCTGTTCGTGCTGGCCGGAGCAGGCGAGCTGGGGGCCGAGCTGGCGGCGGAGCTGGAGCGCCGGGGGAGCCGGGCGGTCGAGGGACCCGCAGAGGGCGACCGCCAGGCATGGCGCCGGTTCTTCGAGTCGTTGCCAGGAGCGCTTCCACTGCGGGGCGTGGCGTATCTGGGCGGGATCCGGCGGGATGGCGCGAAGCTTTCGACCCGGGAGTTGGAGGCCGAACTGGAGGCGGTGGATGGCGGTGCGCTGGCGCTGGTCCAAGGTATGTCGGACGCGGGCGTGTCGCCGGTGAGCGGCACGTGGTTCGTGAGCCGGGGCGGCCAGGTGATTGATCGGGAGCGTTCCGGGGCGCTGGCGGGTGCCTCGCTGTGGGGCTTCGCGAGCGTGGTGGATCTGGAGCACGGGGATCTGACACCGCGCCTGCTGGACTTGGATCCAGAGTCTGCCCCGTCCGCCGACACGCTCGCCGACGAGTTGCTGTTTCCCGATCGGGAGACGCGCATCGCCCGGAGGGGCGGAGCGCGCCTGGTTGCCCGGCTGACGCGCTTCGCTGGGCGGGACGGGGATTCGGCAGATTCCGGTCGCGGCGGGGTCCGGCTGCGCGGGGACCGGAGCTATCTGATCACCGGGGGGCTCGGCGGGGTCGGGCTGGAGGTAGCGCGCTGGCTCGCGGAGGCGGGAGCGGGAGCCATCGTCCTGAACGGACGGCGCCCGCCCGACGCGGACGCCGAGACCCTGATCTCAAAGCTCCGGGAGGGCAGCGCGGAGGTGCGCATCGAGATCGCCGACGTGACCGACGAGGAGGCGGTGGCCGAGATGCTGGGGCGGATCGACACTGAACTTCCGCCCCTGGCTGGCGTGATCCACAGCATCGGAGCACTCGCCGACGCGGCGTTGACGAACCAGGACTGGGAGCGGTTCGAGCGGGTGCTCGGACCCAAGGTGCTGGGGGCCTGGCGACTGCACCGGGCGACGCTCGAGCGAGAGCTCGACCTGTTCGTCCTCTTCTCCAGCGTGGCGGGGGTTGTCGGGAACCGGGGGCAAGCCAATCACGCGGCAGCCAATGCATTCCTTGACCAGCTGGCACGGCACCGCAGGGCCCTAGGCCTGCCCGGTCAGGCCGTTGCGTGGGGGCCGTGGTCGGGCACTGGCGAGGCCGAGGAGCAGCGCGAACGTATCGCGACGCGGCTCGCCCGCTACGGCGAGGAGTGGATCGCACCCGAGCAGGGCATCCGCACTCTGGCGCGGCTCGTGCGCGAGGATGTCGGGACCAGCGTGGTGGCATTCATCGACTGGTCGGCGCTTCCGGTGCGGGCACCCTGGCTCGCAGAACTGGTGGGGCGCGAAGAGGACCGCTCTTCGACCGCTTCGGACGATTTCCTCAGACGGCTCCGAGAACTCGCTCCTAGGGACCGCCGGGATGGTCTGATCCGGTTCCTCGGGGAGCAGCTGATAGAGATTCTGCGCCTGCGCACCGCGCCGCCGCCCTCGGCGGGATTCTTTGAACTGGGCATGGACTCGCTGATGGCGGTCGAGCTCCGCAACCGCCTGAACCGGGCTTTCCGGGGCGCGTTCGTCGTCTCCAACACCGCGGTGTTCGATCACCCCGACATCGCCCGACTGGCGGAACATCTGGCAGGCCAGCTTGCCGGCGTGTCGCCGGAGATGCGTCCGCCGAAGTCCTTGGCAGCCGTCCGGCACCACGGCGACGAACGCATCGCAATCATCGGCTTGGCCTGCCGATTCCCCGGGGCACCGGGCGCCGAGGCGTTCTGGGCGCAGCTTAGTTCCGGGGCCGATCTGGTGACGAGGGGGCGTCCGGACGGGCTCTTCGTGGATGCGGAAACGGAATCGGCCCGCCACTTCGGCGCCTACGTCGAGGGTCTCGACCGCTTCGATGCGGGCTTCTTCCGGATCGCTCCAGTCGAGGCGGAACTGCTGGATCCCCAGCAGCGGATGTTGCTCGAGACGAGCTGGGCGGCGCTTGAGGACGCTGGGATCGCCCCGGACGGCCTCCGCGGAAGCCGGACTGCGGTGTACGGCGGAATCTCGACGGGCGATTACGAGACGCTCGTTGCTGGTCCCGGTGACGATCCATCGACCAATATCTACAGGTCTACCGGCACTTCCGCTTCGACCGCGGTTGGCCGGGTCGCCTTCGCCCTCGGCCTTGAGGGTCCGGCCGTGACGGTTGACACCGCATGTTCCTCGTCGCTGGTCGCGCTGCATCAGGCGGCCTGGGCGCTTCGGCAGGGCGAGGCGGATCTGGCGTTGGCGGGAGGGGTGAACGCGATCTTGACCTCGGGCGCCACACGGACCTTCAGCGACGCCGGCATGCTTGCGATGGATGGACGCTGCAAGACCTTCGACGCAGCAGCCGACGGTTATGTGCGGGGCGAGGGATGCGGGATAGTCGTACTCAAGCGGCTTGCGGACGCTGAGGCGGCGGGGGACCGGATTTGCGCGGTCCTGCTCGGATCGGCGGTGAACCAGGACGGCGCGAGCGCCGGCCTGACCGTGCCGAACGGGCCGGCCCAAGAGCGCGTGATCGAGGAGGCGCTGGCGCGGGCCGGCGTGGAGGCCTCCTCGGTGGACTATTTGGAGGCGCACGGTACGGGGACCGAACTGGGCGACCCGGTCGAGGTGGAGGCGGCGGCCGCAGTGTACGGCCGCGGCCGGGGTCCGGAGCGCCCTCTGCTGATCGGATCGGTGAAGACGAACGTGGGCCACCTCGAGGCGGCGGCGGGCGTGGCCGGGCTGATCAAGGCGGTGCTGGCGATCCGCTCCGGGGAGATTCCACGGCACTTGCACTTCGAGCGGCCGAACCCGCGGGTGGACTGGGAGCAGCTTCCGGTCCGGGTGACATCGGAGGCGACCGCGTGGCCGGAGGCGGAGCGGCCGCGGCGGGCTGCCGTGAGTGCCTTCGGATACTCGGGCACGAACGCCCATGTCGTGCTCGAGGGCTATCCGGTGGAACAGGAACCGCGACGTATCGAGATTGCCGGACTGGCGATTTCCGCCCTAGACGACGCCCATCCTCAGACTGCTGCCCACCGCCTGCACCGCGTACTCCCGCTATCGGCGAAGTCCGAAGGCGCGCTCCGTCAGCTCGCCAACCGGTACCGCGCCGTTGTTTCAGGCGACATATCGCTCGCCGACATGGCTTGGACCGCGGGCACGGGCCGCAGCCACTTCAGGTACCGCTCGGGCCTCGTGTTCAGTGATCGCTCCTCGTTGGAGGAGCAGCTGGAAGTCGTGCCGCAGAGTGCCCTGGAGTCACCTCCTGCTGGAAAGGTGGCTTTCCTATTCACCGGCCAGGGGAGCCAGTGGGTGGGGATGGGCCGGGAGCTCTACGAAAGCGAGCCGGTTTTCCGGTCGGTTCTGGACCGGTGCGAGGAAGTGTTCCGCGCAGAGCGTGGTAGATCACTTCTCAAAGTGATCTTCGAGGATGCCGGGCAACTGGACCAGACCGAGTGGACGCAGCCGGCACTCTACGCGTTGGAGAGCGCGCTGACCGCGTTGTGGGCGAGCGTGGGGGTGCGGCCCGACATCGTATTCGGGCACAGCGTGGGAGAGGTCGCGGCGGCCTCTGCCGCAGGGGTTTTCGACCTTGAGACCGGGATGCGGTTCGCCACGCGCCGGGGAGCACTGATGGCTTCGCTTCCCGATGGAGGCGCGATGGGGGCGGTATTCGCCTCGCACGACCGCGTCGCATCCGCGTGCGGAGATGCGGTGTCGCTGGCTGCGGACAACGGTGCACAGCAAGTTTTGAGCGGGCCAGAAGCCGAAGTCGAGGCGCTGCTACAGACCTTCGAGGCGGACGGTCTCCGAGTGGACCGTCTCCGGACCAGCCACGCCTTCCACAGCGCGTTGATGGAGCCGGTGCTAGGGGAACTGGAAGCGGCGGCCCCGAACGCCTCGGCACCCTTGGTGCGGTTGGTGAGTGATGTGAGCGGGCGCGTGCTGGAAGGTGCCCCCGACGGAGCATATTGGCGGCGCCAAGCGCGCGAACCAGTCCAGTTCGCGACGGCGGTGCAGACGCTTGCGGAACTCGAGGTCAGGTTGCTAGTGGAGGTCGGACCCCATGGCGTGCTGGGACCGATGGCGGCGCTCGCCTGGCCGCAAACCGAGGTGCCTACCGTGATTGCTAGCCAACGGCGCGGAGCGGATGGCGACTTCGCCGACGCCGTAGCGGGCGCCTACGAGGCGGGGCTCGACATTGCATTCGAGGGCCTGTTCGTCGGGGAGCGGCGGCGACGGGTCTCGCTGCCCGCCTATCCGTTCCAGCGGGAGCGCTACTGGACCACCGCCTCCCCGCGACGGCAGCCGGAGGCGGGGCACGTGCTGCTCGGTGTGCGGCGCGATTCCCCGGACGGCGAGCACTCCTTCGAGAGGCAGTTGCAGGGCCGGGATCCGGCGTGGCTCGCCGACCACCTAGTGTTCGGCGAAGTGGTCGCACCGGGCGCTCTCTACGCGGCGCAGGTGGGTGAAGCGCTCCGGGAAACGCACCACGAACTTCCCGTCGTGCTCGAGGAGACCGCGATCACCCGCCCGCTCATGTTGTCGTCCAACGAGGGCCGGGTGGTTCAAGTGGTGCTTGGCAAGGACCGCAACTGGAGGGTCGTCAGCAGGGATGGCGAGGGGCAATGGGAATCACATGCCGAAGGCCGCTGGGCACCGCTCGCCGCAGCTGATTCCGAGTCGGCAGATCTGGGCGCGTTCAGAGCCGACCTCGCACGGGTGGACTTGGAGGAGGGGAACCTTGAGCTGGCCCTGGGCGCCACCGGGATCGCGTACGGGCCGGCGTTCCGAGGTCTGAGCCAGCTCTGGTCAGGCCCCAACGAGGCGCTAGGGGAGGTGCTGCTTCCGGCCGGAGTGGATCAGAGGAGCCTTCTCGCCCATCCGGCACTGCTCGATGCCTGTTTCCAGGTGCTAAGGGGCATCCAAGAACTGGCCGGAACAGGGGGCACATGGCTGCCGATCGGCTGGGACCGCTTCGTCCTGCACGCGGCGTTGGGGGATCGCGTCTTCTGCCGGGCAGTCGATCGAGGCGAAGGCGAGCAGACCCGCCGGGTCGATCTCTGGCTTTACAAGGAGACGGGCGAGGAACTGGCGCGCTTTGAGGGCTTCACGCTTAGACAGGCGAGCCGGACCGCCTTGTCGGGTCACCGGGTGGAGGATGCGCTGCACCAGATGGTATGGCGCGAGGGAGCGGCGGTGGGGCTCCGAGGGGCGGAGTTTCTCGCCGACCCGCAGGAGATCGAGTCCGGTCTCGGACCGTTCGACGGCTACCTCCAGGCGGAGGGCCGGGACGGGAGGTCGCTCGCCGCGCTGGGGAGCGAGCTGGAGCGGGAGTCACGCTGGCAACTGCTCTGCGGATTCCGGGAGCTGGGATGGGAGCCGAGTCCGGGGGACCGTTTCGAGACGGACGAGCTGCGCCGCCGGCTCAGGGTAACGGAGGATCACGGACGCCTGTTCGAGCGGTTGTTGTCGGTGCTGGAAGAGATAGGGCTTCTCTGCCGGGAACCGGCCGGTGGCTGGCAGGTGGCAGCCGCGCCGGAAGCGGCTGCGGAGCCCGAGGCGGGATCGACCGACTCCGCAGCCGATGCGATCGAGCTTAGCGTCCTCCGCCGCTGCGGGAAGTCACTTGCCGACGTGCTCCGCGGCCGCGCCGATGTGCTGGACCTGCTCGTGGGCAGCGAGCCCGGAGCTGCCAACCTGTACCGCGATCCGCCCGCCATGCGGGCAGTGAACCGCATGGCCGCCGACGCAGTGCGCACGGCGGTCGCCGGGTTGCCGGAAGACTGCCCGCTGCGGGTGATCGAGATCGGCGCAGGGAGCGGGGGGGCCACGTCCGCCCTCTTGGAGGTCCTACCCGCCAGCCGGACCGAATTCACCTTCACCGACATCTCGACGGACTCGTTCCCGGACGCGGAGCGCGAGTTCGGGGAAAAGGGCGCGAACCTTCGCTGCTTGACGCTCGACATCGAACGGGACCCGGCGGATCAGGGATTCGCGCTCCACGGCTACGACTTGGTGATCGCCGCCAACGTCCTGCACGCGACCCGCGACCTAGGTGAGACGCTCGCCCATTGCCGGCGCCTGCTGGCCCCGGCGGGCCTGCTGGTGGCGGTCGAGGAAACCGCCCGCAAGGAATGGCTGGACCTGACCTTCGGGCTGCTGCCCGGCTGGTGGCGCTTCCGGGACGCGTATCGCACTGACTATGCGCTGGTTGGGCCGGCCGTCTGGCGGCAGGCGCTGGCGGACGCCGGATTCGAGGGGACGTCGTCGGTCGAGGATCCGTCCGGGGCACTCCTGATCTTGACTCGGGGGCCGTCACAGGCGGGGGCGGAAGGCGGGCTGTTCGTGCTGGCCGGAGAGAGCGAGCTGGGCACCGAGTTGGCAGCGGAGCTGGAGCGCCGGGGGAGCCGGGCGGTCGAGGGGCCCGCGCAGGGCGACCGTCAGGCATGGCGCGGGTTCTTCGAGTCATTGCCAGATGCGCTTCCGCTGCGCGGCGTGGCGTATCTGGGCGGGCTGCGGCAGGATAGCGCGGAGCTTTCGACGCCGGAGCTCGAGGCAGAGCTCGAAACGGTGGGTGCGGGCGCGCTGGCTCTCGTCCAGGGGATGTCGGACGCCGGCGTGTCGCCGGTGAACGGCACGTGGTTCGTCACCCGGGGCGGCCAGGTGGTTGATCGGGAGCGTACCGGGGCACTGGCTGGTGCCTCGCTGTGGGGCTTCGCGAGCGTGTTGGATCTGGAGCACGCGGACCTCACGCCGCGCCTGCTGGACTTGGATCCAGGGTCTGCCCCGTCCGCCGAAACGCTTGCCGACGAGCTGCTGTTTCCCGACCGGGAGACGCGCGTCGCCCGGAGGGGCGGAGTCCGGCTGGTAGCCCGGCTGACGCGCTTCGCCGGGCGGGACGGGGATTCGGCGGACCCGGATTCCGGCGAGTTCCGGCTGCGCGGGGATCGGAGCTATCTGATCACGGGGGGGCTCGGGGGGCTCGGGCTGGAGGTGGCGCGCTGGCTTGTCGATGAGGGAGCCGGAGCCATCGTCCTGAACGGACGGCACCCGCCCGACACGGACGCCGAGGCGCTGATCGCGAAACTCCGGGAGAGCAGCGCGGAGGTGCGTGTCGAGATCGCCGACGTGACGGACGAGGAGGCGGTGGCGGGGATGCTGGGGCGGATCGACGCCGAACTCCCGCCGCTGGCGGGCGTGATCCACAGCGTCGGAGCGCTCGCCGACGCGGCGTTGACGAACCAGGACTGGGGCCGGTTCGAGCGGGTGCTCGGCCCCAAGGTGCTGGGGGCCTGGCGCTTACACCGGGCAACGCTCGAGCAGGAGCTCGATCTGTTCGTGCTCTTCTCCAGCGTTGCCGGCGTTGTCGGCAACCGGGGGCAGGCCAACTACGCGGCGGCCAACGCCTTCTTGGACCAGCTGGCGCGGCACCGGAGGGCGCTTGGCCTGCCCGGACAGGCCATTGCTTGGGGGCCGTGGGCGGGCATCGGAGAGGCCGAGGAGCATCGTGATCGGATCGCCGACTCGGATGAGGAATGGATCGCGCCCGAGCAGGGCATCCGGACGTTGGCGCGGCTCGTGCGCGAGGATGTCGGGAACAGCGTGGCGGCGCTCGTGGACTCGTCCGCGCTTCCGGCGCGGGCACCCTGGCTCGCAGAAGTGGCGGGGCGCGAAGGGGACCGCTCTCCGGCCTTTGCTGACGATCTCTTCGGGCGACTCGAGGGGCTCGCCCCCGGAGAGCGCTGGGATGCACTGGTCCGGTTCCTCGAGCAACAGGTGACCGAGATTCTGCGCCTGCGCTCGGCACCGTCGGCTTCGGCGGGATTCTTCGAGCTGGGCATGGACTCGCTGATGACGGTAGAGCTTCGCAACCGCCTGAACCGGGCCTTGCGCGGAACGTTGGTCGTATCGAATACGGCGCTGTTCGATCATCCCGACATTGCTCGACTGGCGGAACACCTTGCAGATCAGCTTGCCGGCGTGTCGCGGGAGGCGCCGCCAGTCCGAGCCTTGCCCGCTGCCCGGCACCGCGGCGACGAACGCATCGCGATCGTGGGCATAGCCTGCCGCTTCCCCGGGGCACCGGACGCCGAGGCGTTCTGGGCGAAGCTGCGCGCCGGGGCCGATCTGGTGACAAGGGGGCGTTCAGACGGGCTCTTTGTGGATGCGGAGACCGAGGCAGCCCGACACTTCGGCGCCTATGTGGAGGGCCTCGACCGATTCGACGCGGGATTCTTCCGGATCGCCCCGGTCGAGGCGGAGCTGCTGGATCCCCAGCAGCGGATGCTGCTCGAGACGAGTTGGGCGGCACTTGAGGACGCCGGGATCGCCCCGGACGGGCTGCGCGGGAGCCGAACCGCGGTGTACGGCGGAGTCTCGACAAGCGATTACCAAGAGCTCGACGCCGGGGTTGTAGATGACCCGTCGACCAACCTCTACAGGGCCACCGGTGCCACTCCCTCGGCCGCGGTCGGCCGGGTAGCCTTCGCGCTCGGTCTCGAGGGTCCGGCCGTCACGGTGGACACCGCGTGTTCCTCGTCGCTGGTCGCGCTGCACCAGGCGGCGGCGGCGCTCCGCACGGGCGAGGCGGATCTGGCCCTGGCCGGTGGGGTGAACGCGATCCTTACGTCGACCGTTACCAAGATCTTCACTGACGCTGGCATGCTCGCCTCGGACGGACGCTGCAAGACCTTCGACGCGGCGGCCGATGGCTACGTACGGGGCGAGGGATGCGGGATGGTTGTGCTGAAGCGTTTTGCTGATGCAGAGGCGGCGGGTGACCGGATCCTCGCCGTTGTGCTCGGATCGGCGGTGAATCAGGACGGCGCGAGTGCTGGCCTGACCGTGCCGAACGGCCCGGCCCAAGAGCGGGTGATCGAAGAGGCGCTGGCGCGGGCGGGCGTGGAGGCGTCCTCGGTGGACTATTTGGAGGCGCACGGCACGGGCACCGAGCTGGGCGATCCCGTGGAGGTAGAGGCGGCGTCTTCTGTGTATGGTCGAGGCCGCGACCCGGACCGCCCGCTGATGATCGGATCGGTGAAGACGAACTTGGGCCACCTTGAGGCGGCGGCAGGCGTGGCCGGGCTGATCAAGGCGGTGCTTGCGATCCGCTCTGGTGTGATCCCGCAGCACCTGCACTTCCAGCGGCCGAACCCGCGGATGGACTGGGAGCAGCTTCCGGTTCGGGTGACATCGGAGGCGACGCCGTGGCCAGAAGCGGAGCGGCCGCGGCGGGCCGCCGTGAGTTCCTTCGGCTACTCGGGCACCAACGCGCATGTAGTGATCGAGGGATACGCGGAGGAGCCCGAGCCGCCGCGCGTCGAGCCCCCCGCACTGTCAGGCTCGGGTGCAGATGACCGCGTCCCCCAGGCCGACGCGCCCCGCCAGCACCGCCTGCTCCCGCTTTCCGCGAAGTCCGAAGACGCACTCCGTGAGCTGGCGGACCGTTACCGAGCCGCACTCTCGGGGGACATGCCGCTCGCGGACATGGCGTGGACAGCGAGCGTAGGCCGGAGCCACTTCCCGCACCGCTCGGGCCTTGTCTTTTGCGATCGCGCGTCGCTGCAGGAGCAGTTGGAAGGGGCGATGCAGAGCGCCGTGGCGTCGGCCTCTAATGGAAAAATCGCTTTCCTGTACACCGGCCAGGGGAGCCAGTGGGCGGGGATGGGCCGGGATCTCTATGAGGCCGAGCCGGTTTTCCGCGTAGTTCTAGACAGGTGCGAGGAAGTGTTCCGCGCAGAGCGCGGCAGATCGCTTCTCGCGGTGATCTTCGAGGATGCCGAGCGGCTGGACCGGACCGAGTGGACGCAGCCGGCACTCTACGCGTTGGAGAGCGGGCTAACCGCGTTGTGGGCGAGCGTGGGGGTGCGGCCTGACATCGTCTTCGGGCACAGCGTGGGAGAGATCGCGGCGGCCGCCGCCGCAGGGGCTTTTGACCTTGAGACCGGGATGCGATTTGCCACGCGCCGCGGCGGACTTATGGCATCGCTTCCCGACGGAGGTGCGATGGGGGCGGTGTTCACCTCGCGTGACCGCGTCACATCCGCGCTCGGCGGTGAGATGGCGCTGGCAGCCGACAACGGCGCACACCAAGTCGTGAGCGGTCCGGCAGCCAAGATCGAGGCTCTCTTAGATGCCTTCAGAGAGGAGGGTGTCCGGGCGGAATCCCTCCGGACGAGCCACGCCTTCCACAGTGCTCTGATGGACCCGGTGCTGGCGGAACTGGAAGCGCTGGCACCCGAGGCCTCGAAACCCTCGGTGCGACTGGTGAACAACCTGAGCGGGCGGGTACTGGAAGGCCGCCCCGACGGAGCGTACTGGCGGCGCCAGGCGCGCGAACCGGTCCAGTTCTCGAAAGCGGTGCGGACGCTGGCGACCCTAGAAGCGGGGCTGCTGCTGGAGATCGGTCCACACGGCGTGCTTGGACCGATGGCAGCACTCGGCTGGCCGCACGCCGAGACACCTACCTTGATCCGGAGCCTGCTGCGCGGCGGAAGCGGAGACTTCGTTGGCGCGGTGGCCAGGGCGTACGAGGCGGGGCTCGATATTTCCTTTGAGGGTTTGTTTGCCGGTGAACGACGACGCCGGATTTCACTGCCCGCCTATCCCTTCCAGCGAGAGCGCTACTGGATCTCCCGCTCCCCACGCTCGCAGGCGGATGCGGGACATGCGCTCCTGGGAGTGCAGCGGGACCTCCCAGATGGCGAATTCTCCTTCGAGAATTAACTACTCAGCCCCGCTTCAAGACGAAGGTCTCGGGCTGCTTCCGCAGGCAAGCCTAGGGCGAGGCCTATGCCCGCGTCTTGAGCTGCCCGCAGTCGATGGCCGCGCTCGGCTACAATCCTCTCGTCGCCACCCGAATCGTGCTTGTTGGCCACGCTGCCGACACGGTCAAGCAACACGACGGAGCGACACCGACAGAGGCGTGATCAGTTACTTCGAAATACAGTTGAGCAGGCGGAATCCGGCCTGGCTCGCCGACCACCGAGTGTTCGGCGAAGTCGTCGCACCGGGCGCACTCTTCGCGGCTCAGGTGGGTGAAGCACTCCGAGAAACGCGCCACGGACTCCCCGTCGCGCTTGAGGAGACCGCGATCACGCGCCCTCTGGTGTTGTCCGGCGAAGAGGGTCGGTTGGTCCGGGTGGTGCTTGGCGAGGACCGCACTTGGAAGGTCGTCAGCAAGGATGCGGCTGGGCGATGGGAGACGCATGCCGAAGGTCGCTGGACACCCCTCGCCGCAGTCGCGCCCGAGTCGGTGGATCTCGGCGGGCTGAAGGCTGGCCTCGCCCCGGTGGATGTGGATGAGGGGTACCTCGAACTCGAACGGAACCCCACCGGACTCGACTACGGGCCGGCCTTTCGCGGTCTGGCCCAACTCTGGTCGGGCTCTGGTGAGGCGCTGGGTGAGGTGCTGCTGCCGAGAGGGATCGATCAGCATGGACTTCTCGCACATCCTGCTCTGCTCGACGCCTGCTTCCAAGTGACCGGCGGCATCGCGGAGCACGCCGAAGCAGGGGGCACATGGCTGCCGATCGGCTGGGACCGCTTTGTCCTGCTCGACGCGTTGCCGGATCGAGTCTTTTGCCGGGCACTGCAGCGGAGCGAAGGCGTGGGGACGCGCACGGCCGATCTCTGGCTATACAGGGACACGGGCGAGGAAGTGGCGCGCTTCGAGGGCTTCGCGCTCAGGCGTGCGAGCCGGATCGCCCTACCAGGTCACCGGCTGGAGGATGCGCTGCGCGAGGTGGTGTGGCGCGAGGCGGCCCCGGTGGGAATGCGGGAGGCCGACTTCCTCGCCGGTCCGGAGGAGATCGCGTCGGGCCTAGAACGGTTGGACGGCTACCTCGAGTCGGAAGGCCAGGACGGGACGGCGCTAGCCGCGCTGGGGTGCCAGTTGGAGCGGGAGTCACGTCGGCTGCTGCTCCGCGGACTCGAGCAGCTGGGATGGGAGCCCAGTCCGGGAGACCGTTTCGAGACGGACGAGTTGCGCCGTCGGCTCAGGGTGACAGAGGATCACGGGCGGCTGTTCGAGCGGTTGCTGGCGGTGCTGGAAGAGATGGGGCTTCTCGGCCGGGAACCGGCCGGTGGCTGGCACGTGGCAGCCACGCCGGAGGCTCCTGCAGAGCCTGAGGCGGAGCCGACCGACTCCGCAGCCGATGCGATCGAGCTCAGCGTGCTCCGCCGGTGCGGGGAGTCACTCGCCGAGGTGCTCCGCGGTCGCGCCGATGCACTGGACCTGCTCTTTGGAGGAGAGCTAGGGGCGGCCAGCCTCTACCGCGAGTCAGCCGCCGTGCGGGCAGTAAACCGCGTGGTAGCCGAAGCCGTGCGCAGGGCGGTCGGCGGGTTGCCGGAAGGCCGCCCGCTGCGGGTGATCGAGATCGGCGCAGGGACGGGCGCGACCACCTCCGTCCTCTTGGAAGTCCTGCCGGCCGGCCGGACCGAATATACGTTCACCGACATATCGACTGGCTTTTTCCCGGACGCGGAGCGGGAGTTTGGCGAGCGGGGCGTCGACTTTCGCTCCTTAGAGTTCGACGTCGAACGGGACCCGGAAGATCAGGGGTTCGCGCTCCACGGGTACGATCTCGTGATCGCCGCGAACGTCCTGCACGCGACGCGCGACTTGGCTGAGACGCTTGCTCACTGTCGGCGTCTATTGGCTCCGTCGGGAGTGCTTGTGGCCGTCGAGGAAGCCACCCGCAAGGAATGGCTGGACCTGACCTTCGGACTGCTGCCCGGCTGGTGGCGCTTTCGGGACGCGTATCGCACTGACTATGCGCTGGTTGGACCCCCCATCTGGCAGCAGGCCCTCACCGACGCCGGATTTGCCGGAATGTCCCTCGTAGAGGTTTCGTCAGGAGCAGTCCTTATCTTCGCGCGGGCACCAGCGGAGTTGGAGCCGACAGTGGGCTGTTTCGTGCTGGCCGGAGAAGGCGCGATCAGCGTCGAGCTGGCGGCAGAGTTGGAGCGCCGAGGGAGCCGGGCGGTCGAGGGGCCCCCAGGGGGCGATCGCCAGGCATGGCGCGGGTTCTTCGAGTCATTGCCCGGCGCATCCCCGTTGCGCGGCGTGGTGTATCTGGGCGGGATTCGGCGGAATGGCGCGGAGCTTTCGGCACCGGAACTCGAGGTAGAGCTTGAGATGGTGGGTGCGGGAGCACTGGCGCTCGTCCAAGGGATGTCAGATGCGGGCGTGTCGCCTGCGAGCGGCACTTGGTTCGTGACCCGCGGTGGCCAGGTGATCGACCGCGAGCACTCCGGCGCACTCGCAGGTGCGTTGCTGTGGGGCTTCGCGAGCGTGGTGGATCTGGAGCACGGAGATCTGACACCTCGCATTCTGGACCTAGATCCAGACTCGCCCCCATCCACCGACACGCTTGCCGACGAGTTACTCTGTCCCGATCGGGAGACCCGCATCGCCCGACGAGACGGAGCCCGTCTCGTCGCCCGGCTGACCCGCTTCGCCGGGTCGGGAGGGCGGGATTCCAGTCCCCGCGAGGTCCGTCTGCGCGCGGACCGGAGCTATTTGATCACCGGCGGACTCGGCGGGCTCGGGCTCGAGGTGGCCCGCTGGCTCGCTAAGGAGGGAGCCGGAGCCATCGTCCTGAACGGACGCCGCCCGCCCGACACAGACACTGAGGCGCTGATCTCGGAACTCCGGCAGGGCGGCGCAGAGGTGCGCATCGAGATTGCCGATGTAACCGACGAGGATGCGGTGGCGGGGATGCTCGGGCGGATCGACTCCGAACTCCCGCCACTCGCCGGCGTGATCCACAGCGTCGGATCGCTAAATGACGCAGCTTTGGCAAACCAGGACTGGGAGCGGTTCGAGCAGGTGCTCGGGCCCAAGGTTCTGGGGGCGTGGCGACTACACCGGGCGACGCTCGACCGGGAACTCGATCTGTTCGTCCTCTTCTCCAGCCTGGCGGGCGTCATAGGAAGTCCGGGCCAAGCCAATCACGCCGCTGCCAACGCCTTCCTCGACCAACTGGCGCGGCACCGTCGAGCACTGGGCCTGCCGGGGCAGGCCGTTGCGTGGGGGGCGTGGTCGGGCATTGGCGAAGCCGAAGAGCAGCGAGAACGCATCGCGAGTCGGCTCGCCGACTCGCGCGAGGAGTGGATTGCTCCGGACATGGGAATCCAAGCGCTGGCGTGGCTCGTGCGTGAGGATGTTGGAACCAGCGTGGTGGCGTCGGTTGACTGGTCGGCGCTTCCGGTGAGGGCACCTTGGCTCGCCGAGGCGATGGGGCGCGAGGAGGACCGCGCCATCGGCGATCCGGAAGACCAAACGGCGGGTCAGGTTTCTGACGGACTCCTGCGGCGGCTCCGGGAACTCGCCCCTAGGGAGCGCCAGGAAGAGCTGATCCAGTTCCTGCAGGAGCAGCTGGTCCAGATCCTGCGCCTACGGGCCGCCCCGTCGCCCTCGGCGGGATTCTTCGAGCTAGGCATGGACTCGCTGATGGCGGTCACGCTTCGCAACCGCCTGAACGGGGCGTTCCGGGAAGCGTTCGTCGTTTCGAACACCGCAGTATTCGATTATCCCGACATCGCGCGGCTAGCGGAACACCTGACAGGCAAGCTTGGCGATGCGTCACCGGAGGCGCCGCCGGTGCGAGCCTTGCCGACCGTCCGGCACGGCGCCGACGAGCACATTGCGATCGTTGGCATGGCCTGCCGCTTCCCCGGGGCGCCGGACACCGAGGCGTTCTGGGCGCACCTTCGCTCCGGGGCCGATCTGGTGACGAGAGGGCGTCCGGACGGGCTCTTCGTGGATGCCGAGACTGAGGCGGCGCGCCATTTCGGAGCCTACGTGGAGGGCATCGACCGCTTCGATGCGGGCTTCTTCCGGATCGCCCCGGTCGAGGCGGAGCTGCTGGATCCCCAGCAGCGGATGTTCCTCGAGACAAGCTGGGCCGCGCTTGAGGACGCCGGGATCGCACCGGACAGGCTGCGCGGAAGCCGGACTGGAGTGTACGGCGGAATCTCGACGAGCGATTATCAAATGCTCGTCGCGGGTCCGGGCGACGATCCGTCGGTCAATATCTACAGGTCTACGGGCATTTCCGCCGCGACCGCGGTCGGCCGGATCGCCTTCGCCCTCGGTCTGGAGGGTCCGGCCATCACGGTGGACACCGCTTGCTCCTCGTCGCTGGTCGCGCTGCACCAAGCGGCGGCGGCGCTCCGCGCGGGGGAGGCGGACCTCGCGCTGGCCGGAGGCGTCAACGCGATCCTGACGTCGGACGTCACTCGGATCTTCACTGACGCCGGCATGCTCGCCCCAGATGGACGCTGCAAGACCTTCGACGCGGCGGCCGACGGCTTCGTGCGGGGCGAGGGATGCGGCATGGTTGTGCTCAAGCGCCTTGCGGACGCGGAAGCGGCGGGGGACCGGATCCTCGCGGTGGTGCTCGGGTCGGCCGTGAACCAGGACGGCGCGAGCGCCGGTCTGACCGTGCCGAACGGCCCGGCCCAGGAGCGCGTGATCGAGGAGGCGCTGGCGCGGGCTCGCGTAGAGGCCTCGTCGGTGGACTACTTGGAAGCGCACGGCACGGGAACCGAGCTGGGCGACCCGGTCGAGGTGGAGGCGGCAGCCGCGGTGTACGGTCGCGGCCGGGATCCGGAGCGCCCGCTGCTGATCGGATCGGTGAAGACGAACGTGGGCCACCTCGAGG
>JAPPMG010000094.1 GCA_028819215.1 Bryobacterales bacterium
CCGTCCGCTTTGGACTCGGTTATGGCCCACCCGCTGGAATTATGCAAAAGCCTCAATGTCCAAGCGTTGGTCGTCGGTTCGGATTCCTGTACACCGTACTACGGCTCGAACTGCTTTCTCAGTCTCATCCGCGAATTGCCCAACACACCTTCGACTGAGCCCTGAAATCAATTGAGCGGGCTTCGAGTGCATCGGTCACCGATGATCATTGAGCACAGGGTCGAGTCGCCCGAGGGAGTCTCACCCTCGGGCGACTCGACCCTATGGGTCAGCCATGAATGATGTTGCGAATGACTAGGGCCTGTGCGATTCTGGAAGCGAGTTCAGAGTCGGTGCGATGGCATTTCCTCAACCACCACGGGGGAGCTGGTCAGCCAAGATCCTATGGGTGTTCACCGCTGCCATAGTCGCGACTGGCAGTCAAGCCCAGATCAGGCCCCTCGCGGGTTCTGAAGGCTGGGCTCGCCGCGAGCAAGCAATCGTACAACAGGATCACTCCCGCGTGCTGAAGGCCGCTGACGCTTCCAAGCGGCACCTCGCGCACAGCCGGATGGAGCATCTCTCCGGAGCGGATTGGGCACGTGACCACTGTTTGGTGGGTGGCGTCCAGGACAGGGTTCCGCTCTCAACCGGAAAGCAGGCCGGAAGCCTGCTCTTTCCGACGTTTCTCGAGAGGAGATTCGGACCACCACGTTTCATTGGTTCTCCGTCAGCGGAGGCCGCTAATCTCTTCGAGCAGTCGATCTCCGGGGCGGTCGTGCAGGCAAGGTGCGTGAACTGCCATGTTGCTGGCGGTCTGTCCGGACACACCCGGCTGGTGTTCGTGACTTCCACCACGAGCGGTCACTTGGAACAGAATCTTCAGCGATTTGCCGACTTCGTGACCGAGACGGAAGGCGCAGCAGACTTGATCCTTGCGAAGGTTCAGGGAGTGGCGCATGGTGGCGGGATCCAGGTGCTTGGCGGATCGAAGGACTTCCAGAACTTGGAGCGCTTCATCCGGACGCTCGAGCAGAGTGCCGTAGGGGACAGCTTCGTTTCGCCCGCGAGCCTCTTCGACGGCGTGACCATGGCGCTTCCGGCCACAACCTTGCGGCGTGCTGCCCTGATACTCGCCGGTCGCTTTCCCACCGCAGCCGAGCTCGAGCAAGTTCGCGATGGGGGGTCAGGAGCCCTCCGTCGCGCGATTCGGGGTCTCATGGTCGGCCCCCGATTCCATGACTTCCTGATCCGGTCCAGCAATGACCAGCTACTGACCGATCGCCACTTACAGAGCGGGATCCTGCGCCCCGAGCTCACAAGGGAGTTTGTCAGTCTTGCCCGGAAGCATGTGAGTTTGATCCGAGCGGCGATCGCGAGGGGCTACCAGGCTCCTAGGGCTGATCCGGAGTACAAGCGCTGGGAGATGGCCCTTCACTTCGGGCTCGCGCGAGCGCCCCTCGAGCTCATCAGCCACGTTATCGAGAACGACCGCCCGTACACCGAAGTCCTCACTGCGGCATACACTATGGCGAATTCCGTCGCTGCCGAGGCTTACGGCGCGACCACACAATTTGCCGATCCGTTCGACCCAGGCGAGTTCCAGCCCTCAAGGATCGTTTCCTATTACCGCACTGACGGGTCCAAGCAGGAGCGCCATGACGACGTTCTGGGCCGGATCATCGATGATCCCGGCAACCTCGCGACCGACTATCCCCACGTGGGGATCCTCAACACCAACGCCTTTCTGCGGCGATATCCGTCCACTGACACCAGCCGCAATCGAGCGCGCTCTAGGTGGACCTATTACTTTTTTCTGAATGAAGACATCACAAGGGCCGCATCGCGGACAACGGATCCTGACGCACTGGCCGACAGGGACAATCCTACCTTGAAGAATCCAGCCTGCACGGTTTGCCACCGGCTTTTGGACCCCGTCGCCGGGGCCTTCCAGAACTATGGCGACCACGGCTTGTACAAGGACCAGTTCGGCGGCATCGATTCGCTCCCTCTCGTCTACAAGCAGCAGGCTGGCACAGCGTACCGCAAGGGCGACCGATGGTACAGAGACATGCTGCCCCCGGGTTTGGGCGAGTTGACGCTATCCGATCCAGACAGGAGCCTACGCTGGCTAGCGGAGCAGATCGTGGCAGACGAGCGCTTCGCCTTGGCCACCGTCAGATTCTGGTGGCCGGCCATTATGGGTGCCGACGTAACCCGGCCACCCGAGGATCCCAACGACCCGGGCTATAGTGCCCAGCTGCTCGCTGCAACAGCGCAGCAGGCGGAGGTGGAGCGAATTGCGGACATATTCCGACGGGGATCTCCGGGCGGCAGGCCGTACGACGGCAAGGACCTGCTGGCAGAGATCTTCCTATCGCCTTGGTTCCGGGCCGACTCGCTCGCCAATGTGAGCCCACTTCAGCGTGCGGCGCTGCGAGATGCTGGTGCCCGCCGTCTGCTGACTCCAGAGGAGTTGGCGCGCAAGACCGAAATGGTCAGCGGGTACGCCTGGGGCCGGTCTAGTTGGCGAATGTCGGAGGGCTCCAACGCCTTGGATCGTTCATTCTTGGACGATTACCTGAACGACAGCAGCTACGGAATCCTGTACGGCGGCATCGATTCGGTCGGAATCACCGAAAGGACGAAGGAGATGACTCCCGTAATGATGGCTGTCGCACGTACGCATGCCGCTGAAGTGAGCTGCCCGATAGTCTATAGGGAGTTCTTCTTCTGGCCGCCCGAGAGACGGCGCCTCTTCGGCGGAATCGACAAGTTCGCGACACCGGACACGCGCGAAGGAGCGCTGGCGGTCCGCAGAAAAATTGCGGACTTGCATCGGATCCTTCTTGGCACCGACGTGGCTATAGACTCTCGGGATGTCGAAGACGTTTACGAGTTGTTCGTCGATGTCTGGAGACGAGAACCCTTATCCGCTTCTCGGTTGATCTGCGGAGGATTCTCGCAGGACATACACTACTGGGACGGGCTGGTTGAGTCTGCAGTCGAGTACACCGACTACGGAAGCAGCTATAAGTTCCGGTGGGATAAGGTGCTCCAGTACGTGAACAGCACAGACACCAGCGATCCATTCGGGGCTGTCCGGGCATGGACGGTCGTTCTCAACTACATGCTCACTGATTACCGGTACCTTTACCTCTAGGAGGCCACGCGGGCGAAGTGTTCAACCGTCGCAAGTTCCTGAAAGCCATGGCGTGTCTTGGCGCTGGATCCGGCTTCCGCGTCCCGATCGCGAACGGGGCGCAATACGACGGCAAGCTGTTCATCTTCGTGCAGGCTCAAGGCGGCTGGGATCCGACGAGCTTCTGCGACCCGAAAGTGAATCATCAGGGTGAGCGCGTCATCAACAACTGGGCGATTCGGGATGCGGTCCGACAAGCGGGCAACATTCAGTACGCCCCGTTCGCGAACAACGTAAGGTTTTTTGAGAAGCATTACTCCAAGATGCTCGTCATCAACGGGGTCGACACACAGACAAACTCTCACAGCGCCGGCTTGGTTCACACGTGGAGCGGTCGGATTTCAGAGGGCTACCCGACCACAACGGCCCTGCTCGCGAATCACCTCGGTGGCGGCCTCACGATGCCATATCTGAGTTTCGGTGGCTATTCCGTGACGGCCGGAATAGGAACATACACCCGGCTCACCCACTCGGAGGAGTTGCGGAACATCGCTTCGCCGGAGACCGATCCTTTCGATCGAGACCACCGCTTTGTCACCCAGGGTGAGCGGGAAGCGCTCTTGCGACACGAGCGTCGACGGGCCGCGAGGTTGGCGGCGACCGAAAACTTGATGCCTCGGGACCGGCGGGGCCGCGAAACGTTCGCACGGGCTCTCGCCCCTAGCGCCGTAGACGGTCTGTTGGCATTCGGAGACATGATCAACGATTTGGACCGGTCCAACGAGTTGGACATGCTGGGGCCGGACAGCACACTCAAGCGCCAGTCTCAGCTAGCTCTTCTGGCGTTCCGTGCCAGAGTCGCAGTGAGTGCAGACCTCTCGCTTTTGGGGTTTGACACCCACGATGACCACGACGACGAACACGCGCTGGCCCTGTCCGCCCTCACGGACGGCGTGGACTATCTCTGGGAACTCGCCGAAAGGTTCGGGCTCGCAAATCGGCTAGTCGTCGTGATGGGCTCTGATTTCGGTAGAACGAATCACTACAACTCCTCGAAAGGAAAGGACCACTGGCCCATCGGGAGCTTCGTTGTAATGGAGAAGAACCAACCTTGGACGAACCGGGTAGTGGGCGAAACCGACGGGCTCCACTTCGCGCGCAGGCTTCATCCGGTGACACTCGCAACAGATCACATCGCGGGCGTTCTGATCCGCCCCGCCCACGTCCACAAGGCTCTGCGTCGGTATCTTGGCATCGAGCAATCGGAGGCGAGCCTCAGATTTCCGTTCAGGCAAGTCGAATCTCTTCCCCTTTTCGGTTGATTGTAGGCGTGTTCGTCGCGCCGTCTCCGTCCGCCAGTCGCCCGACGAAGCTGGTCAAGAGCCTGCCGGCACTGAGCCACGAAGGTGTCGCTGCGAACCGGCGCTGGGTAGCCAAGGAGGACTTGCACGAGGCACGCTTTGGCTGCTTCCCTTTGCTCCTGTCGGACGGGATCGGTTGTTCTCGGCTGCACGCCCTCGGACCGGGTTCGCTGACACGCCAATCTTCCATGCAATCTGAACCAGATCTCTTCGGCAGAGCAGCGCTGAATCGTGAGAGATCGCTCAAGAGTCAGGAGTTGGCGGACCGGTGAAGGGGTTGCGCCGGAAACTTTGAAGGGCTCTGACGTAGGCGCAGACCGCGCGGCAGTCCTGGATGGATGTATCGTAGAAAAATGCCGCAGTGGATCGGCAGCGCAGCCACGGTAGCGGCCACGCTGGTCGCGATTGCAGCGCTGATCGTGAGTATCTGGGCCGGTCGACGTGCCGCTCGCAAGCGGGAGTTCGAAATCCTTTTGGAACGGATTGACCGGGAGGCGACCAAGCGCGAGCAGCAGTTTGATCGGGAGGCGGCCAAGCGCGAGACCGAGACACGGGCACTCATAGAGCGGATCGACCGGGAGGCCGCCAAGCGCGAGCAGCAGTTCGAGCGGGAAGCCGCCAAGCGCGAGGAGCGGATCGATCGGGAGGCGACCAAGCGCGAGGAAGCGATTCGGGCGCTGATGGACCACAGTGACAAGAAGTTTGAGGCGCTCCAGAGGCGGAGCGACGAGTTGTACCGCTCGTCAGCGGAGCTAAACGCGAAAGTGGCGCACAGCGAGGCCGTCCTAGCGCCAGAAGCTGAGTCGGCCCCTGCGAAGCGTGAGACCGAGGCGGTGGCCGCGCAGGATGTTTCCGTCGGTCGGCCGCGCAAGTAAGGGTTGCCTCACGAGACCGGACCGTCGAGCGCGACTGCCACATCCGAGCCAAGCTGGCCGGATTCCGGCGGGCATACTGGCAGGTGTGCATGGCCGCGAAAGACGCTTGCTTGCGGGTCAGTAGCCTTGCTCGGAGCGACCCGTGGCCCACTTCCTGTAGCTCCGGTCGAAGCACGGCGGAACCAAGCGCATTGCAATCGTTTTGCGGCCTCGTGGTTCCGACGATCGCGAGCTGAAAGCACGAAATGATGGACTTGTTTCGGCTTGAGTCCTGATCCTCCCGCCATATACGTGACGACGGCCAGCTGCTCCCCTGCTCTGTTTCAGTTGTTCGTGAGTTGGTCGTTTCTGATCTGGTGACTGAGTCCAGATTCTCAAGCGCGGCCGGGTTCCTAACTTGAGTTTCCCCCGCTGTCATCAGCCGAGGTTGCTCTGATCGGCTGGACGGAGGTCGTTGGAATCTGGCGGTTCCATGGATTGCTCGCCTCTTCTGTGCTCCCGCTGTCCGCGTCTCGTTCGACTCCGTGGCTCTGGCCCGGTGGACCAACATGATCTTGACCCCGGCGACCGCCACGACCCAAGTGTTGGAAATCTATACCGTGCCGCCACGTTCCCTGCTGTTCTAGTAGGGTATAGAGTTCATGTAAACTACTGCGTGGTAATGTTTTATGCAATGAACCACTCTTGACTGTGAGCCCAAGCAGGGCCACTGTACCGACCGGCCCTCGCATCAACAAGGCGCTCGGTAGCCCCTCGGGCGAGCACACGCTCCCACAATCTGGCCCGACCATGCCGTCGGTAACCGCGGCGAAGGCTTGCCGCGCGGCACGTCGACGTCGTAGCCGGTGGAGGTCATCATCGGCTAGGCTGGATTCGCCATGACGCCGTACGAGTTCATCGCCAAGTGGCTTGCCTCCGAGTTGAAGGAGCGCTCCGCGTCGCAGGAGCACTTCATCGACCTGTGCCGGCTGCTCGGCGAGCCGACGCCGGCCGAGGCCGACCCGACCGGCGAGACGTACTGCTTCGAGCGGGGCGCTCGCAAGGACACTGGCGGCGACGGCTGGGCCGATGTCTGGAAGCGCCACCACTTCGCCTGGGAGTACAAGGGACAGCGAGCCGATCTCGACGCTGCTTTCGGACAGCTGCGGACCTATGCGCTGGCACTGGAGAACCCGCCGCTGCTGATCGTCTCCGACATGCGGCAGTTCCGGATTCGCACCAACTGGACCAACTGCGTCAGCAGGACCTATGAGTTCGGACTGGACGACCTCGCCGATGCGGCCACGCGGGACCGGCTCAAGTGGGCGTTCTCCGATCCCGAGCGGCTGCGCCCGGGAGAGACTCGGCAGGCGCTCACGGAGCGTGTCGCGGCATCGTTTGCAACGCTCGCCCAGTCGTTGCGCGAGAGGGGCCACGATGCGCACGCGGTCGCGCACTTCGTCAACCGGCTCGTCTTCTGCATGTTCGCGGATGATGTGGGACTGCTGCCGGGCCACATGTTTACCCGTATGCTGGAGCAGGCACAGCGCACGCCGGCGCAGTTCACCGCGCTTGCCTACGACCTGTTCGGGGTGATGGCCACCGGCGGCCGGGTCGGCTTCGAGACGGTCGAATGGTTCAACGGCGGGCTGTTCGACGATGCCCCTGCGCTGCCGCTGGAGCAGTCCGACATCAAGACCGTGCTGGCTGCATCGCGGCTGGACTGGTCGGAGATCGACCCGTCGATTCTGGGCACACTATTCGAGCGCGGGCTGGACCCGAACAAGCGAGCCCAACTCGGGGCGCACTACACCGATCGCGACAAGATCATGCTGCTAATCGAACCGGTCGTCATTCGCCCGTGGCTTATGGAGTGGGCCGAGGAAAAGGCGGAGATCGCCGCCGGGCTGGAGAGTGTGGAAGCCGCCAAGTCCCCGACCGCTCGCACGAAACGGTGGAACGAGTCCAAGCGGCGGTACCGGGCATTCCTCGATCGCCTGAGAGCGTTCACGGTGCTAGATCCGGCGTGCGGCTCGGGCAACTTCCTCTACCTCGCCTTGCAGGCGCTGAAGGACTTGGAGCACCGCGTACAGCTTGAGGCGGAAGCGCTGGGTCTTGAGAGGGCGTTCCCGGAGATCGGCCCGGCCAACGTGAAGGGCATCGAGATCAACCCGTACGCTGCCGAGTTGGCCCGCGTCTCGGTTTGGATCGGCGAGATCCAGTGGATGCGGCGCAACGGCTTTGCGGAGTCCCGCGACCCGATCCTGAAGCCGCTCGACACCATCGAGTGTCGCGATGCGATCCTCGCGCCCGACGGCACCGAACCGGAATGGCCACAAGCAGACGTGATCATCGGGAATCCGCCTTTCTTGGGCGGAAAGCTCCTCATCACCAACCTAGGCGAGGACTACGTGTGGCGGATGTTCGCACACTACGATGGCCGCGTGTCGGCGGAAGCGGACCTCGTATGCTACTGGTTCGAGAAGGCAGGCCGGCAGATCGCATCCGGCAAGGCGCGGCGGGCCGGGCTCGTCGCGACCAACTCCATTCGTGGTGGAGCGAACCGCCGTGCGCTACAGGCCGCAACAAACAACCGCCGGATATTCGAAGCGTGGAGCGACGAACCGTGGGTGGTCGATGGCGCGGCCGTGCGAGTCTCACTGGTCTGCTTCTCGCACAGCGACGCCTCCGCCGCAGACTCGAGGCTGGACGGCCTCACCGTCGACGAGATCTTCGCAGATCTCACTGCGCGGCGCGACGGTGCCGGCGTCAACCTGACGTGCGTCCAGCGTCTACCGGAGAACGCCCGTGTCGCGTTCATGGGCGACACGAAAGGCGGTTCCTTCGACATTCCGGGCGAACTGGCGCGCAATTGGCTGTGCCTCCCGGCCAATCCGAACGGCCGGACAAACGCGGATGTGCTGAAGCCGTGGGTGAACGGGATGGACCTCACCCGGCGACCGGCGGGAAAGTGGATCGTCGACTTCGGTTTTGAGATGAAGATCGGTGATGCGGCGCTGTACGAGGAACCGTTTCGGTGGGTGAAGGAACACGTCAGGCCAAGTTGGGATGAGCAACGCGAAGCCGGGAGACGTGATCAGTGGTGGTTGCATCATCGACCGCGACCGAACATGTGGGCGGCGCTCGACAGCCTGTCGCGATACATCGTGACGCCACGCGTGGCCAAGTACCGCCTGTTCGTCTGGCTCGATGCTCGCGTCTGCCCTGACTCGGCAACAATCGCTATCGCTCGCGACGATGACACGACGTTCGGCATCCTGCACAGCCGGTTCCATGAGATCTGGTCTCTCCGGCTCGGCACGAGCCTGGAGGACCGCCCTCGCTACACACCCACCACCACGTTCGAGACGTTCCCGTTCCCCTGCGGCCTCACACCCAATATCCCAGCCGCCGACTACGCTGACGACCCGCGAGCCATGGCTGTCGCCTTCGAAGCCCGCAGGCTGGTCGAATTGCGCAACCGCTGGCTCAACCCGCCCGAATGGGTAGAGTGGGTGGACGAGCCGGTCCCCGGCTACCCGAAGCGCCCGGTTCCCCGCGATGATGACGCTGCGAAGGCGCTCAAGAAGCGCACGCTGACGAACCTCTACAACGCCCGGCCCCAGTGGTTGGCGGACGCCCACACGGCTCTGGATCAAGCCGTGGCGGCGGCCTACGGTTGGCCGGGGGCCATCGGCAACGACGACGCCTTGGCGGCGCTTCTGAAGCTAAACGAATGCGCAACGGATTGAATTTCCCCAAGCGCTGGCCCCCGGACGGTAGCGAACGCCGGTGAGAGACGGCGAGCAGTGATAGCCTGTCTCCGTGGAGCAGGACACGACGAAGGTTGACGGCAAGGGGCCGATTGTGAGCGATGCGCAAGGCAGCGCCCGTGCCGCCGAGGATAGCGATAGTGCATCAGACCCCGGCGTACTCGACCGGGACCGGGATCGTGACGTCATCCGACGCCTGTTCGAGACGGGCGAATACCCCTACAAGCAGAAGCTCGCCCGCAAGACATACGAGCAGGAGAAGGCGACACTTCAGGTAGAACTGCTGAAGGTGCAGGACTGGGTGAAGGCGACCAACCGGAAGATCGTCATCCTGTTCGAGGGCAGAGATGCCGCCGGCAAGGGCGGGACCATCAAGCGGTTCACGGAGCATCTCAATCCGCGCGGTGCTCGGGTCGTGGCGCTCGACCGGCCAACCGACGACGAGCGGAGTGCGTGGTTCTTCCAGCGCTACATCCGGCATCTGCCCCACGGCGGCGAGATTGTGTTGTTCGACCGCTCTTGGTACAACCGCGGCGGTGTCGAGCGAGTCATGCGGTTTTGCAACGCCAAGGAGTACTTGGAGTTCATGCGTCAAGCCCCAGAGCTAGAGCACATGTTCGTCCGCAGCGGGATCCTGCTGTTCAAGTACTGGTTCTCTGTCACCCGAGAGCAGCAGAGGCGCCGCTTCGAGGCCCGCGAGAAGGACGCTCTGAAGCAGTGGAAGCTGTCGCCGGTCGATCGCCAGTCGCTTGACAAGTGGGACGAGTACACGGCGGCCAAGGAGGCAATGTTCTTCTACACGGACACTGCTGACGCGCCGTGGACAATCGTTAAGTCCGACGACAAGAAGCGCGCCCGACTGAACTGCATGCGGCATTTTCTGGCTGCGTTGCCTTACACGAACAAGGATGTCCGGCGAGTAGGGCGACCGGATCCGCTGATCGTGGCCAGCGCCGACATGATTGGCGGCGGCGACGCGGCTGTTGGTGGATGACCGGTCGACCTACCTCGGCCACGACCGGCCGGAGGTGAGCCGCTGCACCAATGGAAGCGCTCGTCCTTCCAACGCCACAAGACCACTGCTCGACCAGGCGCCTTTCTACCCTCGGTTGGCAGCTAAGCCGCGCGGTCTCGAAGACCATCGCGGACACGCCGGCCCGCCGCAATGGCCGCGAGGGTAGCCGCAAGCAACAGGCAGACCAAAAACGCATACCACTTCGACAAGGTGAGCCACGATGCCACCGCCACCTGTCCGGCGGACACGTCCGGAAATCCCGCGAGCATGAGGACGACCTGGATGTTCTCGCACAAGTCGAGCACTCCCGCCGCCAGTGGTAGACAAGCCAATGTCCAGTATCGTTCCGTTGGTCGGAACCGGTAGACCAGTCCGGCTAGGAAGCTGACGAAAACGAACGGTAACAACGCGTCCAGCGTGAGACTGGACCACGCATACACCTGCCGCCCGCGCTCGCCGTAGCTCTCTATCGCCGCGACAGCCTCGGCGTAAGTGTAGCCCATCTTTACGTCGAGCATTTCACCACCGATGGGCAGAGCGGGAAATACCACAACGGACAGTACAAGCGTTGCGGCCAGCGTGGCGCTGAGAACCGGCGTTCTGCTAGCGAATTCGACGGACTTCCTCACGCTCTTCGCCTCCGGTGCCGCGAGCGACGACCCGCGCCGCCACCCGAGATCGGGCAACGGTCTGTCGGTGCCTCATTCTATCGGAATGCCGGCTCGCTTGCGTCGGCGTTGAGAACGAAGCGAGCGCAGAGCGGCTACGTGATCGCGATGCGCGACGGCGTCGGTGCGATGCCAGAGAGCGGCGACGCGCCGAACGACAACCCGGAGCGACAGCTGTTCGCGACGGTCAACCCAAGGGTTCGCTCGCGCTCGATGACAGGTCCGATGTCCGTGCTTTGGGTGAGGCGCTTGCCCGGTTCATGGCCGACGCGAACGTTCCGGCGCGCCTGACACGTTCCCAGCTCAAGTTCCGAAAGTGCTGTACCCAGTGGCGCTTACGACGGGTTTGGAGGCGGGCCGAAAAGAGAGCCTAGACGCCGGGGAGCACGTTCGGAGGACCTACTCGCCGACGATGCTGCGGTCTGTGCTCACTTTCTGGTCAGCGTCGTCCTTCCGTGCAGGCGTCAGCGTAGCGCTGATACAGGATGCCGCCATCGCGAGGGCCATCCCGTCAGGCGGTTTGTCAACCCGCCTTTACGGGTCTTTTGCTTCTTCTTGGCCCTTCGGGTGGCCCGCCGCCCACTGCTATGTCGAACGCGATTGTGAGGGAAGCATGCTTCCGTCAGTGAGCGGAGCCACGCCCAACCCCGAACGCGCTGGAAGGCAGATGCGGGCGCGAGGCTGTCGTGGTGCACTGCGAACGGCGGTTTCGCCTGATCACGCCGAGAACAAGAGCGAAGATTGCCCGAATGGTGTCGCGCCAGACTTGCTCGCCATCCTGTGTCCAAGCCCAGAGCACAATAACTCCGGCGTCGGAGCCATGTGGGAAGAACTACCCATTCGGTATCGGAATAATCCGACTCGTCACAAGCGAACAGACTCGACCTGCCCGTTGCCGCGACCGTTGGCAGCCCCAAGATTCAATGAGCCTACCGAATCCACGCAGCAATCCAGTCGTCCGCAGAGACTCAGAGCAGTTGGCGCTGGTAAGATTTAGGGACCATGACAGCTTCAAGCTCAAGCAAACCATCGCATTGCATTGTGTGGATTCGGATTGGAGTACTGTTTCCGTTAACGCTTCTTGTTTCTTCAGTCTTGTTTGGGCAAGCGAGCGGCCTGAGCGGAGTGGTCACGGACGAAACCGGCGGCGTCATCCCCGGAGCGGAAATCGATGTCATGAACGAAACCAATGGCTTCCAGCGCTCCGTAGAGTCCAACGAAGAGGGAAGCTACACGTTCGCCCAGTTGCCGCCCGGGTCCTATACGCTGTCAGCGGTCCGAGAGGGCTTCGCGCCGGTGATCATCGAGGGCGTCTCGCTGCTCGTCAACACCAACGTGACGCTCCCGGTCGTGTTCGGCACAGTCGAGGCAGTCGAGGAAGCGGTCACCGTTTCCGCCTCTGCGGCGCAACTGAACACGACGGACGCTTCCGTCGGAAACGCCTTCGGCACGATGCCGATCCAGCAGCTCCCGCTGAACGCCCGCAATCCGGCGGGCTTGCTCTCGCTCCAGGCGGGCGTGACGTTCCTAAGCGCCGATCCGCTGGACTCCAAGAAGGCGGGCGACATCCGGAACGGCACGGTCAACGGCGCTCGCAGCGACCAGTCGAACGTAACCCTTGACGGCGTCGACGTGAACGACCAGAACGGGCGCCTGCCGTTCACAAGCGTGCTGCGCAATACCTTGGACTCGATCCAGGAGTTCCGTGTCGTCACGACCACCGCGAACGCGGACCAAGGGCGGTCAGCGGGAGCGCAGGTTGCATTGGTAACCCGCAGCGGATCCAACGAGATCCATGGCTCGCTCTACGAATTCCACCGCAACACCGCCACCGCGGCCAACGACTTCTTCAACAACAGCGCCGGCGTCGACCGCGCGAAGCTGATCCGCAACGTTTTCGGGGCCTCCATCGGCGGTCCGATCAAGCAGAACCGCCTGTTCTACTTCGCCAACTACGAAGGCCGCAGGGACGCTAGCGAAGGCAGCGCGGTGCGCACGGTGCCTAATGGCTCTATGCGCGAAGGCTTCGTGAAATACAGAGGCGTCGGGGGGGCGATCCAGGAACTGGACCCGGAGTTTATCCGGTCCCAGATCGATCCCCTCAAGAGCGGTCCCAGCCCGGCCGCGCTGCAGTACTTCAGTTCCTTCCCCGAACCGAACGACTCCACCGTCGGCGACGGGCTGAACACAGCCGGCTACAGGTTCACCGCATCCACCCCGCTGGTCTGGAACACAGTCATTTCGAAGGTGGATTGGAACGCCGACGAGAACGGCGCCCACCGCATCTTCGTGCGGGGCAACTTCCAGCACGATCACATCGGCGGCCTGCCTCAGTTTCCCGGCCAGGATCCGAACCGGGAGACCGACGACAGAAGCCGCGGCCTGGCTGTTGGATACACGGGTTTGCTCGGGGCCGGCATGGTCAGCAATTTCCGCTACGGCTTCACGGGCCAAGACGTGAGACTGTCCGGGGTCCAGACCGGGCCCAGAGTGAGCCTGGGCGACAGCATCGTCGACGACACCCTCGGCTCGACCACGCCGGAGTCGAACTACTTGCCGGTGCACACTGTGTCCGAAGATATCTCGGTTGTGCGCGGCCAGCATTCCTGGCAATTCGGCGGAATCTTCCGGTCCATCCGCAACCGGCGCCTCAATTCTGCCAATAGCTTTCACTTCGCGAAGCAAGCGGCGTGGGCATTGACGGACGGCCCGGCCTTGTTCGACACGCCGCTCGCCGTCGCTCCCGCGAACCCCGGGGCGTACCGGGAGACCATGGCAACGGTTCTGGGCCTCGTCAACTACTACGACGCGAACTACAACTACGACATCGGGGGCAATGCGCTGGCGGTGGGAGACCCGGTCAGCCGCACGTTCGGCATGGAAGAGCTGGAGCTGTACTTCCAGGACACTTGGCGCGCCAGGCCGGGCCTGACAATCACCGCGGGACTGCGCTGGTCGTTCATGCCGCCCGTGCGGGAGGTCAACGGGGCGCAGGTCCGCATTACCCCAAGGCTGGACAACTACATCGCGACCCGCATCGACCTGGCCGAGAGCGGCCGGCCTACCCATGAAGCGGGGCCCATCGGTTTCGTGGGGATCGACGACCCCGAAGGCGGACCGCTGTGGGCAACGCATACGAGGAACTTCTCGCCGCGGCTCGCCGTCGCGTTCTCGCCGCAGGCTCGCGACGGTTTTCTGGGCAAGCTGTTCGGCGGTCCCGGCAAGACGTCGATCCGAGCGGGCGCAGGCCTCTTCTATGACATCTTCGGCATGGGGATGATCCAGATGATCGACCGCAACGCGTTCGGCCTGACGAGCAAGGTGACCACCCAGAACTTCACGGTCTCGAACTCGCCCCGCTTCGAAGGGCCGACGAACATTCCTGCCGCCGGGATTGCGCCGCCGCCGCCAGGCGGGCCCGGCACGCCCAATCCCGCGGGACTGGCTTTCAGCCAGGGTGTCGATTCGAGCGTGCTCCCGCCGTACAGCATCAACCCCACGATAACCGTCGCTCGCGAGCTGGGCGGGGGCTTCATGATGGAGGTTGGCTATGTCGGAAGGCTCAGCCGCAGGCAGCTGATCAACGACACGGCCGTGGCCCAGTACACCAACTTCAAGGATCCGGCATCCGGCCAGTACCTGCTCGACGCGCTCCAGGAACTCGAGCTGATGGTGCGCGGCGGCTGGCCGACCCGCTCCGTGCCAACGGTGGCGTTCTTCGAAAACCAATTCTCCGCTTCTGCGACGCGGGAGCTTACGGCAACCCAACGAGTGTACGACGTCATTCGGGCGAATAGCCCCGACACCGGCACGGCGATGTACTACCTGGACTACGCCTGCGCCCCGATCTGCCCCGATTCGGGTCCGGGCCTGTCGATGAATCCGCAGTTCTGGGGCTTCGACGCATTGCGCTCCTACGGCACAGCGACGTACCACTCAATGCAGGTCTCGCTGCGCAAGGGATTCAGCCAGGGGTACCGCTTCGACCTCAACTACACCCTGTCCGAATCCACGGACTTGACGTCGGTGGGCACGCGGCGCAGCCAAGGAGAGCGGTTCGGCCAGATTCCGGGCGACACCTACTGGTCGACATTCGGTGTGATCAACTCCTGGGACCGGGAGGCGCAGAGGGCGGTTTCCGATTTCGACATGCGGCACCAGTTCAACGCCAACTGGGTGGCGGAACTGCCGTTCGGAAGGGGCAAGCCATACCTCGCCGACATGGGCCCGGCCGGCCAGGCGCTGCTTGGCGGCTGGCAGGTCAGCGGCCTGGGCCGGTTCACGTCGGGCATGCCGCTCAGCATCCTGAACGGTCTTGCCTGGCCGACCTGCTACTGCTACCAGCACTTCGCCGAGCCCATCGGGCCGATACCGGCACAGACCAACACCGCAAGCGCGTCGCTGATCGGAGGCGGCACAGGACCGAACGTCTTCAGCAACCCGGCAGCTGCTCTGTCGTCATTCCGGCAGGTCGTGGTCGGCGGAATCGGGCAGCGCAACAACCTGCGCGGCCACGGGATCTTCTCGATTGACATGGCTGTGGGAAAGCGCTTCCAGATGCCCGTCGAGGGGCACAGCCTGCAATTCCGAGCCGAGGCGTTCAACCTGACGAACAGCGTCCGGTTCAACGCGGACGCTTGGGAGACGCTGTCGTACACCTTCACCGGGAGCTTTGGAAACTACTCTCGGGTGCTGATCCCGCCCAGAGTCCTGCAGTTCGGATTGCGCTACGAGTTCTAGGCTCGGCGCTTGGGGCTTGGTGCGAGGCCTCTCTTGCACCTCCGCGATTCAGGCGGTCGAGCGCATGGAATCGCCTTCTGCCAGAAGCGCAACGATGGAGGAAATCCTGTCAAGCGACAGGTAGCGGTTGCCAGGAACATTTTTTTGTCCTGATTGAGGCCGTTTCGGAGAGATTGAGTTCTGCT
>JAPPMG010000057.1 GCA_028819215.1 Bryobacterales bacterium
TCAGAGGGAAACCGATGATCGCAGCGGCTAGCGACGAACAAAAAAATAGCCCTGCGCGAGTGTCGGACTCGGAAACCTGCGTGTTGGGGATCGCCTAGCCGGCGAGTTGCGTAAGGCCCCCGGCGCCAGTCCCCAGGCTAGAGAGCGCTCGAAACGGTCGAACCGGGCCTTGAGACCGGCGCGCATAATAGAATGGACTCGAGGGCGGCCCACCGATCCGCGCCAAGCTGTCTCGGCCGGCACACTGCGAGCGGAGCCGGATCGCGGAATACGCATCCTTCAGGGCCGGGATAGATGAAGATCGGATTCATTAGCTTGGGCTGCCCGAAGAACCTGGTCGACAGCGAGGTCATGATGGGCTTGCTCGAGGCCCGCGGGCACGAGCTGACACAGGATCCCCACCAAGCCGAGGCGCTGGTCGTCAACACCTGCAGCTTCATCGAACCCGCCAAGCAGGAGTCTATCGATTCCATCCTCGAGACCGCCGAATACAAGCGCGTCGGCCGGGCTCGTCGCTTGGTCGTGGCCGGGTGCCTGGTCGAACGCTACCGCGATGAATTGCAGCAGCAGATCCCAGAAGTCGATGCCGTCCTGGGCACCAACGAACTCGAGTCGATCGTGCATCATTGCGAGGGCGGGGCGACCGCGCCGCCCGCTCCGCCCGCAGGCGGCTATCTGTATCACGACCTCACGCCGCGACGGCTCGCCACGCCAGGGCATTTCAGCTACCTAAAGATCAACGAGGGCTGCGACCACCCCTGCTCGTTCTGCATCATTCCCCAGTTCCGGGGAAGTTTTCGCAGCCGGCGCTTCGAGTCCGTCGTGCTCGAGGCGGAGCGGCTCTTCGGACAGGGAGTGCGCGAGATCAACCTGATCGGTCAGGACACAACGGCGTTCGGGGACGATCTGGGGATCAAGGATGGGCTTCCAGCCCTGCTGGACCGGCTGGCCCGCATCGATGGCGCAGGCTGGATTCGCGTGCTCTACGCCTACCCGAACCGGGTGAGCAACAGGCTGCTGGACACCATAGCGCGGCACGATCCGCTGTGCCCGTATCTGGACATCCCGCTCCAGCACGCAAGCGCGAGCGTGCTGCGCCGCATGAAGCGGGGCTCGAGCGGAGATATCTTCCTCAGGCTGATCGAGCGAATTCGGCGCACCATCCCGGGCGTTTCCATCCGCACCAGCTTCATCGTCGGCTTCCCAGGCGAAACCGAGCGGGACTTCGAGACGCTCTGCCAGTTCCTGCAGGCGGCACGATTCGACCACGTGGGCTGCTTCCGCTACTCCGACGACGAGCACAGCGCCAGTTCCGCGCTGACTGGCAAGGTCGACAGGCGCACCATCTACAATCGCCAGCGCCGCCTGATGGCCTTGCAGCGCAGGATCTCCCGCCGGTCCAAGCGCGCCTTGGTAGGCAGGCGGTTTCCTGTGCTGGTAGGCGGCCTCTCCGGCGAGACCGACCTGCTGTGGGAGGGTCGGCTGCAGACGCAAGCCGAAGAGATTGATGGCAAGACCTTCCTCACAAGATTTCCCGAAGCATCAAGTCCGCGCCCCGGTGATCTGGGGATCGCCAGAATCACGCGCTCGGCCGATTACGACCTCTTCGCCGAGGTCGAGCAGATCACGCGTCCCGCAGCAGGCCTGCAGCCGAATCCGCTGCCGGTCCTGCAATAGGGAGTTCCGCGAGAAAGACACGATGGCTCCGTCTGCCCACACCTGCCCGATCTGCCGCAAGCCGACCAGCCCCGCCTCGCGCCAGCACCCGTTCTGCAGCGACCGCTGCCGCACCCAAGACTTGGCGAACTGGGCTACCGGCGAGTACGCCATTCCGGTGCGGGCGACGGAAGCCGACGAACAGTGGGAGATCCCGGCCGATACCGGCGGCAGCGAGCGTGGCAGGGATGACTAAGCGCCTGGCGATGACGCTCGCCACTTGGTTCTACAGCGGCTACGTGCCGGCCGCTCCCGGCACCGCCGGCTCGGTCCTGGCGTGGGCCATGGCATGGCTCGTGGTGCATTGGCTGGGCGTGCCCGCCTGGGCTTTCGGGATCGCCGCTCTGGCCCTGACGCCTGTTGCGGTCAAGACGTCCGAGTTCGCCGCGACACGGCTGGGATCGCACGATCCCTCGGTCGTGGTCATAGACGAAGTTGTCGGTCAATGGATCGCACTGTCGGCGGCGGCGAACAACTCATGGCCACAGTGGGTTGCGGCCCTGGTCTTGTTCCGCGTGCTCGACATCGCCAAGCCACTGGGCATCCGGCGGCTGGAGGCACTTGCCGGCGGCAAGGGCGTGGTCGCTGACGATGTTGGCGCGGGGGCCTGCGCTATGATTGGAGTCGTGGCTGTCCGCTGGCTCGGCTTTTAATCCCGCGCAACTACCTCCCTTGAATGGCCAACTCGCTACCCCGCATCGAAAGCGTGACGCCACCGGCCGCGATTCCCGGCGGGACGCTGGAGATTCGCGGATCTTCCCTCGCCGGGACGGACTATAGCCAGCCCTCCGTCGAGGTCGGCAGCCTCTCCGCCAGGCTGGTCGTCAGCGCGAGCCGCCGACTCGTGGTCAACGTACCGGAGGAGGCGGAGTCAGACGCCATCAAGATCTGCACTGCGGCGGGCAGCAGCACACCGGGACAATTCTCCCTTGGGAGAAGGCTGGCGAACGAGGTGCATCCCGTCGCGAATCCGGTCGTCGACCAATCCGGCAACATCATCACAACCTTTAGCGGTCAACGCGGCAAGAAGGTGCCGGTATCGATCTTCAAGATATTGCCTGAGGGCGAAGTGACCGCTTTCCTGTCCGGCATCGTCAACCCTACCGGCCTAGCACTCAAGGCCGATGGCACCCTGTTGGTCACCAGCAGGCACGACGGGACAGTGTACGCCGTCTCGCCCAACGCAGAGGTGGAGGTATTCGCCGAGGGGATGGGAGTGGCGACCGGATTGGCCGTCGATGGCTCCGACAACGTCTACGTGGGCGACCGCACCGGGACGGTCTTCAAGATCAATCCGAAGCGTGAGATCTTCGTCTACGCGACGCTGGAACCCTCTGTGGCAGCGTTTCACCTGGCATTCTGCGAGCGTGAACAGCTGCTGTACGTCTCAGCTCCGTCGACTTCGAGCTCAGAAGTGGTCAAGCGCATCAACGGCGATGGCGCGGTCACGACTTGGTGGCACGGATTCGGGCGGCCGCAGGGCATCGCGTTCGATTCTCAAGGGCGTCTGCATGTATGCGCATCCTTTGAGGGCAACCGCGGGATCTTCCGCGTGACCGACGCCGAAGCGGAGCCATCCGACGGCGGCGTGGAACACGTGGTGTCCGGGCACGGTATCGTCGGCTTGGCGTTCGCTCCCGACAAGAGCATGGTGATCGCGACTGGGAGCAGCATCTACCGCATTCCTGAACTGCCTTGAGATGAGCCGCTGCGGCCGCCGCTTGCTGGCAAGCCGCGCTTGTGCAAGCCCATGCAAGCCGAAGTGATCGCGGTCGGATCGGAGCTGCTCACGCCGAGCAAGCTCGACACCAATTCGCTGTATCTTGCGCGCAAGCTCAGCGAGCTTGGAATCGCCCTCGCCCGCAAGGCTGTGGTGGGCGATGATCGCGCCTCGCTGGCCGAAGAAATCCGCCGCGCGCGACGCACATCCGACCTAGTGATTCTGAGCGGCGGCCTGGGGCCGACTCTTGACGACCTGACGCGCGAGGCCTCGTCCGACGCCACTGGGCGCGCGCTCGTGCTGGACGAGTCTGTGGTCGATGAGATCAGGGAGCGTTTCCGCCGCTTCCAGCGTCCCATGGCGGAGGTGAACAGGCGCCAGGCGTATGTGCTGGACGGCGCGCTGAAGCTCGACAATCCGCGCGGCACAGCCCCGGGGCAGTGGCTTGAGGACGACGATGGCATCCTGATCCTGCTGCCCGGCCCTCCCCGGGAACTGGAGCCAATGTTTGCCGAGGCCTGCCTGCCGCTGCTGGCATCCCACGCCCCTTCACAGCGCTTCTTTACCCTTGTCCTGCGGGTGGCCGGTATCGGCGAGTCCGATCTCGAGCAGCGCATCGCGCCGCTCTATGCGCCATGCACGGAGATCGCCACGACCATCCTGTCGTCGCCTGGCGATGTCCAAGTGCACTTGCGCGGTCAGGGGAACAGCGAAGCCGAGGCTCAGGCTGCAGTGCAGGGCCTGGGAGAGGCAGTCCGTAACGAATTGGGCGACGCGATCTATTCCGAGGACGGGCGGCCGCTAGCGGAGACGGTGGCAGCATTGCTGGCAAGAGGCGGTGCCAAGCTCGCGGTCGCCGAGAGCTGCACGGGGGGGCTGCTCGCGGCCGCTCTGACCGCCGTGGCGGGCAGCTCCGAGTTTTTCGCGGGAAGCGTCGTCAGCTACTGCGACTCCGCCAAGAGCGGATGGCTCGGAGTCGACGAATCCGTCCTGCGCTCCCACGGAGCGGTCAGCCAGCCGGTGGCCATGGCAATGGCGGCCGCGGCCCGGGAGCGCGCGGCCGGCGCGCTGGGCGAGCCCGCGATGGGCGTGTCGGTCACCGGCTACGCCGGTCCGGGCGGCGGGACCGATGCGGACCCTGTGGGCACGGTGTATTTCGCGGTTGCGGACGCCAACGGAACCCGCTCCGCCAGGCGCGTGTTCGGTCGCGGCCGCGCGCGCGTTCGAACGCTCGCTGTCCAGACCGCGCTGGACATCCTGCGCAGGCGCATCTCAGGCTTGGAGGTCGCCTGAGCGACGGCCGGTGCGGCCGGCGAGCGCGCGACCGAGCAACTCCCGCAGTGCTTCGGCGCGGCCCGCGTCACAACACCGCTTGGGAATTACGTACTGCTCGCCGGGCGAAGGCGAGAGCAGGAAACTCCGCCGTGTCTCGCTCGCTCCCCACAAGTCATCCCATGCGATCCAATCGCTCCGCCGCGCGGCACGGATCTCGATTCCGCTGCCGCAGACGTGATAGAGCATGCGCAGCGGCCTGCCGCCACCGCGCTTGAAGTCCAATCGCGCTGTCGCCGCGACGAACGCAATGACAGCAACCCCCGGCACTGCCCCGACAACAGCCAGCCAAGCAAGCGTGCCACCGGATAGCCATCCCGCCGCAATCGATGCAACGAGCCCGGTCAGATAGACGGCCAGCGCCACCGGCGCCCTGCGCCAGCACTGCGAGAGCGCAGCCGCCAGAGCGTCGCCATAGCGGACCTCCGCCGCGATCTCGAAGCTGCTTGGATCGTGCGCAGGCACAGGACTCGCTCGGACGGCCATGCTCGCTCAGTCCTTGACTTCGCCCAAATCCGGCCCGGCCGGGACTGCGCCGGTGTATTCCACGACCGTGTCGACGATGCCGATCTCGACCCGGCGGTTCTTCCGTCGCGCCTGCCTAGATGTTCCCGGCACGCGCGGGCTCGCCTGGCCGAAGCCCTTCGATGCCAGAATCTCTGGTGGAACGCCCGCTTCCACCAAATAAGCCCGCACCGAGTCAGCGCGGCGCTCCGACAAGGCCTGGTTGTAGGCGGCATTCCCTTGGTCGTCGGTGTGGCCGTAGATGTAGATCTTGTAGCCGTAGGAGGCCAGCAGCACGCCGGCGATGCGACTGAGAATCTCACGGTTTCTCGGCATCAGCTCGACGCTATCGAAATCGAACAGGAACGAGTCCTCGCCGAGTTGCACGACCATGCCCATCGGCGTGCGGTCGGTCTCGGCGATGCGGCTCAACGCCTCGCTCATGCGATCCAACTCGTCCATGCGCTGCTGCCTGAGACGCTCGGCGATCCGGGCGTTGCGCTCGGAGTCCTGCTGTGCCTCGTCGGCCTCAGCACGCACCCTCCGAGTCTCCGACAGCGCGCTCTCAAGATCTTGCAGCGCTCGGTCGAGCGCCCGGCCGGCCAACTGTTCCCGCCCTACAGCGTTGCGCACGTCGGCTAGCAGCTCGAGCTCGACTTGCTTCGATTGCACCAACGAGTCATCGAGCGTCGTTACGTGACGCCACAGGCGCCAAGTCGCGAGCGAGACCGCTAGGAGCGCGGGCAGGCACACCCAGAGCGCGACTCGTTCGATCGCCCTACGGCCTGGCATGTTCCCTCATTCTCGCAGCCGCGGGAAGACTGTGCGGGGCGGCGATCCGCTCGCCAAGCCAAGGCCGGGAGGCGAGACGCGCCACCGGTACCCTGCTGCAGCGGGCCGCCGCTAGAAGTGGAGGCGGCGCGGATCCTGCTCGGGCACTTCCTTGCGGAAGGTGTTGAGAAGTATCCGGTGAAAGGCGCAAAGCTTGCCATCGGGAGCCGGATGACCGCACTTGATGCACAACGCTGTTTCGCCGCGGTTGCCGCCGTTCTTGGATAGCCTGTTCCCGTTGACGTTGCGGCGGCCGCCATCGGAGCGCCCGCGCGCCCCGTTCTGGCCGCGTCCGTTGGAACCCGTTCTAGAACGGGGCCCCTTGCCGAACCTTGCCGGCCGACGACTAGTTTGGTCTCGCATGATTCTCGGGTGTGACGCGAGCCGCCAAGGCGGTGCGTCGTGCCTTCTTCCAACTTGACGCGCGGTCTGGGCGCGTGCTTACTCAGCGGGCGCCGCGCCGCTGACCGGATGCGCCGCATCGTACGCGGTGATGATCGCGGCCGTGATGTTGACCTCGTTGACGGCGTACAGAATCGGGCTCTGCGGGTTCGAGATGTCCATCACGATCTTGAAGCCGTTCTCTTTCGAGTACTTGTCGATGACCGCCATCATCTTCTGGCCGACGGAGTTGAACAGCTCGTTTTGCTCGCGGCCAAACTCGCCGCGGGCGTCCTCGGCCTCGCGCTGGAGATCGGTTTCAGCCTTCTGGATCTCCCTCGCCAGCGTGCGGCGGGCCTCGTCGCTCATGGTGTTGGCGCCCTTCTGCAACTGGTCGCGCTTCCTGGCCAAATCGGCGTTCTTCGACTCAAGGCTCAGGCGCGTGGGCTCGTACTTGGTCTCGAGCTGCTTGATGAGCTGCTGGCCCTCGGCAGTCCTCTGGATGGCTTCCTGCACGTTCAACAGCGCCATCGACGTCTGCGCAGCGGCCGTGCTGGCTAGCACGGCCAGAGCGCCGATCAGGCACAGGGCGGCCCGCAGGCCGCTCGGGGACTTCCGCCACGTCATTAGCATCTTTCGTGTGTCTCCCATGACAGTTCCGGTTTGGCTGGGCTCACCTCCAGCGTAGCACGAATCGGCGTTTCGGAAGGCTCTCTCTCGGCTGACGCATGCGCACCGGCCGCCCGGCTCAGAAGGTTCGGCTGATGGTGAAACGGAACATCGAGCGCCGCTCGAAGAATGGCAGCCACGTCCCAACCGGCCGCACCGCCTCGATGAACGACTGGTAGTTCGGGAACAGCGAGCGGTCCGCGACAATCGGTGGCTTGAGGAACTCCTGCACCCGCATCGGGTTGTAGGCCCAATAGAAGCGGAAGGGAGCGTTCACGACAGGCATCATGACCTGCAATTCGAGGCCGGTCGAGCTGCGCATCTTCTGCGTCGGGCCGATGATCCCGATCTGCTCCTGGAAGCCGGCCTGGGGAAACTTCTTGTTCAGTTCCAAGGCGCGCCCGGAATTGAGCCGCACTTGGTCCTTGCGCAGGATCTTGTTGAAGCCGATGTCCCAGAACGGGGCCAGCACTACCGGGCCGAACAACTTGATGCGGTACTCGAAGTTGTAAACGAAGCGCGTGTCGCCGCCGGGGAAGTTCAAGCGGTAGACCGGCACCTCGGTGCTCAGCGGGACGCGCTCCTCCACGCCATTGACGATCTGCACCTGCGTACGCTCCACGCCGTTGTCGTTGTACACCGGCACGGCGGTGAAGTCCGGGATCCAGACCATCGGGCTGATCGACCAGATCTGGAAGCCGCGCACGTCGTTCTCGCCCCCCATGAACGAGCGATTGAACGGCGGCGGGACGCGCCCGCCGTAGCCGCTGAGGAAGGAGATCAGCCCGCGCATCGCGATGGTGCGACGCTCGCCGTGAGGCCGGAAGTATTTCGCCTCGACCGTCGGCTGGATGAACCGGGCGTTGCCGCCGAAGCCCGCGATCGCGAAGCTGGCGTACAGGCTCTTGCCCTTGGACGGCGTGATCGGGTGGTCGACGGTGTTGTAGAAATAGCCCGGCGTGATCTGGCTGGTGGTGATGCCCTCGAGCGAGTTGGGGCCGGACACGCCCTCGAAATTGAGGTAAGTGAACAGGTTCGAGGCCGATTGCGAGAAGGTCACCACGTTCGACCGGCGGAAACTGTACGTCAGGCTGAGCCGGGCGAAGCTGCGGCGCAGGGGGTAGCTGAGGAAGGTGGTGAAGCCGGCCGAATTCTGCCGGTAGTCGAGGATGTTCTCCTTGCCGAGCTGGTCGAAGAGCGGGATCAGGTTGGCACCGGCGAAGATCGAGGCCTCGCGGGCCTGGTTGAAGCTGAAGCGGCTGGAAAAGACTGTGAATCCCGCCTGGATCGGCTTGTCGAAGAGGTAGGGCTCGGTGTAGCCGAATTGCAAGACCCTCTCGCGGCTGCCCAGCTGCGCGTCGAAGGAGAGCGTCTCGCCCAAGCCGAGGAAGTTGTTGGTCGAGTAGCCGAAGCCGATGAAGCTGCCCGCAAAGCCCGACACGCCGCCGTTGAGGTTGATCATGTTGCGGCCGCGCTCCTTGACCTTGAGCGTCAAATCAACCGATCCGTCGCGGGTGTTGCGCGTGACGACCGTGTCGGTCTCGGGCCCCTCGGTCTTGATCGGGTCGAAGTAGCCGAGCTGGTTCAGCCGCAGCATGCTCACGTCCCACAGGCGCGTATTGAACATGTCGCCCTCGTCGATGAGCAGCTCGCGGCGGATGACCTTGTCGCGCGTGGTGTTGTTGCCCTCGAACTCGATGCGGCGCACGAAGAACTGCTTGCCCTCGTCCACGGCCAAGTTGAGATCGATCAGCGGCGGATCCTCGTCCTCGCGGAATTCGAAGCTCGGCTCGGCCACGAAGTCGATGTAGCCGAACTCCCCGTAGAGCTTCTTGAGGTTCTCCATGCCCTTGCGCAGCTTCTCGATGTCGAACATGGCTCCTTCCTGCATCGCGAAGACCGGCCCCAGCACCTGGTCCGGCACGCGAAACAGTTCCACGTCGGTGAAGCTGAGCTTGCCGCGCGCGTAGCGCGGGCCCTCTTCCACCAGCAGGTCGATATCGGCAACCTTCTTGGGCTTGCTGAAGATCATGGACCACGGCAGCAGGAACGTCCCGCGCGCCGGGGCGTCCTGAATGTCGAGCTCGTGCCTGAGGACGCTCGCCTTGAAGTAGCCGCGCTTCTGGTACGCGTTGCGCAGGCGCTCCTTGTCCTCTTCCAGCTTGCGGATGTCAAACGTGCGCTTGAACAGGTTCTCCAGCACGAAGCTGCGCGGGATGCCCAGCGGCTTGGTGTTCTTCATCGCGCGCCGGGCATTCTTGGGGCTCATCACCTCGAGGCCGTCGAAGCGCACGTCACCGACCTTGACCTTCGGGCCTTCGTCGATGTTGAAGACGATTTCCACCGACGCGGGCGGGATCTGGCGCACCTCCGGGTTGATCTCCGCATACTGACGGCCGCGCTCGCCGAGCAGCTCGCGCAGCACGAAGGTGGCGCGGTTCACGGTCGTGGGATCGTATCGCGACTCGACCGTCAGGCCGACGTTGCGCTCCTTGAAGCGCTCGAGGATGTCGGACAGGGTGGCCGACTTGTTGCCCTCATACCGAATCGTGCGGACCACGCGCCGCTCGGTAACGACGAAGCGCACGATCTTGCCCTGCTCGCCGTCATCGATCTCCAGACGCAGGTCGTCGAAGTAGCCGGTGTTCCACAGCACCATGAAGTCGCGCCGCAAGGTTTGGGAATCGAACAGGTCGCCTCGCTTGGTAAAGATCCGAGCGGCCAAGTTGTCGCGCGGGATGCGGCGGGTGCCACGGAATTCGACGGCCTCGACGATCTCCTCATCGGGCCTGCGCTCCGCTTGCTGCGCTTCCTCCACGTCCTGAAACGGCGAGGGCGCGTCCGGCTGTTCCAGGGGAATGTCCTCGAACGGCGAGGGTGCCTGCTGCGCGGCCTGGGCTAGCAGGTACGGCGGTGGAGATCCGCCGAGGCGGGATTCGGGCGCATCCGCCGGAGCAGCGGGCCCGGCCGCCGGATCCGGGCGCTCAGCAGCGGCTTCGTCCTGGGCTGCCAATGGGGCCGCCAAGCACAGGGCTAGCAATGCGGCAAGCAGTGTCAGACCGATTGGGCGCATAGACAGTTGTAGGCGGCGAATCCTTAGCGGCGCGCGAGGCTGGCTACCGGTATCAGGAACGAACTACGCATGCTCCCATGTGGCTGTTTCAGCACTAGTGCTTCGAGCTACAGATTGGAAACGGGCAGCCAGTCCGGCCGACCCCATGCCTCGTCCGACAGAACAGACGGTTGCGGCGCGTCAGAGAGTTCGAGAATTCACTCCGGCTTCTTGAATTCGATGAGGAACTCCCCCAAGTCTCCATCGTAACTCAATTCCAAGTGCTTGCGCTTGATCTTGGCGGGCATCTCGAAATAAAGGTAGCCGGCGCCGGGATCGTCCTCAAGTTCGAGCGGCAGCTCGAGCGACTTCAGGCGCGCGGCCCCGGAGCTCTCCGCCGCAGAGCGTTGCTTGGCTGTGATCAGTTCCTCGGAAGACCGGCCGCCGCCGATTTGGTCCGCCGGTCCGCCCAATCGCCGGGGCCGTGACCCCGTGCCGGGCACCCCACCCCAGATCGGGCCGGAATCGTTTGCGAACAGATCGGGGGCGGACTCCTTCGTCTTGGCACTCAGATCCAGCACGGCGCTGCCGGCGATGCGGTCCGGCGTCTGTGCCGGAGACGTTTCATTGTTGTTGCGCGCGCGCATCAGAAAATTGTCGCGCCGCAGAGAAATCTTGGACCCGTACAGCGGCCGCACGCGCACTTCGATCAGAATCACCTCTCCGTCGAAGCTATCGCCGGCGACGCGCTCGATCTCTGCAGCGTCCCTGACCAAACGGGCCTGGAATTCGGCATCGGGGAGCTCGCGGATGTACCACTCCGGAAGCTTCGCCGCGGACAGACCGCAGACCAGCAGCGCCGCGGCTGCCGCGGTGCGCATCAGCACGCCAAGCACGGCCCAATCTTAGCTCATCTCGCAGCGCGTCTAGCCCACTTCGGCCGCGATCTGCTCGGAAAGCTCGGTCCACTCGTCTTCATGGCGCTGCATCTGTTGCTGGCTGGCCTCGAGCTCATGGAGGACGCGCTGTCGCAAGATGTGGTCGGAACCAGCCGTGGCCAGCTCTGCCTGCAGCTTGTCGCAGGCCTCTTCCAAGCCCTCCATCTCGTCCTCGATCGCGCTGATCCGCACCCGAATCTTCTCCACCAGGTAAGGGTTCATGCGCCGCTTCCCCGTGCCCTGCCGGGAGGTTCGCGCCGGCAGCATCGTCTCGCTCTCAGGGGCTTGCGCCCGGAACTCGGGCTCGTCTTGGACGCGTCGCTGGCGCGACCAGAGGAAGTCCTCGTACCCACCCGGATATACCTCGACATCTCCGTCCTCGATGTGGATCACCTTGTTGGCCAACCGGTCGATGAAGTAGCGGTCGTGCGAGACAAAGACCATGGTGCCCTCGAACTCCAGCAGCGCGGGCAGCAAGACTTCCTTCGCGCGCAGGTCGAGGTGATTGGTCGGCTCGTCCAACAGCAGCAGGTTGCTCGGCCGCAACAGCAGGCGCGCCAACGCATAGCGGTTGCGCTCGCCGCCCGAGAGCACGCCGATCCGCTTGAAAGCGTCATCGCCGCTGAACAGGAAGCAGCCGAGCAGCCCGCGCATCTCCGACTCGCCCATCAGTGGCGCATGGGCCACGAGGTCATTTAGCAGGACGGCGTCGGGATCGAGCTCCTTGTACTGGTCTTGGGCGAAGTAGTCGATCCCGACGCGATGACCTTCCTTCCGCCTGCCGGCCGTGAGGGGTTCGGTGCCTGCCAAGATGCGGATCAGGGTGGATTTCCCCGCTCCGTTGGCGCCGACTAGCGCGATGCGGTCCCCGCGCTCGATCCGCAGAGAGACGTTGTCAAAGACGTGCGTGTCACCGTAGCTCTTGGCGACCCTGTCCAATTCCACCACGACGCGCCCTGAGGGCTGTGGCTGGGGAAAGCGAAAGTGGATGGTCTTCTCCTCAGGCGGGACCTCGATGCGTTCCAGCTTCTCGAGTTCCTTGACGCGGCTCTGCACCTGCTTGGCCTTGGTCGCCTGATAGCGAAAGCGGTTGATGAAGGCCTCGACCTGCTCGATCCGGGCCCGCTGGTTGCGGTAGGCGGCCCGGACCTGAGCGATGTGCTCGTCGCGCAGCTTCTCGAACTTCGTGTAGTTGCCTGTGTAGAAATGAGCCCTGCGATTCCAGAGATGGACGATCTTGCGCACCGTGGCGTCCAAGAAGAAGCGGTCGTGCGAGATCAGCAGGAAGGCGTGAGGATAATTCGACAGATAGTCCTCGAGCCAGTTTCGCGCCTCTAGGTCGAGGTGGTTGGTCGGCTCGTCGAGCAACAGCACGTTAGGCTTCAAGAGCAGAAGCTTGGCTAGCGCGACGCGCATCTGCCAGCCACCGGAAAACTCCTCGCACGGGCGGTCCCAGTCACCGCGGGCGAAGGCAAGCCCCCCGAGCACGGTACCGACCTGAGCCTCCTTGCTATACCCGTCGAGGGCGTGATAGCGGTCGGTGCACCACTCGTAGCGATCCATCACTGCCTGGAATTCCCGCGTCGACGGATCGACTTCGCCCATCTTGCGGGTCAGTTCCTCCATCTCGGCTTCCAACGAGATCGCCTCGTCGAAGACGCTCAGGCACTCTCCGAAAACAGTGCGGCCCGAGAACGTCAGCCCATCTTGGGGAAGGTATCCGACCTGAATGTTCTTCTGCCGCTCGATCTCCCCGCGATCGAGCTGCTCGCTGCCGTGAATGATCTTGAGCAGCGTCGACTTGCCGGTGCCGTTGCCGCCGACTACACCTATCCGATCCCCTGGCGCGACCAACCAGTCCAGTTCGTCGAACAGGACTCGCTCGCCGTATCGCATACGGGCTCCCGCAAACCGGATCACTACTTCGAGTCTAGCTAGGGTTCTCCAGAGGCAGTCGCGACGCGCGCGACCGCGTCGGCGACCGAGCGCGCCGAACGGACCGGTGCTGCAGCCCCGTCCAGGAACAGGTCAGCGTAGGCCCTGGTCGGAAACACGTGGCGTTCATACATCGGAGCCGAGTGGCGTTCCCATTGCGCTCGCGCAAACGCCTCGGTGCGACCCCGACAGGCGACGTCACGCTCGATCTTGCGGCGCAGGCACTCCTCTTCCGCCGCATCGATAAACACCGCCAGATCCAGCATCTCGCGGACACGGCGGTCAAAGAGTGCGAACAGCCCCTCAACGATCAAGATATCGCTGGGGGCGAGCCGGGCAGGCTCCGGCATCCTAGTGTGGGTCTCGAAGTCGTAACGCGGGATCTTCACTGAAGCGCCGGAACGCAGCCGCGTCAGGTCGCTGACCAGCAGTTCCCAGTCCAGCGCCGCGGGGGCATCGAAATTCACCGCTTCGCGCTCGGCTACGCTCAGTTGGGAAAGATCGCGGTAGTAGGCATCGATGGCGAGCACGCCTGCCTGCGGCCAGAGGCGCGCCAGTTCGGCCGCCACGCGGGTCTTGCCCGACCCAGAGCGGCCAGCGATGCCGATGCAGTACATTGCCGGACCGAGACCTGCTAGGTGAGTAGGGGCGGCGGCTCGCGACGGGAAACGGGTCTCAGCGGGGGTCCCACGAGCGCCACTCGATCACGCCGACGCGCTCGGCCCAATCGTCCCACATGCCGGCCAGCTCGGCCGCCTTGTCGGGGATGTCGGCTGCAAGATCGTTCAACTCGCTACGGTCTTGCTCCAGATCGTAGAGCTCCCAGCGGCCATCCTCGGGCCTGGACCACTTGGAGACGAGCTTCCACTTGCCGCTGCGCACGGCACGGTTGCCCTCGTGCTCCCAGAACAGCCCCTCGGGGTGGCCCCGGGCCGAATCTCCGGTGAAGACGGGTGCGAGGGAGTCCCCCTCCATCGGCTGGATCTGGTGACCGTTGTAGGTCTCTGGATACGTGGCTCCGGCCACGTCCACACAGGTTGTCATGATGTCGATCAAATGGCCCACGTGGTCAGTCCAGCCACCAGTCGACGTGATCCCGTCCGGCCAATGCGCAATCAAAGGCGACGAGATCCCGCCCTCGTGGACGTAGTGCTTGTAGTACCGGAACGGCGTGTTCGAGACGTTCGCCCAAGGGATGCCATAGCTCTGGTAGTTCTCCTCGGCTCCCGGCATGATGGCGGGGTCATTGCCAACCGCGACAGGCTCGCCGGCATAGGTCTCGGTGGGGATGTGGAGGGCCTGCCACGTGTCGCGCGCCTCTTCGGCGCAACCACCGTTGTCGGCCAAGAACAGGATCAGCGTGTTGTCCAGCACGCCGCGCTCCCTCAACGTGTCGACGACGTTGCCGATCGCCTCGTCCATCAGCTCGACCTGCGCTGCATAGACCTCCATGCGGCGCGCTTGCCACTCCTTGTCCGGCGCCTGCTCCCACGGCAGCTGCGACGGGTCGCGGTCGCTCATGCCGGCGGTCTCGTCCAGCACTCCCATCTCGCGCATGCGCTGCAGGCGCTCCTCCCTTAGGGCGTCCCACCCCATGTCGTAACGCCCCTTGTACTTGGCGATGGCCTCTTCCGGGGCGTGCAGGGGCCAGTGGGGAGAGGTGAAGGACATGTAGAGAAAGAACGGGGCATCCGCGTTTTCGTCGAGCGCCTCGCCAATGAACTGCGAGGCGTTCTCGCCAATCGCGGTCGTGTAGTAGAAATCAGTGCCGGGATCCTCGGGGTCGTTGCCGCGCGTGAGCGAGACAGGGTCGTAAAACGAGCCCGCGCCGTGGATCGTGCCGAAGAACTTGTCGAATCCGCGCTGCATCGGCCAGTTTGAGCGGTCGACCTTCTCGCCCGCTCCCTCCGCTGGCGTGACGTGCCACTTGCCGCTCATCAAAGTCGTGTAGCCTGCCGACTTCATGACCTCGGCGAATGTGACGCAACTCTTGTTTAGATTGCCCATGTAGGAAGGGATCGGCTCGCCATCCTTGCGGAACTCGCTCATCATGTGCCCGACGCCTGCTTGATGCGGATATAGCCCTGTCACCAGCGACGCCCGCGTGGGACAGCAGCGGGCGTAGTTGTAGAACGATCGGAAGCGCAAGCCGCTCCCGGCCAGGCTGTCAAGCACCGGTGTGTTGATCTCGCCGCCGTAGCAGCCGATGTCGGAGAACCCCATGTCGTCAGCCATCGTGACGATGATGTTGGGCCGCTTGGCTGCACCCTCGCTCTGACTGCCGCCGGAGCAGGCCCAAGGCAGGGCCGAGGCCGCTGCGCCCATGCGCAAGAGGTCGCGGCGACTGAACGAAGAACCGGATTGATTCATACGGCACATCATACCGCCCGGCCGGGCTAGAGATCCCTGCCAAGCGCCAGGCCACCCTCGCCTGCCGAGGCTGACTCCGGTAGGGCCACCAGCCGCCGCCTAGCGTCCACTGGCAACACGCCTCGTCGCCGCGACAGCCTGATCGCACTGGTTGGAGGCGAGGTGTCCCGCTCGACCGAGAGATCCGTTCCGCGCTCGCCCGAGACCTACGGCCCGCGGGACCGCATGGGCCACACCTTGATGTCGCGAAAATACAGCTCTGAACCCTCAGATTGGAACAGAATCTTGCCGTTCGCCAAGCTGGCGTCTTGACCCTCCATGACGAGCACGCCGTTAACCCAGTACTTGACGCGATCACCTTCGGCGACCATCTCCAGGAGGTTCCACTCGCCGTGAGGCTTCTCGACCTCGTTGTTCGGATCTCGAAAGCCGGCCGGTTCCCGGTAGTGCTTCGGCCAGCCATCGACGCGGCCTAAGTCGGTCTTGTGGAACCGATCGATCTGGATGCCGAGTTTGCCGCCCTTTCTGACGCCGTTCACGGTTAACTGGGCGCCGCCGAGCAGGATGACGTCGCCAGTGCCGCCTTCCATGATCTGGAACTCTAGGGCCTCCGGCCAGATCGTGCCGTTCGACTTCGCGGCTTGGGCGCGGCGCTCGAGGTCGATGGCGCGATAGAGAATGCCGCTGTCCCGGGCCTTGTTCTTGCGGCGACCGTGCGTCGCATCGCCCCATTTGAACTCGACATGCAAGACGAAGTCGCCGAATTCGTCCTTGGTGACGAAGTACCCGTAGGGCATTCCCTCGACACGAATCATGCCGTCGACCACTCGGAAGACCCCGTGGGGGTCGTGGTTGAAGCCCTGGCCGAACACGAAGGTGTCGAAATTCTCCATGCTGGTGCCGGCAAACAGTTGGATCGGCTCGCCCGGCGGCCGAACGTCCGCAGCGCCGAGCGGGGTCGTGAAAGCAAGGAAAACCAGCACCTTTCGATTCAATTCCCGGTAAGTCATGGTCGCCACTCCTGATTTCCACCGACCGCAAGGCAGCGTAGCGCTCACACGATGGTTGCGCTCAGTATTGTACGTTTCAGCGGCCTGTGCTGCGAACGAGGCATCTAGCTGTCTGACCATCCATGGCTCGGTGTAGTCGCATCGCAACAACAGACACGCAGGCCGCCAGCCAAACGGCAGACATTCGCCTCCAAGCGTGCGAAGCGGCCTTGCGCTGGACTCTGGGGAAGCCGAGAACCCTAGCGTCTATCGGTCCCAGAAAGCCGACACAGAGCCGCGAATGACTTTGACTGCCCCTGGCCGTCCGGGTATGATGCTTGCGGCGCCTTTTCGGAAAGGGGCCTAGTGTCGGCCAACTAAAGGTATCGGCTATAAGCGCCAAGGAGAGACTATGACCATCGCGGGCATCAATCTTGTAGGCGTCCTCTTGGGCGCCATTGCCGGGTTCGCATTCGGCGCCATCTACTACACACTGCTCAGCAAGCACTGGCTGGATGCCGTTGGCAAGTCCGAAGAGGACGTCAAGGGTCGATCGGCGGGTCCGTTCATCACCAGCTTCGTGTCGCTATTGGTGCTGGGTTCCGTGCTGGCTTGGCACTTCGATCAGCAGGGATCGGAGGGCATGAGCTCGCTCGACGCCATCGGGCCGGCCGTTATCCTCTGGCTCGGCTTCATCGTGACCTCCATGGCCACCAACAACGCCTTCCAAGGAGCCAAGGTGAAGCTGACAGTCCTCGATTCGGCACACTGGCTCGGGGTCTTGGTAGTTCAAGCGCTTATCATCGTCCGCTTCTAGTCGATCCAGCATGAGCGTCATGCCGGCCTCCCACCCTCCGTGACGCGAGCAGTGCGCTGATCAGCTTCCCGTTGCAACGTTACGGAAGCCCGCGGGTCCGGGGAGCGGCAGTGACCCGCCGCGGAGCCACGCCCGCCTCTTGCAGGCGAGAGCCGACTACGCCGACCGGGAACTGCCTTTGACTTGTCAGAGTTGTCGTATCGAGGTCGGGCACAAGGGTCCGCTGCCGTCATTCGAACCAAGCGACGCTCGCCGGACCCCGCCAGCCCTGGCAGCGCGGATTCGGTGGACGACGCTTGAAGAGGACTTGCGTGATGAACGGTATTACCGCACGCTCAATTGATGGTCATTCGTTCGGTTCGCCACCGGGGATTGCGCGGGCTCTTGGAGAACGATGATCCTCGGATCTTGAGGTCGGGCCTAGTTCCCCGCGTGCGCAGAATCCTGACGGTGCCAATTCTGGCAGAGGACATCGAGAGCTTCACAGAAAACGCGCCTCGCGGCTGGCGGTTCCACCGTCTCAGCGGTGGCCGAAAGCACGAATGGAGCGTGTGGGTCTCTGGAAATTGGCGAACTACGTTTGCAGAAGCGGACGGTCAAATCGACCGCTTGAACTTGGAGGACTACCACTGATGGCTACCAGCGGCATCATCGTCAACATGACGCCTTCGCATCCGGGTGACTTCATCCGTGCGGAGGTGATCGATGCATTGGGCCTGAACGTAACGAGGGCAGCCCAGATCCTCGGGGTCCGCCGGGCGACACTCTCGGCCCTGCTGAACGGCAAGGCGGCCCTGTCGGCAGAGATGGCTCTACGCATCGAGAAGGCCTTCGACGTGAATATGGACATGCTGCTGAAGATGCAGGCTTGGCACGATGCCTCGCAGATGCGTGCTCGGGCAAGTGAGATTGACGTCCAGCGCTACCAGCCCCACCCGGCCTGATCAAGAGGCCAGACGTCGCGAAATATGAGACCACAAAGAGGGCAGGCAATTGCCTTCAGTCAAGTGTGCTCGTCAGTCGGTGAGCTCACTTCGATTGCCTGATTTTGGCGGCCAGTGCTAATCTGGGCGATCATGTGTCCCGACTCCCCGCGCAAGGGCGGGGTTGCAGCGCGACCGACCCTGTGATGCGAGCGATTCGCCTGGAACAGCCCCGCCGTCTCGAATACGTTGAGATCGACGAGCCCGCATCGCCCGGCCCGGGCATGGTCTTGGTCCAGACCCACCGGATGGGCATCTGCGGCACGGACTACAGCGGGTACTTGGGGAAGATGCCGTTCTTCCGCTATCCCCGCGTGCCCGGGCACGAACTCGGAGTTACTGTGCTCGAGGTCGGCACGGGAGTGACCAATGTCGCTGCCGGCGACCGATGCAGCGTCGAGCCCTACATGAACTGCGGAGCGTGCTACGCCTGCCGCAGCGGAAGCCCCAACTGTTGCGAGAGCCTGGAAGTGATCGGAGTGATGATCGACGGGGGGCTCTGCGACCGCTTTCTGATCCGCGCCGAGAAGCTACACGTGTCTCGCAAGCTCTCATTTGAACAGCTCGCACTCGTGGAGACGCTTGGCATCGGCTGCCATGCGACAGACCGGGGCGCTCCGGTTCTCGGCAGTCAGGTCCTGATCATCGGCGCTGGCCCAATCGGACTGGCCACGCTGGAGTTCACACGCCTGACAGGCGCGGAGATTACGGTCATGGACCGGGTGGCATCGCGCTTGGAGTTCTGCCGCCGCCAATATGGCGTTCGGAACACAATCGTGTTCGAGGACAGCGAAACCGCCGTCGAGCAAGCGCGAGACATGACTGGAGGGGACCTGTACCCGCTCGTCACTGACGCCACCGGCAGCCCCGGCTCGATGAGCGGAGCACTGGCCTTCGTGGCACACACCGGCACCCTGGTCTATGTCGGCATCACTACCGAGAACGTAGTGTTTCCTCACCCTGCCCTGCACCGGCCGGAGATGACCATCAAGGGCTCTCGCAACGCCCTGCCCCGAGACTTCGGGCGCATCATCGGCCTGATCGAAGACGGCACGATCGACACGCGACCTTGGATCACGCACCGCACGCCATTCGAGCAAGTTGTGGCGGACTTCGAAGGCTACACACGGCCGGAGTCCGGGGTGATCAAAGCGATCATCGAGGTCAACGACTGACCATGGTTCTGTCAGCGGTCACGGTCTGCCTCGTTCCCGAAGCAAGCGCGGGGCCGTTTGTCTTCCACGATGACCTCTCCGCAGCGTGCCGACAAGCCGCCGCGCTCGGATTCGACGGCATCGAAATCTTCGCCCCCGCCGGGAATCACGTGGACCGAACAGAATTGCGCGCCTTGCTCAGGCTGCACGACTTGCGGCTGGCTGCCGTGGGAACCGGTGCCGGGATGATCGTACACGGGCACAGCCTATGTGACTCGGACACGTGCGCGCGACAGCAGGCCCGCGAGTTTGTGAAGGAGATCGTCGACTTTGGAGCCGAGTTCGACGCGCCTGCGATTATCGGCTCAATGCAGGGACGAGCGGGCAATGCCCAAAGCCGCGAGGACGCGCTGGCGCGCTTGGCCGAGTCGCTGGGCCTTCTCGCAGACTATGCCGGGGGGCTCGGTCAAGGGCTGCTGTTCGAACCGCTGAACCGCTACGAGACAGACTTGGTGCGAACGGTGACGGAGGGGACGGCCCTGCTATCCGCCGTAGGAGCTGGCAATCTCCAATTGCTCGCAGACCTCTTTCACATGAATATCGAGGAAGCGGACATCGGCGAGGCCATTCGATCCGCAGGGGACAGCATCGGACATGTTCATTTCGTCGATTCGAATCGCCGCGCTGCGGGATTCGGACACATGTTGCATGGCCCGGCGGCACGGGAACTCATCGCGGCCGGCTTTCAGGGCTACGCATCGGCGGAGGCGTTTCCGCTGCCGGACTCGCAGGCCGCAGCCGAGATGACGATCCAGTCGTTTCGCAAATGCTTCCCCCGCTGAGCCGATTCGACCGGCAGCGGCAGATTGGCAGGCCGCACGGAATCCCCGCAGTCGGCTTCCTATCGATCCGGGTGGCCCGCTTCACGAATGAAGCGCTCCCTCCACTCCTCCCATTTGATAGCTAGCTCGCGCACCTTGTCCGGCCGGTCCTGGGCGAGGTCGCGCTGCTCGGCCCGGTCCGCAGCTAGATCGTAGAGCGCCCACTCGCCCGGGCGGGCATCCTCGGCCTCCGCTACCGAGTTCCAGCCATCGTCGCGCGTACGCACTGTGTGCAGGATCTTCCAGTCCCCCATGCGCAACGCCCGGTTGCCCTGGTGGTAGAACCAAAGGGCTTCGTGCAGGGGCTTGCCGTCCTGCTCGAACACAGGCACCAAGCTGCGACCGGCCAGTGGCGGCCCGCCACTGGCGGCCGCCTCGACCCCAGCGAGCTCAAGCATCGTGGGAGCGATGTCGATTACGTGGCCGAGCGTGCTGCGCAATTCATTCCGAGCCCCGATCCCCTTGGGCCAATGCACGATCAACGGCGTCGCGATGCCCCCCTCGTGCACCCAGGTCTTGTGCAGCCGAAACGGAGTGTTCGCCGCGCTTGAGAAGCCCGGGCCAAGGCATAGGTACGTGCCGGCAGAGCCTAGCGGAGCGTTCGGGTCGTGCCCGTCCCCGCGCACCATGATCTCGGCACTGGCGCCGTTGTCAGACAGGAAGAACACAACCGTGTTCTGTAGCTCACCCATCGCGCGCAGCTGGTCCAAGACGCGGCCAATCTCGCGGTCCATCCGGTCGATCATCGCGGCGTGGATCGCCATCTTCTCGGCTTGGAAGCGCCGCTGCTCCTGGTTAAGGCGCTCCCACGGAACCGGCCGATTGACCTCGCCCGCCCCCAATTGCGCGATGCCATCCGGAAACGCATACGGCGGTCCGACATCCTCGTCCAGCAGCGACAGCTGGGGACCCGCGATCCCCATCGCGAGCTGGCGAGCGAACCGTTCCTGGCGCAGCCGATCCCATCCCAGCAGGTAGCGATCGCGATAGCGGGCGATATCCTCGGGCGCGGCGTGCAATGGGAAGTGGGGCGCATGAAACGCCAAGTACAGAAAGAAGGGGCGCTCGGAGTACTCAGCGGCGTGCTCCTGCAAGCATTCGATCGCATGATCCGCCGTAACGACGGTCAGGTGCGCACCCCGCTCGGGCTCGAAGTCGGGCAGCCGCACCCCATCCCTGTCGTGCCCGATGAGGTGGAAGAAACCGGCTCGATTGCCGGCCCGGTAGGAGTGGTCAAACCCGTTGTCGAGCGGATCCCCGTCCACGTGCCACTTGCCTGAATGGTAGGAGCGGTAGCCGGCCGAGCGGAGCCGTTGCGAGACAAGCACCGCCCAATCGGGACGGGTCCCGCGGCCGCCGAACTCGCGCGGATCGACACCGGGTATCGAGTCGCGCCGGATCTGCTGGGCGTAGTAGCCGGTCAATAGCGACCCGCGCGTGGGCCAGCAACGCGAAGTGTTGTAGAACTGCGTGAAGCGCAGGCCGCCCTCGGCCAAGGCATCCAGGTTGGGCGTAGAGATCTCGCCGCCATAGCAACCTGCGTCCGCGAACCCCATGTCGTCGGCAACGATGACAAGGAAGTTCGGTGGCCGCGCTTCGTCTGCTGGAGCGCACGCGCCCAGCAACACTGCAGCTAAGACTGACGCAGTCCTCATAGTGGCCACTAGGATAGAAGGTTCCGCCACCCGACCTGTGGCGCGGGTGGCAAGTCATACGAAGGCCGCCTCGGCGCGGTCGGAGGGTGGAGGAATCCCGGTGAGCGGATTGAGCAGTCTCGACGCCGTGGTGCTGGTGGCTTACCTAACCGGGGTCACCGCATGGGGCGCATGGCTAGGAAGGGGCCAGAAGGGCGGAGCTGACTACTTCCTGGGCGGGCGTTCGCTGCCGTGGGGTGCCGTCTTGCTGTCCGTGGTCGCGACCGAGACCAGCACGCTCACCTTCTTGAGCATCCCCGGCGTTGCGTATGTCGGCAGCCTTATATTCCTCCAACTGACTCTGGGCTACGTTGCCGGGCGCATTGTGGTTGCCCTTGTCTTGCTCCCCGCCTACTATCGGGGCGAGATTTCCACCGCATATGCCCTCTTGGAAGCTCGCTTCGGAACGGCGACTCGACGCGTCGCGTCCGCGATCTTCATGTTGACCAGGCTGCTGGCCGACTCGGTGCGGCTGTTCGCCACAGCCATACCCCTGGCGCTCATCACCGGCTGGCCGTACCCGGCCTCCATCTTGGTGATCGCCGGCTTGACCGTGATCTACACCTATTGCGGGGGCATTCGCGCGGTGGTCTGGGTCGATTCAGTCCAAATGGGGCTCTATTTGCTCGGCGCCGCGATCGCCGTCGCTGTGATCCAATCTCAGGTGCCGGGCGGATGGAGCGAGGTACTCGCATCTGCAACGCTAGCCGGGAAGCTCCAAGTCTTGGAGTTTTCGTGGAGCCTCTCTGCGCCATACACGTTCCTAGCGGGCCTCGTGGGAGGTGCCGTCTTCACGATGGCCTCGCACGGCACGGATCAGATCATCGTCCAGAGGCTGCTGACCTGTCGCAACCTGCGAGACTCGCAGAAGGCTCTGATAGGCAGCGGTTTCGCGGTCGTAGGCCAGTTCCTGCTGTTTCTCCTTGTCGGCATAGGGCTTTGGAGCTTCTACGGAGGACAGGCGTTCGAGCGCACGGACGAGATCTTCGCGCGCTTCATCATCGACGAGCTGCCGGCAGGAGTGACCGGCCTGCTGATCGCGTGCGTGTTCGCCGCGGCGATGTCGTCGTTGTCGTCTTCAGTCAACGCGCTCGCATCTTCGACGGCATACGACTACTGGGCACCGCTGGTCGGCGCCAGCGATGACGAGCAGCGCATCCTGAAGGCCGGAAAGGTGTTCACTCTCGGATGGGGCGCACTCCTAGCCCTTGGGGCGATCATGTTCATTCCCCTCTCTCGGCACACCTCCGCAGTAGAAGTCGCGCTGGGCGTAGCGGCAGTGGTGTACGGGGGGCTGCTCGGTGCCTTCGCGCTGGGAGCGTTGACGCGGACCACGAGCCAGCCGGGTGTGATCGCAGGGATCGGGCTAGGCATTGCCGCTATCGTCGCGATTCAGGGCCTAGTGGCATGGCTCTGGTACGTTCCCATCGGAGCTGCGATAACGGTAATGGCTGGCCTTGCCAGCCAGCGCGTCGTCCGATCGAATCGGTAAGCTCTGCGATGCGGGCGTCCCGACGCCAAGTCGGGACGCCCGCGTGGCCCAGATTCTAGAACCGCAGCTTCAGCGCGTACTGGAAGATCCTCGGTCCGCCGCCGCGGCCGATGTTCCCCGTGCGCGTGAAGAATCCGCCGCCGACTCCGTTGAACCGCCGGAACTCGTTCGTCATGATGAAGTTCGTCCGGTTGAGGAAGTTGAAGGACTCGATACGCAGCTGCAGGCGCATACCCTCGCGGATTTGGAAGTTCTTCGAGACAGCTAAGTTCGCGGTGAACAGGCCCGGTCCGTCCAGAATGTTGCGGCCCGCCGTTCCCAGCGCGAAGGCCCCGTCCGGACAGAACAGTTCCGTGCCGGCCTCGGGGTCGGCATCCACACAGCTCGGGACGTCTTGGAAGGCGCGGGTGTCGAAGAACGGGTAGTTGACTCCGCGCTTCAGGCCCAGAGACGGATCATCAGCCTGAGAGCCGTGCGCGACCCGATGGGGCCGCTGTGACTCGCCCAGGTTCACGTCCGCATTGGCGGCCATGACCGTGAACGGCGAACCCGAGTAAGAGGTTTGCGTGCCCGAGAGCTGCCAGCCGCCAAAGGCCGCCTGAGCGACACTATTCCACTGCGCGCCCCAGCGCCGACCGCGCCCGAACGGCAGGTTGAAGTTGCCCACCATCGTGAACACGTGCCGACGGTCCCACGTCGAGCGCCCGCGCTCGAGCCGCAGGTTTCTGCGATCCAACGCGTTCGCAAAGTCTGTCGCTCCGGATCCATTGGTCCGCGACGCGTCGTCAATCGATTTGGAGAACGAGTAGTTCACGCGCCAGAACAGGCCGCGCCGGCTGCGCTTGCGCCAAGAAATGTTGGTAGCGTTGTAGTTGGAGTTCGAACCGGTGTTGTAGAAGTTGATCGCGTTCCAGTCGGGATTCGGCCGCAGTGACTGGAAGTTCTCGGTGAATCCTCCGGTCGGCGTGCGGTTGGCCAGAAACCAATCACGAGTGCGAATCGCCTGGTTGTGGTCGTACCGGCGGATGAGGTGTGTTCCTTTCGAGCCGCGGTAGTCGATTTCTACGCTCGTGCCGCCCGGCAGTTGCCGCTCGATCGTAAAGTTCCAAGACTGCAGGTACGCCTGACTGGGCCTCTGCGTGATGCCGCTCGCCGTCGGCCGATCACCGAGCCAACCTCCGCCAATGATGGCGTCCCGGCCCAACGTGCCCAGAGGATCGCTGAGCAGGACTTCTGGCGGCCTGTTGGGGGTCGCGTTCCTCGCCGCATAGTTGGTCTGGATCGTGTACGGGAAGATGTTGCCCAGATTGTTCCGGAACGGATTCAGGATCGTTCCGGCCACGAACAGCCCGTAGCCGGTGCGGATGACCATCTTGTTGGTCAACCGGTAGGCGACTCCCAGGCGGGGAGTGATGTTATTCCAATCCGTCTGGATCACCGAGCGCGGGTAGCCTACCTCGTCCGCCGTGAGGAACCGACCCGCAAGGTCAAAGTCCCCCAGCAGCTGATTGAAGTTGTCCGGAAGGTTCCGGTCGCTCGAGAGGACGATCTTGTTGTGTTCGGGCACGTAGCTGCCCATCTTGTCATTCACGTCCCACGGCATCTGGTTGACCTCCCAGCGCACTCCGAGGTTCATGGTCAGGCGCGGGGTGACCTTCCAGTCGTCGTTGAAGAACGCGCCCATCGCGATCTGCCTCCAGTCCGGCCCGTTGATGCCCTCCCGGACGTTGATGTTGTGCAGCCAGCCAAGGAACATGTCCGCGACCGGGCTGCCCCAGTCCTTGCAGCGCTGCGAGTTGCAGCCGCCCGTGCGGAAACCGCGGAAGCGGTAGTTGCCCCGGGCATTGTTGACGCCGGGCCGCTCGTACATCACGTAGTTGTAGTTGAACCCGTATTTGATAGTGTGGGCGCCCTTGATGTTCGTCATCTTGATGCTCCACTGTGTGTCGCTCACGTCCGTGATCACCGGCAGGTTGGTCGCGGAGCCGAGCGTGGCGTGGTTGTCGACCCGGATGAGGGGGTAGTCGTCGATGCCGGGATACAGCTCACGGTCCTCTTCGGAGATGAAGTTCTGCATCCCAAGCTCTTCGATGATGTTGCCGTCGGAGAACGCACCGCGTTGGAACACGTCGTTGCCGCTGAATCCGAACCGGACCTCCATCAGCGATGTCGGCGAGAACATGTGCGTGTAGTCGGCCCCCGCCAGGTAGCGGTTGTCGTCGATCGTGTTGCCGAACTGGGGTAGCAGGCTGTTGCCTGCGAACGGATTCTCGAGGTTGTTGGCGCGATATTGCACGCGTGCCGCCAAGTTGTTCTCGCCGATCTTGTGGTCGACCTTGAAGATGCTGCTGTCGAAATGGTCGTTGTCGTTGTCGACCACGAGGTAGTTCAGCAGGTCCCGGCGCTTGCCCATGTTCGGCCCCGGGTACTCTTGGAACAGCCGCTGAGCCACCGGGTCGGCGCGGCTCATCGGAATCACGTCGTTCGGGAAGCAGGAGTTGTTCCGCCCGCGGCGGACGAGGTTGGCATTGCAACCTCCGCGCGAAGTCCGGTCGCGGATGACGAACTGGCTCCGGAGCTGGTCGAGGACAGCGTCGTCTGTCAGATCGAGCTGGTTGTCGAGGTGCGATAGGCCGATGGTCTGGCTGAAGTCGCCTCCAATCTCCATCGGCGTCGGAACGCGCGACAAGCGCACTTGCTCCTGGTCGCGGCGCTGGAGCTCGTAGCTGAGCATGAAGAAGGTCCGGTTCTTCTTGATCGGCCCGGTTGCCGTCGCGGAGAACTGGTTCTGCAGCAGGTTGGTCTTCTCTTGCTCGAAGAATGCGCGCGCGTCCAGCACGTCGTTGCGCATGAAGTAGCTGATGTTGCCGTGAAACTGGTTCGTCCCCGAACGCAGCGACATGTTCAGGATGCCACCGGCCATGCGGCCGTACTCCGCCGAATATCCGGACGTCTCCATCTTGAACTCTTGCAGTGCGTCGATGTTGGGGCGCACCTGCGCCGCGCCGCCCTGGACGTTGCGGTTGTCAAAGCCGTCGACGTAGAAGTTGGTGTTGGTTGGCCGTGCGCCGTTGACCGATGCGAACGAGCCCTGCGAACTGCCCCTCGGCACGACGCCGGGCACGAAGAACGCCAAATCCGTGAAGTCGCGACCGTTCAGCGGCAGCTCTTGGATCTCCTCCTGCACGATGACGTCGCCCTTGATCATGCCGTTCTCGGTGTTCAGCGTCACGAGCTGGGCGTCAACCGTCACTGACTCCGTGATCTGGCCCAGTTCCAACTCGACGTCAACGCGGCGATTGTCACCCGTGCGCAAGACGATGCCCTGCTCAACGTGCTGCTGAAAGCCCTCGGATGTGACAATCAGCTGGTAGTCGCCGGGAATCAGCGCGGGTACGGTGAAGCTGCCAAGCTCGTTCGTGGACTGTTCGCGGGAAATCGCGGTGCCGGTATTGATGACGGTGACTTCAGCGCCGGGAATGACGCCGCCACCGCTGTCGGTGACCGTACCGGTCAAGGTGGCCAGGTTGGCCTGGCCAAAGCAGATCGGGGCTAGCAGTGCCAGCATACCGATCAAAGCAAACGCTCTTGTCATCACAAGACCCCCAGTTCTCAATTTCGTCTGTAGATACCCCTGATCTACGCCTTCAACCCCATCATCTGACACTGTATAACTTTGGGCGGCACAACGCAAATGTATATTTTCTGCGCCGAGTGCCCGGACCGAAAGGCGTAATCTGGTCTTGGAACATCCGATGGAGCTGCCCGCGAGACTCGGCTTAACCCAGTTGGCCGAAGCCTTCAGCAGCGGTCAGCTGTCGCCAGTTGAGGTCGTGCGCCATGCGCTGCGGCGAATCGCTAGGCTGGACCCGGTTCTGAACTCGTACCTGTCCGTAACTGCCGACCACGCGCTGGAAAGGGCCCGCCAGGCCGAGTCGGAGATCCGGGCGGGGCGCCACAAGGGCCCGCTGCACGGCGTGCCCTACGCGGCCAAGGACCTGCTCGACACAAAGGGCATCCGCACTACGGTCGGCTCGCGGATCCTCTCCGACAACGTGCCCGCAGCTGACGCCGCGGTCGTCGAGAGCCTGTCCGCTGCCGGCGCGATCCTGCTCGGCAAGACCGGCATGCACGAATGGGCCTACGGGATCACGAACAACAACCCCCATTTCGGTCCGGTCCGCAACCCATGGAACACGGAGCGCATTCCCGGAGGATCCAGCGGCGGGTCGGCTGCTGCCTTAGCCGCCGGCCTGTGTAGCTTCTCGCTGGGCTCGGACACCGGCGGCTCGATTCGGATCCCTGCAGCACTGTGCGGCATCGCCGGGCTAAAGCCGACGTTCGGACGGGTCAGCCGCCGCGGCGCGTTTCCCCTTGGGCACACGCTCGACACGCTGGGTCCGTTCGGCCTGACCGTGCAGGACACCGCGCTGGCGTACCATGCGATCGCAGGCCGGGACGGCGCCGACCCCACGACGGTGGACAAGCCCGTCGAGCTGCCCCGATTCGACGCTGAGCCCAGCCTGAAGGGCGTTGTGATCGGCGTGCCTCGGGCCTCGTACTACGAGTGCCTGGATCCGGCGGTCGATAGTGCCGTGCAGTCGGCCCTGAGTGTCCTGACCGGCATCGGAGCGCAACTTCGCGAAGTCGCGGTTCCCGACATCGACCTGGCTAACTCGCTGCACCGCCTCATCCTCCTTGCGGAAGGGACCTCCGTGCATCATCGCCGGCTCGAAGAGCACCGCGAGCAATTCGGCGACGACGTGCGAGCGCTTCTGGATCAGGGCCGGCTCGTGCTCGCTTCTGACTACTTGAACGCGCAACGGCAGCGCAAGCGATTCTGCCGGGAGTTCGCTCGAACGCTCGAGACGGTGGACGCCTTGGTGGCGCCAGCCGTGCCGATTCCGACGGCGCGCATCGGAGAATTGGAAGTCGAGGTCAACGGGAGGCTAGAAAACGTCCGACTCGCCACTACTCGCAATATCCGCGCCCTCAACCTCACCGGCCTGCCCGTGCTATCGGTCCCGTGCGGATTCCACAGCGACGGCCTGCCCATTGGCATCCAGATCGTCGGCAAGGCCTTTGACGAGCGGAGAGTGCTTGAGATCGGACACGCATACGAAACGGCTACCGAGTGGCACCTTCGGATCCCTCCCATTGCGCGGTCTCCGGTTCCCAGCGACACCGCTCCAGGCGCACCCTAGCCCCCGCAAACGGTACATTCTCCCGTTCCAGCCTGCGGCGCTGCTCGCGAGCCCGCTCGCCGGACAGGGCGATGCGACCGCCGGCGGCGAGTACGCGGTGCCACGGCAGTGCCAGCTCGGGCGGGCACAGGCGCATGGCGCGGCCGGCCTGACGCGCCCCGCCGGCGATGCCCGCCATGCGCGCTACGTCGCCGTACGTAGCGACGCGTCCCCTTGGAATCTGGGCAACGACTGACCAGACTTCCTGATAGCGAATCCAAGCGGGCCCTACGGTTCGCCCGCCCAATAGCGCGCCGACGGCGAGCGTTTCGCGGTCCACCTCGATCGCTCCGCCGCGGACCTGGCGGCGCGGCACGGATCTAGCGGTGCCCCAGCGGGCCCATCTTGTCGAGTATTTCGTCGAATAGGTCGCGTTTGCTGCCGGGCTGTTCCTTGCCACCGCGAGCATGCCGGTACTTGTGCGACGAATAGCAGGTTCGGCATTCGGTGCGGGCGGGCTCGCCGTCCAAGACCGAGACAACCGAGTGATTCATCACCGACTTGCACCGCGTGCAGTAGTCATCGACGATGTCGCCGACGCGGTGTTCTGCGTCCACGGGCCCCCCCTAGTCCGGCGCGATGCAATAGAGGAAATCGGCGGTGCGGATGAAGATCTGCCCGCCAACGGCGATCGGGCTCGCCAATGTATGGCTGTCGAGCCGGTTCGCGCCGAGGATCTCGTAGCCGCCATCCACGTCTATGACCGTCGTGGTCCCTTCCTCGTTCGTCGCGTAAAGCTTGCCGTCCGCCAGCAGGGGCGAGGACGAATAGGTCCCGGGCTCCAACCGCAGCCGCTCCACCACGAGCTCACCCGTCTTGGCGTCCAATACGTTCAGGATGCCGCGATCATTGACCACGAAGACCCGCTGGCCGTCGGTGGTCGGCGTGGGCACGTCAGCGCCATACGCGTTTTCCCAGACCTTGGCCGACTCGTCCATCCAGCCCTCGCCGCCAGCCTTGAAGGCGATGAACGGGTTTCCGCGCGTACTCGGGGTGAAGATGGTGTCCGCGATGTGAATCGACGATGCGATGGTGCGGTAAAAGCGCTCGTTGCCAGGATTGAATCCGCCCATGCGCCACAGCTCCGCGCCGTTGTCCAGGTCGTGCCCGGTCACGTAGTCCCCGCCTGACACGACGAGTTGCTCCTTGCCGCGGGCGGTAATGATCAGGGGAGTCGAATAGTCGTCCGGAGACTCGGCGATCGCATCAGTCGGTCGGTCAACCTTCCAAAGAGTCTCGCCCGTCCGAGGATCAACGGCGAACACGTACGAGGGGTCGTCGGTCTTCATGCCATGGAGCACCTGCACGTACAAGCGGCCCATGTGCAGCCGGGGCGTGGAAGCGTACCCGTGGTTGAGCCCGAAGCGGCCGTAGTCCTGCTGGATGTTGCGCGACCAAACTCTCTCGCCGTTCATGTCGTAGCACGAGAACTGTCCGCCGCCAGTCATGACCCACACGTGCTTCCCGTCAGTAATCGGCGACGGCGAGGAAAGATTCTGCTTGCGATAGACGCGGTTGCCGTCGCCTATCGTGCGATTCCACTGGATCGAGCCGTCTGCGCGGTTTAGGGCGAGCAGCAAGATCTTGTCGTTGCGGTCAGAAGCTGCAGGGGGCGGCCCGCCGCCGGGGCCTGGCCTCGGCCCCCGGCCGCGCCCCCGCCGCGCCTGCTGTGCCGGCGAATCGAAGCCTTCTTCTGCTGAGGTCACGAACACGGTGTCCCCCCAGACTGCAGGCGTAGCCGCGCTCCAACTCGGCAGCTTGGCCTTCCACACGACGTTCGTATCGCTCGTCCATTCCACCGCAAGCCCCTTCGCGGCCGGATTACTGCCGTTGAAGTGCGGCCCTCGCCACTGCGGCCAATCGGCAGTCAGAGCGGGAATCAACACGGTCGCGAAGACCAGCGCGGCAAGGACAGAGCGAGACTTCATGGTCGGTGGGATTGCACTGGATGCGGGCCGGCCAGACTGGCGGCGCATCGCCTGAGTAGGCGAGTGGCTTCGCCAACGGGTTACGAACCGGTCGTTCAAACCAACGCGCCCAAGCCCAGCGAGGGCCTATCGACGGGGTCGCGCATAATGGGACCTTGGCCGCCCGCAAGGCGGACGGGTGGGAGTTCATGCAAGCGATGCGTATCGCGGGCGGCCGTCCGCTAAGCGGCCGCATCGAGATCAGCGGGGCCAAGAACGCCGCACTCCCTGCACTGGCCGCCAGCCTGCTGACCGACAGCCCGGTCGTGCTGGGACGCATGCCGAATGTCGTCGACATTCGCACGATGGCCCACCTGCTCGCGAACATCGGCGCCGAAGTCGAAGCCCGGCCCAATTCGTATGCCATTCGGGCCAGCGGCCACCTCGATCCGGTTGCCCCGTACGAATTGGTCAAGACCATGCGGGCATCCAGCCTCGTGCTAGGACCGCTGGCTGCCCGCTGCGGTCGCGCCCGTGTTTCCCTGCCCGGCGGGTGCGCGATCGGATCGCGGCCGATCGACATGCATCTCGACGGACTCAAGACGCTCGGAGCGACAGTGCGGCAAGATCGGGGCTACGTCGAGGCCGTAGCCCCGAAGGGCGGCTTGGTCGGCGGTCGCATCCAGTTCCGACGGCCCACGGTCACGGGCACCGAGGACCTGTTGATGGCCGCAGCCTTGGCCAACGGCGAGAGCCTGCTGGAGAACGCTGCCTGCGAACCGGAGGTTGTCGATCTAGCGGATCTGTTGACCAAGATGGGAGCGCGCATCGAAGGGGCGGGCACACCGACCATTCGCGTGGACGGCGTCGACGCACTGGCGGGGGCGGAGCACGCCATCATCCCGGACCGGATAGAAACCGGCACCTACCTCGTGGCGGGCGCGATGGCGGGCGGTGAACTGACGCTGAACGGCACCCGCCGCGATCATCTCGAACCGGTGATCGCGAAGATGCGCCAAGCAGGCTGCTTGATCGAGTCCCCTGACGATTCGACCTTGGTGCTGCGCGGGGTGGGCGAGCTGAGCAGCGTCGATGTCACCACTGGCGAGCATCCTGGGTTCCCGACCGACATGCAGGCGCAGTTCATGGCGCTGATGACCCAGGCCCGAGGCACATCGACGGTGGTCGAGACGGTGTTCGAGAACCGCTTCATGCACGTTCTGGAGTTGCAGCGCATGGGAGCCGACATCACGATCGGCGGCAACACGGCGGTCGTGCGCGGAAAGTCCGCGCTCACCGGCACGGACGTGATGGCATCGGACTTGCGCGCCAGCGCGTCGCTGGTGCTGGCGGGGCTCGCCGCTAGGGGCGAGACGACGGTGCACCGGATCTACCACCTGCGGCGCGGCTACGACCGCTTGGCGGAAAAGTTATCCGGCGTCGGTGCCAGCATTGAACTCATCGACGACTAGGCGCCGATCACGGCTCCCACGGGGCCCAGTCCGCCGATTCGGCCCGCATCTGCTCGTATAAGCCGCCCAGTTTCTCCACGATTTCGGGATTCTGCGAGGCGACGTCGGTGGTCTCGTTGACATCCGCCTGCAGGTCGTAGAGCTGCGGCGACTCGACCGCTCGCACATCCGGGGCGTAGCCGTGGAACTTCTCCCGCGGCATCGCAAGCTTCCATCTCCCGCGGCGGACCGCGTGCAGTTCCATCCGCACGAAGTAGTGAAAGATGTCGCGCGCGCCCGAACCGTCCTCGCCGTGCCAGAGCGCGCTTTGGTCCACGCCGTCCAAGATGCGATCCTGCGGAGACACCGCGCCCGCGAGCGCAGCAAGGGTGGGCATCACGTCCAGCGTCGAGACGATGGCACCGGACTCCCGACCGGCCGGCACGCGTCCCGGGCCCCACAGAACGGCCGGCACGCGCACGCCGCCTTCCCAAGACGAGCCCTTGGCTCCGCGCAGCCCTCCGGAATCACCGGTGGCCAAGTGTCCGCCGTGGCTCTCGAAATAGCGCTCGACGCGCTCCGGCTGGGACCACGGCCCGTTGTCGCTTGTCAGCAGGACGTAGGTGGTGTCGGCCAGCCCGAGTGCTTCCAACTCGTCCAGGACCCGGCCAGTGTGGTGGTCAACTTCCGCTAAGGTGTCGCCGTAAAGGTCTCCGTCCGTGGTCCCGACGAACTCGGGAGAGGCCCCGATCACGACATGCAACATCGTGTGCGCCAGGTACAGGAAGAACGGCCCGCCTTTCTGCTGGCGACGCAGGAAGCCGACGGCCTCATCCGTGTAGCGCTTGGTCAGCGAACCCATGTCGTCCGTCGTCTCGAGCTGCTGCATGTCGCGCCAGAACGTGACGGTTCCGTTGTCGTTCGCGCCAAGCGTGCCGAAGAAGTAGTCGAAACCCTGATCGTTCGGAAGCAGGCCCTGCAGAGGCCTGCGCCTGCTCATGTCCCATTTCCCGACGGCCGCGGTTGTGTAGCCAGCTTCGCCGAGCACTTCAGCGACTGTCACCTCGTCCGGACGGACGGCCCAGCCGCCGCCGACGCGGCCGGGATAGCGCCCCGTCATCAGCGCACCCCGCGACGGGCCGCAAACAGTCTGGGCGTAGAAGCTCGTGAAGCGGGTGCCCTCCCGCGCCATGCGGTCGAAACGGGGGGTGCTGTTCTTCTGCGACCCGTAGCAACCCAAGTCGCCATAGCCGACGTCATCCAAGAAGACTATGACGAAATTGGGGCGTTCTTGGGCAGGTTCTGGCGAGGTGCCGCAGCCAACCGACAGCAGTGCGCATGCGATCAGCGGGAATCGGGTCATGGGAGGGTCGCGCGCTTGCGTTCCGGGAGCATCAGCGCTCCAGCGAAAAGCGCACGATTTCCTCATCGTTGCGCATGATCATATGCCGATTGGCGTAGGCCGGATGTGTCCAATGGACAGCCCCGAATTCGCGGCGGCGGCGCAGGGGATTGGTCGGGCGCATCAGAGTCACGCGGTCAAGCTCCTCGTAGCCTTCGGGCGAGAAACGGGCGATGACCAGTTCGCCGCGATCGTTGTTGATGAAATAGCGATCCTCGTGGCGCACGATCTGGCCCGAAGCCCAGCGGGCGTTTTCCTTGGTCAACGCTAGCGTCTCCCACACGCGGGCGCCGGTGCGGGCGTCCAGACAGCGCAAGTGACCATAGCTGCCGATGCCATAGATGTACTCGCCATCGACCACCGGAGTGGTGACCAAGGCGTGCAGGCCGTCCGTGTCAATCTCGCTGTCGCTATTGCCCTTCCAGATCAACTCTGCCGCCGGACGATCCTCGAGCAGCCGGTACATGCGCGATCCGTTGTAGAACGAAGACACGAGCAGCCCGTGCTTGCTGTGCACGGGCGTGGCAACCGTCAGGCCGGCCTGGATCTTGAACGGCTGCTGCCAATACACAGCGCCGGTTTCGGGGTTGAGCGAGGCGACCGCGGTCGGGTGCCAGATGATCAACTGGCGGACGCCCCCTGCCTCCACGATCATGGGCGGGTCGTAGCCGGGCTCGGAGCTGGCGTCAATCGCCCGCCAGATCTCCTCGCCGGTCATCTTGTCAAGGGCGACCACCTTGGCATCTGGCGATCCGCCCGCCAACGCGATCAAACGCGGCCCGTCCACCAGCGGCGCAGCGACGAATCCCCACGTCGGAAGCTCGGCGGCATAGTCGTCTTGGTAGTTGCGGTGCCAAAGCTGCGCACCATCTTCCGCTTGCAGGCAGAACAGGTCACCCATCGAGCCCAGCACGTACACGCGCTCAGCGTCCACCGTGGGGGTGGCGCGCGGTCCGAGTGGATACTGCAAGCCGGCGTAATCGACCGGCCACTCTTTCTCCCACAGGGTTTCCCCCGTCGCCTCGCTCAGCGCCAGCACCCGCTCGACGCCCTTGCGGTTCTCCGTCGGGCGGTAGTCCGTGACGAAGACGCGCCCAGCTGCGACCGCCGGACCCGCGTAACCGTTGGCGATCGGCTGGGACCAGACCCGCTTGGGCCCGCCGTCAGGGAAGCGCTCCAGGATTCCCGTCTCGGTCCAGATCCCGAGACGGTCCTTGCCGCGCCACTGCGGCCAGTCCTCGGCCTGCAAGGCAACGGCCGCGACGAGCGAGAGTATCCACAGTGCGCGACCCATGAACCGACATTGTAGCCGCCGCGCACGCGACGGTCGTAGCCGCGCACGGCATAGACTGGTAGGTCGCGGCTCGGTCGCCGAGCTACGAGTCTCCGGCTCTCGGCCGGCTGAGCCCAGTGTTCCCTTGCCCACCGCCGGGTCACAGGCCAAATGAAGCGTCGTCATCGTATCGGAGCGCATACCTCAGCTGCCGTCGGCGTCCACCGGGCCGCCGAAGAGGCTATCGCGATCGGCTGCAACGCCGTGCAGGTGTTCACCCGCAGTCCGCGCATGTGGCGCGGCACGGCCCCTTCCGCCGAAAGCGTCGCCCGCCTCGCCGCGCTGCGGAGGGAGCACGACCTGCGCCCGCTGGCGGTGCACGGCTGCTACCTCACCAACCTCGCCGCGGCCGACCCTGAGGTTCAGCGCCGATCCCGCGAGTCCTTTCGCCTGGAAATCGAGAACGCACGCGCCATCGGGGCGGATTACCTAGTGATCCATCCCGGAAGCGCCAAGCGCCAAACCAGGGGTGAAGCGATCGAAGTCTTCGCCACGGCCTTGGCCGAGGTACAGCACGGATTCGACTGGGGGCAGCTGCGACTGCTGCTGGAAAACACGGCCGGCGGCGGCGACACGCTCGGGCGCTCGTTCGAGGAACTGGCCGAGCTGGGCCAAGCGGTCGGGGGGATCTGCGACGCCCCGCTAGGATTCTGCATCGACACCGCGCACAGCTTCGAAGCGGGCTATGACATCGCGACCGCGAAAGGCCTGCGCGACACGGTGCGCTCCATGCACCAGTGCCTGGGCATGGAGAACGTGCGCCTGTTCCACGCCAACGATTCCAAGACGGCCCTAGGCTCGAACCGGGACCGTCACGAGTCGATCGGGGACGGGCACATCGGCGCGGAAGCGTTCGCTCGCATCCTGAACCACCCGCGGCTGCGGGCCAAGCCGTTCATCCTCGAGACGCCGTTCATCGACGAGAGCCACCGCGAGAACGTCCGGAGGCTATGGGAGCTGGCAGGCGAACCGGTGACGGACTAGTCGTCGCTGCCGCCCAGCACGCCGGCACGGAGCAGGAAGTAGAGCAGGGTCAGGATGCTGCTCACCGCCGCCGCCACGTAGGTCCAGGCCGCGGCGTTGAGGACTTTGTCCATGCCTTCGCGCTCGTACGGGGAAACGATCCCGTAATTGACCACGAGCTGCTTCGCCCGGTTGGTGGCATCGAATTCCACGGGGAGCGTGACCAATTGGAACAACACCGTGGCCGAAAACAGGGCGATGCCGATGTAGACCATGCCCGAGATCGACAAGAACAACCCAAAGACGATAGCCAGGTATCCGAAGTTCGAGCCCAAGCTCGCCGTGGGCACCAGCGCGGAGCGGAGTTGCAGTGGGGCATACGCGTTGGCGTGCTGGATCGCATGGCCGGCTTCGTGGCAGGCCACGCCGACAGCAGCAATCGAAGCCCGGTCATGCACATCGGGCGACAGGCCGAGACTGCGAGTGGCGGGATTGTAGTGATCGGACAGGAACCCGGACGAGACTCCGATCTTGACGTCGTGAAGGCCCGCTTGGTCCAACATTTGGCGGGCCGCCTGGGCGCCTGTCATCCTGGCCCTGACGTTGCCGTACTTCTTGAACGCGGACTTGGTCTTGGCGCTGGCCCAGAGAGACATCACCAAGCCGGGAATCATGAACAGGAGATAGATTGGGTCAAAGAACAGCATTGGGTGAATCGCCTCGCTTCCTAGCCCCGGATGGGCACGGGATGTCTGCTCAGCATTAGTTTAGACCACGCTCGACGGACCAGTTCAGCGCGCCTGGGCGAGCTACGGCGGCGCCGCGCCGATGACGAGTTTGCGGTAGGCCGCCTGCACCATCGCAACCGCCGATCCTCTCATTTCGCGATAGGGCACGAAATTGTCCGGATCCGGCAGGCGCGCTACACCAGAGGCGAGGATCCAATCCCGGGGCTTGGGCAGTGCGACAAGGCGGTTGACCGGCGACAGCAGCCAGCGAACGGGCAGTCCGGCAGCCTCAAAGCGGTCCAAGATCGGCAGCAATTCGCCGTCAGGCAGCGACCCGAACACACGGAACCAGACTTCCGGCGCAGCGGCAGCGATAGCCCCGACCAAGGCCTCGGAACCCACTGCTTGCAGACTCTCGGAATCGACCACCAAGTCGGCGATGACGAAGTCGGCCGGCTCGCGGGCTCGGTTCAGGTAGTCGCGTGCTGGGGCCACGTGCAGGTGTAGGCGCCCTTCGCGCTCGTAGTGGCTGATCAGCGGATGAAACTCCCTGGCCATCGCGACCATCGCCGGATCGGCGTCGACCGCGTCCAAGGTCAGATCCGGGAATTGGTGCAACAGCCCCACCGCGCCGCAGCCCCCGCCCAACCCCAGCATCAGGCCTCGGCCCGAAGGGTGCCGCTGGCCAGCCAAGAACCAAGCCAGCTGGTAGCGCGTCTCGGTTACCGGGCCCGGGCCCTGCCCCAAGTGGGGCGCTACAGCGCTGGCGGCCGGACGCAGCAACGAAGCGCCCTGCAACACGCCGCCGATCGTGAAGCGGCGCGCGTCGGCCGTGTCCACTACGCCCACGGGCCCGTACAGCCCAGCGCGTTCCAAGCGGACTGTCGGCACTGCGCTCAGCTCCGCGGCGCGGTCCGGGCGGGCAATTCGAAGTGTTCGCCGAGGTAGACGCGGCGCACTTCCGGGTCGCTCTCCAACTCGTGGGGCGTACCTGAGCGAAAGATCGATCCATTGTGGATAATGAACGCCCGGTCGGTCACCGCCAGCGTCTCGCGCACGTTGTGATCGGTGATGACAATGCCGATCCCATCGGCACACAGCCGCGCCAGGATCGCCTGCAACTCGATCACCTGCTTCGGGTCAATGCCCGAGAAGGGCTCGTCGAGCAGCAGGAAGAACGGCGACAACACCAGCGACCGGGCGATCTCGACGCGCCGTCGCTCCCCGCCGGAGAGCTGGTAGCCGCGACTGCGCCGAACTTTGTCCAAGCCGAACTGCGCGATCAGGTCGTCGAGACGCTCGCGGCGCTCGGCCCGGACCAGCGGCTGCGTTTGCAAGACCGCCAGTATGTTCTCGTCCACCGTGAGCTTGCGGAACACCGAAGCTTCCTGCGGCAGGTAGCTGATGCCCATGCGGGCGCGCTGATACATCGGCAGGTCGGTGATATCGGCCTCGTCCGCGAAGACTTGGCCGGCATCGGGGCTGACCAGCCCGACGATCATGTTGAACGAGGTCGTCTTGCCGGCGCCGTTCGGCCCCAGCAGTCCGATGATTTCGCCGCGACGCACGGCCAAGCTGAAGTCCCTGACGACCTGCCTGCCCCTGTAGCTCTTCGACAGTCGCTCAGTGCGCAGGGAATCCATTAGACAGGCGACGCCATGCGGCGCTCCATACTATCGGGAAGCAGGGCGGTAGGTGTAGGCGCGCTCGGCGCGCCGGCCCAAAACAAGCAGCCTATCACCGGCGGTGCTATAGGTCAAACTGGCACCTTCCGATTCGGTGCCGTCCCGCATCAGAATCCGCGCCGGCTGGCCGACCAAGACCACCTCGGATTTGTCCACGTCGAACTCGGCCCGATCCCCGAACGCCCGGTGGCCCGAACCATCGGGCGGGTCCGCAATGCGCACCGAGCCGACTGCAACGGCGCGCATCCCAGCATCCACGCCATCTGCCCCAAGGGCTGTCTCCAGCTCATCGGCCAACACCCGCATCCCCTGCCTGCGAAAGTCGACCGCGCCCTCAAATCGAGCCAGGCCGGTCTTCGTGTCGTAGCGCATCAGGCCGGACCGCACGATCGAGAGCGACTCCGGATCCGAAGCACTCTCGCCACCCGCAACCCACGCGGCCTCGACCCCGTGGCGGGCCTCGATGCTGTTCGACGCCTGATCGATCAGGATCGAGTCTGCGTCGACTCGATTGCGGCCTTGCCACAGACGGGCACCATTGCGATACGTCAATGTCTGGTTTTCCGGATCCGAGACCAGTGCTCCCGCGGCTAGGAAGACGGGCTGCTGGCCGGCGAACATGCCCGTCGGCCCGGGCTCTCCGGAAGCATCGGGCCCCTGAATCAAGAATCCTGTCACATCGCCCGCAGCATCGACCCTGCCGCTGGCCCGAGCCAAGACGATCCGCCGTGCCGACAGGTTGCCGCCCGCGCTCTCGACGTTGGCGTTTTCTTCCAGTTCCAATACACCGCCATCGAGATCAAACCGGGCGCTGCCCGCACGTCCTCGCCTAGAACCCTCCTCAAATCCGAAATTCCCGGCTTGGCGCAGTTGGGCGATTTCCGAAGTTTCGGCGTCGAACCGCGCATCGAGCGAGTCGCTCCAACTTCGCAGCTCGGGCGACGCTTGGTCGGCCGGGCGCTGGACCAGCTGCGCTCCACTTCGAGCTGCGAGGCGTTCGAGATTGCCCGCAGGCCCGTACACCATGCGAATGCTGCCGCCAACCAGCGTCCGTGCCGGCTTATCCGTTCCGCGCCCCAGCTGGTGCAGAGTCCCGCGACCCGGAGTCTCAACGCGCTCGACCTGCTCACCCCCCGGCCTCAGAACCAGCAACATCGACTCGGACTCGATCGCGCTGACCGTACCGCCGTCGGACGGATGCAGCGAAGCCTGCGCCGCTCCGCGCGCCTCGACACGACGCAGCCGACTCGACGAGGCAGTCGAAGACGACTCCGCCTCGGCCTCGTATTGCAAGTCGACGGAATCGGCCTCCACCTCAATGCGCTGACCAGCCTCAATCGACGCGAATCTGGCCATTCCGGAGCCGCGGGAGCGCGCCAGCTCCCCGCTGATGTCGAACTCCACCTCCAGCCGAGACGCCGAGAACGCGGTCCGCCGGTCGGCGATGCTCTCGCCGCCACGCGCATTGACGCCGTCGATTCGACGGACACGCCCATTGGACATCAAGACCTCTCCGCTATCGCATTCAAGCCAGCCTGCACCTTGCTCCATCCGGACGTGTCCCGCGAGTTCAATCCGTGCCCCTTCCTCGGCATAGAGCAAGCTGCCGGCCCGGATAACGGCCGATGACTCGTCCGGGGCCGGTCCGAAGCGCTCCAAGCGCACCTCGGACATCATCCGCAACACCCCAGTCGTTGCATCGTACGCGGCTCCTAGGGAGCTGCCCGCCCCGTCGGCGAACCGATAATCCACCCTGCGCTCCGTGCTGGCACTATTGGCAGATGGGCGAAACGTCACTCCTGAAGTGGAGACTTCTACCGGGCGTCCCGCTCCGCCATCGGCCGGGATGCCCAACGTGATCAGGGTCTCGCCATCGCTATATAGGCTTCCGTCCGCCAGCATGCGCATCGCGTCGCTCTGGACGCGGTCAAGGCTCCCCGTCTGCAATCGAAAGATCTTCAACTCGACTCCGTGCAGGTCGGTCGTCAGCCCGTCCGCCCCTTGAGTGAAGTCATCGGCGCTGACCTCCATGCGGGTGGAATCGCCGATGGTCTGTGCCAAGCGCCAGCTCTGCGACTGGGCCGAGAGATCCTCCGGCAACGTCGGCACTGCCTGCGTCGAGTCTCGCCCGGCCGCCGTCCGCGACCCCAGATAGTCGCGCACGACCAAAGCCAGCAGCGCCAGCGCGGCCAGCAACAGGAGAGATCGCAAGGGATTGCGCAAGCGATTTGATGATATCAGCGCCTCGGGCCGACTACATCACGCCGGACAAGCCTCCCGGCAATTGGTCGGAGCGTTCGATAAGATTCGCGAGCGTCGGGGCTAGGCTGCTGGGAATCGAGACCGCCAGCTCTGGGATCGCGCTCGACCAGTTGCGCGAAGCTGTCGGCGACGAGTCATGGCAGTGTGAGCTGCACAAGCGCCTCGAGTAACCGATTACAGGCAGCTTACCGCCATTCGGCTGGCCGTGACTCCTCCATCGATTGCCACTTGCCGTGCCGGAATCGAGAGGACCATCTGAGCCGTTCGCGAACGGCACGGCGGTTGTTCGCGGCCCGCTGCCCTCGCAAGCGACCGGCGCTGCGGATCTCGTGAAACGATTTCACCTGCCGAGCGCCGCGTCGCCGCCGCCGATCATGTCGGCGCTGGCCACGATCAGCGGATCCGGTCGCCCCACTCCGCGGGCGTCCTTGTTCGTATAGGGCAATGCAGCCAGAAAATGCCGCATGCAGTTCAGACGGGCGCGCTTCTTGTCGTCGGACTTGACGATCGTCCACGGCGCATCAGCAGTGTCGGTGTAGAAGAACATCGCCTCCTTGGCCGCCGTGTACTCGTCCCACTTGTCGAGCGACTGGCGATCAACCGGCGACAGCTTCCACTGCTTCAGAGCGTCCTTCTCGCGGGCTTCGAAGCGGCGCCTCTGCTCCGCTTGGGTGACGGAGAACCAGTACTTGAACAGCAGGATCCCGCTGCGGACGAGCATGCGCTCCAACTCGGGGGCCTGACGTATGAACTCCAAGTACTCCCTGGCGTCGCAGAACCCCATGACTCGCTCGACGCCGCTGCGGTTGTACCACGAGCGGTCGAACAGCACGATCTCGCCGCCGTGCGGCAGATGGCGGATGTAGCGCTGGAAGAACCACTGGGTCCGTTCGGCGTCGGTCGGCTTGTCGAGTGCCACGACACGCGCACCGCGCGGATTGAGATGCTCCGTGAACCGCTTGATGGTCCCGCCCTTGCCGGCGGCATCCCTGCCCTCGAACAGGACGACGATCTTCTGGTTCGTCGCCTTCACCCAGTCCTGCACCTTCAGCAGTTCCACCTGAAGTGCGGCCTTCTGCCGCTCGTAGGGCTTGCGTGCGAGCTTCCGCTTGTAGGGGTATTCACCCGTCTCGAACAGGCGTCGGATGACGTCTCGATCCCGGTTGGGCGCGCGGGAGTCCGATGGGGCGCCGTCCGCCTCGACGGCGCTGGCGCTTGCCCGCGCATCTTCCACAATGTTCCCCTCGCCGTCCACCTTTGTCGCGTCCAGATCCACGGAGACAGGCTATCACGGCTCGTCGTCCGCCACTGGCGTTCACTACCGTTCGCGGCAGTGCTTGGGGGCCGTCGATCCCTCGCGCTCATTCGCTGTAGGCAAGAATCGACCGGACCTAGCAGGTGGTCGGAAGACGACCAGCCCGCCCAGTTGGCGCTGTCAGGCGGTCCGCTTCCGTCGTAGCCGTAGCATTCGATTGCCGCCCTTTTGGAACTCGTATGCCACCGTCTCAACGGTCGCGACCGCGCGGCGCGATCCGAAAGCGTCGACGATACCTTCAACATGAGGCGACGCCGTCCCGCCGAGTTGCAGCAACGGGAAGACGCGCACCTCCGCAGATACCCTCAGCATCTCCTCCAGTGCCCGTAAGTGAAAGTCCAGGTCGAGTTGCTCGCTGTACAAGAAGAGCAGGTGGGAGGATAGCGCTAGATCGAACGAACCGTTGTCGAAGGGCAAGTCCGGCAGCGATGCATCCACGTAGCGGTTCTCAGTCTTGCCCCGCGGATAGTCCGCGATGAAACGGCGCATCGCGGTCATGCGCCGCTGGCCCAATTCCTCAATCGATCGTACGTGCGTCCAGACGAACTCGTCCTGATTCCGGCGCGTCTCGTCCATAACCTCGCCGAACGTGCTCTCGACTCGCCGTTCGATGGCGGCAGCGGACATAGCGTAGAGCGGATCGACCGAGACAACGGAGCGCCCTTGGGCGGACAGCTCGGCGTTAAAGCTCGCCGGGCCGTCGCCACACCCCAGAATGCGGCCCCCCAGGTCGGCCTCTCCCAAGCCGAACATCGCCTGATACTCGGCCGCACTCCGGCCCCAGGGTACGACTTGATCGATCGAGAAGGGCATCAGTATTCCGTGGCGATGGCAGTGCCCGAGCCAGTGCTTCCGGCAACACGCGGATTACTCCGTGAGGCCGAGCCTACTATTCCAGTATGCGTACGTGCATACCCGCACGAACCTAGACCCTGACGGACGCCCGCTGGTTATTCAGGCAGTGCATACGCTACGTAGCTGCCGCCAGAAATCCCCCCGCTCTTGCCCCCGCCAGCAGCGATAGCGACGAACTGTCGACCATCGACCTCGTAGACCGCAGGCGTCGCGTTCCCCCCGGCCGGCAGCATGGTCTCCCAAAGCAGCACGCCAGTGGCCTTGTCGAATGCGCGGAACTTCCGGTCGCGCGCCGTCGCGCCGATGAAGAGCAACCCGGCGGAAGTCACCACTGGTCCGCCGTAGTTCTCGCTGCCAGTCGGCGGTATGCCCTGCTCCGTCAATTCTGGAAACTCTCCCAGACGCACGGTCCATTCGATTTCGCCGGTGTCGAGGTTGACAGCATTGAGCGTGCCCCACGGCGGCGAGATGGCTGGGTAGCCATCCGGGTCAAGAAACCTGTTGTAGCCGTCATGCGTGAAGGGCACATCGGGAGCACCGGAACCTGGCAAAGACTGGATCGACTCCCCTTGCTCGCCACGCAGCACATAGTCTTCAATCGCCGCCACAGCCTCAGGGCTGAGATCGGGGAAGGCCGGCATCCGACCCACCCCCCCTCGCACGACGGCGCCAAACTCTTGGCTGCTCATCGCCAGTTCGCTGAGCGCCGGGAATGTTGGCGGCGTTCCGCTCAGGTCGTCCAAGTGGCAAGCGGCGCAGTTGCGCTGATACAACCGCTTACCGTTGACGGATCCTCGCAATTCTCCCCGCTCGACCAAGCGGTGGATCCAAGCCATCTCGTTGACGTTCACATACAGCAGCCCCGTTTCAGGATCGAACGCCTGGCCACCCCACTCGGCTCCTCCGTCAAAGCCGGGGAAGACGATCGTTCCTTGCAGACTAGGCGGAGTAAACAACCCGTCGCTGCGAACTTGCCGGAAGCGCTTCAAGACAGCGGCGTGCGCCTCCGGCGTACGCGTCGTCAGGTCCGCCTCGGTCAGGCGCTGCCGGCCCAGCGGCGGCGGCTTGACCGGCACGACCTGCCGCTCTGCCAAGACTTCCCCGGCCACGTCGGACTGCGCGGTCTCGATCTCCGCGAGCGGAAACAGGGACTCGCCGGTTTCGCGGTCGAAAACATAGACCTGGCTCATCTTGGTGGAGACCGACACGGCATCGATCAGCCTCCCGTCGCGCATCGCAGTCGCGAGAACTGGCGACGTGGGAACGTCCATGTCCCAGACGTCGTGCCGGACGAACTGGTGGTGCCAAACCAATTCGCCGCTGTCTGCACGCAGGCACAACAGGGAGTTGGCGTACAAGTTGTCTCCCGGCCGGTTGCCGCCCCAGAAGTCGAACGCTGCCGAGCCGGTACCTGCATACACCAACCCGCGCGCAGCGTCGAGAGCTAGGCCCGCCCAGGAATTGGCGCCTCCGAGAGTCTTCCAGCCGTCCTCCGGCCAAGTCTCGTGACCGGGTTCGCCGGGGTGCGGGATCGTGCGGAAGGTCCAGCGCCATTCTCCCGTGCGCGCGTCGTAGGCACGGATGTAGCCGGGCGCGCTCGGCAATGATTCGCTGACCACGCTGCCGAGAATCAGCAGGTCATCGTAGACGGCCCCGGGGGTGTTCAAGCTGATTGAGAGCGATCCCGCGCGCTCCGGAAGGTCAGACCTGAGGTTGATCGCGCCCCTCTCGCCGAAGCCCTCCACAGGCTCTCCTGTCCGCGTGTCCAATGCATACAGCAAGTGCCTAGCCCCGACGTAGATGCGCGAATCGTCACCATCGCGCCAGTGCATGAATCCGCGGTTCCTGGAGCGCCCAGTGAACAGAGCGCCGTCCACTTCCAGGCGCCTCGTCCACACTTGTTCCCCCGTCGCAGCGTCAAGGGCGAAGACGCGCCCGTTCGGGCTGGAGCCGTACAGCAGGCCGTCAATCACGATGGGGTTGCACTGGATCTCCGAACCGCGGAATTCGTCACCGGTCTCATACGTCCAGGCCACCTCGAGCTGGGACACGTTGCCCGGGTGAATCTGGTCAAGGCGCGAATACTGAATCTGATCAGCACCGCCCCCGAATGCTTCCCAGCCCTCATAGCCGGTCTCGGGCGCCTTGCGCACATCTCCGCAACCCGCTCCGGCCAAGCAGGCTGCCAGAAATAACCACAAACGCATAAGCCCGTAATTCTATCCCCGAATCCTGGCGCAGCGCGCGCAGCCGGCGGTCCAGCCCCAGCACCGACGCCTGGACTCACCCGCGTTTTGGCGCATTGGCAGCGCAGCGCAGGCAATCGACCGACCGGGCCGGCCAGCTCTGGGCGGCACGAGCAGGAGCTTATCCGAGTGCTTGAAGCTTGAACCAAAGCACGGCCCCAAAGCCGATGAACCCCAGCAAAGCCGAGTACTCCCGGTTGACAACGTAGAGACCCCACTCAAAGCGATTCGAAGACTTATAGAGCGGCCTGCAGGCAGGCAGGAAGCGGGGAACGCGAGACTCGTATTCCCGATAGCCGGGGAGGATCTTCCGGATGTGACCTTCCTCTTCCCCTACGACCGGCAGGAACCACGCTGCGAAGACTACCAGGATCGCAACCAGCAGGATCGGATGAGCCGAGCAGATGCCGAACCCGACACCCGCCGACAGGCTCCCGATGTAGAGCGGATTGCGAACGTGGGCGTACGGGCCGGAGGTCGCCAGCTGCTGGTTCTTCCGCAGATGGCCGGCCGCCCATCCCCTCAGTGCCAGGCCAGCAAGCACTAGCGGCAGGCCGAGCGCGATGCTGGCAACCGTCGGCTGGGACAGCCAGCCGGCCGCGATCGCCAGGAGTATGGAAACAGTCACTCTCGACCGCGCGGCCAATGCAGGCCAACGCTTCCAGATTGGAACCTGCGTCCGCCCGGGCATTGCCATCATCGCCGTATCCGAGCCGCGCTGACATCACGGTGTTCGGTCGGCTTGCAACCTAGGATTGTAGACGGGCGGGCCTAGGGCAGGCCCGTGTGCCGCGAGCGAGCCCGCCAGCCTGCGGACCCGCAATCCTTCGGCGAGTTGGGTGCTATCGTATTGCGTTCATGCGCGATTCCAGCACATTCCGCAGCACCGAGTGGTTCCAAGGAGATCAGTACGAGCACCTCTCCCGGCGAGCGTGGCTGCGCTCGGAGGGCTTCAGCGACGCCGCGTTCGATGGCAGGCCGGTCATTGGCATCTGCAATTCGTGGTCGGAGCTGACCAATTGCAACGCCCACCTGCGCCAGGTGGCAGAGGCCGTCAAGCGGGGCGTCTGGGCCGCCGGAGGGGTACCGCTCGAATTCCCGACGATCTCGCTCGGCGAGATGTTCATGAAGCCCACGACCATGCTGTTCCGCAACCTCATGTCGATGGATGTAGAGGAGTCGATCACGGCGAATCCAATCGACGGCGTGGTGTTGCTGTGCGGCTGCGACAAGACCACGCCGGCGCAGTTGATGGGGGCTGCTTCGGCCGACATCCCGGCGATCATGGTCACCGGCGGCCCGATGCTGTCGGGACGCTGGAACGGCGAGCCGCTGGGATCGGGCACAGACGGCCGAAAGCTTTTCGAAGCGTTGCGGGCCGGACGCATAGGCGAGGAGCAGTGGGCCGAAGTCGAGGGCTGCATCTCGCGCAGCGCCGGGCACTGCACGGTCATGGGGACAGCCTCCACGATGGCGTCGATGGCCGAATCGCTAGGCATGATGCTGTCGGGCGGCGCCGCCATCCCCGCGGTGGATGCTCGGCGTTACCAACTGGCCGAGGCCAGCGGCAGACGCATTGTGGAGATGGTCTTCGAAGATCTGACACCCTCGCGCATCCTGACCCGGGAGGCATTCGAGAACGCCATCCGCACCGACATGGCGATCGGCGGCTCCACCAACGCCGTGGTCCACCTGTTGGCGATCGCCGGTCGGGCTGGCGTGGATCTCTGCCTCGACGATTTCGACCGCATTTCCCGCAAGACCCCGTACATCGCCAACGTAAAGCCGTCGGGCCAGTTCCTGATGGAGGACTTCTTCTACGCTGGCGGGCTGCCGTGCGTGACGAAGGAACTGCTGCCCCTGCTGCATGGCGACGCCCTAACGGTCAGCGGACGCACCGTGGCTGACGAGGTCCAAGATGTGCAGGTCCGTAATCGCGACCTGATCAAGACGCTCGACCAGCCGCTGAATGCGGAGGGCGGCACAGCGATCCTGTACGGCAACCTCGCCCCGAACGGGGCTGTGATCAAGCAGACAGCAGCCTCCCCGCACCTGCTGCGGCACCGCGGCAAAGCGCTGGTCTTCGACCGCTACGAGACGCTGAGGGCGCGCATCGACGACGACCTCGATGTGGACGAGAACACCGTGATGGTGCTTCAGAACGCCGGCCCGCTGGGAGGCCCGGGATTCCCCGAATGGGGGCACCTGCCGATCCCCACCAAGCTCCTCAAGGCTGGCGTGAACGACATCGTGCGAGTCTCTGACGCGCGCATGAGCGGCACGAGCTTCGGCACGGACGTCCTGCATGTGTCTCCCGAGGCGGCCGTCGGAGGCCCGTTGGCTGCGGTGCGCACGGGCGACGAGATCGAACTCGACGTGCCCGGACGCCGGATCGACCTGCGCGTGGACGAGCGGGAGATCGAGCGCCGACTCGCGACCCGCAAGCTTCCAGCGGCGCACTACCGCCGAGGCTACGGCAGGCTCTTCCTCGACCAAGTGACGCAGGCGCACCTCGGCTGCGATTTCCGGTTCCTGAGCCGGAACGCCGACACGAGCGCAGCGGGCGCGCCTAGTTGATCCAGACCGGGCTTGCCCAGCCCTTGTTGGAATCGAGCTGCTCCATGCGCAGGTAGTAGTAATCGCCCGGCTTTGCCGGGTCGCGATCTTCGTAGTCGAACTCGATGTCCATTGGTGCTTGGGCGTTGACGAGCTCGAACTCGATCTCAAACGCAACGTCAACACCCATCAGCTCAAGGTAGCTGTGCCTATACGGCTTGTCGCCCAGCCCACGCCAGCGGAAGTATCCGTCCCGGCGCAGCACATCGAGCGGTGCCGCGACTTCGAGCACGCCCAGATGCGGATCCTGCAGGCGAAACACCAACTCCCCCTCCGCTCCATCGATGCGCGCCAGCATGCCGTCGCGGTCGTTCGACGTGGCCGCCGACTGCCAGCGGACACTGTCGCCAGCCTGATGCATGCGCTCGAATTCCTGATCGCGATGCAAGAAGCGCTCGAGCCTCACCGCCCCGGACTTTGCCTCGAGGACCCCTTCCCCGAGGCCCACGTTGGCCCGCCGCTGGTAGATGTTGTCGCCCCATGTGACGCGCACGAGCGAGCCGGTCTGCCGCGCCGGATTGATCGAGTGCAGCACTCGCCCGTTCTTGACCAGTTCCACCCTGGTGAGGGGCTGCGTCCCGGAGACCCTGGCCCGCATGCGGGCGGCTTGGGCAGCAGCGGCGGGCAGTTCGCCGCCCATCGGCTCTCCGTTGAGGCTGAACTCCATCAAGATGCGCTCATTGCCGGTCACTGCGAACGTGCGCCGCTGGTACAAGGCCTCCCAGATCGCGTCCCGGGTCTTGCCGTAGGCGAAAACGCCCGTGAGCGGGTTCGTCATGGTGTAGATCAGCCCGGGGTAGGAATTTCCGAAGCCCACGGTGTGGTTGTCGCCCGAGGCCGTCGCTGCCAGCCTCAAGCCGGCGTCCAAGTGGCTCTGCCACGACTCCTCGAACACGCCGTGGACCGAGGCGATCTCGAAGTTGCGCTCGATGCGTGGATCGGTGCGGTGGGTCCAGTTGGGCGGCCCGCCGCCGACATGCGGGATCACCATGGTCGGCACGCCGGATCGCTCCAGCACATCCATCATGTCTCCCACGTCCGCCCGGTTGCTAGCCGGATCGAGTTGCATCGTCGTGGGGGCCTCGTCCGCGTTGTAGATCACATTGTGGTGGCCCCCGAGCGCGGTCCCGACGCTGTACTCATAGCCGAGGATCGTGACGAAGTCGCGCCAGCCGTTCATCCGTTTGTTGGCGCGCATCATGTCGGGCCAGTTATCTCGCGGATCCTTGAACTTGTCGAAGATATAGGCCGGGCCGGTCACGCCCAGCGGCATGTGGTGCGGCGTCAAGGCACCGAAGTCCAGCAGGCCGTTGCGCCTCGCGTGGAGATACAACTCCTCGTAGGTGCCGCGACCGTCGTGCAAGTAGGTGTGCTGGTGCAAGTCGCCGTAATAGACGCGCCGCTTGGGATGGTTCTCGACCCGGATCGGATTGCTCACTCCCTCCAGCGCCCCGTCTGCCGAACGGACCGTGAGCCGGTACGCGCCAGGCTGCGTGGCCACCAGGTTCGACGCAACGTAATGCAGCAGCTCGGGATCGTATTCGAATTCACTGCTGCCAAGAGCAGGATCCTCCACCGCCAGCTTCCAGCCTTGGTAGTTTCCCGCCAGCGAGCCCCATGCATCACTTGGTATCGCTTCTAGGCTAAAGCGCTCACCAACCGCGACATACGCCGGCGCATAGACCCGCAACTTTGTCGCAGGCCCGCCGACCACCTTGAGGAAAGCATCACCCACGTAGTCCCGCGGCCGCCCGTCAGGGCCGGCGATCACGACGCGGAAGTTGAACAAGTTCTCGGCGTAGTGCTGCATGCGCACGCCTCGGGTGCCCCCAAGGTCGAAGTACACCTTGGCCCCCGGCGCCAGCTTTCCAGCGGCAAGCCTTGCGGCGGCGGCCTTCCGGTACGGGAAGACGCTGGGCGAGTTGCGCTGTAGGGCATTGGAGTGGATCAGCATTTCCCACTCAGCCCCGGGGGCGCCAGTTTCCAGGGCGAAGTGCGCCGGCATCTGCGGGTCGGCTACCTGGAACTGCTCGACGTCGCTCGTGAAGTGCTTCCAGATCTCCAGCGTCTCGCCCGCGGCCATGCCGGCCTCGCCGATCGTGCATTCGATTCGTATCCTGCTGCGCTGGCCGGCTTGGGCGACGGGCGACGAGAGCAGTTTGACCGTGCCCTCGAGAGGAAATCCGGGCGGCATATAGCCGCCCGGTCGGTACTCGATGCGCATGCCCGCAGGATCGCCGCCGGCCGGTTCGGCCTGCACCGGGCCGCCCAGTTGGGTCCAGAGCAACACAATCGCAGCAGCAGCGGCCAGCAGGGCCAAGTAGACTCGCATGATTGCGCCGATTGTACTCGACGCCGCGGCCAAGTCAGCACCGATGCTTCGGATCGCTCAGGTATGCTTGACAGCATGAAACGCTGGTTGTGCATGGCATGGGTCGCCTGCGCCGCGCTGCAGGCGTCCGACGTCGGGCGAGCGCCGCTGATCTTCCGGGAAGACTGGACCGCATCCCCGCCAGCGATTCCGCTCACCCAGCGAGACGTGGCGAACCCTGAGTTGACGGTTGCCGTGCACGGTCTAGGCCCGCCGCTCGTCAAGAAGAGCTACCACGACGCGCGGGAATGGGATCCCCACTATGTCTGGTCGGGCCTGGCGAAGACCCCGTGGGCCGTCAGCCTGTCGCTCTCGGACGGGGGCCTGATGGACCTCTCCGGCACCGCCACGGTGCGCTGGCGCAGCCGCCAGTCGGGTTTTCGGACCCTTCGCGCGGTCGTCGAACTGGCGGGCGGCCAGTGGTTGGTCAGCGAACACTCTGACAGCGCGTCCGAACAGTGGCGCATCAGCGAGTTCGCATTCTCCAGCGGCCGTTGGCGACGGCTCGACCCAGCCACTGTGACAGAGGGGCCTTGGGCGGAGGATCCAGACCTGACCCGCGTGCGCTCGGTCGGATTTACAGATCTGATGCCTGGAGGGCGCAGCCAGGCATGCTCGCGCCTCGATTGGATCGAAGTCTACGGCCAGCGCGTTCCGAGCGGGCCGCTGGAGGTGTTCATCCTGTCCGGCCAGTCGAACATGGTCGGCTGGGGCAACAGCTTGGAACTCGATAGCGTGGCCCGGTTCGGCCACGACATGCGGCTGGAAATGTTCCTCGATGGCGAGTGGATCCCGCTGCGTCCGCATCGACCGCCATTGGCAGTCCAGCGCGACAGGTGGGGGATCAAGGAGTTCACGTTCGGGCCCGAAATCGGCTTCGCCCACGCCGTGGCGCGAGCTTGGCCGGGCAGCCGCATAGGAATCGTCAAGCAAGCCGTGGGCGGCACAGGAATCATGGCATGGGCGCCAGAGTGGAACGAGGCCGACGCCGATATCACCGGCGACGCCCGCAAGGGCCCCCTGTACAAGAGACTGCTCGCCGAAGTGCGCCAAGCCTTGGACGGCGAGAACGCTCGCTTGCGCGGGTTTCTCTGGCTGCAGGGCGCCAAGGACATGCGCGACCAGCGCGCCGCCGATCGGTACGCCGAAAACCTCGAAGAGCTGATCGCCGCCTTGCGTCGCGACCTCGATGCGCCAGAACTGCCGGCCCTTGTCGGCACCTACCGTTCGGGCGCGGCACCGGACAGCTTGGATGGCCTGAGCCCGTCCGATCTGCCGCCATCAAACGGGCGTCCGGGCATGTGGGAGGTCCTGCTGGCCCAAACCAAGGTGAACGAACGGGTTCCCCGCTCGGCCCCGGTATACTTGCGCGACTTGCCCAGGCACCCGGGCAATATCCACGCCAACACCGCGGGCATGCTGCAGGCCGGTCGCGCGTTCGCACGCGTATTCCTAGAACGCTTCGCCAACGCTGACTGAGGGTTGCACGAGTCAAGCCGCAGCAAGGCATTGGCTATAATCGTGCCCGATTCACGTGTCTGCCAAGGCAGGCCGCGGCTCTGGTCCCATGACCGCTCGTGAAGCACGCTGGCATCGCAGCCTGAGCCGCCGCAAGGCGCTGGCCGGCCTGGCTGGCTTCTTGGCCGGATCGAACGGCGTCAGGGCACAGCAGGACAAGTTTCGGGATCACAGCCGCATCCCTGGCCTGTCGGAGATGCGGGATGTCTTCGATTTCGAAGCGGCCGCCTACGAGAGGCTAGACCGGGCCACCTACAACTACACGGCTCGCGGCGGCGGCAGCGAGTTCACCACGCGACGGAATCGCGAGGCGTTCGACTGGGTCTCGATCGTGCCGCGGGCTGCTGGCGATCCGGGCCCTCCCGGAACGGCCGGGAACGTGCTCGGCACGCCGATGGCATTCCCGATCATGCTGGCACCGACCGCGGCCCACGAAGTGCTGCATCCGGACAAGGAGGCGGCCACCTACGCCGGCTGCAAGGGCGCATCCGAGACCCCCATGATCGTCAGCCATGTCGCGAGCATGCCGTTCGCGGACATCGCCAGGGCCGATGGCGGGCCGCTATGGTTCCAGCTCTATCCGCGCGAGGAGCTCGAGCAGAACCGCGAGCCACTCGAATCCGCGCAAGCGGCCGGCGCCGGCGCGATCGTGGTTACGATCGACCAGCAGGCCTCTTTCTATGACCGCGGCTACCATGACCGCAATCTTTCGCTGCGCCCGCGCCGGCCGCCCCGATATAGCGGCAATGCCGCGCGCTACCGCTTCACCTCCGGGCGGATGTGGTACGAGTGGAAGCTCTTCGATGGCTTGCGCGGCATGGTCAGGGTGCCGATGCTCGCGAAGGGCATCCTGACCGCCGAGGACGCACTGCTGGCCGTGGAGCACGGCCTGGACGGCATCATCATTTCCAACCACGGCGGCCGCACGCTCGACTACACGCCTTCGAGCCTAGAAGTGCTCCCAGAGATCGTCGAGGCCGTCGCGGGGCGGATACCGGTCTTGATCGACAGTGGATTCCGGCGCGGCAGTGACATCCTCAAGGCCATGGCGCTGGGGGCCTCGGCAATCTGCCTAGGGCGTGTGCCGCGCTGGGGCCTAGGCTCGTTCGGAGCGCCCGGCGTGACCAGGGTCTTGGAGATCGTGCAAGAGGACTTCCGGCAGGCCATGACCAGCTGCGGCGCCGCCAGCCTGGGCGCGATCGATCGCTCCCTGGTGCGGACGGATTTCCCATGAGTGGCGTCTGCCCCAGCCGCCGCCAAGCACTCTACGGCCTTGCGAGCCTCGTGGCGTCGTCCCCTTGCCTCCGCGCAGCTCAGGCACCGGAGCTTGTTGGCGAGGCACCGGGGCGCATGACGCCCATCGACGAGTTCGCCAACGTGCCGGAGTTCGAAGAGATGGCCCGGAGCTCGCTGAGCGAGCGTGCCTTCCGGCGCATCGCCGGAGGGGACCGTTCTGCCTTGGAGCGGATCACGTTCCGGGCACGCATGATGGTCAACACTAAGGCGCTAGACCTGTCGCTGGAACTGTTCGGCCAGCCGATGTTCGCGCCCATCCTAGTTGGCCCCGCCTCGCGCCAAGGCCAACTCCACAGCGACGGGGAGTTGGCCACGGCCGCGGGCACGGCCGCCGCCAAGGCGACGCTGGTGACAGCCGAACACAGCGGCACGCCACTCGCGAAGACCATCGCGGCAGCTCCCGGAGCATGGCGGCAGTTCTATCCCGATTCCGATGTCGGCGCGCTGAGCGAGCGCATCCGAGCGGCGGTCGAAGCCGGTGCGCGGACGATTTGCCTCAGCCTTGGCGAAGAGCGCGGTGGGCGCGCGGGCACTCCCGTGCGCTATGGCTGGGACGTTCTCGAGCAACTGCGAGATGCCGCGACGGTACCCTTTGTGCTCAAGGGGGTCATGCAGCCAACCGACGCTCTGGAAGCGGCCCATCGCGGAATCGCCGGCGTCGTCGTGTCGAATCACGGCACGGGCCGAGCGCAGGGCGAAGCCGAACCGGTCGCGGTCCTGCCTACGATTGCCGACGCCGTGGCCGGGCGCATGCCGCTGCTGGTGGACGGCGGCTTCCGGCGCGGCAGCGACGTGCTGAAGGCAATCGCGCTGGGAGCGACAGCGGCGCTAGTTTGCCGCCCGGTCCTGTGGGGATTGGCCGCCTACGGCGCAGCGGGCGTCCAAAAGGTCGTCGAAATGCTGCAGACCGAGCTCGCCAAGGACATGGTGCAGGTCGGGGCTGTCAATCTTGCGGCGATACGGCGCGACCACATCCGCATACACAGCCGCTGAGAACCTCCGCCCTGCTTCACCGGCGGTCCGGATTGGGAAGCGGCTCTTGTGCGCCCACTGAGATTCGCCATGCGTTCAGCTTGGCCAGCAGGGCGGCGGCCTGGTCCGGCATCTCCGCAGCCAAGTCGCGGCTCTCGCCAACATCTTCGGCGAGGTTGTAGAGTTCAGCCCGGTCATCCTCGTAGAAATGCACCAAGCGCCAATCGCCGTCGCGGATGGCCGAATGCGGGGTCGAGCCACCATTGTGATAGTGGGGATAGTGCCAGTAGAGCGTTTCCCGGTCGAGTCGGGCCGACGGATCGCGCAGGACACCAGCCAGGCTGACACCGTCCACCAGCTCGTTGTGGGCCGGATCCCCCTCCACGCCCGCGATCTCGAGTAGCGTTGGGTACACGTCAACCGTGATCACTGGCTGGTCGCTCACGCTGGCGGGCGGCGTCACACCCGGCCAGAAATAGATCGTCGGCGTGCGCACGCCTCCCTCGTAGGCCGATCCCTTGCCCTCCCTGAGCGGGGAGTTCTCGGTGGGGTTGCCCATGCGACCATCTGGCCCCTTGCGATCCAAGCCCCCGTTGTCGCCGGTCAGCACGATGACGGTCTTGTCGGCGACACCCAGATCTTCCAGCTTGGCCCGCAGCCTGCCAACGCTTCGGTCCAAGGCCGCAAGCATGCCGGCGTACGAGGGATTCCGGTGCCGCTTCGAGGCGTCCACGCGATCCTCGAACTGGGCTAGGTCCTCGGACTTGGCCTCGATCGGCGTATGCACGGTGTAGTACGGAAAGTAGAGCAGGAACGGCTCGTCGCCGAAATCGTCCAAGATGGCGATCGCCTCGTCCGTCAAGCGGTCGGTGAGATAGTCGCCTTCGGAGCCTCCCTCCGGCAACGGGTACACCTCGCGGTTGTCGCGCTTGTACGGATGATGGTAGCTGCCCGGCGCGCCCCACTCGTTGCCGGCGATGTTGATCTCGAAGCCATGGTTCTGGGGGGCATATTCGGCCATCACTTCCGGGTCCAAGCGCGGCATCAAGTGCCACTTGCCCACGTGCGCGGTTCGGTAGCCTTCCGCGCGCAGCGCCTCCGCCAAGGTTGTGTGGCGATGTTCGAGTCGCATCGTCCAATCGGGTGGGCGCAGGGGCGCGCGCGGGCGGCTGTGTCCGGGAATCCAATCGGTGACATTGGTGCGCCCGGGATACAAGCCGGTCATCATGGCGGCCCGTGTGGGCGAGCAAACCGTGCAGGCGGCATAGCCGTGCGTGAAGCGGACTCCGTCTTGTGCGAGCTGGTCGATATTGGGCGTGAGGTAGAAATCGCTTCCGTAACAGCCCAAGTCCGTCCAGCCGAGATCATCGACAAGCAGCACCAAGAAGTTCGGCGGTCTCTCCGCCGCGTCGCGTTCGACCACCGAGGAGCATGCAAGCAAGAGAACTGCGACGAGAGCCGCTGACAACCGTGGCATGGCAAGATTCTACCCTCCCGGTGGCCGCGCATGCCCTGAATCCTGTCCTGTGCCGCTCCCGGAAGTGGCGCAAGGGCTCTCCTGTTGGCCACTCTGCGGCACGGACGCAAGCCGGCTGCCCGAGGGCTAGTCGGCCACCCCAAGAGAACCCTACACAGCCGAATTCGCGAGAATTGCAGCGTGATTCTCGAAACGACATTGATACCCCCTTAAATCCACATTAGATCTACTTACATTCACCGACGCATCAGCTACACTCTCTCTGTCAGCAACGATGCCGCTTAGGATAAGAACGAGTTCAATCACGGATTCACTCAAGATGAGCGCGACGCAGGTACGAACCGCGGCAGCTGCCCTCGGGCTGGCACTTGCCGTGCTGGTCTCGGGCCTGTATCTGTCGGCTCGCTATGTCAGCTGGCGCATTGACCAGACGGCCGGTCCGCGGCTGTTCGCCGACTTGGACCGTCTGCCGCAAAACGACGTGGGTCTGGTACTGGGCACGTCGCGAAACCGCGGCAACGGGCTCAACGAGTTCTATGCCCATCGCATCGACGCGGCCGCACAGTTGTATCGCAACGGGAAAATCCGCCACATCATCGTCAGCGGATCCAATCCGAGCAAGTACTACAACGAGCCGGAAGTGATGCGGCGCGACCTTGTCGAAGCGGGCGTGCCGACCGACAGCATCACCGAGGATCGCGGAGGATTGCGGACGTTGGACTCCGTCGTGCGGGCGCACAAGGTGATGGGGCAGACATCGTTCACGATCATCTCGCAGCGGTTCCACGCCGCCCGGGCAGTCTACATCGGCACCAGTCGCGGCCTGGACGTGGTCGCCTATTGCGCCCGGGACGCTTCCGGCCCGGTACTGCTGTCCTCTCGGATGCGCGAGTACGGCGCCCGCATGATGGCGATGTGGGACTTGAACGTCTGGAACACGCAGCCGCAGCAGTTGGGACGGCCGGTAGAGATCACCTTCCAGCCGCGAGCCAGCGCCGAGTTGGACTGATCTGGTCAGGGCTCGCGAAACGCGGGAGACCAGTCCTGCGTGACACGGATGGCGCGGCGCGGATCGCCCAGCGGGCCGGAGACCACGATACGACCGCCCGTGCCCACGTCGTAGGAGGGATAGCGACGCGCTCCCATGAAGCTGTCCCTGGCGAACAACTTCTCGGCGGCGCCGAATGCGAATCCGCCGTTTGTCTGCACGCGCACCCGGTGCAGCGTGTCGTTGCTGATGAAGTACAGCTCGGAACCCTCCGGGCTCCACTTTGCCAGCCTGCCGCCTTCGGTAGTCACTTGCCAGCGCTGCTCGCCGCTGGGAAAGGGCTTCACGTAGACCTCGAAGTCGCCGGATTCATTGCTCTCGTAAGCGACATAGCTGCCATCCGGCGAGAATACCGCGTCGTCGACGATGAACGGCGCCACAGGCAGGAAGTCGCGCATTTCCCATTCGCCGCCGTTCGTGCGCTCTAGGTACTTGATCGCCGTCCGTCCGCCCCGACCGGAGCCCGGTCTTTCCTGCGGCGGGGCGAGAGCTTGGTCGGGCGCCTGCCCGCGCGCCCCAGACCTGGCGGCGCCTCCCAGGAAGCTGCGTACTTGGAGCAAGATGTAGCGCCCATCTAGAGACCAGTCCAGTGGCGTTAGGCCGGGCTCGTCTCCATCGTAAAGCGATTGTGCCGGGCTGCCAGCGCCTACCGGCAGGAGCCTGAGGCCCGACGGGCCTCGCTGCGCGAACAGTATGCTCTCACCGTCAGGCGACCAGATCGCGCCGCTCTCGTTGGCATCGCCGAAGGTCACCCGGTGGAGCACCGGCCGGTCCGACTCGTGCACCCACAGGTCGTAATCCCGGCCCGTGCCGCCGGAGACTAGGACCCGGTCGTCGACCGGCGACAGGCGGGGACCAACGATCCAAGCTTGCGGTCTTCCGATCTCTCCGATCGTCCGCCCCGTCTCGTCGAGCCAGAGCAAGCCCATCTGGCTGGCGAATCGACTGTCCAGATGCAACATCGTCCCGTCAGCTGCCAGGGAAAGATCGGAAGCGTCTTGCACGACGGCGAAGGCATCTCCCGATAGTTCGAGATCCCCCAGCGAGAACTTCATTGCCCAGACCGAAGAAGACATCAGCGAAGGCCGATACAGCAGGTGTCCGGTCTTGGAGTAGACCGGTTCCGCACCTTCAGCCAGTTCGACGGCCGGGCCCACCTCGCCCCCTGTCACGCGCCGCGCCATCAGCGCATCCCGATCAGACATGTGTATCGAATACAGCAGCACTTCCTCGTCTTCTGAAACGCCCACTACGGACATGCCGGCTACCGTTCCTCGGCGTCGCTCGGGCTGCTCGATGAGCTGCCTCGGAGCGCCTCCCAGGGACGACACGCGGAGCATCGGCCCGCCGACCGGCGCGTAGATGATGAACTGGCCGTCGGCACTCCACGTCGCACCCGTGATGCCGAAACTCGACTCGTCCACCAGCATCGTCAACTCCCGGCCGCGCAAGCCGAACTTGCCCAATCCAGCCCTGCTTGTAAAGCCCACGAAGTTGCTGTCAGGCGACCAAAAGACCAGCCGTGCGCCCTCTGCCCCTTCCACTTGGTAAGGCTCGTGCCGGTTCAGCGGCTGAATCCAGAGCGAGCCGCCCGAACCGCTGGTGCTGTACGCAATGTTCCGCCCGTCCGGCGAGATCGCGGCGTGCCCGATGGCCTGTCCCTCGCCAAGGCTGCTCGCGGGCCTAAGTGTGAATCGACGAGTCTCCCGCGATGTCTCCGCATCCCCGCCCGACAACGCCAAGCCTGCCACGAAAGCTGCCGCAACGGCGATGGCACCGAGCGCAACAAACGGCCAGCGCTTGATGGCCGCGTGCAGCCAAGACGGGTACCGCAGCGGGGCTTCGGCGGGCGGCTGCGCGGCCGGCGTGTCCGGTCGCTCAATGGGTTGAAACGCGGTTCGCCCGGTGGACGCGCGCCGCTGCAGCCGTTCGATGTCCACGATCAGCTCGCGAGCATCTTGGTAGCGGTCAGCGGGGGCCTTCGCCAAGCATTTCTCGATGATCCACTCCAACTCCATCGGCACTCGAGAGCGCAGCGATGTCACCGGTTCGGGCTCTTCGTTGAGGATCGAGTACAGAATCGCTTGGTCGTAGTGGCCCTTGAACGGCAGCTCGCCCACAACCATCTCGTGCAGCACCACTCCCAGTGACCACAGGTCGGTGCGGGCGTCGACCGGGTCGCCCAAGGCCTGTTCCGGCGACATGTACGCCGTCGTGCCCACGCGGGTGTCGACGCGGGTGAGCTTCGACGCTCCGGATACCTGGGCCAGGCCGAAATCCATCAGCTTGGCCACCGGCTTGCCGGCGCGATCCTCGCTGACCATGATGTTCGAGGACTTGATGTCGCGGTGAACCACCCCGGCCGCATGCGCGGCGGAGAGCGCTTCGGCGGCCTGCCGGGCGATTTCGTAGGCCGTCTCCAGAGATAGCGGCCCCTTTTCTATGCGCTTGTCGAGCGACTCGCCCTCCAAGTACGCCATCACGAGGAACTTCTCCTCTTCCTGCGTGTGGATCTCGTAGACGGTGCAGATGTTCGGATGATCCAAAGCGGCGGCCGCCTGCGCCTCGCGCTCGAAGCGCTCCACCGCCTGGCTGTCGGCGGTGAAGTCCTTGGGCAGGAACTTCAGCGCGACGACCCGCTTGAGGCGAGTGTCCTCCGCCTTGAAGACCGAGCCCATGCCGCCGGAACCGATCGGTTCAAGGATGCGATAGCGAGATCCGGCCCTGTCTTTCACGCTCTAACCGGCCCTGGCTATTGTGGCGTTGACCAATGGCGGTGAGTTACGGACTCCCCTTCAGTCGAGCCTGCGGGGTGACAATGGGCGCATGGCGGAGCTGAAGACCAAGCCGACGGACGTGGACCCGCTGGCGTTCCTCGAATCCATCCCAGACCCGGCGCGGCGGCAGGATTGCGCCGAGCTGTTCGAAATGATGTCGGAAGCGGCGGGCGAACCGCCCGTCATGTGGGGCGGGTCCATCGTCGGATTCGGCTCGCTGCAATACCGCTACGCGAGCGGCCACGGCGGCACCTGGTTCCGTGTCGGGTTCGCGTCGCGCAAGCAGGCTCTGACACTCTACCTGATGCTCGATCTCGACCAGCAGGGACCGCGGCTAGCTGCGCTCGGCAAGCACAAGCGCGGCAAGGGCTGCCTGTACATCAAGCGGCTGGCAGACGTTGACCGGGAGGCGCTGCGAGAGCTGATCGCCACATCGCTCGCACAAGATCGCTACGGCACCTGCGGCGGCTCGCACTAGCCCCGCTCTGGGCGGGCAGCCTGCCGCCCTACACTGGAGAGTGCGGGGCGCTGGCAGCCCGTCGACGGTTGGTACCCCACATGCGCGTAGGAGTCGACAGCGGCGGGACGTTCACGGACTTCATCGCATGGGACGGCTCGCGTCTGCGCAGCCACAAGGTGCGGTCGACCCCCGCCAATCCGGCAAGCGCGATATTGGCCGGCCTAGAACTCTTTGCCGCCAGCGAAGTCGTGCATGGCTCCACGGTGGCCACCAATGCCCTGTTGCAGCGCACGGGCGCGCGCACGGCGTTCGTCACCACCCGCGGCTTCGAGGACCTGCTGGAGCTCGCTCGGCAGAATCGCGCCGAGCTGTACGACTGGACACCGGCGCCGCGCCGCGGATTGGTGGCCGAAGGCCGGAAGTTCGGCTTGGACGAGCGGATGCTCCACGACGGCTCCGTATTCAAGCCGCTCGCGCCTAGCTCGCTCGCAAGCTTGCGAGCCTCGCTCGGAGATGTCGACTCGGTGGCGGTCTGCTTGCTGCACAGCTACGCCAACCCCGCCCACGAGCGGCTTGTCGGCGAGACGCTGCGAGCAGCCGGCCTGAACGTATCGCTGTCCAGCGAGATTCTCCCCGAGTATCGCGAGTACGAACGGGCGGCGACCACCGTGGTCAACGCCTACGTCTCGCCTCTGATGGCTCGCTACATCGAATCCCTCGAGGCGTCCCTGCCTCAGACGAAGCTGCGCGTCTTCCAGTCCAACGGCGGCTCGATCTCCGTCACAGAGGCATCCGCTCAGGCCGCGCGGACAGTCTTGTCCGGCCCGGCGGGGGGGCTGATCGGAGCCGCGGCCGTCGCGCGCACGCTAGGAATCGAACGCTTCATCAGTTTCGACATGGGCGGAACGTCCACAGACGTGTCCCTGCATGACGGGGCCCCCCTGTTTACGACCGAGGGATCCGCAGCGGGCCTGCCGGTGTCGGTCCCGATGCTAGATATCGAGAGCATCGGCGCCGGCGGCGGATCGGTAGCGTACTTCGACGAGGGCTCCGCCCTGCGTGTCGGCCCGCGCTCGGCAGGGGCCGTGCCCGGACCGGTGTGCTACGGCAGCGGCGAGGAGCTGACCGTGACCGACGCCAACCTGCTGCTGGGCAGGATTGACGCAGGATCGTTCCCCGCCGGCGCGATTCGGCTGGACGAGGGTCGCGCCCGCGAGTACGCCGGGGAATCCGCCCGCCGCGCCGGCGTGTCCGTGCCGGATCTTGCCCGCGCAATCATTCGGGCCGCAAACGCCAAGATGGAGCGGGCGATTCGCTCGGTTTCCGTCGAACGCGGGCACGATCCCCGCGACTACGCCATGTTCTGCTTCGGCGGAGCGGGCGCTTTGCACGCCTGCGAGCTCGCCGCAGCGCTCGAAATCCCCAAGGTCGTGGTGCCGGCCCACGCCGGCGTCCTGTCGGCGCTGGGCATGTTGGTCGCCGACTGCGTCCGCGACTATTCCGCGGCCACGTTCAGCGAAGCTCCCGAGACGGCCTTCGCACGCCTGGAGGCAGCGGCCCGCCAAGACATGCGGGCCCAAGGCTTCGAGACCATCACGCTGTTGCGCTCCCTCGACTTGCGCTACGAGGGCCAGTCATACGAGATCAACGTTCCCGCAAGCCGCGGCCCTGACTTCGACGAAATCCACGCCAAGCGGTTCGGGTACAGTCACGCTGGACGGCCCGTCCAGGCAGTCACCGCGCGCGTGCGTGCCATCGGACGCACTCCCGAGGCGGACCAGCCGGATCTCACGGCGGCATCCGACCAGCCGCGCTTCGCCAGCGTGTACGTGCCGAACGGCTGGAAGCGTCGCGAGACGCTGGGTTCGAACACGATCCTCGAGCGCGCTTGAACGCTGTAGCCGCTCAGTCGGCGAGCGCCTCGAGACTCTCCACGGCAACGCGCAACTCGCGCAGCAGCCCACTGCCCCCGGCCTCGCCGACGGCGTCGGCCATCGCGCGGTAGTACCACAGCGTGCCTTCGCGACCTCCTCCGAAACGCCACCAGACCACGTCCCCGATCTTGGCGTGCTCGGAGATGACCGAGCGGATATTGTGCAGCTTGTCAGCCGTCAGAACCAAGCGCGCCGCAGCGTCCATCCCAGCGACCTTGCTCACCGCGGAGCGCTTGCGCTCGGTCCAGGTCCGGCCCGCGCCCTTGTCCTCGCTGCAGGCTTCGACGATCCGGGCCACCTCGGGACCGAACCGATGACGGATTTCCTCCGCCGTCTCCGCCCCTCCCTGGTCCTCGACAGCGTCATGCAACAGCGCCGCGATGCACTCGTCCTCGCTGCCGCCGGCTTCCATGACCAAGGCGGCGACCGACAGCAAGTGGGAGACGTACGGCACACTGGTTCCCTTGCGCCGCTGGTGGCGATGCAGGTCATTCGCATAGGCAAGTGCGGAGGAGAAGCGATCGGTCATCCGGCTCTCTGACTACAATTCCAGTATGGACATAACCCGCCGACAATGGGCGCTGGCCAGCGTGGCGGCTGCCGCGAGCTGCGACTCGGGCAGCGACTCCGCGCCTTCCTCAGCCGGTGCAGACAAGACGGGCGAATCAACCCGCAGACATGTGATCGACCTGCACTGCGACACGCCGATGCTGCTCCGGGACGGATCCTACGATCTCGGTGCGCGCAACAGCAGAGGGGAGGTCGACATCCCGCGCATGCGGGACGGCGGTGTCACCGGAGTGTTCTTTTCGGTCTATACGAGCGCCACTCGCCATACCGAGCTGGAATCCGTGCAAGAGGCGCTCGAGATCATTGACGCCGTCCGCCGCGAGATCAGCCGTTTCCCCGGCGACTTGGCGCTTGCGACCTCGAGCGGCGAAATCGAGGCCGCCAGACGGAGCGGTCATATCGCGATCGTAATGGGCGTCGAAGGCGGGCACATGATCAACTCCTCGCTGGCCGTGCTGCGGACCCTGTACGAACTGGGCGCCCGCTATCTCACGCTGACACATAGCAAGGACACCCCCTGGGCCGGATCTTCGGGCAGCGATGCCAATCTGGGGCTGTCGGACTTCGGCCGCTCGGTGATCCGCGAAATGAACCGCCTCGGCATGCTGGTGGACATCTCCCATGTCTCCGACAAGACATTCTGGGACGTGCTCGACACGTCGGCCGCCCCGATCATCGCGTCCCATTCCTCGGCCCGTGCCCTGGCGGCTCACAAGCGCAACATGAGCGACGAGATGATCCGCTCCATGGCGGACCGGGGAGGCGTGATCCATATCAACTACTACAACGTTTTCATCGACGACGCCTATGCAGAGCGTAGCAGCGCATGGAACAGAGCCAACACGGACACCGAATGGGGTGACAGCGGTGCGCGGACGCAAGCCAAGCTGGCGGCTATCGGGCGCCCTCCACTGGACACGCTGCTGGACCACTTCGAGCATGCCATTCAAGTCGGCGGCATCGAGTCAGTTGGACTCGGATCGGACTTCGATGGCGTGGACGGAGAGCTGCCGGAGGGCATGGAGGACATCTCGCAGGTGCCCAATATCGCCGACGGCCTGGCCCGGCGGAACTACAGCCAGGACGAGATCGACAAAGTGCTAGGCCTGAACTCGCTGCGCGTCCTGCGAGAAGTCGAGGCCGCGGCCAAGGCCGGACCGCCGGCCTAGACCAAGGCGGCGGGATTCGACAGCGTGCCGATCTGCGGGACGCTGATCGTGCAGACATCGCCGGGCCGCAGGGCGGATTCCTGCTCCACGATGATGCCGGTGCCCGTCAGAACCACGGTCGGCGTCGGCACCTGGTTGCTTCGCGTGAGGTGGTCAACGAGCTCCTCGAACGTGCGGCGCAGCTTGGAGGTCGAGACGCTTCCGCTGAAGGTCACCCGGCCATCGCGCGTGATCTGGCAACTCATCTGCAGCGAGTAGGGATCGGGCAGCTCGTCGGGCGTGACCAGCACCGGCCCGAGCGAGCAGCAGGCGTCGTACACCTTGGACTGGGGAAGGTAGAGGGCATTCTCTCGCTCGATGTCCCACGCCGAGACGTCATTGCCGAGCGTGTAGGCGAGAATCGCGCCACTGGCCCCGATCACGACCCCAAGCTCCGGCTCCGGCGCGGTGAAGCTCGAATCGCTCCGAATCCCTATCCGCTCTCCCGATCCGACGCAAACGCGCGAGGTGCCCTTGAAGAAGATCTCGGGGCGGTTCTCCGGCTTGTGGACATAGGAGTACATTCCGTCCCGCGTTCCAAGCTCTCCATCCCGGAAATCCGCGCTCGGAGCATAGGTGCAACCGCACGCCCAAACCTCGGCAGGCTCCAGCGGCAGCAACAGGTCGACATCGTCCCGCCAGCCGTCAGAGGCGGCCTCGGCCGCCACATCCGCCAAGGACGCGCCCGAGGCGTCAGCCACAGCCAGCAGTGCGTTCATGGACGCGCCTTCCAGCAGGCGGTAACCGCCGTTTTCGCGAATCGCGACGGCGACGCCTGCGCCGTCACGAACCTGAGCGAGCTTCATTCGAACTATTCTCCCGCACACATCTTGGCACAGTGGGGGCAAGCGGCCCGCCACGCGCGACGCGCGCAGACCGGCTATGACCGGCCCGCCAGCGCCGGCGCCACGCTGCTGCCATACGGCAGCGGCTCGGGAACGCTCGCGAACCTGCCGACCGCTTCGAACAACGGCCGGAAGTCCTTGGCAAGGTTCCCGATTAGGCAGTCGGTCAGATCCCCCCGCAGGTCGGGGCTGCTCTTCAGGAGCTGCCCGAAGCTGAACGTTTCCTCGTAGAACGCATACACGAGCTTGCGCATCGCCTCGACGCCCTCGCACAGGTCCGCGCCGTAGGCCGCGAACCGGGCAGCGCGGAAGTCCCCGGCGTCGATCGCGGCATCCACCGCGTGGGCGGCGCGCTCGCCTCCAAGCAGAGCCAACAAGACCCCGGAGGAAAACACCGGGTCGAGGAAGGTGAACGCATCGCCGGCCAGCACTAAGCCATCGCCGGCGCAGTAGCGAGAACGATATGAGTACTCCGCCGTGATGCGGATCGGCTGGCAGCGCACCCCTGGCGCCAAATGCTCGGCGATCCAGCGGTTTGCCTGGGTCTCGCGGTCGAAGATCGCTTCCAAGTCCTTGCCCTCGCGATACAGGTAGTCACGCTCGGCAACCACCCCCACGCTCACGGTGTCCGCGGGCAACGGAATGTACCAGAACCAGCCTTTGCCGGGCAGGTATGCCACGGTGGTCGCGCCTTCGTCATGTCCCGGATCCCTGAGGGCGCCCCTGTAGTAGGTCCAAATCGCAACCTTGTTCAGCCAAGGATCCGGAACGACCCAACCCAGTTCAGTGGCCGCGAAACCATGCCGCCCGCCACAGTCCATGGTGACCGGAGCGCGGATTGGAAAGGTCTCGCCGCCGTGCTCGACCGTCAGGCCCTCGCACCGCCCGCCGTTCATCAGCAGACGCTTGGCAGTGGCCCCCATCAGCACTTGCGCGCCCTTCTCCACGGCGTTGTCCAGCATCATCTGGTCGAATTCGCTGCGCACCACCTGCCACGTTTGGGAGGCCGCGTGGTCGAAATGCTGGAAGAAGTAGAACGGCGTCGAAATCCGGCCGTCCATGGCCGCAAACTGCACGCTGTACTTCTTGACGAAGCTGGACGCGCGTAGCTTGTCGATCATTCCGATGCGCTCCAGCGGGAAGTAGCAATAGGGCAGCAGCGACTCGCCAACCTTATACCGCGGGAACCGCTCGCGCTCCACGACCAGCACGTTGCGCCCCTTGTCGGCCAGGATCGCCGCGGCCGTGGCCCCGGCCGGGCCGCCCCCCAAGATCAGCGCGTCGAGATCCCTGTGCGGCGCTGAGCGGTCGTGCTCACGCATAGCGAATGGCGGCGTGCTCCGGGAGGAAAAACGCGTGCAGGAGCCGGTCAACCTGAAGCAGGCCCTCGCGAGTCAACTCGATCGTCTCCTCGTCGAAGGATAGCAGTCCATGGTCTTGGAAGAGGCTCAGCTCGTTCGCCCAGCGGCTCGTCACATCCACTCCGAAACGCCTGCGGAACGGCTCGGCCTCCAAGCGCCCGAGCTTCAACTTCAGCACGAACTGCCGAATCATGGCTTCCTGCGCCGTGATCGGCAGCGCCCGCGAGACCGGCATCTGTCCGCTGCCCACGGCATCCATGTACGGCTGCATATGCGGCTGGTTTTGGTAATGTACGCCGTCTAGGTAGCCGAAAGCCGACACCCCGAGAGCCAGCATGTCGGCGCCGTCCCAGAGCTGGTCGCGATATACGAAGCGGATCCTCGAAGAATCCCGCACAGCGGTGTAGGCGCTGCCCACCGTGTAACCTCTGGCCTCGAGCGCTTCAAAGGCCTCGCGCGTCCAGCGGCGCTTGGTGGGCCAGTCGGCGACGGGAGCGGTCGTGCTTCCCCCTTCCCGCATTTCCCTATAGATCGTCGTATTGAACGGAATCTCCATCTGGTAGACGGTGACAGCATCGGGAGCCAGCCGGGCGGTCTCCGCCACGCTGTGGGACCACTTAGCGTCGGTCTCTCCGATCATCCCGGCGATGAGGTCGAGGTTGACTTGCTCGAAGCCGACACGCTCGATCCAGTCCCACGCCCGATAGACCTCCATCGACCGGTGGGCGCGGTTGTTGCCGGCCAGGATGTCGTCGTCGAAGTTCTCGACGCCCAGGCTCAGCCGGTTGACGCCGAAATCCCGGATCACCTCGAGCTTGCGCTCGCTCAGCGTGCCGGGCTCGCACTCGAACGCGATCTCGCTGGGAGCGTCCCAAGGCAGCGCGGCACGCAGGCCCTTCATCAGGCGCGTCAACTGCCGACCCGACAGGTAGGAGGGCGTGCCGCCCCCGAAGTAGATGAAATCGAGCGTACGGCCTGCTAGGAAGCCTTGTTCCGCCAGCAAAGACGCCTCGGAGATCAGCGCGTCCAGATAGGCTTCGATCTCGCTGTGGTTCTTGTCGGTGTAGACCCTGAAGTAGCAGAAGTCGCAGCGCTTCCGGCAAAACGGCAGGTGAATGTAGAGGCCTAGCGGCGTGCGCCGATTGCCCGGCGTTTGTAGGCGCTCGGCCACACTGGCCACGTCGGCTTCGTTCCAAACCGAGAACGGCGGATAGTTGGAGACAAAGTAGTTCCCGGCATGCGTGGAGTCTTGGCCAGACAGCACGCTTTGCAAGTTGGCTACCTGTTGCATGCGCGGAACACTCCAGACCCCCTGTCCATATATCTTTGCACGCCTCCCGAAACGGGGTTCTCGGCGCGACTTCTATGCTCCGGGACAGCCTCCGGAGGCCTCCCGCGAGGCCTTCCCGATGTACTCGCGCACCCTCTCTTGCAGCATCTCCAGCGGCAGCGGGCCGTTTCGCAAGACCGCATCGTGGAAGTCGCGCACGTCAAAATCGGCACCGTAAGCGTCGCACGCCAACGCCTTCAGCTCCGTGATCGCAAGCTGTCCCAGCTTGTAGGCCAGCGCCTGGCCCGGCCACGCAATGTAGCGATCCACCTCGCTCTCGTCGCCTAGAAAGTCAATCGCCTGCTGGCGGGTCCAGCCCATGGCGTGCAGGCCGGTATCTACCACCAGCCGCCGCGCCCGGAACCTTTCGCTCTCTAGTGCGCCGAATCGGCTGGCCGGGTCGTCATACACGCCGAGTTCGCCGCCGAGTGATTCGGCGTACAAGGCCCACCCTTCGACATAGGCGGTGGAGCGGAAGATCTTGCGAAACTGCGGCAAGCCCTCCAGTTCCAGCTGGAGGGCGATCTGGAGGTGATGCCCAGGGTTGGTCTCGTGCAGGACCAGCGCAGGCTTGTCGAACCTCGATTGCCTCTCGGGCATGTAGGCCTTGAGATTGAACCAGCCGGGCCGCGTGCCGTCCTCGGAGGGCGAATTGTAGTTGGACGCCGACACGGCCTCTCGGTCCGGAGGAATCGCTCGAATCCCGAACGGATGCCGCGGCAGCCTGCGGAACAGCCTTGGAAGCCCGGGCGACACGCGCAGCGCCAGATCGCGGTGGTAGGCAAGCATGCTCTCCTTGTCAGTGAAGAGGTACTCGGGTGCGGACATCAGGTGCTGCTCGTACTCCGCAACGGTGCCTTCGAACCCGGCCTCTCGGACGATCGCTTCCATTGCGCGATCGATGCGCTCGACTTCCCGTTTGCCGATCTCATGAATCTCTTCGGCGCTCAGCGGCAGCGTGGTGTGATACCTGATGAAGTGGCGGTAAATCTCCTCGCCATCCGGCAGGACTGTCACCGCAGGGGCGGTTCGCGTGTGCGGAACGTAGTCGGCGGCGAGAAAATCCCTGAGGCTGCGCCAAGCAGGCTGAAAGGCCTCTGCGTAAGCATTCTCGGCTTGAGTACGCAAGGCTTCCCGGCTGGTGTCGGGAACGCTGGCAGGGAAATTTCGAAACGGACCGAGCAGGGGTGATTCCGAGGCTGTCGGGGCCGCCTGCGCATCCAGTTGGCCGATGACCAGGTCGGCGATCCACCGAGGCTGCACTAGGCCCTTCTCGACAGCCTCGCGCAGAGCGGCGATATTCTGCTCAACGTAGGCGGGAACGGCGCGCAGCCGAGCGATCATGCTCTCGTAGTCGGCAGGTGTGCGGGCCGGCATCTCCCGCATCGTGAGCAGGACGCTGGTGTGCAACCCGAATAGCTGGTTCACCCGGATCAAGTACGCGTCGTAGTCGATGCCAGCGAGCTCCAGATCGAGCTGCCTGCGCAGCAGCCGCCAGCTGATGCCATCTTGCAAGTCCAGAGCTTCCGGGTCGAAGCCATCCAGTCGCGACTTGTAGAGCTTGACTCGCTCGGTCCATTCCAGGCGGGCTGGACGCGACCAATCGCGCCACCGGTCGTTGTACTCCGTGCGGCCTACTGACGTTGCTTCCTCGGGATTCTCGCGCAGGTAGTCCTCGTAGTAGCCTTCGAAGAGCTCGTGCAGCTCGTCATTGCGTGTCTGGGCGAGCATCGGCAGGCAAAGCACGAGCACGACGGCAAGGCGGCGCATACTTCACCCTACCTTAGGGCACCGGACCTGCGGCAGAAGTGCCGCGGTAATCCTTGAGCTGCATTCCAGCAGTCGCTGGCCGTCTCCGGCATCGCGGCGCGGGCAGTCCACTAGAATCGAGGGTTGGCGTTCGACAACCGGGGGAACCGTCGCGGTCAATCAGGATGAAGCGGCTAGCAGGCAAGGTCTCCGTGATCACGGGCGGCGCTCAGGGCTTGGGAGCGGCGTTCGCGCGAGCCATGGCATCTGAGGGCTCGGCGTGCGTTATCGCCGACATCGCCAGCGGCGAAGCCGTCGTGTCCGAAATCCGCGCTGCGGGAGGGCAAGCCGAGGACCTGCCCACCGACGTCAGCGACGAGACCCAAGTCAAGAACCTCGCACGGCAGGTCCTTGACCGATATGGCGGAGCCGATATTCTGGTCAATAACGCAGCCGTCTATTCCACGCTACCTCCGGTCCATTGTCTTGACATCGAAGCTGACCTGTGGGATCGGGTGATGGCTGTCAACGTGCGCGGCAGCTTTCTGGCCGCCAAGCACTTGGCCCCTCAAATGGCCGAGCGAGGATGGGGCAAGATCATTAACATCTCGTCCGGCACGGCATACAAGGGCCAGCCCACCCGGATGGCACACTACATTACGTCCAAGGGGGCGGTGATCGCTCTGACAAGAGCGCTCTCGCGTGAATTGGGCGAGCGCGGCATCTGCGTGAACACGCTGGCGCCCGGATTGACGCTGAGCGACAGCATCCTAGAGAACCAAGCCCATCTTGAAGGTGCCAGCGCCTCGGTGCTCGCCAGCCGCGCCATCCGACGCCATGGGCATCCGAGCGACCTGATCGGAGCGCTGATCTTTCTCGCGTCGTCGGACAGCGACTTCGTAACGGGCCAGACGATCGCCGTGGATGGCGGCTCGATCAACACATGATTGTCGGCAACGCACCGGTCGGCCAGATTCGAGGCGTTGGCTTCGCGGCGCTTGCAGAGCCGTCCCAACCGTTCGGCAAGGCGGCACTCCGCGCTCTTGGGAACAGTGCGTTGGGACCGCTCGGCTCGCTCGACATGGCGGCGCTCTGTGGATTCCGTCCCGCTGGATTCCCGAGACGGCCTCCTACGCCACCACACCGACCTCGAACCGGCCCAAACAGCTACAGCTCGTCTCCCGAGAACGGGCGATTCAGAAGATTGTCCTGGATGCCATCCGTGGTAGCATCTCGCCGTGTTGTCGGTCGAGCAGGGTAGTGCGCGAGAGGATCGGCGGTCGGGGACAACGCTCAATGCGGGAGTGCTCGCCGCCCGGCCGGAGTGCGGACGGCTCGGCCGTCGAGCGTTTCTGCAAGGACTATGCGGGATCTCGACAGCGAGTCAACTTCTCCCGCTGACAGCTGTTCGGGCTTCGGCGCAAGACACGCAGCAGTTTCTGGCCGCCATCGGGAAGGATCCGCGAATGATCGTCCATGGCGCTGAGTCGGCGGTCTTGGAGACGCCGGTCGAGTTGCTGCGGGAGCATCTGCTCACGCCCAAAGAGATCATGTTCGTGCGGAACAACCAAGTTCTGCCGGGGGCCCTGACACTGGGCCCGAATCCGTCCGACACGTGGAACCTCGAATTGAGCGGTCTCGTAACGCCAGCACGGACGGTCAATTTTTCGGAATTGATCCGGCTCGAGCAAACTCTGACGATTGCAGTGCTGCAGTGCGCAGGCAATGGCCGCGCCTTCTACGCACAATCCGCCATGGCGTCGGGCACGCAGTGGCGGCGCGGCGGGATGGCTCAAGTCTCTTGGCAAGGGGTTCGCCTGCGAGATTTGCTCGACTCGCTCGACTTGCGAGTGAGCACAAACGCCAAGTTCCTCACAGCCGAGGGCCTTGATCCAGCGGCGAGTCCCGCGGACGACGACTATGAACAGAGCGTCCCTCTCGAGGATGTGCTGGACACAGCACTGCTCGCGACGAACATGAATGGCGAACCCATACCGGCCATCCACGGCGGTCCGCTGCGCTTGGTGATACCGGGCTACTACGGGTCTATGAGCGTGAAGTGGCTGAGCCGGCTGCGGTTTGAGGAAGGGCGTTCGTCAAGTCGCCACCATGCGCAGAGATACCGCACGTTTCGAGATCGGATCGAGCCGGGGACCGCGCCGGAAGTGACCGAAGAGACGACCAACTCGACCTGGCGCCAGAAAATCAAGAGTGTCATCTGGGAGCCTGTAGAAGCAGAGCGCCGTTTCCCTGGCCCCATCCGAGTCAGTGGCGTCGCATGGAACGACGGCCGCACCGAGATTGTCGCCGCCGAGCTCTCCACAGATGGCGGGAACACATGGTGCCGCGTGAATCTCGAAGCGCCGCTGAGCCCTTATGGCTGGCATCCATGGCACGCGACGCTGTGGTACGGAGGGAATCGACAGCTCAGGTCGGGCGGCACATTCCGGGATCTTCGCGTGCGAGCGTTCGACGCCTACGGGCGGTCCCAGCCGGACCACGGTTCGGTGCATTGGAATCCGTCCGGTTACGAATGGTACGGGGTGGATCGAGTCAAGATCAACTTGCACTGAACACCCATTCGGACAGGCCGCTAGCCTCGAGCCGGCGCGTCGATGGCCGACCTCAGGTTCTATCCCGGTATCGGCGCTTCAATTAGTTAGGCGGTTGGGCGTACATGGAAGATCGAGAGCCCAACGCCCGCCCGCGTTATATACAATGGACCCAGACTGCCAACGGCCCAAGCCTCCGGGCTAGTGGCGATACGGTGAGTGAGTTGTCTGGAGCAAGCCGGCGACCCGCAACATATGCGGTGCGCCTGCTGCCGCTATTGATCGCGGCAGCAGCGCCGGCGTACCCCGAGCCTGCGCGCGAGATCTCTTTCTCGTCCGAGCAGCGAGCCTATTGGGCTCTCCAGCCGGTCGAGCGTCCTAGCCCGCCGGTGCTTTCCAGCACGGCTTGGGTCCGCAACCCGGTGGACTCGTTCGTGCTGGCCAAGCTCTCCGACAAGAGCCTGGCGCCGTCGCCGCAAGCCGACAAAGTAGACCTAGTTCGACGGGTCTTCTTCGACCTGACCGGCCTGCCACCCTCGCCCGAGGACGTGTCCGCATTCATCGCGGACGATTCCCCGCAAGCCTACGAGAGGCTGGTTGACCGTCTCTTGGCGTCGCCTCACTACGGGGAGCGCTGGGGCCGCCACTGGCTCGACTTGGCCCGCTACGCGGAGAGCGGGGGCTTCGAGCAAGACATCACTCGGCCCAACGCGTGGCGCTACCGGGACTATGTCAGCGACGCCTTCAACGCCGACAAACCCTACGACAGGTTCGTGCAGGAGCAAATCGCCGGGGACGAGCTGTGGCTGGAGCGACCGGACGCCCGGATCGCCACTGCCTTCAACCGGAATTACGCCGAAGAGCCGAACCAAAAGGACCTCCTGCTGGCGCGGCAGGAAACACTGCACGACATCACCAGCGTCGTCGGATCCGCGTTCTTGGGTCTCACCTTTGGATGCGCCCAGTGTCACGACCACAAGTTTGATCCGATCACCCAGCGCGACTACTACCGCCTGCAAGCGTTCTTTGCGAACGTCAACCACGTCAATTCCTTCCCCATGGTGCCCGCGGCCGAGTACGAGGAGTACGAGCGCAAGCTGGCGATCTGGGAAGAGAGAACAGCAGCGATATGGCGGGAAATGTACGATCTCCTCGAGCCGCTGCGGAAATTCACCCCGAAACAGTTGCTGCACCGCTACCCGGATTACGTCATCGAGGCTGTCGAGACTCCGGCGGATCGGCGGGACCCGAAACAGCAGTGGATGGCCAGCCTGCTCAGCACGAAGGTCTGCGGAACCTGCCCGATCGAACCCAAGCCGTACCTAGACCCAGGCTTCCGGGGCAGAGCGAGAAGGGTCAAGGGAGAAGCCAAGCAGCGATTCGAAGAACTCGAGGCCGAACTGGAGAAATTCGCACACCTCAAGCCAGCAGAAGTGCCGCGCGGCACGGGCATCTACGACGTCAGTTCGAACGCGCCGGCGACCTACGTCCTCGGCAACGGGCTCTATACGAACCCCGGCGAGGAGGTGCAGCCCGGGTTCCTTTCGATTCTCGATCCCGCGCCGGCGACCATCGTCCCGCTACCGGACGGCCGGTCCACGGGCCGGAGGTCCGCCCTTGCCAAGTGGATGACCGACCCCGCCAACCCGCTCGTCGCGCGGGTGATGGTGAACCGCATCTGGCATCACCACTTCGGACGCGGGATCGTCGCGACTCCGAGCGACTTCGGGATGATGGGCGGGAGCCCCACGCATCCAGCGCTGCTGGACTGGCTGGCCTCGGAATTCGTGGCCAGCGGCTGGAGCGTCAAGCACATCCACCGGACGATCCTGCGCTCAAGCACCTATCGCCAGGCCGCAAAGCCCGACCTAGCCGGGGAATCTGAAGGCTCTCCGGCTCGGGCCGAACGGGTCGACCCCTTCAACAGGCTCCTTTGGAAGTTTCCCGCGCGGCGTCTGGAAGCTGAGGTCGTGCGGGACGCGGCCCTGTCCGTGGCCGGGTTGCTGAATCCAACCATCGGCGGGCCGAGTGTCTTTCCTCCGTTGCCACAGGGAGTGCCCAAGCCCACAGGCGGCTGGAACGTGACCGAGTCGGCTGCGGGCCATCGCAGGCGCAGCGTCTACGTGTTCGTGAAGAGAAACATGCCCCTGCCCTTCCTCGCGAGCTTCGATTTCCCGGACACGCACGAGTCCTGTGGCAAGCGATACCGCACCACGACCGCCCCCCAGGCGCTCTCGCTGCTGAACGGCCACGAGCCGTCCGAATGGGCGCGGGCGTTCGCCGGACGGGTCTTGGACACCGCCGGTTCCGACACCACGAGACAGGTCGAGATGGCGAACCGCCTCGCCTACGGGCGGGCTCCAAGCCCTCGCGAAAAGGATGTCGCCCTAACTTTCTTGGAGCGCCAAGCGCAGATCGTAGGAGACCGGCCTGAAGCTGCCGAGCCAGCGTCGGTACCCGACACGCTTCCCCCTGATGTGTCGCCGCAGCACGCTGCCGCGCTCGTCGACTACTGCCTGATGCTGCTGAACTCGAACGAGTTCGTCTACAGTCTCTGATGCCAACTGTCCACGCACAAACCGATCGCCCACGGAGAGATGCCACGCGGCTCTCGCGACGCGCGCTGCTGTCGCGGACCGGAAGCGGCTTGGGCAGCATCGCGCTGGCGCACCTGCTCGCTTCCGAGGGCGTCCTGGCTCCGGCCCGAGCTGCCGCGGCGGCAAAGCAGGCGCATCACGCTCCGCGGGCAAAGGCCATTATCTGGCTGTTCATGGAGGGCGGTCCTAGCCACATCGACCTGTTCGACCCGAAGCCGGAGCTCGAGAAGCTAGCCGGTCAGGTCACCCCGAGCTCGTTCGACCTGCCCGTGACGAGTGCGACGGGGTCGCATCGCATGCCGCTGGTGGCTTCGCAGCGGAAATGGAAGCAGCACGGCCAGGGCGGGCTGTGGGTATCGGACTGGTATCCGCACGTCGCAGAACACGCGGACGATCTGGCGGTCATCCGGTCGTGCTGGTCGGACGGTGTGAACCATGTCGGCGCCAACCGGCAGATGAACACCGGTTCGATCCTCGCGGGACGGCCTTCGCTGGGAGCATGGACGACTTACGGGTTGGGCTCCGCTAGTCGCGACCTTCCGGCATTCGTCGTGCTGACGGACGACAAGGTGGTAAAGGGAGGCGCGACGAACTGGAGTTCGGGCTTCCTGCCAGCGACCTACCAAGGCACGCACCTGCGGAAGGACGGCCCTCCGATTCTGCACTTGCAGCCCCCGAGCAACGTCACGGACTCGCAGCAGCGCAGCCGCTTGGCACTGCTGCGGGAACTCAACGGCATCCACGCGGACAAGTGGCCGGCAGAGGAGGAGCTAGAGGCTCGCATCGAGTCGTACGAGCTTGCCTACCGCATGCAAGCGTCGGCCCCGAAGGCCGTCGATCTGAACAAGGAGTCCGAGGCGACCAAGCGCCTGTACGGCCTGGACGATGACGCGACGCGGCAGTTCGGAACCAATTGCCTGCTCGCACGCCGCCTAGTCGAGCACGGCGTCCGGTTCGTGGAGGTGTACTGCGGCAGTGGCAGCGGCTGGGACGCTCACAGCGGTCTCGAAGCCAATCACGAGAAATGGTGCAAGGTATCGGACAAGCCGATCGCCGCCTTGCTCAAGGACTTGAAGGCTAGCGGGCTCTTGCAAGAGACTCTGGTGGTCTGGGGCGGCGAGTTCGGGAGGACGCCCTTCACCGATACGAACTCCCTCGTGTCGGCCCCGGAAAAGTACGGGCGCGATCACAATCCGTGGGGCTTCACGATCTGGATGGCCGGCGGCGGGATTCGCGGCGGGCGAGCGATCGGCGCGACCGACGCGATCGGCTTCCGCGCGGTCGACAAGCCGTACCACGTTCACGACATTCATGCCACGATGCTGCACATGCTGGGCCTGAACCACCTCAGCCTGACGTACTTGCACAACGGGCGCGCCGAGCGGCCGACCATCAATGGGGGCGTGCTGATGGAAGAGGTCCTTTCCTGACGCCGGCGCCCTTCGGTCGAAGGTCTCGCTCAATGCTCGGGCAGCGGCTGCACGCCAGCCAAGCACCCACGGGTTGCCGGCAAGCGTCGCTCGCCGCGCATCAATAGTTGACCCACATCGGGCTGCCCCAGGCAACGTTGCCATCTGCCTGCTCGACCCGCACGTAGTAGTACTGCATGCCGCGACCTTCGCGAGCGTCTTGGTCCAAGTATTCGAACTCGGTCGTCTGACCCTCCGGCTCGTGCACGTAGACCACCTCGCCGTTGCGCAGCACGTTGACCTTGGCGATATCGGTCGTGCCTCGCACCTTCACCGACATAGGCAGCGGCTCGGGCGCGAAGAACTCGTCGCCCATGAAGTGCTCGCCCATGCGTACCTCGAGCACGATGTTGTCCGTCGCCCCGTAGGTGTGGCGGCGACGGATCGCGTCGAGGATGCCTTCTCGCGTGAGCCTGTCCGTGTAGACCATGGTGTACGAGTAGTGGGTCGAGCCGTGATCCGAGCTGACCGTGATACCCAGCCGATACCCCTTGTCCCATGCGTTGCGGACCATCCCGATCGGCTCATAGCCGCCCGGAGCGTCCGCCGGCTCGCCGCTCTTAGCAGACAGCGGCGCCCCGATGTACTCGTAGTTCGTGCGCGCCCCTTGCATGATCTCCACCACCGGTTCGATCTCCGGATCGTTGTCGCGCCAGTCGGTGCCCATCCGCGTGCCCGACGTGTGCGAAATCGCGATGCCGCCCATGCGGCGCACCTCCTCGTACAGGTGCTTCGTGTCGTCGCGCACCACGTTGCCGGTCGCGACGCCGGACATGTCGCCGACCGGATTCCGGCCCAGCGCATAGCTCGCCTGATCGCGCATGATGAACGGCGTGACGCCGCCCGTGCGGTCCGCAAAGAAGATGTTGCGGTGCCCGTTCGGCTGGGTCACGCTGCGCTCGTAGCCGAAGATGCTCGTATAGGCCCCCGGCACGTGGTGCATGTCGGTCATCTTCTGGGAATACCACCACCAATAGTCATAGGCTCCGCCTTGGTGGTCCGTCGACGCGCCGAAATCCATTGCGGCAGCGTCGATCATGTAGCGGTAGAACTCTTGCAGGTTCCCGTCATTGCCGCCGCCACCGTCCCAGCTCAGCTCGGTGTGGCGGTGAAAGTCGCCCCTGACGATCTGCACGGTGCGCCCGCGGACGGTCGTACGGTGCCCCCGGATCGCGTCTAGGTCCGCTGCTTCGTTCGGGTGCCAAGGCTTGACTTCGACGCCGTCCAATTCGAATCCGACCAAGCTCGGCGCCGGAGGCGCCCCCGCCGGCGTGATCCGCCCGACCCAAGTCTCGCCTAGAATCGGCCTGTGCGCGTAAGCGGTGGTGCGGTTGTCGGTCGGCCATGCCAGCCACAAGTCGCCATCCGCAGCATTAGCGAGGCTGATGCGGGTGCTGGATCGCCCGAAGCTGTGCGGAATCGGCGCCGCCGGCGTCCACGACGAGCCATCCAAGCGAGTCAGCCAGTACTCCCAGTACCCCCTAGTGCCCGTGGTCTCGCCGCGGTGGCGAATCAAGCGCTTCGCAGCCACCCGCACGTTTCCGTAAGCATCCACGAACACATGCGGATGGTAGGTCCACTTCGGAGTGCCCTCGCCCCCCGCAAAGACAGCCTGCAGCGGCTGGGCCGTGGTCTCCAGCCTCCCGCCGGCGTACGCTGCGATATTCACTTCCCGATTCGCTCCGATGACGACTCCGGGCTGCCGTGGCCGGATGTTGTAGCCCGTGTCCTTGCCCCAGTTGGCACCACCTGATTCCCAGGCCACCCAAACGCGATCATCGCCATCCACCGCCACGGTGGCCTTGGCCTCGTGCCGGCCGCTGGCCGCCACCGCGATTTCCGGGACAGTCAGCGCACCGTCACGCACGCCGGTCAGCAATACGTCGTAGTTGCCGCTTGCGTAGCTGTCGTAGGCAACCCAGACTGTGCCGCTGGAATCAAACGCGGCCGCAGGCTCCCAGTGATTCGCGGGCTGCCTGGTGATCTGGACCGGGTCGGACCAGCCGCCCTCGCTGGAATAGGTCTTGAGAAAGATGTTCGAGTGCCGGCCGCGGAATCCCTGCCACACCAGCGCCAGCCTGCCCTTGCCATCGCTCGCCATGCGCGGGTTGATATCTGGCAACGGATGGTCCGTCAGCCGCACCAGCCGCCCCCAAGCCTGCTCGCCCGGATCGTACGAGCGGGCATACATATCCCAGTTCCCGTCGAGCATCTGCGTCCACGCAACCCAAAGGCGGCCGTCTCCGTCCACGCCGGCTTGCGGCAACCAGACATCGCCGCTGGTGTTCGGCACGTAGCGCAGGTTGCCCCAGGTCCCGTCCTGCCACCGCCGGATCGCGATCTCGTCGCGCCGGTCCGCGTAGGCGAGCCACACCTTCCAGAGCGAGCCGTCGGGACCGGCTGCGAGCGAGGGCAGGTCGTCTTCGCGCATTTGCGAGCCAGCCATGGTGACGTCCGCCAAGTCCTGGGCCGCGAGCGGGACCACCGCAGGACCGCACAACAGAATTCCAAGGACGAGCAAGCAGTTGCGACGCATGCAGTGTTCCCTCCAGATCAGTCCGAGCGTTCGCGCCCGAACCGCCAAGAGTGTACCGCAGGATGGAGAGCCTGCTAGGACTTCGGCACAGGCATCAAGGGCGGCCGGGCTCGGTCGACCGGGCCGCCCCGCTAGAACTTGCTGCTCCGTTCGACGGAGAGGACTGAAGCCGTGCCCGACAGCGCCGACTCAACCTTGTCGAGCTGCAGCTTATCGGCGACTTCCACAACGAACGCGATCGCCACTTGGTCGTCTCGACGGCCGTTGTGTGATTCGATCTTGACGACGTTCAGTCCCTCATTGGCGACGATGCTTGTCAAGTCCTTGAGGATCCCCTGTCGATCCTCGACGAAGGCGGTCAGCCTCACCTGGTACGTCGAGCCTTCCTTGGGAGCCCACCGCACGTCGATCCGGCGCTCGGCATCGAACAGCAGGTTCTGGACATTCGCGCAGGCATTGGAATGGACGCCTACCCCCTTGCCGCGCGTCACATAGCCGATGATCGGATCGCCGGGGATTGGATTGCAACAGCGCGCCCGATAGATCAGCACGTCATCGATTCCGTGGACTTCGAGCGTGCCGTCGCCCTGCACGGCCAAGCTGGCGTCCAGGTCCTCGGGCGCGGGCGGCTTCTTGCGCAGCTGCGACGGGTCGGGCACCGCGCCTTCGGGAAACAGCTTGCGCAGAACCTGGCGCACGGAATAGCGCCCGAAACCGAGGCGCGCGTATAGCGCATCCGTGTTGGAACACCCGTATTCGCGGCATACGGCCTCCAGCCTGTCGGCAGTGATGCGCCGCAGCGGCACCCTGAAGGTCCGGGCCTCCTTCTCCAACAGCCGCTGGCCGATCTCGATCGCTTGCTGGCGACGCTCGGCATTGAGCCACTGCTTGATCTTGTTGCGCGCCCGCGAAGTCTTCACGAACGACAGCCAGTCCTGCGCGGGGTGGCTGCCCGGCTTGGTCAGCACCTCCACGATCTCGCCGTTAGTGAGCGGGCGCTTCAGCTGCGCGATCTGCCCGTCCACCTTCGCGCCCACGCACGTGTGGCCGACCTCGGTATGGATGGCATACGCGAAGTCTACCGGCGTCGCGTCTCGGGGCAAGGTGATCACCTTTCCCTTCGGCGTGAACACGTAGACCTCCTCGGGGTAGAGCTCGACCTTCAGCGTGGACAGGAAGTCCGTGGAGTCGCGCATTTCCCGCTGCCACTCCACCAGCCGCCGCAGCCAGGCCATCTGGCCATCGACCGTATCCGGGCCGCGGCGCCCCTCTTTGTACTTCCAGTGCGCGCAGATGCCTTCTTCGGCCATTGCGTGCATTTCCTCGGTGCGGATCTGGACCTCGAAGCGCTGGCCGCCCTGCGTGACAACCGAGGTGTGCAGGGACTGGTACAGGTTCGGGCGCGGCATCGCGACGAAATCCTTGATGCGGCCCGGCACGGGCTGCCACTGCCCGTGGATCACACCCATCGCCGCGTAGCAATGCGTCTTGGTATCCGTGATGACGCGCAGGGCCAGCAGGTCGTACACCATGTCGAAGGTCACGTTCTGGCGCTCCAACTTCTGGTGGATCGAATAGGGCCGCTTGATGCGGCCCTCCACCCGCGCGGGGATTTCTGCCTGCTCCAGCTTCTGCTCGAGCTCCGCCTGCGTCTCCGCCAGAAACTCCTCGCTCGATTCGCGCCGCGACTCGATCTGAGCGACGATCGTCTCGTACGCTCGCGGCTCCAAGTAGGCGAACGCCAGGTCCTCGAGTTCGCTGCGCATCTTGCCCATGCCCAGCCGCAGCGCTACGGGAGCGTAGATTTCGCGCGTCTCCAGCGCGATCCGCTGCTGCCGCTCGGCGTCGAGCGCGTACAGCGTCCGCATGTTGTGTGTGCGGTCGGCCAGCTTGATCAGGATCACGCGGATGTCCTTGACCATGGCCAGCAGCATCTTGCGGAACGTCTCGGCCTGGCGCGCCTCCGAGGAGTGGTAGCGCAGCCGCCCGATCTTGGTCACGCCGTCCACGCAGCGCGCCACGCCGTCGCCGAACTCGCGGCGCAGCTGCGGCACGGTCACCGGCGTGTCCTCGACGATATCGTGCAGCAGCCCGCTGGCGAGCGCGGCTTGGTCCAGCCGCATGTCGGCCAGCATGTGCGCTACTTCGAGCGAATGCGCCAGGTAGGGGTCGCCGCTCTTGCGTTTCTGGCCGCGATGCCGCTCGGCGGCGAACGCGAAGGCGCGCCGCAGCAATTCAGGGTCTTGGTCCGGACGCTGGTCGAGCAGCTTGCGCTCCAGTTCCTGGTAGCGCCTTGACATCGCCGCAGGGACGGCGTCCCCTTCCGGCTTGATCCGGCTCTGGGCGGGCATGGTAACGCTCCGGCTCGGCGCTTCCCGACAAGAAAACGGCCCGAGACCCGATATGGGCCCCAGGCCGAATTATAAGACGTGCGCCGCGCCGCGCGCTGCGGCACCGGCACCTACTCGTCGGTCGTGAAGGTCTCGATCGTGCTCTCCTCGGCCTTGCGCTTGCGCGTGTCTAGGGCGGTCTGCACCCACTCGTCGGCCTTCATCAGCAGCTCGTCGTGCTCTTCCTTGGTCTCTGCGAAGTCCGCCTTCTCGCGGTAGAGCAGGTTCACGTATGCCATCGCGTCGTCATAGTCGGGATCGATTTCGATCGCTTTCTCCAGCGATGTCAAGCCCTCGTCAATGATGGGCTGAATCTCCTCGGTGAGGCCGGCATACTCCTCGCGCTGCGAGCGGCTCAGGCGCCCTCTGAGCACGATCGGCCCCTCGTCCTCCTGCTTCATGCCCACATTGGCGCGGAACTCCAGGCGCGGCTCGTAAGACTGCGTCCACGCGATGACGCCAATGGTGTAGTACGACTCCTTGTGGTCGGGCTCGAGCTCTAGCACCTTGCCGTGCCATTCCTTGGCCAGGTCCATCTTCTTCATGTTGAAGTACAGCGACGCAATGCTCTGCAGGGCGGTCGAATTCTCCGGATCGTCCTGCAGCACCGCCTTGAACCCGTCCAAGGCCCTGTTCGCGATGTCGATGTTCTCTTGGTACTCAGCACCGGGCTGGTACTGCATCATCACCGAGTAGGCACTGTACACACGAGCCGCCTTGAGCTCCGGATCAAGGTCGGCCGCAGCCTCGAAATAATCGCCTGCACGGACGAAATCGCCCGCCGAGAATGCGCCAACTCCCTTGTTCAGCGAGTTCCGCGCCTGCAACGCCGCGATGCTGGTAACGCCGTACTGCTGCATTAGGAACAGCAGGCTGCCTACCAAGACAAGCACCACGACCGCCACGATGCCCCCGATCTTCAGGATTTTTTGCTTATCGATTTCCATTGTTCACTCCGTTGCCCGGGTCGCGACGACCGCCGGACGCTAGGCCCGGCGCCATGCCGCAAGCACTAGCCTACTCGATCTGCTCCGTCAGCAGCCCGATCTTGTCCACGCCGGCGCCCTTGCCGATATCGATGATCTTGGCCACGTCTTGGTAGTCCAGCTGCGGCGCCCCGCGCACGAACATGACGCGCTCGGCGCGGGTCTTGAAGATGTCCCTCAGGTTCTCTTCGAGTGTGTCCAGCGTCGACGGATCGCGATTGATCATGATGCTGCGGTCCGCGTTAATCGAGACCACAACCGTGCGCGCGTTGGGCTGAGACTGCTGCTCGCCCTCGTTGGGCTGCGGCACCAGCGCCTCCAACCCCTTGGGGGTGATCGGCGTGATGACCATGAAGATGATCAACAGAACCAAAAGCACGTCGATCAAGGGCGTCATGTTGATGTAGGGTACGGACTTTGAGCCGCCCGAACCGCCAACCGCCATTCCCATGGTGAATGTCCTCCTGTGTGTAAGTGTGCCCGAGAGTCGCGGCGCTAGCTGAAGCTTGCCGTACCCTCTTCCTTCTCTGTCAGCAACCCGACCTGGTCGACGCCGGACGTCCGCACGGCATTGACCACTTCCACGACGCGCTCGTAGCGCGATCGTGCGTCGCACTTGACGTAGACCGTCTTGTCGATGCGATTGCTGACTACGTCGCTGACACGCGACGTGAGCTCATCCAGCGCATCCAGCTTGGACGTGCCCAGAAAAACCTGGCCATCGCGAGTCACCGCCACGACGACGGCATCCTCCGCATCCGCTTCGTCCATCGCGACCGGGTTGCGGGTGCGCACCAAGTCGACGCTAACGCCCTTGCTGAGCATGGGCGTGATCACCATGAAGATGATCAGCAGCACGAGCATCACGTCCACCATCGGCGTGACGTTGATCTCGTTGATAGCGGCCATGCCGCCGCGAGTGCCTTTCTTGACGCCTTCGTCTTCGACCTCGATCAGGCCCTTTTCTTCTTCCGCCATACTGGTTCCCTCGTTCTCAAGCGATCGGTCGGCAACGCACCCTCCGGGGCCGCCGTCGACCGACCGCTACACGATACTACAGCCGGTCAATCCGCTGCGGCTCTGCGCCGAGCGAAGCTCAACCGCTCCTCTTGAGGAAGTAGTCGATCAGCTCAGAGCTGGCGTTCTCCATCTCGACGTCGAAACCCTCGACCTTCGAGTTGAAGTAGTTGAACATCCACACGGCCGGCAGCGCGACGAACAGGCCGATCGCGGTGGCGACCAGCGCCTCCGAGATGCCGCCGGCAACGGCGCCAAGTCCGGTGGATCGCTCCTGGGAGATGCCCTGGAACGCGTTGATGATGCCGACCACGGTGCCGAACAGGCCCACGAACGGCGCTGTCGAGCCAATCGTGGCCAAGCCGCTGAGGCCGCGGTTCAACTCGGCGTGGGTGATCGCCTGAGCCCGCTCCAAGGCTCGCTTGGAAGCATCGACCGTGCGGCCCGGGACATCACTGCCCGCGTCGTGCGACTTGAACTCGGCCAGGCCGGCCGAGACCACCTTGGCTAGGTGGCTCTTCTTGAAGCCTTCGGAGAGCTTGATGGCCTCGTCGAGCTTGCCGTTGCGCAGAGCGCCGGCAACAGCCGGGGCGAATGCCTTGGACTGCTTCTTGGCGGCGAAGTACGCCAATCCACGGTCGATCATCACTCCGATCGACCACGCCGACATCAGGAACATGACGATGACGACCGCCTTGGCCGCAAACCCCATCTGGTTCCACATCGACATCGTGTCGAATCCGACTTCCTGCTGCAGCAAGAAGGCGGTAGTTGCGAATTGCGTAAGCATGTTGCTTGTTTTTCCTCCTAAAGAGACAACGGATTCCGTTGACCAACTGTTCGTGCCGAACCGTGCGGGCGGCGACCTTACGCCGCCCTCGCGGTCCGACTCCCCGAGGGGAGACTCTAGGACGCCAACCTCAGCCGCTAAGAGTGAAGTTCACGTCGATATTTGTCAGCACCTCGACCGCCTCGCCGTTCAGCAGCGTCGGCTTGTAGCGCCACTGCTTCACGGCCGCCAGCGCGGCCGGGACCAAGAGCGGGTGGCCCGACATCACCTCCAGCTTCTGGATCGAGCCGTCCTTGGAAATCACGGCCGAGAGCTTGACCGTGCCCTGAATGCGCGCCTGGCGGGCCAGCGGCGGGTACTGCGGCCGCACTTGGCGCGTGAGGCGCGCCTTGGCGACGTTGCCGCCTACGCGAATGCGCTTGGGAGGCGCCTTCTTCTTGACCGGGGGCGGGGGCGGGGGCGGGGGCGCATTCGATGCCGCGGAACTGATGATGCCGCCCAGCACGCCGCCGATCTGCCCGCCGACGCTGCCGCCGGGCACGCCGCCGACCACGCCGGCAATGCCGGCGCTAGGCGCAGCGATGTCCTCTTCGATGATGGCAACCTTGTCGGGGATGGCGACCGGCTGCGTGAGCGCGCCGCTGTCGAATTCCTTGGGAACGGCCTTCACCACCACGGCCGCAGGCGGAGGTGGCGGTGGCGGCGGGGGCGGGGGCGCCGTCAGGAAGCTGACGAAGTCGGCGTCCGGCAGCTCGTAGTAGTTGATCAGCGGGATCAGCAGAAAAACGCCGACCAAGAACAGCTGCAGCACGGTGGACAGAATGACGGACCAGCGCGAGGTCCCCTTCTGGACGTTTTCCATTAATGCGTCTTCAAACATGGTTGCAAGTTCCTCCCAAGATACCTTGCCAGACTCAAGCTCGCCTTCCCGCCCGCGCACCGGGGGCCCGCGCGGTCAGCAGACCTTGGCCCCACAGCAGCACCGGGCTGGCGATGAAGATCGAGGAGTAGGTGCCCACCAACACGCCCACCACGAGGGCGAACGAGAAGCTGCGCAGGACTTCCCCCCCGAAGACAAACAGACACACCACAGCGACCAATGTCAAGCCCGACGTCAGCACGGTGCGGCTGAGCGTCTGGTTGATGCTGAGATTCAGCAGTTCGGTCAAGCTGGACCTCCGGATGGAGTTGCGGTTCTCGCGGACACGGTCGAAGATCACGATCGTATCATTCATCGAGTAGCCAACTAGTGTCAACAATGCCGCCACTACTGTCAACTCGATTTCCCGCCCAAACAGCGAGAAGAACCCGATGGTAATAAAAACGTCATGGAAGACGGCGATCACGGCGGCGACGCCGTAGATCCACTCGAACCGGAATGCAATGTAGACTAGCATACCCGCAAGTGCGAATAGGGTAGCTTTGATGGCCTGCCACTGCAATTCCGCCCCGATTTTCGGCCCAACGACCTCAACGCCGCCGATATGGAATGCGCCCAGCTCCGTTTCCTGCTTCACGGCGGCCAGGACACTCTGGGGCACGTCCGGAACCGCGTCGAACTCAGACGGGTCGCGCACCAGGCCCGAGCGCGGCGCCTGATCGCGCCAGGCGACGAGCGCCTCGGCCGCGCTGGCCAGCTCCTGGCTGCTGTGGCCGGCGTCGCGGAGGGCCTGGCTCGCCATCAGCCGCTGGCCCAGCGCGTCGGAACTGGCGTTGTTGAAATCCAGCTTGCCGTCGGCGATCGGATAGATCTCGCGCAGGGTCTCGATCACCTGCGACTTGCCGGAGGTCTCGACCACCTCCCCAGCCAGATCCAGGTCGATCTTGAGCTCGTGGCTGTCGGCGCTGTCTTGGAACGGCTGCAGCGTGGCCACGCTCAGCCCCTTGCCCTGCAGCACCGCGCGGATACGCTCCGGTTCCGGCTCGTCCAGGAACTTCACGTACACGAGCGTGCCGCCCTTGAAGTCGATCCCGAACTTGAGGCCGCCATGGATCACGGCGCTGGCCGCGCCCGCCAGCAGCAGGACGAGGGACAGGCCGATGAAGATATTGCGGCGACCCAAGAAGTCGATGTTGGTCTGGCCGATCAGTTGCATCACACGTACTCAGCGCAGCGGCCTGTCCCGGTTCCCCCTAGACACCGGCCCGGGCCGCGAGGTTCCCGGTCCCCTATATGCTCATCTCCTTGACCTGCTGCTTGCGCCACAGGGTGAGGTCAAAGATCAGCCGCGAGACAAAAACTGAGGTGAAGAGGTTGGCGAGCAGGCCGATTGCCAGCGTCACGGCGAAGCCGCGCACCGGCCCGCGCCCGAACAGGAACAGGAACGCCGCGGCAATGATCGTCGTCAGGTTGGTGTCGATGATCGTCAGGAAAGCCTTGCCGAAGCCAGCATTCAGCGCGGCGACCACTGCCTTGCCCGCGCGCAGCTCCTCCCGGATGCGCTCGAATATCAGCACGTTGGCGTCTACGGCCATGCCAATCGTCAGGATGATGCCTGCGATTCCCGGCAGGGTCAGCGTAAAGCCGAAGGCGCTGAGGACGGCAAGCAGGATCAGCAAGTTGAAGAACAGGGCGACGTTCGCATTGATCCCGGCCAGCTTGTAGTAAACCAGCATCATCAGTACGATGATCGCCACGCCGTAGATGGCGCTGCGCACGCCCTGGCGGATCGAGTCCGCTCCCAGGGACGCGCCCACGGTGCGCTCCTCGAGGTAGACCACAGAGGCCGGAAGCGCGCCGGCGCGCAAGACCAGCGCCAGATCGAGCGCCTCGGTCTGCGAGTCGATGTTGTTAATGACGCCCTCGGACTCGATGCGCGACTCGATCGAGGCCACGCTTTGAATGCGGTTGTCGAGCACCACCGCCAGATTCTGTCCGATGTTGGCGGCGGTGAAGATGCCGAAGCGCTGCCCGGCCTGGCGCGAGAGGCTGAACGAGACCTGCCAAGCGCCGGGATTCTGGGTGTCCCTGCCGGCCGTGGCGCCGCGCAGGTCGCGGCCGGTCACGATCGGGTTGCGCTCCAGCAAGTACCAGTCATTGCGACCGCGGTCCGTGTAGTGCGCCAGTTCGCTATTGACAGGCAGGATGCCGTTGTTCTGCGAGCGGGCCGCCTCGGGCGAGCCGTAGGGGCCGCCGATCTCTTTGGCGATCTCCAGTTGCGCCGACATTTGCAGCAAATTCATCACCCGCGCAGGGTCGCTGACGCCGGGCAGCTGCACCAAGATCTCGTGCTCGGCCTCGGCGCGGCCGTGTTGCTGGATCACCGGCTCGGTCAGACCCAGGCCGTTGATGCGGTTCTCGATCGTCGACATGGACTGCTGCAAGGTTTCCGCTTTCAGCCGCAGCAGCTCGCTGGGGCGCAGCGTGAGCGCGAAGGAACTGCCGCCGGAAGAGGCCGCAAGCCAGCTGGGCGCCTCTTCATCAAGGATGGCCCGGACGTCGCTGACGCGGTCGGTGGGCGTTCCCTCCAGTTGGATCTCGATCGAATCTGCGTCCTCTATGGAGCCGGGATCGTTGCGGTGAATGCCTGTGTAGGAGATATCGGCTCGTGCCAGCCGCGTCCTGAGTCGATCGATGGTCTGGTCAGCCTCGGACTTGAGCGCGTCCTGCACCTGCACCTGCAGGATCAGGTGGGTGCCGCCCTTCAGGTCCAGCCCGAGCGCGATGTTGTCCGACAAGTTCTGCCCGATCGCATCCAAGCTCGGCGAGAAGCCGATCACGCGCCAGAAGCAGAGCAGAAAGACCGCTATCACAATGGCGATCTTGAGTCCGAAGCGGCTTGTCATCTCTACCCTTCGTTACGACCGGCCCTAGCTGTCGGTCTTCTCCGCCATGCCGACCACCGCAGTGCGGGCGAACTCGAGCTTGAGGCCGTCCGGGGGGATCCGCAGCGTCACGCGGCCCTCGCCCAAGCCGACGACCGTACCCGTGAGTCCGCCGTTGGTGACGACCTTGTCCCCTGTTGCCAGGTTGGCAAGCATCTCGTCCAGCTTCTTCTGGCGCTTGCGGGCGGGCAGGATCACCAGCACGACGAAGATGACGACCATCAGCAGGATGGGCATCAGGGACCCGAACCCCGACTGCTGGAGCAGCAGTGCGGGCGAGGGTTGCCACGAGGCGAGCAGTTCCGCAGAGAGCAAGTGCACTGGGATCGGTCGGACGGTGAGCGAGCCGCCGCGCTCGACGCTCGGCGCGACTAACCACTATAGCGAAGATGCGAGTAGCTGCTCGGGCGCGCAGGCCAGGCCCGCGGCTTGGTCAGTTAGCGGGCTCCGGGCTTGCCGAGAACCGCCGCAAACAGCGCGGCAAGCTCCCTTCAATGATAGCTTGCCGGATTTGGCGCATCCTGTCAAGATACAGCCAGAGATTGTGCAGCGTGGCCAAGGTGCCGTAGAGCATCTCCTTGGCCAAGAAGAGGTGGCGCAGGTAGGCGCGCGTGAAATTGCGGCAGGTGTAGCAGCGGCAGTCCTCATCGATCGGCGCGTGGGATTGCGCGTGGATCGCGTTCTTGATCATGAGCTTCCCGCGCGCCGTGAAGAGGCAGCCGTTGCGCGCGTTGCGCGTCGGCAGCACGCAATCCATCATGTCGATGCCCAGCGCGACGTACTCGCCGATCTCGTGCGGCATGCCCACGCCCATCGCGTAGCGCGGCTTGTGCCAAGGCAGTTCCGCCGCGCACGAGACTGTCATCTCGTAGCTGAGCGGTCTGGGCTCGCCGACAGAGAGCCCCCCGACCGCGTAGCCAGGCGCATCCAGTTCTGCCAGTCGGCGCGCGCATTCGCGGCGGAGCCCGGCGTACGTGGACCCCTGCACGATGGGGAACAGCACGCCGGAGGCTTCACCAGCGGCTTGACTGTGGTGCGCGAACGAGCGGGCCGCCCAGCCCAGCGTCAGTTCCATGGAGGCGCGGGCGTCCGCTTCTCCGCAAGGATACGGCGTGCATTCGTCCAAGACCATCATCACGTCGCTACCGAGGCTGGTTTGGATGTCGACCGCCAGCTCGGGACTCAGAAAGCGCCGCTCGCCGTCGAGATGCGACTGGAAATCTATTCCCTCTTCGCGGATGCGGCGCAGCTTGGCCAGGCTGAAGACCTGGTACCCGCCGGAATCTGTCAGGAGCCCGCCGTTCCAGCCCATGAACTTGTGCAGTCCGCCCGCGGCGCGGACGGTGCTGTGTCCGGGGCGCAGCCACAGATGGTATGTGTTGGCCAGCACCATGCGAGCGTGGAGATCTTGCTCAAGCTGCTGCGGTGTCAGCCCCTTGACGCTCGCCTGCGTCCCCACCGGCATGAACACGGGGGTTTCGATGGGTCCGTGCCGAGTGTGCAGCACCCCCGCTCGCGCCCGGGTGTGGGGGCACTCCGCCACGATCTCGAATCGACTTGCCACGGCCCCGATCCGCCCTTCAGTGTGGCGCATCGCACGGGCCGGGACTGGCGGGCCGGGGCGGCGCTCAGAAGCGCGCTATAGTAGGGAGCTAGGCCCCGAGAGCGCCATGCCAGACGAGCTCAACCAAGATCCGACTCAGGCCGCCGCGGCAGGTGCCGCCGACCGCCGCAAAGCCGCAGCCGAGGAACGGCGCCGCAAGGCCCGCGAAGAGGCGGCGCGCATCGCCGCGCTGGAGCCGTTGGACGCCCCTCACGACAAGTGCTGGCCTTGGTCCGAGGGCGGGATGACCGGCAACCGCAAGAAGAAGCCCGCGATCCTTGCCGTCACCAACGAGAACTGCACCGGCTGCGCCGGATCGCCGGTTTGCATCAATTACTGTCCGGTAGACGAATGCATGTACTGGATACCCGACGAGGACCACCCCCCGTTCGGGCGGATCGAGGTTGACGGCCAGACCTGCATCGGTTGCAAGCAGTGCATTTCGAAAGGCCCCGACGGCACTTTCCTTGACGGCTGCCCGTGGGACGCGATCGACATGGTGCCCGTGGCGGAAGTTGAAGCCAAGCTCGGGGTAACCTACGAGTTCTAGGTTCCCGCCCGCGGCGCATGCAACACTCCGAACGGTTCCTCGCCTTGGTCAATGACGCCAAGGCTCGCATTCGAGAGATCGCGGTGGGGGAAGTCGCGAGTGACATCGCGTCCGGGAGCCAGTTCGCGCTGGTCGACACGCGCGAGGAATCGGAATGGAACTCCGCGCATGCGGCCGGCGCGCGCCACATGGGCAAAGGCATCATTGAGCGCGACATCGAAGCGGCGATCCCTGACCTGGACGCCAAGATCGTGCTCTATTGCGGAGGGGGCTACCGCTCGGCACTGGCCGCCGACGCTCTGCAGAGAATGGGCTATCGGAACGTCTACTCACTCGCGGGCGGCTGGCGCGCTTGGAATGCTGCCGGAATGCCCATCGAAGAGGGGTAGTGGGTCCCGCGACTGGCGTTCGCAGCTGGCACTGACGCCACACGGCCGTTGCCGGCTGGATCAGCGAGTCGGCGTCAGCGGCGGCTGGCCGCTCGGGTGAAGCGAAACGGCCGCAGGGTCAGCAAATCTGAGGTCCAACGGAGCGCTCTCCGGCTGGCATACCAACCGCGTGCCCGCCGGCAGTGCTAGCGGCCGCAGGAACCAGTAGTCCAGCGTCCCAAGCGGCCTGGGCCCGCGCAGCCACAGCAAGTGTTCGACGCTCCCGTCCGGCCGGTGCGCGGTGACTTGCAGCCATGGCACCGTGACGGCACCGACGCTGACGCCCGTCGCGAGCACGGCCTGCTTCAACACCTGCACGCCGCGCACCGGCAGGCGGTCCGCCTGCGGGTCTGCCTCGGCCCCGTCGGCGGCGTGGGCGTGGTACGGCGTGGCGAACTCGCGATCGCCCTCCGGCGCGCCGCCCTCGACCCAGCTAGAGATGAGGGCGATCTCAGGCAGCGACAGGCTGCGGTCGTTGCGGAAGGCGCCGAATCCCTTCACAGCGCCCCACGGCGGCATGCGGCGGGTCAATACCTGGTGCTTGACGGCCTTGGCCCAGGGGCGCACCTCGGCATAGGTGGTCAGCGGCATCGGCGCCACCCCTCCGGGGCGGTGACAGCCTGAGCAGCGGTTGTGGAAGACTCGCGACACATCGCGCGTCCAAGTTAGCTCCGTGCTGATGGCTTCGTGCGCAACGCTGACTCGAGGCAGCCAAGCCAGCGCCAGCAACACACACGCCAGGGATGTCCGGCGGGCACGCCAACTCCGGCGAGCCCGGCCGTCGCGGCACGCTCGCGGCACGGCGGACCTACCCCTATGCCGGAATCAATCGCCGCTGGAGCGCGCCTGCTTGCCCTGCGTGAGGTAGGGCCGCAGGCTCTTGTCCGATCCGATCGCGATCTCGAAGAACCCGATCATCATTTCCTCCCAGCTTTGGTCGCCCCAGCGAACCTCGGCTGTAGGATCGGGATTGTCCGGGTTGTTCGGCGAATTGTCGAAGTGCGCCAGGCACTCAATGGCCGTGCCGGCAGGCAATAGCATCGGCCGCTTGAGGTAATAGAAGTACTGCCAGTCAAAGTCATACTGCGGCACGTTGAGCAGCGTCTCGCTGCGGCCATCGGGGTAGCGCAACTCGAAGCGGAAATCGTCACCTCGCAAGTGCATGTGCGGCATCACGGCGGTCAGCTCGGTATCCTGGCCGAGCACCCACTTGGACGCCACAGGATGAGCGTCGGCGCCGGGCGGAATCACGAACTTGTTGTTGGTGGCCGCCATCGTCAGAACGCGCTTGGCCGGGGGAGCGTCTAGGAAACGCAGCCCGATCCGGCTGCGATCCAACTCCTGCTTGCCTGAAGCGGTGTAGTGCAGCTGGAGAACAACGTCGGCACCTGCGGGCAGCAGCTTCGCGTGATCTGTCCCCTCGTACGACACCGCCTCCGTGCCGGGCGCGAATCCAGCCAGAATGTCGCGATATTCGTCGCGCTCCCGCTTACGCTGCTCCTTGGTAGTCGCTCCGGGCACGAAGATCTTGCCCGGCTCGGCCCCTTCCAGCCAGTGCGACCCCTTGGGACGAATGAAGGCGAGCACGTGATGCACGACCGCTCGGTTGCCGGGCCGAACCTCGGCGGCGACAACCCACTTGTCCTCGTCAAAGCTTGTCGGGAGCACCAGGTACTGGTAGTCGATCGTGCCCTCCGCGGAAACGCGGAAGGGCTCCGGCATCTCGAGCACGAAATCCGGCTCGCCGATGTTCCATCCGTCGACGAACACAAGGGGCGAGGGAGCGTCGGAGGGATCTCCGCGCGCGGACCCGGTCTCGGCCCATTCGATCAGGACGCGCTTCTCTTCGGCGGTGAGCACGTGGGCGTTCGACCACTCGCCGAACCGCGGGTCAGCAAACCACGGCGGCATCCGATTCAGCGCCACCGCCTCGTGGATGGCCCGGGCCCAGGGGCGAGTCTCCTCGTAAGTGAGAAACGACATCGGCGCGGCTTCGCCGGGACGGTGGCACTGCTGGCAATTGGCTTGCAGCACCGGCTCCACGTCGCGGTGAAAGGTGACCGCCTCACTGGCACCGACGGGCAGCGCAGCGATCGCCAACGTCAATACGGATAGGAACTTCATCGGGAACTCCAAGCATTCATTCTAGCCCCGGCGCCCGGCAGGGCGCGGGGCGGCGATTTGCCCAGCCGGGGCCTAGCCGCGGAACTCCAGAGCATCTTGGCCGCACAGTCCCGCAACCTGCTCGCGGAACCGCCGGTTCGGATTGACGCGCGCGTCGACGTCCAGCACCACCAGGTACTGGCGAGGCCGCTCTAAGCGAAGGCTGAGATTGGTCTGTCCGGGATGGCCATCGACCAACTCGCGGAGGCGGCTCGCCACGGAGCCAACCTCGTTTTCGCTGCTCAATCTCAGCGATACGTAGGCGTGCTCAGGCTGGGGGACGCGGGCATTCTTCAGCAGTGTGACTTGCTCCACCGACACGCGCCGGCCGGAGCTGTCCTCGGCGCGCACGGAGCCGGTGACGAGCACGGGCTGATCCTGGACCAGCCTCTCTTCCACCCCCTCGAACTGGTTGGCAAAGACGAGCAGCTCGACGCTGCCGTCACGGTCTTCCAAGACTGCTGATGCCCAAGTGCGGCCCTCCTTGTTCCTGCGGCGCTGGACGCTGTGCAGCATGCCGCAGATCGACACGGTACGGCCGTTGTCAACCTTGTCAAGCGATGTGGTGGTATGGGTGCCGACCTCTTCGACGGCCTCTTCAAAGGAATCCAGCGGATGGCCCGTCACGTAGAAGCCGAGCATCTCCTTTTCGCAAGCCAGCCGTTCCGGGGCAGACCATTCCTCCACGTCAGGCAGGCTGGCGAGCTTGCCCTCGTCGCCGGCTGTCGCAACGCCGAAGAGCGATCCCTGTCCCAGTTCCTCATCCCGGCGCGCGCGCTGTCCGCTCTCGATCATGGCGTCCAGGCCGGCCAGCATCTGCGCCCTGTGGCCGCCTAGGCTGTCCATCGCGCCGGCCTTGACCGCGCTCTCCACCATGCGCTTGTTGATCTTGCTCCAATCGACCGCCTTGCAGAATTCGAACAGGGACTCGAAGCCGCCGTCCCGGCCCTGCCGCACCTGGATGACGGACTCCACGGCGGCCTTGCCGACGTTCTTGATCGCGCCCAGCCCGAAGCGGATCTCCTTGTCGCCAGCGGGCGTGAAGTCCCAGAACGAGGCGCCTATGTCCGGCGGCAGGATGCGGATCCCCATGTCTCGGCATTCGTTGAGGTACAGCCGCACCTTGTCCGCGTTGTGCAACTCTGCGGTCAGCAGCGCAGCCATGAACTCCACCGTGTGGTGCGTCTTGAGATAGGCGGTGATGTATGCGAGGAAGCCGTAGGCGGCGGAGTGCGACTTGTTGAACCCGTAACCAGCGAACTGCTCCATCAGGTCGAAGAGCTTCGACGCCACCGCCTCGGGAAAGCCGTGCTCGGTGGCGCCGCTGAGGAACTTGGCGCGATGCTCGGCCATCACCTCGGCCTTCTTCTTGCCCATCGCGCGGCGGAGCAGGTCCGCCTCGCCCAGCGAGTAGCCCGCCACGACGTTGGCGATCTGCATGACCTGCTCTTGGTAGACGATGACCCCGTAGGTTTCTTTCAGCAGCGGCTCGATCTCGGGCAGGAGGTAGCTCACTGGCTTGCGGCCGTGCTTGCGGTCGATGAAGTCCGGAATCATGCCGCCCTGGATCGGTCCGGGGCGGTACAGCGCATTGAGCGCGCACAGGTCCTCCAACCGCTCCGGCTTGTAGCGGCGGCAGATGTCGCGCATGCCCTTGGATTCGAACTGAAACACGCCGCTGGTGAGGCCGTCTGAGAGGAGCTGGTACGTCTCGGCATCGTCCAGCGGGATGCTGTCCTGGGTCGGGCGCTTGCCCGTGCGCTTCTCGATCCAGTCGAAGGCATCTTCGATGATCGTCAGCGTTGTCAGCCCCAAGAAGTCCATCTTGAGCAGTCCCATCGCCTCGAGACTGTTCATGTCGTACTGCGTGACGATTTCGTCCTTGTTCGTCTTGTAGATCGGAATCAGCGACTTTAGCGGCTGCGGGGCGATCACAACACCGGCCGCATGCACGGACGGGTTGCGTGCCACGCCTTCGAGGCGCTTGGCGGTCTGGATCACCTTGTTGACGCGCTCGTCTTCGGCCATGGCGGATCGGAGCTTGGGCTCCTGCTTGATGGCCTCGTCCAACGTGATCTTAAGCACGTTCGGCACCATCTTGGTGAGCCGGTCGACCTGCCCGAACGAGAGGTCCATCACCCGGCCTACGTCCTTGATGGCTGCCTTGGTGGCCATGGTGTTGAAGGTGATGATCTGCGAGACCTGCTCGCGACCGTACTTCTCGGTGACGTACTGGATCACCTCCCCGCGCCGATTCATGCAGAAATCGATGTCCACGTCTGGCATCGACTTGCGCTCGATATTCAGGAAGCGCTCGAAGAGCAGGCCGTACTGCAAGGGATCGATGTCGGTGATCGACATCGCATAGGCAACCAGCGAACCTGCCGCGGACCCGCGTCCGGGCCCCACCGGGATACTCTTCTGGCGGGCAAAGCGGATGAAGTCCCAGACGATCAGGAAGTACCCGGAGTACTGCATCTGCTGGATGACCTTGATCTCGTAGTCGAGCCGCTCCGCGTACTCTTCCAGCGGCCTGCGCAGCAGCCCTCCGGCCTGCAGGGCCTCCAGGCGCGCCCGACGCTGCTCGAAGCCTTGCCGGGCCACGTATTCGAAGTAGGTGTCGATCGTGTGCTTGGCCGGCACGTCGAACTTCGGGAACGGATCCGCAATCGGCTGGAGCGTGAGGTCGCACATCTGGGCGATCTCCCACGTGCGATTCAGGGGGCCCTGGTCGCCGTCGAACAGCGCCGCCATCTCTTCGCGGCTCTTGAGATAGAACTCCTGGGTCTGGAACCGCATGCGGTTCTTGTCGCTGAGCGTCTTGCCGGTCTGGACGCACAGCAGGGCGTCGTGAGCTCCCGCGTCGTCCTTCGTCAAGTAGTGCGCGTCGTTGGTCGCCACCAGCGGTATTCCCGTCTCGCGCGCCAGGCGGAGCTGCAGCGGGATCAGTTTCTTATCAAGCTCTAGGCCGTGGTCCTGTATTTCCAGGAAGAAGTTCTCCTTGCCGAAGATGTCCTGGTACTCGTAGGCCAGCTTGCGACCCTCCTCGTAGCCCTGCTGCAGGAGTGCCTCCTGAAGGTCTCCCCGAAGGCAGGCCGACAGGCAAATCAGGCCCTCCGCATAGCGCGCAAGCAGGTCCTTGCTAATCCGCGGCTTGTAGTAGAAGCCTTCGGTGTATGCCGTCGAGACCAGATCGATCAGATTGCGATAGCCGGTCTCGTTCTTGCACAGCAGCAGCAGGTGGTTGTAGCGCATGCTCGCGTCGTGCTGCCTGTGGTCGCCAGCGACCGTGTAGATCTCGCAACCGATGATCGGCTTGATGCCGGCCTTCTTGGCTGCCGAGTAGAAGTTAACGGCACCGAAGAGGTTGCCATGGTCTGTGATCGCAATTGCCTCCCACTCTTGCTCGGCCGCGACTTTCATGAGTCGCGGAATGTGGCAGGCCCCGTCGAGAAGCGAGTAATCCGTGTGGCAGTGCAGGTGGACGAACGGCTGTGCCATCGCGAATCCGATTCCCAAGTATAGGGCAGGGAGGCGAGTCTCTCGGGCGGAGAATCTCCGCTCCCGGCCGGCTGGGCAGAGCCCGGTCGGGGAGCCACTGATCAGCCGTGAGAAACCGCCGCTTGCATCGCATGGCGAGCAGCGTCCATCGTGGTGTTTGGTCTTCCTTTTTCGGATCCCGTCGCGGCCGTCGCCGCCCCTGCGGAGGCAACCTGGCAAGGCCCGCCTCACTGCCGTGCCACGAAATTGCGGAGCCACGCCGAGATCAGCTGCGGGCGGTCGGGCCAGGCCCGCTCAGTCGCCGAAGACTTGCGCCACATGATCCTCTGGCGGGAACAGCCGACGAGTCATGCAGCTCACCTTGAACGAGATCGCTAGCGACAGGCAGAAGCCGGGAGAATCTTATGAAAGCTCCGCCCGCCCTCAATCTTGCACCGCAGGCCAGACTGCCACGCCGGCGTCGCCTCGATGCCCCCAAGCACTAACCGGAACGATCCGTGCCCGCTACCCAGCGTAGGTTCAGGCCCCCGATCGCGACCGGACACAGCCTGTGAGATGCACGACTCGCAAGAAGCTTGGTCGCCGGCCACCGGAATCATGGCTCACGATCTCACGGTCCGAGTTCGTGATCTTGACCAGCCGAACAGTGCCGCCGGATCGACGAGGGCGGCGCTCGCTCTGCCCGACTCTGCGAGGATGATCGAGCGCGCCTTCAGCTAGGTTCCGATCTCGCTCTGGCCAGCGCCCGTCGGAGCGCTTCCTCGGTCCGCGCTAGGCGCTCTTCCGCAGCTAGCCGGGCGTCCCGTTCTGCTCTGGCTGCTTCCTCCGCAGCTAGGAGTGCTCCGCGCTTAGATTCGAGAGCTCGATCCATGTCTTCGCCGACCGGTATGTCCTCCCCGGTCTGCGGATTCCGGAAGACCAGCTCCAGCCCCAGACCGTGCCCGCGCGACCGCAGCAGCAGCCCCAGAGCCGCGCTGTAGTACGCCTCCCGGCCGTCCACCAAACCGCTCGACGGCAGCTCTTGGTAGCCTCGCTCCGTCAGCCGGTGGCCCAGCAGCGGCTTCGGCAGCAGCGACCCCGACTGGTCCAACTGCCAGTATTCCGACACACCCATGCGCTCGTACTCCCGCTTCTTGAAGCCTAGGTCCCGGTCGACCGTCGACCGCGACGCGATCTCCAGCACGAAGTGCGGGGTGGGAGCCTCCCACAAGTGGTACGCGGTGGCGCGTTCGTCCCACGTCCCGTGCGCCACTAGTATACCATATCTCTTAATTTGTCGCATATAGAGTATACTGGCAGAGAAC
>JAPPMG010000024.1 GCA_028819215.1 Bryobacterales bacterium
CGTCATTCCGCCGGAAATCTTAACATCGGAAATTTGGCAGAGGGGAGGATCCCTGGGCCTTGGACCAAGTGTAGGACAGCAGGAAGCTGAAACCGCTTCCGTAGCGCTTTTCCAGCTTGGTCTGCATGGCGTGATAGTTGGAGTTGGAGTTGTTCCGGAAGTTGTGGAGGAAGTCCAGGCCCACATCGAGGTCAGTGCCGGGAAACCTCACTTGTGGCCAGATCCGACGGCTCAGCGGAGTGCCCGGACCGGGAACCGCATAGTTCAGGTTGTATCGACGGATGATGTGGGTGCCCTTGGTGCCGAAGTATCCGACTTCCCAGAGCACGTTCCCTGGCAGTTGCTTCTGGATATTGAAGTTCCACTGCGAGGCTACCGGCCACGGCGGATCGATCTCGAATGAGCCCGGCACCAGAGCAGGAGAGTTCATCGGGTCTAGAGCTCCGGGACCAGGTCCGTCAGTCACCCTGATCGTGGGGCTGATTCGATCTGTGCCAAGCTGGGTCTTGACATGCGACGGAGGGTTCGTCTCCATGAATTCGCCGCCTCCGGTGTTCATCGTATTGGCATAGAAGAGACCGAAGCCTCCCCGGATGACAGTGCCTTCGCGCCAGCGATATGCGAATCCGAAGCGGGGGGCAAGGTTGTTTAGGTCGGAGGTGACTAAGGCGCGGTTGAATCGCCCATCCCCTCGTTGTCCAACGACGACGAACTCGGGCTGGTTGGATTCCGTGTCCACATCGAGGTTCGAGATCTTGTCGAACTTGTCTACCCAAGGCAGGCTCACTTCGTAACGCAGGCCGATGTTGAGGGTCAGCTTGTCGGTGACGCGCCAGTCGTCCTGCACATACTGATGCAGCCACGGCGCGCGCAGCGCCATGTGCCTATGGTTCGAGTTGCGCAGCTCTCTGGAATAACCGAGCAAGAAATCTGCCATCGACTCGCCGCCAGCGCGCGTTGCGGGATCCTCGGAGAATCTCCCGTCAAAGACGAACCTCCCGGTGATGAACCCGGCATTGAAGATCTGGCTCTGCAGCCAGAACGTGGTGTGTCCAAACTTCAGGGTGTGCCTCCCCTTCGTCCAGGTGATGTCGGCAGAGAACTGCCGTGTCTGTGACCCGATGTAGTTGAAGCAGCAACTCCCCACTCCCCGGTAGCCAGCGGGCGTGAAGCTGCCCGAGCCGGGCGTCGAGATGTCGAGGCCATTCCCCATGTCCAATCCGACAATTGGATTCACTGGCACGTCATTGGCGTGCTCCACGCCCGTGTCGATATAGCTCCAGCCCGCTCGAAACGATCCAACGAGATTCGGCGACCAGACGCCGTTGTACACGAAAGCTGTTTGCCGGTTCGTGATGTCGACGTCCTTGCCGTGCAGGTACAGACCATCCGCACTGTCTGGGAGGATTGGCACGCGACCGTTGTCCGTCTGCTGGCCGCTGACGCGGAAGTAGAAGTTGTTCCGGTCGTCCAAGCTGTGGTCATACCGCAAATCCCACCTGTTCAGGTCTTGGTTCCGCGGCGGGACGAAAACGTGGTTGCGCGTGCGCGAGTCGTTCGTGGGAGTAGGCCACCAGTCGCGGGCGATCCTCATGACCGGGTCTATCCGGCTGTCCGGAATCCTGTTGTTCGGAAACGGGTCTCGGGCGCGCGTCTGAGGGTCTGTCGTCAATGCATCACGGATGATGTCCCCGCTCGAAAAGTCGCCGGCCCGCTCCATCAAGCTGGGAATGGTGTTCACTCTGGTCGAGGATTCGCGAATACCCGTAAGCTCCATGTCGCCGAAGAGGAACGCCTTGTTCCGCTTCACCGGCCCGCCTACCGCGAAGCCGTATTGATTTCGCGCGAACGGAGGCTTCTCGACGTCATGCGGAACGAAGAAGTTCTTTGCGTCCATGGCTTCGTTGCGGAGGAACTCAAAGACCGAACCGTGCACTTGGTTGGTTCCAGACTTGGTCGTCATGGTGACTACACCGCCCATGGAGCGTCCGAATTCGGCTGAGTAGGCATTGGTGAGGATCTTGAACTCCTGAACCGCGTCAATCTGAGGCTTGATGGCTTCCTTCTGATTGCCTTGGGAGGCGATCGACTGGTTGTTGTTGTCGATCCCGTCGATGATGAAGTTCACTTGCGTGGCCTGCGAGCCGCCGACGCTGACGCCTTGCCGGTTCGCGACCTCCGAACGTGCGGGCGGAGTGACACCAGCCGAGATGCGGGCAAGCTGCAGGTAGTCCCGTCCGTTCAGCGGCAGTTCGAGAATCTGTTGGTTTTCCATGACCGTGCCGGTGGCGCCTTCCTGGGTCTGCAGCAGCGGTGCCTGCGCGACGACTTCTATGGTCTCGGTGACCTCCCCGATCTCAAGCACCAAGTCGACCTGGCGTGTGTCGCCGGCGTTGAGGATGACGCCGGTACGCTGGACCCGTTTGAACCCGGCAGACTCGGCCTCCATCAAGTATTCGCCGATGCGAAGGGGTGGCGTGCGGTAGAAGCCGCCCGGATCCGTCTGGACGGTGTAGATCGCGCCCGTGCCTGTATGGCTGAAGCGGAGGTCCACCCCGGGGATCACTGCGCCCGTGACGTCGGCGACAACTCCTACGACGACCGCCGTATCGGCCTGCTGGCCGAAAGCGGGAACGGTCACAGCCAACACAAGAAGGACCGCGATGGTGAGGGCTCTCGTAGTCATCTCAACTCCAAAGAACCAGCGGAAATGCGCTGGAGTTAAGCGTCGCTTCCGTTCCCAAGCCGCCAGCGCACAACCGACGCACGTTGCCACCGCGAACGACTCTCGGCGAGAATCCGGACCTGACTCTAGCAGAGGGTAGGGCTAGGTAGGGCCATTTGGCCTCAGAAATCGGGCGGGCGACAGAAAACAGTGGCATTTTCTGAAGAAATTGCGCTTTGACTTAGCTAGGTTTGAAATTTCGGTGGCTCGTGCGGGAGTTCAGGCTCGACAGCCTGGCGCAACGTGCGCTTGAGGATGGTGCTTCCGACGAGCCGGGGCTAACACCATATAGCACCAGTCCCACAATTTCGGGACCAAGGGGCTGAGGCGTTGCGCGCAGCTGCGCCGCTTGACGGATGCGCCCCGCCGGTTAGGGCACGCGGATCCGATCAAGGCCAGATCGAGACCGCTGCCCGCCAGCTGGAAGAGATAGGTTTAGCGTGGAACGGCCTCAGGCCCCCGAAACTGAGCAAGCCCTCGGTGCTAGGTGCTCTAATCTAATTCATGGATTGCACCCGCCATCGCACTGGATCTAGCTGTCGGACGGGGGGCGTCAGGTGAAGGTATCGCGTGCCATCGCCAAGATGCTCGGGCAAGAGGGCGTTGATCGCCTCATCGCGTATCCGGTCAATCCGGTCGTGGAAGCCTGCGCGGAAGAGGACATCCGGACCGTCATAGTGCGCCAAGAGCGCACAGGCCTGCACATGGCGGACGCCGCTGGCCGACTGAGCTCCGGCGGCAGAGTCGGGGTATTCGCGATGCAGCACGGGCCGGGCGTCGAGAATTCCTTCGGCGGGGTTGCCCAAGCCTACAGCGAGTCCGTGCCGATGGTCGTGATCCCGGCCGGCTACCCTCGCGCGCGGACAAATGTCCAGCCCAACTTCAGCTCGCTAGTGAACTTCCAGAACGTCACCAAGTCGGTCGAGCAGGTCACGCTCGCGCAAGAGGTTCCGAACGCCATCCGGCGCGCGTTCACCCAAGCCAAGAACGGACGGCCCGGTCCGTGCATGGTCGAAGTGCCGTGGGACCTGTTCAACGAGGAATTCCCCGGAGAACTCGAGTACCGTCCATCGATCCGAACGCTCAGCGCTCCAGACCCAGCGGCCATACGCGAGGCGGCAAGGATCCTCGTCGAGGCCGAGCTGCCCGTCATCTATGCGGGTCAGGGAGTGCACTACGGCAAGGCGTGGCGCGAGCTCCGCGAGCTCGCCGAACTGCTCGAGGCCCCTGTCACCACCAGCATCGAGGGCAAGAGCTCCTTCCCTGAGACGCATCCGCTCTCGCTGCAATCGGGCGGCAGGGCCTATTCCGCCGAACTCGACGCCTTCTTGTCCAAGGCAGATGTCGTTTTCGGGGTCGGGGCGAGCTTCACGCAAACCACATTCGGAATCCCTTGGCCGAAGTATCTCGGCCGCGCAACGGTGGTCCAAGCCACCATCGATACGGCCGACCTGCACAAAGACGTCCCGATCGACCTAGGTTTGGTCGGGGACTCGGGGCTGACGCTGGCTGCCCTGCTGAGAGAGGTGCGCCAGCGAATTGCCACGCCCCGCGGGCGGGCGGCTGCGGTGACCGCCGAGATCAGCGCCATCCACACTGCCTGGCGGTCCCGCTGGAGCGCCAAGCTCGACTGCCCCGATGCCCCAATCAATCCCTACAGGGTGATCCGGGACCTTGCGGCCACCGTCGATATCGAGAACACGATCATCACCCATGACGCAGGCAGCCCGCGCGACCAGCTGACTCCGTTCTGGCAGAGCGTCGAGCCGCTGAGCTATATCGGCTGGGGCAAGACGACGCAGCTGGGCTACGGGCTCGGGCTGGCGATGGGCGCGAAGCTGGAGCACCCCGACAAGCTCTGCATCAACTGGTGGGGGGACGCGGCCATTGGATTTACCGGAATGGACTTCGAGACGGCGGTGCGGGAACGCATCCCGATCCTCTCCGTGTTGTCCAACAACTTCTCGATGGCGATTGAAATACCCGTCATGCAAGTCGCGACCGAAAAGTTTCGCGGCACCGACATTTCAGGAAACTACGCCGAGTTCGCCACTGCGCTGGGCGGCTACGGCGAGCGCATCACAGATCCCGACGAGATCGTGCCCGCCATCAGGCGCGGCATCGCCAAGACAGAGCAGGGCGTGCCTACCCTGCTGGAGTTCATCACCTCGAAGGAGCTTGAAATCTCCAAGTTCTGAGCGACGACGCAGGCCAACGCTCGCGTTACCGGTTGCAGATCTTGACTCGGAAGTACGGCTTGTCCTTCTCGTCCGGATCCATGACGAACGTCTGATGCGTCAGCAGCGGATCGTAGTCGCGCCATAGCCATGTCATCGCGGCGGGCAGTTCCGCATCGCCGTAGGTGGTGCTGTGCTGGGCGTTGCCGAAGCTGAACGTGAAGTCGTACTCCTTCATCTTCAGCGAGTTCGCCAGTTGGATGTTCTGCAGCGGCCAGCTGCCGTGGGCATTCTCCAGGTCGTAAGTGCCGTCCTCGAGCCAGATGCGGATGTTCTTGCGATCGCGCTTGCGAATCAGGAAGGGCCAGATGTTGCCGCCATCGAGAGGCTCGCACGGATCGCGGTCTCCGAAGCGTCCGAGTGGGTACTCGCCGAACGGATTCTCCTGCCCCCAGCGCCACTGGATGCTGGCATAGCTGCCGATCCTGGACAGCACGCGGCTGAAGGCGTGGGGCCTGAACCAAGCCGAGTTCAGCGAGCAGATGCCCCCGGAAGACTGTCCGCCGATGGCCCGGCTGTAGCCATCGTCCCGCAGGCGGTAAGTCTTGTTCACCTCCGGAAAGATCTCGTCCACCACCATCTTGTTGTAGTCGTCGTTGAACGTGTCGTAGAGCAGGCTGCGCATATGCCCGATCTCGCGCGGCGCGTATGAAGAGGAATTGTCGTGGCTGCCGATGTAGCCCGGCGCGATCAAGACCAAGACCATAGGCGGAACCTTTTTCTTGTGAACAAGGTTCTCTAGCACGACGGAGATCCGCGAGCGTTGGTCGCGCTCCAGGAAGCGGTGGCCGTCCTGCCACACCATCACGGCCGATGGCTTGGCAGGGTCCACGCCGGGCGAGGCGTAGAGCCAGTAGGAGACCTTCCAGCCGCGATATGTCGGGCTCTCGTGGAAGAGCTCGTCGGAATACTCGCCCTGCGGCACCCCCTCCTGCGCGTACGAGTCCTCGCCGTAGGCGGCAGTGTCGAACCGCCTGCCGCCCAGCACCGCCCTGTCGACGCGGTAATAGTGGGCGTGCGAAGTGCCCGTGCGGACACGACGGCTATGCACCCACAGATTGTCCGGAAGCTGGTCCATTGGCGGAGCCGGCTCGTCATCCACGTAGAGATGCGGACGGCTGTCGGCCCTGATCGCCCAGACGAACTCTCCGCCGTATGCGGACACCGCCGCTCCGCTGGCTAGGCTCTCGTCCTGGAAGTGGGAGGTCAAGGCCGTGGCGACAGCAGTTGGGTCCGAGTCGGAGTTGACAAGTTGAAAGAGCTCGTGGCGTTGTGAGTCGGTCATGCGGGAAGCGCGGGTCTCGCCCGATCTCAAGCAGGATACCAGCTTGGCCGGCTCGGCCGTCCTGAAGCGAAACCGCACCAACCAGCCCTCCGCTCCGCTCTCGAACGCCCGCAAGCCCTCCAAGCTGCGCACTCTGCGGCAAGGACTGCCTCGCTGCCGTCGAGCGTCGTTCGGTCTGGCTATACTTGGCCCAAGATGCAATTGCGAATCGTTTGTTTCCTCATGGCAGCAGTCTTTGCGTCGGTGGCCACGGCGCAGACCAGCGAGGACTGGATACAGCTCTTCAACGGCAAGAACCTCGATGGCTGGACGCCCAAGATCCGCGGACACGAGCTCGGCGACAACTTCGGCAACACGTTCCGCGTCGTCAACGGTGCGATGCAGACCGGCTACGAGGCCTACGGACCGTTCAACGAGCGTTTCGGGCACATCTTCTACAAGGACCCCTTTTCCTACTACCGCCTGGCAGCGGAGTACCGCTTCGTAGGAGAGCAGTCCGAGGGCGGCCCAGGGTGGGCCGTGCGCAACAGCGGCCTGATGCTGCACTCGCCTGCCCCCGAGACCATGGGCAAGGACCAGACGTTCCCTATCTCGATTGAAGTCCAGCTGTTAGGGGGTCTCGCCGAGGGTGAACGCACCACCGCAAATCTCTGCACGCCTGGCACCAATGTCGTCCGCAACGGCAAGCTGCTAACTCGCCACTGCACGAGCTCGACATCCAAGACCTACCGCGGCGAGCAGTGGGTTCGCACAGAGATCTTGGTCTTGGGCAGTTCTACGTTTCGACACTACGTCGAAGGAGACCTCGTCCTGGAGTACGAAATGCCCCAATACGGCGGGGGCAACGTGGACGGGCACGACTCTAAGGACAAGCCTGACGGCGAATTGATGTCCGGTGGCTACATCTCGCTGCAAAGCGAGAGCCATCCGGTCGAATTCAGGAAGGTCGAGCTGCTCAACCTAGCTGGCTGCATGGACCCGAAGGCCAAGAACTATAAGGACTACTTCGTCAAGTCCGAACCAGCGACCTGCGAGTACTAGGGCGCCCTTGCAGGGAGCGGATCATCGAACTTTCCGTTCCCGCTGGCGACTCAAGGCGTCAGGGTCTCGGTACGCTGCGGCCTTGCCTGCGAAGATCTTCCATCATCGCCGTGAGCCGCTCCACCACCTGCGGATGCGCGCCCCACAGGTCGGTTGTCTCGCGCAGATCCGTTTCCAAGTCAAACAGGTATCCGGCACCCTCCATCGACTGGACGACCTGCTCGCCGCGACCGAACACAATCTTCCACCGCCCGTCGCGCAGGGCGAATGCGCCGCCCCCGGAATGATGCACGATTGCCGGCCTGGTCGCCGTGCCGCTCTCGGACCCTTCGAGCACTGCCAGCATGTCGAAGCTATCTTCTCCAGCATCGTCCGGCAACTTCTCCCCCACAACTGCGGCGAAGGTCGCAATCAGGTCAACCAATGATCGCGGCTCGTCCCTGACGGCACCCGCCCGGATCCTTTGGGGCCATCGGGCGATGAACGGGACACGGTGGCCGCCCTCGTAGATGCGTCCCTTGAACCCGCGCAGCAGACCTGCAGACTGGTGCCCATTGGAGACTGTCGCCGTGCTCTCGCGGGCTCCCGGCTCGAGGGAGCCCCGCAAGGGCCCGTTGTCGCTGGTCACGATCAGTAGAGTGCTCTCCGCAGCTCCGAGGCGCTCCAGAGTGTCCATGATTTGGCCGACCGCCCAGTCGACCAGCCAGACCATGTCGCCGCGGACTCCTGCCTCGCTCCTGCCTGCAGCGAATTCCGGAACCAGATGCGGCGAGTGCGGTGCCGACAACGCCAGATAGACGAAGAATGGTGTCTCGGATCCGCTCTCATGCGTCCGTGCAATGAAGTCGGCAGCCTCTTGCGTGAACCGCACGTCGACGATTTCGTTCACCCAGTTCTCGGCCGCCATTCCCGATCGCCAGTTCCCTGCAGGATGCCGGTAGCTGGCGTTCTCCATCCCGAGAAACACTCCGTTCCGGATGAAGCAGAACGGTTCCTGGTCGGTCGAGCAGCCAGCCGTGTAGAACGCCTCGTCGAATCCTAGGTCGGCCGGCCCGCCCGAGACGGGCGTCGCGAAATCGATGCTCGCGCCCACCTCAGGATCTGGGTCCGGCCCGGCGTACCAAGGCAGGGGCCGGTCGAAGTCGACGTGCCTGCCCTCTTTGACGGCGAAGTCTAGCCCCAAGTGCCACTTGCCGAACATGCCCGTGCGGTAGCCCTTGCGCTTCAGCAGTGATGCAAGCGTCAGGCGATCGGGTTCGATCAGAGGCGGTTCGTAGTTGAACAGTACCGTGCGTTGCAGCCGGGTGCGCCAGCAGTAGCGTCCCGTCAGCAATCCGTACCGGGACGGCGTGCAGACCGCATCCGGCGAGTGCATGTCGGTGAAGCGGACCCCCTCGGCGGCAAGCCGGTCCATGTTGGGCGTCGGGATGCGCGACTCGGAGTTGTAGGCGCCCACGTCTCCGTAACCCATGTCGTCGGCGAGAACCAGCACGATGTTAGGCAGCGCGGCCTCTGTGTGGCCGTTCCCGCCGCAAGCTGCAGAGGCGAGGATCACCCCCAAGGCGGCGAGGGCCAGCCGCGGGCCGAACCATGGAGCCCTTAGACATCTCCTAGGCAGGCCCTCCGGCGTCCGCCGGTCCCTGAGCGATGGCAGGGCCGGTCGACTACCGCGGCGCATCAGTCTCGGCTTGGCCGGCAGCATCTTGGGCATTCTTGAACCGGTCACCGCCCGTGCCGAATGGAACGATGCTGTAGGATTCGTCGGTCTTGCGGATCCCCATGTACGCTTCCAGACGCGCCTTGAGTCGTTCCCGCGCGTCCGCATGGCTCGACTTGTCCGCCAGGGACTCCATGCTGTAGCGCGTTTCGTCGCCGGACACCGGGATGTCGTACAGGCGCCCGTCCTCGTGAAGCCGAAAGCGTTCGTCTCGAACGAAATACAAATCACCCTCGAACGCCATCGAGAAATACTCGCGATCCTTGCCAGGCTCGCCCAAGAGGGAATGGGACAGGTCCATGCCGTCGACGGGATGCCCCATCGGTATCTGTGCCAGCGCGCTCAATGTGGGCATCACGTCCACCAGCGAGAAGAACCCATCGCGGGTGCCAGCGGGTATCGTTCCCGGCCAGCGCGCGATCAACGGAACCCGCGTTCCGGCCTCGTTCATGGTCCGCTTGCCGCCCATGAGCCTGAACGAACCGAGTCGGTTCTCCAGATTGCCGGCAGTGCCGTTGTCGCCTGTGAACACGATCAGAGTGTCTTCGACTAGATCGAGTTCCTCGATCTTGTCCAAGAACTTGCCGACGATCGCGTCCATGTATGTAATCATGTGTCCCGCTCGCCGCTCATTCGGTCCGACGTCGTCGGGGTATTTGCTCTCGGCGAGAGCCTTCAGCCCCGGCGGCTCGACGAGGGGGCCGTGAATCAGATTCATCGGATAGTAGGCCAGGAACGGACGGTCCTGATTGCGTTCGATGAAGTCGATGAGGAAGTCGCTGTAATAGTCCGGCCCGAACGTCTCTTCGCCATGAACCCGATACGTTCCGTTTTCCCAGTTGTGGGGGGCGTAGTATCGACTGCGTCGCTCGCCGTCCCAGTACTGCACCCATAGGCAGTGCTCGTCAAAGCCGTGCGACGCCGGCTGATCGGGATGGGCCTGGAAGTCCCCCAGATGCCATTTCCCCGCGATGGCGGTGACGTATCCCGCAGCCCGAAACACGCGCGCGAAGGTTGGCAGGTGCATGGGGAGCCGGTTGTTCCGTTCGGGGTCGAGAGGGCTGTCGAGACGTTCTAGGACGCCAGTCCTGTTCGGATGCAGGCCGGTTAGGATCATCGCCCGGGTGGGGCTGCAGACGGGAGTGGCGAATGCGTTTTCGAAACGTGCGCCTTCCCTTGCCATCTGGTCTAGGCGCGGGGTTGCGTTGACAGTGTTTCCATAGCAGCCGAGAGTCTCCGCTCCCAGGTCGTCCGCCATGATGAGGACGATATTGGGCTTCCTTCCGGGTGTGCGGTCGGCAGCTGTCTCGCCAGGACCGCAAGCGAGCGCTCCGCAAGCCAAGGCCGCGACAATGGCGTTGACCTGGCGCATGGGCTGGATTCTCGTTCGACGCGAAGCTTAGCCGCCGGACGCCGGTCGATTCGCTATTACGGTACACCAGCCGACCCGAGCGGCCGGTTCCGATTCGAGGCCTTAGTCCGGGAACGGAACCTCCAGAACCGGAACGCCTGGAACGAGATAGGGACAGCAATAGCTCGACCACGGCGGCAAGGGTCGTCCCGTCCTTGCAGGAATCAATTCCCGCCGGGCACACTAGCAGGCTCGTAAGAGCCCAGCACTGCCAAGAACTCCGTTACCTCGGCTAGGTGCGCCATGGCGTTGGCGCAATTCTCTTCCCGCGGCGAGGCCAGGATATCGACATAAAAGCAATACTCGAACGGGCGGCCCTTCAGCGGGCGCGACTCGATCTTGGTCAGGTTGATGTCCCGCAGCGCGAAGGCGCTCATGCACTTGAACAGAGCCCCGGACACATTCTTGGTGATGAACACGAGCGAGGTCTTGCGCGCGTCGCCGGACTCGGCCGGCGAGGACTCTCGGCCGAGCAGGAAGAACCGCGTGAAATTCTCCGGATCATCCTCGATCGAGGTCTCGATGATCTTCGCGCCGTAGTACTCCGCGGCCGCCGCCGAAGCCACCGCCCCCAAGCTCGGGTCGTCTCCGTCCATGACCGTCTTCACGCTCCCGCCGGTGTCGTAGTGGGTCTCGGCGCTGATGCCCGGGTTGCGGCGGAAGAAGTCCAAGCACTGTGCCAGCGCCACCGGGTGGGAGATCGCCCGCGTGATTTGGGAGCGCGAGGCCTCAGGCCGCCCGATCAAGTTGTGGACGATGCGCACGTGGGTCTCGGCCAAGATCTCGGGGCGGTAGTTCAGCAGGTGGTCATAGTTCTCGTGCACAGAACCGTGCAGGGTGTTCTCGACGGGGATGACGGCGTAGTCGACGGTGCCGTCGCGCAAGAGTTCGAATGCCTCGAAGAACTTCTCGCACGGCTCGAACGACAGTTCCCTGCCCGCCAGGATCTGCTTGCTGGCCTGCTCGCTGAACGCCCCGCGCGCCCCTTGGAATGCCACTCGTGTTCGACTCATGCGCTTCTCGGGGTCGCGGGCAGGGAGCGTCGGGCCGAGCCGCGCCGCACACGATTATAGGTGGCGGTCCAGCAAAGGGCGGAAGCCAGCCGTGCGGGTTCCGAGAGGCCTCACGCCACGACTGCTTGCTGGTCCTGCGCTCCCGGCCCTTGCGGCATTTCCGCGATCCTGCTTCCGGCCATGCGCACCGAGACCAGCTTCGAAACCCCGGCCTCGCCCATCGTGACGCCATAGAGCGCCTCGGCCGCCTCCATCATGGTCTTGGAGTGGGTGATCACGATGAACTGGGTCTCGGGAGCCATTTCTTGGATCAGGCCCCGCAGCCGTATTGTGTTGGCCTCGTCCAACTGCGAGTCCACCTCGTCCAAGACGCAGAACGGGCTGGGCTGGTAGCGGAACGTCGCCAACAACAGCGCCATGACGGTAAGCGACTTCTCGCCGCCGGAGAGCAGGGCTATGTTCTGCAGGCGCTTGCCGGGCGGCTGCGCGACAATCTCGATCCCGGAGCCATCGGCGTCCGCTGGATCGGACAGTCTCAGCTCGCCGATGCCGCCGCCGAACAGTGTCGCGAAAACGCGCCGGAAATTGTGATTGATCGCTTCGAACGCAGCCTCGAAGCGCTCGCGGCTGGCTGTGTCGATTTCCCCGATGGCCTCGCGCGTGTTGCGGATCGAATCCAGCAGGTCCTGCTGCTGCGTCTCGAGGAATAGCTTGCGCTCGGACACCTCCTCGTATTCCCGCCGCGCGAGCACGTTGACCGGACCAAGGCGATCGATCTTGTCGCGGATCGATCGGTGACGCTCCTCGGCCTGCCGGAGATCCTCTTCCGAAAGGGCCTCCGGCGCTCCTTCGGCAATCTCGGCGATCGGCTGGTCCAGCTCGGCGGCGCAGCTGCTCTCCAAGTGCTCGATGTCCGACTGCAGCCGCGCCAAGGCGACCTCCTTGGCCGAGCACCGCTCGCGCGCCGCCTCGACATCAGCGCGCTGGTCGCGGATGGCTTCCATCAGAGCGCCCGTGCGGGCGCGCGACTGCTTGAGGCTGTCGGACGTTTCGCTGATCTGCACCTGCAACGCCTCGCGGCGATTGCCCGCGCCGACAACCTGCTCCTCCAGTGTCCGGTTGCTCTCGGCCAATTCCTGGCTCTCGTCGGTCCAGCGCTGGATCTGGTCCTGCAAGTCCTGCGCTCGTTGGCGCTGGTCGGCCAACGCCGCCTCCGCCCGCCGCACCGAGTTGATGCCGGACCGGAGCCGCTCGTCCATCGTGGCTGCCTCGGTTCGCAGCGTCGTCCGCTCCTCTTGCAAGCTCGCCAGAACTGCCTGACGGGCCTGAGCCTGTTCGGCGAGGTCGGTTGAGCGGGCCCTGGCGTCGGCGTACTCGCCCTCCAGCCTGGTGCGGTCATCCAACGCTTGCTCGCGCGCGCTCGCGGCGCTCGAGCGCTCGGCCTCGAGGCGGTCGATATCTGCAGCTGCTTCCTGCGCCTGTTGCTGCAGGTCCGCAACGACGCTCTCGGACCGACTGACTTCGTGCTGGACTGCCAGCGCTTCCTTCTCTGTGTCCTGTAGGCTGGCCATCACGGTCTCGAGTTCGCCGCGGTCACGCCTCACCGCGTCCTCGGCACTCTCGATGTCCTGCTCTGCCTGCGCCAATGCCTGTTCGGCGCGTTGCAGTGCGGGCGCCAGCTCCCGCAGTTGCTGCTTGAGGACAAGCGGTCCGCTGGACGACTTGCGGCCGGCCTGAACGACCGGGCCGCGGTACCACGTTCCGTCTGCCAGCACGAAGTACAGATCGGGGTGCAGGCCGGCCAGGCGCTCTGCCGTGGCCTGATCCTCTACCAAGAACGCATCTCGCAGCTTGGGCAAGAGAGCGGGAACAGCCCCGCTGCCGCGCGCGGCCAAACGCACGTGATCCGTCAACCGGACCGCAGACTCCAGCTCCGGCGGTGCCTGGGGCTCTCCATCCGCTTCGCGCTGGACCAGCAGGAAGGCTGCCCGGCCGCCGAACTCATCGCGGACCAGCTGCGCGCCGCGCGCTGCCTCGGCCCAGTTGCCCACGACCACGTGCTCGAGTTCTTCGGCGAGGAACTGTTCTGCCACCCGCTCATAACCGGCGTCTACCTCCAAGAAGTCAGCCAGCACGCCCAGCGGGGAAAAGCCCTCAGCGGACTCGCGTTCGAGAGCGTCGAAGATGTCCTTGACGGCTTCCGCGCCGTAGGCGCGATGCTGCAGCATCTCGTGGACAGAATCACGCCGCGCCGCCAGAGCAGAGCGCTCTGCGCGCTGGCCCTCGGCAGCCTTGCGCAGCGAACTCAGGCTCGATATCCCACGCTCCACCGCCTCGCGCAACGTATCGCGTCGAGCGCGCAGCTCCCCGGCCGCGTCCGTCATCTTCTCGGCTTGGGCCAGCAGCGCTTCCCGGCGCGTGGCGGCCGAAGCGATGCCGCTCTCGGCAGCCGCGTTGCTGGATCGAGCGCGCTCAAGGCGCGTGTCGCAGCCAGCCAGAGTCTCCTCAAGCTTGCCCAAGCGCCCCTTCGTGTCCGAGAGAGAGTTGAGCGAGTCCAACATCCTCACTCGGCAGGCTTCCTGCTCGGCATGCGTGTCGGCCAAGCTGCTCTGCTGAGCGCTGCACTCGACCTCCTTGCCTTCAAGCTTGTGGCGCAGCGCGCCCGAGGCGCCCTCTAGCTCGGAGACTTCGTGCCGCTCCCTGTGCACGCCGGCTTCCAGCGCGTCGAGGCGGCTAGAGGCCGTCTCCAAGTCCTCCGCTGCCCGCTGCTTGCGGGCAGTGTTGTCGCTGATGGTGCGGGTCTGTTGTTGGATGCGCTCGCGCATCCGCTCCTCGTCGATGCGCAGGTCCGACAGCTCGGCCCTTTCGACCTCCAGCTGCGCCTCCCATTCCTGCTCGCGCTCGCGCTTGCCCGAGAACTCGGATTCCAGTTCCCGCGTCTCGTCCGAGACCGAAGCCAAGCGCTGCTTGGCGAGGGCGGTCTCCGACTCCAACGTCGCGCGGCTGGACTCCAAGCGGCGGAACTGGCCGGCGAACACCAGGCTGAGGGCCTCGCGAAGCTGTTCGCGGTACGTCTCGTAGCGCTCGGCCCGTTCCGCCTGACGCTTGAGAGAATTCGCCTGGCGAGCAACCTCCTGAAGGATGTCATGGACCCGCTCGAGATTCAGCTCGGTGTTGGCGAGCTTCAACTCGGCGAGCTTGCGGCGGGACTTGAAGCGCGTCACGCCGGCAGCCTCCTCGACAAATGCCCTGCGGTCTATCGAGCGGGCCGTCAAGAGCTGTCCGATGCGGCCCTGCTCGATGATGGCGTAGTGGTTCGGTCCAAGACCGGTGCCGAGGAAGAGGTCTTGCACATCGCGGAGACGGACGGTCTTGCCGTTGAGGATGTACTGGCTGGCGCCATTGCTGAACAGCTTGCGGGTGACCGAGATCTCGCCCGGAGTGGGGCTCGCCGGAACCTTGGGCGCGCTAGAGCGGCCATTCTTGGGGAACAGCCTCTTTAGCGTGTCGTCGGGGTCGTGCAACGTCAGGGTGACCTTGGCCATGCCTGCGGGCTTGCGGTGGCGCGTCCCGGCAAAGATGACGTCGTGCATGCGCCCGCCTCGCAGGGACTTGGCCGACTGCTCGCCGAGCACCCAGTTCACGGCGTCGCAGATATTGGACTTGCCGCAGCCGTTAGGGCCGACCACGGCTGCCAAGCCGTTTCCGGCGAACTTCAAGTGTTCCCGGGTGCAGAACGACTTGAAGCCGACCAGATCGATCTGCTTGAGCCTCAGCATGTGCCGTTTGCCTCCAAATATCCGCGCCCAATGCGCTCGGCACGCCAGCGGCGAACAAGGCCGACTGCGAATGGCGGAGCGAGCGTGACAGCGGTCATTGCACGCTTAGCCTAGCGGAACGATGGGCAACTTCGCAACTACACACAGTATATTCCGTGACCCGGAATACAATCTATCCCGCTCCTGTGGAACGAGACGGGGCTCGCGACAGGAATGGCCTCCCGCTTGCGGCCCAGCAATTGGCGTGCCGTTGGACACCTCCCGCCAGCGTTCGGAAGGCCTGCATCGCAGCGCTTCGCGGCCGCATCCCCGCCCTCGCAAGCGCGCGGCGATTCCCCGCTAGCGCAGCGCGGCCGTCGAGTACTGGTTCTTGGGGCTCCACAGCAGGAATCCGCGGTAGTCCTCGCCCATGGCGTCGGAGACGGCTCGAATCTGCGCCCTGACCATGTCGGCGTCGTATTCCGCACCAATGCTGAAGTCCTGCAGCCACGGGATCAGCTCCGCTGTTTGGGGCGCAGTCGCCGCATGTGCCCGGAGCCGCTCGTTTGCCAGCCTCATCGAATAGTTGACGACCTCGTAGGGGTGCTCGGCGGGGTTCTCGAAACCATAGAAGCCTTCCGCGTAGTGCGAGGGATAGACCATGGGGCACAAGGCGTCGAAGTATGGCAGTGCATCTTCGATCACTTGACCGATACCAAGGTCATCGTGAGAGACGGTGACGAGCCCGAACAGGTCCGCCGACAGGCGCGCGTCGGGAAGTTCGTCGCGGAGATGCTTGAAGAACCGGACGATGACATCGCGCTTGGCTCCGTCGTCGGCAGTGACAGGCAGATGCATGTCGTCGAGGTCGCCGCCGGAAGGAAAGCGGATGTAGTCGAAGTTCACCTCGTCTACGCCGCGCGAGAGCACGTCCTTGGCGATCGCGATGTTGTAATCCCAAGCTTCCCGCGAGCCCGGATCAACCCACAGCAGGTCACGCTCGTCGTGCCAGAACGTCTCTGCGGACAACTGCGGCCCTTTCTCGTTCAGCAGCGTCTTGCTATGCACCGCCAATTCGGGCCGCGCACGGGCCAGCATCGGGTCATTGAACGTCACCATCCGGGCAACCACGTGCAATCCGCCCGCATGGAGCTTGCGGACCAGTGCGCCCAGGTCTGAAATGATCCGCTCCCGCGACCGGTATTCGACGACCTGCGGCACGTTGGAATCGAACGCCACCCGCCCCATGGCGTCCTTGACATCGATCACAACGGTGTTGATGAATCCGTCCTGCGCGAGCTGGATCACGTTTTCGACCCTGCCCGGCACGCTCGCCGACCAGAAGGACAGGTAGATTCCCTTAAAGACCTCGGGGGCAGTCGCCCGGCGCCGCACACTTGGCGGGGCAAGGTCCTCGCCCACTGCCTCGACACCCAAGCCGGGGACAGTCGACTGCAACTGTTGTGCAACGGCCGGGCGAAGCACCGCTGCCACTAACGCCAAGATCAGAGCCGCGACTTGGATGTGGCACAAGCGAATCCGCATTAAGGAAGAATCCTTTGTTAGTTCATTGATATTCTAGCGTGAATTCTTTGTCTTTTGATGCACCGATCTCGGAGGCCATCCATGCCATGGGGAGGTCGCGGTCGACTTGACGCTCACAGGCACTGCGCCCCTGAGTTCGGAATCGACGATCCAGGCAAGTCCCCGAGCGGCCACTCACGAAGGCAAGCTGGGGTAGAAGCCATATCTGCAAGCCAACGATCAAACTCGTCCGGCGCCGCCAGCCTGTCCCGTGCCAAAGCCTAGATTAGCAACCCAGCGACGGACTCCTTCGCTGAGTGCGCGCCCCTCGGAGGCAGCATCCCCACAACTCTTCGCGGGCCTGCTCGTCGCCCGGTTGGCCGAAACACGGTCGCTGATGGCTAACTCAGCCGAGACTGCCGCCGCAAGATCTGAGTAAGTACGTCTTTGCCCCTATGATTTTTTGGCTGGTCACGCGCAATCATAGTAAGTAGTACTTAGTGATACTTGGAGGGACATAAGTGAGCTCCACCGCCGTTTCCGTAGCCGTGAAGATTGATCCGGAGATGCGCGAACGCAGGAAGCGCCTCGCAGCCCGGCGCCGACGCACCCAGCACTGCCTGATGCGCGACGCGATCCGGGAGTACGTCGAGCGGGAAGAGGCACGCGACGCGTTCTTGCGGCAGGCGCACGACGCGTGGCAGGAATACCGAGAGACGGGCCTGCATGCCAGCGCTGAAGAGGTGCTGGCGTGGCTCGATACGTGGGGCGGGGAGTCCGAAACGGCCACTCCGGCATGCCACGAGTAGCTTTCTGCCGTGTGCGGTTCCCGGCCTGGAGCGAGTGCGTGCATTCCTGCAGCCCAAGCACCCGGTGGCCGAGCGGGAGCGCGGACAGCATCTAGGGATCGGCCGCCCTGTTAAGGAAAGGCCCGAATATTGGGAGTTGCTGGTCAGCTGCGGCGACAGCGCGAGGCAGGCTACCGCGCCTAGGCGGACTTTGCAGCGCTAGTAGTCTCCCGTATGGGACACGCTCAAGTGTAGGGGCAGTACGACCGGCGCGGAAACCGCCACTAGAATGGTCCAAGAGGGAATCACATGCGCATGCATTGGTCAGCGTGGCTCGTACTCGCGCTCAGCGTGGCCTGTGGCGGGCCCCTGCAAACTCCGGTCGAGGACGATTCGGCCGAATCGGGTCCGCTCCTGTCGGACATCCGCCAACTCACCTTCGGCGGCCAAAACGCGGAGGCCTACTGGTCGCCCGACGGAAGCAAGCTGGTCTTTCAGGCCACGCGTGGCGAGGCTTCGTGCGACCAGATCTACGTCATGAATGCGGACGGCTCCGAACAGCGCATGGTGTCCACGGGCAAGGGGGTGACCACTTGCGGCTATTTTCTGCCAGACGGCGAGAGCATCGTGTATGCATCGACCCACCTAGCCGGCGACAGTTGCCCGCCGCGCCCAGACCGCAGCAAGGGCTACGTGTGGCCGGTGCACGCCGGATATGACATTTTCCGCACCGACCTGAGCGGCTCCGAGCCGGTGCGGCTCACCGACGCAGACGGCTACGACGCCGAGGCAACGGTCAACTGGAAGCAAGGCAAGATCGTCTACACCTCGATGGCCGCCGGAGACTTGGACTTGTGGTCCATGGATCTGGACGGGTCGAACAAGACCCGCTTGACGACCGCCTTCGGATACGACGGCGGGGCGTTCTACTCGGCCGATGGCGAGATGCTGGTGCTGCGGGCGAACCATCCGGCAGAGGGCCCGGCGTCCGCCACCTACGCAGAGCTGCTGGCGGAGAACCTGACGGCACCGATGAAGATGGAGATCTTCGTCGGCAACGCCGATGGCAGCGGCATGCAACGACTCACCGACTTCGGCTGCGCCAGCTTCGCCCCGCAATTCACTCCGGACGGCAAGCACATCATCTTCTCGTCGAACAAGAACAACTGCGACAGCCGGGAATTCGACCTGTTCCTGATCGGCACCGACGGTTCGGGCCTGCGCCAAGTGACCGAGTTCGGCGGCTTCACGTCGTTTGCCGAGTTCTCGCCGGACGGTTCGCAGCTGGTGTTCTCGTCCGACCGCGATGCCAAGTCCCGCTACGAGTTCAACATCTTCGTGGCGGACTGGAGCGGTCCGGGCGCCAAGCCCTGATCAGCGCTCGAAATCGCGCTCGAGCGCCTCGATGTCGTCGGCTAGCTGGAGCGCCTGCCTGCGCAATTCCGCCAAGCGGCGGGCGACCGTCCGGATCGGTGGCTCCGCAGCTTCGGCGACGGGCTGCCCCGCCTCAGCCGCGGCTGAGGCAAGCAGGGCCGCAGCGTCTTCGGCCTCTAGGTCGCCCAGCGTGGCCAGAGCTTCCTCGAAGGTGTCCTCGTACACCAGCCTCTCGCCCATCGCGAGCACAACCTTGCGCAGCTGCGGCATGCGAGCCGCCTCGGCTTGGATGTAGATCGACTCGACATACAGGAAATTCTCCCCGACGGGCATGGCGATCATCTCGCCGCGCAGCACGCGGGAGCCCTGCTGGTTCCAGAGCGTCAGATCACGGGCGATCTGCTGCTCCTGATTGATCTGCGCTTCGATCTGGTTCGGCCCGTAGACAAGCTGCTGCTTGGAAAGCTGGTAGAAGATCAGCTCCCCGAGCCTGTCCCCGTCGCAGCGGGCGGCCATCCAGCCGTTGAGATTGTCCTTGTTGCGCGGCGTGAACGGCAGCATCAGCAGGAATTCCGGCTCGGTCTCGCCCGGCAGCGTCGCCACGATATAGGTCGGCTTCATGCGCTCGGCGGAACCGGTGTCGCCGGCGAGGCTCCTGCCCACGTCCCAGATGTCTTCCCGGTTGTAGAATACGGTCGGGTCGCGCATGTGGAACGTCCTGTAGAGCTCCGCCTGGATATCGAAAATCAACTCCGGATAGCGAGCATGTTCGCGGATCGAGGCAGGCATCGCCTCCATCGGTTGGAATAGGTTCGGGAACACTCGGGCGTAGGACTGGATGATTGGATCAGTCCCGTCGAACATGTAGATCGTGGTGGTTCCGTGATAGGCATCCACGGTGGCCTTGACGGCGTTGCGGATGTAGTTGACCTGCGAGCCGAAGCTGCCCACCCGGATCGCCTGAGAATACGGGTGTGCGTCCGAAGTGGTGTAGCCGTCCAAGATCCACACCAAGCGCCCATCGTCCGTAATCGTCAGGTACGGGTCGGGATCCCATTCGATGAAATCGGCGAGATGCTCGAGGCGCTCGCTGACATTGCGATAGATCATCATGCGGCTCGACGGATTCGTCAGCCCGGTGAAGAGGATGTTGTAGTCGCCCTGTAAGATCGCGGTCAAGAGGCGGGTGGCGATGGAATGGATCGGAATCCCGCCGGTGCCCTCGTAATGCGACATCACGTTCTGGTCTTCCTTGGGGTAATCGAACTCTTCCTGTTCCGTGCTGACGAACACCGGGTGGTTGGTCAGTTCGCCGTAGTAGATTTCAGGACGTGCAATCGTGATGTCCTGGATCTCGATTTCGGGGGGCGCATCCTTGATCAGCAGCACCGGCAGGCCGTCCGGCGTCGTGCGGTTCACTTCCGAAGTGACCACGCCGTAGCCGTGCGTGTAGACCCAGTGACGGTTGATCCAGTTGTCCGCAGCGGCATCCAGAGAGCTGACATCGATCTCGCGGGGAGAGAGGAGCAACTGCTTCACCTTGTTGTTGATCTGGTAGCGATCAATGTCCATGTCGGCAAAGCGGTAGTACAACCGCAGCGCCTGGATCTGGGTGATGGTGTCGGTGTAGGCCTTTTCGTCCCAAAGACGGATGTTGTCGACCAGAGTCGCGTTGGCTTCGACGTCGAGCGATGGGACCTCGCTGAGCGAGAGGAACTCCTCCCGGCCGTCGTTCAGGGCGTAGGCCTGGCGCGTGGCTTGGATGTGGCGCTCGATGTACTCCTGCTCCAGCTTCAGTTCGTTGGGGCTCACGTACAGTGCTTGGACTGCCAGAGGCACAGCGGCGTGCAGCGCGATGGCACCGCCGGCGATGTAGGCCATCGCCTTGAAGCGCGACGTGGCGATCAACGGGATCGACAGCAGCAGCGCGACCACGACCACCCAGCGCAGGGGCAGCCTCCAGACCTCGTCCAAGTAGTCCATGCCGACCATGAAGTCGTGGTTCGATAGCAGCAGCCCGTATTGGCCTAGGTAAAACCACGCTGCCGCTCCAGCCAGCGCGATGCAGGCGATGACCTTGGCAAAGCTGGTCTTGGTCGCGCCTTCCAGCAGCAGGGGCTGCGGGCCGAGGTCGAATTCCTCCAGGTCACCGCCGCTCGCGCGGAAGCTGGTGAACTTCTGGAAGACCTGCCATCCGCGGCCCGTGGCCCAGAAAACCGCCGTGCCGGTGAGGGCAAGGGCGAAGAGGTATTGCACGAGCAGTTGCAGCAGCGGGAGGTCGAACAGGTAGAAGGACAGCTGCTTGCCAAAGATCGGATCGGCCCAAGACTCGACGTTCGCGCCCAGTCCGCGCGAGCCTGCAAACTTCATCACCGTCTCGGGATCGACACGGGAACCGATGAATACCGTCGCCACAACGAGCAGGACGAGCGGCACGGCTCTGCGGTACAGCGAGTAGCGGGAAGTGTCCGCGCCGGCGAAGGCAGCCCCACGGCGGTGCGCCCACAGCAACGCCAACCAAGCGATCAGAGCCGCAGCGACCGTCGGAACGATCTTGTAGGCGAGCTTCGTGAGCCAGGTCGAGAGCTGGCCGACTTCGGTCCACCACAGGTATTCGATCGCAAAGTCCGCCAGCCCCCGGGCAGTGCCGAGGATGAGGACGAAGGCGAGAGCAGCGAGCAGCAGCCGCAGCTGTCGAGGTTGCATAGTCCTTCTAGCATAGCCGCCAGCCTTCTCCGCGCTCCGGGCCGCGGCCCGCGCGGGCTGCTAGAATGCGGCTCGACTCAGACTGACTCGGGAGAGCGACAAGACGATGGCGACAACTCGACGGAAGTTCGTGACCAAGACGGCGCTGGGAGCGGGCATTGCGGCGGCATCGGCCCAGGCCAGCAGGGCGCAAACGGCCCCGAGCGACGCTGTCAACATCGCTGTCATCGGCATCCGCGGCCGCGGCCGAAGTCACTACCGGGAGTTCGCAGCGATGCCGGGCGTGCGGGTGACGCACCTGTGCGATATCGACGAGCGCCTGTTCGCCGACGCACTCGCGGAAGTCGAGGGGGTCGCGGGCTACCGGCCGGAGACGGAGACCGACTTCCGACGCCTACTGGAGCGTGACGACATTGACGCGATCTCAGTGGCAACGCCGGACCACTGGCACGCCCTGATGACCGTCTGGGGGTGCCAAGCGGGCAAGGACGTCTACTGCGAAAAGCCGTGCTCCTACACGCTGCGGGAGGGCCGCAAGATGGTTGAGGCCGCCCGCAAATACGGGCGCATGGTCCAAGTCGGGCTCCAGCGGCGCAGCTCGCGGCGCGTGCAGTCGGTGACGAGCTACGTGCGGAGCGGCGGGCTCGGCAAGGCGTACCGCGCCAAGGCGGTCGTCTACCGGGGCAGGATCAGCATCGGCAAGGTACAAGAGTCATCCATCCCAGAAGGGGTCAATTGGGACCTCTACCTCGGACCGGCGCCGTACCGCGCGTTTGACCTGAACCGCTTTCACTATGGCTGGCACTTCTTCTGGGATACGTCGACCTCGGAAGTCGGCAACAACGGAGTGCATCATCTCGACGTCCTGCGCTGGGGCTTGGACAAGCAGGCCCACCCTGTGAAGATCCACTGTGCCGGCGGCCAGTTCGTGGAGGACTCGGACTCCGAGGTGCCGAATGTGCAAGTGGGCACGTTCGAGTACGCGGACGGCACGCTGCTGGAGATCGAGGCGACCACGCTCTACAGTCCATCCTTCGGAGGTGTGCGCGTGGGAGGCTTCTTCTTCACCGATCAGGGGTATATCGGCTCCCACGACAACTGGAGGGCAACTCGGGGGCAATTCCTGCCGCGCGACCGCCCGGACTCCCCAGCCGGCGTGTCCTACCGGACGAACAATCTCAGCTTTCCGGATATTTCCTACCCGCCGGGACCAGAGATCCCGGATCTCGACCTGCCCGAAGTGAGCCACTTCCAGAACTTCATCGAGTGCGTGCGCTCGCGCAAGCGCGAAGACCTGAACTGCGAGGTTGAGCAGGGCCACTTGTCAACCTCCCTGTGCCATCTGGCGAATATCGCCTACCGCGTCGGCCGCAAGCTGGAGTTCGACCCGCAAAGCGAGACGTTCGCCGACGACGAAGCGGCCAACGCGCTGCTGACGCGGGAGTACCGCGAGCCCTACGTGATGCCGGATCAGGTGTAGGTCGAAGGAAGTCGCGACAAGGCACCACGGTGGCCGCGGAGTCCGCTGCGCCCGGGGCGGGCCGTGAAGGACGGTGGCTCGACACCCGGCCTGGATGCCGCTCTCTGCGATTTACGACAGCGCCTCGTTCGTCGGCTCGGCCGCGGCTGTGGAGACACGCAAGCGATAGTCCGCATAGGCGTCATCGGCACCTCGCCGTCGATGCGAGACCTGCGGTGATATCGCTGCGCCTGCCTCTACTCCACCCAGATCGGCGAACTCCACGCCACTTGGCCGTCGTTCTGCACGACGCGGATGTAGTAGTAGTTCGACCCGGCCTCGAAGTTCCGGTCCGTGTATTCGAACGAGTACTCCTCGTGGTTCGGGTGGCTGGTGTAAACGATCTCCTGATTCTTGACGATCACGAACTGCTTGATCCGATCCGTCCCCACGGCCCGGATCAGCAGCCGGGGCGCCTGCTGGGAATTCACGATGTCGCCCATGATGTGGTGCTGCCCGCTCGCGTCCACGGCTTGGAAGTCCAGAATGATGTTGTCTGTGGCACCGTAGGCGTGGCGCGCCTTCAACGCCGCGAACATCGACTCGCGCGTGAAGTCCTCTGCCACGATCATGGCGTACGAAATGTGCGTCGACCAGTGGTCGGACGAGGCTTGCACGCCGATCTTGTAGCCCTTGCGCAGGGCGTCCCACCAGTACCCGATCGGATTGAAGCCGGAGCGTTGCTCGCGAAGCTTCTGCGGAGATGCCGCCAGCGGCGCGCCCATGTATTCGTAGCTGGCCCGGTACCCCTGGAAGATCTCCAACAGCGGCTCGACCTCCGGATCGTTGTTGAACCAATCCGTGCCCTGCGCCGTGCCGGAACTGTGCGGCATGGAGATGCCATCGTTCTCGTGCAGGTAGGCATACAGCTTCTCGGCGCGCTCTTCGCCGCGACGCTCGGCATCCGGGATCGGCAGCGTCCGCGTGCCGCGCTTGCCGAAGATGATGTTGCGGTGCCCGTTCGGGTAGTTGAGCGACCGCTCGTAGCCGAACATGGGCACGAACGTCCCCGGGACGTGGAACAGATCCGCCAGCTTCTCGTCCTGCCACCAAGTGAACTCCTGGTCGTAGCCCAGCTGGTGGTCAGTCGGCACGATGTAGTCAAAGCCGACCGCGTCTAGGGCGTATCGATACACCTCGATCAGCGAGCCGTCGTACTTGAAGTCCTGCGACACATCGGTGTGGCGATGCATGTCGCCGCGATAGATCTTGAACTGCCGCTCCCCCGCATCGACGACGTAGCCCCGAATCGCCTCGATGTTGCGCTCCTCGAAAGGATGGACCGGCACTGCCTCGGCAAACGGCTCGGTGTATTGGGCGAAGTTCCCTGCGGAATAGTCAGGCTGGCCAGCGGCCTCACCTAGGCTGGCCGCATAGATCTCCCCGTTCTGCGGCACCGCATCCGCGAAAGTACGGTTGTCAGTCATCCAAGCCGCCACCAACTCCTCGCCCACAAGCGCCATAGCAGGACGCTTCTCGATCGAGCCTTGGCTATGCGCCAAAGGCACCGGATGCGACCATTCGGTTCCATCGAACCGTGTCAGCAACGTCTCCCACATCATGCGCGCGCCGATGCTGTGCGCCCGCTGGCGCGTCCAGTGCCGGAACAGCATCGTCAACGTCCCGCCGCCATCGAATGCCAGTTGCGGATTCTCGAAGTTCGGGTACAGGCGGTAGACATAGAACGGCTCCAGTTCTGCCTTGGGCTCCACCCACGATCCGCCCGAGCGCTTGACGATCTGGATCGAGCGCTCTTGGTGCAACGGCACTGCCAGCGGCGGCGTGACCAAGTAGCCCTGGTCCTTGCCCCAATTCGTTCCCGATTCGTCCCACGCCAGCCATGGCGTGCCATCCGGAGCGACCGCCACGTTCGCATGCGCCTGGAAGCGCGGACTGCTGGTGACTTGTTCGATATCGCCCAGCTTCCCACCGGCGTACGAGCGGTAGAACACGTCGTAGTTGCCGTCGTGGTAGCCATCCCACACGACGTGCACCTGGCCATCCGGTCCGCCAGCCACTTGTGGCTCCCAGTCATTGGCAGGTGACTCGCTGACTTGCAGCGCCTCTCCCCAAGACCCGTCCCACACGCGCATCCAGATATCGGTCTGCGCACTGCCAGCCTCGCCTTGCGCACTCTGCCACACGACGACAACCTTGCCATCGCGAGTCGCCGCAGCTCGGTGGAACGTATTCGAGCCCGCAGTGCTGATCTTCTGCGGCTCTAGCCAGTCCGAGCCGTCCAGCAGCCTGCCCCAAAGGTCCCAGCGGGTGCCTTCCCGCTGGCTCCAGAACACCCATAGCCGCCCATCGCCATCGGCAGCAGCTGAGGCGCGCCAGAGATCGCCCGGCGCGGGGGTGACTTGCTGGGCACTCTCCCACGATCCGCCGCGGCGCAGTCGTACCAGCACCCTGTCTCCCCGATCCTTATACGCCACCCACGCCGCCGCCACGACGCCGTCGGAGACCTGCGCGATCGCTGCCTCGTCATCCTCGTACTCAGCCCCTGACAGTCTCTCGACCGTGGGTGTCAGGCTGGCTGTCGCGCGCCCGTCGAGAAACGATTTCGACCCTCCTGCCAGATCCCCGATGCGGAACGCGAAGTTGCCTTGTTTGGTGCGCACTCGCAGACTGGTCGCGCTATCCCCTTCGACGACCGCGAACAGGCCCACCGGCGAATGCTGCGTTGGCGGCAATTCCGCGGGGCTCATCTCGTTGTAGTTGACCCGCGGGAACCCTCGGATCTGCTCTTCGCGGGTCGTGGCTCTCCATGCGCTCTCGCCGGTAAGCTCGTCCTCGCCGATGAAGTGGCGCTCCTGCAAGAGGAGCAGATCCCCTCCGGACACGCGAATCGAGCCGTCCCAAGCCTCCACGGACTCGGCCTTTTCGCCCAAGCTGATGTAGATCGTCGCCGGAGCCGACTGAGCGGCCAACTGCGCCGCACACAGGAGTAACAAGACTAGGGAACTTCGCATGCTGCGGCGATTATATCCGAGCATGGGCGGCACTCTGTGGTCTGCCACAATCACTTTGAGCCCACATGCCGCCAATGATCCGCAAAAGACCCCGGATTGCCAGCTGGTGAGCTGTCCCTGCCTAGATTCCGATGCAACTGCCCGATCCTCGCAACGCCGATATCCTCGTCCATATCAACGGCCGACTCGTGCCCCGAGGCGACGCCAAGGTCTCCGTGTTTGACAGTTCGGTTCAAGGAGGCGATGCCGTGTGGGAGGGGCTGCGGGTGTACCGGGGCCGCATCGCCGACTTCGGGCCGCACCTCGAACGCCTGTTCGCATCTGCCCATGCGATGTGCTTCGCCGGTGTCCCATCTAGGGCAGCCGTTCGCAGCGCCGTGTTCGAGACGCTGCGGGCCAATGGGATGTCCGACGAGGCACACGTCCGGTTGACACTCACTCGCGGCGAAAAGGTCACCTCCGGCATGAGTCCGCACTGGAACCAGTCCGGCTGCACACTGATCGTGCTGGCCGAGTGGAAGTCACTGGTGTACGACCAAGCCGGCATCCGGTTGATCACCGCCGCGGTGCGACGCAACAGTCCCCAGTGCGTCGATTCGAAGATCCACCACAACAACCTGATCAACAACATCCTGGCGAAGATCGAGGCAAATCTGGCCGGAGTCGACGACGCGCTCATGCTGGACCTGCACGGCTTCGTGTCAGAAACCAACGCCACGAATGTCTTCGTGGTGAAGAACGGCGCATTGTTCACGCCTCACGCCGACAGCTGCCTGCCCGGAATCACGCGAGCCGCGGTGCTCGAAACGGCCCGAGACGGGGGCCTGCACCCGGTCGAGAAGAACCTCTCGCTCACAGAGGTCTACACCGCAGACGAAGTGTTCACGACCGGCACCATGGGGGGCCTGGCTCCGGTCTTGGAGGTCGATGGCCGCACGGTCGGCGATGGCTCAAGAGGACCCATCACGTCCCGCTTGCAGCAAGCGCATGCCGACCGGGCGTTCGCCAAGGGCGAGGCCATTCCCTGAGTGACGAGTCCTGCGCGTATCGTCACCGAGCCAGTTTATCCATGAAATATTCACCAAATAATCTCTTCAATTATAGTAAGTTTGACTGTAATTCCTCTTAATGATATATGCTTAGGGCTAGTTCCTGATCAGCGAGCCGTCGATGGCGATTGACCTCCGCGGCAGCATCGTGACCAAGACACATGAGCGACACGTCGCAGAAACGCGCGATTCAGTTCCTGCTGGTACCAGACGCCAGCGCCGGTCGACGGTTGCGACGCCTGCTGGCAACCACCCGGGCGCGATCTGGGGTCGCCGTCGGGACGTGGCACGATTTGCTGAGCCGGGCACGGGACGCATACTTCATTCCGGCACCAGCAGCAGACGAAGCCGAATTCGAGCGGGCCCTGGAAAGAGTCGACGGGGCGTTCTGGCAAGAAAGCCTCAGTGCCGCCCCAACCGAGACCACCCGCGCGCTGTACCGGGAATTCGCTGACGTAGTCTCGGCCTCGGACCCCGAGACGGCACTAGCCAACCTGGATGTCTCGGCTCTGACCGATCGGCCGCGACGCACGATCGGCGACTTCAAGCGGCTCTACCGCCAGCTCGAAGCGTGCCTGCCTGCCGATCTGGAGGTGATCACGCGCTTGCTGCAAGTGGATTCCGAACAGGTGCGCCAGCCGCTCTGCGTACATCGCGTCAAGGAGTTGCCACACACATCTCGCTGGCAGGACGCACTGATCGACAGGCTCAACGCTGACGCCGCCGTGGCTGGCGCGACGCCGGACGAAGAGTTCTCCCAGACGCTCCAGGCTTGCCTTCAGGAGCGTCGCAGCGCCGCTTCGGACTCGGCACTTGGCATCCTGCAGCGCCGCCTCTTCGAACCAGAGGCTGTCACGGCTGCGGTGGACGGGACCACCCAGTGGGTGCGGGTGCGCGACTTCTACCAAGAAGCGGAGACCGCGGCTGGGATGGCGCAGCAGTTGCTGGCGGCCGACCCAGCACTGTCGCCACAGTCCATAGGCCTGCTGGTTCCGGACAGCTTCGAATACAGCGTTGCTCTTGAGGATGCGTTCGGGCTGGGGGGCCTGCCACTGTCGGGCCTGGTCAGCGAGCGCTGGCAGCGCGATCTCGGCAACGAGGCGGTGTTCCACTTTCTGTTCTGCCGCCAGAAACCCGCGCCGGCAATGGCTCTGGCGGTCTGCTTCTCTTCTCGGCTGATGCCGTGGCCCGCCGAAGACGGCGCACAGATGGCCCAAGCCGTCATGGACGGCGATTACGAGCCGCGCCTGCCGAGCCGACGCGGCAAGCCCGCGGAGCGGATGCGCGACCTGCTCTTGGGTGGTGACACCGAGCCGTCGACACTCGCGGAGGCCTTGGCCGACTTCGCGTCACTGCTCGACGGCGGGGATCGCTTCGCGGCGCACGCACAGCGAGCCCGGGAGGGCGTGGAACGCGTACGCGGCGAACTGGCCGGTGCGCGGGCGCTTGACTGGACCTCCCTGCGACGAGCAGTCAATCCGACCCTCATCTCGGCTGGCGCCAGCCCCAATCACAATCTCGAAGGCATCACCGTCTGGCGGGAAAGTGACGAGCCTTGGCGGCCGGTGCAGCACCTATTCGTGCTGGGCTTCTCCCATGGACACTATCCGAGGCGCCTAGGCACCTCTGCCGTGCTCGCTGAACCGGACCGTCGCGAAATCAGGAACAAGCTCGGCCTCCGGCTCGAGTCAAGAGCAGAGCGTCAATCCCGCCTGCGCAGGCTCTTCCGCAGGCAACTCGGGGCCGTATCGGGCACTGCCACGTTCTTCGTGCCGCACCGGAGCCCGGACGGCACGATCGAAGCTGCGTCCGACAGCTTGGCGTTCATCGAGCGCCTGCTCTCCCCGCCGGGAACCGCCGACCGCTTGGTCGCCACGTTGGACTCGGCAACTGATCGCGGGCGGATTCGCCATGTAGCCCACGCCGAGAGTTGCGCGCCGACTCCGCCGAGAGAGCTTTACAGCGCGGAGCTTCGGTTTGGTCGGGACCTGCTGGCCCTGCGGACCGACAAGGCTGGCAACCTCCGTCCGGAGTCTCCCAGCAGTCTCGAGACTCTGCTCGTCTCGCCTCTGGCGTGGCTGCTCCGAAGAGTCCAGGCCGAGCCTCTTCAGTGGGCTCCCGAGGCAGCCGATCCCGCCGTGTTGGGCAACCTAGCCCACGGAGTCTTCGAGGACTTGTTCCCTTCCGGACGAGGATTGCTCAAAGACGAGGAGATCGGAGGACGCGTCGCGTCCGCGCTGGAGGGGCGCATTCAGCAGCACGCCCCGTTCTTCCGCAGCCCACACTGGCGCATCGAGCGGCGCGAACTAGCCGCAGGGACCGCCCGCGCAGCGAAGGCGTGGCGGAGGGTGCTGGACGAGCTCGGGGCAACCGTCCTCGGCAATGAGCAGTGGTTTCGAGGCGAGGCGCTGGACATCCCGGTTGTCGGCAAAGCCGATCTCGTCCTAGGCATAGGCAACGACCACGCGCTGATCGTGGACTACAAGTGGTCCAAGTCTTACGACCGACGCATCCGGATGGAGCGGGGCTATGAGAGCCAAGCAAGCCTATACCGCGAGATGGCCCGGAACGGGGGAATCCAAGCCCGCCGCGAGTCCGAGCTGGACCAGTCGGTCGGCGCTTCACTCGGCAAACCGCCGGTCCTCCCCGCGAGCATCGGGATTGTCTACTTCACCATGCGCGACGAAGTCTGCCTCTCCGATTCCGAGCCTCCGGGCCGGAATCGGGTCACTGGCTGGCACGCTATTGAAGGCGAAGTTGCGGAGGGGGCCATCGGCAAGATTCGCAACCAGCTGGGGCAGGTGCGAAAGGGCGAGATCGAGATGAACTGCCAAGGCGACCGGGAGGCATTCAAGAAGGACTGGGGAGTCACCGCCTTCGCGTTGGACCTCAGTCCACTCGTTGAGTTGTTCGCTGCAGAGGCAGCTGCTCGGAATTCATGAGACCGCTGCAAAGACTGAGCATCGTTCCTGCCGGGGCCGGCTCCGGCAAGACCTTTGCGATCCAGCAGAGGTTAGGGGAGTGGGTCGCGTCAGGCAAGGTCGCTCCCGAGAAGATCATGGCTGTCACCTATACCGAGGCAGCGGCCAATGAGCTGCGCGAGAGGATCAGCTCGAAGTTGCTGGATCTGGGGCGCGTCGATGAAGCGTTGCGCCTGTCGGAGGCCTACATCACCACCATCCATGGCTTCGGGTTGCGCGTGCTCGCGGAATTCGCCTTTGATGCGGGAGCTTCACCAAAGCCACGCCTTTTGAACGACTACGAACAGAGCACGCTGATACGTCGAGCGCTTGCGCGCACCGACACGGCCGACAAGATCGCAGAGCGGTTGGAAGCATTCGGGTATTCCTACGACTTTTCCAAGAACCGCGCTGCGGTCGACGTCTTTCGTGACGACATACTGGCTGTGATCGGGATCCTCCGCTCGATCGGCGCCAATTCAGATGGCAGAACAGATCGACTGATTGTGAAGACCGCGGAGCGCCTGATCGAAAGCTACGGAAGAACCGCGAACGAAGAGAAGATCCGCGAGACATTGCGGGATGCAGTCTCCGCGCTGCTGCGGGAATTTCCAGACTGCATGGACCGCGCCTACGGTGCGAGCGCGGCTGCCCGCGAGGACTTCATTCGCGACTTTCGCAACCTCACCCGAGCTTCGCACGGCAACGCACTAGGACACGACTGGAGACTGTGGCAGGCGCTCAGGAAGCTGCGCACCTCGAACAGGCGCCTTAAGTTGCCGGAGCGGTACGACACACTAGCCTGCCTAGTGAAAGAGGCGGCCGCGCGCTTGCACGACCATCCAGGCCCCCGCGAGCACGCGATCGAACATGTCTCCGCGTTGCTGAGAGCCGCCAACGGAGCTCTGCGGCACTACGATGAGGCGAAGCGGCAAGCTGGCTTGGTCGACTACGACGACATGATTTCGATGGCGGGCCGCCTGTTGCGGACGCAACCGGCAGTGCTGGACACGCTGGCCGGACGCATCGACTGCATGGTTGTGGACGAATTCCAGGACACTAACCCACTCCAGTTTGAGCTGCTGTGGAAGCTGCGGGACGCGGGCGTACCCACACTGATCGTCGGTGATCTCAAGCAAGCCATCATGGGCTTCCAAGGCGCCGACCCGCGCCTGTTTGAAGCGTTGATCGACAACAATCCGGAGCACGCCAGCCCGCTGACCCGAAACTGGCGTTCGCAGCCGCGATTGATGCACGCCATCAACGCCTTCGGGCGGGCGCTGTTTCCATCCAAGCCCGAGTACGCGCCGTTGCAGCCCCAAGCACCGGCCAGCCCGATGGAGCCGCTGGAAGTCGTGTGGTTCCCAGTCAACACCAGATCCGGCGGTCGCCGGGCCAGAGCCTACACGATTGGCGAGCGAATCCGGCAGTTGCTCGCCGACCCCAAGCAAAGAGTGATCGACCCGGAGACCAAGCGCCCGCGTAGATTGCGCGGCGGGGACATCGCAGTGTTGTGCCAGACACACGCGGCACTAGCGACGTACGCAGCCATGCTGCGCGCTGCGGGCTTGCAAGTGAACTGCACCGAGGACGGATGGCTGCAGTCGCGGGCGGTGCAACTCGCTTGGTACGCACTGTCGTACCTCGCCAATTCCGCCGACCGGCACGCAGCGCTCTATCTCGCTGTCACAGAGCTGGGCTCGCTGAGCCTAGAGGAAGGTCTGCGCCAGCTAATCGAGCAGGACCGGGTCGAGGACCCCTTGCTTCGCAAGCTGGATGCTCTGGCGGAGGGCGTCGCGGACCGGACCATCTATGCGCTGGTTGCGGATACGCTGGCGGCCATGAGACTGTTCGACCATGTCTCGCTCTGGCCGGATGGCGAACAGGCTCGGGCGAACCTCGTCCATCTGATGGGCTTGGCCGCCGAGTTCATGAACTCGAACCGCGAGGCACTCGCCCACGGGGGCTACCACGGATCGGGCATCCAGACGTTCCTCGCCTGGCTGAGGGCGAAAGCCGAGCAGGATGACCGTCAGCCCGAGAAGAAGGTGTTGGACGAAGACGCCGTTGTGCTGCGCACATGGCATAGCTCGAAGGGGCTCGAATGGCCGGTCGTAGCGGTCTGCCAACTGGATCACGAATTCGGAGCACGTCTTCCAGAGCTGGCACTTGGATACGAGTCCTTTGGTGACCTATCCCGCCTCCTGCAGCAGGTACGCATCGTCTACTGGCCGAACTATGCAAATCCGGAACGAAACGTGTTGGCGCGAATCGCTCTCCGCGCAGCTGCCGAGACCGAGGCTCGCCGCCTACTCTACGTGGCGGTCACCCGAGCCCGGGACCGCTTGATCTTGGAATGGCCCGAGTACATTGAGAAACGACGGCAAGACGAGGCCAGCGTCCTTGGGCGGATGGCTGAAGCGCTGCACAGTGGGAATCAGTCCTTGTATGAGCAGCCGGAGGCAGTTGCAAGGAACATCTTGCAGGACCTCGGGAATCAGTTGGCCGAGAAAGTCCCTGCCAAGAGCAGTTACTGGTCACTGCTGCGCATTCACTGCCGACTTGACAAGGACTACGGTACGGACGCTGACCAGAGAAACCCAACGCTTGTAGTCGATGGCGAGAAGATCCCCTGCCTAGCGTCCAAGGGATATGTAGAACTCCCCGAATCAGTACGTTCCGCCGACCCCGCAGAGCCAACAGAGCTACCGCTCACGGGTCGGCGGGCCATCCGGCCCGCACGCCTGCCGAGCGAATCGACACCCGACTCTCGCAAGCCGTCTGAAATAGGCGACACATACGAGTCCGCCGCTCCAGTGCGCCACGAACGCTACGGCGACGGACTGGCCCTGAACCTCAACCTCTACGGCGTTGAGCTAGGCACGTTCCTGCACCGCTGCTTCGAAGTGCTCGGCAGCCGTCCAGATCTGGCTCCGCGGATTTCGGAGTTGACCGGGGTCGAGGCGAGTGCAACCGAGGTCTCGGCGATCGCCGCCGCCGTGCAGCGATTCGAGTCGTGGCTCAACCGGAACGGCACTCAGGAAGTGCTCAGAGAGTGGCCTCTGCTGATGCTGGACGCGAGCGGATCGGTCGTTTCGGGAACCGCTGACCTGATCGCCTGTTCGCCCGATGGCGTCTGGGTCATCGATCACAAGTCTGACAACATCGACGATCCTGCCGAAGCCTTCCAGAAGTACCGCGGCCAACTCGATTCGTATGCCGCCGCCTTGGCCGCCCAAGACATGCGTGTGCTCGGGGTGGGGATTAACTGGATCCGGCTCGGCGTGGTGACGCTACGCGATGTCGCGAATGCTGACCGGCAGAAGTGCTGAGGCCCTACAGGACAGGCTCGTAGCGGGCCATGAGCGACTCCAGTTCCTTCACTTCTTCCGGTCGCACTTCCGGCAGGGGAGGCCGGACCGGGCCTGCCGGCTTGCCCAAGATTTCCATTGCCTTCTTCATGACGCTGACCTCATAGCCCTTGCGACGGGCACGCATGGCGTACAGGGGCAGCACGTAGTTGCGCATCAGCCGGCCTAGGCTGGGGGAGTCGAGCATCGAGGCCCGCTCGTGCAGCTGCAGGGAAAGCCGAGGGGCGATGGTGGCAATGCTCGAGGTGTAGGTGCGCACGCCGATGGAGTAGTAGCCGGGGACCATGTCGTCGCCGATCCCGCCGATCCAGTGCAGCTTGTCGCCGCAGCGCTCCATGACGCGCTGGTAGTTGCGAATGTCGCCCTGCCCTTCCTTGAGCGCTATCAGGTTCGGGATCTCGGACGCCAGCCGGAAGACCTGCGACGGACTCAAGTTGACGGTGTCCCGCGAATACAAGAACAGGCCTAGGTCTACCGCCTCGCCAATCGCCTTGTAGTAGCGCATCAGTCCCTCGAAATCAGCATTCGGGTAGTAGGGCGGAAACATCAAGATTCCGTGAGCGCCTGCCTCTTGGGCCTTGCGCGCAAGTTCGACCGACAGCCCGCCGCCGAACCCCACCCCTGCCAGCACCGCGGTCTTGTCCCCGACTTCTGCCACTGTGGCTTCCACCAGCTGCAGGTGCTCCTCTGGAGTCACCGAGTAGAGCTCCCCCGTACCGCCTGCGGCGACCACCGCGCAGAGCGGGAACTTCACCATCTCGGCAACGTTGGTGCGGTAGGCATCGATGTCCAGCGAGTAGTCGGCCTTGAAGTTGGTGACCGGGAAAGCAATCACGCCCTCCAGCCGCGAGCGCAGTTCAGTCGGCGTCATGGAATCCATTGTCGCACCGGCAGTTTCGGCGCTTCGGGAAGCGATTCCCGTTCGCCGCTCAAGCCCGCACGATCCCCGAAATGTCGATCAGATGCAGCTGCCGGCCCTCGCCGCCGTGCGGGGAATCGATGACTACCTTAGTCCCGTCCGGGCTGAACCTCGGGTGGGTGTCACAACGCCACTCGCCCTGATACTCGACGGGGGAGTAGAAGTGGCCCAGCGGCACGCGGCGACCGCTGCTCACCTCGTACAGGTACGGATGTTGCAGCCGATCCTCGTCCGGGTAGGTGTCGTTCAGGATCCACGCGTTTCCCGGCAGGTAAGTGCAATGGCCGTTTAGCGGCATGACTTCGGGGCCGATGACTTCCGTCTCCTCCGTGCGGTCCCGATATAGGTAGAACTTGTCCCCGTGCGTTGGGTGCCACGCCCACGCCAGCACTGTCTCGGGATCACGCCAGATGAAGTGCGAAGTCTTGCCGTAGGGATCCAGCACGTATGGCTCCGAGCCATCGCTGCCCACCGTGAACATGCGCGTACCGAACCGGCCCCGCCCGTCCGCCGCGCGCCAGCGATGCAAGAAGATCAGGCGCGATCCGTCGGGAGAGACCAAGAGATGGTTGAAGTAGTGCTTCATGCCGGCGGTCTCGGAATGTGGATTCGGGATCGCCGCGGCCTCGGCCACCGAGATCAGCAGCTCTCGCTCGCCAGTGGCGAGGTCCACCTTCCATATGCCGACATCATCCGGAGCTAGCACCTCGGAGTTAGGATCCGGGATGCCGACATAGCCATAGCCGGGTCGCGTGTCGTTGAGCCTGCGGAAATCGGTCGAGACGGCCCAAGCGCCGTCGGGAGAGAGCGCGTAGATGGCGGACGGGATCGTGCGCATCGCTCCACTGCTCACGTCTAGGATCCGGCTGACGTAGGCACCGTCTTGGCGGTCGTTCCAGACCACCTCGCTGGACGAGCCGGGAATCCACTGCAGCATGCAGCCCTGCTGCCATCCCCAAGCCGTGCTGCTGCCCAAGTCGGTCCAGCGGTCGCCGTCCTCGAGATCGACCATGCCGATCCGGATCTCGTCGTCGGCCTGCGGAGAGCGGTGTTCGAAATCGACTTCCATTCCCAGCACCAAGCGGTTCGCGGGATCGAATTCGAGCTTGTCGTAGTAGCCGAACCAATGATGCTTCGGCCCACTTGTCAATGTTCGAACCGGCGGCAGACCGGCGTCCTCGCTCGACCCGCAAGAGGCGGCTAGGCCTGCCGAACCGGCAACGAGGAATTCGCGGCGCGTTTGTCCCAGCATCGGCGATTACAGTAGCACCGCGAGTCGGAATAGGGTGATTGTCGGACGGATTTAGTAATGAGCTACTTGAGGTCAGGGAAGGAGGGGGTAGCAGGGGACCTAGCCACCCTTGTTAGAGAAGTGCTTGGAGGAGGTCGAACTCCACGACCGGGCGCGCCCCGCGGTGGAACAGCAGGATATTTCCCGCCGCCGTAGTGGCGACCGCTGCGACCTCGCTTTAGTGCCACGGTGCGGGCGTTCCGGCCGCCCTCGTGGCGGGAAGCGGCCATTCGACTTCTCAGAGTCCCTGCTGGGAACTCGCCGAGCAAGCGGCCGCGGCAGCGAGAGGGCATAAGCAAACCGAGCGCATCGTGAGCCCAGTCAGACCCTCAAGTATGGCTTGAGAGCCGCGAAGTTGTGCTCGATTTCCGCCACCGCGTCGCGCGAGTAGACGTAGTCGCCGCGTCGGGACGCGGTGGTCTTGAAGACGCCGCGGCGCTTCATCATGTACGACCGCAGCCCGGGAATGGCCTGCTCGAGGTTGGTCATTAGCAACAGCTTGCTGTACAGATCGCGAACCTCGTCGCGCTTGCCCGCCAAGTGCAGGTCCCAGAGCTGCGCGTAAACGTCGCCGTACATCGGACCGCCGGTCAGCGTGCCGTCCATTCCCAAGCGCATCTCGTAGCTCCATCCTCGGGCGCGGAAAGCGCCCAGAATGATCTTGATCGCCCCGGGGCGATGCTTCGCCATCGCCTTCATGCGCTCGATAGCCGTCGCTACGCTCCGGTATTCCTCCTTCAGGTAGCCGAAGTTGTCGAATTTGCCGCCCATTTCCACAATGAACTCGACGGTCGGCTCGACCTTCTGCGATCCGCCGGCTGTCTGTATGAACACCGGGCGCCGAGCAACCTTGCAGAGTTCGCTGTAGTACTCGCGGTAGTCGTCGAGTGATTGCGCCCGTGTTGGCGGGATGGCGATGACAGCGTCCGGCTCCAGATCCTCAGCGCGCCGGGCGAACTCAAGCATCGACGGAGTGTCTTCCGCCTGCACGCCGAGGACGAGGGCCGGCTTGCGCCCCTTGGCGGCCTTGGCGATGACTTCCATGCCGCGCATCCGCTCGAGTTTCGAGAGATAGCTCAGGTCGCTGGCGTTTTGGGGCCAGACCATGCCTTGCACGCCGCAACGGTCCAGGAACTCGACTTCGGCCTCGAGGTCGCTGTAGTCGATCGCCTTGCTCGCCGTGTACGGCGTTGCCAGAATCATGAACGCCCCGCGCAGGGGCTTCTCTGCCAATGCGGCCTCGGTCCGTCCCGGCGATGCCAGCGCAGCGGAGGCGAGGAGCCCGAAGCTGTCGCGACGAGTGAACCGGACAGGGCAGGCCATGGTGGGCTCCGACGTGATTGTAACCCCGTACGATCTCCTCGGTTTCGTGCCGATCCCCGAATGCCACTGCGGGCAACCCTCGGTGCCGGTCACCCCGGCGCCTGCCGGATCGAGTTGTCGCCGACCGGGCGTCGCGCCGTACAGGGCCTACCGCGCCTACCCGGAAACCCTCCACGTGGCCTGGCGCAGGACAGCGTAGGGCGAGCCCGCCATTCTTTCGTACCAAATCGTGACGAGCGAACCATCGTCCAGTTCGACCGTGGAGGGATAGCCTAGGTCTCCGCCTGCCCCATCGTCGGAGAGCGTCATCGGCCCGGACCAAGAAACTCCGCTGTCTTCGCTCAACCGGGCTTGATTGCCAAACGGCGGGCGCCTGTGTCCATAGCTCATCAGCAGTCGCCCGTCGCGCAACCGCAGCAGGTGCGAAGGCAGGCCCCAAACACCGGTCGCATGCGGGGTGGACCATGTGAGCCCGCCATCATCGGACTCCGTCTGGAGGATCTCGCGCTCGTTGGACTTGTTGTGGTTGCGGATTTGGGCGATCAACCGCCCGTTGGTCGCCTCGGCGATGTGAAGCTCGTGGTATTCGGCGAAGTCGTCCCCGTCCCGCGTCGGGATCTCGGCAAGCCAGCGCCAAGTCATGCCGTCGTCGCGGGAATCCGCAACGCCGATCCGCCGCTTCTCGTGCCAGAGACGCTTCCCGGCATAAATGATCCGTCCGTCGGACAGCGCGATCGGACCGTGAGGGCTGTTCACGGGCACGCGGTACGGAGCGGACCACGTCACGCCCCCATCGGTCGAGCGCAGCATCCAGGTGCCCAGCATCTGCTCGCGCTCGGCGGCCGGCATGCGCGCGTGCGCGGATTGCCAAGCGGAGATTCTCTCCGCGGTCCAATCCGTGAAGCGGTCACTCGTGCCTGCCTCGGCTTGGTTGAGATACTCGACGTAGGCCAGCGACGTGAACGTCGTGACGAGCAATGACCCTTCCGCCGTCTCGCACACGCCGGCGTCCCGGTCGTCAATGGCCGAGTCCGTCAGGATTCTCGGCCAGCTCCAGGATTCGCCTCCGTCCCTGGACCGCATCATTTCCACCCAGCCGAACGGGCACACATGCCCCTGCCTGCCCCCCGAGCAAACGACAATGAGCTCGCCGTTCGAACGTCTCGCTACGGTGGGCCAGCCGTGGTAGAGATCCGGGCGCTTGCTGATTGTCCGGACCCGCATCACCCTTGCTGCGGGACTGGCAGCAGACGCGGCACTGCTCGCGATGCAGCCGGCACCCGTGGCGAGGGTCCGGATTAGCTCCCGTCGCGTGCTCCGACGCTTGAACACGACAAAGAGCTTATCGGATTCGGAACTCCGATTGCCCGACCCGCGCTCGCCGCTGTAGCCGTAGGCACGGAAGAACCGGCAGTGCGGGGCGTGCCGTTCCGGCTGCCGGCAACGCGGAATGCGGGTCCGCATTCCGGGGTGCTACGATTGGCTCGGCCCCGGGGCCTGGACCGTGCCAGACCGAGTTCCGAACATTCTCTTCCTGCACGTCGATCAGATGCACGCGGACGCTGTTTCTGCATTCGGCTCGCCATACTGCGCCACGCCGGCAATCGACCGCTTGGTTGCGGATGGCATCTCGTTTCGCCGTGCGTACGCGGCCCAGCCGGTCTGCTGCCCCGCGCGGGCAAGCTGGTTCACTGGACGGACCCCGCTCGAACATGGGGTGCTGACCAACGCCGTTCCGATCAATCCCGAATTGCCCGACCTGGGCCAATGGCTGCGCGAGCACGGCGAGCACGAAACCGTCTACGCCGGGAAATGGCACATTCCTGGACGTGACGTAGCGAACAGCTTCGACTACCTGCACCCTGGAACGGGCATGGGAGAGATCGGCGACGGCGATGTGGGACGTGCCGGTGCGGCCTTCCTGCGCAACCGGACATCGGAGCGGCCGTTTTTCCTTTCGATCGGCTTCCTCAACCCGCACGACTGTTGCTACACCTGCGGCGCGAGCGGCGGCGTAGGAAAGTTCAGCTACGCTTCATCGATCGAGGGCGAGTTGCCCCCGCTTCCCGAAAACTTCGATCCGGACCTGCCCTGGCTGTCGGACGAGCAGCGCGGCCGCGTCGGCCATTGGAGTGAACTGGACTGGCGCTATTACATCTACTCCTGCTACCGCCAGACCGAAATGGCCGACGCGCACGTCGGCTTGGTCTACGACGCGCTTCGCCGTTCGCGCTTTGCCGAGAACACGCTCGTGCTGTTCGCGGCCGACCATGGCGAGGGGATGGGGCATCACGGCCGCATCCTCAAGAACTTCTTGGAGGAGGAATCCTGGCGCGTTCCAACCATCATGGTCCCCCCGGGTCCGGTCCGCGAGCGCTCGGAAGAGAACCGGCTCGTTTCCAGCCTCGATATCCCGGCGACGATTTGCGACTACGCCGGGGTCCCGCCGCTCCCCGACGCCGACGTGGGTCGCAGCTTGCGGTCGCTAGCCGAGGGCGACCCATCCGGCTGGCGGACCTACGTGTTTGGCGAAACCGAGCATTCGGCGGCGGTGCAAGACGGCCGCTGGAAGGCGATCTTCTATCCGCAATCGCCAACTCGGATGTTCGATCTGGCGGATGACCCCCTCGAGACTCGCAACCTCGCGGCGTCACCCGCTCACAAAGCGGAGCTCGGCCGGTTGGCGGAGACCCTGCGGGGCTACGTCCGGGGCCGAGCGGTCTACTCCAGGCTCGGCGAGGACGCGCCGGGTGTCGACCGCAGCGGACAGACCCGCAAGGAGCGGTTGCGCAAGGCTCGGATTTGGTACGAGAGCATTGCCGCGGGGTCCGGGTTGACGGTATGAGCGGGTCGACAAGGCGAGACGCGCTGGGCCTGGCCGGGGCAGTCGCCGCGCTCGCGGCGGCTGGTCGCCTACCTTTGCTAGGCGCTCCCGCCGGCCTGCCGGTCGGGCTATCGCCCGTCCAAGGCTTTCTGCGACGACATGCGCCGTCCGGCCAAGCGTCGCGGGGCTCTTTCCAAGAGTACGCGGTCCTGCGGTGGCGAACGACAGACCCGCGCACCGGCGAGACTACCAACCAGGAGATTGGCAGACTGGAACTGCATGTTGAGCGCCGAGCGGACCAAGTGGTTGTGAAAGTGATGCAAACCACTCGCTACTCCAAGCCCCAGAACCGCCTGGAGGCGGAAATCGTCTGCAGTCCCGATCCGCTTCTGTCGCTTCGGAGCTGGAAGCTCGACAGCACGGTCGACGAACGCGACGACGTTCGGTACGCGATATCGGGTCGGCGCGACGGAGACACCGTGCGCATCGAGGATGGCATGTCCGAGCGGGTCTTCGATGTCACGGGGCCGCTGGTTTCTCAATGGACGCTGGCGCTCGCGACCGGCACCGGTCCTCCGCCGCAGACGCGCTGCGGATTGCTCGAGGATCTCCTCTTGTACAAGCCGGACCAACGCCTTGTCGCGGAAGCGACGGTCGAAGTGCCGTTCTTGGACGGTTCGCACCAACTCCGGTGCTGCTCGCAACGCGGCCCGGCCGTGCTGCCCGTGCACTACTTCGCGGACGCGCGCGGACGGACGCAGCTTGTCACGCAAGGGGCTTTGGCGTGGGCCCTGGCTGAATCATCGTAGCCTCCCGCCAACGGCTTCAGAGATTGGAGAGGAAGTCCCTCAGAGCTGCGAGGAGCGCTGCCTTCTCCTCCCTTCGGACGTTGTGTCCGGCACCGTCGATATGCACGATCCTGCCGCTCTTCAACACCGCGGCGACCGCCTCGTTCTTCTTTCGGGTTACGTCGTCGGCGTCCGCTTTGAGGATCAACGTCGGAACGCCGATCTTCGCGAACAGCTCTGTCATCGGCGGCCTCTCCGCAAACGTGCGGTATCGATAGGCGTTGCTTGGATGGTGCAGCCGCTTCGAGGGCGCCCAGATGCGGCACTCCTCAAGTCCCCACCTGGGTGACGACTCGACGCATCCTTTGACGAGATCGTCGTAGCTTGTTTGGTTGCGTGCCAATATGCGTGCGCGCGCTTCCTCCACGTTCATCGTGCCGCGTCCAGTGCGAGGCTGGCGAGGCAGCAACCCGGGGTTCTCGAGCACGATCGCCCGCGCCATGTCGGGGTATTTCGCCGCGAACCAAGCGGCCGAAGAGGCACCCATCGAGTGGCCCATCACGATCGGCCTTTCGAGCTTGAGTTCGCGAATCAGCGCCGCGACATCTTCGGCTTGCGCATCGGCCGGGTCTGATGCCTTTGCGGGATCGGACCAGCCGTGCCCGCGCGCGTCCGGCAGAACCACGTCGTAATCAGAGGTCAGCTCCTTGGCGAGGCTCGTCCAGCACAATCCGTCGTCCGATGATCCATGCAACATGACGAGCACCGGCTTCTCGCCCCCGGTTCGCCAGTAGTGGATTCGGATTCCGTTGGCCATCACGAAACTGTCCGTCCAGCCCTCCGGAGGCGCGGGAGGCTGCCCCCCGAGCGCGGCCATGCTGGCGGCCATTGCCACCAGCGGCAGGACAATCGTTCGTCTCGCTATGTTTCGCATGACAGTTCGCCTAGTTCGCATCGCAGTCTAGCACTCGCTGGCAGGGAGCGTTGGGTCAAAAGGGGAGGGAGTTCACTTACTCAGTTAGCATTGGTGTCGCGGCATTCACAGGCAATGACGGGGACGAATCGTGGCTGGGGAATCCGCGGGCGTCGGTGGGGAGCCTCAGTCCGCTCTCAAGGCGATTGTCGACCACGCGAGCAGATTCATTCACCCGGCTGACTCGGTGGAACTCGAGCGGTGAGATCCGCTGCAAGCAACGGGACGAAGGGTCTTGAATAAATGAGGGTCCTGAGCATTTGTCAGCGAACCGGTGGACATTGACTCTGCGATGAGGGCGCAATCGCAGCCGCACCAGTCTACAGAAATGGTTGCCAGGCGGGATCTGACGGCCGGCCTTGCGCCTTATTGGATCGGCTCCGTGCCTTCATTGAGAATGTCAAGATACCGGCTGTAGACGAACAGTCGGTCGCGGCTCCTTCCTGTGATCTCTTGTGCAATCTCCTGAGTGACGAGCCATCTCATGGCGGCGGTAGCTGTGGGAAAAGAGAGTTGCGTGTCGCGGCATGTCTCCGCCAGCGATAGGATTGGTCGCTTCTTGAGCGCGTCGTGGACGCGCAGTACCGAACCGGCTCTTCGACCAGATGTGGCTTGAATTCGGTTGTGGTCATCTTGAAACACGCCGGAAAGACGGTCAGCGGTGGAGACCGCGCCTTCGGCCGATTGCTTCACGCCCTCGAGGAAGAACGCCAGCCATTCCTCCCAGTCCCCGGTGTGGCGCACGTGATTCAAGAGGTCGTAGTAGTCAGTGCGGTGCTGTTTGAAGTACAGACTCATATAAAGGAGCGGTTCGCGAAGCAATCTGGCGTGGCAAAGCTGGAGCGTGATTAGCAGCCGTCCTACGCGGCCGTTCCCATCGAGAAAGGGGTGTATGGTCTCGAACTGCACGTGTGCCAGGCCCGCCCGTAGTAATACTGACAACCCGTCATTCTCGGCATGGAGAAAACGCTCGAACTCCGTCATGCAGTCTGGCAAAGCAGTGTGTGGCGGCGGCACAAAGGCCGCATTGCCCGGTCGGCTACCCCCAATCCAGTTTTGTGAACGGCGGAACTCCCCGGGCATCTTGTGTTGGCCCCGTCCACTGGACAGCAAGACGCGGTGGATTTCCCTGAGCAAGCGATTCGAGAGGGGAAGACTAGTCCGCATCAGGTATAAGCCGTGTTGCAGTGCCGCTACGTAGTTGGAAACCTCGCGCACGTCGTCGAGTGGAACTGCAGGGGTGCCCTCAAGCTCAAGAACCAGCAGATCAGACAGTGACGACTGTGTGCCTTCGATCTGAGACGAGAGCACCGCTTCCTTCCGTACGTAGGTATATAGAAACAACTGTTGGTCCGGCAGAATCGATGAAACCCCATCTAGGCGACCCAGAGCCAACACCGCTGACTCCAGCAACTGCTGTAGAGCACCGTCCAGAGCCAGGGGGGGGTGCGGAGGGAGCGGCATCGGCACGAAGGCACGAACGGTCTCGGACCGGACAGTGGTTAGGTCGTAGTGGCCTATTTCGCTGCGATGCATGACAGATGATCTCTATTTCTACTTTCTATCAGATTTTTCACAATAATGCGATTTATTATTTAAATTTTTCTTCTAACTTAAGATATTGCCGAACTCTATTAAGCTTCTCGCAATAAGACGACCCGCTGTTGAAGGTTCGCCCCTAACTTAAAATATCGTCGAGCCTTACTAAGCTTCTCGTAATAGGGCGATCTCCTGTTTAAGAATCAAGGCTAGATCATAGTAACGGTGCACCGAAACCCAGCGTACACGTCTAAAGCTTGAATCTGAGCGATCTTGTGCACCCGGTCCTGAGAGTCGGACCGGGTGGCGTCACGCGAGTCACGGCACCGATGCGCCGAACGAATCCACGAAGCTCTTTGCTAACTTGGAGCGGTGACCCGCGCTCTAGCAACTTCCGCAACAGCACTCGCCCTGCTACTGATTTCGGGTTGCAGCCCCCCTGGAGACGCAGGGCCTGAGGGATCAGCACCTGCTGCGTCGCCACGTCAATCGTTCCAAGACGCTAGCGGCCACACAGCGGCTGTGCTGTCTGACAGCACGCTCTACCTCAGCGCGATATCGCCGGCCGATCCGAGCGCACCAATTTCCGACCAGACCCACTCGGCGATGCAACGGCTCGGCGAAATTCTCGGAATGGCGGGCCTTGACTACCCGCAAGTCGTCAGCTGCCATGTCCAACTCTCAGACATGGAGAACTATGCCGCGATGAACGAGGTGTACGGCAGCTACTTTCCGGAAGGCGGCTACCCCGCGAGAACGACCTTGGAATTTCCCGGCCTGCCGGGCGGAACCGGTGTGTTACTGACCTGCATCGCTTACGCAGAAGCCGCCGAGATCGAGGTGATTCGCCCCTCCGAGGACAAGATCCCTGCCGCGATGGGGCCGTACTCACCGGCAGTACGGGCCGGACGCACCGTCTATGTGTCTGGCCAAGGCGGACGGAACCCAGCCACGGGCGAGTTGGGCGAGACAGCCGACGAGCAAACCCGCCAAACTTTGCAGAACATCGGGACCATTCTTGAGGCGGCTGGCCTCTCCTACGACAACACCGTTCTCGCGAGCTCCTACCTGCCCCAGGCATCGGACCTGGCCGTCGCAGACAGCGTCTTTGAGTCAATCTTCAGTGTCGGCGGCGCACCCAGCCGAGCCAATGTCGTGCTATCGGCACTGCCGGGCGGCATCGCAGTGGAAATCACATTCATCGCGGTAGATGACAACTATGTCACGCGCCTGTTCATGCACGATCAGGCTCCCACAGCACTGTCAAGCCCAATCTCGCAAAGCGGTAACACCGCATACACGTCTGCCATGCCGGGAGCCGGCGCCGATTTCAGGGAGCAGGTCCTACATGCCTTGGATACCAGCATCACTGCCCTACAACTAGGCTCGCTGGGACTAGCCAACGTGGTTCGAGTAAACGCCTATCTGAGCGACTTGGCGAACCTAGATGAGTTGCGCACCTTGATTGCCGAAGCGTTCCCAGACCAAGCCCCGGCAGTATCCGCTGTGCAGGCCCACCTAGCCGAGCCAGCCATGGTCAGCCTAGAGATGATCGCTGTCCAGTAGCGGCTCGCCTTCCCGCGATGTGGGCCCGGTCTGCCCTGCTAGGATGGGCCGTTTGATGCACTCCCGACCCAGCAAGGAAGAGCTGCTTTCCTCTCCGACCAAGCCGTTCGCCGTCGACGGCGCCGACTCGGCATCCTCTCTGCTTGAGAAGATGGCCGACACCGCATTTCAAGGGCGCCAGCTTGGACAGGCCTTCGCGGCGTGGAAGGCGATGCTGGCCGATCCGGAATGCACCATCCTGATGGGCCTGTCTGGCGCCATGGTCCCAGCGGGCATGCGACGGCTCGTTAGGTTCATGATCGAGAACCGCTTGATCGACATCCTGACCTCGACGGGAGCGAACTTCTTTCACGACATCCACGAGACCAAGGGCTTCCACCACTACCAAGGCTCGGCCGACATGGACGACGAGGCGCTTGGCGAGGTCATGGTGGATCGCATGTACGACGTGCTGGCGGACGAAGTCCGCTTTCGCGAGCACGACCTGTGGATTGGCAGCTTCGCCGCCCGGCTAGACCAGTCGCGGCCATACACAACACGCGAGTTTCTCTACCTGTTGGGAAAAGAAGTCGGGCGCGACTGCCCAGAGGACGGCATCGTGACCGCGGCTACCAAGCACAACGTGCCCCTGTTCTGCCCCGCGATCGGCGATAGTTCGATCGGCATCGGTGTCGCCGAAAGCAGGCACCGCGGGGAGAACCGTCTGATGTTCGACATGATGGCGGACGTGTTGGAGATCACCAACGCTGTCGCCGACTCCAAGGCGACCGGGGTAATCTACTTCGGCGGCGGAACGCCCAAGAATTACACCCAGCAGTCCGAAGTTGTCGCCATCCTGATGGACCGCGGCAAGGAGGGCCACCGTTACGGCATTCAAATCGTCACCGACGCGCCTCACTGGGGTGGCTTGTCCGGCTGCACGCTGGCCGAATCGCAGAGCTGGGGCAAGATCGCCAAGGGCGCGACGATGGTCGACTGCCATTGTGACTCGACCATCGCCATGCCATTGCTGGTGTCGGCCCTGGCCGAGCAGACCGAGCTGATCAAGAACCGCAGGCCACCTTCATTCGATATGGGACGGGTCCTCAAGATCCGCCTGCCGTCCGCGTCGGGAGACGGGCACTAGCGCAACTGGCTTAGAAATTCGACCAAGTCGACCAGTTCGTCGACGCTCACTTGCTCTTGGAGGTCATCCGGCATGGCGGAGACCGTCGAAGCCCTGCGCTCGACGATTTCGGCCTGCGCAAACTCCGCTACGATCCCTCCCTCCATCCGCAGCGTGACAGTCTGGTCGGTCTCGCTGACCACGAAGCCCGAGACCTCGTCATTCCGCGCCAGCGAAAGATGCACCAAGTCATAACTGGGCGAGACGCTGGCACTCGGATCCAGGATCGCCTCGTAGAGTCCCGCCTTCGGCAGCTTGTCACCGATCTTCGACAGTTCTGGCCCGAAGTCTGTGCCGACACCGTCAACGATGTGGCAGTCGCTGCAAGTAGCTGCTTCGAACACGGCCGCGCCCTTGCCAGGATCTCCCGTCAACACGAGCAAGTCGGTCATCTGCGGCAGAGGCTCGCTGTCCCGGAGCGGCGGAACCGGGAACAGCGCGGCGGCCTGCTCGCGCAGCCGCACGTGCATCGAACGCGTGAACGCAGCCCCGGCGACCTCTGCCAGTTCCGCCGGGAAGTCGCCGTCTCGCGCCAAGTCCACCAAGGCCTGGGCGCCCTCGCCGGTGCCGGCCAAGGATCTGACCGCACGGTCGCGTGCCACTGGCGCCAAGCGCTCGTCCAACAGCATGCTCGCCAGCAAGGGCACGCTCGCAGAAGATCTCGTGTTGCCGACCGCCTCGACTGCGGCCGCGGCTAATTCGGGCTGGCTGACGACGAATTCCCGAATCACGTCCTGCGCTCCGGCCACCAGCAGCGTCTGCGCCGAAGCAATGCCGACGGGATTGTCCACGTTGCGGGCAGCAACCTCAACCAGCGACGGATAGTGTCCGGACAGCTCGTAGCGCTGCACAAGCCGCGCGAACTGCGCAGTCCCTCGACCGCGGCCAAGCAGGCCGTCGATTGCCCGGCGGATGCCGGGATCTCCGCGCAGGTCGAGTTCGGGCAGGCGCAGCAGCGCTTCAGCCGCAACGAAAAATGGTCGCGGCTTGCCATTGCTAGCGAGCCCGAAGGCCAACTGGCGCAAGGCTTTCCCCTTAGCGTCGCTATCTGGCTGGAAATCGAACGCTCGCAAGAACCGCGCCGCCTCGTCACTTCCGATCTCCGGCGATCCGAGAATCGTCGCTAGGTAGCTAGGGGTGATGGATGCCCGCGACCTCCACACGATGTCCCGGCCAGCCGCGGTGTTCCAGTCCCCGCCCACCTGCGCTAGCCAAGCGCCCAAGTGCGAATCCCAATTCCCGGCGGCGCCAATCCCGAGCGCCTCCAAGTACCACCGGTCGCCTGCCACGTGCTGGCTCGCTAGGCGTGCCCAGAGCGCCGGCGCCGCTCGGGACGTGTTGCCGCGCAGGGCGACCGCGCACTCCCGCCTTACGTGGGCGGACGGGTCGACCGCGAGCCGCTCCAAGATAGGGATCAGGCCGACCCCGGCTCGGCGGGCGGCACGCAGCCCGACGATGCGAATGTCTTCATCAGGGTCGGCGAGCGCCTCATCGAGGTAGTCCCGTCCGCGCTCCTCGCTACGGGCCAGCAGCCACAGCGCCCTGGCGCGCTGCCGGATCTCCGCGCCATCGCGCCACAGCCGCGCCAAGGCATCCTCAGCATCCGGCCCTCCGCCGTCAAGAGCGTGCCAAGCCAAGAATCTCGCGTCAGGATTGGGGCTCTGTAGAGCCTCGATAGCCCCGTCCACAGAGGCAACATCGTGGGTTGGCGGCCGGTACGCATGCGCTCTCGGCGCGATGCGGAAAATGCGCCCGCGCGTAGAGTCTTGCTGGCGGTTCCAGCCAATTACCGGGTCATACCAGTCGCTGACGAACAGCGATCCGTCGGGGGCTACAGCAACATCGACCGGCCGCACCCACTTATCGCGCGCCCCCTTGAGCAGGTCCACCATCCGCGCCGTATAGCCTGCCCCGCTCTTGGCCGCAAGGATGCCGCGCAACACCCCGGGGCCTGCATCGGTGGCCAGCACTTGGTCCCAGAACTCGCTCGGCAGCAGACGCCCTTCGTAGGCGGCCACTCCCGTAGGAGAACCGGCACCTGTAATCAACAGGTCCGGCACGACGCCGGGATCGTTCTGGTGCCAGTGCCGCTTCGCGATGTCCTCGTGGCGGCCGGTCCGCTCGGCCTGGTTCCCCGCGCCCGTCAGCTCGTCCCGGTAGCCATAGTTGCCGTACTCAAGGATGTAGTTGATCCGGCAGGCGTAGTTGCCGTCGTTGTCGTTGTCGGACTGCCACAGCCCGCCTAGCGAGTCCACCGCCACCTCGTAGTTGTTGCGAAAGTTGTGCCCCAGTACCTCGGTGGCCCTGCCGTCAAGATCGGAGCGGAACACCATGCCGCCTTGGTACGGGCTCGCGACCCCGATCAGGGCCTCCGCGAAGTCAGGCCGCGAACTGGCAGGCCTGTCGCGGAGGCTGCGCTCGTAGTTGCGGTCCAAGATCGGATTGCCGGCACTGTCCATGACCAGGCGCCCATCTTTGTCGTGGACGTGGCGGCCTCCGTTGCCCATGTTCCAGTAGAATTTCCCGTCCGGCCCGAACGACAGCGAGTGGGTGGAGTGGTCGTTCTGGGGAGCGCCAGAGTTGGTGAAGAGGTACTCCTTCTTGTCGGGCACGTCATCGCCGTCCTCATCGGTGAAGACCACCACGTTGGGAGCGGCTGTCACGATCACCTGATTGCCGAGCACGGCGATCCCCAGCGCGGCATCCACATCCCGGCCTTGGTAGTAGACCTTGGAGGTATCGGCGACTCCGTCGCCATCTGTGTCTTCAAGGATCAGGATGCGATCCCCCTCGGGGCGCATGTCGTTCCTGCCGTGCTCGCGGTAATTGACGACGTCGCAAGCCCAGATCCGGCCGCGATGATCGACATCAATGTTGGTCGGGTTCGACAGGATCGGCTCGGAAGCGAACAGCGTCGCCTCAAGGCCGGGATAGAGATCGAGGCCTCCGACCGCCTCGCCAGCGCTTCGGCGGCCCGCGCCATCCGAGCCGCAGCCTGTCCAGGCGAGGACAAAGACCAGCGCCAAGAGCGCAGGATGCCGGCAATGACTTCGGCTCATGGTCGATTCGCCCAACAAGCCGCGACTGCGATCGCTACCTTGCAGCGGGCTGACGAAGAATACCAAAGCCTGTTGGCCCGCACGAGCATATCGGCAAGGCCCACCAACGTCATCCGAGCCATTCGGCGAGGTGTTCGGCCACGAAGTCATCGTCGACGAGATGCGGATAGGCGGCGCAGACCCGGTCAATCTCCGCACTCTGGCCGGGCGAGAGCCGCTCCCCCTCGTTTAGGCACCAATTTCCGGCCAGCAGCCCCTGTCTCCGCAGCACCTCATGAATGCCGGCTATGCATCCGGAGAACCCGTTGCGTGTGTCGAACAGGGCAGAGTTCGCGTCCGTAACCTCCGCGTTGAGGCGGAGCAGCGCGTTAGGGACGAGTCCAGAATCTGCCCCCATGGACTCCCGGCACTGCCGCCAGTAATCACAAGCCGTCTTGGTCCACACAGCCCAGTGGCCAAGCAGGCCGCCCACGAACGCGGCGGACGCACCTCCGCTCGCATAGCTGGTCAGCAGATCGCCGATGATGTTGTCGTCATTGCCCGTATACAGCGCGATTTCGTCAGAACGCCCTGAATCGCAAACCGCTCGCAGCACCTCCAGCGTGCAATACCGATCGAATGGGGCCACCTTGATGGCCACCAAACCTTCGATCTCGCACATGTCGCGCCAGAACTCGCACGGCAGCGGAATGCCACCGACAGCGGGCTGCAGGTAGAAGCCCATGATCGGCATCACGCCAGCCACTGCCCGGGCGTGGGACAGCAGCTCGGCGTGGCTGGCTGTGCAAAGGCCCGCGAAGCCCAGTAATCCGACGTCGTAGCCGAGGTCCACAGCGAGACCCGCTTCGCTCACCGCTTGCGAGGTCGGGCCGAGGATTCCGGCGATGCGGATCGCGGCTCCGGACTCGTGCTCCGCACGCTCTCTCGTTGCTTCGGCGGCCAACTCGAGTACCGGGCGATACAATCCCACCGTCGGCTCGTGAATCGCAAACTGGGTGGTGTGGACGCCGACCGCCACTCCGCCCGCCCCGGCCGCTAGGTAATAGCGAGTCAGGGCCTTTTGGCGGCGTTCGTCCAAGCGGCGCCGGGAATCCAGTGCCAGCGGATGCGCAGGAATCACCGCTCCGGCGCGCAGCCGAGAGACCACCGAATCCTCCGCATCCGGGAGAGCGGACATGGCCAGATCCGAGTCCCGAGACGTATCTAGCCGACTACGAGTCGGCAGCGACCTCGCCCGTCAAGCGGCCAACGATTGCGGCCAGCACCGCAGACGCGCGCTCTTCGATCTCTTCGGGCAGCTGGTCTTGGATTGGGTGCGGCACGTAGACCGCGTCCAAGTCCGCCCGGCCCAACGCCGAGGCTTGCGCCCGTGCCGCCGACCGGAATACGTCGGTGGCTATCGGCACTGTGGGGATGCCCGAGTTTTCGAGTCGAACCGAGTCGTGCAAACTGCACGTCGTGCAGGACCCTCAATCGGCTAGGGCCTCGATCACCGCCTGCGGCTGAGCCTTGCGGATATCCGTAAGCACCGCCTCGGGAGCTGGTTTCGCGAACGTAGGCTTGCGAAAGCGCAACACCTCCGACACCCCGTAGCGCTCCCTGAGCAAGGCATCGACGCGATCGAGGAAGACCTCTCCCCCGCCCTTGCTGATATCCAGAAGCGCGATTCGCGCACCTCCAACGGATGCAAGCCTCGGAGGCGCCGAGCCTTCCGGCAAGGGCCGTTCGTCAAGCGGACTCACGACTGTGAGCGACATACTGTTGTGCCTCCGGCGCTGAGCGCCTCAAACAGAGTAGCAACCCCCAAGCGCGCCGCCAAGGACCTGAATCTGGCAGCAGCGGGCTCAAGCGAACTGGTAGCTGACCATCTGGCTGCCGCGCGGTCCGGTGGCCCACGACCCCAGCACGGCTGAGAACTTCCCTGCGGGCCCGCCAGCCACCATCACGCGAACCGACTCGGGCCGCCGGAACTTCCGGTAGCACCGCACGCCCCGGATCACGCACTCGTCATAGAAGCCGGCTTCGTGCGTGCCCTCTCCGCCGTCTCCGTCGTATTCGCTCACCGGCACGCCGGTGTTCTCGAACAGGAACTCCACGACATCGCGCTTCGTAAAGCCGCCGCGACCCAACGTCGCCGCATGCTCGGGGCCGATCACAACGACCGCCTCCGACCGCTTGCAGACGCGATAAGACCACAGGTTCGCGAGCACTGGGCAGATGGCGCGCAGCAGCACCCTAGGCTCGCGCGCCTTGTGCTCGCTCACCGGGCGCGGCGGCTCGGCGCAGAAGAACGTGACGGCATTGCGACCCGCGTCGATTCCGAAGTCTTCGGACAGCGGCCCCCACGGGCTCGCCTCCTCGTTCTCGCCGATCACGAAGCTGAACCGGCCCGGGTTCCCCATCGTCGACATATCGATCCGGCCGGGAGCCGCGCCACCGAGGTTGCGCAGGATCAGCTGCAATGCCCGGCCGATCGTGGAGTTGGCGCGCGCCGCATTCGAGAACACGTTGCTGCCGCAAGCGAATCCGAGTTCCAGGCGGACCGGACCGTTCACGATGGCTAGGGGGGCGGCGAAGTGAGTGGTGCCCTGCACTCCGTGGATGTCGAGGCGCTCGTCGCACAGAGCGCGGACCGCGGGGACGAGCACCCGCATATATTCGGGCCGGCAGCCCGCCATGACAGCATTCGCCGCGATCTTCTCCACGCTGGCCGCGCCAAAGTTCGGCGGGACGTGGGCGACCACCTCGTCCGGGGACAACCCGCTCTCTGCCAGCATGCGCTCAACTCGCTCCACTGTCGGCGGCACTACCGGCAGAGGGTCGGCATAGCCGCTCTCGTAGCACCATTCCTCGGCATCGGCCTCGGTGGGCAGGTCGATTCTCGAAGCCCGGCCTGCCCGGCGGGAATACAGATCGGGAATGTCGGCAGCGGCCGTATCCGACTCCGGCTCCAGATGGCGCGAAACGCATCCCGGCTGGAAATCCGGGTTGCCGTCACCGGGCCGGGCCAGCTCGGGATCCGGCACCTCCAGCAGCTTTGCCAGCTTCCCGCCGAGGCGGTTCAGGTCGGCTTTGTCGAAGCCCTGCGAACTGGCCAGAACCCGGCCCGCCTGGTCCAGCAGGAACAGCGCCGGAACCGCCTCCAAGCCGAATCCGGCACTAGCCGTCAAGTCTCGATCGAAGCGCAGCGGCAGATCCGCACCCAGCGAGCGCATCAACTTCTCGGTTGACGCACGCTCGTTTTGAGAGACGGCCAGCACGTGGTCGCCAGACCCAATGCTGCGGGCGAGGTTGTCCAAGTAGCGAAGCGCCAAGTGGCACGCCGGGCAGTCGGCCTTGAAGAAGGCGAGCAGGGAGGGGCCGGACGGTGGCTGGCCCGGCACTGGAGGCGCAACAACGCCGTTGGCGAGCATGGGCATGATTCTGGGCGCGGAGCATCGACCGCGCCTGCGAGCCCCATCCTACAAGAAGCGCCCCTGCCCGTCTCAAATCGGCCTCATAGCGCAGGCCTGGACAATTCCCGGAAACGGGTTGGGAGATCAAAACTCCCAAAAAACGTGCGGAGGGTACGCGGGCGTCTCGATTGCTACACTAGCTATGTAAGCGAGGCGTTGCTCTCCCGCCCGCAATGAAGTTCGGCGTCATCATTTTTCCGGGCTCGAACTGTGATCACGACGCGCTCTACGCGCTAACGCACAACCTCGGCCAGCAAGCGGCGGAGATCTGGCACGAGTCCGAAGAGCTGGGTGACGTGGATGCAGTCTTCGTGCCCGGCGGATTCTCCTACGGCGACTACCTGCGTTGCGGCGCAATCGCCCGGTTTTCGCCGGTCATCCGCTCCTTGCGGCGCTTTGCGGATTCCGGCGGGCTGGTGATCGGGGTGTGCAACGGCTTTCAGATCTTGTGTGAGGCGGGCCTGCTGGACGGCGCCCTGATCCGCAATCAAGACCTGCGTTTCGTGTGCCGGACGGTCGACCTAGTCCCGGGCACTCTGGACTCGGCCTTCACCTCGGCGTGCCAGCCCGACAGGCCGCTAAGGATCCCAATCGCCCACGGCGAGGGCTGCTTCTTCGCCGACAAGGCCACTTTGGACCGGATCGAAGCCGAGGATCGCGTCGCCTTCCGATACTCAGGAAACAATCCCAACGGGTCGAGCCGAGACATCGCCGGCGTGCTGAGCGAGGGACGCAACGTGCTCGGCATGATGCCGCACCCCGAACGCGCCTGCGACAGCGCCGTGGGCTCCACGGATGGAACCGCAGTCTTTCGGTCCATGATTGCCGCGGCCGGGAAAAGCCTTCGCCATGCAGGCTGAAGTCGACGAGCGGACAGCCGCCGAACACGGTCTCACGGCGGAGGAATACCGGCGGATCACCGACCGCATCGGACGCGTTCCGACACTGACCGAACTCGGAATTCTCAGTGTCATGTGGAGCGAGCACTGCTCGTACAAGAGCTCGCGGCTGCACCTGAAGAAGCTTCCCACTCGAGGCGAACGGATCTTGGTCGGGCCGGGTGAGAACGCGGGCATCGTCGATATTGGCGGCGGCTGGGCGGCCGCCTTCAAGATCGAGTCGCACAACCACCCCAGCTATATCGAGCCGTTCCAAGGGGCGGCGACCGGGGTCGGCGGCATCTTGCGCGACATCTTCACCATGGGCGCCCGCCCGGTAGCAGTGCTCGACGCGCTGCGGTTCGGCCCTCCCGACGACCCGGAGAACGGCGCAGCCAACCGGCGGATCATCCGGGGGGTGGTCGAGGGCATCGCCCACTACGGCAACTGCATCGGAGTGCCCACGATCGGAGGGGAATGTTCCTTCGACCCGTGCTTCAGCGCGAATCCCTTGGTCAACGTCTTCGCACTCGGGGTGTTCCGGCAGGACTCGATCTTCCTCGGGTCCGCCAAGGGGCTCGGCAATCCCGTCATCTACGTGGGCGCCAAGACCGGCAGGGACGGCATCCAAGGGGCATCGATGGCTTCTGCCGAGTTCGACGAGGATTCCGAGGCCAAGCGCCCCAATGTCCAGGTTGGCGATCCGTTCCTGGAAAAACTCCTGCTCGAGGCATGCCTCGAGGCGATGCGCACGGGCGCGATTCTCGGCATCCAAGACATGGGTGCGGCTGGGCTGACCTGTTCGACCGCCGAGATGGGCGGACGCGGCGGCGTCGGGATCGAGATCGAACTCGACCGGGTCCCGCAGCGCGAGAGCGGGATGACGCCCTACGAAATCATGCTCTCCGAATCGCAGGAGCGCATGCTGCTCGTGGCAGAGCGCGGTCGAGAGGGCGAGGTGCTGGCCGTCTTTCGAAAATGGGGGCTCGACGCCGTAGAGATCGGAACGGTCACGTCGGATCGGCTCTTGCGCGTCAAGCACGGCGGAAGCGTTGTGGCCGAACTGGACACGGGCTTTCTCAGCGACGACGCACCGCTCTACGACCGGCCGCACAGTGAGCCTCGCCGCACGGCGCCGCTGGACGGGCCGGTTCTGAGCGAACCGTCAGCCGCGGACTTGCTGGCTGGAATCGAAGCCCTGCTGGCTTCGCCCGAACTCAATTCCAAGCGCTGGATCTGGGAGCAGTACGACCACCAGGTTCGGACGAATACGACGTCGGGCCCGGGTGCCGACGCCGCGGTGATCCGCATCAAGGAGGCAAGCGTCTCCCTTGCCATGTCACTGGACGGCAATTCGCGCTACTGCGCGCTCGACCCGCGCCTTGGCACGCAGCTGATCGTGGCTGAATGCTGCCGCAACCTCGCCACGGTCGGCGCGACTCCGATCGCCGCGACCAATAACCTCAACTTCGGCAATCCTGAAAAGCCAGAGATCATGGCCCAGCTCGTGGAATCGATCGAAGGCATGGCCGAAGCGTGCCGCCATTTCGGCACCCCGATCACCGGCGGCAACGTCAGCCTGTACAACGAGACCCTGGGCGAAGGCATTGACCCGGCCCCCGTGCTGGGCATCGTAGGGATGCTGGAGCACATGGCCGCCCCGATCGGGACTTGCTTCACACACGCAGGAGACCTGGTCGTCCTGCTCGGCGGATTGCTGCCCGACTGCCAAGGCGATGAATTGCCCCGGAGGTTCGGATCGTCGCAATACGCCAAGACCCTGCTGGGGCAAACATGGGGCCTGCCGCCGACCCTGAACCTGGAGCACGAGGCGGGCGTGCACGAGGCCACGCGCAGCATTGTCCGCCAGAACCTCGCCCACTCGGCGCATGACGTCGGCAGCGGGGGCCTCGCTGTGGCGCTGGCCGAGTGCTGCTTCGGCCCGGAACCGATCGGGGCAACCATCGCGTTCGACACCAACCAGCCCCTGCTCTGCGCGATGTTCCACGAGTGCCCTTCCCGCGTGCTGCTTTCGCTGCCACGTGCGAACATAGGGGAAGTGGTCGCGATCGCGGCGTCGTTACACGTCCCGCTGGTCGAACTCGGCCACACCGGTGGTTCGACCCTGACGTTCGGGCTGAATTCAACCACCCGCATGGAAGCGCCGGTGGCGCGCCTGCGCAGAATCTGGGAGTCTTCGTTCGAAGCCTCTCTGGAGGCCCAATGAGCGAACAGGCCGCGCCTACTCCGAGCCGGGTTGTCGAGGTGGACGCCGGGGACCGCTTCCGCGAGGAGTGTGGCATCTGCGCGATCTTCGGCCATCCGGAGGCCGCTAACCTGGCATATCTGGGCCTGTACGCCTTGCAGCACCGAGGCCAGGAGAGCGCGGGCATCTGCTCCAGCGACGGCGCGACCATCCACACGCGCAAGGGAATGGGCCTGGTCAGCGAGATCTTTGGCGAGCACGAACTCCAACAGTTGACCGGCCACATGGCGATCGGCCACACGCGCTACTCGACTGCGGGCGATGTCGGCTCGCGCAATGCTCAGCCGTTCTACGTCGAGTGCAACAAGGGGGCATTGGCGGTCGCCCACAACGGCAACCTGACCAACGGCCACGCCCTGCGGGGGGCGATCGAGAAGAGCGGATCCATCTTTCACGCCACTAGCGACACCGAAGTCATTCCTCACCTGATGGCCCGCTCAACGGAGCAAACGCTGGACACCGCGCTGCGCGAGTCGCTCTTGGAACTGGAAGGTGCATATTCGCTGGTCTTGCTGGGCACCAATCAGATCATCGTCGCCCGCGACCAGCGCGGATTCCGGCCGCTCGCCTACGGCACCATGCAGCACGAGGGGCGCAACGTCCACGTATTCGCCTCCGAGACCTGCGCCTTCGACCTTATCGGAGCGAAGTACCAAGGCGAGGTAGAGCCGGGCGAGATGGTCATCGTCACCGACCGGGGCGTGAGGAGACAGCGCTTCGCGCCACCGCTGAAACCTTCCCAGTGCGCCTTCGAGCACGTTTATTTCTCGCGCCCGGATTCGATTGTGTTCGGACGCTCGGTGCACAAGTCGCGCGAGGCCTTGGGCCGCATCCTAGCGAGAGAGAGCCCGGTCGAGGCCGATTGCGTGGTGCCCGTGCCGGACTCCGGCAACGCGGCGGCGCTCGGCTTCTCGAAGGAGTCGGGAATTCCCTTCAACATCGGACTCATCCGCAATCACTACGTGGGCCGCACGTTCATCGAGCCCAAGCAATCGATCCGCAATTTCGGGGTCAAGCTCAAGCTCAATCCGGTGAACCACCTGGTCGCCGGCCAGCGGGTGGTGCTGGTGGACGATTCACTGGTGCGCGGCACCACGAGCCGCAAGATCGTGGGGATCATGCGCGACGCAGGCGCAACAGAGGTCCACTTGCGCATCTCCTGCCCTCCCACCATTGCGTCGTGCTACTACGGAGTGGACACGCCCGACAAGGACGAGCTGATCGCCAACCGGATGACCGTCGAAGAGATCCGGGAGCACACCGGTGCCGACTCGCTCGCCTACCTGTCGCTGCAAGGACTCAAGCAGGCGGTCGGAGACAACAACGGCGGCAGGTACTGCTATTCGTGCTACACCGGCTCGTATCCGACGGAACTCGTTGACGTCGATCAATTCGTCCAGGACCATCGCCAGAAGGATACCGCCGAGAATCCGATCGCATGGCGATCTAGGCCGAACGCGTAGTCGGCGCCCAACCGCCGGCCTCTTCGACCGGGCAGCAGACAAGCGCTGTTGCTTGCGCGCAGATGCCCTCTGCCCAGAAGGCTCAACGGTCCTCGCAGACGATGTATACTGTTGCCGTCCGGCGACTGCCAGTCGCCGTGATCTTGAGGGAGTCCAAGTGCAACGCAAGAATCTGTCCCGCCTTATCTTGGTGCCGCTGGCACTGGCCTGCGCCGTGCCGGCCCTAGCCGAAGAGCCGCGGATTTTCAACACCGTCAAGCAGAAGCTCGCGGAGGGCAAGCAGGTCGTTGGCGGCACGATCAATACCTCCGACCCGAACGTGTACTGCGCCATGGCGAATTCCGGGTTCGACTTTCTCTGGATCGAGATGCAACACAGCCCGCTGAACTACGACCAAGTCGCGAAGATGATCTGGGCTTGCAAGGACGCACCGGCGATCCCCTTTATCCGGGTCCCGACACCCACGGAAGGCGACATCCAAAAGGCCACTGACATCGGCGCGCTTGGAATCGTCGTCCCCATGGTGGACAGCGTCCAAGAGGCCGAGGACGGCGTGACCTACGCCAAGTTCCCGCCTCGGGGCAAGCGCAGCCGGGGCGGCGGCCAGTACGGTCGCCTCTGGGGATCCGACTACCGGGCCGTGGCCAATGACAACATCATGGTCGTCGTGATGATCGAATCGCCCGCGGGCGTCGACATTGTCGACAAGGTGGCGGCGATCGACGGCGTGGACGTGGTCTTCGCCGCGAGCGGCGACATCGGCAGCTTTACCGGCTGGGAGCGTGACGATCCGCGCTACATGGCTCTGATCGAGGAGATCAAGGTCGAAACGCTCAAGGCCGGCAAGATCCTGGCCGGGCCGTTGGCCTGGCGCGACCGGGATGGCTTCATGTTCTTCCAGGGGCCTTCGGAAGGCAGCTTGATCCGGGACGGCGCAAGGGCGGCCCTGGAGCGACCGGCCGAGAAGATGGAGGACGTCGCCACCGGCGACGAGAGCAACTGACGCGCGCCGCCGCGCCGCGCTGGCGGCGCAGGCAGGGGCTCGGACGAGCGGTCAGGGCTTGGCGACCAGCAGGAACAGGTATAGCAACGGCAGGTATAGCACCGAAGCCCGTAGCAAGTCTCTCGCGTCGCCGGCCGTACCGCTTTTGGCCAGTCGCACGCCCGCTGCGAGGTAGGCGCAGCCGAGCAGGAACGCTGGCACCATATACCACCAAGCTGCCATGCCCAGCCACGCCGGGGCCATCGAGAGCGGCACGAGCAGGGTCGAGCTGGCAATGATCTGACGGTACGTCGATCTTCCCGAGGGCTCGATTACGGGCAGCATCCGGATTCCCGCCCGAGCGTAGTCCTCGCGGTACATCCACGCAATCGCGTAGAAGTGCGGGAATTGCCACAGGAACAGGACCCCGAACAGGACCCAGGCCTCGACGCCCAAGCTCCCGCGCAGGGCGGCCCAGCCCATCAGGGGCGGCACGGCTCCGGGGAACGCGCCCAAGGTGGTCGACCACCACGTGCGCGTCTTCAGCGGCGTATAGACGAGGTTATAGCTGACCACCGTGCACACGCCGAGCCAAAAGCTAAGCGCATTGACGCCAACGAACAAGTAGGCCAAGCCCGCGACCGTCAGGCCGGACGCATAGATCAATGCCGAACGCGACGGAACCCTGCCCGCGGGCAGCGGACGGGTCGCGGTGCGGCGCATGCGTGCATCCACGTCCCGCTCCCACCACTGATTCAAGGCACCCGTCCCGGCGGCCAGCAGCGCTGTCGCGAACAGGGCGTGAAGCATCTGCGCGGCCGGCAGCGCGCCGTCGGCTGCCAAGTAGCAGCCCATCGCCGTGGACATCAGGATGAGCCAGACGATCGATGGCTTGACCAACTCGTAGTAATCGGCCAGCACGGCCGCCGCACCGCTGTCGCCGGCAGCCCGCACGGTGGTCGGGAGGTTGGTGTTCATTGCCTAGGCGCAGCGACGGCGCTCGGACATCAGTTGGAATAGGCGAAAGTGACTTCCGTGCTCTCGCTGGGCCCGACGGTGATCTGCATTTCCTGCTCTCCCAGCTGCTCATGCACCGCCTGCAGCGTGTAGCTGCCCGGAGGAAGATTGCCGATCTCGAACGTCCCGTCGGAAGCGCTGACCGCGAAGTACGGGTGCTCCATCACGTGGATATAGGCCTGCATCCAAGGATGGATGTTGCACTTGACCGCGATCTTCATCTCTGCGCGCGGGAAGGCGTAATCGATCGCCGGAGCGCCGGAAGTCTGGGACTTGTTCCACTCGCGGTTCTCACGCGGCAGCGGGTGGACGTTGTGGGTCGTGGGGTCGGAGTTGGTGATGTTCAGCGGCTGGCCCATCTGCACGGCAACGACGTGCGGCTTGTAGATGCAGCCGTCTTGATCCAGATTGACCGCGTCGGTGCGCACCGGGAAGCGCTTGCCTTCCAATCCCTGCGAGACCCACACCAATACGTGCTGCAGCTTGCCGTCGTTGATGACCACGCGGTCGGAGGGCACGCGCCCGCCGTGCAACTGGATGCAGTCGGGCTCGGCACTCATGTTGACGGGAGGGAAGCGCGGCGCATCGCCCGAGAACGTGATCATGCCCGTCACCGTCGCGGCCGTGGCCGGGTCCACCGTCACCATCTCGCCGACAGGCGCGGCATCGCCGCCGGACTGGCCGCCCTGCTGGCCCCTCGTCCTCGCGTCGTAATCGTCGAAGTAGTCGTCGCCGCCACAGGCCACGGCCAGGGCCAGCAGGGCTGCGGGCATCAAAGCCGCCGCCAGAACTTTACCTTTGCTCACGCTTGCATACCTCCGAAAAGCGTTTGAATCCTCATTGTAGGGCTTGCAGACGACGCAATTCCGCAGCGTCCATTTGGAACATGTAGCGCGTCAGCAGATCGGCATGGTCGCCCTCGTAGTTGCGCGCTTGGGCCGGGATCTGGCCTGCGAATACCCAGCGGTCGCCATCGCGTTCGAACAGTTCGGACGGCATCGCCGTGCCCGGCGCGATCGAGGCCGGCTCGAGCATCCAGCGGTAGGTCCAGTTCGGCTTGAGACGCTCGGACGCGATCAGGAAATTGGGCGCCGTGGCGTCGACATCCTGCGACGGGATGCCGGTCATGTGGCAGTTCAGGCACGGCGCGGCATCGCTGACGAACAGCTGACGCCCGATCGCCCGCTCCGCGTTCGTGAGCGGCTCCATGGCCTCGGGCATGTGCGGTACCGGCTGCGAGTCGCGCGCCATGAAGAACTTGGTGAGCTTCGCCAGCTGGCGGTCCGAGAAGTAGAACGTCGGCATGCGCGCATGCAGGTACTCGCGCACCCCGTTGCGGTTCACGTCGCGTTCGCTGAGAGCCGGGTTGGCGAGGAAGCCCGTCAGCCAGTCGGGCTGCACGCGCGCGCCCTCGGTGTACAGCTGCGGCGGCAGCTGCTCGGCCCAGTCCGGGTCGTCGGTGTAGCGCGGAATCGTCATGAACGACGAAACATTGCCCGGGCGGATCTGGTGGCAGCCCGTGCAATTGTGCCGCGTGATGATCCACCAGCCCTCTTGCACGTCAGCCCGCTCGTCTTCCGGCTCGAAGCGGTACTGCTCGGGGAAGGTCGTCTCGACCGCGCCCAGCAGGAACGTCGTCAGGGCGTTGATCTCCTCGGCGCTGAGGTTGAAGTTGGGCATCCGCAGGCGCTCGAGGTGCTCGCGCTCCTTGCCCTCGTCGAAGACCGCCGGGTTCTCGAGCTTGCGCTCGAAGAAGCCCTTGTGCGAGTACCAACCCTCCAGCTCGGCCTCGTGCGTCTTGAGGGCGAAATCGAGTCGCTCCAGCGGCTTGCTGCCCTCCAGAGTCAGGTCCGTGCCGATGCGGCCCTCTTCCTCCAGGCCCGAGATCTCGTGACAGCCGGCGCAACCGTAGTGGCGGATGGCGTCCAGACCCGCCGCTGCCATCTCCGGATCGTCCATGTATGGCGCCGGCGGGTACTCCTGGTCCGTTCGCTGCTCGCTGAGATAGGTGGCGATGTCCCGCGACTCCTGATCCGTCAGGCGCAGGCTCGGCATCACCGGGCGCGGCCGCATCGCATCAGGCACGTTCGGATCCGGGGTCACTTCCGAGGGATCGTGAATCCAGCGCACCATGTAGTCGTAGTTCATCTTCTCGCCGACCCGGCTGAGGTTGGCGGCAAAGTCTCCGCCGATCTGGCTGTCGCCCTCTCCGATCGAGTGGCAGCCCAAGCAGCCGCGGGTCTCGAACAGCTCCCTGCCGCGCTCGGCGTTACCGCGCGGGTGCCGGGCCAGTTCGCCGTCCAGCGCGTTCTGCCACAGATAGGCCGAGATCTGCTGGACCTCCTCGTCTAGCAGCCGGAACACCGGCATCTTCGAACCGGGGCGGAACTCGTGGGGATTCTTGACCCAGGCCGGAATCCACTCCTTGACGTCCTTGAGCTTGATCTCCTTGAGGCTGGGGCCGAACTTCTTGACCTCTTGGGCGAGGTTGGCCTGTTCCATCGTCAGGTTGTGGATCTCCGCGTCCAGGCGCGTGTTGGTCAGCCGCAACTCCTCGGCCCGGGCGTAGTGCCGCTGGGCGGCGCCGCCGTCGGCGGCCGTGTCTCCCAGATCGAGGTTGACGCGCATCTCCTTAGCATTCGCCGCGTGGGTCGCGCTGAGATTGCGCAACTCCTGGCTCACGGCGGTCAGCTCTTCGGCCTCGGCGTCGTAGCCCTCGAAGCGGTGGCAGCCCCAGCAGCCCTTGTTCATGTACAGCTCGCGCCCCATGTTGAGCGTCTCGCCGCCGGGGGTGACGATCTCCTTCGCGTGGCACTGCTGGCAGCCGGCCTCGACGTTCTCCGGGAAATACATCGGCCAGAGCCAGAACTTGTGTCGCCCGTGGCCCTTGGTCACGCTGCGCGTGGCCCGGCCGTTGCCGTTGTGACAGGACGAGCAGCCGAAAGCCTCGGGGTCGTGGATCTGGAGCAGTTCCGGCCGGGGGTGGCTTTGGAACACCGGGTAGATCAGATCCGTGGGCCCGATCTCGACGGGCTCGCGAATGCCGAGGTGGCAGGACTCGCAGCGATCCACCAAGTCGATGTCCAGCAGGTGGATCTGCTTGATGCCGATGTCGAAGTTGCGCATGTTCGCCATCAGCCCGTCGATCTGCGTCGCGCCCAGGCCGACCAAGCGGTCGGACATCAATGCGTCGCGCTCGGCGCGCAGCCGGTTTGCCTCGGCCAGCGCCTCCAAGCGCTCCGCCTGCAGCTTGGTGCGCAGCTCCTGCATGCCCAGGAATTCCGCCTCGAGCTGCTCGTACCGCAGCTCCAGCTCCTCGGTCCCGCCGGAGCCGTCGGCGAGCGGCAGCTCGACTTCGACCACGCGGGAGCGGATTTCCTCGATATCCTCCCGCATGGACTGCTTGTCTTCCTCGTCGTGGGAGACCTCGATCAGATAGCGCTGTGCGTCGATCTCGCTGCGCAGGACCTGGAAGGCGTTGCGGGCCGCAGTCATGCGCGGCACCACCCCTTGGCCGACCTCGCGGTCGATTTCCGCGATCCGCGCGCGTACCGCCTCTTCGGCGGTGCCGAGCTCGCCGCTGAGCTGCTGGTATTCCGGCGACTGCCGGATCGCGTCCTCCTTGGCCGCCTGCTGCGGCTGCAGTTCCGTCAAGAAGCGCGAATAGTAGGCCCTGAATCGGGCTTGGTAGTCCTTGTAGGGCCGCATGATCTCGACTTCGTCGTAGATCGCCCACACCAGCGAAGCCAGCAGCAGCAGCATCGACACCAGCAGGTGGACGCTGTACGACTTGGTGGTTATCGGATCCGGCTGAACCTGGGTTTCTTCTGCCATGTGAATCGCTATGCCTTCCCTTGCGTGACCTTGTTTGCCTGCAACGCTAGACGTTGAACCAAGGCGTGACCCACACGTACTTGATGCGGAACAACAAGCGCGCCGCCATCTTGACCGGCAGCGCCAGCATGATGACGAGCAGCCCCTGCAGGATCGCGTACTGCAGCAGCGACATGCGGCCCAGTATCTTGCGGCTGAACTCGGTGGCCGTGATGATGCGGTGGCAAGCGTAGCCGGCCACCACCATGAAGCCGCCCACCACCATGCCGCCGAATATTCCGATCCACGGCTGGGAGGTGATGCCCACGATCTCGTGCAAGTCGCGGTTGATCTCGAAGATCAGGCGGTTGTGGTCCCAGGTCATGCCCGGCCAGAACCACATCCAGCCCGGGCCGCGGATCAGGGTGCCGATCACGATCATCGAGCACCACAGGATGATGAAGCCGAATATGAAGGCCCAGATCGCGAAGCGCCGCTGCTTGTAGGTGTAGTAGCCGTTGCCCAGCGGGTTCGCGTCAATGTAGGGGATCACGATCAGCCCGATGATGATCAGCGTCGGCATCACGACGCCGGCGATCCACGGGTCAAAGTAGACCAGCATCTCCTGCAGGCCGAGGAAGTACCACGGCGCCTTGGACGGGTTCATCGTCAGGGACGGATTGGCCGGCTCTTCCAGCGGCGCGTCGAGCGTGATCGACCACACCATCAGGATGATTGTGACGATGATCGCCGCCAAGAACTCCATGCGCAGCAGGTAGGGCCACACCGCCACCTCCCGCACCCAGCCTTTCTGGAAGGGCTGCACCTTGCGGTGGTGCGTCTTGGCCAATTCCGGGTCGTTCTCGAGCCGCTCCAGCAGGCGGTCGTTGGCGCGCGCCTGCCGCACGGCGTACCAAGTGAAGAACGGGATGATGAAGAGCATCCCCACGATCGGGATGTTGTCCGGGAGGGAGACGATGGTCCAGAGTTGGTGCCAATCCATTGTGCTGATTCCTGCTCTCTTCGCTGACCCTTACCTGCGGACCGGCTTGATTTCCTTCTCGAGCATGATCGGGGCAGGCCCGGAAATTCCGCCGTCCTTGCGGACTCGCCAGAAGTGCACGATCATGAAGATCGCCGCAAAGCCCGGAATCGCGATGCAGTGCCAGATATAGGCGCGCAGCAGCGCGTTGGCATCCACGATCGAGCCGCCCAGCAGCGCGAAGCGCACGTCGTTGAAAGGCGTCATGCCAAGTTCCGGCCCGAAGGGGCCCTCGTGCCCCAGCATGGGGGTCGCGCGCGCCATGTTGGTGCCCACGGTGACTGCCCAGAATCCGAGCTGGTCGTCGGGCAGCAGGTAGCCCGTGAACGACAGCAGCAGCGTCAGAACCAGCAGGATCACGCCGACCGACCAGTTGAACTGGCGCGGCTTCTTGTACGAGCCCGTCAGGAACACCCGGAACATGTGCAACTGCACGGTCAGCACCATCGCGTGCGCGGCCCAGCGGTGCATGTTTCGCAGCAGCTTGCCGAAGGGCACGTCGTGCTCGAGGTAGAGAATGTCGCGGAAGGCCTGGACCTTGGTCGGGTGGTAGTAGAACATCAGCAGCACGCCGGTCCAGGTCAGCACCCAGAACAGGTAGAAGCTGATGCCGCCCATGCCCCAGGTGAAGTTGTAGCGGACCGCGTCGCGGTTGACCTTGGCCGGGTGCAAGTGCAGGAAGACGTTGCTCAGCACGCCCAGCGTGCGGCTGCGGGCGGTCTGGTCATGCTTGACGCGAAAGATCGACTTGTAGACCTCGGTCTTCGTCGGCTGCTTGAGCCCCTCGAGGTCGATCTGCGCCTTCTTCTTGATCTCGTCCGGATCGATGGTCACGCCCAGCAGCGTGCGGGCACCGTTGCCGTTGCCGCCAGCCGGCGCGGCGGGCTTGTCCTTGACGTCGGTCGGGTTGTTGTCAGCCATGCTCTTGGTCTCCTGCCGCCATCACACCTGGATGTAGCTGCCCTCGGTGTCGAACTGCGTGGGCTGCCCCTTTTCCTCGCGGTAGAGCACGCTCGTGTCCACAACGATGCGCCCTTGAGGGTCCAGTGACACGTACGCCCGGTCCATCGGTCGCGGCGCCGGGCCCTCGTAGTTGCGGCCCTCCGGGTCGTAGCCGCTGCCGTGGCACGGGCACTTGAACTTCGCCTCGCTGAGCTTCCAGTCCGGCGTGCAGCCCAGATGCGTGCAGCTGGCGTAGATCACGAAGAGCCGGTCTGTCGTGCGCACGACCCAGATGCGCTTGCTCTTCTGGAAGCGCGTATCGACGCCGATGCCGTAGTCGGTTGGCAGGCCGATGCGAAACTGCGTCCGCGGCTCGAAGATCGTGCGCGGGAAGAAGAACCGCAGGAACATCAGCAAGTTCGTCGTGAGGAAGCCGCCCGTGAGCAACCCGATCAACCTGCGCCGCGAGCGGATCTTGGCCTCTTCGTCCCTGCTCTCGGCCTGGATGCTCGCCTTGATGCGCCCAATCAGCGAGGCGCCAGATGCACCCCCGGCCTGTTCTTCCGACATCCCGTCGTCCCTCCACGAAAGCGCGTTCCAGAGAATTGGAACTGCCTTGCCTACCCCTATTGTAGAAAAGCCGCGCCCCCTGCTTCAATGCCCGCCAGCGCGCCCTAGGCAGGGGGCACGGCGCTCTGCTCCAGCATCTGCCGCGCCCGGCGCAGGTCGTCGGGCGTGTCCACGCTGACACCGACGTGGTCGTCGGTTTGGACGACCGCAATGCGATGGCCGTGCTCCAGGGCCCGGAGCTGCTCCAGCCCTTCGGCCAGCTCGAGTTGCGTCGGCCGCATGCGGCTGAAAGCCAGCAGGAAATCCCTGCGGTAGGCGTAGATTCCGATGTGTTCCCACGCGCCCGCGCCCACGCCGCGATCCGGATAAGGGACCGGACTGCGCGAGAAATACAGCGCACTGCCGTCCGAGGCAGTGACGACCTTGACAACGTTCGGATCTTCCAGCACGGCTCGCTCCGTGATTCGCTTGCACAGCGTCGCCATCGGCGGCGCCGTGGGATCCAGCAGCGGACGCACCACCTGCTCCAGCACGCGAGCGTTGACAAACGGCTCGTCGCCCTGGATATTGACGACGATCGCGGCGCTCTCGGCGGCGGCCACCTCGGCCACGCGGTCCGTTCCGGAGACGTGATCGGGAGAGGTCATCGTCACCGCGCCGCCGAAGCGTTCCGCCGCGGCGCGGATCCGCTCATCGTCCGTGGCGACGACCACCCGCTCAAAGACAGGGCACGCGGCAGAGCGCTCGTAGACGTGCTGGATCAGGGGCTTGCCCCCCAAGTCCGCCAGGGGCTTGCCCTCGAAACGGCGCGATGCGAAGCGAGCGGGAATGACGCCGAGAACGGTCTCAGGCAAGACACTCCATTCTTATCAGATCTCCGGGATGGGATCGGTCGGAGCTACGTCCTCGCCCTCCCAGTTCACATTGCCGTCGTCGTAGATCAACACGCGAGCGCGGCTGCCGGGGGCATGCGGCTGCTCGCTCTCGGGCAGGAAGCGACGGTGGTCGGCCATCACCTCGGCATACTGGCTGTCGCCGGCAAGGTTTTCGAACTCCTGCGGGTCGTTGCGCATGTCGTAGAGCTCTTCGGAACCGTCCGCGTGGCGGATATAGCGCCAGTTCTCGGAGCGCACGCCGTGGTTGCCCGGATTGTGCGTGGTGATGGCGGGCCATTCGCGTGGAGCCGACGCGTCCTGAAGCTGCGGAGCCAAGCTGTGGCCGTCCAGCCCCTGCTGGGCGGGCAGTCCGGCAAGCTCGACCAGCGTGGGGTAGATGTCGAGCAGTTCCGCCGGACTGGTCACGCGAGCGCCGTTCGCGACGCCCGGGCCTGCGAAGATCAGCGGCACCCTGGCCGAGCGGTCCCAGAGCGTGTTCTTGCCGGTGATCAGCTTCTCGCCGAGGTGCCAGCCGTGGTCCGACCAGAGCACGACGACGGTGTCGTCGGCATGGCCGCTCGCCTCCAGCGCGTCCAGCACGCGCCCGACCTGGCTGTCGACGAAGCTGACCGACGCCAGATAGGACGCCACGAGATTGCGCCACTCGCCGGCTTCCTCGAGAAATTTCAGCCGAGGCTCGGGCAGCTTCCAGTGCAGGTACCAGCTGAAGCGGGGCGTGTCGTCGCGGTCGTCGCGGCGGATCTCGGGCAGGACGACCGAATCGAGCGGGTACATGTCGTACCACTTCTGCGTCACGTAGCAAGGCACGTGGGGCAGGAAGAACCCGGCGGCCAAGAAGAATGGCTGCTCTTGCGGCCCGTTCAGCGGCCCTTGCAGCTGTTCGACGGCCCAACTGGCGACCTGCCAGTCGCCTTTGTCCTCGTCCTTGTGCGGGAATGTCCCCCAGTCCATCAGGGGGTGGTTCTGCGGCGTCTGCACCAGCTTTTCTTCGGGGCGGGCTCCCACCCCAGCAGGCGGTCCCAAGAACTGGAACTCGGTATCTGTTTCGGCTCTTCCGAACCGCCCGTGGTAGATCTTGCCGGTGGCGTAGGTGGCGTAGCCGTTGCGCTCGAAATACTGGGGCAGTGACTCGATGTCCTGCAGCGATTCAACCTCGCGGAACCACGGCGCGAGTCCGTAAATCCCTGTGCTAGTCGGCCGGCGTCCGGTCAGGAGGCTGGTGCGAGACGGATTGCACAGCGGCGCCTGGGTCTGGGCGTTGAGAAACGTCGTGCCGCGCGCGGCCAAGCGGTCCATGTAGGGCGTCTTCACCTGCGGGTGGCCCCCCAGCGGTCCCACCCAATCGTTGAGGTCGTCGATCGCGATGAACAGGATGTTGGGCTTGGGCGGGGGCGCCTGCTCGGCCGAGCAGGCCGCCAACAGGGCGGCGATCGCAACGCCGGTGCAGGCTACGCGGATTGTAGGGGTCATAGGAATTCCGGTCGATACCCTATCACAGGCCGGAGCCTCGCATGGCCTTGTCATTACTAGTCATCACCGACGAAGCCGGCGGCGAGACCTCGACGGCGGGCAGTAGCTCGTGTTGCGCATTCGGAGCACCAGTCCCACTTCCGCGTCGACGCTGCACGAATTGAACCCCGGCACGCGCGGTTTCCGCCCGTCGTTCGTGGACTGGGTGACCGAGCAGACCGGGCACGACGGAAAGTCATCGAAGCGGACCAGCGCCTTCCCGTGGGCGGACGGTGGCGACCGGTCAGCGCGTCAGCCCCGCAGGACGCGCGGGCACGGGCTCGTCGTCAAGTCGGCCCTCGCCGTGCTGCTTCCGCTCGGCCCGGTCCAACTCGGTCAGCACTTGAGCCGTGTTCTCCTTGACCGCGACCTGAGTCTTCGGCGGCAACCGCTCGAACAGCTCTCGCCAAGGTCGATGCTTCATCTTTCCCATCCGCTCTCTAACTCCAGCAACCCTTCGTGCCGGAGCTGGCGAACGTACTCATCATAGATCGCGTCGGCCCGCCGCACGTACTCCCGATAGAACCGTTCCTGCTCCATCTTGCGTCCGCCAATCAGCAGGATCGCGGTCCTACGAGGATCGAAGGCATAAGAGATCCGGATTGGACGTCCACCGCTCTGGATGCGCAGTTCGCGCATGTGCGAGTGCCTTGAACTCTTGACTTGTGAAAATAAGGGCTCCCCAGCGTTGCGCCACGCGCCACCAGCAGATCCACCACCTTCGCGGAATCCGCCTGCTCGCGGAGCGTCAGGCCGTTCCACCATGCCTCGAATTCGTCCGTGTACTCGACACTATGGGACATGGCAGTTTCCTGCACAGACCGGTGAGTTCGCAGCTAGAGGGCTGGCAACTCCGAGCAGTTGATAACGGTCAAGCCGCAGCCAACAGCCCACACTTCAGAGTTTAGTGTCGCCCGGTTGCGAGAATTCAAACGTAACCCGCACATGTTCGAGTGTCGGGGTGTAGATGCCCGAGCGCAATGGGATGGCTATCGTTGTGGCGTTGCAGAGCGTGATTCGCCTCGTCGCCATCACGGCTCCCCTAGTCTTCGCGACCCTCCGGGTCGGACTATCGTTACCTCATGTGGTAGCACAGTTTCGCGCGCCGAATGGCATGGATCATTCCATTTCCTTGAGCTGAAGGGATTAGGCCTGCTGGGATTTCCAGGCGGGAAGGTGCCGCATGGCCGCACTACGGCCACCGTTGTCGCGCGTAACCAAGACATCCGTCTCTTGGCGGGCTGGGAGCATGCTCGAACAGCCTCGTAGCTGGTTCACTGAACCCAAGCAGTCCCCCACGTTTGCCGATCCAAGTTCCCACCCGTGCGCGAAAACGTGGTAGGGCAGATCGCGTTTGAGTCTGCATGCCCTCGTGCTCCTGTAAGATTTCAAGTCATCGAGTGATATGGGAATCCTCTCCTGTAGCGGGGTTATTCTCGATGGCCGGAATCCACGGGGGTGACAACGACCGGAGGCTCGCGCGTGAATCCTGCAGAACTGAAAGGGAAGACGGCTCTCGTCACCGGCGGCAACCACGGCATAGGGGCTGCCATCGCGAGGGCGCTCGGCGCCCACGGCGCCAATGTGTTCGTTACCTATTTCCGACCTGCGACCCCCTATTCGAAAGACGAGCTCCGCACAGCTCAATCGGCGGGAATAGGCGGAGATGCGCTCTATCATGCCCACCAGCAACAAACACCCGAACACATCGTGTCGTCCGTCAAGTCGGCTGGCGGGCGCGCCGCCATGTTGGAACTTGATCTCTCCGCAAGTGAGTCAGTTTCAGCAGTGCTCGACGCCTGCGAAGCTGAGCTCGGCCACGCAGAGATTCTGGTGAACAATCACGCCTACTGTTCGCTGGAGACGTTTGATCCTGCCGGCGTCGGAGGAAGCCAGTACGACGCGAGCGTGGAATTGACAACCGCCGAAGGAATTGATCGGCACTTCGCCGTCAATGTCCGAGCCACCGTGCTCCTGATGGCCGAGTTCACGAGAAGGCACGTAGCGAGGGACGCCAAGTGGGGCCGGATCATTAACATCAGCACTGATGCAGCGGATGCGCACAGCCTGAATGTCAGCTACGCAGCAAGCAAGCATGCGATCGAATCCTACAGTCGGTCTGCGGCCTCAGAGCTAGGGAAATATGGGATCACCAGTAACGTCGTTGCGCCCGGACCGATACAGACTGGCTACATCACCCCCGAGCTGGAGGGGGTGATTGTGGAACGCACCCCCCTCGGTCGGCTGGGGACACCACAGGATGTAGCGGACGTCGTCTCGTTCCTAGCCTCCGACCAGGCGCGATGGGTGACCGGACAACTGCTCTATGTTGGGGGCGGATTTCGAATGCCTCAGTGAGAGCTGCGATTCCTTCTGAAGTCGGGTCCCAGAGACTCGGCTGTCCGGAACCTTGGAGGCATGCGGCGCGCCTACGTCGCTGGTAGGGTTGGAACAGGGCAACGCAGTGCCGGCCGCAGCCCTAGTCCACCGGAGCCAGTCCGAATCGGGCAGAGACTAACCTACGATTAGAAATCGCACATGTCGCGGGCGACAGAACAGTTCGGGGACTTGCTGGCGATCATGCGCCGCCTGCGATCGCCGGAGGGCTGCCCGTGGGACCGCGAGCAAACGCTGGAGTCCCTGCGCCGCTACCTCATCGAAGAGACTTACGAGGTGATCGACGCGATCGACCGGCGCGACTGGACCGGCCTGGCAGAGGAATTAGGGGACCTGCAGCTGCAAGTGGTCTTCCAAGCGGAGATCGCCCGGAGCGAAGGATGGTTTGACATCCAGGCCGTCTTGGAGACCATCAACTCCAAACTGGTCCGACGCCACCCGCACGTGTTCGAGTCGGAGTCGCTGAAGACGGCCGACGACGTGACCCAACGCTGGGAGCAAATCAAGCGGCAGGAGAAGCCGCAGCCCCAAGGCGAGGGATTGCTGGACGATATCCCCAGGTACCAACCCGCCATGCTGGAGGCGCACCAAGCAGGAAAGGCCGCGGCCAAGGCCGGCTTCGACTGGCAGGAATTCGAGGACATGGGCGACAAGCTCGCCGAGGAATTCCGCGAGGTGTGCGAGGCTCTCCAGGCGAGCGACCCGGGACGTGTCGAAGACGAGGTCGGCGACTTGCTCTTCATGGCCGTCAACGTCGCCCGATTCTCCGGAGTGGACCCGGAACTGGCGCTCAAGCGGGCCAATTCCAAGTTCCGGCAACGCTTTCGCTCGATGGAGCGAGCTCTGGCAGAGGAGGACCGGGAGATGGCGGCCTGCACGCCCGCGGAGCTGGAACAGCTATGGCAGCGCGCCAAGCAGGACTAGGGCCGGTCGAGATCCGGCCGCTGCGAACGCTGGAAGAGTTCCAGTCGACCTTGAGGCTCCAGTCGGAGATCTGGGGATTCGACGAAGGCGATCTGGTCGCGCCCAGGTTGTTCGGCGTGTTCGACCGCATCGGGGGCTCGTGCCTGGGGGCCTACCTTGGCGGCGAAATGGTCGGCTTCTCGCTGGCCTTTGCCGCGTTCAAGCTTGACGGCCGTCGCTACTGGCACAGCCACATGGTGGGGGTCAGCCCGCGGCTGCACGGGCAAGGTGTCGGGTACCAGATCAAGCTGCGCCAGCGCGAAGAGGCCCTCGCCGCCGGCTTGGACCTGATCGAGTGGACGTTCGATCCGCTCCAGTCCCGCAACGCCTACTTCAATGTAGAAAAGCTCGGCGTCGACGTACAAGCCTACCTGCTCAACTTCTACGGGGTTACCTCGAGCGACTTGCACGGCGCGCTGCCCACCGACCGCTTGGTCGCCGCATGGAACCTGCGCAGCCCGGGCGCGGTCGCATGCCTCGAAGGCCGCCCGCGTCCCAGGTCCGGGAGCACCGAGCGGGTTGAGATTCCGGCCAGGATTTCGGACGTCCCGCGCGCGCAAGCTGCAAGAATCCAAGCGCGGGTGCGCGACTCCTTGCAAGCGGCGTTCGCAAGCGGCCTGCGAGTGTCGCGCTTTGAGCGAACGGCAGCGGGCGGCGTGTACCACTTGGCGGCGTGACGGGCGCCGGCAGGGCCCTGCCCTAGAGCCTGCCTACGATGGAGAAAGATGGCAACCTTCCCGATCGCGGTCATCACCGACGAGTTTTCGCAGGACTTCGAGCGCGTGTGCGCAACCGCCATGGAACTGGACATCGCCGGGCTCGAGATCCGCACTGCCTGGGACAAGAACGTGCTGGCGATGTCGAACGGCGAAATCGATCAGCTCAAGCAGATCGCGGACCGGCACGGCCGACGGTTTGTCGCTGTCGCCTCGCCCGTCTACAAGTGCGTCCTGCCGGCCGGCGGGGAGGTGGACCAGAGGTTCCAGCAGGACGCCTTCCAAGCCGCCTACGACTTTGCCGACCAGCCGCGCATCTTGGCCAGGGCGCTGGAGATCGCACACCGACTCGAGGCACCTGTCGTGAGGGTATTCAGCTTCTGGCGCACGGTGGAGCCGGGGCGTAACGTTCGACGTATCACGGAAATCCTTGCCGAGGGCGGCGAAATCGCCCGCCAAGCCGGCGTCCGCCTAGGCCTCGAGAACGAGCCCGCCTGCCACTTTGCAACCGGCGCAGAAGTCGCCCGCGCTATCAAAGAACTCGATCCCGACCCCTACGGCGTGGTGTGGGATCCCGGCAACGCCTTCGTCGCGGGAGAGGCGGCGGTGCCGCATGGTTACCGCCAGGTTCCCGCGGGCCGCATCTGCCATGTCCACGTCAAGGACTGCACGTGCGATCCGAGCAGCGGCCAGCCGCAATGGTGCGACATCGGCGCCGGCGGGGTTGGATGGCAGGAGCAGCTATCGGCGCTCCAAGCCGACGGCTACGCTGGTGCGGTGAGCCTGGAAACCCACTGGACGGGTCCCGGCGGCGACAAGTACCTCGGAACGACGATCTGCGCCAAGAGCCTGGCGCGACTGCTGACGCAAGCGTAGGGCGCCCTATTCGTCGTCTTCTCCGTCGCCACCGGTCCGCTTGGCAGCCTGCACGATCTTGTCGGCGAGCTGTCCCGGCACGAAATCGTAGGCATGCTGCTCCATCGAGAACGAGCCGCGGCCCTGTGTCATCGAGGTGAGGTCGTTGGCATAGGTGAGCATCTCGGCCATCGGCACGTGCGCATGGATCAGCTGGGTGGCGCCCTTGGCCTCCATGCCCTGGATGCGGCCGCGGCGGCTGTTCAGGTCGCCCATCAGGTCGCCGGAGAATTCGATCGGGGCCACGACCTCGACCTTCATGATCGGCTCAAGCAAGGCCGGCCGCGCCTCCGCCATGGCCAGCTTGAAGGCCTTGCTGCCCGCCAGCTTGAACGCCAGCTCCGAGGAATCCACGTCGTGATAGGAGCCGTCGTACAGCGTGACCTTGAAGTCGACGACGGGATAGCCCGCCAAGTAGCCCCTCTGAGCTGCCTCGCGAATTCCCTTCTCCACGGCTGGGATGTAGGTCTTGGGAATCGCGCCGCCGAAGATTTCGTCGGCGAACTCGAATTCGCCGCCCCGCTCTAGCGGCGCCATCCGGATCTTGCAATCGCCGAACTGGCCGTGACCTCCGGTCTGCTTCTTGTGGCGTCCGTGGACATCCGCCTGGCCGCGGATCGTTTCCCGGTAGGGGATCTTGGGCGAGCGCAACTCGACATCGACGTTGTAACGCTTGCGCAGCTTGCTGCAGACGATGTCGATATGCTGCTGGCCGTTGCCCGCGAGCAGAAACTCCTGCGTCTGCGGATCGCGGTAGAAGTTCAGCGAAGGATCTTCCTCCAGCACTCTGGCTATGGTGCTGCCGAGACGGTCCTCGTCCTGGCGCGTCTTGGGCTGGATGGCGTACGAGATCGATGGCGGCGGCAAACTGACCTGCGAGAACGCGACGTGCCGCTCCTTTGCCCCGAGGCTGTCGCCCGTTCCGGTGTCCTTGAGCTTGGCGACCACTCCGATGTCGCCGGCATGGATCGCCGAGACCGGTTCCAGCGTCTTGCCCTGCGCCACGCTGATGCGCGCGAACTTCTCGCCGGATTGCTTGCTGTGGTTGTACACCGATGCGTCGTTCTGCAGCACGCCAGAAGCGACGCGGAAGTAGTTCACTCGCCCCGCGAACGCATCCGAAGCGGTCTTCCAGACGCGCAACGAGAGCGGCTCGCCGTCGTCGACGCGGACCGCGCCGTCCTCGGTCGGGAGCTCGCCTCGATCCGCCGGCGACGGCGTCGAATCGACCAAGAAATCGAGCAGCCGATCGATGCCCATGTTGTGTAGCGCGGAGCCGCACAGCAGGGGCACGACCTCTCCGGCGGCCACCGCCTTGCGGAGACCGGCGACCAGCTTGTCGGCCTCCAGCGTGCCCTCCTCGAAGTACTCCTCCATCAACTCCTCGTCGGTCTCGGCGACGGCCTCGATCAGGCTGGTGCGCATCTCCTCGACTTGGTCGGCCAGATCGTCAGGGACAGCAGTCTCGGCACCTTGCCCCGGGCCGCCCATCTCGTACTCGTAGGCATTGCCGGTGAGCAAGTCGACGACGCCGCGGAAGCCGCTCTCGCGCCCGATGGGAAGCTGCACCGATACGGCGGTGACGCCGAAGATTTCCTTGGCCTGTTCCGCAACCGCCTCGACGGAAGCCCGCTCCTTGTGCATCTTGTTGGCAAAGATCACCTTGGGCAGGCCGAATTCCGAGGCAAAGCCCCAGCCTTTCTCGGTTTGGATCTCGATGCCGTTGACTGCATCGACCACCACCAAGGCGGCGTCGGCCGCGGACATCGCGGTCTTGGCCTCGTTGATGAAGATGTTGTAGCCGGGGGTATCGAGCAGGTTGACCTTCGCTCCCTTCCACTCGGCGTTCGCCACGCCCGTGGAAATCGACACCTTGCGGGCGACCTCCTCCTCGTCGAAGTCGGTAATCGTGTTGCCCTCGTCAACACTCGTCAGGCGGTTGGTGGCGCCCGACGTGTAGAGCATGGCGGCGGCTAGCGTAGTCTTGCCGCAGTCGCCATGGCCGACAATGCAGATGTTGCGAACATCCTTGCCCTCGTATTCCTTCATCGCACCTGTCCCACGAATTTCAGACTAGATTGGCCGGGAGCGTGATCCATGCCCCGGCCGGCCCCAGATTCCAACCCTGCGCCCAGATGGGAGCGCAAGCGCGGCTATCGCGTCTAGTATATGCGGTCAAGGGGCCTCGGCCCTACGAGCCGTTGTGTTCCAGCCAGGTCGAGTAGGCATGGCGGCGCTGGCCGGTGTACCTATAGGTGTCGAAGACCCACGCCTGGCCTAGGGCGCGCGGGTCGCCGTCGCGTTCCAAGCGTTGCTGCAGTTCGGCCCGCAGGGACTTCTTGGCCTCGGAATGGGCCGGGTCCGCGGCTAGGTTGCGGACGCAGTCCGGATCGCTGTCGACGCGATACAGCTCCTCGGCCGGGCGCTTGCCGAACGACATGCGGTAGTACTCGTCGAAGCCTCCCACGAGCCGGGATTTTGTCGGGCTGGCATCGCAGTTGCGGTAGCCGGTCTCCGGATTGCCCGCGGGCCAGCGGTCCGGCTCGTAGTTGCGGACGTAGAGGTACTCTGGCGTGCGCAAGGCCCGCACCGGATATCCCCAGTCGTTGGGCCGGCCCAAGTCGTGCCGTTCCTTGCCGACCAGCATGCGGTTGCGGTTGGAATCGATCCAGCCATCGGCGTCTGAATTCAAGATCTCCACAAAGCTCCTGCCAGTTACCGAGTCCGGAACCTCCACGCCGGCGAGTTCCAGAATCGTGGGTGCGAAGTCCCTGACATTGATGAAGTCCTCCACAGTGCGCCCTTTGCGGCCGCCGCCCCCGCGGACGGCCAGCGGCAGGTGGAAGCCGTACTCATAAATCTGGCCCTTCACCCTCGGGAACGGCATGCCGTGATCCGAGGTGGCGATGATCAGGGTGTTGTCCAGCTCCCCGATCTCCTCCAACTTGGCCAAGATCCGCCCCAAGTGGGTGTCGAACCACTCGGACTCCACGGCGTAGTCGGCTAGGTCGCGCCGGATGGTTTGGTCATCGGGGTAGAAGGCAGGTACGTCGACATCCTGGAAGCGCTTGCCGCTGAGTTCGCCCGCTCCGTCTTGGAAGGCACGGTGGGGCTCGTGCGTGCCAAACCAGAAGCAGAACGGCTGGTTGGGGCCGCGGGCCTCGAGGAAGTACTCGAAATTCCTCGCGTAGTCCTTGTTCGACATGGCGCGGAACTCCGGCTCAAGCGTGTGCTTGACGTACTCCGGCCCGGCCGGATTGCGCTTGAAGCCGCCCGCTTTGTGATCCCCCGGTCCCCAGCCCTTGCCGGTGTAGCCGACGTGGTATCCGGCCTGTTCCAGCAGATCGGGGAAAACAGGCCACTTGGCCGGAAACACTCCGAAGTGATTGACGGCCTCTTCGAGCTGCCAAGTGTTGCGCCCGGTCAGGATGCTGGCGCGGCAGGGAGAGCACTTGGGATTGGAGGTGAAGCAGTTGGTGAACAACACGCCTTCGCTCGCAATGCGGTCGAAGGCGGGCGTATTGACCCAACTGCATCCATAGGCGCCGGCGTGGGGCCAGCCCCAATCATCGGCAATGGCGAAGAGAATATTGGGGCGCCTCTCTGCTCCCAAGGCTCGTAGCGTGGCGGCCGCTCCCAGAGCGGTGGACATCATCTGCCTGCGGGTCATGCCTCAAGTAGCATAGCCGACCCGTCCGCAGTTGCCCCTGCTGGTCGGCTGGTTCAAGACTGCGCCCTGTGGCCTTCACTCGGCTCGTTCCAAGCGGCCAAACATGCTGCCGCCGTGTGTGCCGCCTGACCATGTTCCGGCGTATGAGTCGCCGTAGAAGAGAACACGCGCGGTGTAGGAGCCGAGACCTGGCAGGCCAAGATCGGTCACGCTTACGACCGGGGTGTCATCCGCCCAAGTGAGCTTGACCGGAACCGGCAGGGTCACGTCCGTGTCGCCGAATTGAATCCGAGCATGGAACGTCCAGATGTTGGCAGAGCGCTTGACCACCTTCTCGATTTCGTAGCGTTCCGAGCGCAGCCGCGCCGTGCCACCACCATCTTCCGTCGAGGACGAGTCGCCATCGAGCCGGACGAGTGTGAAGTGGCCGTCCAAGACGGTGCCCCGCATCGACTCCTCGAAGGCCTGCTCGCGCGCGAGCTGATCTGCGGGAGTGTCCGGTGCTCCGGTGCACGAGAGCAACATCAGGGAGATGACTAAAGCGAGGGTGGACCGCACCCCCTCACTCTACCTGAGCTAGAGGCGCCCGCAAAGCGCGATTTGCCGATACCGGCGGATCAAGCACCGGCTACTGCGGCTCGGGCCGCACGCTCACCGCATCTGCAGTCGGAAATTCGCTCGGAACTGTTTGGGTGACCTCGCCGGTCACCGCCCACTCGGCGGCCCGCTTGAACGTGGTGATGAAGCCGTTGCAGCGCTGGGAGACCAGTGCGTGACCCAAGGTCGTATGGAAAATCCGGCCTTCGCCGTAGCGGATCGTCATCAAGATAGGCTCGTGTTCTCCGGTGCCCTCCGATTCGACGGTAGAGAACGCGGTCGCCAAGACGTGAAGATTCTTGGCAGGTCCGCGCAATCGGTCGTAGAGTTCGTCGTTGGCATGCATCCACTTCAGGGGAAGCCCCCTCGTGATGGGGTGGTCGGAATCGCGGATATCGACCTGGAACTCGTGACGGATGCCGTGGCTGCCGCCGATGCCGGCCGTGTGATCCAGCACGAACTCTCCTTCGCGCAAGCGCACGTAGGGCCCGTGGCGCTCAGTGCGATCGCCCCAGCCGCCGATGCCGATCATTTCGTTGTAGGCGGTCCACTCAGGAAAGGCGTTGTTGGCCGCATGCACGGACACGAACGCTCCGCCTTCGCTGACGTATGCTTCGAAATCCGCCATCGCGCCATCGCCCCACGGCTCCCCGTTGTAATTCGACACGACCAGGTCGTAATCGCCGAAAGCCGGCCGGTACGCTTCCAACGGCTCGCCAGCAGGCGGAGTCGTGGCAATCTCAACGGTGAACATGCCCGTTTCCTCGAGATAGGTCTTGAGGTACTGGCTGGTGGTGGGCCAAATGCGGTGATTGTTCTGGCCGTCAACGATCAGGGCAGCGTACTTGCTCGGAGGTACAGCTGAGGAGCAACTCAACAGGCAGGCTGCAACAACAGCGGCGGCGAACAGTCTGGGGCTCATGGTGACGGTTCAACGCTACCACGGGCGCACAAGTTGGGCAACGGACAGAACCGAAAAACGATCCGATTCCCTTCTGCGCGAATCTCGCCCGCCTGATGTCAGCTAGGGTTTCGGGTCACGCTACCAAGCGCACTGCGATCGGTATTTCGAGCGCAGGACGAAGCCGCTTCGCGAAGACTCCTTGATCGTCCTGCGGGCCGCCGTCACGACTGTTGTCTGCGGATTTCTCGCGGAAGTGGCAGCAAGAATGGCGGCAACGCCGGCATTCTCTCGGGCCGCGTCAGGCGATCAGACTTGGCCGGAGCCAGCTTCAGACAAGCACAGGCCGAAGCAACAGGAATCGACCCATTCCGGGCGGGGTGCCGAGGAGAGCGTCAACGTGCCTTACCATTCAGAGAATTGGACGCCTCGAATTCCGCTAAGCTTTACGATTGGTCAAGATTCTTGGCAAGGTCAACCGCCCTTCCAATCGGCACGAGCGCGGCCCCGCCAGGAATCGGGTCGGGCATGATCACCTGTTTGTTGAGCGCGAATCGGCCGAAAGGTAACGCACTTGCAAGATCTGGCTGAGGGAGGGAACGCTGTGTCTGCCAATGCGGATCCCTCGATACAGGAGACGCCGCCCGGCGAACCGGTCGCGATCGTCGGCATGGCGTGCCGGTTTCCCGGCGCATCCGACATTTCCGCCCTCTGGAATCTGCTAGAGGCCGGCGGGAACGCGGTGACGGAGGCCGCGCCTGGCTCGGGCGTCAGCAGGGTTGACGAGATCTTCTCGAACTCCTCGGATCTAGGCGGCGCGTGCCGTTTCTGCGCCTACGTCGATGGGATCGAGCAATTCGACGCACGGTTCTTCAGAATTTCGCCGGTCGAGGCCGAAATGCTGGATCCGCAGCAGCGGATGATGCTTGAAACCACTTGGCAGGCCCTCGAGGATGCCGGAATCGATCCCGACGAGTTGAAGGGCAGCCGCACCGGGGTCTACACCGGGATCAGCAATGACGAGTACCGGATGCTGGTCGTGGAGTCCAGCAAGCCTGCCGAGGCCGCTTCATGCCTCTACGCCCTGAGCGGCACCAACCTGAACGGCACCGCCGGACGAGTCTCCTTCGTACTGGGTCTGATGGGGCCGGCCAAGGCTGTGGACGCCGCTTGCGCGTCGTCGTTGGTGTCGGTACACGACGCCGTGGCGGACCTCCAGCAGCGCCGCGCGGACTTGGCGATTGCAGGCGGAGTGCAGGCCATCCTGAACGGTCGCATATTCGAACTCCGCGCGGATTCGATGATGCTGTCTCCGGACGGGCAGTGCAAGGCCTTTGACGCGTCCGCCAACGGCTACGTGCGAGGCGAGGGTTGCGGGGTGGTTGTCCTCAAGCGGCTGAGCGAGGCCGAGGCGGACGGCGATCGGATTTGGGGGGTCATCAGAGGCTCGGCAGTGAATCACGGCGGGGCCAGCGTCGGATTGACGGTTCCGCACACGCCAGCACTGGAAAAGGTAATTGAAGCAGCGCTGTCGCAGGCCGGAATCGCTCCGTCGGAAGTGGATTACCTAGAGGCTCACGGTACCGGAACGGCTGTGGGCGATCCGATCGAACTCAACGCGGTGTCCGCCGTCTATGGCAAGGAACGCAGGGCCGACCGACCGCTACTGGTCGGTTCCATCAAGACCAATGTCGGCCGTTTGGAGTCAGCCGCCGGGATCGCAGGCCTGATCAAGGCAGCGTTGGTCATGCAGCGCGGAGTGATTCCCAAGCATCTACATTTCCAGGCCCCCACTCCGGCCGTCGATTGGGACCGGATGCCCTTGCAAGTCACCTCCGCCATGATGGACCTGCCAGAGCGAGGCCGACCACGAAGGGCGGGCGTGAACTCCTTCGGAATCTCCGGGACGAACGTCCACCTGGTGGTGGAAGAATATTGCGCCCCGGACGAGGGGCCGTACGGCCGGAGCCAGGCCGCAGGCGCGGCCTATGAGGTGCCGGTGCCGACGGCAGCCGTGGCGGACCTGGCGCTGCCAGCGCAACGTCTCCAGCGGCGCGAGACGCGCCTGCTTCCGCTCTCTGGAAAATCGGAGGTCGCGCTCCGGGAACTCGCGCAGCGCTATCTGTCCTGGCTGGAAGGGCATTCGGCTGAGCTGGAGTCTGCAACCGCCGCCGCAGACCCGTTGCTGTCGGACATGGCGTGGACGGCGGGCGTTGGGAGAAGCCATTTCGAGCTGCGCTCCGGAATCGTTTTCCGCGATGCCGGGGCGTTGCGGGAGCGGCTCGCGGCGCTGGTCGCAGGAGGCGCTGGCGGTAGCCCACGGACGCCGACAACAGTCGCATTCGCCTACACCGGACAGGGAAGCCAGTGGGTCGGCATGGGAAGCGCGCTATATGATCGCGAACCAATCGCGCGGGCCGTGCTCGACCGATGCGAGGAAGTGTTCCGAGCAGCGAGAGGCACCTCGTTGCTGGAGGTGATGTTCGGGCCCAGCGAATGCAATCTGGGACATACGGAATGGGAACAGCCCGCCCTATACGCGCTAGAGTGCGCGCTCACAGCGCTTTGGTCGAGTGTGGGCGTTCGACCCGGCGTGGTGGTCGGCCACAGCGTCGGGGAGTTGGCCGCAGCGCAGGCGGCGGGCGTGTTCAGCCTAGAGGACGGCATGCGATTCGCCGTTGCGCGAGGCACCCTGCTAGCGGAGACCGAACCGGGCGCCATGGCAGCAGTCTTCGCGCCGCCGACAACGGTGGCGAAGGCGGTCGAAGCACTGAACGCATCGTCGGCCGGCGTTGGCCTGAGTATTTCGGCGGACAACGGCAGCCACCAAGTGCTGAGCGGTCCGATTCCAAGAATTGACGCTGCCTTGAAGCAGTTCGAGTCCAGCGGAGTTCGCGTTAGGCGCCTGAATACGACGCGGGCGTTCCACAGTGCCCTTGTAGAGCCGGCGCTGGGCGAACTGGAGGCTTGCTTCGCTGACATAGCGGTCAAGCCACCCTCCCTCGCCGTGGTCAGCAATGTCACAGGCCGCGCCGTAGCAGCTGACGACGCGATGGACGGAAGCTACTGGCGGCGGCATGCGCGCGAGCCGGTGGCATTCGCCCGCGGCGTCAAGACGCTGGCGGAACTGGGGGTCGACTTGGTAGTGGAGATCGGCCCACGGCCCGTGCTGGCAGGACTGCTGGCGGCGGCTTGGCCAGACTCTGCGGAGATGGCGGCACCGACGGCGCTGGCGAGCCTGCGCCCGCCCACGGGCAGCTCGGCGGAAGGGGACGGGGGCGTCGATCTTGCGCGGGCGGTCGCTGACGCGTACGAGGCAGGGCTGCCCGTCCGTTTCGCGGGGCTGTTCGCCGGGGAAGCGCGGCGCCGGATTTCCCTGCCGAGCTATCCGTTCCAACGCGAGCGCTACTGGCTCGAACCGGCGAAGCGAAGGCGTGCGGCGGCGGGTCATCCCATGCTTGGCGTCCGCCACGAATCCGCCAGCGGGGCGGTCACGTTCGAGACAGAAGTGTTCCCGTCTGATCCGGAGTGGTTGAGCGACCACCAGGTGTTCGGCCGGGTCATCGCTCCCGGCGCGCTCTACGGTGCCATGGCGGCGGCGGCTTCGCTCGCCGAGGGGGCCGGCTCCGCCCTTGTGGAAGACCTCCAACTCCACAACGCCCTGGTCTTCCCGAAAAGCGACTCGCAGGACGGCGGCGAGGGAGCGGGCCGTACGGTGCAGGTCGTGCTCGGTTCTTCCGAGGGAGCAGATTCGCGCCCCGTGCAGATCTTCAGCAGGGGAAGTGACGGGGGCTGGACCGTCCACGTGGAGGGTCGCGTGTCGCCGCAAGCTCCGGTGCCAGATGTCGCTGCGAGCATCGAATTGGAAAGCCTTAAGGAGAGTCTCTCGCCCGTTGACGTGTCGGCTTACTACCGCGCCAGGGCGAGCACCGGGATCGATCTCGGCCCGAGCTTCCGGACGCTTGGCCGACTTTGGTCCGGGCCCGGCGAGGCGTTGGGCGAGGTGTCTTTCCCCGACGCGCTTGGCCGCAACGGACTGGACGTCCACCCGCTCGTGCTGGACGGGTGCTTTCAGGTCGTTGCCGCGGCCCGCAATCCGGGCGCCGTCGAGGCTGGAATCACCTACCTTCCGTTCGGCTGGGAGCGCCTGTGGCTGACGGGGCGACTTCCGGATCGAGTGGTCTGCCATGTGCGCATGAACGAGGCTCCGCGGGCTGCCGAAGCGGCATCCGGCGAGCTGCCGGAGGTTGTGACCGGCGAAGTGCGCATCTACGACCCCGAAGGAGTTCCGCTCGGCGGGCTGAGCGGGTATACGGTCAAGCGAGCGACGCGGGCCGCTCTGCTGTCGGCTGTGGAAGGGGTGAACGACCTCCTCTACGAGGTCGTATGGCGTGAGAGCCCACTTGCGCCGGGAATCAACCCTGCGGACTTCCTGCCCTCTCCCGGAGCTGTCGCGTCCCGCTCGGGCTTGCTCTCCGACTATCTGTCCCAAGAAGGAGTGGCGCCGACAGACAGGAGCGCCCTGCTGGCTGACCTAGAGCGATGGTCGCGTTCCCGCGCGCTGGTCACGCTGGACAAGCTCGGCTGGGAACGCAAGACCGGCGATGTCGTGGACGCCGATGAGCTGCGAGAGCGACTGAATGTCATCGCGGATCACAAGCGGGTCTTCCGCCGCATGCTCGAAATGCTGGCCAAGTCCGGCGTGCTGGAGGAAGCAGGCGCCGGCTTCTGCGTGAAGGTAGGTTCGGATGATCCGTTGCCGGATGAAATGCCGGGCGACCTAGAGGAGTTCGCCGATCGGATGCTTGAGCTGTACCCCCACGGCGAAACCGAAGTCGGGCTGTTTCGGCGCTGTGGCGGCGAACTGGCCGAAGTGCTTCGCGGTCGCGCGGACGCGCTGACATTGCTCTTCAGCAGCGGGGATCCGACACCGGGCGATCTCTACCTGAAAGCGCCGGTGGCGCGCGCGGCGAACCGGATTCTTCGAGAAACCGTTCAGGCGCTAGTGGCTGGCCTGCCCGAAGGACGACGCCTGAAGGTGATCGAAGTCGGGGCCGGCACGGGATCGGCAACCGCCGCGATCCTTCCAGAACTCCCGCCCGAGCGGTTCGAGTACGTCTACACGGACATCTCGGCGGGCTTCTTCGCGGAAGCGGAGGCCCGCTTCGGAGGCACCGAGGCGTCGATAGAATACCGCGCTCTGGACATCGAAAGGGATCCCATCGAGCAAGGCTTTCGGCCTCACGGCTACGACTTGCTGATTGCTTCGAATGTGCTGCACGCCACGCGGTACTTGCAGGAGACGCTGGCCCACTGTCGCGAGCTTCTGGCGCCATCGGGGCATCTGGTTGCGCTGGAGAACCTGAGCGGCCTGGGCTGGATGGACCTGACCTTTGGGCAACTGGACGGCTGGTGGCGTTTCGCGGACGACTACCGTCCGCACCACGCCTTGGCCAGCCCCTCCGTATGGCGGCGCGCTCTCTCTGACGCCGGTTTCAGGGAAGCGGAAGTCCTGGGATTGGATGAGTCCGACCCGGCCGCATTCCCGGACAAAGGCGTGATCGTGGCGCAAGGTCCCGTCGAGGTGACCGAGCGTCCCGGCGTCTGGGTTCTGGCGGCAAGCAGCGGCGACGCATGCGAGGAACTCGCGGGGATCTTGGCTGCGCACAACCAGACCGTCGTGTTGGCGGAGCCAACTGGGGAACGGAACCGGGATTCGGGCCAGGAAGGTTCCGCCGCAGTCCGCAAGACCGTCGAAGCGGAGCAGCGCCAGTCGTGGCAGTCGCTGTTCGAGAGCCTGCCTGGGAAAATCCCGCTGGCCGGCGTCGTGCACCTCGGGGCGCTGGACGGCCACGGGGACGATGCAACGACGGCAGAGATTGCAGAGGACACGAGACGGGTGGTGGCGAGCGCATTGGCGCTGTCGCAGGGCCTGCTGGACGCCGACGCGACGCCCGAGAACGGCGTTTGGTTCCTCACGCGCGGAGCACAGGTGCTGGAGCGGGAGCGGGGCGGGCAGCTTCTCGGCGCGACTTTGTGGGGCTTCGGAAAGGCGCTAGCCCGCGAACTGCCGCACTTGCAGCCGAGAATGATCGATCTGGACCCCTCAGGGTCGGCCCTCCCGGCCGACATCGCCAATGAGCTGTTGTGGCCCGACCCCGAAAATCACATCGCGCATCGTTTCGGAAGCCGCCAGGTGGCCCGTCTGGTTCGAATGGAGGAGGGCGCGCAGAGGCTGACCCTGCCAGACGATTCCGCGTGGGCCTTGGCTCCGGATCCGAGCGGCGTGTTCGAAAGGCCGTGCGTCAGCCCGCTCGCGGAGCGTTCCTTGGAACCGCGCGAAGTCCGCGTTGCCGTCGAGGCTTCCGGTCTCAACTTCTGGGATGTTTTCCGCTCTCTTGGCTTCATTGAAGAAGGAAATCTTGGCCGGGAGATGTGTGGCCACATCGTCGATGTGGGATCCGAAGTGTCAAACGTCTCGGTAGGAGACCACATCGTCGGACTAGGGTTTGGCGCATTCGCGGCGCAAATGGTCACGCACGAGGAATTGGTGGCGCCCGCGCCGCCGGGAGTCTCGGTGACGGACCTCGCCACAGTGCCGAGCGCCTTTGTCTCAGCCGCGCTTTCCTACGAATATTCTGGCCTGGAGCCCGGCGAGCGGGTGCTGATTCACGCCGGCGCGGGTGGAGTGGGACTGGCGGCCATTCAGCTGGCCCAGGCCGCGGGTGCGGAAGTGTTCACGACCGCCAGCGCGCCAAAGCAGGGATACCTCCGATCGCTGGGAGTGTCGCACGTGTTCGACAGCCGCACGACTGAGTTCGGGCAAGCGATCCTCGAGGCCACGGGCGGTGCCGGGGTCGACATAGTCCTCAACAGCTTGACCGGCGAAGGATTCATCGACGCCAGCCTGTCCTGTCTGAGACATGGCGGGAGATTCGTGGAACTCGCGAGACGGGACATCCTCAGCGAGGACGAGATGGCCTCGGTGCGGCCCGACGTAGGCTACGCCATCTTGGAACTAGATGTTCTGAAGAAAACGGAACCGGCCTGGGTGGGAAGAGTCCTGCGGGACATCATGGAGCGCCTTTCGGCGGGACAGCTCGAGCCGTTGATCCACAGCAGGTGGCCACTGGCCGAAGCAGGCGCGGCCCTGAGGTTCATGCGCTCAGCCCGCCACCTCGGGAAGATCGTCGTAACTGCGCCACCGCTCGCGGGCGGGCGACTACGGCCGGAGAAGACCTATCTGGTGACCGGCGGCCTGGGCGGGATTGGATGCGCCGTGGCCGGGTGGCTGGCCGACCGCGGAGCGGGGACGATCGTGCTGAACGGACGGCGGCCGCCGGACCCCGAGGCCGAGGCAGAGATTACAGCGCTGCGGGCGCGCGGGGTCAACGTGCGGGTTGAGCTTGCGGACGTTTCGGACGCCGTGGCGGTGAATGAAATGCTCGCGAGGATGGAGGGGGGGCTGCCGCCGCTCGGCGGGGTGATTCACAGCGTGGGAGTGCTCTCGGACGGTGCGCTCGGAAACCAGAGCTGGGAGCGGTTCGAGCAAGTGCTGTGGCCCAAAGTGCTGGGCGCGTGGCACCTGCACCGCGCCACGGCCAGCCGCGATCTCGATCTCTTCATCCTGTTCTCCAGCCGAGTCGGCGTGATGGGCAATCCGGGCCAGGCTAACCATGCCACGGCCAATGCGTTCCTAGATCAGCTGGCTGCCCATCGTCGCGCGCTGGGGCTTCCGGGCCAAGCCATCGCCTGGGGGGCGTGGTCGGAAATCGGGGAAGCGGCAGAGCAAAAGGAGCGGATCGAAAGGCAGCGGGCGGCGCTCGGCGGCCGCTGGTTCACGCCACAACAGGGCCTTCGGGCGATGGAAGGGCTGGTGCGCCAGGACGTTACGAATTCCGTCGTGATGTCGATGGACTGGGAGGTCTTCCAAGAGGCTGTCGAGGACCGTCCGCCCCTGCTGGAGGAACTGCTCGCCGCGGCCGGCGAAGCCCAGGAGGATTCGCCGGCCTTGGCAGACGACCTGATCTCCCGGCTGCAGGCCACGCCTGCGGGCGAACGCGAGGGCTTGCTGTCGTCGTTCGTGCAGCAAGAGTTGCAGGCGGTGCTGCGATTGCCGAATGCGCCGGCACCCACGGTAGGTTTCTTCGACCTGGGCATGGACTCGCTCATGGCCGTGGAGCTAAGGAATCGGTTGAACCGCGCCTTGGCCGACGCGTACGTGGCCTCCAATACGGTCGTGTTCGACTACCCGAGCGTCGCCACGCTCGCCGGCCATCTCGCCGCGGAGCTGGCCGAGGTCGGGGCCGCGCCTATCCCGCAGCCGCAGGTCGAGCCGGAACCGGCGAGCCGGCCAGCCGTGCCTAGCGACGGAGAGCAAATCGCGATCGTGGGCATGGCGTGCCAGCTCCCGGGCGCGCCGGATCTGGACGCTTACTGGCACCTGCTCGAGGCAGGCGCCGACGCCGTCACAGACGGGCGGCAGGATTCCGGACCTTGGAGCGGTGTCGCGGGAGACCCGGCTGCCGAGACGGCCTCTCTGCGGCGGGGCGGGTTCGTTGAAGGGCTCGATCGGTTCGACGCGAGGTTCTTTGGCATCAGGCCGATCGAGGCAAGGACGATGGATCCGCGCCAGAGGATGTTGCTCGAGACAAGCTGGCGGGCGCTAGAGGATGCAGGAATCGACCCTGGCCCGCTCGGCGGATCCCGCGCCGGCGTCTATGCCGGCCTAACCGGAGGCAGCGAGTATCGCGACCTGGTTGCGTCCAGCGGCCAAGATGACAGCTATCTCGGCACGGCCGCAAGCGTCGCGCTGGGGCGGATCGCGTACACGCTGGGCCTGATGGGCCCCGCCGTGCCGGTGGACGCGACTTGTGCATCCTCGCTGGTCGCGGTTCACCAAGCGGTCGCCGCCTTGCGACAGGGTGAAGTTGAACTGGCCCTGGCAGGAGGCGTACAGACGGCCTTGTCACCCTCCGTCGCTAAGTTCATGGCGGAATTCGGACTGTTGTCGAAGACCGGCCGTTGCAGGACGTTCGACGCAGCTGCGGATGGCTTCGTGCGCGGTGAGGGCTGCGGGATGGTGGTTCTCAAACGGCTGCGGGATGCCGAGGAAGATGGCGACCGCATCTGGGGCGTGATCCGCGGGTCGGCCGTCAACCAGAACGGGGCGAGCGCGGCGCTTACCGTGCCGAACGGTACCGCGCAGGAGCAATTGCTCGAGGGAGCCCTTCGCCAGGCCGGGCTTGGCCCGTCGGACGTGGATTACGTCGAAGCGCACGGGACGGGCTCCCAATTGGGAGACCCGATCGAAGTGCGAGCGGCGGCGGCCGTCTACGGCAGGGACCGTGATGCGGACCGCCCGCTGGTGCTCGGGACGGCGAAGACAAACATCGGGCACCTGGAGGCAGCTGCCGGGATCGCCGGCCTGATCAAGGTGATGCTCGCAATGAAGCGGGGGACTATTCCACGGCACCTCCATTTCGAGAATCCGAATCCGCACCTAGACTGGTCCGACCTTCCCGTTCGGGTGGCGTCCGAGGCGATGGACTGGCCGCCGCTTGCCGATCGGCCGCCACGCGCAGGGGTCAGCGCGTTCGCGATCTCGGGGACAAACGCGCACGTGATCGTGGAAGGGTACAGCGAGCCGGGCGGCGGCCGCGCTTCGGACGAGGCGCGGCCAGTTCCTGAAGGCCCCCCACAGCCGGTCCCAGTCGAGCTGCCGGACTCGATCGCGGAATCGCCGGCAGCGCAGGAGCTGCGCCCACGCCAGACACGGCTGCTACCGCTCTCGGGCAAGTCGGATACTGCACTTCGAGAGCTGGCGAATTCTTATGCTTCGTGGCTGAATGAGCGCACGGCGGATCTTCCCGCGACGATCAGCGCCGCAGAGCCACTGCTCTCCGACATGGCGTGGACGGCATCTGCGGGGCGGAGCCATTTCCCCTACCGTGCGGGGGTGCTATTTGACAGCACTGAATCGCTGCGAGATGGCCTTGAGGCCGTCGCAGAGTCGAATGGCGATCCCGGGCCGCCCACAGCCACGAGGGTCGTGTTCGCCTACCCGGACGAGAGCACCCAGTGGATTGGCATGGGCGCGGAACTTTACGAGTGCGAGCCAGTTGCACGGGCGGTTCTGGACTTCTGCGATGGGGTGCTTCAGGCAGACCGCGGCGCCTCCCTGCTGGAAGCGATGTTCGGCAACGCCGGAGACTTGGACGATCCTGCCTGGACGCAGCCGGCCGCGTTTGCGCTGGAATGCGCTCTGACAGGGCTTTGGGCAAGCGTCGGGATTCAGCCGAGCGCAGTCTTTGGTGTAGGCGCCGGAGACATGGCTGCGGCACGTGCGGCAGGCATCTTGTCTCTCGAAGATGGGTTGCGCCTAGCAGCGGCACGGGGCGCGGCGATGGCGGTGACCTCCAGCACGGACGAGGCCCCACCGACCAGCTTAGTGGCGGCGCTGGCAGATATCGCGTTCGGCCCAGCCCAGGTCACCCTCGTCAGCAGCGCTACGGGGCGCATGATCGAATCAAGCGAGGTCCAAGACGCCGGCTATTGGAGCCAGCGGTCGGAGCGGAAGTTGCCCTTGGAACGAACAGCGAGGACGCTCGAGCAACTGGGGGCCGACTTGGTGATCGAGATTGGCGCACGACCCGAACTAGGGGCGGCGCTAGCCCTCTGCTGGCCATCCGCTTCAGCTGAAGGCGGCGGTCCGCCCCGCGTGCTGTCAAGCCTGCCGCAACGGTCCTGTGGATTCTTACAGGCGGTGGCGCAGTCGTACGAGTCAGGTCTCTCGATCAATTTCGCCGGCCTGTTCGCAGGGGAGAGCCGGTCGCGGGTCTCGCTGCCAAGCTATCCGTTCCAGCGTCGCCGTTTCTGGTTCAACGCCAGCTAGGGCGCGATACAACCCGAGGCACGAGAGTGCACATTCTAATGGACCAGCTTACCCGTCTTCCCAAGGCGGGTTGCTCTCTGGCCTAGCGCCGCAATTGCACAGACCCAAGCACACAAAGCCTACTCATGGCGAAGAGCCTCGGCAGGATCCAATCTTGCTGCTCGGAACGCGGGAATGGCGCTGGCAAGGATCACGACTACAAGAATCAGCGCTCCGCTCGCGGCCCATTCGACCGCCGATACGAACTCTGCAATGACCGCTGCAGAAGACAGGAGTCTCTGCACGAGGACAGTGAGCAGTCCGCCGAGCAGCACACCCGCAAGGCTGACCCGCATCACCCGCGCAATCATGAACCAAGTGATGAGATTCGATTCGGCGCCGAAACTCTTTCGTAGGCCGATTTCTCGCGTGCGACGGGATGCGTAGAAAGTCAAGACACCATAGATCCCGGTCGCAGCCAAGACCGCTGCTAGGAGGGCGAAGCACACGAAGACCAGTGCTGTCAGGCGCTCGGGAGCGCTGGATTCCTCGAGCACTGCAACCATGGACTGGATTGTGACCGGCTGAGTATCGTTCGCAGACCACACCGCAGTTCGAAGGGCTGGGGCGATTGCCTCCGCCGGCAGGGACGTTCGTACGACTACCGCGGCGTCCGCCGCAAAGACTACGTACTCCGGGAACTCCCCTGGATCATCACTTCCGACCTGCGTGGCCGGGGAATACAGGATGAGATCGTGGCGCCCGAATTCCAGCGGTGCGTCGGCGGCAACCCCAACCACCTCGAACAAGTCGGGGCCCCAGATGCGAATCCGTTCCCCGATGAGCTCCGCAGATTGAAGCTTTGACGCTAAAGATCGGCTGACGATAACGACGCGCTTGGTCTCGGCGGTGTCGAGGGCGTTGAAGTCCCGGCCTTGCAAGAGCGGGACTCCAATGGTGCGGAAGTACTCCGGTGACACGATTAGCCTGCGCGCCTCCGCGAGTGCTTCTTGGTCGAGAACGCTCTCTGTCGACTCGCGGCCTCTTACCTTCACTGGGCCAGAGAACTGGCGAGCGCTCAGGGGAAGTTCCGACACCAGAGAGGCGGAGACGACGCCAGGCACGGTCCGGACTTGCGCAAGTGCCTCACGGTGAAATCGGCGCAGAGCCTTGTTCGATGTGAGAGTAGTCGACTCCGAAAGCTGAGCGGTCACGATGGAATTGACCGCAATGGATCCACCGGCATCCGCCAGCATTCGGTCGAACCTCATGATCGCGGCGATACTCAGGGTAAGCAGCAGTGTGGCGACCGCGACCTGGACCGCGATTACGAGAGTTCCCAGCCGATTTTCATCTCGACCCGGGAATTGAATGGATTCGCGAAGAGCCTCGGAAGCACGGTTGCTGGTAAGTGTCAAGAGAGGCACCGCGCTGCAGAGAATTGCCGTGAGAACTCCAAGTCCTGTACCCAAGCCGCCAACCGCTGCTTGAACGGAAATCTCATCGACCCGAGGTACGCTCGCAGGAATCAAGAGATCGACATAGTGCAGCCCGGCCCAGGCAAGCAGAAAGGCACCCGCAGCCGACGTCACACCCAGCAGGACGCCCTCCGCCAGCAGGCGCCGGAGCAGCACGGTTCTGGCAGCTCCCAAGGCCATCATGATGGCCATTTCGGTCCGACGCCGGACGGCTCGGGCGAGGAGTAGTCCAGCCACATTCACACACGCCAAGAGAAGCACGCCGCTCACGGCTACTCCCAAGAGCAGTAGGATCCCTCGGCTCTCGCTCCTCTCGATAAACCTACGATGGATGGGCGATACGCGTACCCCCCAACCCTCGTTAGTTGCGGGATTCTCCTTTCCGATGCGTGCCGCGATCGCCTCCAGGTCCGCTCGTGCTTGCTCGACGGTGACATCGGACTTGAGGCGTGCAATTACAAGCAGCCCTCGCCTATCTCTTGCCGTGAAATCGTCAGGTTCCGGAACTGCCGGGACCCAGAAATCAGCCCTTTCGCGTCCAGCAAGCAGGGGCGGATAGGTAAAGCCTCGCGGCATGACTCCGACCACGTTGTAAGCGCCGTTGTCCAGGGGGATGCTCTTTCCCAAAATGTCCGGATCAGCCCCCAGTCGCCGGTTCCAGAATTCATGGCTCAGCAGGACGACCCTGTTGCCTGCGCCCGGAACCTCCTCTTCCGGTGCGAACAGTCGGCCAACAATCGGAGAGACACCAAGAACCCCCAAGATCGCTGACGAAATCCCGTAACTCTGGACTCGCTCGGGATCGGCTATTCTCAGCACGCTCGGGGTATATCCCGTGGAGGCTCCAGCCACTCCATCGAGCGTGACGTTCGACGCACGCCAGTCTTCGAGCGTCGGTATGGATACGAGCGTGCCTTGATCGGGAGCTTGGCTAGGGAACGCCTCGTAGACGTAAACCAAGCGTTCGCCGTTGGGATACGGCAGATCCCCCCATAGGAGCCCGTACGCAAGCCCGGCCACAATCGTGCATGCTCCGACACCAGTCGCCAACAGGCTTCCGCTGGCAAGGAACAGCCCCCAGTGCTTCCTCGCGTAACGCAAGGCATACAGCAAGTCTTGTGTCATGGAATGACTCGCCCAGAAGCAGTCTGCACGACGCGCCAAGTCGTCACGAATCGCGACCGCTTCATTCGTTCGAGAGCCTGATCGCTCACTCGAAGCGAAGTTCCCAAGCCCATGGGGGCGGGCCACATTTGATCACGGCTATTCCTCGAAGGGTGGAGCACCTCCATTCCGTGGTGTATGTCTCCGGTACTGCGTTACCCATGTCTGGGGTCGCGCACAGTTCCGAGGATACTTGATCCATTGATAGCTCTACTGGACGGAGGTGCTTCCATGAGGCCATTGCAACGTCAAGCTATCGAGTTAATTCCTAATGCCTAGCTCCTCCAGGAAGGCCCGCAGGATTGCAGCACACTCGGCCGGCTTCTCCAACTGCAGGAAGTGCGTCGCATCGGGCACGAAATCATAGTCGATGGCCGCTGCCTGACTCAAGTTGAAGGTGGGCAAGTATGCGTAGGGGAGTGTGGGATCGGCTCCGACCACCTTGGTAGGGCAGGCGAGCATTTCTAGGTCCAGCAACGGGGCGAAGCTCCGCACGTATTCGGCGATCTGGGCTTCATAGTCGCGGGGGCAACGCAGTTCGAAATCCCGGCCGTCAGCGCGCTTGCGCAAGGTTGCCCTTGCCATGAGCTCGCGCACTTCCGACGAAACGTCCGAAAGCCCCGGCTGAAAGCTGAGAAGCATCGCGAGTTCGTCGATCGCGCGAAATCGCTCGGTCCGTCGTCGGGCCATTGCGGCGGTACGCTCCGCCGCAGCGTCGAATTCCTCCTCGCCGCCCATGGGCTTGCACAGAGGCGGATCGAACAGAACCAGCGCCGAATAGGCGTCCGTGAGGGACATCATTGAGACGAGCGCGGAGAATGAGTGGAAGACCCCCACGGTCGGCTTGCTTCCGTACACGCGTTTGATGTGCGAGAGTATGCGATCGTGGTCGGCAATCAGTGTCGGGACATTGTGCTCCTGCTGGGGCCCGACCGAATTCCAGCCGTGGTTGCGCAGGTCATAGATCATCAGGTCGAAGTCGTCTGCAAGCAGCGACCAGAACGGGAAATAGACATCGATCGCGAGCCCGTTGCCGTGAGTCAGCACGAGCCGCGGGCCTGATGGATTGCCGTGCCGCCGCAATCTGGTCACGGTCTGAGCGTCAAGGGGAACGTCGCACACCGAAACAGGCTCGGGAATCTCTAACACGGAATCCATCGTTATAGCAGGAGTTCAATTTGTAATCGAAGAGTGTGTCGTGGAAGACACCGGTTCAACGCACTCGCAAAGGAAGCGTCTGGTTTGCTTCGAACTGTGTGGGCTGGAAGCCTGAAGGAGGGATCCGGCAATTCCTGCAACAACGAATCTCAGTCTGCCAGCGTATTGATGTACCGCGTTGGATGGGGACGATCCGGCGAGTGGCTAGCCGAGCAGCAAGAGCCTCGGGTGGTCGCGCGTATCGGTGATCAGGCGCAGGAAGGCAGGCCACCTCTTCGGCAGCGAGGCGGACGCACAGCTGACTGGATTCCTGACTATCGGTGGCCGGCGCACCGCCGGGACACGACTCAATCCATTCGCTCGGACGCAAGAGCACCTAGCGAACGGCGTCCGCCAGCGCGCTGGAACGGTTCGGCCAATGACGAGCCCGGAATTCGAGTCGCGACAGCCCGCTGGAGGTCTCGGCGAGCGAATCGCGACCCCTGGTCGACTTGCAACCGATGTCGACGCGGGGAGCAGCGATTCCAGCCTCCTCGTGAACCCGGAGACGTGCATTCGCATGCAGCCGTGAACCGAGGAACGGACGTTAGCACGCCCGATGCGAGCGAGGACTGCTCAGCCGGCTCGCGAGTCGATGAAACTCAGAAGGTCGCTCAGAGTCTCGAACTGCTTGCAGTCGTCAGCCTGCAAACCAAGGCCGAACTCGCTATTGACCAGTTTGAAGAACGCGACCGCATCGACCGATGAGATATCGAGATCGCTGAACGATGCATCGAAGTTCGGCCCTTCGTCGAGGTCAAAGTTATCAACAATCAGCTTCGTAAGCTTGTCCGCGTTTGATGGCATGGGTGTGGTGGTCTCCTTGGGTGTAAGCGCTACGGAAGGCGTCGCGAAACATCTCGTCTAACGCGAAAATGTGCGCTACGCCAAGCCAAAGTGTACAACATTCAATTCCCGAGTACCGGATCACTACTTCGCTGCGGATCCGGTCGACGTTCGAACGTACGATGAGCACGGTGCTGAGACGATCTGATGCTCTCTACGAACCTCTATTCGCTACACATTGCGCTAGGTGATTGTCGATTGCGCCAGAAAACGCTGAGCTGTGGCTTCCGCCCGGCACGAGCGCGACACTCGGCCCTTCCGAACCCGTTCCATCCAGACCGCTGAGCACGCTTGACGCACCGGTAGGTCGCCAAGCCGAGATCTACGCCGCCCCCTGGATGAGCGACTGGGTCGCCCCGTGAATTCGAAGAGGCGCACGCACGTTCCGCGGTTGGCAGAGGAACGCTTCGCGTGTCCAATGCCAGCGAGGGCTGCTCAGCCAGCGCGTGCGTCGATGAAACTCTCCAAATCGCCCAGATTCTTGAATTGCAGGCAGTCTTGAGGTGCCAAGCCGAGGTCGAATTCGTCGTTTACGAGCTTAAAGAACCTCACCGCATCCATTGAGTTGATGTCGAGGTCTCTGAACGCCGTGTCGAAGCGCGGCTCATGATCGAGGTCGAAGCTATCGGCGACCAATTTTGACAGCCGCTCGGCCGTTGTTGGCATGGGGAAAGTCTCCTTGGGCGTAACGGATAGGGAAGGTGTCGCGCGATGCTATCGAAGTGCGCGGCCGCTACGCTAAGCATGTACTTTACCAAAACTTACTTCCCGTATGCCCTTCCGATCAGAAACGAACGTTCGCGTTGCGCACGCACCGATACCCAGCACTAGCCCGGATATCTCACCACGGGGGGTAGACACGAGGCGTTGATTCTTGGTAAACTGTTTGCTTCCAACTA
>JAPPMG010000082.1 GCA_028819215.1 Bryobacterales bacterium
TCAAGCTGGAGAGTCTGTATCCAAATCCGACAGATTAAGTGAGATGATGTACTAGCAGGTCCGGAATGACATGCCGCCGCTTGTCCTGCGGGTCGTGGCACAGCGGCAGGGTGGTTGTGATGAACAACGAGGGCTGGTTCCGGAAGTGGCGACACAGAGCCTCGAAAGCCAGCATCAGCGTGCTGGCGTGCAGCGGCGTGCCAAGCAGGGCCAAGCCCTCCGAGGTGGGCTCTGCGCGCGCGTCCGCCAACTCGTCGGCCAGCGTTTCATCGAGCAGCGTGTCAGACATTGCCATGCGGCACGGCCGCGCCACGGACCACGGGGTGAAGTATAACAACGCGCCGAGCGAGCGGCCTCCGTTTGGTCGCGGCGGCAGCGGACCTCAGCGCAGCCCAGCAGTGCCAGCCCAGTCCCCGACACGAAGGCTAATGCCTGCCGGCCTCAGGACCTGCCGAGAATCCTGCCAGCGACCAAGCTATTGCGGGCTGCAAGCAGCCTGTCCCTGCGGATTCTCTCGCCAGTCCGCACTGCAAGCTGCTCAGTCAGCGAAGACGCGCCTCAGATGATCTGCAGGCGGTCGGTGACGCTGAGTCATGCAGCTCACCACGACGTAGACAACCAGCGACAGGCAGAACGCCGGGATGATCTCGTGGACATCGCGCATGCCCTCGACCTGGAAGCGCACGCCGAACCGCCACGCCAGCGTCGCTGCCATGCCAGCGAGCATTGACCAGAACGCCCCATGCCCAGTTCCCCAGCGCAGATACAGCCCGCCGAACACGGCCGGGAAGAAGCCTGCGGCGAACACCGCGCCCGAGAAGCTGGTCAACTCGACAACTCCGGCCGGGGGGAACAACGTAACCAGTCCGACCACCCCGGTGTAAACGACGATCGCGACCCGCGTCCAGCGCACCGTCGAACGCGGATCGGAGCGCACCCACAAGTTGCGTATGTCGCCGACTGCCGCCGTGCCGACGATCAGCATCACCGAGGCAAGCGATGACATGCCTGCGGCGAACAGCCCGGTGATGCAGAACGCGCTGACTGCCGTGTTGTTGAACTTGGCGAGCATGAAGCCCACGACCTGGTCGGTGTTGGCGATCAGGGCGGCCGCCTCGCTGTCGTCAGCCATGCCGTGCACGAGCGCCCCCAGCCCCATCACGCAGATTAGTGAAACGCCCAAGAAGATCGGTGTCCAGATCATGGCGAACCGCATCCCAGAGGCCGTGTCAACGGAATAGAAGCGCACCAAGCAGCGGGGCTCCGAAATCTGCTTCATCCCCACTGACAGGCCGATGCCCAAGATGTACGTCACCGAGACAAGCGCGCCGAACGTCACCAAGCCGTCGCCGATCGGCGTGCCGGCAGCCGAGACATGGCTGGTGTCGGAGATGCGCTCGAACAGCGGCCCGATTCCTCCTGCGTACACGAAGGGAATCGCCACCATGACCACCGCGACGAGCAGCATCATCACACCCTGGAGCGCATCGGTCCACAAGACGCTGTACATGCCGCCCATGACGGTGTAGACGCAGGTGAGGCCCAGGATCGCCGCCACGCCCCATCCGTACGGCACCGCCAGCACCGTCTCCAGCAGATGCGCGCAACCCTTGGCGATGCCGGCCATGTACCACAGCGTGGCGAAAAGGATCGTGAGAGCCGACAGCACCCGCGTGGGCCGAGACAGCGGGCTGCAGTACCGGAAATCGAAATAGTCCGGAACCGTCACCGACTTCAGCCCGGCGGTCTGGTTGCGCAGGCGCGGGCCGAGCAAGAGCCACGAGACCATGCAGAACACGGTCCACAGCACCCCCACCCAAGCCCAGCTCAGCCCGGATGCGAAGGCCTGGCCCGCTTGGCCGATGTACGTGTTCGTGCTGGCGAACGTCGAGAAAAACGCGAGCGACACGACCCAGCCAGGGATGCTGCGCTTGGCGATGTAGAAATCGTCTACCCCGCGCGACGCGCGCTGGCTGAAGTACCATCCGATGCCAACGCAGGCCGCGAGGTAGACCAGCAGGCAGAGCAGGACCGGCCAATGGGCGGCCAAGAGCTCCATCGGGGCTAGTCATCCTCCTCTTGACGCACGTCGACGTCAAGCCGGGTGACCGCCCAAGCGTTCAGCAGGGCCAACACCAGGATCGCGATGTATGCGGCTGACGTCGGCCAGTCCACGACGCTCTAGATAGTATCTCGCAACGAGAGTCCGGGACTGTCGCCGAGCCCGCCGCTCCTCATCGCGCGCCGTGTCGGCGCGGCACCATCGCGCCGCGCAGTCTCGGATCACATCACCCGCTTGGCAGTGAAGGTCATCGCGCGACCCATGCCGCGCCGACCGCCACCCGGGCCGCCCGGGCCGCCTGCACCGCGACCGCCGCCAGGACCCCCTCCCGGCCGCCCGCCGCCAGGGCCGCCAGCGCCTCGGCCTCCTGCTCCAGGACCGCGACCACCGCCTTGCCCCTGGCCGCCACCGGCGCCGCCCGGTCGCTGGACCGTGCGCGTGAGTTCCATCTCGTCTCCAGAGACCTTGCCCGCGTAGGTGAAGCGCATCTGGAAGTCTCCCCGCTGCATGACCTGAACGAATTCGACCTGGTCGCCGGAGACCTTGCCTTCCTGGATTTCGGATTGTCCCATCATCTCGTTGCCGACCATGCCCGTCAGCGTTTCGCCATCTGCCTTGAGGTCGAAGGTGAAGACTGTCGAGCCTTGCGGCCCTGCGATCTCCGCCTCCCACTTGCCGTCCACTTCCGCCGCGCGCAAGCCGCGCACCATCGTGGCCAGTGCAGGAACTGCCAGCGCAAACGCCCTTCTTGAAATCATGTTGCGGGCCCTCCCAAGCCCAATACGTACACATATAGACGCATCCGCGGCCTCAAGGTTGCGGGATGCGAGCACCCAGCGCGCGTTCGATCTCGGCCCGGCTCACACGCCCCTGGCGCAGGATGCGCGCGCCAGGGGCAGTCAAGTCGACGATGGTTGAAGGGCTCGGGTGGGCCACGCGGCCCGAGTCGAGCACGAGCGGGACGCGAAACCTCAGCTGCGACACTACTTCGTCGGCACTGCGAGCACCGCTTCGACCGGAGCGATTCGCGCTGGTTCCAGTCAGTGCGCAGCCTGCATGCCGGGCCAGGCAGCGCACCAGCGGCGAGGCGGGCTGGCGCACCGCCACGGTCCCGAATCCGGCCGTTACCAAGGACGGGACGCGCGAACTCGCCGGCAACACCATGGTCAGGGGGCCGGGCCAGAACGCGCGCGCCAATGCGGCAAACTCCGGGGGGAAATGGCGCACCAGCCGAGCCAGCTGGGCCTTCGAATCCACCAGCAACAAGATCGGCTTGCTCTCGGGGCGCCCCTTGGCGCGGAAGACCCTGCGCAACGCGGCCTCGTTGGAGGCATCAGCCAGCAGGCCATAGAGGGTGTCCGTGCGAACCGCGACCACCTGCCCCCGACGGATCTCCGAGCTGGCCCTGCGAAGCGCGCCAAGCGGCGGAGAGCTGGCGTTGACTGGCAGTCTCGCGCACTCGTGCATTGCGAACATATTACGCTGATGCTTAGGGGCCGCCTCCCCCGGCCTGCGACCCGTGCCCTACCACCAAGAGATCATCACCAGCCGGGGAAACGCTTGGTTGAGGCAGCTGCGCCAAGCCGCCGGGCGCGGCACGACAACCGCCGACGGTTTCGCCCTGGCGGAATCGCCGCACCTTCTGCAGGAGGCGATTCGCTCGGAAGTCCAGATCCAGCGAGTCTTCGCTAGCGAGCGCGTGCACGAGAGCGTTGACGCCACGATCCCGCCGCACCGCCGCGTGCCGCTGCATCCGGTCGCCGACCAGCTGTTCCAAGACGTGGCCACAACCACTCGCAACCAAGGCGTGCTCGCGCTGGTGAAGCTCAGGAACTGGGACGCCGCGACCGTGCTGGCCGGCCTCACGATCGTATTGGACGGGGTCCAAGACCCGGGCAATGCCGGTACGATCGCTCGCACGGCGGAGGCATTCGGCGCGTCCGGCATTGTCTTCCTCAAGGGCTCCGCCTCGCCCACCAACCCGAAAGCGCTGAGAGCCTCGGCTGGATCTCTGTTCCGCGTCCCCTTCCTCCACAAACTGGAGGCAGAAGAGTTCCTCGCGCTGGCTCAGCAGCACGGCAAGACCCTTTTGGCGGCGGCAACGGGCCAGGGGCTGGCCCTCGGCGAGGCCGACCTGTCCGCGAACTCTGCCGTCGTCATCGGCTCGGAGACACATGGCGTCAGCCCGCTGTTGCTCGCAGCCGCGCGGGCGGTCGCCATCCCGACCCAGTCGGTCGAATCCCTCAATGCGGCGATCGCCGCGGCGATCGTGCTGTACGAGTCCGCGCGCCGAGCGCAGCGTCCGTGACCCTGTTCGAGCCACCCGACGACGACGCTGGCCGCGAGAGCGCAAGGCCCCTGCCGGAGCGGATGCGTCCTCGCACCGCGGACGAAGTCCTAGGCCAGCAGCACCTGATAGGGCCTGGCAAGCCACTGCGCCGCCAGATCGAAGCCGACGAACTCGGCTCGATGATCCTGTGGGGGCCGCCAGGAGTGGGCAAGACGTCGCTGGCGCGTGTCATCGCCAATTCGACGAACTGTGAATTCGTAGCCTTCAGCGGCGTGCTCAGTAGCATCAAGAATGTCAAGGCCGTGCTCGTCGACGCCGAGCGCATGCGCAAGGCGGGCCGTCGCACGATCGTGTTCGTCGACGAGATCCACCGCTTCAACAAGGCCCAGCAGGACGCCTTCCTGCCGTTCGTGGAGCGCGGCGACATCATCTTGATCGGGGCCACCACGGAGAACCCTTCCTTCGAAGTCATCTCGGCGCTGCTGTCGCGCGCCAAGGTCTACACGCTCGAACCGCTGAGCGAGGAGCAGTTGCTGCAGCTCCAGCTCGCCGCCCTGAACGACGCCGAGCGCGGCCTCGCCGCCTCCGAGGCTCACATTCCGCAAGCGTTGTTGGCGCGCATCGCGACCTATGCGGGCGGGGATGCGCGAATCGCGCTGCTCGCGCTGGAAGCGCTGGCCCGAGCCGCCTCCGGAACGACCGCCACCGAAGAGCTGCTCGGGGATGTCCTGCAGCGGCGCCTGCCGCTTTACGACAAGCAGGGCGAAGCCCATTTCAACCTCATCTCGGCGCTGCACAAGTCCGTGCGCTCCAGCGATCCAGATGCCGCCCTGTACTGGCTGGCCTGCATGCTCGAGGGCGGCGAAGACCGGCTGTACATCGGGCGCCGGCTGGTTCGCATGGCGGCCGAGGACATCGGGCTCGCGGATCCGCGCGCGGTCGAAACGGCGATGGCGGCGGTCGAGGCCTTCCGACTCGTCGGTGAACCCGAAGGGGACCTCTTCCTGGCACACGTGGCGGTGTACCTAGCCGTGGCCCCCAAGTCGGACGCGGTCTACCGGGCCCTCGGCGAGGCACGCTCGGACGTCCGTACCGGCCCGGCCCGGCAGGTGCCGCTGCACTTGCGCAACGCGCCGACCAAGTTGATGCGCGACCAGGGCTACGCCGAGGGCTACGAGCACGCCCACGCAAGCGATGACGCTCTCGTCGGCATGAGCTGCCTGCCAGAGGGAATGGAAGGGAAGCGGTACTACGCGCCGACGCGGCGCGGAATCGAGGACCGCATTGCCAAGCGGCTCGAAGAGATCTTGGCCGCCCGTGCCAAGTTGCGCGCGCAACGCGCGGGCTGACCAGTTGCGGGGCTAGGCGGACTTTTCCGCCGCCACCGGCACGGGCTGCTGTGCCCGCCGCAGCTCGAGCCTCACCGAATCGCAAAGGGCGTTCCAGCTCGCCTCAAGCACGTCGTCGGACACGCCCACGGTCGTCCAATTGGTCGTGTGGTCAGCCCAATTGATCAGCACCCTGACCTTGGCCGCCGTTCCCTTGCCCGGGTCGAGCACGCGCACCTTGTAGTCCACCAAGCGAATGTCCGCGACTTCTGGATAGTCGCTTGACAAGCATTGCCTTAGCGCCCCCGCCATGGCGTCGAAGGGGCCAGACGCGGCGACCTGGGCACTCTTGGTGCCGCCCGGAGTCACCACGCGCATGCCCACCTCGCACTGCGAATGCTCCCGCCCCTGCTTGCGCAGCGACATGTGCATAGAATCGAGCCTGAATAATTCGCGATGGTCCGAGAGGGCCTGTCGGATCAGCAACTCGAACGAGCCATCGGCCGCCTCCAGCTCGTAGCCTTCGAACTCCAGTTGCTTGATGCGCTCGAGGACCTCCTTGCGCGCTTCGGCGGTCAACTTGTCGTCCCAGCCCTTTTCTTGCAGCTTGAAGGCAATGTTGCTGCGCCCGGACAGGTCGCTGACCAGCACCCGCCGCTCGTTTCCGACGGCCTCCGGCTTGACGTGCTCGTAAGTCTCGGCGTCACGCAGCACGGCGCTGACATGAATGCCGCCCTTGTGGGCGAAGGCGCTCTTGCCCACAAAGGCGCTGCCGTTGGCGAGCCTCAGATTGGCGGTCTCGGCGATGTAGTTGGCCAACCCCGTCAGCCTGGCGACGTTCTCGCGCCCGACGACGGTGTGTCCCAGCTTCAGCTCCAAGTTGCAGATCGTGGAGACCAAGTTGCAATTGCCGCAGCGCTCGCCATACCCGTTGATGGTGCCCTGGACATGGGTGGCGCCGAGTTCTACCGCCGCGATGGCGTTGGCCACGGCCAGCTCGGAATCATTGTGCGTGTGGATGCCGATCACGCCGTCGAAGCGCTTGCGCACGTCCTCGACAATCTCGCCCAGACGCGCCGTTAGCGTGCCGCCGTTGGTATCGCACAGCACCAGGCTGTCCGCTCCGGCGCTCTGTGCCGCCTCCAGGGTCCGCAGCGCGAAGTCCCGATCCGTCTGGTAGCCGTCGAAGAAATGCTCGGCATCGTAGATCACCTCGCGCCCGAGCGACTTCAGGTAGGCCACGGTCGAGTGGATCATGTCCAGGTTCTGCTGCTCGCTGACACGCAGCGCGCGTTCGGTGTGCAGGTTCCAGCTCTTGCCGAAGATCGCGACGGCGGGCGTGGCGGACTCGACGAGCTTGCGGACGTTGTCATCGTCCTCGACCGCGTTGGCAGCGTGACGCGTCGAGCCGAAAGCGACCAGCCTCGCCCGAGACAGGCGCAGGTCCGTCTTGGCGCGCTCGAAGAATTCCTCGTCGCGCGGGTTCGAGCCCGGCCAGCCGCCCTCGATGTAGTCGATGCCGATCTCGTCCAGCTTGTGCGCGATGGCCAACTTGTCGGCCACCGAGAACGAGACATGCTCGCCTTGCGTGCCGTCCCGCAGCGTCGTGTCGTAAACGAAGACTCGCATCGAATTCACCGTGTGCCGCTCAATCGTTCGCCGCGGGGGCCAGCGGCGCCGAGTCGGGCTTCTCTTTGCGCAGGAACGGCATCATCGCCCGCAGCTTGCCGCCGACCTCCTCGATCAGCTGGCTCTCCTGCTCAGAACGCGTGGCCAAGAACTTCTCCCGTCCCGCGCGATTCTCGTCCATCCACTCCTTGGCGAATTGACCAGACTGGATCTCCGCCAAGATCGCGCGCATGCGCTCGCGCACTTCGGGGTCCACAACGCGCCGGCCGCGCGTGTAGTCGCCGTATTCGGCCGTGTCGGAAACCGAGTAGCGCATGTAGCTCAGGCCGCCCTCGTAGATCAGGTCGACGATCAGTTTCAACTCGTGCAAGCACTCGAAGTAGGCGATCTCCGGCTGGTAGCCGGCATCGACCAGCGTCTGGAAGCCGGCACGGATCAATTCGGAGCAGCCGCCGCACAGCACCGCTTGCTCGCCGAAGAGGTCGCTCTCGGTCTCTTCCTTGAAGGTCGTTTCGATCACGCCGGCCTTGAGGCAGCCGAGGCCCAGGGCGTAGGCCAGCGCCTGCTGCTTGGCGTGGCCTGATACATCTTGCGCGACCGCCACCAGACCGGGCACGCCGACGCCTTCTACGAACAGCTCGCGGACGCGGTGCCCCGGAGCCTTCGGCGCGATCATCGACACGTCCACTCCCGCCGGCGGAGTGATCTCCCGCCAGTGGATACAGAACCCGTGCGCAAACATCAGCGTGTCGCCCGGCGACAGGTTGGGCTCGATCTCGCTCTTGTACAGGTCCGGCTGGATGTGGTCCGGCAGCAGGATCATCACGACCTGCGCCGCCGCGGACGCGGCGGCCACGGTGCGCACCTCCAAGCCGGCGCGCTCGGCCTTGGGCCACGACTTGGAGCCCTCGTAGAGGCCGACCACCACGTCGAGGCCGCTCTCCTGGAGGTTGAGGGCATGGGCGTGGCCTTGGCTGCCGTAGCCGATGACGGCGATCTTCTTGCCTTTCAGCAGGTTCAGGTCGCCGTCCGGCTCGTAGTAGATGATTGCGGGCATTGGTTTGATAACGTTCCTTTCGAGTGTCTGCGCCTTCGCTGAAGCGGCCCTAGCCTTCCGACAGCGCCGCCTCGGTGTAGCTGGGCACAGGGAGTTTGTTCTGTTTCGCGCGGGCCATCGCCATAGCGCCCGAACGGACCATCTCGATCGGCCCGTAGGAGCGCAGCAGCGCGATGAGGGCGTTGAGCTTGTCCGGCGAGCCGGTCGCCTCGATCGTGTACGCCTTTGGCGAGGCATCGACAACGCGGGCCCGGAAGATCTCGACTTCGGTCAGAAGCGCCGGGCGACGCTCCTCCTCGACATAGATCTTGATCAGCACCAACTCGCGGCGAACAGCGCGCGAGTCCGTCAGGTCGACGGCCTTGATGACGTTGACCAACCGGCTGATCTGCTTGATCAACAGATCGCGACCATCCTCGCCGACCTCGGCCACGATCGTCATGATCGAGAGCGTCGGATCGACCGTCTTGGCCACGGTGAGGCTCTCGATGTTGTAGCCTCTCGAGGTGAGCACGCCCGCCACCCGCATCAGGGCTCCGGGCTTGTTCTCCACTAGCAGGGAAATTAGCTGCTGCATGGTTGTCTCACCCGCCTAGTCGCCAGCCACGGCCTCGGCCGCCTCGGGCTCCGGTTGCAGGATCATCTCGTTGACCGCGCCGCCGGACGGGACCATCGGATAGACGCACTCCTCGGGCGTCACCTGCACGTTTAGCAGGTATGGCCCGGGCTCGTCGAAAGCGTGCGCCAAGGCATCGTCCAGATCCGCCGGATCAGTCACGGATCCGCCAGCGATGCCAAAGGCGGCCGCCAGCAGCGACGCGTCTGGGAACGACGCCACATCCACCTCGGAATAGCGCTTGTCGTAGAAGAGCTGCTGCCACTGGCGCACCATGCCCAAGGTGTTGTTGTTCATCACGACGATCTTGACCGGCAGCCGGTTGGCAGCGATCGTGCCCAGTTCCGGCAGTGACATCATGAAGCCGCCATCGCCGACGATGGCTATCACCGTCTTGTCGGGACACGCGAACTTGGCACCCATAGCGGCAGGCAGGCCGAACCCCATCGCGCCGAGCCCGCTGGACGACTGCCACAGGCGCGGATGGTTGAAGCGCAGGTGCTGCGCGGCCCACATTTGGTGCTGGCCGACGTCGACCGTCACGATCGCCTCGCCGCCCGAAATCTGGTCCAGCTTGCGCATCAGCGCCTGCGGCTTGATCTCTTCGGCCGACTCTTCGTAGAGGTAAGGGTGGTCGCGCTTCATTGCGCGCACGTGCTCCATCCAGGCCAGACGCGCCTCGCGGCGTTCCCGCCCCAGCGTCGTGCGCGTTTCGGCGAGGCGCTCGTTGAGCAGGCGCAGGACGGGCTTGGCGTCGCCGACCAAGCCGAGGTCGGCGCGGCGATTCTTGTTGATCTCAGCAGGATCGATGTCGACGTGCAGCACCTTCGCCCCGGGCGCGAACTTGTCCAAGCGGCCGGTCACGCGGTCGTCGAAACGCACGCCGAGGCCGATCAGCGCGTCGCACTCGGTCACGCCCATGTTGGCGGCGTAGCTGCCGTGCATCCCCAGCATCGAGATGAAGTTCGGATGTTCCGTGGGCATGGCGCCCAGTCCCATCACCGTGTGCGCCAGCGGCGCCTCGAGCAACTCGGAAAAGCGCACGAGTTCGGCGCTGGCGGAGGACGAGATCACGCCTCCGCCGGCATAGATATAGGGCCGTTCCGCCCGCCACAAGAATTCGACGGCGCGCTCGATGGCCTCCGGGTCCGGATCGTCGGTGAGGCGGTAACCCCGCAGCGGCTCCATCTCCTGCTCGTCACTGTAGTCGGCGTTCGAGAGCAGCACGTCCTTGGTGACGTCCACCAGCACCGGCCCCGGGCGCCCGCTGACCGCGATGTGAAAGGCTTCGTGCACGGTCTGAGATAGCTCGCCGATGTCCTTGACCAAGTAGTTGTGCTTGGTTGCCGAGCGAGAAATTCCGAAGGTGTCGGCCTCCTGAAAGGCGTCGCGCCCGATCAGGGCCTGGGGCACCTGCCCGGTGATCGCCACCACCGGGATTGAGTCCATCAGGGCGTCCACCAAGCCGGTAGTCAGGTTGGTCGCTCCCGGCCCAGACGTTGCCATGCACACACCGGCCTTGCCAGTGGCGCGGGCATAGCCCTGAGCTGCGAACGCGGCATTCTGCTCGTGCCGGACAAGGACGTGCCGCAGCGGGTGCGAATACAGCACGTCGTAGATCGGCAGCGTTACGCCGCCGGGATACCCGAACACCGCTTCTGCGCCCTCGCGCACCAAGCTCTCGATCAGGATTTGGGCTCCGCTCAACATCGCCATGATGAGATTCCCTCGCTATGCAGTCCCCTTGCTTCCATCTTCCTCAATTCTGGGGACGAGGGGAAACCGATCCTTGTCCCAGACCACGCGCCCCGGTCATCGACCTCTTCAGCGGGATGCGGGAGAGGTCTCAGCCGAGGCACGCTACAGCGACAGGAATGATCAAGCTGCCAGTGCGGGCGCGGGCGAATGCAACATCACTCGGAAAACGGCGAATGCGCCGCTGCGGCGCTTCGGCGCGCTGCCGCCAAGCCGGTGCCACGCAGAGGCACCGCTTCACGCTCAACTGGCGCTGGGATGGCATGATGCTTTTCGCCCTGCTCGTGAGCCGAGCTTTCTGCCATTGTAGCCGTCGCTGGGCCGGCGGTCAAGGACGGTGCCCCGGAAAACTCGCTGCCCGAGGCGCAGCGCCGGGGAGAGCCCGCCGGGCCGCTGCCCGCGCAACGCAGGAGGATGGACCCCACAGGCCGATCTGCAGCCGTTCAGGCACCTGCTGGCGGAACCGGGCGCACAGGCCACGGGCGCCACGTACCGGCGCGGCCAGATTTGGTCTCCCGAACCGAACCCTCCCCAGTTCGGAGGCAGATTGTTCCTAAGACTCTCGCCAGGCAAGGCCGAGGAGTTGATTGCCTGCTGCGCGCGTACCCAGCCGACTCCGCGGAATCCGCCTCCCCAGCGCTGCGCTGGCTTGGCCGACGTGCCTGGCGCCGCCCGATGCGAAGCGCCGCGCGATTCAGGCCTTGGAGAAGCGGTACCCGACGCCGTAGACGGTACGGATCCACCGCGGGTTGCGCGGGTCGTCCTTGATCTTCCGGCGCAGCCAGCCCACATGCACGTCAACCGTCCGCGTCGGCATGCCTTTGTCGTAATTCCAGACCTCGCTGAGCAAGCGCTCGCGTGCCAGCGTCTCTCCGGCGTGCCGGACCAAGAAGTGCAGCAGGTCGTACTCTTTCATGGACAACGAGAGACGCTCGCCATCGACGAATACCGTGGACTGCCTGGCGTCGAGCGTGACATTACCGAACTTGTACGTTCGGGGCGCCTCGTCCTCATCTGCCTGTGCGCTGCGACGCAGCAGGGCCTTGGCGCGGGCTAGCAGTTCCAGAAAGTCGAACGGCTTGGTGAGGTAGTCGTCGGCTCCGTGGGCGAATCCGCGGAGCTTGTCCTCGAGCTGTGCCCGCGCCGTGAGCATCAGCACCGGCGTGAAGATGCCGTCTTGGCGCAGTTCTTGACAGACTTCCAGGCCGTCCATGCCCGGTAGGATCAGATCCAGGATGATCAGATCGATGCCGCCTTCAGCGGAGCGCTCGACGGCGGCTCTTCCGTTATCTGCCGTCTCGACTTCGTATCCAACGACTCGGAGCCGGTCTTCCAGTGCGACCCGAATGCCAACTTCGTCTTCTACCAACAGGATTCGATATCCCATACGGCCCCCGTGTAAGCCGTTGCGAAGAGCGGCCCAGAGTTGTCAAGAGATGTCAAGAACAAACTTCCCACGATTACGATAGCGCAACTTGGCGCGAAATCAAACGCGCTGTAGTGGCGATGCGTGGCGGTTGTTCACCAGCCTGACGGCGAGAGTCCCGATGGGAAACCGGGTTCAGAATCCCGAAAGCACGGCCGACACGAGCGTGGCAGCCATGGAGCGGCTGGCGCGCTGGATCGCCGCCTCGCGCTCGTTGACATATCTGTCCGGATCGCTGCTCACCTCGTAGTTCTCGCGATGGGCCAGATCCGGGTTGCTGTACAGGACGCTCCCATCGGCCCTGTTGTACAGCGCGACATTGAGGCGGGTGACGGTCATCACGCTCGTGGCCCGGCCGGTCAGCGGATCGAAATTCTGCGGAATGGCGTCAAAGAGCATCACAGTCCCGACCAAGGTCGCGTCGGCGGCTTCGCCGCCGCTCACGACTCGATACCTCGTCCGCGACAGGACTTCTCGAACCACCGCGGCGGTCAGGTACTGCTCGACCTTGAACTCGGAAGTGGCGTTGGTGAAGGCCGGCACGGCGATGGTCCGGATCTCTTCCGGGAGCAGATCGGCTGAGCCGACAACACGGTAACCGCAGGAGAGCATCGCGGCTAGCCACGCCAAGCCGGCAATCGCGAGGCCGCAGCCGCGCGCGAGCCGACGCGTTACCCCACACCCACGCATCAGCGCTACCCGGGGATCTGCGGGCCGTCCACCGCCGCAGTGCGGTCCGTGTCCAGCGGACGCCGCCGGAACAGTCCGGCGACACGCGTGAGGACTCCGCTGGCCGCGAAGGTCGCGGCCATGGTCAACAGCACGGGGCGCGAGAAATTCCAGATCAGGAAGATCAGGCTGGCAAAGAAAACAACGGTGACGCGCCGCTGCATGAAGTTGAGCTCTTTGAAGCTGCGATAGCGCCAGCTAGAGATCATCAGGAACCCGAGGCTGGCAAGCAACACACACCACAGCAGGCCGCCGGGCCACCAGTGCTCGATCGGCCGGCCGTATGAGAAGTGCACGACCGCCCCGAGCAGCCCGGCCGACGGCGGCGACGGGATCCCCACGAAATAGCCGCGATGGGACAGGCCCGGGTTTTTCGGCCGCGGATCCGTCTGCACGTTGAAGCGAGCCAGGCGCGCGGCAGCGCAAGTGAGATACAAGAACGTGCAGAAGTAGCCAAGTGGCGGCAAGAGTTCCAGCAACGGCGAGCCGCCGGACGGGAGCGCTCCGCGCATTCCCCACGCGAAGGCCAGCAAGGCTGGACCAGCTCCGAAGGTGATGCAGTCGGCCAGCGAGTCGAGTTCGCCGCCGAACTTGCTGGTCGAGTTGGTCAAGCGGGCGATGCGGCCGTCCAAGCCGTCGGTGAGCATCGCGATCCCGATCGCGATGGCTGCATAGTCGAACAGCCGCGCCGCATCGGCCGCCTGGTGTGGCGGCAGCGATACGGCCTTGATGGTCTGCACCAAGGTGTAGTACCCGCAAAACAGCGTGCCGACCGTGAAGAGTGTGGGCAGCGCGAGTTGCGGCTTGCGTCTCGCCTTCCTCCGAATCGTCACAGGGCTGCTCCCCTCAGTCACGCTTGGCCAGCACCGAGCTGCCGCCTGCCACCTTGTCCCCCCGCTTGACGGCCAGATCCCATTCCGGTCCCAGCACGACATCGACGCGCGAGCCGAATTTGATCAGGCCAATGCGTTCGCCCTTCCGCACGACGTCACCCTCGGCCTTGTGGCACACGATCCGCCTGGCGATCAAGCCGGCGATCTGCGTCACTTCGACCGTATGTCCATCGTCAGTATCGCCGATGACCAGAGTGTTGCGCTCGTTCTCGACTGATGCGGCGTCAAGGTGCGCCATGCGATAGCGGCCTGGACTGTAGCGCGCTGATCGGATCCGCCCCCCGATCGGGGCGCGGTTGACATGCACGTTGAAAATGTTCAGGAAGATGCTGATCCGGATCCGGCCGTCAGTCTCTGGGTGAACCCTGACCACCTTCCCGTCCGCCGGCGAGACGCACAGGTTGCCAACCGGAATCTGGCGCTCTGGGTCCCGGAAGAAGTACAGGCAGAACGCTGCCAGCGCCAGCCAAGGCGCGGCCAGCCAAGGGCCCGCGACGATGCCGCAAGCGATGGCAGCAGCGCTCAGCGCAGCTGCGTAGAGATAGCCGTCTCTCACCATCTCGGACGGATTGTGGTTAGGTTGGCCTGGCCGGCGGCGCTCATTGAGCGCGGGCGGCGTACTCTTCGACCATGTTGGCCATCTGGTCTTTTAGGTTTAGTTTCAGCTTCTTGAGGCGAGCTTCCTCGAACTGCTCTTCCGACGACGGAAAGCGCCGCTCGCTCAATTCGTTGAGCCGACGCTCGTATTCCGCGTGCTGACGCTTCAGCTTCTTGTATTGTTCACTGGATTCCAAGAGTTCCGCGGCGTGCTGCGCGGATGCGGCAGTGGTCATCCGATATCCTCCATTGCATGACGGTGCATCCGCATAGGGCGGCCAAGACGCGGCTATCGCACGTGCGCCTGCCGAGCCGCTGGCATTGTTGCACGTCATCTGCGGCTACACTCTAGCAGAATTCCGGCGACGGTGGCGAATGCGGCGCTCGCCCGGCGCGGGGGCGCTCGGGTGGCGTCGAAACGGGCAGGCGGATGCCTGCCGCCGATTTGGAACGGCGAGGCCGGACGTACCGCGCTGGGCTGGCGGCACGCCGGTCGAGGGGCGATTGGCGGAGGGTCTGGCAAGGGCGGGCGCCTGGCGGCGCCCGCCGGGTGGTTCCGGGCGGCGTCCTACTCTCCCA
>JAPPMG010000003.1 GCA_028819215.1 Bryobacterales bacterium
CCTTTGTTTGCAATCACTTCCGAGACTTGTAAGTCACAAAATGGCGAACTTGGGTGCGGATCGATGTTCGGGCTCGCCGCCAAAAAACAGGTGCCGCCACACTCTCCGCCTGTGGCCGGACTGCACTATGATGGAAGCGGGCGAAAGGGCGCACGGTCCTTGTCCAGCGGCCACCGGCAATGCTGTGCCAAATGTAACGGCAGCCCCGGCCGGTGCGTCAAGTGTTGATAGCTGGAAATGCCGAACCTACAGTATCAGGACCCGCATTCAGAGCCCGGCCCAGGCACTTCGGAATTCGGCCCGCTAGTCATCGACTCTCTCCACGTCGGGTGGTGGCGCAACCTGCTCAACGAGGTTGCCGAGATGACCAACCCGCCGGAGCGCATCCAGATCCCGGACTACCCCCCCGCGAAGCCGGGAGAATACGACTTCCGCGACCCGAACGTGTACTCGCTCGGCCGCCCGTGGTGGCTGGCGATCTTCGACACTCTGGGCGCGATGCGCGAATACGCGAAGCTGCCACCGCCGCCAGCGTATCCGCCCGCCAGACCAGGCGTGCCGGAGCTGCCGCCGCTCACCCTCCGCACGCTGGCACTGCCTTGGTGGTCCGGAGTGCTGGAGAGCTACCGGCTCGAGCAGGAGATGCGCAACGCGCCTCCGCTGGTGGTGACATCGAAGCCGATTCAGGTCAAGGAGATCTGGGGGCATTTCAGCCGCCGCAGGGACGGCATGATCGCCACGGCCTGCATGCATGCGCTGGTCCTGCTGCTGATGTTCGGCTTTCAAGACAACGAGTACGTCGCGACGCGCTCGGGGACCGTCACGCTGGTCGTCCCAGTCGACGTCTCGCCGTACCTCGCGCAGCTACAGGCGCCCCCCACGCCCGATCCGGGCGAGAGCGGCGGAGGAGGCGGCGGCGGTGCCAACTCGCCGATGCCGGCCAGCCGGGGCAAGCTGCCGCGATTCTCGCTGGAGCCCCAACTCGCTCCGCCCAGCCCGATCATCCGCAATCGCAACCCGAAGCTGGCCGTGGAACCCACGGTCCGCGTCCCGCCCGATATCAGCGTCCCCAACGTTGACCTTTCGGTATTCGGGGACCCGTTCGGAGCGGACGGTCCGCCATCGGCGGGCCCGGGCACCGGCGGCGGTATCGGATCGGGCCGCGGCACCGGCGTCGGATCGGGCCGGGGATCCGGCGTGGGGCCGGGATCAGGCGGAGGCATCGGAGGCGGCGTCTTCCGGATTGGCGGAGGGGTGTCAAGCCCGCGTCTGCTGTCCAAGATCGAGCCGGAGTATTCCGAGGAGGCCCGCAAGGCGAAGTACCAGGGCGTGGTCATGCTGTCGGTTGAGATCTGGGAAGACGGGCTCCCCCACAACATCCGCGTGGTGCGCAGCCTCGGACTGGGCTTGGACGAGAAAGCCGTCGAGGCGGTCCAGCAGTGGCGCTTCAGCCCCGGCAAGAAGGACGGCAAGCCGGTGCGCGTCCAAGCGCAAATCGAAGTTAGCTTCCGCCTGCTCTAGACGGCCAGAACGTACGCGAGCCCGCGGATTGCGGTCTATCCGCGATGCACTCGCGCGGAGAGCGCGCTAGGCAGGCCTTTCGGGTAAGCATTGCGGATGTTAGACTCGCTCTCATGCCTGCGATAGATCGTCGCGAGTTCCTGGCGGCCGCATCAGGCGCTGCCACGATCAGTGTCGGCTGCGAGACCGCGAAGGCCCCGACCAACATCCTCTTCGTCCTCGCGGACCAATGGCGCAGCAGCGCCTTGGGCAGCGGTTCGGACGCGGTCGTGCGTACACCGCATATCGACGGCCTGGCCGCTGAAGGCGCGAACTGGCAAAGGGCTTACGCCGCAAATCCGGTTTGCACGCCCAACCGAGCGTGCATCCTGACCGGGCGCCATTCTCATCAGACAGGCATGGTCCGCAACGACATCCAGCTGCCGCCGCAAGAGGTCTGCTGGCCGGAGCTGCTGCGCAGCGCCGGCTACGCCACGCACTACGTCGGCAAATGGCATCTGGATGGCCCGCCCAAGCCCGGCTATGTGCCGCCCGGCTGGAGACGGAGGGGCTTCGCAACGTTTGAAGGATTCAATCGCGGGCATATCTACCACAGGCACTGGGGCTTCGACGACAGCGGCGAGCCGCTGGCTCAGATCGCCGCCGGCCTGGACCCGTACTACGAACCGACGCTGCAGACGAGTCTGGCGATCGACTTCATGCGCCGCAACCAGGCCCAGCCCTTCGCCTGCTTCCTCTCCTGGGGGCCGCCCCACACGCCGTTCCGACCGCCGGACGCGCACGATCTCTACGAGCCTGGCGAGATCGTCCTGCGCGGAAACGTACCCGCGGAGCACGAAGCGCAGGCGCGCAAGGATCTGGCCGGCTACTACGGCCTGTGCGAGTCGCTCGACCACGAGATGGGACGGCTCCTGGCATTCCTGGACGAGAGCGGCCTGCGCGACAACACGCTGTTGATCTTCACGTCCGACCACGGGGAATTGGCCGGTTCGCACGGCAAGTACCGCAAGGGGGAGCCCGAGAGCGAGTCGCTCCAAGTTCCGCTCATGATGCGGCTGCCGGGACGCATCGCAACCGGGTCAGCGCCGGAGACCCTGATCAGTTCCGTGGACCTCATGCCCACGCTGCTCTCGCTGTGCGACTTGCCGGCCGCGGACACCTGCGCCGGCTCTGACCTGTCCGGCGCCGTGACGCCGGGCGGAACGGCTCCGAGCGTCGAATCGGTCTATTGCGAGGGCAAGGTATTGAACTCACCCGAGCTGAAGCCAGGCACGAACAGCCCCGATGCCCGCCCGTGGCGGTCGCTTGTGACCGCGCGCTACAAGCTGAACGTCCGCGCCGACCACTCGATCGTCGATGGATTGTTCGATCTGCAAGAGGACCCGCTGGAATTGCGCAACCTCGCAAACGCGGTCGAAGCACGCAGCTTGCAGGGTGACTTGCTGGCCGAGCTCAAGGCTTGGGGGCAGAGGACTGGCGACCCCTTCCCTGCTGCCCCGGAGCCAGCACGGGAGCAATACGAAAGCGACGAAGGCTAGGCATCTCCTGCAAGGGGCAGATCCAACCCTCGGCGCAAGCTTGGCTCTGCTACAGTTTCCTACTTATGAAGGTTCCAGAATTGAGCCGCAGGGCGTTCGCCGCCGCAGCGGCCACCGCCTTGGCATCCCCGGTGCGCGGCCTTGCTCAGCGTGACTGGACGAACGTCACGCCGACGAGGTATCCCGATCCCGATATCGTCTCGCTAGACCCGCGATTCAACAAGTACAAGCTCGGCAACACTCCCATCCAACGCCTGCATGTCGGGACGCTTTGGGCCGAAGGGCCAGCTTGGAACACGGTCGGCAAGTACCTGGTTTACTCCGACATTCCCAACAACGTGCAGTTACGCTGGCTCGACGAAGACGGCCATGTGAGCGTGTTCCGCCACCCGTCAGGCAACTCGAACGGCAATACGTTCGACTGGCAGGGGCGGCAGCTGTCGTGCGAGCACGGCAATCGCCGCATCGTCCGCTACGAGTACGACGGCAGCGTCACGGTGCTGGCCGACAGCTGGCAGGGCAAGCGGCTCAACGCCCCCAATGACGCGGTTGTGGATCCCGACGGGAACATTTGGTTCACCGATCCGGGATACGGCAGCCTGATGCACTACGAGGGCAACAAGGGGCCGCTGGAGATCAAGGAAGCGGTCTACCGCATCGACGGCCAGAGCGGAACAATGGAAATGGTGACCGACGAGATCTTCAAGCCGAACGGATTGTGCTTCTCGCCCGACTACAAGCTGCTCTATATTGCTGATACCGGGGCTTCGCACTACCCGGAAGCCGAGCGCGAGATCAAGGTCTGGGACGTGGACAACGGGCGTAACCTGCGCAACGGCAGGCGCTTCGTCTCGATGATGATGGACGGCTTCGAGCAGGCCGGCAACGCCGACGGCATCCGCTGCGACACCGACGGCAACATCTGGTCCTCGGCTGGCTGGGTCGGCGACGGCTACGACGGGGTGCACGTGTTCGCGCCAGACGGTGACCGCATCGGCCTGATCAAGCTGCCGGAGATCTGCTCCAACGTGTGTTTTGGGGGCGTCAAGCGCAACCGCTTGTTCATGACGGCAAGCCAAAGCCTCTACGCCGTATACGTGGAAGCGCAGGGAGCGCACATCACTTGATCCCGCGGCGGCGCTGCTAGAATCGGGCAACGGAAGCTAATCCCGGCCGGTGTCGGGCCCGGTCTTCAAAACCGCTGTTTGGCGCTCCGCGTCAAGGGTGGGTTCGACTCCCACTAGCTTCCGCCACCAGCCCGGGCCCAGACGCCCCGCCCGACCAAACCTGCCATGGCAAGCCGCCCGAACGTCCTGCTCATCTCAACGGACCACTGGCCCGCCGAACTGCTCGGCGAAGCAGGCCATCCCGACATCCTTACGCCTACCTTGGACGAGCTGGCGCGTAGCGGCGTCCGCTTCCGCAACGCCTACGGTGAGTGCCCAGTGTGTATCCCGGCGCGGCGCACGCTGATGACGGGTGTCAGCCCGAGGACGCACGGCGATCGCGATTTCGGCGAGACGAAGCCGATGCCAGACCTGCCGACCATGGCCCAAACCTTTCGTGAGGCAGGCTACCAAGCCAATGCGGTGGGCAAGTTGCACGTCTACCCGCAACGGAACAGGATCGGCTTTGACGACGTGATCCTTGATGAAGAAGGACGCACGCAATACGGTGTGGTCGACGACTACGAAGCGTTCCTAGCCGATCAGGGCTACGCGGGGAGACAGTTCGACCACGGCATGAGCAACAACGACTACGCCACCCGACCGTGGCACCTGCCGGAGGAGCTGCACGCCACGAATTGGGCGACCCAGCAGATGGTTCGCACCATCAAGCGCAGGGACCCGGGCAGGCCGGCGTTTTGGTTCCTCTCGTACAGACACCCACACCCGCCGATCGTGCCGGTAGCGACGTACCTGGAGATGTACAAGAACAGCGAGCTGCGCTGGCCCACGCAGGCGATGTGGTGCCGCGAGGAACTGCCGTACTTGCTCCAAGCGATTCGCGGGCGCGCGGCTCACATGGGACCGAAGCAGATCCAAGAGGCGCTGCAAGCCTTTTACGCACTCTGCACGCACATCGACCACCAGCTCAGGGTGGTTATCGGGACCCTGCGCGAAGAGGACCTGCTCAAGGACACAGCGATCTGCTTTACGTCCGATCACGGCGACATGCTGGGGCGGCACGGCATGTGGGCCAAGCGGCTCTTCTACGAGCCGTCAGCGAATATCCCGATGATCTTGGCCGGCCCGGACGGAGACCGGCGCGTAGGCCACCACCGCGTCGACGACCGCTTGGTCGGGTGGCAGGACGTGATGCCGACCCTGCTAGATCTGGCCGGCATCGACGTGCCCGACAGTGTGGAGGGCTTGTCAATGGTCGGCGAGCGCGAGCGAGACTGGCTCTATGGCGAGGTCGGCGAGCGTGAACATGCTACGCGCATGATTCGCAAGGGGCCGCACAAGCTCATCTACTACCCGGCCGGCAATACGAGACAGCTGTTCGACGTGGAATCCGACCCGGCCGAAATCACCGACCTCTCCGGCCGGCCTGAGCACGAAGCTCTGCTGGAGGAGCTGACCCAGCTATTGGTCGGCCAGCTCTACGGCGGCGACGAAGAATGGGTGCGAGACGGCAAGCTGGTTGGCCTGCCCAACCGGGAGTTCAGGCCGGGACCGAACCGGGGCCTGTCAAGCCAGCGCGGGCATCATTGGCCCCCGCCGCCGAAGACGGACATGCGGCAGATTCAATGGCACAACGAAGATGAGGCCTAGCATCGCGGGCCCGGCAGTCGCCGCCCGCTGACGTGATTCGTCGTTCGTCCCTGAGGCAATCAGACTCCGTTGCCGAGCCCGGCATCAGGCAACGGCGCGTGTTCAGGCGAAACGGCGCAGAGGCCGTCCTGGGACGTGACAGGATCTCGCGAGACCGAGCCTAAGGCCCGACCCTGTCGATCCGCTCCGCTCCGAACAACGTCCAGCCCGTATCAGGTCGATCGCCCTTCATCACAATCTCGTACACCACCTCGGGCGGGTCCGCGCGCTTGTACTCGCGCAGCCGGGTCCACTGGGTGAATTGCTGCCTAGATCTGGACTCCCACCCGACCTTGCCCAAGGAGTCCGGATCCAGCAGAGCGCCGTACGCAACCAGCACGTTCTCCGTCGATGGCAGCCAGTCCACGTCTCCCATCGCGATGGAAATCACCCGATCAGGCCCCATGACTTCCGACTGCCATAGCTGTCGCGCGGTCATGGCGTCGCCATCGACTGCGTACTCGACGGCCCTGGTGAATGTGTCAGTGACGGCACTGGGCTTGCGGAACGGCCGCGCTTGGTAATTGCCGTTGTCGAAGATCATCAGCGTCCCGTTAGGAGTCGGCTGAGGCGAGTGCTGATGGTAGGGCCACTGCAGATCCCCTTCGGCCTCGAGGAGCTTGTCAGACAGATCGCCCCAACCGCTTGGCTCGCCGAAGATCCAGACGATCTCCTTGGACTGGCGGTCGATCTTCATCGCGGCCGCCTGGTAGCGGAAGTTGACGACAACGGAGTCGTCCGCCGGATCGTAAAGCAGGTTGTTGGCGTGGCTCCAATCCACCGTGTCAGCGAAGCCCCGCCGGACCCAATAGTTCGAGAACGTCTCGTAGCCGATGCGGAACGGATCCATGTGGTCGAAGGCCTTCCATTCCCACACGATGTTGCCCGTGTCGCGTTCGAACTCCACGATCACGTCGCCCATCACCTTCTGCCGCTTGCGCGGCGCGTTCTCGTCGTACTCGCTGGTGTAGTAATCGTCGATCTCCCTAGCCTCGGCGCTGAGGACCAAGATATTTCCGCTCGGCATCTCGTCGATCTCGTGATGGAAGGTGAGCGTGTCAACGGCGATACCATCGGTCGCCCCTTGCGGGCGGCCGGTCGCATACCACTGATTCACGGTGTTTCCGAGCCAATCGATCTCTATCAGCCGGAAGTCCGCAGTGACGAAGATCAGGTTGCCGTTGCTCAGCTTCTCGAAATCGCTGATCCGTGAGTCCACCTTGTAGTACCAGACCACCTCCCCGGCAGAATCCAGTGCCGCCAGCATGCCGAAGCCGGCATTGAAATCGGCCACGTCTTGACCGCGCCCGACCCTGCGCCTGCGGGGGTTGAACAGCGTGACTCCCGGCTCCATCTCGCCAGGCTTGCTGACCGCAACTTCGATGGGCGGGAATTCGACACCCGATTCAGGTGGCGGCGGCGTTTGGAACTCAAGCACATCGGGGGACTGAACCGGTGCTCCGTCGCCGGAACGGATCGAGACGCGGACCTCGTGCCGGCGGTCCGGCCGCATGCCGACCACGGCCAGGCCCCTGCTCGGGTCGTGCTCCGGACCGTACTCGAGCTGCCACGCGTGGTCTCCGTCGGTCACGTCGATCAGTGCGGTCACCGGGACAGACGCCTCAAACTCCAGCACCGCCGCAAGAGGCACGGCTGGGTTCGGGTTCGGCTTCAGCACAGGCCCGGCTAGAAACGATGGGGGCTGCGAACACGCGCCCGCGACGATCACGGTCGCGAGCAGCGCAACCGACTTCAACATCGCCTCCTTCGAAGTAAAGGTCTCCATAGCTTCAAGATACTCATTCGACCGAGGAGCCTTGCACCCCGCTCGGGCGTCACCGCGGGAAGCTGCGCGCTAGCGACGAATCGAACTGGCGCTCAAGGCCGACTGCCGAGCGGTCCTCTCAGATACACTCGTGGGCGGGCGAGGCAACGCAATTGCGACCAACGACATTCGCACTGGCGGCACTCGGCGTGGCAAGTCTGCTCGCCGGGGCCGAAACGAAGCCGAACATCGTGCTGATCGTCACCGACGACCAGGGCTGGTGGGACCTCGGGATACATGGCAACCAACAGATCGAAACTCCGAATCTGGATCGGCTGGCAGCAGAGTCCGTCGAACTGACACGCTTCTATGTCCAGCCCGTTTGCGCTCCTACGCGAGCGGGCCTGATGACGGGCCGCCACTACCTGCGCACTGGTCTCTACAACACCCGCTTCGGCGGAGACACTCTCCACCTCGGCGAGCAGACTCTCGCCGAAGCGCTGCGTCGGGCCGGCTATCGGACTGGGATCTTCGGGAAGTGGCACTTGGGAGAGTACCGCCGCTTCCATCCGGACCAGCGTGGTTTCGACGAGTCGGTCTTCTTCTCGGCGGGCCATACGGAACGCTACTGGGAGCCGGACGCGCTGCTGAAGAACGGCCACCCGGTCAGCGTCAGAGGACACATCACCGACGTGCTGACAGACGCGGCATCTACGTTCGTCCGGGCGACGCGAGACCAGCCGTTCTTCCTGTACCTGTCCTACAACGTCCCGCACTCGCCCCTGCTGGTTTCCGACGCCCTGCACGAGAAGTACCGCGCGAAGGGCGTCGGCAGCAACGATGCCCGCATCTATGGATTGGTCGAGCAATGCGACGCGGCGATCGGGCGCCTACTCGGTGTCATCGACTCGGCCGGCCTCGAGCAGAACACCGTGGTCCTGTTCATGAGCGACAACGGCGGCGTCAGCCGCCACTTCCGCGCCGGCCTGAGAGGCGGCAAGGCGTCGGTCTACGAGGGAGGCGTGCGGTCGCCATTCTTCGCTCGGTGGCCGGGGCGATTCGAGGCGGGCCGCAAGACCGACGCTAGGGGGTCCCACTTGGACCTGTTCCCTACCCTGCTCGAGATCGCGGGCGGCGAGGCACCATCGGAACGCGCGCTTGACGGCAAGAGCCTGCTGCCGCTGCTGACCGGCGCAACGGACGATAGCCCGCACGAGCGGCTGTTCCATATCTGGGACCGGCACGCGCCCAGCATCGAATCGCGCTGGGCAGTCGCGGGCCCCAAGTACAAGCTTGTCGGGAACGAACTGTACGACCTGGAGGCGGACCCCGGCGAGCAACGAGACATCGCCGCCCAAGAGCCGGCCATCGCCGCGGCACTGCGACAGGAGTTCACGGATTGGCTGGCCGACGCAACTGAGGGCAGGACCTTCGAACCCGTCGCGATTCCGGTGGGCGATAGGCTGGAGGATCCGATCGACCTGTGGCCGAGCTGGGCGCGCCACAAGGGGCAGCACGCGAGCGTCACCCAACTGCGACACCGGGGTCCAGTGCCGCCAGCTCCGCTCGGCAGCCGCCCGGTCGAAGAATCCACCGTCTATACGTTCGGCGGGTACTACTGGGACACGATCGAGGGGTGGAAGGAGCCGGGCGAGTCCGTAGCTTGGAAGATCGATGTCGCTGAGGCCGGCGAGTACGAAGTCGTCTTGGTGTACGGCTGCGACTTGGACGACGCGGGCGGGGAGTTCGCGGTAAGCATCGCCGACGACGAGCTGCGGGGCACGGTGAAGCCGACTCCGGGCCGCACGTTCTTCGAGGCCCATCGAGTCGGAACGCTGCATCTCCCCGAGGGCGTCACGGAAGTCCGGGTCCGGGTCTTGAGTTCAACGGGCAGGGACTTGATGGCTCTCAATCGGGTTCGTATCCGATCGGTCCGTTAGATTTCTTCCGGCAGGCCCGGCGGCTGAGCCGTCTGCTGTTGGCGCGGCGTCATCCGCGAACGTGATCCGCTGGAGCCCCTTCCAGCGAGTAGCGCCGATGCCTGGAACGACGCGGATCAATTTCGTCCGCCGATGCAGGAGGAGTCGGTTGGCGGGCACAACGAAGACGAGTCCGTTCCTCGAACCTTCGTGATCAGGCGCTCGACTTCAACGTAGTAGGCTCCCCCCAGCAGGTTCCCGGCATCGTCAAAAAACCAGCTCTGAATCTGCGTTTCTCCCGGACTCAATTCGGTTTCAAAGACCACTTCCCGGTCATCCCTTCCGACTCGCTGGCGTAGTTCCAGATTGCCGATCCGCAGCCGGGCCTGGGCGATCGGCAAGCTCTTGCCAGCCATCAGGTCTCCGTATTCGCCGTGCAGCGGCGGGGCCGGGTCGCGCAAGCCGAGGCCGGACTCCTTCGGCCAGCGACGCAGCGAGACCCGATAGCGGCCCGCCTGCTCGACTCGGACGCTCCACGGCCCCGACAGGGCTTGGCCACCCCGCACGCAGCCCGGATTGTCGCAGTAGACCCCGTTCCAATCCGAGGCGCTTAGCCGCGCCGGATTCTCGGCGGCCGCGCCAACGGCGATGGGCTGATACGCCTCGGCCGCCGGCATGAGCTCGTCCCACCATTGCTCGTAGTGGGCCCGCATCTTCGCAGCCGTGTCGGAAAACTCCTCGCTGACATCCTCAGTCTGTCCCGGATCCTTGCCAACGTCGTATAGCTCTTTCCCATTGACCAGGCGCCATTTGTTCCACATCACCGCTGCGTCGCGGTGTTTTTCGAACACTCCGCCGTACTGTACGACCAACATGCGGTCGCTCAGATCCTGCTCTTCACCCCGCAACAGCGGCGCAAGGCTGACCCCGTCGAAAGCCGCATCCGACGGCGCCTCCACCCCTGTGAGCTCAAGCAGTGTCGGCAGGACGTCCTGCACGTGCGTGAGGGCTTCCACGTCACGCGGCGCCCCGATATCGCCCGCCGGCCAGCGCAAGAAAAGCGGTACGCGGTGGCCGCCGTCGTACAGAGACCTCTTCTTGCCGCGCATCCCCGCATTGAAAACAGTCTCGCCCTGCGCTGTCCCGTTGTCACCGAGGAAAACGAAGATCGTGTCGCGGGCGATGCCCAACTCGTCAAGAAGCGCGGTCAGCCGACCCATGTTCTCGTCAATCGAGGCGATCATCCCGAAGAACTTGGCGATTCGGGATTCGACTTTCCCCAGATACGGGTCGATGTACTCTTGCGGCACCCAGAGCGGCACGTGCGGAGCGTTAGTGGGCAAGTAGACCAAGAACGGCTTCTCGTCGCGAGCCTGGCGTCGGATCCACGCCATCGCCTCTTCGAACCAGACGTCAGTGCAGTAGCCGGCGTACTGCTCGATGCGGCCGTTGTGGCGATAGTGATCGTTGAAGTAGTCGTTGCCGAAATAGTCGGCCAACGACGTGATCCCCCAAGCACCGTGGTGCACGGTCTCTTGAAACCCTCGGTCTTGCGGGCGAAACGGGTGGTTGTCGCCGAGGTGCCACTTGCCGAAGTGCCCCGTCGCATAGCCGGCACCGCGGAAGATCTGCGCCATTGTGGGCAGTTCCTCGCGGATCAGTGACCGGCCCATGCACACGAACGAAGCACCGTTGTCAATCGCGTCCCGCCCGGTCAGCAACTGGCCACGGCTGGGGGTGCACATGGGCGCAACGTGGAAGTCGGTGAATCGAACGCTCTGCGAGTGGAGCTTGTCTAGGCTGGGTGTCTTGAGCACGGGATTTCCGTGCGCAGAGAGGTCGCCGTAGCCCTGATCGTCGGTCATCACCACGATCACGTTCGGCAGTGCAGCGGATGCTGTCGAGGCCATCGCTGTAACGACGGCACAGCTCAAGAGTGCAGCACGTACGTGCCAGGAACCTAACATCGAACGAATCTCCCTATCGCCCCACCCTACCAAGGAGGCAGGCTCCCTGCTCGGAGCCAGTCCCCGGGGATCGGGCCTCTCGCCGGTCCCGGAAGCGGCGCGCCACGGCTTCGCCGGCGATCTGGAACATCTGGCTCCAAAACACGAAATTGTCCGCGCCACCCAGATATACTCACGGCATGACTCGAAGGAACTTTGTCGTCGGCAGCGGAATGGCTGCCCTCGGTGCCACGCGCACCCTCGGCTCGAACGACCGGATCGGCGTCGGGATCATTGGCTGCGGGCGAAGGAACCTGCTCGGGCAAGTGCTCGAGTTCCAGGAGCGCTCCAACGCCGAGGTGCGCGCGGTTTGCGACATCTGGCAAGCCCAGCGCGAAGCCGCGGCCGCAAGGGTCAAAGACTCGGCAGGAAACGCTCCCGCCCAAGTGCACGACTACGAGGACTTGCTCGCTCGCGAGGATATTGACGCGGTCATCATCGGGACGCCGGACCACCAGCACTGCAGGCAGCTCATCGACGCGACGCGAGCAGGCAAGGACACGTACGTCGAGAAGCCGCTCGCGATGGATCTGAAGGAGCTGAAGAGGGCTTATGACACGGTCAAGGCTTCAGATCGCGTCGTGCAGATGGGAACCCAGGTGCGCAGCTTTCCGTCCTCCGGAGCAGCCCGCGCATTCGTCCAAGCAGGTGGCTTGGGCGATATCTTCAAGATCGAGCAATCGCGCAACTCATACAGGCCGTACTGGTATCGGTACGCAGAGCGCCGCTTGCACGAGAGCGACACCGACTGGCGGCGCTTCCTGATGCACCGCAAGCCCAGACCGTGGGATCAGCAGCAGTACGCGGGATGGTTCGGCTACCGGGATTTTTCGCAAGGCCCGCACAGCAACCTCGGCGTCCACTTCTTCGATCTGGTCCACTACGTGACAGGGGCGGGTCCACCCGCGCGTGCCGTCACGATGGCGGGTGGATTCCGCTGGAACAGGGACGGCTTCGACGTTCCCGATTCCGTGGAGACAACCTTGGAGTATCCGAAGGAGGGCTTTCTTGTCCGGTATTGCTCAACGTTCGGCGTCCGCGGGAATAGCTACTTGAAGTTCTTCGGATCTCGCGGTGAAATGGACGCGACGCGCTGGGGAGATCCGTTCGTTATCAGCGGCAATACCGTGGAAGACGATGACCGGATTCGCGAGGGCGAGACGATCGGAAACGCCGAGAGCGTGCCACACATGCTCAACTTCCTGGAGTGCGTCCGCACAAGGCAGACCCCGAACGCTCCGATCGAGGCCGGATACAACCACTCGATCGCAGCGATCCTTGCCGACGAAAGCTTCGTTCGAGGCAGCCGAGTGGTATACGACGCGGGCAAGAGAAAGATTCGCGAAGGCTAATCGTTGCGTAGTCTCTCTGAGGATCACGATTCGAACCGAGCGCTCTGTGCGGCCCGCAGTTCCAGGAAGACAATGACACGCGGCAAGGCCATCATGCGCGTTCTCGCAGCGGCGCTTGCAATCAGTGTCGGGGCAGCTGCACAGACAGTGCTGCCTGCCGCCAGACCTCTCGAGACTTCTCAGGATCTCGCGGTCGAGATGGTCGAGGGCATTCATCGCTTTCTCGACAGGGCCACGCAGTCGGCCGCCTCGCAGCGGGATCGAAATTGGAGGCCGGACTTCAGCTCCCCGGACAAGTATTGGCGTTCAGTCGATGCAAATCGCGAGCGCCTCAAGACGATTCTCGGCGTCGTCGATCCCCGCTTGCCAGTCGAGGCCGTCGAGTTGGTCGCTACCACGGACCGGCCTGCGAAGATTGCCGTCGGCAAAGGGTACGAAGTGCTGGCGGTTCGATGGGAAGCCCTGCCTGGAGTATTCGGAGAGGGGCTGCTACTGCAGCCGGACTCGCCGCCTAGAGCCCGGATCGTGGCGATTCCGGACGCCTCGTGGTCGCCGGAGACGCTCGTTGGAATCCAAGGCGGCATTCCGAGCCAAGCTCAGTTCGCTCGAAGGCTGGCAGAGAACGGCTGCCAAGTACTCGTTCCCACGCTGATCGATCGGACGGCCAGGTGGACTGGCCTGCGCGGCGTCCGCGAATCCAACCTGCCGCACCGCGAGTTCCTATTCCGCATGAGCTACGAGCTTGGCCGCCACGTGATCGGCTACGAGTTACAGAGAGTCCTCGGGGCCATCGACCTGTTTGAATCTCTCAACCGCGACCACGAGGCACCGATCGGAGTGATCGGCTACGGGGAGGGAGGTCTGCTGGCGCTCTACGCGGCAGCTCTAGACAGGCGAATCAGCTCGGTCGTCGTTAGCGGCTACTTCCAAGAACGGGAGGGCCTCTGGCAGGAAACGATCGATCGCAACGTGTGGAGCCTGCTGGCGGAATTCGGCGACGCGAAGGTCGCCAGCCTCGTCGCTCCTCGTAGATTGACGATAGAAGCCTCGCAAGGTCCAGATGTCCCGGGCCCACCTGCCCCTCCGGGTCCCAATGCGGACCGAGCGGCGTCTGGTCGGCTAGTCTCACCGCAGATGGACTCGGTACGCCGAGAGTTCGATCGAGTGCGACGAATCTACGAGCAACTCGACTCGGACAACTGCTTCCTCGTGGAAGAGGCGCCCGCTCCCGGCACCGAGCGATCGCTACAGCTGCTGATCGATGCCCACGACTTGCGCCGCGAAGCCGGGCAGCTCCGGATCGTGTCGGCAGCGCCGGACCAAGACGCGCGCATGCGTCGCCAGTTCGACCAAATCGTCGACTACAACCATCGGCTGGTCCGGGATTCGCCGCAGCGCCGCAGTAGATTCTGGGCCAAGGCCGATGCGTCGTCGGTCCGCACGTGGAAGGCTTCGACGCAGTTCTACCGAGACTACATCTGGGACGAGGTGATCGGGCGCTTGCCGGAACCCGACCGACCAGCCAGTCCCAAGACCCGCCGAATCTACGACCACGCCGACTTCGAAGGGTATGAAGTCGTGCTCGAAGTCTGGGAGGATGTCTTCGCATACGGCGTACTTCTAGTTCCCAAGGGGCTGCGTCCGGGCGAGCGCCGACCGGTCGTAGTCGCCCAGCACGGGCTTGAAGGGCGTCCGACCGATCTTGCCGATCCAGACGTTGACCATCGCGCATACCACCGCTACGGGGCGCGCTTGGCGCAAGAGGGATTCGTGGTCTACGCCCCGCAGAACCCGTACATCGGACGGGATCGGTTCAGGCAGATCTGGCGCAAGGCCCACCCATTGAAGCTGTCCCTGTATTCGTTCATCGTTGGGCAGCACCAGCAAACGCTGGCTTGGCTCAAGTCGCTGCCGTTCGTGGACGGGGATCGGATCGGGTTCTACGGTCTGTCGTACGGAGGCAAGACGGCCATGCGGATTCCCCCGCTGCTCGACGATTATGCCCTGTCAATCTGCTCGGCGGACTTCAACGAGTGGGTCTGGAAGAATACGAGCACCACCGATCGCTACAGCTACCTGTTCACGCAGGAATACGACATGCTCGAATTCAATTTCGCCAACGTGATCAACTACGCGGAGCTTGCCACGCTGATGGCGCCGCGGCCGTTCATGGTGGAGAGGGGGCATTCCGATGGCGTCGCCCCGGACGAGTGGGTCGCGTATGAATTCGCGAAGGTCCGGCGATTCTACGACCGACTTGGACTGGGAGACAAGACCGAGATCGAGTTCTTCGATGGTCCCCACGAAATCCACGGAAAGGGCACGTTCGACTTTCTTCGCAAGCATCTTGATTGGCGGTGATCCGAGGATCGGCGGAGCGTTGAATCGACCAAGAGTCGTGCGTGCCCGATCCGCGGGCTCGCGCACCCAGCCAGGATGCTCGCAAGGTATTGCATCATCGCGTGCTTGAGGTCGGCGCCCTAACGACGCTCCGATCACTACACGCGGTGGACGGCCTGGCCGGACACGGCCCGAAGCCCTCCTCCTGCGAGAATGAATCACGGCAACGATCAAACATGCCTCGACGCGCCTATCTCGGACCCCTCGCACTGATACTCTGCTTCGCCGCTATCGCTCCACCCAACGCCATCGGCGGACCCGTCTCGGGCACCGATCTGCTGGAATCCGCCAAGAACACCGGCGACTGGCTGATGTATGGCCGCGACTATCACGCGCATCGCTACGTCGAACTCGACCAGATCACGCCGGACAACGTCGACCGGCTGCACCCTGTCTGGGTATTCGCGACAGGCGGCGAAAATCGCGGCCTGCAGGCCACGCCGCTGATCCACGAGGGAATTCTGTACGTCTCGGCTGACGGCTCGCGGGTGTTCGCGATCGACGCCAGGACGGGTGCCAAGCAGTGGGGTTACGATCCCGAGCTCTCTTCTGAGAGCGAGCGCGTTTACTGCTGCGGCTCGATTAACCGCGGCGTGGCTCTCTTGGGCGATCTCGTTTACGTCGGAACGATGGACGCGCGCCTTGTCGCCCTCAACAAGCAGACCGGAGAAGTCGTCTGGGAGACTCAGGTGATCGACTGGCGGCAGGGCTACAGCATCACGGGCGCACCCTTGGTGGTCAAGGACATGGTCCTCACTGGTGTTGCCGGCGGCGAGTTCGGAATCCGCGGCTTCGTCAAGGCGTTCGACGCCAGCTCGGGAGAACTGCGGTGGACCGCCTATACCATCCCAGGGCCGGGCGAACCAGGCAACGAGACCTGGCCGGGGGACACTTGGAAGCACGGCGGGGCGCCAACTTGGACCACTGGGGTCTACGATCCGAAGTTGGACCTTGTGTACTGGAACACCGGCAACGCGGCGCCGTGGAACTGCCAAGTCCGCAAGGGCGACAACCAGTGGTCGGCAGCCACGGTCGCGCTCCGGGCGGACAGCGGCGAAATTGCCTGGGGCTTCCAATACACCCCGTGGGACTGCTGGGACTATGACGCTGTCAGCACGCCGGTGCTGGCCGACCTCGAGCTTGAGGGGCACGGACCCGTCAAGGCCCTGTTCCATCACGACAAGAACGGCTTCTTCTACGCCTTGGATCGCACCAACGGAAAGTTCCTGTATGGCGATCCGATCGTGCCCGGCATCACCTGGGCGCGGGGCCTGGACCCGGAGACTGGCCGGCCGATCGTCAATCCGGACATGGTGGCTGAGTCGGGCGGGCCTGAGGTCGGCCCGATCATTCCCAGCCTCGAGGGCGCGATCGACTGGCAGCCGCTGTCGTACAACCCTGAACTCAAAGTCTTGTACTTCATGTCCAACCAATGGGCCATGGGTTACAAGTTCTGGGAGGAAGGCACGTTCCAGCCTCCAACGAACGGCGAGTGGTACCTGGGCGGGGACTACCAGCAATACCTAACCACCGACACGCCCGGCAATTTCGTCGCCTTCGACGTGGTGGAACGCAAGATCCTTTGGCGCCAGACCAGCCCCGCGCCGTTCTGGGCAGGATCGGTGGCGACCTCCAGCGGCGTGGTCTTCACGGGCGACATGCGGGGCCACTTCATGGCCTTCGACGGTCGCACCGGCGACCTGCTGTGGCAATTCCAGACTGGCTCGGGAATCATCGGAAGTCCGATCACGTACGAACTCGACGGGATCCAGTACGTGGCCGTGCCGTCCGGGGGCATCGGCGGCGACATGACGTTCTACTACACCGAGCCGCGCGCAGGGAACATCTGGGTGTTCGCGCTGGATGGTGGCGGGCCCGCGCAGGTGGGCCCCGGTACGAACCTCACCACGCTTGAGGGCGGACTGCCGTACGTCGGGCAGCCGGGCCATACGCTGGGTGGCCGCGTGCTGCCCGGCTACGGATTCGAGCCGACCGAAGGGGGAGAACCGATCCAGACATCCGGCCCGCCGCAGCCGTGGACGGCCGAAGCCGCAACTGCGGCGGACCTTAGCGGACACTTGGAGTCCCCTGAGGACTTGCGAAGAGTGACCGCAGTCTTCCGAGCCCGCTGCATCGGCTGCCACAAGGTGGGCGGGGGCAGCGGGCCGAACCTGTTCCGCACCGGACTCGCTCCCGGGGAGTTTGTCGGCAGGGTGCTTCAGGGCGGCAATGGCATGCCGACATTTCAAGACGTCTTGAGCGACCGCGACATCCTCGAGATCCACGCGCTCGTAGCCTCGCGGGACCGGCTCTGACCGCCGCCATGTACGACGCCGCCGTAATCGGCCTCGGCGGGATGGGCAGCGCAACGCTGTACCACCTGGCACTGAGCGGCTGCAAGGTCCTGGGCCTGGAGCAGTTCGAAATCGGCCACGCAATGGGGTCGTCCCACGGGTCAACGCGCATCATCCGGCTGGCATACTCCGAAGGGCCGGAATACGTCCCTCTGCTGCGAGCGGCGTACCGTTACTGGCGAGAACTGGAGAGCGCGGCGGATTTGAATGAGCCGCTGCTGCACGTGACGGGCGGGCTTGATATCGGACCCGAGGGGAGCTGGACCGTAGAGGGCTCGAAGAAGTCTTGCCTAGAGCACGGACTCGAGTTCGAGGAGCTTGGCGGTGCGGACGTCAACCGGGAATTTCCCGGATACCAGCTGCCCGCCTCGATGACGGCAATCTACCAGCCCGACGGGGGCTACCTGCTGTCCGAAGCGGCGATCCATGCCCACATCGAGCGCGCCACCGACGCCGGCGCGGTGGTTCGCTCCGGCACGGCGGTGGTCGGCTGGACCCGACAGGGATCCGGATTGCGGGTGGATACGTCCGATGCGGCGTTCGAGGCCAAGCGCCTCATCGTTACGGCCGGGCCTTGGATCGGCAGGCTGTGCTCCCAGCTGCACTCCTATTGCGAGCCAGAGCGGCAGGTCATGCTGTGGACTGCGCCGGCGGCTCCGGACCGCTTCAAGCCCGAGCGCTTCCCAGTCTTCAACCTGGAGTCGCCGCAGGGACGCTTCTACGGGTGCCCCGACCACTGCGGCCAAGGCTTCAAGATCGGCAAGTACCGCCACCTAAGGCAGCGCGTCAAGAATCCAGGCGCCATGGACCGAGCTTGCCAGCCGGAGGACGAGGCCGTCTTGCGCGAGGGCATTGCAGGCTACTTTCCGGACGCGGACGGCCCGAGCCGCAGGGCGGTTGCCTGCATCTTCACCAACACGCCGGACGGCCACTTCATACTGGATCGTCTCCCGGGCAACGACGACGTGTTCGTCGCGGCGGGATTCTCCGGACACGGCTACAAGTTCTGCAGCGTCGTCGGCAAGATCATGGCCGACCTCTGCCAAGACCGCTCGCCGGCATGGGACATCGACCGCTTCCGACTCAACCCTCGGCGCTGGGCGGGCCGCGCTTGATGCCGCGCGACTAGCGGCGCATCAGTCCGCGCCCGCGTCACGAGACGATCGCTCCGGCACCCACTTCGGAGACCGATTGGCTATAGTGATTGTGGGTCTGCCATGACATTCGACCCGCGGCTGCACCCGCGCCCTCGTCGCCCTGTCTCGCGCAGGGAGATGCTGCGCACGACCTCGACCGGATTCGGAATGCTGGCCTTGGCCGGCCTGATGGCAGATCCGGCCTACGCCGGCCCCTCGGAGGAAGCCGACCAGCGGGCGCTCCATTTCGAGCCGAAGGTGAAGAACGTCATCTTCTGCTACATGTCCGGCGGGCTCTCGCACATCGACTCGTTCGACCCCAAGCCGCGGCTGGCGAAGGAAGCCGGCCAGCCGATGCCATTCGAGACGGCGCGCACGATGTTCGACCAGGACGGCAACATCATGCCGTCCCCGTGGGACTTCCACCGCTACGGCGAGTGCGGCGCGCCGGTCAGCGACCTGTTCCCGCACATCGCCACTTGCGTCGACGACATCGCCATCGTCCGGGGCATGACGGCGAAGTTCATGGAGCACGCGCAGGCCAATTTCTACTTTCACTCCGGACAGCCCTTTACCGGGTTCCCATCCATGGGCGCGTGGGTGACCTACGGGCTGGGCAGCGAGTCAAAGGACCTGCCGGGCTTCGTCGTGATCGGCACAGGCGGCATCCCGCTGGGCGGAATCAATATGTTCAGCAGCGGCTTCCTGCCTGCCGAGCATCAGGGCTCAATGCTCTACCCCGGTGCCGAAGAGCCGCTGGCCAACATCAAGCCGACCGAGGCGGACTCGAAGCAGCGCCGGCGGCTGGACTTTATTCGCTCGCTGGACTCGCTATACCTGGAGCGGACAGCCCGCGACCCGGACGTCGAAGCCGCGATCAAGAACTACGAGACCGCGTATCGCATGCAATCGGCGGTTCCGGAACTGGTCGATCTCAGCGGCGAGACCGAGGCGACCCGCAAGCTCTACGGGCTCGACTCGACCTTCCCGCCGAAGCGCGACTATGCCCTGCAGTGCCTGACTGCCCGGCGGTTGATCGAGCGTGGCGTGCGGTTTGTCGAGCTGACCATGGTGGACGGGCGCAACCGCGGCACGGGCAATTCCTCAAACCCGTGGGACCAGCACACAGACCTGATCCTGGGGCATGGCCGCAATGCCTTCGCCGTCGACCAGCCGGTAGCCGCACTGCTCCAAGACCTCAAGGCGAGGGGACTGCTCGACGAGACGCTGGTGATCTTTGCCGGAGAGTTCGGGCGGACGCCGTTCGTGCAGGGAACGAACGGCAGAGATCACAACCCGTTCGGCTTCAGCCTGTGGCTGGCAGGCGGCGGAATCAAGGCCGGGACGACCTACGGCGCGACCGACGAGTACGGCTACCACGCCATCGAAGGAATCCGCACCGTGCACGACCTGCACGCCACTGTGCTGCACCTGCTCGGAATCGACCACACAAAGCTGTCCTATAGGTTCGGCGGAAGGGACTTCCGCTTGACCGACGTACACGGGCACGTGATCGACGAGGTTCTCTCCTGATCAGATCGGAGCGCACGCCCCGCTCCGCGCCCTGACGACCTCGGGCTCGACTTGCGCCAGTCGCGTGGCGGGCGAGCCAACGGAGAACGGAAGCTGATCGCCGTCCGCCCCCCGCTCCCTGAGGGAGGGCGGCCGGATCAGTCCTCCTCCGGCACTACGATGAATTCCGGGTAAGCCTCGATACCCAGCTCTCCCACATCTTGGCCCATGGCCTCGACGTCCTCTGAGACCCGCAGCCCTATGGTCCGGTCGATGGCGAACCATAGCAGCATCGAAAGCCCGAACACGAACACACCGACGGCCAAGATGCCGATGATCTGCGCGAAGATGCTCCCACCGCCGGCGATGCACACTGCCAACGTCCCCCAGATGCCCGTGCAGAGATGGACGGGCACCGCGCCCACGACGTCGTCGATCTTCAGCATTTCCAGCAGCTTCATGGACAGCAGGCAAACCACGCCACCGATGGCTCCGATCACAACCGCCCAGTGATGCTGGACGATATCCGGCGCCGCGGTGATCGCGACGAGGCCAGCCAGGGTGCCATTCAGTCCGGCGAGCAGATCGACTCGCCCCAGCACGGGCCGCGAGAGGCTGAGAGCCGCCATGACGCCAGCCGCGGCGGCGAGATTGGTGTTGGCGAAGATGTTGCTCACCGCCACCGCATCGATCGCGCCGCCAAGAGCCAGCTGCGAGCCGCCGTTGAAGCCGAACCAGCCCAGCCACAGGATAAAGACACCGAGAGTGACGACTGGAATATTGGACGGGGGAGTCGACTTGACACTGCCGTCAGCCCGGAACTTGCCCGAGCGGGGTCCGACCATGATGGCACCGGCCAAAGCCGCCCACCCGCCCGTGGAGTGGACCACGGTAGAGCCTGCGAAATCCTTGAAGCCCAATTCAGCCAGCCAGCCTCCGGCCCAGGTCCAAGCGCCGATGATCGGGTAGATGAAAGCGGTCAGCACGGCGATGAAGAGGAAGAACGACCACAGCTTGACGCGCTCCGCCAGAGCGCCCGAAACTATCGAAGCCGTGGTGGCCACGAAGACCATCTGGAAGAACCAGTACGACATCGCCGAATAGCCGCTCTCGACCACTGCGCCAACGACTGATTCCTCGCCGCCCAGCAAGGCCACCTCGTCGGCGGTCGTCCCGTGCAGGAATCCGAGCGAGCCGAACCAGCCGCCCGGATCGACTCCCACATACATGACGTTGAACCCGACGGCGTAGTACCCGAGCCCGGCGATGGCATATAGGCCGATGTTCTTCAAGCAGATCATCGACGCGTTCTTGGTGCGTACCGAACCTGCCTCGAGCATCGTGAAGCCCGCCGCCATCCACATCACCAATGCGCCCCAGACGAGAAACGCGAAGGTGTTGAAGACGAACTGGGCCTCGCCCTCCACCGCCGCATGCGCTTGCGTGGGGTACAAGGCGCAAACCAAGATGATCACGGCGATACCGAACTTGGTCACGGCCGGGACGGCGTCGCTCCGACAACCCACTAGCGAACGAAAACCTTGCATGTTCATCACTTCCCTCTACCTCCCTAAACAACGCCTAACCGCCGCGCGACACACGAGAAGGTGAAGACGCGGCCCTAGAGAGCATAGCGCCTTCTGTTGTCCGAGGTCTTGCGGGATGGGGCGCACTGCCACAAACGGGCGTTGAGCGAGGCCCCGGCCGGTCGAAGCCCGGTTGCGCCGAGTGCGGCGGGCGGATCGCGGTCCGGCAGCGAATCCGATAGAAGGCTGCCGGACAGTCCGTCCGGATTCGCGAATCTCCCCTTGTCGGCGGGACGGTTCGTTATAATTCGACTCGGGCACGCGCTCGCCATCCCGCACCACCAGCGGAATCGCGAAATCTCTGCGGAGCCCGTCAGCATCCCATTGAGCAAGGCATCGATCGTCGTCAACCAAGGCATCCAAACCCTGTGCGGCACAAGGGACGAGAACCTCCGTCTCTTGGAGAGTTCGCTGGGAGTCTCGGCCCACATCTCCGCAGGAAGCCTTGAGATCGAAGGAGACGAACAGCAGGTCCGCCGAGCGGACGACATTATCGCGGACTACCTGACGCTGCTGAGCGAGGGTCACCGCTTCAGCAACGGCGACATGCGCTCGTTCCTGCGCGTCGCTACCGCGGATCCCGACATCAGCTTCAAGGGGTTGGTGCAAAACAGTCGGCGGCGGCTGTGCGGGCGCAAGTCCGTCACGCCGCGCAGCCTCAATCAGCTCCGCTACTTCGAGGCGATGGATCACTCGGACATGGTCTTCGGCATCGGCCCGGCAGGCACGGGAAAGACCTATCTGGCGGTGGCTTACGCGATCTCCGCGCTGCTGGCCAAGGACGTGCGCCGGATCGTCCTCGCCCGCCCCGCGGTGGAGGCTGGCGAGAAGCTAGGCTTCTTGCCCGGGACGCTGCAACAGAAGGTCGACCCCTACTTGCGCCCGCTGTACGACGCCCTGCACGACCTGCTCGATGCGGAGAGGGTGGAGCGTAACCTCGCGAGCGGCATCATCGAAGTGGCGCCGCTGGCGTTCATGCGCGGTCGCTCGCTGAACGAGAGCTTCATCATCTTGGACGAAGCGCAGAACGCCACCGCAGAGCAGATGAAGATGTTCATCACGCGGCTGGGCTTCGGCTCCAAGGCTGCCATCACGGGCGACATCACACAGATCGACCTGCCCGCCGGCAAGCGCAGTGGACTGATCGAGGCGATTGACGTGCTGGCGGATGTGAAGGGCGTCAGGTTCGTGCACTTCGACGAGCAGGACGTGGTGCGCCACGGCCTAGTCCAGCGCATCATCCGCGCCTACGACCGCTACGGCTCCAGGCGATGGCACTCGGCGGCTGCCGCGCCGCAGCAAGCCGCGGAGTACGCGCCCGGCCATGATCAAGACTGACGAACGGCCGGAAGTCGAAGGCTGGAGCTACCAAAACCGCCAGTGGAAGATACGGTTCGACGAGGACAGCGTGCGAGGCTTCATCTCGCTCGCGTGGAAAGACTTGGCGAGCGAGTGGGACTTCGGCGTCGTCATCTCCAACGACCGCGCGGTGCGGGACGCTAACCGAAGGTACCGCGACGTGGCCCGCGCCACCGACGTGCTGTCATTCCCGGCCGGGGATGGCATGCCCTATACTCGCTGGGACGGATACATCGGGGACTTGCTCATTTCCGCCGGCAGAGCGGCCAGGCAGGCGAGCCAATACCAGCACTCCGTAACGGACGAGATCAAGATCCTCGTGCTTCACGGCCTGCTGCACCTGCTGGGATTTGACCACGAGCTAGATGGCGGCGAGATGCGACAATTCGAGACCGTGCTGCGTCGCAAGTACGGGCTGCCTGCAGGATTGATCGAGCGGGAGAGTCATTGATTCCGAGGCATCCGCCCAAGGCGGCAGTGCGGACGTGGATTCCCGCTGAAACCGGCCACTAGCCTATGTCCGCGCCAAGCATGACCAAGGCAGGGTTTGTCACCATTCTCGGCAAGCCCAATGTCGGCAAGTCCACGTTGCTCAATGCCTTGGTGGGCAGCAAAGTCGCGATCACCAGCCGCCGCGCCCAGACGACGCGGGACGCCATCCAAGGCGTGCTCAGCGAGCCGCGCGGGCAGATCGTCTTTGTGGACAGCCCCGGGATCCATGAGCCATCAAGGCAGCTTGGCAAGCGCATGATGCGCGAAGTCAGCCGCGCCACGCAGGGCTGTCACGCAGCCCTGCTGATGGTGGACGCCAGCATGGGCATCAATCCGTCCGACGAGCGGGCGCTAGCCGTTGCCAAGCGGCTCGGCGCGCCACTGCTGCTAGTGGCCAACAAGGTGGACAAGCTGGACCGGATGCAGGAATTGCTGCCGTTCCTAGACAGCTGCCGCCAACTTCACGACTTCGAAGAATTCATACCGATCTCAGCTACCAAGCGCATCAACCTAGACCGAGTGCTGACCGCGCTGTTCAAGACGCTGCCGGAATCCCCGCAGTTCTACCCGGAGGGGTACCTCACCGACCAGCCGCAGAAATTCCTTGCGGCGGAATTGATCCGGGAGCGGATTCTGCGCGAGACGCACGACGAGCTGCCCCACTCGGTCGCGGTGCAAATCGAGCGCTGGGAGGAAACGCCGCGCAAGCTGCGCATCTTCGCCACGACCGTGGTCGAGCGGCAGGGGCAAAAGGCTATCCTGCTGGGTAAGAACGGTGAGAAAATGAAGGAACTCGCCACCAGGGCGCGACAGTCGCTCGAGGCCTGCTTCGACCGCAGCGTGCACCTAGAGGTGTTCGTAAAGGTGCGCAAGAACTGGCGCAACAACGATGGATTCGTGGAAGACCTTGATTTCCGGCGCATCCTCGAACAAGGTTAGGGACGCCTAGCTCTATGAGGATGACCAGGCGCAGCCTAATCTGGATCGCTCCACTGACCGCGAGCGCGGCATTCGCGCAAGCGGTGGACGACGACCTGCTCTATGACCGCGTGCACAGAAAGCTGAACAATCACCCGGCGCTCAGAATCCGGGACTTGGTCGTGGACGTGACCGATGGAATCGTCACTATCGATGGCGTGATCCGGTCGGACGCCGCCAAACGCCGCGCCAGCAAGGTCGCCTCGATCAAGGGGGTCAAGAAGGTTGTCAACAACCTCGTCGTGAGCGCCTAAGCAGGGGGCGGCCGACGGTTCCGGATCCTTACGCAACGGCTTCCGCCTGCGGCCGGGGAAAGGCCCGGGCAGACCGGCCTAGATCGAGGGGTCGGGCGAAAGCTCTTGGCAACTCGCATCTTCTGAGACTGCTTTGGTCGGCAGCTCGACTCGTCACAAGACCCCGCCCGTCGACGCATGCGATGGCAATGGGCCCGCATCGCGACGGCAAAGCGGGAATTGAAGAGCGGCAGACCCGCGGATGCTCAGTCAGCTTGCGGGGTCTGCATGCACTACAGCTGTAGTACACTTGTAATACATGGGTGCCACCATCACTGTCCGCGCCAGTGCCGAGTTACGCGAGGCGCTTGAGGCGCATGCAGCCAGCCTCGGGAAATCTCTGTCTGAATTTGTTCGCGACACTCTAGAGGACGCTGTTTCGGAGCGCTCGATCGGAGACCGGGCGGCTCACGTTGCTGGCAAGCTTGCACCGGCGGAGTGGCAGGATAATTGGCATCGCGAGCTGCGGGAGCGGAATTGGCGAAGCTAAGGTCGCTCCTGCTCGATACGGGACCGGCTGTAGCTTTTCTTGATCGGGCGGATCCCGAGCACCAGTGGGCCACGCGTGAGCTGTCCGCCTTCAGCGGCCGACTCCACACGACCACGGCCGTTATCACCGAAGTAATGCACTTTGTCGCACCCCGCCGCAGAGGGCCCGCGCTCTTCGCGGAGTTCCTGCGCTCCACCAAAACCGTCGTGCATGGTTGGTCGGGCCCCAAGGAAATCAGCCAAACCGCCGCACTAATGGAGCGGTACTGGGATTCTCGGATGGATTACGCTGACGCCACCTTGCTGCTCCTCGCGGAGCAGATTTCAACATTCGAAATCCTGACCTTGGATCGTCGGGGATTCGCATTCTTCCGGACTCCAGCCGGTCGGCCGCTGCAGATCGTGCGATCCGGGCCCTGACTGGGGCGCATTCGCAGCGAACTCTTGGGGAAGAACTCCAGCTCAGTCGACCCTCGCTGGCGTGCTGGTGCCGACGTCGATGCCGTGGCGTTTCCGAATAGAATGGATCGTGAGTAGGAATCGGATATTCGTGGCGAGAGCGAGCTCCTGTCTCCCTTGCAGCGTTCTCGCTCTAGCCGTCTTGGTGGGCTGTGGACCGCAGCCAGCGACTGAAGAAGCAGGTCCCGACGAGATTGTCTTTACCGGAGCGGTCGAAACCGACCTTGCAACGATTGACAAGGCGATCGCCTCCGGCCCGTTCTCAGCCGACTGGGACTCGTTGGCCGGGAACGGTGTCGCGGACTGGTATCGAGACGCCAAGCTCGGCATCTTCATCCACTGGGGCGTCTACGCCGTCCCCGCGTTCGGCCACGAGTGGTACCCGCGGCGCATGTACCTCAATGAGCTCAACAGGCGCAGGAACGTGAACTTCTTCGAGCATCACCTGAAGACCTGGGGCCCCCAGAAGACCTTCGGCTACAAGGATTTCATTCCGATGTTCAAGGCCGAGAACTATGACCCGGAAGCCTGGGCGGCGCTCTTCGAGGAAGCAGGAGCGCGATACGTCGTGCCGGTCGGCGAGCACCACGACGGCTTTCCCCTCTACGCCTCGAGCTTCACCAAGTGGGACGCTTCCGAAATGGGGCCTAAACGCGACGTCATCGCGGATCTCGAAAAGGCAGTCCGCTCTCGCGGGATGAAGTTCGGTATCAGCAGCCATCGGGCCTTCAACTACGGCTACTACCCCCGCGACGAGTCCTACGACACCGTCGACGAGGAGGGCTTCGGGCTCTACGGCAAGCCTCGCGAGGACCTCGAATTCACCTCGGGACAAAACTTCGACTGGTTTCCGCAAAGCGAGGAGTTCCGCGACGACTGGCTCGGGCGAACGGCAGAGATGGCGGAGAAATTCAAGGCCGACCTGGTCTGGTTCGACTTCGGGATCGGTCCCAGGCAGCAGGTCCCGACATGGGACGTGAATCCTTACGCGCCCCACCTCAAGCGCTTCATGGCCTACTACTACAACCGCGCCCGGGATTGGGGCAAGACTGGCGTCGTGAACTACAAGTTCGCGGCGATGCCCGAGAACGTCGCCGTGCTCGACCTCGAGCGTGCGCGGCTCGCCGGCATGCGCGACCTCTTCTGGCAGACCGACACCTCGGTCGGCTTCACGTCGTGGGGCTACGTGACGAATCACCGCTACAAGGACGTGCGCCTGATCTTGACCGAGTTCGTCGACATCGTTTCGAAGAACGGCTGCCTACTGCTCAACGTCGGTCCCAGGGCCGACGGCACGATTCCCGCGCAAGAGGCCAACATGTTGCGGGAAATCGGCGCCTGGCTTCAGATCAACGGGGAAGCCATCTATGGCTCGCGCCCGTGGAAGATCTATGGCGAAGGCCCCACCGAGACAGTCGAAGGGCACATCAGCGAAGAGCGAAACAAGCAGATGGGTCCAGAGGATATCCGATTCACCTCCAAGGGCGACGCTCTCTACGCGACCGCACTGGGCTTGGCCGAGCAGGAGTGGACTATCGAGTCGCTGCGGGCAGGGTCCGATCATCTGGAGGGGCGAACCGTTTCCGGAGTTCGCCTGCTGGGTCACGACGGGGACCTAGAGTGGTCGCAGCGACCCGACGCGCTGGCGATCCGCAGCCACGGAGCGAGCGCCGCCAAGCACGCTTATGTGTTCGAAGTAACTCTGGAATAGAGCGCTGCGAGCATCACGATGTGCCGGATCGAGTCGCTGATCCCGCGATCACCTGAAATCGTCCGAGCACGTTGGCTCCAGTCCCTGTCCGCCGGAGACCCTCGCGGAGCTTGGCTGGCAGCCCTGCAGGTCACCCCTTCCCAGACGAGCCGATCGACCAAGCGCTTCCTGTGAGAGCTGTCCGCAGTCGTCTTGGTCGGACCTGTTCCTGCTGGAACTCAAGGAAGCACCCGGTGGCACCCGAGATCCGAGGCTTGGTTATGGCGGCCACAGATGGAGTCGTCACTGTCGATGGCGTAGTCCGGCCGGACGCCGCCAACCCGCGTGCCACCAAGGTCGCCTCGACAACGGGGTCAAGTAGGCTCCAATGATTTGATGGCGAGCGCCTGAACAGGATCCGGCCGACGGTAGCGAATCCGCCTATAAGAAAGCTGGTCGCACAGCTGCAACAACGGCCGCGGACCGGACAGCTAGGTGCGCGCCCGGTCCCAGGCCGCGAAGCTCCCGCCCTGCCCCGCCAGCTCTTCCAGCAGAGGCGCGGGGCGCCACCAGTGGCCGTGGGCTGCGTGAAACTCCTTCACGCGCTCCAAGACACTGGCCAAGCCTACCGTGTCGGCGTAGAACATCGGACCGCCGCGCTGCGGCGGAAAGCCGTAGCCGTACAAGTAGATGATGTCGATGTCCGAAGAACGCAGCGCGTAGCCCTCCTCGAGGATGCGGGCGCCTTCATTGACCAGGGCGTAGACCAAGCGGTCCCGGATCTCGTCATCGTCAACGTCGCGCTGTGCAATGCCCGCCTCGGCGGCAACGCGCTGCAGCAAGGCATCGACCTCGGGATCCTCGCTACGGCTGCGATCGGCACCGTAGCGGTACCAGCCCGCACCGGTCTTTTGGCCGTAGCGCCCAAGTTCGCAGAGTGCGTCCTCCGCCAAGGGCCGCCGAGTGCCGGGCGGATATAGGTGCGGCGCTTCCTTGCGCACCCGCATGCCGACATCCAAACCGGCCAGATCTCCCACGGCCATCGGACCCATGGCCGCCCCGAACTCGTACATGACGCTGTCGATGCGTGACGGCCTGGCACCTTCCTCGGCCAAGAACTGGGCTTCGCGGCGGTAAGGATGGAACATGCGGTTGCCCACGAAGCCGTGGCAGTTGCCGACGAGCACGCCAACCTTTCTCAAGGTGCGGGCCAACGCCATCGAAGTGGCGACGACATCCTTGGCAGTCTCCCGGCCGCGCACGATTTCCAGCAGCCGCATGACATTGGCCGGGCTGAAGAAGTGGTGCCCGATAACGTCCTGCGGGCGCGAGGTAACCGAGGCGATCTCGTCCACGCTCAGGGTGGACGTGTTGGAGGCGAGCACGGCACCCTTACGGGCAACCCCATCGATCTGCCGGAAAACCTCCTTCTTCAGAGCCATGTTCTCGAAGACGGCCTCCACGATGATGTCGGCCTCTTCGAAACCCTCCCAGCCGGTCTGCGGAGTGATCAGAGCCAGGCGCTGTTCAGCGAACTCCGGCGTAAAGCGTCCGCGCTTGACAGAGCGCTCGTAGTTCTTGCGGATCGTCGCGATGCCCTTGTCGAGCGCCTCTTGGGTGACCTCCTTGATGCGCACGGGAATTCCGGCGTTGGCGTAAGACATTGCGATGCCACCGCCCATGGTCCCCGCGCCCAGCACGGCGGCGGATCGGATCGGCCGCGTCGGCGTCTGCTTGGGCACGTCTGGAATCTTGCGCACTTGCCGCTCGGAGAAGAACGCATGGATGAGGGCTTTCGATTGCGTCGAGAACAGGCACTCGCGAAAGATCTCGGCCTCGCGCTTGATGCCATCGGCAAACGGCAACGTCGCTGCGCACTGCACCGCATCGATGGCCTTCAGGGGGGCCATCTGGCCCCTGCGCACCCTGCGCACCTTGGTCCTGGCAGCGTCGCAGATAGCTGCCGCCTCCTCCGGCGTGCCCAAGCGATCGTCACGCTCGCTCGCCTTGGGGTGCGGTCCCCCGCCCTCCGCGATCTCGGCGGCAAACTCGACCGCACCAGCCAGCAATTCCTCATAGCCGCTGCCTTCGATCACCCGGTCGACGATGCCGTGGTCACAGGCGTCCGCAGCCGAGATCGGGTCGCCAAGCGCGCACATCTCCACGGCCTTCCCGACACCCGCCAAGCGAGGCAGCCTCTGCGTGCCGTGAGCGCCGGGGATGATGCCGAGCTTGACTTCTGGCTGCCCGACCTGGGCCGAGGCCAACGCCACCCGGTAGTGGCATCCTTGGGCCGTCTCGAGGCCGCCGCCGAAGGCGGTGCCATGGATCGCCGCGACGGTCGGCTTGGGGGAGTTCTCGAGGTGTTCGATGACGCTGGTCAGGCCCGGACCGCTCCTCTTCTGCCCGGATGTGATCTTGCCGAATTCCTTGATGTCCGCCCCGGCGATGAAGGTCCGCCCGCCTCCGATCAGAACGATGGCATTGACGCTGTCGTCGTCACCGAACTGCCCGACACCTGTCAGGATCCCTTCCGGGACACCGGGGCTGAGAGCGTTCACAGGGGGGTTGTCGACCGTGATGACACCGACGCTGCCCTCGACACTCAAACGGACTAAGTTCGACATGAATTCCTCCCACCGCTCGAGGCAGCGACGCTTCGAGCGAATTAAGTCCTATAGCGTAGCCAAACTAGTGGCTTTGCAATCGCCAAGAGCGCGCTGGCCTAACCGCCCGAAGCCGCAAGCACCTCGATGTCGACCCGGATCTCGTCCCATGGCGGCAGGCTCTGCAGGCTGCCCATGGCGGCCAGCCCCACGTCAACCTCCTTGCCGCCGTGAGGCGGCAAGGGGTCGCTGATCACCACTTCGAACGTCGCCAGCGGCGGAGCTTGCGAACTGGCCTCGCGCACTCGGAGAAGCACTTGGACCGCTACCGACTGCGCCTCCCTGGAATGATTGGCCACGAAGGCCCGCACGTGCGTCTGGAAATCGTCGTCGTAGTACGGCCGAATGCCGGAGATTTCGATCGGCCCCCGAACGCCGATTGCGAACGTTTCGACCGGAGACACGGCCATCTCGGCCGGATCTTCCAAGCGGAGCGCCGAGAACAAGCCGCCGGGCCCGGTGGAAACCACGACCGCGACGCAGACGGCCAATGCCACCGCCGCGCCGAACCAGAGCAAGTGCTTGGTCTGGAGCGCAAACGCCCCGCGCGGTCGACTCTCCCTCCGCGCGGCAGGAGCCTGGATCGGTTCAACAGGAGTCTGAATCGGCTCCGCAGCAGTCTGAGTCGGCTCCGCAGCGACAGGCACCGCCGGATCGGAGGCCGCCTGCGGATCAGGGCTTGCCGGGGGCTCGGCCTGGGGCGCTTGCACGGCCTGTGTCTCGTCCCCGGCCGGCACGGGGCTGTGCCGCGTAGCGGGCTCGGGCGCGGCGCCCCGCGCCGCGCAGTGCGGGCATGTGACTTCAGCTACATCGACGCTGCCGCCGCATTTCGGACAGACCCAAGTGAACATGCCTCTTCCATTGTGCAGCAAGGCCCGGCTGGGAGGCGCAGCGACCTGCGGAAGATCGAATACGGTTCTGCCGGTGCGAGGCGCGGAAAACGACGTTGGATATAATCCGATTCGGGCTCGGTCCGTAAATCTCCCAGCCAATGTCCTCCTTGGATGCAGGTCTAGCGGACGAAGCTACCATCTCGAAGTACGAGCCTGTCATCGGCTTAGAAGTCCACGTCCAGCTCAAGACGAAGACCAAGATCTTCTCCCACTCGAGCCACGCCTTCGGCAATGCGCCGAACACCCAGACCGATCCGGTCGTACTGGGGTTGCCAGGCGCACTGCCCGTGCTGAACCGAGAGGCGGTCTCGCTGGCAGTGCGCGCCTCCCTAGCGATCAACTGCAAGGTCAACCGCTACTCACAGTTCGCGCGGAAGAACTACTTCTACCCCGACTTGCCCAAGGGCTACCAGATCTCGCAGTACGACCACCCCCTTGCCGAGCACGGCTGGCTGGACATCCAGACCGGAGAGCTTGCCAAGCGCATCGGGGTCACCCGCCTGCACATGGAAGAGGATGCCGGCAAGACCATCCACGACGGGTTCCCGGACTCGCACCGCTACAGCTATGTGGACCTGAACCGTGCCGGCGCGCCGCTGTGCGAGATTGTGAGCGAGCCGGACTTGCGCAGCGCCGACGAAGCGGTGGCCTATCTGAATGAACTCAAACTGCTGATGCAGTTCGCCCGCGCCTCGGACTGTGACATGGAGAAGGGACAGCTGCGCTGTGACGCCAATGTCTCGCTGCGCCTGCGGGGCGGCGACAAGTTTGGCACGCGCTGCGAAATCAAGAACCTCAACTCGTTTCGCTTCGTCAAGCAGGCCATCCAGTACGAGATCGCGCGCCAAGCGGCGCTACTGGAGGCCGGAGGCACCGTGGTGCAAGAGACCCGACTGTTCAACACCACCACCGGCACCACCGCAGGCATGCGCGGCAAAGAGGATTCCCACGACTACCGGTACTTCCCCGAGCCGGACCTGCCCCCCCTCATCGTGGAGGACGAGTGGTTGGACGAGATTCGTGATGAGATACCGGAGCTGCCCCCGGCCATGCGGAAGCGGTTCGTCGAGCAGTACGGGCTGTCCGACTACGACGCCAAGGTCCTCACGCTGACGGCCGCGACCGCGGCCTACTTCGAGGCCGTAGCCAAGGCTGCCGACAATCCCAAGCTCGCGTCCAATTGGGTGCAGGGCGAATTGATGGGGGCTCTGAACGCCGCGGGCAAGGCTATCGAGGACTCCCCGGTGGGCGCGGCCGAAATCGGCGAGCTGATCGCCCTAGTGAACAAGGGGACTTTGTCCGGCAAACTCGGGAAGGAAGTGTTCGCGAAGATGTTCGAGAGCGGCAAGAGCGCCCCTGAGATCATCGAGGCCGAGGGTCTGCGACAGATCAGCGACACCGACGAGCTGGACAAGATCATCAGCGAGGTCCTGGCCCGGTCAGAACGCCAGGTGCAACAGTATCGCGGCGGCAAGACGGGCGTGATCGGTTACTTCGTGGGACAGGTGATGAAGGCCACCCGGGGCCAAGCTAACCCCAATCTGGTCAATCAGATGCTGCGAGCTGCCCTAGACGGCTGAACCTCGCGCCGGCACGCGCCGATGCCGGGATCGGCAATCATTGCAGCAACGTGCGCACAATCGCGGCGTTGCGCTTGCTCACGGTGTATTGCAAGCCGTTGACCAGCGTCAGCAGCCAGCGGCGACTGCTCAGCGAGCTGATGCGCCCGATCTTGTCGCTGTTGACAAGAACTGCCCTGTGCACGCGCAGGAAACTCGAGCCGGCTAGCCTGGCCGCAATGGCTGTCAGTGTCTGCGTCGCACGGTAGCGCTTGTTCTGCGTCTGGATCCAGACGATCTCGCCCGAAGCCTGAAAGGCATAGACCTGATCGAGGTCGATTAGCAAGAATTCGCGCCCGTGGCAGGCGACGATCTTCGAACTCTGCCGACCGCGCTGAGCGGCAGCGTTAACTGTCCGGGCCACGCGCTCGGCATTGTCCCGAGGATTCCTGTGAGCCCGTCGAGCCCGTTGGATCGAGCGGTCGAGCCGCTCGACGCTGAACGGCTTCAACAAGTAGTCGACCGCGCCGATCTCGAACGCCTTCAGCGCGTGCTCGCTGTAGGCCGTGACGAAAACGATCGAGGGCAGTTGCCCGCGGATACCGCGAACCACTTCAAACCCGTCGCGGACGGGCATCTGGATGTCGAGAAGCACCAAATCAGGGTGTAATTCCTCGATCCGCTCCATCGCTGTCAACCCGTTCTCGGCCTCGCCAACGATCTCGACCCCCTCGATCTGGGCCAAGTCCCGGCGCAGTACGTCGCGAGCAGCACGCTCGTCGTCGACGATCAGGGTCCGCATTGTCTGGGCTGGCCTGTCGGGCATGCTGTTCGATGTTGTATCACGGCACCGTCAGTGTCCGTACGCACAACTGCGCGAACGGAACACAGGAGTCAATGAACGGGTCTTCCGAGGCTGGCAAGCGGGCCATTCGCTCGGGAACGACGCTGGCATCCGATGCGATCCGATCATCGAATCCGACGAATTTCGCACTAACGTTCGGGCAGAGAGCGAACGCCGCTTCAAGGCCTGCAATGGCGGCATCGATCGTGAAGTGGCGCAGAAAGGATGTCGAGCCTTTATGGGTCTAAATACTAGACATATAGAAGATTATATACTATATTTTTCGTAGAAAGAACGATGATTCGACGAATTCAAAGTTCATTCTCAGTCACTGGAGGACAAATATGAAACACGAGACTGACACACCTGAAACTGCACACCACAAATCCATGGTCGCTCTCTTAATCCGCCTCGGGGCCAACCCGGACGAAGCGTATAATGCGACCGAGGCGATGACGTCGGAAACCAAGCGCGTAGCCCTAGATCTCGTCGAGGGAGTGAAGTTGCAGGTTCTGTCGCGCCTCGAGGCGCTTCACACCGCGCTGATGGGCTTCAAGGCCGAAGTTGCGGCGAGATTTGAGGCAATCGACCATCGCTTCGAGGCTATGAACCATCGGTTCGAGGCCGTCGACCATCAGTTCGAGGCCGTCGACCATCGCTTCGGGTCGATCGAGCGCGAGATGAGAGCGGGCTTCAAGGCCATCGAGCAGCGCTTCGATGGTATGGAACAGGGGTTCGACAGGATGCAAGCCCACCTCGATGGTCATCTCGCGAGTTACAGGAAGCTGCTACTGCTGCTTGTTGTACCCGTTGCCGTAGCCATCACGGCTGGAATCGGAGGGATGATCTGGAAGGCCATCAGCAGTTGGCCGACTGGCTTGCCGTAGTCGGCTGTTCCAGAATCCCGCATCCGGGCAGGTTCCTTGGCGGAATTGCGAACGACCAACTCGGCTGCGGCCTCGAAGGACACGCAAGAGCTGGTGAGTTGCACGTTGCACGATTCGCGTCAGCGGCCAAGCGTGGCTGACGCGAATCGCCAGCCACAACCTGCCCGGTTCGGCTTCACTGCATCCCATCACCCAAATGGCCGGCGCAGTAAGGACGGCGGAGCCGAGAGTCCGGCAAGACGAGGCCCCAAGATTCGAACTCAGGGCAGTGGGGTAAGACGCTAGGTGGAATTCGCGAATCACTTTCCGATCCTGCTGAACCTGCTGGGGCACGCGGCCGGCGTCACAGCGTTTGGAGCCTTCCTGATCCTGCTCGCAAGGAGCCCGCGCCGCGATATCGGGGTGCCAGCAGCGGCAGCTGCGCTCGCGCTGTGCTGGAATCTCGGGTCGTTGACGGGGCTGCTGGCCGATCCGGGGGGACAGTTTCAGGCTGCCGTCTCGGCTCTGAGCCTCGCCTTCCTGAGCCTGTTGCCCTGCACGCTGCTGCACTCAGCGCTAGGAAACGAGCATCGCTGGCTGTCCGCAGCCGGTTACACAGTTGGCGCGGCGGCAGCGATGATTCACGTCACGAGCGCTTTGGGCGTGCCGGTTGCCAGCCCGGGCGCGGGTCTGGCTTCGATCAACTATGGCTTCGGCTCCCTATCGATCATCGGCGCAGTGCTACTAGCACGCGGGGGGTCTCAGCGGAGACGCTCCGGCATGCGGACGCTGGCGGCGATGGCGCTGTTCCTGCTGGCGCTTTCGTTTGTCCATTTTGGCCGCGCCCACGAGCCAGGAGCGTGGTTGCACGAATTGGTGTTCCACCACGCCGGCATTCCGCTAGCCCTATTCGTGCTGCTCCAAGACTACCGCTTCTTGCTAATGGACGTGTTCATCCGGCTGGCCGGGTCAGTCTTCTTGGCGGCGGCGTTCGCAGGCACGATTCTATGGGTGGCAGATCTGCTGGGCTTGGTGCATGCCGCCTCGCAGACCGCCTCAGACTTGGCGGCGTTCTTGGTGCTGTCCGGCCTGGCGATATTGGCCTATCCCGCGATCGGTCAGCGCATGGGCGCCTGGGCGGACAACAGCCTCTTCCGACGCAAGAACTTGCAGGCCGCCACCCGCGCCGTTGGCACGCTGGGGGCCGATGACGAGGACACCTTCCTGACGGGAGCGGTCGCGGCGATCGCTGAGTTCGTGTCCGCGGAGCATTGGGAGCTGTTGAGCGCAGACAGCAAGGTGCGCGTCGCGAAGTCAGAAACCATTCCCGCTCCTGGCGTAGAGGCGCTCCGCGCGGCCGGCCACGGCTGGGGCGAGGCCGTGGTGCCGCTGCAGGATGGAACAGGAGCCCAGCGTCTCTTGCTGCTCGGCGCGCGCGAGGGCGGGCGTCGCTACCTGAGCGTGGATCTGGCCGACCTAGACCTGCTCGCTGCGGCGGTTGCTAAGCGGGTCGAGGCAATGCGTCGCGACGAGCAAGATAGCCTGCTGCGCGATGCCGAGATCGCGGCGCTTCGGGCTCAGATCAACCCCCACTTCCTGTTCAACTCCTTGAACGCCCTTAACGCGATCATTCCCGCGGGAGCGACCTCTGCCCGCAAGACTCTGTTGAACCTGGCTGATATCTTCCGCTACTCGTTGAGCAGCAAGCAGCAGCTCGTCTCGCTCGCCGATGAGATCGATATCGTGGAGGCCTACCTGCAGATCGAGAGGCTCCGATTGGCAGATCGGCTGACCACCCGCATAGAGATCGACGAGCGAGTCCGCTTCAGCCGAGTGCCGGCGCTGTCTATCCAGCCCTTGGTGGAAAACGCAGTCAAGCACGGCGTGAGCCGCAAGGCCGATGGCGGAGAAGTGCGGGTCTCGGCCCGCGAGGATTCGGGCGGGCTGCGCGTGGAGGTGGCAGACAACGGTCCCGGCTTCGACACTGAAGCCCAGCGGGACCGCGGCCATGGGCTGCGCAGCGTCGAGCGGAGATTGCAGCTGTGCTACGAGGGAGCGGTCGAGTTTCGAGTCGAATCCGATGATTCCGGGGCCCGCGTCGGCTTCACCATCCCTTCCGCTGCGCAGTAGCGCGGCCGCGAGGCGCCCGCAATTCCGGGCTCTCGCCGATCGCGAGGCGAAACATCTGCCCCGGAACCGTGCGAAGATAGGTTTCAGAAACCGATGAAGTTCCCTTACCGCCTACCTCTGGCCGGACTGGCGCTAGCCGCAGTGCTCCCGGCCGACGTGATGATCCTCGAAGAGATCATCGTCAAGGTAAACGCTGGGATCATTCTGCGCTCGGAGTACGAGCGTACGCTGGAGCAAGACCGGCTCGAACTGCTCGCCGATGCGTCCCTGACCGATGCCGAGCGCGAGGAGCAGCTGCGGCTGCGCGAGAAGTCCGTTCTGCGGGACATGATCGACCAGCGCCTGCTGGTCCAAAAGGGCGAGGAACTTGGTATCGATATCCAGGCACAGGTGCTGCGCCAGCGGGACGAGATCATGCGGCGCAACAACATCGAGTCGACCGACGAATTCGAAGCGTGGGTCCTCGAGCGCACCGGAGAGCCGGCCGAGGACCTGATGGATCGCATGCGCGAGAACTTCCTGTCCCAAGCGGTGCTCGGCCAAGAGGTGTCCCGGCGGGTGGTCGTAACGCGGGACGAGATCGAGGAGTACTACGAAGCTCACAAGGACGAATTCGTGCGCTCGGAGGGCGTTCGTCTGAGCCAGATCCTGATCTCGTTCGAGGGCGACGAAGATGCCAAGCGCAAGCAGGCCGACGAGGTTCACGAGCGCGTGGAGCGTGGCGAGCCCTTCGCCGAGATGGCGCGGCGCTTCTCTGAAGACGAGGCCACCAAGGAACTGGGCGGGGACATCGGCATCTACCGGCGCGGGATGCTCCGGGAAGAGATCGAGTCCGCAGTGTTCGGGCAGCGTCAGGGACACATTACGGACATCCTCGAAGTTCCCAATGGGCTGCTGATCCTGCGAGTCGATCAGAACTACAGCGAGGGCTTGGCGGAACTGGAAGAGGTGCAGGAGGAGATTCGCGCGACGATCAGCGGCCCGCGCTTCCAGCCCGAGATCCGCAAGTACCTCAGCGAACTGCGGATGCAGTCCTACATCGAGATCCGCCCCGGCTACGCCGACGAAGGCGCAGTGGATGGCATGAACACCGCATGGAGCGACCCATCTCGCCTCGCGCCGCTGACAACGACCCGCGAAGAGGTGATCCGCACGCGCCGACGCAAGCGCCTGCTCTGGATGATCCCGCTGCCGAAAGGACCGGTGGACCTGGAAGACTCGGACGACAGCACCGAGCCGGCGGACGAGACAGACGGGGCCGCGGCGTCGTGATAAAGGACCACTTTATCGCCGATCTGAAGACGATCGATCGTACCGCGAGGTTCGAAAGCACATTCCTGGTCCAAGCCAAGGAGATCCGCTCGAAGAAGAAAAGCGGCGAGCCGTATCTCGTGCTGCGGCTGGCGGATCGCACGGGCGTGATGGATGCCCGCATGTGGGACAACGTCAGCGCCGTCGCCGAGGTCTTCAAGGTCAGCGACTTCATCGAGATCCGGGGCCGGGTCCAAGACTACAACGGCCAAGCACAGATCGCCATTGGCAAGCTGGCGGTTGTGCCGCGGGCCCAAGTCGATCCCGGCGAATTCCTGCCCCGCACGAGACGCGACATCGACAAGATGTTCGGGGAAGTCCAGGCGACCATCGAAGGCTTCGCGGATCCGCACCTGAAGCGGCTCATGAGCGATATCTTCCGCGACAAGGAAATCGCCCGCCGCTACAAGCAAGCCCCGGCTGCAAGCGGCATGCACCATGCTTGGGTCGGCGGCCTGCTGGAGCATGTCCTGAGCTGTCTTCAGGTCAGCCGGCTCCTGGCGTCCCACTATTCCGAACTCGACGGCGACCTGCTCGCCTCGGGAGTGCTGCTGCACGATTTCGGAAAGATCTTCGAACTCAGCGTGGACCACGCGATCGAATACACCGACGAGGGCCGTCTGCTCGGCCACATCGCCATGGGCAGCGCCTGGCTAGAGCGCCGCTGTGACGAAATCGAGGGCTTCCCCCCGCGCCTGAAGACACTGCTGCTGCACTTGGTGCTCAGCCATCACGGGAAGTTGGAATTCGGATCGCCCAAGCAGCCGCTGTTTCCCGAAGCACTCGCGCTGCACTATATCGACGACCTGGACTCGCGCCTCGAAATGATGCGAGCAGCCACGGGTGAAATCGCCGGCGAGCAGGTATGGAGTCCCTTCCATCGCGGGCTGGAATCCGTTGTGCTCGACAAGGGAGCCTTCCTGCGGAGGGGCTCTGAATCGAGCACGCCGCAAGAGCCGGGAGAGCAAACGCGGGCCAACAGGCGTCCCGAACCACAGCCAAGCCCTCCCACGTCCCAGCCTGAGAGACAGGCGGCCCCGGTTAGCACGAATAGCCCGCCGCTGGTTCCGCCCGCACTGCACCCTGAGCCTTCTTCTGGCCCTGCGTCCGCGCAAGACGAGCACGGCGAGACCCCCACCACGCCGCCGGCGGTCGACCTGTTTTCCGCCTCCGGACCGGCTGGCGGGAATCAGGAGTGATTCCGGCGTCTCGCGAAGAGTGCGAGCACGGCATGGCAGCGCGGGCTGCACCGGAACGAGAATGATGGAATCATGTCGGACTCGCTGCAAGGCAAAGTCATCCTGATCACGGGCTCGACCCAGGGCTTGGGCGAGGAGATCGCCCGCCTCTCGGTAGAGCGAGGAGCCGCAGGCATCGTGCTGACCGGCCGCTCGGTTGAGCGCGGCGAAGCGCTGGCGGCTGCCTTGGCCTCCGCGCAATGCCGGGTGATGTTCGTGCAAGCAGAACTCGCGAACACCGCCGCTTGCCGGGAAATCATCAAGCGGGCCGATCACGAGTTCGGCCGCTTGGATGGCTTGGTCAACGCCGCCGCCTGCACTGAGCGTGGCACGCTCGAAGACACGTCGGCCGAGCACTGGGACAAGATCATGGCGATCAATCTCCGCGCTCCGTTCCTGCTGATCCAGGGTGCGGTCGGCATCATGCAGCGCGAGGGCAAGGGCGGGAGCATCGTCAACATCCAGAGCATGTCGGCCCACGGCGGCACGCCCAACCTCACTGCCTACAGCGTGTCGAAGGGCGGGCTCGGCATCCTGACCCGGAACGCCGCGCACTCTCAGAGAGCGCACAAGATCCGGGTGAATGCCCTCAACATTGGCTGGATGGCCACTCCCGCCGAGCATGCCGTGCAGCGCCTCGAGGGCCAGCCGGAGGACTGGCTGGAAGCGGCGGACAAGGGAGCGCCGTTCGGCAGGATACTGCGCCCGCGAGACGTGGCTGGCATGGCCGCGTACCTGCTCAGCGACGAAGCCTGCATGATGACCGGAGCCTTGGTCGACTTCGACCAGCACGTGATGGGCATCTACGCTCCCTAGATCGCGGCGCGGCTCGCCAAGGCGGCAGGCCGGATCTGACGGGAAGTGCTATGCTTGGGACTGGCAGCGGGCATCGGCCATTACCGAGGCATGCCCGCGATATGGCCCGGTCATGGGCGCGTAGCTCAATTGGTAGAGCAAGTGACTCTTAATCACTAGGTTCGGGGTTCGAGTCCCTGCGCGCTCACCACTCCCGAACGGCATTCCGCAACCCCCTTGCGGTCCAACTGGACTGCTTGGCGTTCCCCTGGCACCTTGAAGCTGCGGTGCCATCGCAACGTAGGCCGGCTGGCATGAAAGCGACCCACCCGCTTTTCCCGATCAAACTGGAATACGTCCCGCCCATCAAGGATTACAGCCCGCTTGCCGCAAAAGCCTATAGTATCCCCGCGGGCGCGCATATGCTGGGACTTAATTCATGTCATCCCTGCGCCTCCGCCTTCTAGCCGCTTCGGCTCTAGCCATTTTCGCGATTCCCGGGTTGGCCCAGTCGACGGGCACCCTTTCCGGGACGGTATCGATGAAGGAAACGGGCAGCCCGATGCACGGCGCAAACGTGCTCATCGTCGAGTTGGGCCGCAGCATTCTCTCGGACGACGATGGCGGATTCACATTCGCCCGCGTACCGCCCGGGACATACCACGTCGTCGCTCATCTGGACCATCTCTTCACGGAAGCCGCCAAGACAGTGGCGGTTGAATCCGGTGGCGAGGCGTCAGTCGATTTCCTCCTAGCGCTGGCCGCCGAGCGATACGAAATCACAGTCACCGCATCGGAGCTGCACGAAACGACCTTCGAGTCCTTCCAAGATGTCGAGTCTCTGGATGCCTATGACCTAGCCGAAGCAACGGCCATCTCGCTTGGCGAGGCGCTGGACCACCGCGTCGGGACCGGAATCGCAAAGCGCAGCTTCGGCCCTGGCAGTTCGCGGCCGATCATACGGGGCTTCGACGGCGACCGCGTCCTAGTCATGGAGGACGGCATCAACACCGGAACGCTATCGTCACAGTCCGGTGACCACGGGGAACTCGTGAACGTCGGGCAATTGGCGAGACTTGAGATCGTCAAGGGTCCCGCGACGTTGCTGTACAGCGGCAACGCAATGGGAGGAACGGTCAACGCGATCAGTCGCCACCACGAGCATCATCCCCATCCACACCAAGGTTTTCGCGGATTCCTGTCGGGCTCAGGCGGAACGGCGAACGCGCTAGCGGGAGGGAATGCGGGCTTCGAGCTCGGGGTCGGAAGAGTGATGCTCTGGGGCCACGGCGGAGGGGTTCGCACGGGAGACTACACCGCTCCTGAGGAAGGCCAAGTCTTCAATTCTCGCACGGAGATGATGAACGGAGGCGGCGGGCTGGGCTGGTACGGAAATTCGATGTTCTTGACCGCAGAAGCGAGAGTCGACAGCGGCGATTCCGGAGTTCCCTTCGCGCACGAGTTCCACGCTCACGGTCACGAGGAAGAACACGACGACGACGATGAGGACCACAAAGAGGGCGAGGACGAGGACGAAGACGAGGACGAGGAGGAACATCACGAGGAAGAAGAGGAGGAACTCGAGCGAGTCTCCCTCCAAAACCGCCGGACTAGCTACCGGGTGAACTGGGGCCTGCTGAATCTCGCCGGCCCTGTGGAGAGCTTCACGCTGAAGCTGGCCGTCACCGACTGGCAACATGACGAGATCGAGCACTTCCACGATGGCGGCTCGGCTATCGGCACTACATTCCGCAATGATCGATTTACTTATCGCGGTGTGTTCGAACAAACGAAGAGAGGACCCCTTTCAGGCCGGTTCGGAGTGTGGGGCGTTGACCGCGCATACGAAGTGACCGGCGAAGAGGCGCTCGCCCCGCCGATTGACCAGAACGGGCTGGCATTCTTCGCGTTGGAAGAACTCGACTTCGAACGATTCAAGATTCAGTTCGGAGGACGCATCGAGACGCAACGCTATAACCCTGCTTACGCGGAACGCGAAGGCCACGACCACGACGAAGAGGAAGAAGACCACGCCGATGACGATGACGACGAGGAGGGAGAGGAGCACGAAGACGACGAGCACGAGGCTCCCGATGCCGTTGATCGGGCCTTCACTGGCGGCTCTGCCGCGATCGGCATCCATGCCGATACGTGGCGGGGAGGAGCGTTCGTAGCCAACTTCTCCAGAAGCTTCCGCGCGCCATCGCTAGAAGAGCTCTACAATTTCGGGCCACACCCCGGAAACAGGGCATTTGAGGTCGGCGATCCCAGATTGGATGCCGAGACCGGAAACGGAATCGATATCTCGTTGAGACATGAAGCGGGCCGTGTTCGCGGCGAGTTCAACTTGTTCTACTACGATTTCAGCAACTTCATCTTCCCGTTCTGGAATGGCGAGATAGTTGACGATTTCATAGAAATCGAGTTCACGCAGCGCAGCGCACGTTTCACTGGCGCTGAAGCGAGCCTCGGGATCGCCCTCCACGACGCTCTCCGCCTGAACTTGGGAATCGACTATGTCGATGCGAAGGACACCGACACAAACACGTATCTGCCTCGGATCCCGCCCTTGCGCGGGCGCATAGGCTTCGACCTTCGGGCGGGCGGATTCCGCCTTTCGCCGGAGTTTGTGATGGCAAGCGAACAGAGCCGGACGTTCACGGGCGAGACCTCGACGCCCGGATATACTGTCGTGAACCTGAAGGCCACCTACACCGTCGCCCGTCAGCACCTTGCGCACCAGTTTGCGGCCGAGGTGTTCAATATCGGGGACCAGCTCTACCGGAACCATTCGTCCTTCATCAAGGACCTAGCCCCCGAGATTGGCCGAGGCGTGCGATTCACCTATACGGTGCGATTCTTCTGATCCGCCTACCCGGGCGATCAGAGACCGATCTTTTCGGGATTGGGGGTGTGGGCCACATGGCTCCCACTCAAGGTGCGGGGCTGCACGCGGGAGATTGAGCTTCTTGGCCGGCTCCAAGCCTTCGCGCGCAAACAGGCCTCCGACTTGGCCGGCCGAGCAGGGGTCGAGCATTGGCCTTGCCGGGTTCTCGGACAACCCGATCAGAGCTCGACTCACCATCTGATCCCTCATATCGAACGAAGCTGTCTAACAGGCATTCGTGGCGGATGGCTGCCCGTCAGGTCGCGACGGATCGATCGAGCAGCGTGAGGGGCTGACACGCGTCTACGTTTGCGGTGGCAAACGATGCGAGCCCCCGGCGGCCCAAAGCAGCTTGATGCACACGGGCCGGGCTCGTTGCTGCACTCCGCCTGTTGAGCGAACACTCTGTTAGGCGCAATGGAACGTTGCGGCATTGCACCGGTGCGTCGCTGCCGACAGTCCGAATTCTGCTGTCCCCGAAGCGCTCGGCGTCCATTCGCCGATCCCCAGCCCGTAGCCTCCTGCGGGCCGATGCGTGCCGGTTACGGTCGAGAGCGTACTAGTTGCGGCCCAATACCGAGGTGTGTATCCTATTGGGCGCACTAAAGCCCGAGTCACCGCGCCCTGTCCAGCGCTGGCGTCAGAGTGGGCATAGGAGGAATCACATGGCAACAAATCGAGGCGTTGCATACATTCGCCCCGGGGTCGTCGAAATTCAATCGACAGACTTTCCGAAACTAGCGCTCGGGGATCGCAAGTGCGATCACGGCGTGATCCTAAGGATCGTCTCTACCAACATCTGCGGTAGCGACCAACACATGGTCCGCGGTCGGACCACCGCACCCGAAGGACTCATCCTGGGTCACGAGATCACCGGCGAGGTGATCGAGGCCGGCCGCGATGTAGAGTTCGTCTCCGTCGGCGACATCGTCTCGGTACCGTTCAACATTGCATGTGGACGCTGCCGCAACTGCAAGGGCGGCCTGACCGGCATCTGCCTCAACGTCAATCCGGCCAGACCCGGCGCCGCATACGGCTACGTGGATATGGGCGGCTGGGTAGGCGGCCAGGCCGAGTATGTCATGGTCCCCTACGCCGACTTCAACCTGCTCAAGTTCCCTGACCGGGACCAGGCTATGGAGAAGATCGGCGACTTGACGCTGCTTTCCGATATCTTCCCGACTGGCTACCACGGAGCGGTGACGGCGGGAGTCGGACCGGGTTCGATCGTATACGTCGCGGGCGGGGGGCCGGTCGGTCTAGCGAGCGCTCACGGCTGCCAGCTGCTTGGAGCGGCCTGCGTCATTGTTGGCGACATGATCCCCGAGCGGCTCGCCCAAGCGGCAAGCTTCGGATGCGAGACCGTGGATCTGACCAAGGACGCCTCGCTGGCGGAGCAGATCGAGCAGATCGTGGGCGAGCCCGAAGTCGATTGCGGAGTGGACTGCGTGGGATTCGAGGCCCGCGGCCACGGCCGCGAAGCGGTTGTCGAGCGGCCCGCCACCGTGCTCAACGCGCTGATGGAGGTCACACGGGCAGGCGGCGGGATCGGCATTCCGGGCCTCTACGTGACCGGCGATCCGGGCGGTGTCGACGACAACGCCAAGATTGGCAACTTGGGCATTCGCATTGGCCTGGGGTGGGCCAAGTCCCACCACTTCATGACCGGCCAGTGCCCGGTGATGAAGTACCACCGCCAGCTCATGCAGGCGATCTTGTACGGCAAGGCGTCTCCGGCCAAGGCGTGCAATGTCACCTACATCTCGCTGGACGAGGCTCCGCAGGGCTACGAGGACTTTGACAAGGGGGCGGCGCGCAAGTTCGTGATCGATCCGCACGCTCAGATCGCGGCCTGACGGACGATCAGATCACCGCCGGAGCCCGTTCCCGGCGGGAATCGATTAGCATAGGGAGCATGCAAGAAAAGACCTCGCGGCGCCAGCTGCTTGCCGCAGCTGGGGCTGGCGCTCTGGGTGCGGCATGCTCCCGGCCATCTTCAGAGACCGAGCCAAAGCCAGCCGACCCCGCCGATAGGATCCGGCTGGGTGTCTCCTCGTATTCGTACTGGCACTTCTCCGAGGAGAAGTACCCGATCGAGAACGTGATCGACCATGCGGCAGCGCTGGGCTTCGACGGCGTCGAGATCTTGCATCGCCAGATGGAGAACGAGACGCCTGAGTACATGAACGCACTCAAGCGCCGCGCCTGGGACGAAGGCTTGGATCTGATCATGCTCTCGATCCACCAGGACTTCGTCGATCCCAGCGCGGACAAGCGGCAGGAAGCAATCTCCCACACCAAGCACTGCATCGATCTAGCCCACCAATTGGGTATCCCGGCAATCCGGCTCAACACCGGTCGCTGGGGCACGATCAGGTCTTTCGACGACCTGATGGCCGCCGACGGGAACGAACCAGCCCTCGAGGGGTACACCGACGAGGACGCGATCGGCTGGTGCGTGGACTCAATCCGCGAATGCCTGCCCCACGCCGCACAGGCGGGAGTCGTGATGGCGCTGGAGAACCACTGGGGGCTGTCCACCAAGGTCGACGTTCTCTTGCGCATCCACCGCGAAGTGGGCGACCCTTGGCTCGGCATCAACATGGATACGGGCAACTATGTCGGGGACCCGTACCCCCAAATGGAGCAGCTCGCACCGCACGCCAACATCGTGCAGGCCAAGACCTACCCGGGCGGCGGCGTCTGGTATTCTCTCGACCTCGATTACCTGCGCATCGCCCAGATCCTGCGCGACGCGGACTTCAAGGGCTATGTCTCGCTTGAAATGGAAGGCAATGCTCCGGCCGAGCAGGCGGTCGCGGAGAGTTTCCAAGTCCTGCGCGAAGCATTCACCTAGAGAGCGGTAATCGCTCGGCTGCACGTCTTTGGCGGATCGGCCACTGAGCAGCGGGACGCTCGGCGTTCGATCCCGTCTGGCAGGAGAGCATCCGTGGGTCGCGGCGCGGGGAGACGTTGATCGGTGAGGCCGCCCGGGGCTTGGAGCCCAGCGGCCAGGGGCGCTGGCACGAACGGCACTACGCCCGGCAGAAGTACCCGCAGGCATTCAGGCTCAATGCTGAGACGCGGGTCAGGGATTCGTCCTCGCACAGTCTGCTAGCCTTGATAGTCATTCGCCATGCGGCTATTGACGTACATCGCCCTGCTCGCGGTGATCCCGGCCCTCCTCACCGCCGCGCGGACTCACGAGACCAACCCGATGAGTTCCCAAGAAGACTTCGAAGAGGGCCGCCGGCTATATCGCATCAACTGCGGGGTCTGCCACGGCATGGAGGGCAAGACTGGACGCGGCGCCCGCTTGGCGCGTCGCACCTACCGGCACGGCAATTCCGATGCCGCTCTCTTCGACCTGATCGAAGCCGGAGTCCCTGGCACCGACATGCCCGGACTGTGGCTTGACGAGGACGACATCTGGAGAATCCTCCTGTTCGTCCGCACGTTCGCGGAAAAGGCCAGCGAGGTCTGCAACGCAAGCGGCGACGTGGCCGCCGGAAAGCGCGTCTTCGACTCGCAGGGTTCGTGCCTAGCCTGCCACACCGTCGGGCCTCGCGGCGGCCGGCTTGGCCCGGACATGTCGTTCGCGGGCGTGCAGTACACAGACCAGCAGCTGCGCGATGCGCTGCTGGAGCCCTCGCGCGAAGTGACCGACCGTTACGAGACTGTGAGACTTGTCACTGCGGAAGGCGAACGCGTCGAGGGAGTCGTGATGAATGAGAACAGCTACAACATCTTTGTCATGGATCGCTCCGAAAATATCCGGTCCTTCCGCAAAGCGGAGCTTCAATCGCTCGATCTGCCGGAGGAATCGCTGATGCCTGCCTATGGGGACCTGTTGAGCAAAGCAGATCTCGACAACCTGATCGCCTACCTGTGCTCGCTGCAAGGGCGGGACGAGGAGGTCGCACAGTGATGGACGTGTTCTTGCGACGGATGCTCCTGTCAGCACTGCTCTGCGCCGCTGGCGCAGCGGGAGAGGTGACCTATCAGGACCTGTTGGACGACCCCGAGGTGGCAGCCGACTGGCTAAACTACCACGGCGGCTACGCCGGGCACCGGCACAGCCTGCTGGACGAGGTGAACCGCTCGAACGTCAAGTCCCTGCGGCTGCAGTGGGCCTTCCAAGAGCGGATCGCGGAGAAGTTCGAAGTCACCCCGCTCGTGCATGACGGAATCATGTACATCACTGTCCCGCCAGGTGATGTCTATGCGCTAGACGCGGAGACCGGAGCCCGCCTGTGGCGCTATTCCAGGCGCATGCCCGCCAAGCTGATCGCATGCTGCGGGCTCGTCAACCGCGGCCTGGCGATCTTGGGCGATCGGCTCTTCATGGCGACGCTTGATGCCTACACGATCGCGCTCGACCGCAAGACCGGGCGCCTGCTATGGGAGACGGAACTGATCGACTACTCCCTCGGCTATTCGGGCACGCACGCGCCCTTGGTGGTCAAGGACATGGTCATGGTCGGCACGGCCGGAGGCGAGTACGGCATCCGGGGGTTTATTGACGCCTTTGACGTAGAGACCGGAGAGCGCCGCTGGCGCTTCTACACGGTCCCGGGACCGGGAGAGTTCGGCAACGACACTTGGTCCGGAGACTCGTGGAAGACTGGCGGGGCCTCGGTCTGGATCACGCCCAGCTACGACCCCGAACTGAATCTCGTGTACTGGGGCGTGGGCAATCCGGGGCCGGACTGGAACGGCGATGTGCGCCTGGGGGACAACCTGTTCTCCGATTCCGTGGTTGCCTTGGACGCGGACACCGGCAAGCGCAAGTGGCACTTCCAGTTCACCCCGCATGACGTCCATGACTGGGACGCCACGCAAGTCATGGTGCTGATCGACAGGGAGTACCGGGGAGTGGAGCGCAAGCTGTTGGTCACCGCCAACCGGAACGGCTTCATCTACATGCTAGATCGCGAAACCGGCGAGTTTCTCAAGGCGACGCAATTCGTCAAGCAGACCTGGGCGGTCGGGATTTCTGAAGAAGGCCGCCCAATTCGGCGGCCGGGCATGGAGCCGAGCGCCGAGGGTATCGAAGTGTTCCCGGCCGTGGCCGGCGGCACGAATTGGATGTCTCCTGCCTACAGCCCAGACACGGGCCTGCTGTACGTGTCTTGCCGCGAGGGCAGCAGCATGTACTACAAGGGCGAGACCGAATACCGGCCCGGCACACGCTACTGGGGCAGCATGTTCGTCAACGAGACGACCATGGACAAGTGGTATGGCGCTGTGAGGGCCTTCCATCCGATAACCGCCGAGAAGGTTTGGGAGCATAAGCTCTTCCAGCCGGTATGGGCCGGATTGCTCTCCACAGCCGGCGGCTTGGTGTTCGCCGGCGGCACGGGCGGATTCTTCAAGGCGCTTGATTCCGAATCGGGCGAGGAGTTGTGGCGGATTAACCTCGGAGCATCGATCCTTGCCAGCCCGATGACGTTCGAGGTCAACGGCCGCCAGCTGGTTGCAGTTGCTTCCGGCGGCGGGATGTTCGTGTTCACCCTGCCTTAGCGCTGGTGCTGGTCCGCGAGGCAGTCCGGCCGTTGGCCCGTTGGTGTTCACGTCCCGGCGTGCAAGAGTTCGTCAGGTGGCTTCCAGACCTTGGTCCGGAGGCCAGCCCTTTCCGGTGCGACGAGTACCAGAGCTTCCTCACGGTTGGCGAGGAGGATCCGGCCGGTGACGAGAAGGCGTTCGGGCAGACGCGGCAAATGGGACCGGATCCTCATCGTGGCCACGCAGTCGACCTCGACGCGGACGGGAACAGCCTAGTGTGAAGAAGGGGGCGGCCCGGCCGTCCAAGAGGGGCGGGCCGCCTAGTCAGGGCCGGCGGCGCCGCGCTGCAGGTCCGATCAACGGTAGCCCCACTTGCGGAAGGTGGCCTGAAGTCCGGGATCATGCTGGAACGCTCGGTAGTAGACATACTCCGGTGCCAGATCCGCTCCGTTGGGCCATACGATCGTCCGAAGCTCTTCGTCGACCCGCAAGGCTCTGAACACGTCCGGATCCTTCAGCGGCTCGAACATCGGCCCGTGCAGCGCCTCCAGCAAGTCCGCGACGCCTTGGCGACCGTCGTCGAAGCACACTTCCACCTTGAAGCCATCAAGCGCTCTTGCACTCGTCACATGAAGGAACATCGAGTTACTCCAGCGGCTCGATGGGATTCGGCGCTTCCTTCCGGCGACACCGTTCCCAGTTGGCCAGAAGCTCGTCCTGGTGCAACTCGTGCCACTCCATCACATGCCGCAGGGCCCGCTTCGGAAACCGACCCTCCACCGCCCCCGTGGCGATTTGAACGATGATTTCATACTCCCCGTACTTCGCGTGGAAGTGGGCGGGAACGTGATCATCCCAGTACATCGCGATTACGATTCCGAGGAATCTACTGACAACCGGCATGTTGGTTTCTGAGTACCGGCTCTGCGACCGCGCGCGCGTCAGCCGCCGCCACACCCCCATGATGGTGTTGGTCGGTGACCGCATCGCGTCTGCGAGGTCGGCCCTGAGCGGCGGGAGGGCGACCCTCGTGGCAATGTCGGCCGCTGCTTGGGCGGCCTCGCGGACCAGCCTTTGTGATCGCGTCGGCTTGCTTCAGTTCGATGTCGGCGTCCGTCAGGCTGCCGGAGATTGCGAGAGTGTCGAGCACAATCGTCGCCCTTACCCTCCCGCTCTCAGCTTAGCGCACGTTCGGCCCGGCGACATGCCGCGAGGGCTCATCAGCGGCCACGACCGCGCGCGGACACGACGGCGGCCGCCGTGCACACGAACCTCACCGGACTACCTGCCGGACCCGGGGTGCGCGAGGCGAACGCCTCACGCCTCCACTGTGCTCCCTTGGCAAGCGCGTCTGCGCCGACGGCTCTCCGACCCCTAAGCCCCGCCACCGTGTCGCCTCCTTCCAGGGCCACCACGGCACCGGAAAGCTCGATCACGTACGCCAGTAGCCGATAGCGGATCGGACCATGGGAGCTCTCGGGTCCATACTGCCGGCCCGGCTAGCGCATCAGCTTCAAGGCTCGCGCAACGTAGTGGCGAGCGCTTCGTGGTCCGCGGGCAAGCGCGTCGCCTGCTGGGCGGAGTGCTCGACTTGTGGCCGCATCATCACCATCTGCGTGTCACGACTGCGGTATCATGCGCCTGCATGGTTCAGAGCCGTCTGACGATCCTGCTCCTCGCCGGCCTTCCAACCAGCCTGAGCCGCTGAACGGCGCGGCGACGCACGCATGCCGGTAGTCGACGTAGACGGGCTGACCTTCACCTACGCGTCCGGCACGGCTCCCGCGGTGCGGGATCTGCGCTTCAGCATCGAGCGGGGCGAGATTTTCGGGTTTCTCGGGCCCAACGGCGCGGGTAAGTCGACCACCCAGAAGCTACTGATCGGGCTCCTGCGCGGCTATCGAGGCACCGTCTCTATACTGGGCAGCGACCTCGCAGACTGCAAAGCCGACTACTACGAGCGGATTGGCGTTTCGTTCGAGCTGCCCAACCACTATCTCCGTCTGACCGGCCTGGAGAATCTCCGCTACTTCCGCACGCTTTACCGGGGCGGGACCCAGCAGCCCGAGGCGCTACTCGAGATGGTCGGGCTGGGTGAGGACGGCGAGCGCCCCGTCGGCGAGTACTCCAAGGGCATGAAGACACGGCTCGGGGTGGCGCGCGCCCTGCTCAACGATCCGCAGCTGATCTTTCTGGACGAGCCGACGGTGGGGCTCGACCCGGTCAGCAGGCGGCGCATACGGGACCTCGTCCGGGAGATGAAGAAGGCGGGCCGCACCGTGTTCCTGACCACGCACGACATGACGGTGGCGGACGAGCTGTGCGACCGCGTGGCCTTCATCGTCAACGGCGAGATACGGCTCGTCGAGTCGCCGCGCGACCTGAAGCTGGCCCACGGCGCGCGGACGGTCGTGATGGAGTACGACCTAGACGGCCGCCCCGGGCGGCGCGAGTTCCCGCTCGACGGGCTCGCCGACGACGCCGACTTCCTAGACCTGCTGCGCCAGGCCGCCGTCCGCACCCTGCACACCCAGGAAACGACCCTTGAGGACGTCTTCCTGCGAGTCACCGGCCACGGCCTGGAGTAAGCCGATGCACAGGCTGGCCGCCACCGTGCGCCTAGACCTCCGCCTGCAGATGCGGAACGGCTTCTACTATGCGGTGGCCTTCGTGTTGGCCTGCTGGTTCGTTGTGCTCACCCGCCTCCCCGCGATCGACTGGGGGTACGTCCTGCCGGCCGTCGTGTTCGGCAACCTGGTGATGATCAACTTCTACTTCGTCGCCGGCCTTGTGCTGCTGGAGAAGGGCGAGGGGACTCTGGAGGCCCAGGTGGTGACGCCCCTCGCAAGCTGGGAGTACCTGGCATCGAAGGCGCTGACGCTGGCCGCCCTCGCGGTGGTCGAGCAGGTGGTCATCGTCTGGTCGGCGTACGGAGGCGGATTCGCGGCCGGCCCGCTGGTCGCCGGCGTCGTGCTGGCGGGCGTCCTGTACACGTTGACCGGCTTTCTGCTCGTCGCCCGCTACCGGTCGATCAACGAGTTCATGTTTCCGTCGGTCGTCTTCACAACCGTTCTCTCACTCCCGCTGCTGCACTATTTCGGCCTCTGGGACGCCTGGCTGCTCTATCTCCATCCCTTCGCGGCGCCGCTGGTGCTGCTGGGCGGGGCGTTTCGGCCGATCGCGCCCTGGGAGTGGGCCTACGGCGCGCTGTACTCTGCCGTCTGGGCCGGGATCCTGCTGCTCGCCGGCCTGCGGGCGTTCGACCGCTTCATCGTCGCCCGGGAGGGGGTGGGTTGATGCCGACCACAATCGCGGTGATCCGCGCGTTCGGCCCCATCGACGTCAAGAGCGTCGCCCGCGACAGCATGCTGCGCTGGATGATCGGCATGCCGATCATCCTCGCTCTCGTGTTCCGGTGGGGCGTCCCTGCCCTCGCCGGATGGCTCGGCGAGCGGTACGACTTCGACCTCATCCCGTACTACCCACTCCTCAGCAGCTTCCTCGTGCTGATGATCCCGACGCTGATAGGCGCAGTCGTCGGCTTCCTGCTGCTGGATCAACGCGACGACCGCACGCTCACTGCACTGCAGGTCACTCCCCTCACCGTGCAGGGCTACCTCGCCTACCGCATCGCTGTCCCGATGACCGTCAGCGTGCCCGTCATGATGGCGAGCGTCGCCATCGCGGACCTAGTCGAGATGGGTGTCGCCACAGCCTTCGCCGCTGCCGTCCAAGCGGCTCCGACTGCACCGCTGTACGCACTGTTCGTCGCCGCGTTCGCGGCGAACAAGGTCCAAGGGTTCGCCCTGCTTAAGGGCGCGGGGGTGCTCACGTGGCCGCCGGTTTTCGCTTGGTTCATTGCGTCGCCGTGGCAGGTAGCGATCGGGCTCGACCCGCTCTATTGGCCGCTCAAGCTCTTCTGGATGCTCGAGGCTGGCGAACCCCGCGTGGCCCTCTACTTCCTTGCCGGCTTAGGGTACCAAGGCATCCTGATTGCACTCTTGCTGCGACGCTTCAAGGCCGTGATCGCTCGATAGCGGTGTGCCGCTACCCGTCGGCCGCTGGCGGGATCCGCTTGGACACACGTGTCAGGCCAGTCAAGGTTACCGATGCCAGCCTGCGGTAGGCTAACCCGATACCAGACGTCGCATTAAGTTATCCACAATGTTGCTCCAGTCACGAGGCTCCACTTCGACAATCTCCATGCCGCCGATCGACACGCTACAGATGACAGCGTCCACACTCAGCGTGCGGAGAAGTGCGAGGCTATCCGCCAAGTCCCGGCGACTTCCCCTGTCCTGAGAGACGACTATCGTGGCCCACTCGCCGTGGTCCAAGTAGATCGTATCTCCCGTGAAAAGGTATTTCTTGCCGTGTGGCGACTGGTAGCGATAGCACACATTATTGTCCGTGTGCCCGGGCGTGTGGATCACTTCGACATTGCCGGCGTGAAGCTCTCGGTCGGGCGAGTCGAAGTAGGTGGCGGCAGACATGGTGTTTGTAAAGTACGGTTCAACGCGGGCGTGACAGCACAACTCTGAATCGAAGCGTTCCGCAACTTCCACCAGCCCGTGGCCGACCTCGTGACAATGGCTCAGGTAGTGGTGAGCGATTCCGCCGAGATCAGCGATCGCTTGAAAATCACTGGTGCTTCTAGGGTTGTAGAAGAGGGCATTGCCGCCTGGACGTTCGAGCAGATAGGCGTGCACGGTCAATGTGGAGAACTGCGTCTGCTCAGCTGTCTGCCACAAATCGGGATAGAGCTGTTTCATGGCCTGCTCGTCTCCTTGTGCCGGAAGAATCGAATGGCTGCGTTCATTATCCAGCCTGCTCTTCCGAAACAGCTTTCGCCGGCCGGGGCGAACCGCCCGCAGCTCGTGCCGAAGGCCCGGGTTGCAGGCCCAGTCTAAGGGTCGATCAGGCTCATAGACACCAACGCTGAATCAGTTCGGAATAAAGCCGTGACCCTTTCTCGAGTTGGTCGAGGTGGATCCATTCATCTTGAGTGTGCGCCTGAGCGATGTCCCCGGGACCCAGCACGAGCAGGTTTCTCAAGTCGGTCAGAACGGCACCGTCGGTCCCGTAGCACACGGTCTGGCTGCGTTCATTGCCGGCCAAGTCCAAGACTTCGCGGACATAGTCGGACTCGGGATCCACGTACAGCGGCTGCCCCGCCTTGAGCAACTCGAACTCGATGCCGCATCGACCGGCCGCTTTTCTGGCCCTCTCGACTAGCAGCTCCGCATCGTGACCCGGTGCCGGCCGGAAGTACACGGTGCAGATGCTCTGGGCGGCGGTCATGTTCACAGCTCTCGTGTGATCGTTGATCCCTATGTTCCAGCTGATGCCGGGCGGATCGAAGGCCGGATCCTGCCAAGCGGGATCCTCCTGGGTCTCGTCATGTATCCGCTTCATTTCGTTGAGAAATGGGATCATCGCAAGGTTAGCGTTGATTCCCTCGCTCGTGCTGGAGTGAGCAGCCCGCCCCTGGGAGGTTGCCTTGAATCCGTATGTCCCCTTGTGGGCGTGAACGACATTGAGCAGAGTGGGCTCCCCGACGATTCCGTTCGCATTCCCCAGCACCATTTCTCGAAACAGTTCGGATCTCTGAGCTACCTGTTCCGCTCCGCAATACCCGATCTCCTCGTCGGCGGTGAACGCCACGTAGAGCGGATTGCTCAGGTCGACTTCACCGACATCTTCGACAGCAGCCAGCATGGCACCGATCGAACCCTTCATGTCGCAACTGCCGCGCCCGTACAGCCTGTCTCCCTTGACGGTGGGCTCGAAGGGACCGTGGCCGCTCGAAAACCAAGAGTCGGCGGGCACGACATCGGTGTGGCCGAAATAGGCCATGCCTCCGGTTCCACTGCCCTTCTTGCCAACAACGTTGACCTTGTCAACGCCGTCTGTATCGACGTACTCGATTCGTTCTGTTGCGAATGCGAGCTTCTTCAGAACCTCTTCCAGATACGCGCATATGGCAGCGTTGGAGGAGGTGCTGACCGTCGGGAACGCGACGAGCTCTCTCGTGTGCTGAAGTGCATCCATTCTCTGAACCATCCCCTCGCTTCCGATTCGGTGAGCCGTGATCTCTCGAGGCAGTCGAAGCGTTCCGCCCCGCAAACCATTCCTGCTCGCGGCGTGCTAGATGTCTGGGCGCCCCCGAGGTGAATTCGCGCGGGATTAGAGCGAACCTGCATTCTACAGCCAGATTCCGGCACAGGGCCCGCTAGGCTCCCGAAGGGCCGCTCTGTTTCCCTCGAAGAGTGCCCTTGCCGGCACGGGCAATTCGAACACTGCCGTCAACAAGTCACTTCTCGTGAGCGACTTGCGCCAATCGCGCGGCGAGCGGCAATGCAGCCGAGTCAACCTTGGATCAGGTCGAGCACCAGTTCCCGATCCGCAGGCGGCTGGGAAGAGATACGGAAAGCATCCTCAACGAGTTGCTTGGCCTCCTCGAGATTAGCGTCGCTGTTGTAGTACAGCGCGCACAAGCGAGTTCCGTTGACAACCTGCTGGCCAACCTTCGTCTCCAAGACCACCCCAACCGCTGGATCGACGGCGTCCTCAGGGCTGCTGCGCCCGGCTCCCAGCATCACCGCGGCCCTGCCGATGTCTTCGGCATTGATCCGGCTCACGTAGCCGTCACGCGGCGAGGTGATCGGTTCGGCACCCGCCGGGTTGGGCAGTCGGGCAAAGTCTGTCAGCACGGCCGGGTCGCCGCCCTGTGCCTTGATCACATTGCCGAACGCTTGCAGCGCAGATCCGTCCAGGATTACGGAATTGGCGCGCTCGCGCGCATCTTCGATCGAGATGCTCGTATCGGAAAGATAGATCATGCGGGCGGCCACTTCCACAGACAGGCCCAGCACGTCTTCGGGGCCTTGGCCCTGCAGCGTCTGGGACACCTCCATGATCTCCAAGGCGTTGCCTACCGTGTACCCCAAGGGCTGTTCCATGTCCGTCAGCAGCGCCTGCACTTTGCAGTCGTGCTTCCTGCCAATCGCGATCATCAGCTGGGCCAGCCGTCGAGCCTCGTTGCGGCCGGAGAGCAGCGAGCCCTTGCTCACCTTGATGTCGACCACCAAGCCCATGATCTCTTCCGCCAGCTTCTTGGACATGACAGAGGCGGCGATCAGGGCCAGCGAATCAACGGTCGCAGTCTCGTCGCGGAGTTCGTACAAGCGCTTCTCGGCCGGGGCCAGCGCATTGCTCTGCTGGGCGAACGCCAGACCGTACTCGCCCACCAGATCGGCGAAATCGGAAACCTCTAGGTCCGTGCGAAAGCCCGGGATCGAGTTCAGCTTCTCCAACGAGCCGATGACGTGGTCAGAGCCGCGCTCGACGATCATCGGCACGGCCACCCCGGCCGCCGCCGCGATCGGTGCCACGATCAAGGGCGTCTTGTCGCCCACGCCGCCAGTGGAGCAGCAGTCCACCGTGGGCCGCTTTCCCTCGGGCAGTTCCAGCCGTTCGCCGCAGCGCAGCATCGCAGTTGTGAGCACGGTCGCTTCCGCGTCGGAAAAGCCCATGCAAGTCCCGGCCATCAGCAGGGCGCCCATCTGGGCGTCGGAAATCTCATTCAACGTATAGCCGTTGATCAGGCGTTCGAATTCGGCCAGCCCGAGTTCATCCCCGCGCCGCTTGCATTGAATCAGGTCTACGATGCGATCCATGTTGACTTACCGCGTGAATGCACAACACCCCCTCCAGCCTAACGAGCAACGCTGGTCGGGCCGGCAAGCGGCGTATGCGGGTACACAGAATCTCTAATCTACCACAGCGTATTCCCTAAATGCCACAGAAACTTGCGGTTACGTGCGGCCGCTGAGGTCGCGTCCCAACGCCGCTGAATCTAGCTGGCGCCGTCGAGCGGCGGCAAGGCGTGCCGCGTGTGGCCGCGTGAAACCTCAGCGAAGAGTTCCAGCAGATCTGCGGTCACCTTGCCGTTGGTGGCCACGATACGCCGGTCGCCCGGACGATAGCGCTTCCGGTCGAAGTCGCAGTACTCCCCGCCCGCCTCGGAAAGCAGCACCAGCCCCGCAGCCACGTCCCACGACTTCAGCCCGATCTCCCAGAAGCCCTCGAAATGGCCCGCGGCGACCGCGCACAAGTCCAGCGCCGCAGAGCCTGTTCGTCGGACCCCGTGAGTCGCCATGGCCGCTTGGTGAAAGTAGTGCATGTTCGGGTTGGTCGCACGGATAGCGCTGGGAAAGCCCGTTGCGAACAAGCTGCGCGTGAGGTCACTCTCGTCTGAGACGCGGATACGGCGGCTGTTCAGATACGCCCCGGAGCCCCGCTCGGCTGCGTACATGTCGCCGCTCACCGGATCGAAGACAACACCAGCCAAACCCTCCCGGGGGGACCACAGGCCGATGCTCACGCAGAAGCGCGGCAGGCCGTGGGAGAAGTTGGTCGTTCCGTCCAGCGGATCCACGTGCCAGATCAACTCGCCGGACCCCTCGAAGTTGCCACCCTCCTCAGCTACGATCGAGTGGCCGGGGAAGCGCGAGCGGATGCGCTCGACTACGAGACGCTCGGATGCCCTGTCAGCGGCCGTTACGGTATCGAAGCTGCCCTTGTGCTCGACCTGCACGTTGCCGTAGTGCCGCATAAGGACGGCACCCGCCTCCCGTGCAAGCTCCGTGGCGAACGGAATGTAGTCCGGAGCGGCGAAGGGCACGCCTTCAGGCTACCAACCGGCGCAAGGCGCATCGGAGCGACTTCCCCGCCAGCTAAGGACCGGGCCGGACTATCGGAGTCTTGCGGCTTCGGGAGCGCCGAGGCGGCCTCGTGACCGGTTCGGCGGATTCCTCGTCCTCGTCGTCGGAAACCCCCGCCTGGGGCACGGTGCGCAAGCGGACCGGAGCTCCGATCCGGCTCCTGCGGGCCGGTCGCTTCACGGGACTCTTGGCGAAGTACCCGCTGCGAGCCAGGACGACGGCACCCTCGCGAGCCACGCCCACCTCGACCTTGCGGAAGTCATCGGCCGGATTGAAGCCTTCGTCGGCAGGATAGAAGCCGAGCAAGTATTGCGTCCGCAGGTTGCGCAGCACCTCGTCGAACGCGGCATCCAAATCCCTCGCTCCGTGCTGGACGAACGCCTCGCCCCCCGTGTGTTTCGCCAAGGTGATCAGGGCGTGTTCCCCGCCCCGGTTCCGTCCGGCATCGCTGCGGATCGGCAACACGATCAGGGGGTAGATCGCGGCTTCGGCGGCATGGGCCGCCCGCAGCGCGTCATCAAACTTGAGGCCGCTGGTGGTATCGCCGCCATCGGTGATGATGACGATGACCGGACGGCCGTCCCGCTGCTGCAAATACTGAGACGCCAGCAGAACCGCGTCATAGACCGAGGTGCCGGTTTGCGGCCGTACCCTCCCAAGGGCGCTAGTGAGATCCCTTTGGTTGCGAGTGAAATCGGCGAGAATCGTGACATCACTGGAGAAGGAAAAGACGGCGGCGGCATCATCCGGCTGTGAGCCGGGTCCCAGCAGCCGCTCCAGGAAGCGGCCCGCGGACTCCCTCTCGTAACGCAGCTCCACGGCCGTGCTGAGGCTCGCATCCATCAGCAACACGATCGACAGTGGCCTATCGGTTCTACGCTCGAACACCGCGATCTCGCGCTGCTCGTCGGATTCGAAGACCTGGAAATCCTCGCGTTTCAGATCGCCGACTGGAGCGCCGCGAGCGTCCTTGACGGTTACGGGCAGGGATACCAGGCGGACGTCTGCCGTAAACACGGCGGGCTCGGGTTGCTGGGCCGCTGCACAAGCGGCGATTGCGAGCGAGCCGAGAATCAGCCTGCGCCCGCTGCCGAGTACCTGGCTACCGAAGCGTCCCACTGGCCCTCTACCCACACCTCGCCGTCAGCGAAGTGTTCCTTCTTCCAGACCGGCACCTTGCTCTTGACCTCGTTGATCGCGGACAAGCTGGCCTCGTACGCCGGCTTGCGGTGCGCCGAAGCGACCACGATCGAGACGCTGGCCTCGCGCACCTGGAGTCGGCCCACCCGATGCACCAGCGCGATGGCATGGACGTCCGAGCGGTCCAAGATGTCGCGTCCGATCTCCTCGAGCTGGCGCAGGGCCAATGGCACGTAACACTCGTAGTCGAGGTACGTCGTCCGCCGGCCCGCGGTGTTGTCCCTCACGACTCCCTCGAACACCAGCACCGCACCGTCGCCATCACCCTGCATCCGCCGCGCCAGAGCCGCGCTGTCGATTGGCGCTCGCGTAATCGCGGCGAACACGCCGTCACGCTCGGCGCTCGCAATCCAGTCAGAGCCGCCGCTCACTGGCGGCATGATCGCAACCTCGTCGCCATCTTCAATGGCTTCGCTGGCCGAAGCGAACCGCTGATTGCGCGCCATCGCCACGCTGCCGGCCATTTGCCCGAGCCTGGGGTGTTGAGACGCATAGTGCTGGAATACCGTTTCGAGCCGTGCGCCGCATTCGAACTCGGCCTCGTCCGAGGAACAACCGACCAAGTCCTTGAGTTGGCCAAAGAAGAGCACGCGGACTTTCATGCCACCCCCATTCTTGCAAGACCTGCGCCCGTACGCTGACAGCGCCAGCAAAGACCCACTACATTCGATTGATCGGACGGACAGCGTGCCGCTGCACGTTCAACCTTTGGCGGGTGAGTGCGAGGACCGCAAACGGCCGGACCGCCAAGGTCGGCCATATCACCTCAGCCGGCACCTGAGAACTCGTGCGGTGAGAAGAGAACTGCATGGTTTGGGGCAGGCACCCGACTGCCATGGCAGCCCGCATGCCCAGCGCTCGCGTCTTGACGGACTCGGCGGAGGTTCATCGCTCGTCTCCCCGCCATCTGTGCAGGGCCATGATCTGGAAGGCAGCGCCCCCTCTGCATGAGCTCGCCACGTGCGAGCAGGGAGCGTGAGGGCGGATGCAGGGCGTAGTCCGTTCTAAGCCGCCGTCCGCCGTTTTACGGCAAGGGTTCTATTCGGCCGACAGGCTTGAGTTCACTAGGCTCCTTGTCTCGGCGTAGGGTCGACAATCGAGTCAAGTCTCGAAGCCTGAGCGAGCATTGCCGACGGGCGGCACCTCGGCCGGAGCACCCGCAGCGGCTGTACAATCAGTGGGACGAGACGCGCGCCACGCGCACCGAGTCCAAATGTCAACCAGCACTGCCACAGACACGCCCGTTCCTGCAGCTCCATCTGCGGATGTCGCCGCCGAACTGCGGCAGGCCGACGAGGTCGAGTACCCGGAAGGCCAGTGGGTCGCGCAGAGCACCTCTCACGGCGACGCCGTCGAGCAGGCCGCCGGGGCCTTGCGCCAGCACTTCCGGGAGCGCGCGGAGGTGCTGGTGGCGATGGAGCTAAGGGTGTACTACCGGCGTGGCAACAACCAGGTCTGGCTGCAGCCGGATGTGCAGGTGGTGCACGGGGTGGGGCGCAGCCCGAGCCGCAGCAGCTACCTGGTGTGGCAGGAAGGCAAGCCGCCGGACTTCGTGCTGGAGGTGGCCTCGCCGTCGACAGCGGCCAGGGATGCGCAGCACAAAGTGGGCGCATACGCCAGCCTGTGCGTGCGCGAGTACTGGCGGCTGGATCCGATCGGGACGTTGATGGCCAGTCCGTTGGAGGGCTACGTGGCCCGAGCGGGCGGCTACGAGCCGGTGCCAGCGCTGGAGGTGGCGGGCCGCGTGTGGTTGCGCAGCGAGGTCCTAGGGCTGGACCTGCGCGGCGAGTGGCGGGAGCGGGGGAGCGTGCTAGTGTTCCGCGACCCGCGCACGGGAGAGGAGTGGGCCAGCGCCGCCGAGCGCGAGCAACAGGCCGCCGAGCGCAAGCTGACTGCCGCCAGAGACGAGCTAACTGCAGCAAGAGATGCGTTGAGCGCTAGGGATGCCGAGTTGAGTGCCAGGGATGCCGAGTTGAGTACCTCGCAGGAGAGAGTGCGGGAATTGGAGCAGCGGCTCCGGGACGCGACCGGCCAGACCCGCCCAAGCGGGCGCGACGCATAGGGTTGAGTCACGCATTGCCATCAACGTGCTGCACGGACCTCGGCTAACCGGGAATCAGCACTCGGACTGGTTGCGGCTCATTCTCCCGGCTTGCGATCATGACAGGACAACCGCGGATTCGCAGAGTGCCAGGGCTAGGCGCAAGGCCGACGGTGCCCGTTGCAGCGGTGGCTCAACATCTGCCCTCGTCGGTCTGAGGCAGAGCCTCGCTAGCATTTGTCCAAGCCGCTCGAAGCTCAGGCATCAGCAGCTACACGCATCAACCCGGGGAAGATCTCTTCCGGTTGCCTGCCAGTCAATCGAATATAGAGAGCGTCAGGGCACAGGTCGATTTCACCGGGCCAAACGATTGCACCGCTCTCGCTAATGGTCACAGCCTTAACGGTATTCCCTTCAGACCAGGCCTCAAAGACGCCTCGGCCTGCCAAATCGCTGAGGTCCACGATGCCTTCGACGCCATCTTCGTATTTCAACCAGAGGCGGAAACCGTCTAACGGCCTTGCTTGAACTGCTTTCTTCAACGGCGGCCTCTACTGCCGATTCTAACGCTTGGTCGGCTTGGTCGGGCTGCGCCCATAGCATAGGTCTTGATCCGACTGTCGTTGCACGTACGTTTTCGTAGCCGATTCCCGTCGGCGGTCTCGCGGGTGCTGAAATCCGGCTCTAAACCAAAGAATCGAACGCCAGCATGGCACGCGAGAGAACTCTACTCCCGCGCTTCCGACTCGATCTACCCTATTGGGTATTCTCGCTCCACGATGTACCAATAACCCTGAACGCTGACTACTAGAAGTCCTCTCCGGCCGGATCCCAAGCCTCGAGGTACTTCAATCCCGTGCCGGTGTTATAGATGGCGAGTTCGTCGTCAGCGGCCAAGAAACCCTCGTTCAACAGACGCTGGGCGGCCGCTACGCACGCAGCGCCTTCTGGGGCGCCGAAGATACCCTCCGTCTGTGCCAGCATCCGGCCGGCATCCAACATGTCTTGATCCGAGACCGCAACGGCGGTGCCGCCGCTCTCCCGGACGGCGTTGAGCACTAGGAAGTCGCCGATCGCTTTTGGGACGCGCAGGCCGCTGGCCACTGTGGCGGCGTTCTCCCAATAGCGTGACTCGTTCGCGCCAGCGTCCCAGGCGCGCACGATCGGAGCGCACCCTGCCGCCTGCACGGAGATCATCTTGGGGCGCTTTGGGCCGATCCAACCCAAGCTCTCGAGTTCGGAAAAGGCCTTCCACATGCCAATCAGGCCCACTCCCCCGCCCGTGGGATAGAACACCGCGTCCGGCAATCGCCAGCCGAGCTGCTCGGCCAGTTCGAGCCCCATGGTCTTCTTGCCCTCGATGCGATACGGCTCCTTGAGCGTGGACACCTCGAACCAACCCTCGCTTTGGCCACGTTCGGCGACGATTCGACCACAGTCGCTGATGAGACCGTCGACCAGAGTGACGTTTGCGCCCATCGATTGGCACTCGACCACATTGGCGCGCGGGACGTCGCGCGGCATGAACAGGTTTGCCTCCAGTCCAGCCCGGGCGGCATAGGCTGCCAAGGCGCTGGCCGCATTGCCGGCCGAGGGCGCGCCGAACTTCTTCACGCCCATTTCGTTGGCCATCGATACGGCGGCCGCCATGCCGCGGGCCTTGAAGGTTCCGGTCGGATTCGCGCTCTCGTCCTTGATCAACGCCCGCCGGCAGCCCAGCCGCTGCGCCAGGCGTGGCGTATCCAGCAGCGGCGTCATACCCTCGCCTAGGGTCACTAGGTGTTCCATGCTGCGGAGCGGCAGCAGCGGCGCATAGCGCCACAGCGAGCTCGGCCCGAGCGCAATCCGGTCGCGGTCCAGCTCGCGCCTGGCCAGCTCCAAGTCGTAGCGCACCAGCAAGGGCGCTCCACTGGGCGAGAGGTTGGCGAGCTTGCCGGCGGGCAACCGCTCGCCGGTCCTGCTGCACTCTAGATGGGATACGTACGTCCTATGATGCAAGTACGCAAGTATGCAACAGCGTCTCGCATGGCGTCTACTGACCTCGCTCTTGATCACGTGGACAGTGTGCACGGCAGATACCGTCGTGTTGCGCAGCGGCTATCGCTTGCTGGTGCAAGGCCATGAGGCAATCGACGGGAAGATCCGTCTGCTCATGCCCAACGGCGGCTGGATCGCGGTGTTGGAGGCGGACGTGGATCGGATCGAGCCCGACGCTCCGGAGCCGCACGCGAATCCACTCGTCGGACAGGACGACCCCAGATCCGAAGAGAGCGATGCGCTGGATAGCGCTATAGCACGGTTCTCGGCCGAGGCCGGGCTGCCCCCAGGCCTAGTCCGGGCCGTCGTTTGGGCGGAATCCGACTTCCAGCAAGGGGCGGTCTCCCCCAAAGGCGCAATCGGGCTCATGCAACTGATGCCCGAGACGGCTGCCGAACTCGGCGTCAACCCGCAGGACTCAGAACAGAACCTGAAGGGCGGCACTGCCTACTTGCGCCAAATGCTGGACCGCTTCGAGGGCGATCCAGAGCAACTTCTGAAGGCGCTGGCGGCTTACAACGCTGGCCCGGGACAGGTCGCCCGTCACGGCGGAATCCCCCCGTTTCCCGAAACGGCCGCATATGTCAGGCGCGTTGTCCGCCGCTATCTGGCCGACGGCAGGAACCAGCCTGGCCCAAGCGGTGGGCAAGCCGCTCCTGCGGATCGAGATCTCGGGGCACCACCGGAGAACTGACGCGCCACCCCTAGGCATGCGCAGCCAATCCGAACGCGGCCAGCGCTCCGACATATACTCAATGCTTGGTCTCAGAACTGCCCGCGATGAAGCCACAAACGACTCTTGTCCATGCCGGCGAACGGCGACCTCTCGGCAACTACATCCCCGTTTCGACCCCCATCTTCGCCTCTTCGAGTTTCTTCTACCCAACCACGGAAGAATTGGCGGACGTCTTCGCGGAACGACTGCCGGGCGAAACCTATGCCCGCATGGGCAACCCGACTAGCAACGCCTTGGAAGAGCAGGTCGCGGCGGTCGAAGGCGGGGGCACCGCCATCGCCACCGCGTCCGGCATGGCGGCGGTGCATCTGGCGCTGATGACCGGGTTGCTGGACCGCCGCCAAGCCATCGTCGCAGCCGACGTACTCTATGGCGGCACGCTCGAACTGCTGCGGACCGTGCTTCCGTCAGAGGGTGTCGAAGTCCGCTTCTGCGACTTCTGCGACTTGGAAGCGGTCGAAGCGGCCGTGCGGGAAGTGCGCCCGGCGCTGCTGCTGACCGAGACCATTTCTAATCCCGCGCTACGGGTCGCCGAGCTGGATCGCCTCAGGGAAATCGCCAGCGAAAACGACGCCCTCCTATTGGTGGACAACACCTTCACGCCGCTTCTGATCAAGCCGTTCGACCACGGAGCAGACATGGTCATCCACAGTGCAACGAAGTACTTGGGGGGCCACGGGGACGTTCTGTCCGGGGCTGTCGTTGTCCCGGAAGAGCATGCAGAGGCCCTGCGGCAGACCCACCGCTGCCTGGGTGGAAACCTAGGGCCGTTCGAAGCCTACCTGACCATGCGCGGGATCAAGACGCTGCCCCTGCGCATGCGGCGCCACTGCGCCAATGCCCGCATGGTCTTCGAAGGGCTGCAGGGGCATCCCAAGATCGAGCGGCTCATCTTTCCGGGCGATTCGCAACACCCTGACATCGACACGGTGCGCAGGCTGATGCCCCCGGGCGAAGCAGGCGGCGCGGTCGGCATCGATGTCAAGGGAGGGAGCGATGGTGCCTGCGCGTTCTTGGACGCGCTGCGCCTGGCCGCCACCTCCGCCAGCATCGGCGACCTAACGACATTGGCTCTTCATCCGTCAAGCGCGACGCACCGCATGCTGACCCCAGAAGCGCGGATGGCCCTGGGCATCACCGATGGCCTGGTGCGCCTTTCCGTAGGCGCCGAGCATATCGACGACATCATGGCCGACCTCCGCCAAGCACTGGAGCAAGCATGAAGCAGCAGACTCTCGCCATCCACGCCTGCGCGCGAAACGCAGGCGAGCACGAGCGCTTCGTGGCCTCGGCCCCTCCGCTTGAAACCGCCGCCAGCTTCCACTACAGGAGCGCCGCCGACCTGACGGCGGTCGCGAACGGCGAAATCGACGGGTTCGTCTACCAGCGTTACGGCAATCCATCCGCAGACGCCCTCCAGCGTCAGATCGCCGCCCTCGATAGCGCCGCCAGCGCCTTGGCGTGCAGTTCTGGCATGGCCGCGATGCACATCGGCCTGCTCACGGCCTTGCGAGACCGCCCGAAGACGATTCTGGCGGCCAACGTGCTGTTCGGCCAAACGTTCCAGCTACTGCAGCTGATGGAGCAGCAGGGTTTCGTTGCGCGCTTCGCCGATCCCTGCGATCTAGCCCAGTTCGAGGCCGCGCTCGACCAGACCGAGACTGGCTGCATCCTGATCGAGACCATTTCCAACCCGCTCCTGCGCGTGCCGCAGATCGACTCGATCGCCAAGATCGCCGCCCAGCGCGGAGTGCCGGTAGTGGTGGATGCGACGTTTGCCCCTCCCGTGATGAGCCGTCCGCTCGAGTCCGGCGCAACCGCGGTCGTTCACAGCGTGACCAAGTATCTGGCTGGCCACGCCGACGTCCTCGGTGGCATCGTGACCTGTGGCGAAGCGGACGCCGAGTACATGCAGGAGCTGGGCCGCCACTTCGGCCCGAACCTCGGACCATTTCAGTGTTTCCTGGCCGCTCGCGGGATCAAGACGCTGCCGATGCGCATGGAGGAGCACTGCCGCAATGCCCTAGCTGTCGCTCGGGCGCTCGAGCGGCACCCGGGCGTGAGTGCTGTTCACTATCCCGGACTCCCCGGCCACCCTGATCGGGCCGTGGCGGAGCGCCAGTTCGATCGGGACACGCAAGGGGCGACGATGTCTGGTGGCATCGTCAGCTTCGAAATTCTGGATGCGGATCAACCGAAGACGTTCCGCTTCATGAACGCCTTGCGGCTTGTGGTCCGCACGTTGAGCCTGGGAGACGTGCACTCGCTGATCACGCACCCGGCTACCACCACCCATCGAAACATCGGAGAGAAGCGCCGCCAGAGGCTGGGCATTACCGACAACATGGTGCGGTTTTCGGTCGGGATCGAGGATCCCGACGACATCGTGGCAGATGTGGTGCAGGCACTGGAATGCGTCTAGCGTTCACGGCGCGGTTGGCACGCCCGACAGCAAGGGCACTATCTTGCCCAGAACTTATTCAGCCAGGTCGCGTTGAATCCGCGACGGGACCGCCTCGGACTCAGCCGCATGGGCGCTCGGGAACCTGAAGCCTCAGGGCGGGGTCTACATCGATTGCTTCACTGGCGTTCGCGCCATTCAGAGAGGGCCAAGATGGCAATCAAGTCGATCTGCCGCTCCGCCGTACTAGCTATTGCCGGAACGGGGCTCTGTTCGTCGGCTTTCGCACAGGATCTGCGCCGGGATCTGCACGCAGGCAGCAACATCTCGCAGGACGAGGCTACGTCGCTCGAATCGCAGCTTATCGAGAGCCCTGAAGATCTGTCCGCGCGGGCTCGCCTGGTCGGCCACTACGCTGATCAGCGATTCCAGAACGATGCGGCTCGCGCCAAGCACCTAGTGCATGTCCTCTGGTTCATCAAGAACGCACCGGAGGCGAACCTGCTGGCTGGCCCCGAGGTTCTCATCTTCGAAGCCTTCGCGGCTGACGGCTACGCGAAAGGAAAGGACGCTTGGTCTTCACATCTCGAGAACAACCCGAATAACCTCAGGATCTTGAAGCACGCGGCGAACTTCTTTCGACTCCACGATCGACAACTCGCCATCCAGATCCTCAACCACGCCCAGTCCCTAGATCAGGAGGAGCCAGAATGGGCCAGGCAATTGGGGCACTTGCACCAGCTAGACATCAGGCTGCTCGATGGCACGCGAGATCCAGCGGCTGCCAAGCGAGCGCTTGCACAGTTTGAGCGCGCTTATGAATTGTCAGACGAACTGGGACGGGAAGCCATGTTGAGATATCTCGGCACTTCAGCGTTTCAGTCAGGGAACTTCGAAAAAGCCACGGCATACGCCGGGAAGATGCTGGAAGAGAACGTACAGGACTGGAACTATGGCAACCGGATCCACTACGGAAACCTCATCCTAGGCCGAATCGCGCTCTTGGAGGGAAACATTGAAGAGGCCAAGGCTCGCCTGGTTGCGGCCGGAGAAACACCGGGCTCGCCTCAGCTGAATTCGTTCGGGCCCGACATGACGTTAGCACGGGAGTTGCTCGCGCATGGCGATGCCGACGTTGTGCTCGAGTACCTCTCGCTGTGCTCGGAATTCTGGGAACTCGACCGCGGCGATCTCGAGCGCTGGATCGTCCAAGTCAGGGCTGGGGAAACTCCGGACTTCGGAGGCAACTTGATGTTCTGAGGGCACCTGGACAACGAGGTAGCTATCTCAGCCGACCGGCCTCAAGGCGTGATTCAGCGCTCAGAAATGACCTTAGTCTCGCCCGTGTCGTGGTGCCGCCGATCTCGATCGGCATGCGCAAGTCAGGGCAGCTTGCAGGTGTAGTTGGCCTCTTGATTCGGATCTCCGCCGGCGTATTCGGCGCGCTCCGGGTAGACGCACAACGGTCGCGCGCTGGCAATCTTTCCGTCCGTGACCTTTACTGCGGTCAGCGACTCGGGAGCGTCCCCATCCTCGACCCAGCTCTCCAGCGCATCCAACCAGTCGACGCGGTCCGGCCCGGGGCCACCCGCGCAGTGAAAGACCCCGGGCATGAGGTAGAAGCGGAAATAGTCTCGGACATCTGGATCCAGTCCCTCGGCCGCCTCGAAATAGTCGATCGAGCCAAGCGCCGTTAGTGCGGCATCTGACCAGCCGTGCCAAAGCAGCAGCTTGCCGCCGGCCTGTCTGAAGCCGGTCAGGTCAGGATCGGTGGCATCCAACAACGCTTCAAGATGCTCTGCGTCCGTGCCATAGTCGTCGAAATCGTACGTGGAGTAGTCGAACTCGGGATCTTGGAATATGAGGTACTTGAAGCCCTGCGTCGCGAATCCGAACTGCGAGCTCGGCTCTCCGTAGGAAGTCATCAAGCGACGGCTGGGCCCGGTGATCCAAGACTGCCAAGCCGACGGCGCAGACTCGCCACCGAACGGAAAGCCCGGATAGATCTGTCCGCCGGCGTTGCGCGGCCCGCCGTAAACCGCCGCAATCGCCTCGCGCTGGCGGATGGTGAGGCAGTTGTCCGACGGTGCCTCGCCGGCGCAAACCGGCAGGTCGCTCAGCTGGAAGTCACAATCTCTCGGATCGTTGAGGAATCCGTCCGCGACGCCATCGCGAGCATCGCAGCGCCGGAGGATCTCAGACTCGAGCAGCTGTCGGTTCTGCGGCGTGATGACAGGTTCGTTCAGGGCTGCTGGATCGGGGAAGATACGCTGCATGTTGTAGGCAAAGGCGGCCAGCACGCCGCTGAAGTCATGGGCCGGCGCGCCGGCCACGATCCCGTCAAAGTCGTCGGGAAAGCGTTGGGCGGACATCAGGGCCTGCCGGCCTCCGTTCGAGCATCCCATGAAGTACGCCCGCTCGGCCGACTCCCCGTAGTAGGCTCGCACGATCGCTTTCGCCGCTTCGGTCGTCCGATGCACGCCGAAGTAGCCGTAATTGATCCGCCGCTCCGGCTGTCCGTAAGCCCAGTCGGCCCGGATCCCATTGCCTTGATGTCCGGTATCGGTCGCTGCCGTCGCGTACCCGCGATTCACAGAGAAGCGCCCCTGATAGCCGAGACTGCCGACGAAGCCTCCGCCCCCTCCCATGAGAAACTTGCCGTTCCAATCATCCGGCAACAAGACCTCGAAGCGGATTTCGCTGCCGACTACGCCAGTGACCTTGCAGTGCGGCACCGTGGCGCGCGGCGAGAGCGACGGCACGCCCTCAGGCAAGTTCTCGGCCTGGGCCTCCTCACCTCGCGAGGCTGCAGCCTCTTGGATGCGGATGTCGGGAAGCCTCAGTTTCGCCAAGGCGGCGCAATCCAGCGCGCTGAGAGTTCCGGCGGCCAGGCCGCTTGCGGCCAGCACGACCGCGATCCTTATCGTGCTACTCAAGACAGGCACTCCTTGTGGTCGGCGCATGTCAACACCAACGGCGTAGTTGAGCGTATCAGACCGGCACACTTGACATCATGGACCGTTATGGCTGAATCTACGGCACATGCATAGACGCGAATGGATCATGGCCGCCTTGGCTTCAGCCGCACTGCCCCTGCAAGGGGACAATCACCAGATCGAACGCGCCGTCATCGACAGCATGCTGCCCAAGGACCTGCCGTTGGTCGACCGCTTCAAGCTGGCAGTCGAGGTCGGGTTCAAGTCGATGGAGGTTCGGGCCGTCGAGGACGACGCCGATGCGCAAGCGATCCATGATGCGGCTCAAGTCGCCGGCTTGCGCATCCACTCGGTGATGAATCAGACGCACTGGCGCCACCCGCTGTCCTCGCCGGACCCCGCAGACGTCGAAGCCTGCGTGGTCGGCATGCGAGCGTCATTGCGCCAAGCCCGACTTTACGGTGCCAACGCCGTCTTGCTGGTCCCTGCAGTCGTGCGCTCGGACACGACCTACGAACAAGCCTGGGAGCGCTCCCAAGCCGAAATCCGCAAGCTCATCCCGCTGGCCGAAGAGCACGATGTGATGATTGCCGTGGAAGATGTCTGGAACAAATTCCTCCTTACGGCTCGCGATTTTCGGCAGTACATCGACGAGTTCAACCACCCCATGGTCAAGGCCTACTTCGACGTGGGCAACATAGTCCACTACGCGGTACCGGAGCACTGGATCCACGAACTGGGCGACCGGATCGTGAAGGTGCATCTTAAGGACTACTCGCGCCGCGAGGGCTTCGTCAACCTCGGCGATGGCGATGTCGATTGGCCAGCGGTGCGCGAGGCTTTCGCCGCGGTCGGCTACAATGCCGAGGCGACCGTGGAATTGCGCGGTGGTGACCGCGCCTATCTGGCCGACCTAGGCCAGCGAGTGGATCGATTGCTGGGCCTGTAGCGGCTTGGCGGTCTGATCAGGCGAAATATCAAAGGAGACAAAGGTGCACTGGCCATCGGCGACACACGCGCTATTGCGTATCATGACCGGCTTCTTGTTCGTGCCGCACGGCTATCAGAAGCTGTTCGGGCTTGGCGGCGTGGGTCCCAGGGAAGGTGCCCTGCCCCTGATCGCTGGCATCATCGAGGTGATCGGCGGGACCCTGATCGTGCTCGGCTGGCAGACCCGCTGGGTGGCTTTTCTGTGCTCGGGCCTGATGGCGGCCGCCTATTTCATCGCACACGCCTCCGACGCCTTTCTGCCCCTGCTCAACAGAGGTGAGACGGCTGTTCTGTACTGCTTCGTGTTCCTCTACTTTTGGGCCAACGGCTCCGGCGTCTGGTCGATCGACAGCCTGCTTGCCAAACGCAAGAGCGCGTGAGCGCGCCGGTACCTGCACCGGCTAGCGCCGAACTAGCCGCGTCACCGCAGTACCCTGTCCGTACCGGCACTTTCTCACATCGAGCGCAAGCGCCGGCGCACGAGGGGGTCTTGTCAGGACCATGTCCATAGAGGTCGCTGCATCGTCGTGTGTCGATGGGAGTCGGGCGTCAAGCCATCGGCCAAATATCGTCTTCGTCGTATTGGACGACGCCCGATTCGACGACTTCGGCTTCAGCGGCCATCCGTTCGTCAAGACCCCGAACTTCGACCGCGTCGCTACTGAGGGCATCCAGTTCTCCAATGCGTTCGCACCCGTTCCACTCTGCTCCCCGAACCGCGCCTGCATTCTGACGGGCTTGTACGCCCACTCCCACGGAATCACTGACAACACCGACCGCAGCGAGCGGTCCCACCAGCTTGGGACCTTCCCGAGGCTGCTGAACCGTGCCGGTTACGAGACAGCGTTCATTGGAAAGTGGCACATGGGGTTGGATGACACTCGCCGGCCGGGCTTCGACGAATGGGTCTGCATGCGCGGCCAGGGCGACTACTTCGATCCGGAGGTCAACGACAACGGCCAGCGACGCAGGCTCCCCGGCTATGCCTCGGACATCTTTTCCGAGAGAACGGCCGAATTCATCTGCCGGAAACGCGACCGGCCCTTCTTGGCGTACCTGTCACACAAGGCCGTCCATCCCAATCTGTTCCAAGATGCGGACGGCAGCATCAATTCGGTCCCAGAGGACGGCGGCTTCACGCCCCCCGACCGGGTTGCAAGCCTGTATTCCGGTCTCCGCGTTCCTCGTCGGCCGAACGCGGCTTCGTTTGCCAAGGACAAGCCCGCCCTGCAGAGGCCGCTAAAGGACGTACCGCCGCTCGGGCCCGGCACCGGGACGCCGGACCATGTGATTCGCAACCGGCTGCGCATCCTGACGGCCGCCGACGAAGCATTTGGCGCGGTGCTCGGAGCTCTTGAAGAATCCGGGCAGGCAGAAAACACCTGCGTTGTCCTTACGAGCGACCACGGCTACTTCTACGGTGAACACGGCTTGAATGAGGAGCGGCGCCTTGCTTACGAGGAGAGCATCCGAGTGCCCCTTGCAATCCGCTGGCCAAAGCGGATCGCGGCCGGGGACGAATCAGAAGCCTTGGTTTCCAGCGTGGACCTAGCTCCGACAATCCTGGGGATGGCTGGGATCAGCGGTCCCGTCGAAACCCATGGCCGGTCACTTCTGCCCCTGCTCGGCGGCCCCCCTCCCGCGGGCTGGCGCCAGTCTGTGCTAATCGAGTACTTTTCCGACCGCGTCTGGCCTCGAATGGTCGCAATGGGGTACCGAGCCGTCCGGACGGAGCGATGGAAATACATCCGCTATACCGATCTCGAGGGGATGGACGAGCTCTACGACCTGTGGAGCGACCCGTACGAGATGTGCAACCTGTGGAACCATCGAGGCTACGCTGCGACAAAGACGCTTCTCGGCGGTGAACTGGACCGGCTGCTACTAGAATCCTCCTGATCGCGTCACCACTTGCGCAAGTGTGGTCTGAATTGCCAACTACCGACTGGTTTGTGACAGATTCGACTCCTCGAGGCCAATCAGGGGACGCATCGGCTAGCGCCGCCTAGCGCAGGGCGGCGACTCGTCCTCGCGCGAAGGCCAGCGCCTGTTCGCGATCCGCGAGCACGCCTTCGTGCTGCAGTTCGCGCACCTCGGCGAGGACCTTGCCGAAGACAGGGCCGGGCTCATACCCTGCCGCGATCAGATCCCGGCCTGTCAACAGCGGGACGAACGGCTCCTCCGCCTGGACTTGCTCGTGATGCTGTCTAGCGAACTCGTGGTTGTCGAGCTGACCGTGGCTGGAAACGCAATCGAGCCGGTGCAACTCCAGGTGATCATCGAAGTCCGGCTGTTCGACGAACCTCCGCAACCTCGAGCGGCGCATGTCCCGCACGTGCGCGAACTTCATGTGGTTAGCGACCAGTGCCAACACGCGCTCTCTCGTGGCGTTGGAAAACCGCAAACGCTTGCAGATGGACTCCGCTAGCTCAAGGCCGCGCTCGACATGCCCGTGAAAGCGGATGCGATCCGCCCTTGTGAACGTCTCGGGCTTGCCAACGTCGTGCAACAGGACTCCCCATGCCAATGCCAGCGAAGGCCGCTGCAGCCCGTCCAGCATGAGCATCGTATGGGTCCACACGTCGCCCTCGGGATGGTACTGGGGCGGCTGCTCCACGCCGCTGAGGGCGGCGACTTCCGGCAGCAACTGCTCGAGCAGCCCGCTTTGGCGCAATAGCTCGAATCCGCGCCGGGCGCTGCCCTCCGTCAAGATTCGGCCCAACTCGTCGCGCACCCGCTCCGCGGCCACGGATCGCATGGCGGCGGCGTGGTCCCGGATCGCGGCCATCGTGCCGGCCTCGATTTCAAACCCCAAGCTGGCGGCCAGCCGCACGGCGCGCAGCATCCGCAAGTGGTCTTCCCGGAAACGCTCGGCGGCCGACCCGACAGCCCGGATCAGCCTGCTCTCCAGATCGGCCGCTCCTCCCGTGAAATCCAACCGCCGGTTCGAAACCGGGTCGAAGAACATAGCGTTTACTGTGAAGTCGCGCCGGATGGCATCTTGCTTGGGATCGTTGGTGTACGACACGTTGTCAGGCCGACGGCCGTCGCTGTAGGGGCCCTCCCGGCGAAACGTGGCTACTTCTGTGAATCCGTCGTCGTCGCGGACCTGCACCACGCCGAAGCGCTGCCCCGCGCGACGCGCCCGCTTGAAAAGTCGCACGACCTGCTCGGGCCGCGCGTCGGTCGCCACGTCCCGGTCCTTGATCGGGCGCCCCAGCAGTTCGTCACGCACGCAGCCGCCGACCCAATAGGCCTTGAAGCCATTGGATTGGAGCCGTTGGATGACTTGCAGCGACATGTCTCTGCAACTCCAAGCTCAGCCCGGCGAGGCTAGAGCTTCGGTCGGTAGCCCGCGCGCGTTCGGACGCGGTAGCGCTGCTGGTCAGGGCCTACGAGCTCGACCTGTATGCTGCGCCAGCCGCGATTGGGGTTCGCCTCGGGGTAGTAGGTCACCGTGTACGAGCTGGCCAGCTCGTCGCGGATTTCGACGAACGCCTCGGACTGGCGCTGCCACGTCTTGGCGAAATAGGCCTTGCCGCCCGTGCGCTGTGTAATTCTTCGAAAGGCGTTGCTCGAGATCGGGTCCCGATTGAGCGCGCGCGTGCTGATCACATAGATGGGCACGCCCTCGTCTTCGGCAATGGCGCCGACATCGTCCGGCGAGACCGCGCTGGCATTGTCGGGGCCGTTGGAGAACACGATGATGACCTTTCGCCCGGACAGCTTGGCCGCGTCCCGCAAGGTCAGCAAGAGGCAGTTGTACAGTGCCGTCTCGTCTCCCGCTACGGAGCTGCGCAAGCCGCGCAAGGCGTCATCATGGTTCGCCGACAAACTGGCATGCCGTGTCAGGTTGCGGCTGAACGAATACACCGCGACCGAATCCGCACCGTCAAGTCCGCGTATGAAGTCCGCGATGGCATCCTCGGCGTAGACCAAGCTGCGGTACATGAAATTGCTGGTGTCGAACAGCACGAATACGTTCGTACCCACCAACTGGCCGGCGATCGCCTCGGGAATCGAAAGCTCGGCCTCGCCAGCCACCGGCCCCGGGCGCACGCCCGTTCTCGCGATGCGCCGAGGCGCGACGTTGCCCTCGCCGAATGACGCGATGCTCTGCTGGACGCCGTCCTCAGTGATCCGAAAATGCTCCGGCTTCAGGCCCTGTATGTACCGGCCGCGCCGGTCCGTGACCGCGATGTTCAGCATGACGAGGTCGACCTCGACCTCGAACAAGGCGGTCGCTTCGCCAACTGCTCCAGGCACTTGCCCGTGCAGGCCGGGCGCTGCCTGCCACAGGCCCAGCAAGGCTGCAGCGACAATGCCTAGGGACAGGCCAATACTAGGCCGCGCTCGATCTAGCCTGCAATCGCGCATTCCCTTAGTATCAGCGTCGCGTCTCGCAGCGTGCATCAATCGCCCCCCGAGGCCGCTGCGGACGGTGCGCGAGCGGCCGTACTGGGACCGCTCTCCTGTCGAACTTGGTCGGCGATGATCCGCAGGGAGCGCCACAGGGCCGGCCAATCGTCCAAATGGGTCGCGAAGATACGCTCCAGCGTGCGCTGCGTCCACTGGGGGATGAGCAGGTTGAGTTGCGCCGGAGCGATGTGCAATTCATCAGACAGCGCGGCCCAGAACAGGTTGTTGGACTCCCAGCTCTCCGCGAGAATGCGGCTCGAGAACCCCATCAAGGTAGGAAACAGGGGAAGGTGCAGCAGCTCTAAGCGATACGAGTGCGCCAGGCGCGGGTGCGGCATCCCGAACTTCTGACCCGTCTGGCGTTCGTTGTAGCGCTGCGGGTCCCGGCTCTCTAGCTCCGCGATGGCCGCGATATACGGCCGCCCCAGCGAATCCAGTCGCTCGCCGTGGGACTCGCGCAGCCGGCACGCCAGATCGAAGAGTTCGGCCGGGGTGACGATCTCGATTCCCTCGCGCACCCGCCCGCGCCTGAAGGAGTCTTCGATCTTCCAGATGCGGGACGGCTCCACGCGCGTCCGCAATTGGCCCAAGACAGGCGCTGCCAAGTCTTCGTCGAAAGCAGCCTGAGCAAGCAGGGAACGCGCCAGACGCAGGTGCAGCCCGACGTAGTGCAAGTCCGCGGGGCGGACGCCCCACCAGCGCGGCAGTGTGGCGCCGAGCAACATCTGCGGCGCCAGATCCTGCCATATCAGGGCCTGGCGATTGGAAGGGACCATGAAGTTCTGCTCGGCCGACGCCAGCTCGTAAGGCAGCGAGACAAGCGAGCCCATCAGGCGGCCGCCGCCGCTGCTGGGCCAGCCGGTGGACTGCATGCGAGCCCGCGCCCAACTGTACTTGCCCTCGGGACCGAGAAAGTCGTGGCTGCGCACGAACAAGGGGTTGGCGCGGATCAGTTCCGCGCCGGGAGGCGAATAGAGCGCATACGCGATGCCGACCAACGAATCGCGCAGGATCGGCGCGAGTTCGCCGCGAATGGCCAGCAGGCGCCTGGGATTGCCTTGGGCGCGATCTACCGCCCGGCGCAGGTTGAGGTTGCGCTGCCTCTGGATGTGGCGGTCGACCCAGTGGCCGCGGGCCATGGCATTGGCCTCTTCAACAGATAGCAGCGATCGCGGCAGGCGGATATCCGAAATGCTCTCCGAGAGGCGGTTAGCCATGGCCACGTTGAACGCTTCGCCGCGCGAGACCCGCTCGAGGTGGTCGGCTAGGTCGAACAACGTGTCCAACGGAACCAGCCGCTGCAGCGTCAAGAGCTGATTGACCTGGGCCAGCACTTCCGCCCGAGCTTCCTGCTCGCCCTCGGCTGCCTCACCCACCAACAGGTCCACCAGTGCCTGCTGGGGATCCGCAGAATCCGCCCCGGCCGCTTCCAGCAGCGCCAGCACGCCGGCGCGCCCCGCCTCGAACACACCCTGCGAATCAGTCGCCCCAGTGGCCGCCGAGAGCAGGGCCTGCATCGACGAATCGGCCCGTTCCTCCGGAATCGAGCCGTTCCGGCGCAAAACCTGCCACAGCGCCAGCTGCGCTTGCAGCACGCCGATGGCGTCAGCGCGACGCAGGTCGCTGCCAATCTTGTCCAGGCGGACCATGGCGTCCAAGTGCGCCGTAATGGTCTCCTCGCCAAGGTTGGGCGAGTCGCTGTAGAGCGCGAACTGGTGCCCGTGGTCGGGGAAGGCCCGGATCATCCGCGCGACGATGTCGGCTGACAGCGGCGTAGCGCGGTAGCGATCCAAGTCCGAGATCGCAAGGAACATGCGCAACGGCTCGTTCTCGATTGCCTTGCGCGAAAGAGCGAACATGGCCTCGATGACATCGTCGGCCTGCGTCCAGCGCGTGGCGGACTGGGTCAGCTTGCCATCGTACTTGCCGTGCGGGTGGACGACGAACAGATCTCTCCACGGCTCAATGCCGCCCGGTATGCGCGGAGCGCCCGACGCGCCGAAGTCGAGTCTCGTCGCCAGCAGCATCAAGTCGGAGCTGGCACGGAAGATCGGCCGGGCCGGGCCGGGACTGGTAACCTTCCCCCGCACCGCCTGGTAGAAGCGCTCGATGCGCTGGGGATCGAGGAAGTAAGCCTTCGCAGCGTCCCCTTGGACACGCGCCATGGCGTCATAAAAGGCCGCCATCCAGCCATCGTCCAGACGGATGAGCCGTTGGAAGAAGCGGCCTCCCTGGGCTGTGCTCTCGCCCACCAGCCGTTCCCAGCCGGGCCGGGCGCGCGCCCCCCCCGGAGTGAGGGCGTCGCCATCGGCGACCTCGAACATGGCCCCGAAGAAGTCGAGCACGGGAACATAGTCTTTCAGGTCTCCAATCGGAGCGGCGGCCCGCAAGGCGTCGGCGGTCGGACGGTGCAGGTTGTGCATCGCAACGTACAGGCGCGCCAAGCCCGGATCGTCGATGAACGTGTCCAGAAAGCTGTCCTGGGCGCGCCTGGCACCTTCCAGCCAGTAGTCCCGGCCGAAGAGAACCGGCAGCCTCGTAGGGCCGAACTGGTAGCTGAACGGCTCGCCCCGGCGGAAGGCTAGTTCCAGGTCCGCCAGCGGGAAGGCCGAATCGATGGCGAGAAACGCCCGCGAGGGGTTAACCGTCTCGAGCACGGCGGCCGGGCCGCACTCTCCGCGCAAGCGGTAGCCAATGATCTTCAGCAGCTGGGCCGTCTCGGCCGATTCGCAAACCGCAATGTCGATGGTGTTGTCGTCACCCGCGAACGCGGCGAGTTCCCTAGCCTGTGTCAAGTACTGTTTCAGCAGACGGAGATACTCGGTCGGCTCGAACGTTGAACCCCCGCCGGAAGCGTGGTAGCCGCCGGCGAAAATCGTCCGACCGAGCGAGGGCAGGATCAGATCGGAGGACAGATCGGTGGACAGCGCCGCCATCCGGCTGAACGAATCCAGCGTGCCGACCACCTCAATGAAGTCTGTAGCTTCCGGTTCGGTCAGCGGTTGCAGCAGTCCGTCGACGCCGGGACCACCTTCGCCCGCTGCCTGCAAGGCAGTCAGGGCGGCCCTGGCCTGCTCCGCATCGCCGTGCCACAGCGCGGCAACCGCGATCCGGCGGCGAAGCTCGGCGGCGGTCGCGGAATCTTCGGAACCGGACGACGCTAGCGCCGCCCGATAGGCCTCGATAGCGGCCGGGTCGCCGTAGCGATCCAAGAACTCCGCGTTCGCCAACAGCGCTTCACCATTGCCCTGCTGGTCTCTCGCGGTGTCTTGGAGCACGCGCCGCGCCTCGAGGGGCTGGCCCGCCCGCTCAAGTTCACGCGCCTGCTCGATTGTGGCGCGGAGCGGGCCTGAGCATAAAGCGCCGACCAAGAGGACGGCTGCCAAGTAGGCGATCCGAGTGCGCATATCCGATTCCCGAAGGTGATTGTACACCTGTGCCAGACGAGGAGGTGGGGCTACGCGATCTTCATTGGGGCTGGCTCGTTGCTCAAGGAACCAGGCTCAGAACCGGGCAAGCCCGTAGCGCTACGGAGATGGTTCGTCGAACCACTCACGGGGGTCGTGCTGCGTGAGGTGCAGATACAGATAGAGCGATTCGCCGACTTCAAGAGCCGCCAAGGAGTCTGCCGCCGCAACAAGATACAGCGCAGGAATTGGCTCTTCTGCCGCGAAAAGAGTATTGCCTGAACTAAACTCCCCGAACTAGAATAGCGGCGGATAGTCCCATGGGACACAGGAGATTTCCATGCCAACAGCTTCCAGCCTTCGTTACATCGTGCTCTGTATTGCTGCAGCGACGCTCTGCTTCGCTCAGAACTCAGGCATCCAAGGAGTCGTCACGGATTCGACCGGCGGTGTCATCCCGGCCGCAGACGTGACGGCAGTGAATGTCGCGACCGGCGTAGAGTACGAGGCTCAGTCAAACGAGACCGGCTTGTACTCGGTTCCGTTTCTCAGCCCGGGCACGTATTCGGTGACTGCTACGACCGAGGGCTTCGCGCCGTCGACCCGAGAGAATCTCAAGCTCGACGTACAACAGATTGCACGGGTGGACTTTACGCTGTCTGTCGGAACCGTGGCCGAAGTCGTCGAGGTTTCGGCAGCGGCGGCGCTGCTCGAGTCAGAGCAGGCCGCCATGGGGCAAGTCATCGATAACCAGCGCATCGTCGAGATGCCGCTGAACAAGCGCAACTATCTGGAGCTAGCGCAGCTGTCGGTCGGCATCTTACCCGGCGCGACGGTCGGAGCGGGCACCCGTCCCGGCCGCAATGAAGCTGGCTTTGTCGGGATGGGCATGCGTGGCTACCAAAACAACGTCATGATCGACGGTATCGACAACGGATCGCGCGCGGGAGGCGGACCGCTGGGCTTCGAGGCCCAGGCCAGCAAGCCCTCCGTCGACGCAGTCGGCGAGTTCAAGGTTGTGACGAACAATATGTCGGCCGAATACGGATTTCGCATGGGGCCCAAAGTCTTGGTGTCGATCAAGTCTGGGTCCAACGAGTTGCACGGCAGCGCATTCGAGTTCGTCCGGAACGAAAAGCTGGATGCCACCAATTTCTTCGCCAACCGCTCCGGGGCGGAAAAGCCCACGCTCCGTCAGAACCAGTTCGGCGGAACTCTGGGTGGTCCGATCATCAAGAACAAGACATTCGGGTTCTTCAGCTACCAGGGCACGCGAATCCGGCTGGGGCGGAGTTTCCTCGCCACGGTTCCGAGCGGCCTCGCCCGCAGCGGCGATTTCTCGATGGAGCGCACCAACTTCAACCAGATCTTCGACCCGGCGACCACGGTGGGGACCGGGGCCGATGCGAGCCGCGAGCCGTTCCCGAACAACACGATTCCAGCCAACCGCTTCGACCCGGTGAGCACGCCGTTGCTGTCGCGCTACCCGTCGTCGAATGTCGAGGGGCGGGAATTCGGCTTCAACAACTACTTCCGGGCTCCTTCCGATGCCGACGACACCGACCAATACGATTTCCGCGTCGACCACAACGTGGGCGATAGCGACCGCGTATTCTTCCGCATGAGCATACGCCGCCAGTTCCGTGTCAATCAGAGCCCCTTGCCGGTCGAGGCCGGAGGTCAGGGCGGGCAGACGGTGGATCTAAACGGAGACAATCTGGCGTTTAACTGGACGCATTCGTTCTCGCCGACGCTGCACAATGAAGCCCGTTTCGGATTCACTCACTTCCCGACGCGATTCGACACGCTGATCCAAGAGCCGCTCAACGCGACGCTGGGAATCAAGGGGGCTCCGGGCGATACCTTCGGGGATGGCTTCGACCAAGGATTCAGCTTCTTCAACATCAACGGCTACAACAACCTAGGAACCCCATGCTGCTGGCCGAACATCAATAACATGGACAACATCCAGATCGTGGAGAACCTCTTGTGGCAGAAGGGAAACCACGGCATCAAGATCGGGTTTGACTACCGGCGTCTCAATATCTTCCGAGAGGCTATGCGCTTCCGGCGAGGCCAGTTCCTGTTCAATCGTGTCTTCACGGCTGAACAACCGAACATCGGCCGCAGCCGGGCTCGCACCGGGAACGGCCTTGCCGAGATGATGCTCGGCACAGTGGGGCAGACCCGAGTGGGCAACCCAGCGGGTGAGAACGCGGTCGTGCCCTATACCGGGATCTACATCCAGGACGACTGGAAGGTGACGCCCAAGCTGACGCTGACATTGGGCGTGCGCTGGGAACTGTTCAATCGGGGCTACTACCCGAAGGGACATATTCCCGGCCGCACCGGGGTGAGCAACTACATGACCGCCTACAACGGCCTGGCCCCAGGAGAGGAGGAGTACTGGGATCGCCCAGAAGACGGAAGCGATTGCGGTTGCGAGAACGACCGCAACAACTTCGCACCTCGAGTCGGCTTTGCCTACCGACTCAATGAGAAGACGGTGATTCGCGCAAGTGCCGGGCTCTTCTACGGCGAGGGAGACATTGTCACGAGTGGCTCGGCCTGGGCCCGGCAGGTGCCCGACTTCACCGAGATCATCACTCCCACCTTTGACAACATCACGCCAGTGACCCTAGTGAAGGATGGATTCTTGCCCGTGACGCTTCCGGCAGAGGAACCTCTCCCGAACACCGGCGCTTCAGCCTCCTATCGGAGCCAGCCGACGCAATATGCCTCGCAGTGGTTCATTGACATTCAACGAGAGCTGCCCGAAAACACCGTGTGGATCATCGGCTACCAAGGATCGGCCACGAGCTTCTTGCAGTACCGGTTCGATATCAACAATCCCGGGCCGCACCCGACGATCCCGGCAAGAGCCCGGCGGCTGAGACCGCAGCGGACAGGGGTCACCCTCGGGGAACCTGGCGCGAACGCCAGCTACAACGCTTTGGTCACGCGCCTCGAGAAGCGTTTCAGCAAGGGGGTGACGTTCCTGACGTCGTACACGTGGTCGCACAACATCGACAACAACACGCAGTTCCTGGATTCCGGCCTGTTCAACGTCGCCAATCACTACGACCGGGGAGCGGAACGTGCGAGTGCAAACATTGACATGACGCAGAGCTTTACCAGCAGCTTCACCTGGCAACTGCCGTTTGGCAAGGACCGCGCGTTCGGCGCGAACTGGGGCGGGGCCGCCGATGCGATCTTGGGGGGCTGGCAGATCGGCGGACTGGTGTCGCTGAGAACGGGCTTCCCGTTCGAAGTCACATTCCCGGGCGATCCACAGAACTCGGGCACGACCAATCGCGGAAACCGCGTGGGCAGCGGGGTGCTGAGCAACCCAACCATTGACAACTGGTTCGATCAATCAGCCTTCGTGGTCAGCGAACCGGGCATCTTTGGAACGACTGGTCGCAATCCGTTGCGCGGCCCCGGGGGCAGGAATTTTGATTTCATGCTGGGCAAGCGATTTCGGATGCCTTGGGAAGGGCACACGGTGCAGTTCCGGTTCGAAGCGTTCAACTTCACCAACACGCCTCAGTTCGGACAGCCCGTTGGGGGCATGCTCCGGGCGGCCACTGGCACGATCAACCGAGCTGGCGAGCCTCGCAGGATTCAATTTGGATTGAAGTACCTGTTTTGAGCACTCGACATCGTAGGCAGCACCGCGGCGAGCACCAGTGGTCGGATTCCCTGCAGGGGGGATCCAAGCTTGTGTAGGCCAAGCCTTGGGGCGGGACACGACCGGCCGCTCCGTGGCTGGCCTCGCGGAGAGAAGTGCGTGGGCGGCATGCCAGTCGATCTCAATTCGTTCGGCCAATCCACGGCGCAAGGCTTCCCCCCCTGAACCTGCCTGCGCCTGTCGTAGAACCTGCCACGTTCCGACAATCCATGGCGGCCACTAGCCCTGGCAGCGCGCGAGGCCCTGGAGCAATTCCCACAGGCGGCGGACATATGCCTCCGTAGTGCTGATGTTGCCGATGGCGACCCTGATCGTGTACCGACCCTTCAGCTTGGCATGGGAGAGAAAGAACTCCCCGGTGGCGTTGACCGCGCGCAGCAGCCGCTCGTTGGCGGCATCGGTCTCGGCGTCGCTCGCATTCTCCGGCCTGTAGCGCAAGCAGACCAGCGAGAAGTCGACCGGGGCCAAGAGTTCGAAGTCCGGGGCCTGGGCCACCCACTCGGCGAGCAGGCGGGCCAGACGGAGGTGCTCCCGGAGGACATTCGACAGGTGCTCGGTTCCGAAGCTGCGAAGAACGAACCAGAGCTTGAGAGCGCGAAATCGCCTGCCCAGCGCGATCGAGTGCTCCATATAGTTGACAGCCCGGGGATCCTGCCCGCTGCGCAGGTATTCCGGAGTCTGGGAAAGTGCGCTGCGCAAGCATTCCGGGCGTGCTGTGTAGAACACCGAGCAGTCCATCTGGACGAACAGCCACTTGTGCGGGTTCACCACGAACGAGTCGGCGCGTTCGCAGCCGGCGAAATGACGCCGCATTTCAGGCAGGATCGCTGCCGCCCCTGCATATGCCGCGTCGACGTGCAGCCAGAGCCCGTGATCGGCTGCGATGTCGGCAATCTCGCGCACCGGGTCGATCCCCGTCGACGCGGTCGTGCCCACGGTCGCGGTGACCGCAATCGGGGAGAGGCCGGCGCTGAGATCTCTCGCGATGGCCCGCTCCAGCTCGTCGGGGCGCATCGCGTAGCGGTCGTCGCAGCGGATCTTGCGGCACGCCTCCACGCCGCGCCCGAGTGCGCTCATGGCCTTCTCGACCGAGGAGTGGGCCTGCTCGGACGTGTACATCACGATGCGGTTCAGGTCAAGCTCGGCACCGGATTCGCGCGCCTTGGCGGCGGCAAGCTCGCGAGCGGCGATCACCGCGTGAAGGGTGGCAGTCGACGCCGCGTCGTGGATCATTCCGAACCAATCTGCTGGCAGGCCCATGGCGCCAGCAAGCCACCGCGTGGTGACCTGTTCCAGCTCGGCGAGCGCCGGCGACGAGTACCACAGCAGGCCGACATTGTTGACAGCCGCTGCGAGCGCATCAGCCAGCACGCCCGGACGCGAGCCGCCGGCGGCGAAGTATGCCATGAACCCGGGATGGTTCCAGTGCACCAGGTGCGGAGCCACCAAGCGCTCGAAATCCGCGAGGATCTCCTGCTGGGAAGCCGCCTGCTGCGGCGCGCTAGGCGGAAGCTTGTCCACCAGTTGCCCGGGCAGGACATCGGGCAGCACGCGCTGCCGCTCCGGATGCGCGTAGTAGTCGGCGATCCAGTCGACGATGGCGTGCCCTGCCAGGCGGAACTCTTCTGGGGATAGATCGCTGCTGCGGGACGCGCCCAAGATCTCGGTGTCTGGACGTTTCAATGGATTCCCGCCGCCCCAGCCGCCCGCGCGGCAATTTTTTCTTCCATCCCCGCGGTACGATATTGTAGGCTAATCTTAGGCTACAGCCTCTCTGCAACAGGAGCTTTCATCATGACAAGCAGAACACTTCGCAGCTGCGTTCTCGCAGCCCTAATGCTCACTCTCCTCGCCTCGACAGCGCTCGCCCAGACTGGCCAGTTGCGCGGCAGGGTGCTTGGCGAGGACGGCCAAGGCTTGCGCAACGCCATGGTCTACATCGAACGCGTCGGCGTGCGCGGCAACTACAAGGTCAAGACGAACAAGAAGGGCAATTACTTCCATGCCGGCCTGCCCCTCGGCCAGTACACGGTCCGGCTGGAAGTCGACGGCAAGCAGGTCTACAGCATCAATGGCTACCAGATCAAGCTTGGCGAAGAGAAGCCCTTGGACTTCGATCTGGGAGAGATCCGGCGGGAGGCCCAAGCAGCCCAGGCGTCCGGCGGGGGCCCGACCAAGGACCAGCTGGCAGCCATGTCGGAACAGCAGCGCAAGGAGTACGAGAAGGCTCTCAAGGCCCGGCAGCAACAGATCAGCAAGAACAAGCAGCTGAACGAGACGTTCAACGCGGGCATGGAGGCCAAGCGCCTGAAGGATTACGAGGTGTCAGTTCAGCACTTCAGGAAGGCGCTTGAAATCGACGCCGACCAGCACGTCATCTGGGGCAATATGGCCGAAGCTCTCAGCGGTCTGGTCAGCACCAAGGCCGGAGCCGAGCGGGACCAAGTCGGCGAGGAAGCGATCACGACCTACCGCAAGGCGATCGAGCTGGAGGCCGATCCCGCGTACCACAACAACCTCGGCCTGCTGCTGATCCGCCTGCAGCGGATCGACGAAGGCACCGCGGAACTGGAAAAGGCTGCCCAGATGGCACCTGACAACGCAGGGACCTACTACTTCAACCTCGGCGCCACGATGGTCAACACCGGCAACACGCAGGGTGCGATCGACGCGTTCCGCAAGGCCACCGAGGTACAGCCCGATTTCGCGAACGCCTACTACCAGCTAGCCACGGTCCTCGTCGGCACGGCACAGATGAAGGAAGACGGTTCGATCATCCCGGCCGCGGGCACGGTCGAGGCCTACCAGAAGTACTTGGATCTCGATCCGCAGGGGCCGTACGCGGCCAGCGCGCAGGCTATGGTGCAGAGCCTGAGCGGCAAGCTCGAAACAACCTTCGAGCAGCCCAAGAGGCGGCGCAGCAGCAGGAACTGAGGGCATAGGTCGCGCGGTCAATTGGCCGGGCGCGCCGCTCCGGTTAGCAAGCTGGCGGAGCGGCAGCCCCAAAGGGGTCTGGATGGGACTTCGGAACATCCTATTGCTGGTGGTCGGCGTGATCGGCCTCGCCATCGTGCGCAACTTGATCCGCGAGATCAGTCGAATCATGCTGCGCGGGGCGAAACGCGGCGGCGGCGGGACTGCGGCGCAGAAGGGCGATTCCGACGGCAAGACGAGTGGCGGCGGCAAATTGGTCCGCGACCCACAAACTGGCACGTACATTGATCCGGCGCACGCAGTCCGCACCAAGGTCGGAAAGACGGTGCATTATTTCGAGTCCGAGGCGAGCCGGGACGCCTTCCTGAAAGCGAACGCCTGAGCCGCAGCTCGCTCCCAGCGGCAGTCTAGGGCGCCGCAGCGTTTCGGGCCGTGCTACGCCAGGCGGCAGCACTGACCGGACGGCGGACCCGCCTCGATCGGGTCGGGTTCCCACTCCAGCAACCGGCCGGAGGACGAGCCTTGGCGCCGTGCGATGATGGATTTCTCCGGCGGCACGCGCGGCCCTCGGCAACCCGCGACACCCGCCCTGCGGAGGCTTTCCATGAGTGAACCAAGAACGTACCCGAATTACATCGATGGCGAGTGGGTCTTTAGCGACCGCTTGTTTGAGAACGTGAATCCAGCCGATTCGGACGACCGCGTCGGTCTGTTTTGCAAAGCGAACCAAGCCGACGTCAACGTGGCCGCCGAGGCGGCCCAGGAAGCGTTTCCCGCTTGGGCGTCGCTGACCGGCCCGGCACGCGGCGCCTACCTGTACAAGGTTGCTGATTTCCTCGAGCGCAATCTGGACACACTTGCGAGAGAGATGACTCGCGAGGAGGGCAAGACCCTGCCGGAGGCCAAAGGCGAAACGATGCGCTCGATCAATATCTTTCGCTACTTCGCGGGAGAGGGTTCGCGCATCCCAGGCATCCAAGTCCCGTCCGAGCGCGATCGCGTGTTTATGTACGCGGTCCGGCGTCCGCTTGGGGTGGTCGCACAGATCAATCCTTGGAACTTCCCGAGCGCCATTCCAGCGTGGAAGCTCGCTCCCGCCCTAGTGGCGGGCAACACCGTCCTAGTCAAGCCGGCGACCGCGGCGCCACTGTGCGCTTGGCGGCTCGCCGAGGCCTGCCACGAAGCGGGCATTCCCAAGGGAGTGGTCAACCTCATCTGCGGTTCGGGCGGCGAGGTCGGCGACGCGATGGTGAACGCCGAGCCGGTGAAGGCGGTGTCGTTCACGGGCTCGGTCCCGGTCGGCCAAGCCTTGCACTCCCAGGCATCGGCGCGGCGGTTGCGCATCCAGTTGGAGATGGGAGGGAAGAACCCGACCATCGTGCTGGCTGATGCCGACATGGACAAGGCAGTGGCAAACACCATCAACGCCGCGATGTTCTCAACGGGCCAGAAGTGCACGGCTACCAGCCGCGTGATCGTCGAGAACTCCATTCACGACGAGTTCCTCGCCCGTGTGGTCGAAGCCACAGGCAAGCTGAAGGTCGGCAATGGCTTGCACGGGGGAGTCCAGATCGGTCCGGCGATCGATCACGACCAGCTCCAGACGAACGACAGCTACTGCCGCCTGGCCGAGGAAGAGGGCGCGAAGCTTGAGTGCGGGGGGCACGTGCTGTCAGAGGGCGAGTACGCCAAGGGCCATTTCTTCCAGCCCACGGTCTTCAGCGAAGTCACCGAGGACATGCGAATCGCGCAAGAGGAGGTCTTCGGCCCCGTGCTTGGCGTGATGCGCGCGGCCAATTTCGAAGACTGCATGCGCATCGCCAACAAGACCGACTTCGGGTTGTCGGCTTCGATCCAGACACGAGATGTATCGCGGATCTTCGAGTACGTCAACCGCATCGAGGCCGGCCTGATCACGGTGAATCTGCCCAGCGCCGGCGTTGAGTACCAGCTGCCGTTCGGCGGCTCGAAGGAGTCGAGCTTCGGGCCCAAGGAGCAAGGCCCGGTCGCGCTGGAGTTCTACACGGACTACAAGACCGTCTACTTGGGCTACTAGACGGTCACTTGCAGAGGGCGGCTGACGAAACCGCCGGCAGGGCGGCTGGGAAAGAGACCATCTTCGAGCGCGGCATAGCTGCTCGGCTCCGGGCCCGCGGAGGAATCGCTTGTTGGGGCGCTGCCAGATTTTCCCGCAAGCGCCGATTTCAATTCTGGTCCTGACGGCGCTGGCGAAAGAGCCAATCCCAGACGTCGGCAGTCTGGTCCACATCCGCGCCGCTGATCTTCGTCACGAAGCCACGTTCTTGGTCGTCCCCTTCGTACGCAAATGCCTGGATCCACGAGTTGTGTCCGATCCCTCGTAGCTCGGTGTACTTGATGGAGCCCCCGGCAGCCGTCAGTTTCTGGAACATCCTACGAGAATTCTCCACGGGTGCTGTTGGGTCGTCTGCTCCGTGGAACGACCAGACCGGGGTCTGCGTCAGTCCCGCGATATCGTCAGGGGGGCGACCCGCGCAAACGGGGATGGCGGCGGCGAAGAATCCAGGCCGGGCCTGAAGGAAATTCCAAGTGCCTGAACCTCCCATGGAAGACCCCAGGACGTAGATTCGCGAGTTGTCGATCGGCAATTCTTCCTGGAGGGCCTCGATCAGCTCGAAGACCGCTGGGATCATGTTCTTGATGTAGATGTTCGTGAGATCACCAACCTGGGAGCGTTCTCCCCAAGTGCCGCCTGAAACTGCTTGGGGAACGACGACAAAAGCTGGATGGGCGCGTCTCCACTCCTGCTTCGCCATCACACCGTTCCACCAACGCAATTGGGACACGTTGTCGTCGCCTGCCCCGCCGCCGCCGTGCAGGCTGACGATCAGCGGATAGTGCGCTTCCGGATCGATGTCCGGCGGCTGCATGAGCCGGTACTTCATTCCGGCGCGCGACCGCTCCTCGAACGCTTCGAGCAATTCCGAGGGCCCGCCTACGGGCCCCCGGTTGACCCTGCGACCTGTCACCCGGACCACGTAGTCCATCGCCTCTTGTTCCGTCAGAGCGCCGTCGCCGTTCGCATCTGCCTCCGGATGGTGCCGGTGCATTTGCGCCAGACGGTCCTCGACCGAGGCGGCCCAAGCGGTCACCAATGACATTGACGCGAGAAGGAGGATCCGGTAGATGGTCATCGCAACAGGGGTCGAGCGCACAGTCAATTCTAACCGTATGGGCAGGCCTTCTCCTCCGGGCGTGAACCGCGCCGCGCCTGCTGGGAGGTGGACGGCAGGTGGCGGCATCAAGGGCGGTCAGACAATCGAACGGCCCATGGCCCACTGGCAGACGGAGCAACATGCTGCGAGCCTCAGTGAGGCGGATGCGGAAGGGCCTACCTAGACCGACCGGTGGCGTAAGCTGACGCTTGCGCCGTCCCCACTTGTCGGCGAGCAAGAGGTGTGGATCATCGCCGCGCACCTCGTGCTATCGCCGCTGAATCGGAAGGCAAGCGGATGCAGAAACGGAGCGGAACGCGGATAGCGGAGGAAGGCCGTTGCCTGTTGGACAGAAATCTGGCAGTTGTAATAGAGATATCCATATGAAGATCACCCTGAATCTCGACGACCGGGTCGTCCGTGCCGCAAAGGTGCGAGCCGCCGAGACCGGCGAAACTCTCACCCGATTGATAGAAAATGCGCTCAGGGACCATCTTTCCAATCCCGGTACCGAGCGACGAGACTTCCGGTTGCAGTTGATAGTCAAGCGCGGAACGCCCGTCCCGGGAGTGACAGTCGATGACCGAGACGCGCTCTACGAAATGATGGAGGGTCGCGGTTGATCGCCATTGACACCAACGTGCTCGTCTACGCCCGCAGGCTCTTGCTTCCCGGCACCGGTTATTCTCGATTGCCCGCAGAAGGCATCCAAGAGGAATACACGGTCGGGAACTTGGTGTTCGACGCCCAAATTGTCGCGCTATGCCGCGAGCACGGTGTGACATGCCTGTTGACGGAAGACCGGGACTTTGACCGCTTCCGCGAGTTCCGAACCGAGCGGCTCGGATACGGCTAGCGCGACCGCTCAACCCGGAGAGCCCTGAATTCCCAACTGACTGCTGGCTTGCGGGCCATGCATGAACGGCCCGCCTGATCACTTGCCAGATCGCTGGCGCTCAGAAAGCCCGCTTTTGGCGGGCGACCCCGCCGACCTCTAGAGCCACAGCTCGACCGTCCCGCTCCTGCGCTGGCTCTTCTTCGCGGCAGGCTCGAACCGGCAGAGAACTCGCTCGGCGTCGGTTCTGACAGCACTTCCGGCATTGCGGATACCCGTACAATCTAATCGGGAACGACGCGGATGAAGCACCGCGCAATTGCATGGGCCCTTTTCTCGGCCTTCCTGATCGTCGCCGCGCTGACGACCCGCGACGCATACGTAGTCGTAACTGTCCGCGACGCCGCCACCGGGGATCCGACTCCGGTCCGAGTGCGGCTCACCGATGCCGAAGGCAATCCTCCCGAGATGTTGGGTGCGTCGACAGAGACCGGGTCAGCGTTCGGCCCCCCCGCGCAAGCCATCGCCATCATGTGGGGCCGCTCGGACCGCGCGGACGGTTACGCCCTGCAGCCGGACGGCTCGTTCTATGTTGACGGATCCTTCGAATCCCGCCTGCCTGTCGGCACCTATCGCGTCGAAATCTCGAAGGGCTACGAGTACGCGATGCAGACGCACGAGATCGAACTCAAGCGCGGTGACCAAGCCAACCTCGCATACGACCTAGAGCGATGGATCGACATGCCCTCCCGAGGCTGGTACTCCTCCGACGACCACATCCACATCCGCCGCTCGCCGCGCGACAACCCGTCCATCCTGCGCTGGATCGCGGCAGAGGACGTCCATGTGGGCCACCTGCTCCAGATGGGCGATTTCTGGCATTTCGTCTTCTCCCAGTACGGGTGGGGAGAGACTGGCCGCTATCGCGAGGGCCGCACGATCCTCTCCTCGGGCCAGGAAGAGCCCAGAACCCCGGAATTCGGCCACACCATCTCGCTCGGAGCTGACGACTTTGTCCGCTTCCGGGATGACTATTACGCGTACGGTCGCGTCTTCGATCGCGTGCACGAATTGGGCGGCGTCAGCGGCTTTGCCCATCAGGGCATGTCGTTCCATGGCTATCGCGGGATGACTGTCACCGTGCTCTCGGGCAAGCTCGATTTCCTGGAACTGGCCCAGTTTTGCGTTCCCGACGGCCCCATACACACGGACCACTATTACCGCTTTCTCGACCTCGGGTTCCGCCTCACCGCGCTCGGCGGCTCGGACTTCCCTTGGTGCGGCCGGGGAGAGCGCGGCGACCCGAACCGCATCAGCCAGATCGGCGATGCTCGCTTCTACACGTACGTCGGGGAGCAGCTTACGTTCGAGAACTGGCTTTCGGGCGTCAAGGCCGGCCGGACCTTCGCAACCACGGGTCCGATCGTGGAGCTCAAGGTGAACGACAGCCTGCCCGGAAGCCAACTGGACGTCGGCGAGGGCGAGACCGTGCGGGTCGTTGCGAACGCCTTCGGCGACGGCTCGCGCATCGGACTGACCGATCTTGAGATAGTCGGTCACGGCGAGGTGCTCAAGCAGGTCACCGGCCAAGGCGAGCGGCAGCTGTCCTTGGAGTTCGATCTCGAGGTCGAGCGCGGGATCTGGATCGCCGCTCGTGCGTCAGCCGGGCCGGGCTACTTGGCCCACACCACGCCCGTGTACGTGACCGTAGACGGCGGAAGCTTCCACAACCCTCGGACTCTGGAAGCGAACCTGGAGCGCTGCGAGAGGGATCTCGCGGAGATGGAGCAGGAACTGAGCGAGCCCGGCTCCCAGCTCGACAGCGAAGCCTGGAGGCATGCTGAGAGCCTCCGGAAGCAGATCGACGAGACCCGCGAGGCCCTCAGCGCACTGGCAGCAAGGCTGAGGGGATAGGGGGAGCTCGGCATGAGATCGATTCATCGCAGACGACTGCTGCAGGCCCTTGTCGGTAGCGGCATCGCTACGGCACGAGCCGAAGACGTCCACGAGCACATCCGCAGGCTCGCTACGGAAGCTCCGCTGAAGATGAAGTTCCAAGGTTCCGCGCCCGACGAGTGCCGGGCCTGGCAGCGGCTGTTCGGAAACAAGCTCGATGAACTTCTCGGTGCCTTTCGACCGCCTCTCCGGTGGGAGCCGCGTATCGAGGAGACAGTCGAGTTCGCTGATCACCAGCGCCAGTCCCTGATCTTGCGTGCTCCGGGTGTTCCGGAACTGCCGATCTACCTGCTGACGCCCAAGGGCTCTGCCGAGGGAAAGCGTCCAGGTGTTGTGGCCCTTCACGGCCACGGTTCTTTCGGCCACGATGCGGTTGTTGGCATTGACAGCACACCGGAACGGGCCGCGAACATCGAAGCCGCGAACTATGACTTCGGCAGGAAGCTCGTCCGTCAGGGCTACGTGGTGGTGGCCCCTTGCTTCACTCCGTTCGGCCGCCGGCTCGACTCGCGAGAGGGCTACAGCGGCAGCGACCCCTGCGCCGTCGCCTTCGTGCGCATGCAGTTGCTGGGCCGCAACCTCATGAGCGAGAACCTCCGCGACGCCTTGTGGGCGCTTGAGTTCCTGATCCGGCAGGATACCGTCGACGCGGACCGGATCGGCTGCGTCGGCCTCTCGTACGGTGGCAGGATGTCAATGCTGACTACCGCGGTCGAGCCGCGCATCCGTGTCGCCGTGATTTCCGGCGCGCTGAACGTCATGCAGGAGCGCATCGGCGGGCGCTACAGCTGTGGCGCCCAAGTGATTCCCGGCCTCTTGGAATTCGGCGACGTGCCGGAGATTGCGGGCTTGATCGCGCCCAGGCCGGCCCTGTGGGAAGTCGGGCAGCGCGACGGGCTGATGGTCAAGGAGTGGATCCCCGGGGCGTGGGAGCGGATCCAGCGCGCCTACCGAGCGCTCGGAGCGGAGGAGCACCTGTCGATGGATTCCTTTGACGGGCCCCACCGCTGGAACGGCATCAAGGCGACGCCGCTGTTGGCCAGCATCCTGAAGCCCTAGCGCAAGAACTCATCGAAGAACGAAGCCATCGCTTCGAACGCTTCCCTCGTGAAACTGTGCTCGCCGGGCGGCTGATGGATCCGCAGGGCCCCTTCTGCCCCGGCTTGGGAATAGGCGGGCTCCACCTGTTCGCGGAACCGGTCCACTCCCTCCTGCGGCATCCCGACATCCGAAGTCGGAGCCCAGAGCATCAGCGGCTTCGGGGCCATCGCGGAGGCGAAGTCCGCATGGTCGCCCCGGGGAAGCATGCCCGGCACCCACCAATACGTGCCGTGGTAGGAGAGCCGCCCGAGGCGGATGAACGATTCCAGCGATCCTACCCCGCCGCAGATCGGAGCGGCGGCCGTGATTCGGGAGTCCAAGAGCCACGTGTAGAACGAAGTGATGCCTCCGAAGGACATCCCGGTGATCCCGATCTTACCCACATCGTCCCGCCGTTTCAGGAAGGTCAGCCCCTGGCGGATCTCGTAGAGGATCTCCCCCATGGCGGTGCGGCCTTGGACGAGCATGGCGTTGGCCTGGACGTTGATTGGCGGCTCGCGCCGGTCGAGGCCGCGTTGCGTGATCGCGAGCGCGATGAAGCCTCGCCTTGCCAGTTCACGGGCCCAGCCCAGCATCCGCGTATGAGGGGAATCGCGCCCGGGTCGCGTCCATTGTCCGGATCCGAACTCTTCCGTCGCCATCGATTTCCGGCTACCGCTGGATCCGTGCAGGCAGATAACCGCTGGCAACTGTCCCGACGACGTCGCGGGCCGGATCAGGTAGGCGGGCACGGTTTCGTCGTCGCTGGAGACCCACGACAGATCCTCGACCACGAGCCCCTCTTCAGTGACTCGGCCGTGCGACGCAACAGACACCGATGGCGCTTCCACGGAGGTTCTCAAGAGCTCCGCGAACGTCTGGCGGGCGACAGCCGCATGCGGCTCCTGGGCCGTCGCCGCCAGCGGAATGAGCAGCGCGAATACTGTGATCCGGATCATGTAGCGGCGATGTCCCTCGAAATTTCGGCTCGCCCGGCTCAACGCCCGGCAGTGCGTACTCGATTATCCACCCGGGACTGGCCCAGCGAGTCGCGCAACCGATACGAGCCCGATGCCCCGTGGCGCCAGATCCTCGGCATGAGCGAGGGTGTTCCGGACGTTTGGGCCTTGCATGCTGTTCCCCCCTTAGGGGGCGCGCAGGAATAACTTGTCAGTTTGGAGAGGGGGAGATAGTGTAGT
>JAPPMG010000054.1 GCA_028819215.1 Bryobacterales bacterium
CGCCTGCTCGGATCCGTGCGGGGGGAGCCGGGAAACCGGCTTCCCTACCGCGATCACCGGACTTCGTGCTGGAGGTGGCCTCGCCGTCGACGGCGGCCAGGGATGCGCAGCACAAGGTGGGCGCATACGCCAGCCTAGGCGTGCGCGAGTACTGGCGGCTGGATCCGGTCGGGGAGTTGATGGCCAGTCCGCTGGAGGGCTACGTGGCCCGAGCGGGCGGATACGATCCGGTGCCAGCGGTGGCTGTCGCGGGCCGGGCCTGGCTGCGCAGCGAGGTGTTGGGGCTGGAGCTGCGCGGCGAGTGGCGGGAGCGGGGGATCGTGGTGGTGTTCCGGGACCCGCGTACGGGGGAGGAGTGGGCCAGCGTGGCCGAGCGCGAACGACAGGCCGCAGAGCGCGAGCTAACTGCAGCAAAAGATGCGTTGAGCGCCAAGGACGCCGAGTTGAGCGCCTCGCAGGAGAGAGTGCGGGAATTGGAGCAGCGGCTCCGGGACGCGACCGGCCAGACCCGCCCAAGCGGGCGCGATTCATGAGGTTGAGTCACGCATTGCCCTCAACGTGCTACACGGGCCTCGGCTAACCGGGAATCAGCACTCGGACTCGTTGCGGCTCATTCTCCCGGCTTGCGAACATGACTGGACAACCGCGGATTCGCAGAGTACCCGGGCTAGGCGCGAGGCCGACGGTGCCCGTTACAGCGGTGGCTCAACATCTGCCCTCGTCGGTCTGAGGCAGAGCCTCGCTAGTGTTCGGAGAGTGGGCGCTGGCCCGCGTCGTGATGGAAGGGCGGCTTCAGGTGACGGCCGTAGTGAGCGTCGGGCGGGTTGCTCCCGGACGCCAATGACCTCCTTGCTACACTCGGCGTTTTGGTTATGCAGATAGCAAATCGAATCGGACGCATGCGGGGCGAGGGCGCATTCGAGGTCTTGGTCCAGGCCCGGGCATTGGAGGCCACCGGCAAGGATGTCGTCCATATGGAGATCGGCGAGCCTGACTTCCCAACGCCTCCGAACATAGTCGCCGCTGGCCGGCAGGCCCTTGCCGACGGCTACACAAAGTATGGTCCGACGCAGGGTGATCCCGAGCTCCGGCAGGCCATTGCCGATTACATTTCGTCGACCCGCGGCATCCCGGTATCTGAGTCGCAAGTCGTGGTCACGCCTGGGGCCAAGCCGATCCTGTTCTTCTCAATGCTGGCGCTGCTCGAGCCCGGCGACGAGGCGATGTATCCGAATCCGGGATTCCCCATGTATGAGTCAGTGATCGGTGCCAGCGGTGCCACGCCCGTGCCTTTGCCGCTCTTGGAGAGCCGCGGTTTCTCCATCGACTTGGACCGGTTCTCGAGCCTGCTCTCGGACCGCACCCGCCTGATCATTCTGAACTCGCCCCAGAACCCGACGGGCGGCACCATCCCCCCGGAGGATCTGCAAGCGATAGCCGACATGGTCCGTGATCGCGACCTGCTCGTCCTGTCGGACGAGATCTACAACCTCATCGCGTTCGACGAGCGGCCCACGTCGATTGCCTCGCTGGAGGGGATGGCGGAAAAGACGATCATCCTGGACGGATTCTCGAAGGCCTACTCGATGACCGGCTGGCGCATCGGCTACGGCGTCTACCCACAGTGGATGGTGGATGCGGTCTGCATGCTGCAAGTCAACTCGAATTCGCACACTTCCAGCTTCACCCAGCGCGCTGCCATCGAAGCGCTGCGCGGGCCGCAAGACAGCGTGGGTGTGATGGTGAGCGAGTTCAAGCGGCGGCGCGACGTGATCGTCGCCGGCCTCAATGCGATCCCAGGGGTTCGTTGCGCGAAGCCCGGCGGGGCGTTCTATGCCTTTCCGAACATCACCGAAACCGGGATAGACGCGACCGAACTGGCCGGAAGGATCCTGCATGAGGCAGGCGTGGCCTGCCTGGCCGGCAACTCCTTCGGGTCGTATGGCGAAGGCTACCTGCGATTCAGCTATGCGGCAGCGCTTGACCGTATCGAACTTGCGCTGGAACGCATCCGCGATCTGCTGCGCTGATCCCGGCTGGGCCGGGCAGGACAGTGCGGCCGCGGCCTCCCTCGGCCGCGCCCGTGAGCGGTGCCGGGGAGGGCTTTGAGGTGCGGCGCGGGTAGCTGCGATGTTTGCCGACGATGGCTCGGTGCGCTGTACCCATCACCGAGACGGCGTCTGCACTGCTAGCCTTAGTTCCGGGCGCTTCCGCCCAATCGGCGGAAGATCGCCGGGAGCAGATGCGCAGGCGCATGGTACGGCAGCAGATCCAAGCCCGCGGAATCCAGTCGGCGGCGGTGCTGGATGCGCTCCGCAGGGTGCCCCGGGAGCGTTTTGTTCCCGCCGAGGTTCGCAAATTCGCAACGGCTGACACGGCCCTGCCGATCGGCTACGACCAGACCATCTCGCAGCCGTACATCGTCGCGTTGATGACCGAGCTGCTCGATCTCGAGCGGCACCACAGGGTGCTGGAGATCGGCACGGGCTCGGGCTACCAGACCGCGGTCTTGGCGAGCCTGTGCGATTCGGTGCACAGCATCGAGATCGTTCCCGAACTCGCTGCCAGAGCCGCCCGCGCCTTGGCCGACCTCGGGTACGCACACGCCACGGTCGAGCAGGGAGATGGTTACCAAGGCTGGGCCGAGCACGCTCCGTTCGACCGCATCATCGTCACGGCAGCGCCGCGAGAAATCCCGCAAGCACTGGTCGATCAGCTGGCGGCGGGCGGACGCTTGGTGGTGCCGGTCGGCCCGTCTCTCGGCACTCAGGCCTTGACCTTGGTCACCAAGGATGCCGCGGGAAGGCTGCGCCGCCAGCGGCGGCTGGACGTTCGGTTCGTGCCGATGGTTCGCGCCGCCGACAGGAACTGACTGCGAAGCCGGTCTCAGGCTGTCCCACCGAAGCCCGGCGGCGGGCTCGGCGGCGGGGGCTTGTGCAGGCGCGCCCTGCGGGCGGCCAGGCCGATGCCGAGCAGGACTGCGCAGAAGCCCCCAACCAGCCGGGCGGGCAGCGCCTCGCCGAAATAGGCGGAACTGAGCGTCACTCCGCTGACCGGAGTGATGAACGAGAACGCGATCACCGTCCCGGGAGTATGCCTGCGGAGCAGGTAGACCCAAGCGAGCTGGCCCGCTCCTCCAACGATCAGCCCCTGAAACAGCAACGCCGCCCAAGTCCTCCAATCGTGGTCTGCGCGGGGCATGTAGTCGGGGATCGCCTGCCAGCCCAGCAAGAAAATCGGCAGCGCCCCTACCAGCGGCCAGAAGACCGCCTTGACGTAGTCAATGCGCAGTGCGAGCTGCCGCGTGTAGACCATACGGACCGCCAGCAGTGTGGCCGCCGTAAGCACGAGAGCGTTGCCCAGCGCGGGATTCGGGGCCAGCGGGCTCTCGGTGCGCGCCGTTAGGACCCACGCCACGCCGCAGAACGCGATCGCGAGTCCGGTTGCGCGGAGGAGGTTGAGCCGGTCCTCGGGCACGACCACGGCCGAGATCAGGTTGGTGGTGATGGGGTAGGTGTTGAACAGGATGGCCAGCAGGACCGGGGAGGTGAAGTCGGCTCCGGTCTGGTTGGCGCTGATCTGCACCCCGAAGATCACGCTGAGCAACGCGAGCGGGATCAGCTCCTCGCGCCGGGGTCGGAGGCTGATCCCTTGGACGGCCGCGAACACCCCGATGCCAGCACAGGCGATGGCGACGCGCAGGAAGGCTCCCAGCAGCGGCGGCATCGACAGCAGCACGACCTTGATCGCCACCGGGTTCAAGCCGCGAACCGTGGCAATCGACACGCAGGCCAGAATGGATGCCAGCCCCAGAGGCTGGGAGTTCTCGGGGGGCCTGGCTGCCATTTCGGGCCGGTCCGTCCGGCGACGGCGAGTTTCGCCTGCCGCGACCAAACCGGCGGCGCTCCCGCGCTGCCGGCCTGATGCCTAGGTGCGCCCCCAGAGGTCGCGCAGGAACCGTGTCCCGTCGATGGCAATGTCGTCCATGGACGCCGCTAGGTCGCGCCAGATCGCGGTCGCGGCGGACAGTTCGGGAATGTGCGAGTTGAACGACTCAATGGTCAGCCAGCGGTCGTAGCCTAGCTCCTTGATCGCCTGCAGGACGCCGGGCCAGTCCACGTGTCCGGATCCGGGCGTGCCGCGGTCGTTCTCGCAAGTGTGGACGTGCATCAGATGCTTGCCGCAGGTGCGGTAGGCATCTCCCACTTGCTTGTCCTCTATGTTCTGGTGGAACGTATCCAGCAGGATGCCGATGCGCTCGCAATTGATTTCGTCGACGAAGCGGTAGGCATCCGCCGCAGTGTTGAGGAAGTACGTCTCGAAGCGATTCAGCGGCTCGACCGCCATCATCACGTTGGCGTCGGCAAGATCGTCGGCCAGCGCCTGGTGGAACTCCACGCCCCACTTCCACTCGTCCTCGGTGCGGCGCCGCCCGGGCAGATAGCCAACCGGCGAATGGGTCGGCCCGGCGATTTGGTCCGCGCCTGCCTCGGCAGCCGTTCGGATTACGTCCTTCCAGTGCTCGACGGTCTTGGCGCGCACGGTCGCGTCGTCGCTGATCGGATTCATGCCTTCCGGGTTCACCGAGCAGAAGTGGACGTTGAGCGCGTGTTCGGAGCAGGTCTTGCGCACCGCCGCGGTGTCGAGTTCGGAGGGCACGAAGACCGGGATCTCGATGCCATCGACGCCGACCTCTTTCAACTCGTCCAGCGGGTATTTGTCGGGCTCGAACGAGCCGGACCAGATGAGCGTGTTGACTCCGAATTTCATGGCTTGCGCATACTCCTAGCGGCGTGAGCCGCCATTATCTCAGACCGTGGCTGCCTTCCTTGGGTGCCCAGCTGCGGGCCGAGACCACGCCGCCGTTGAGGCCCAGCGCAGACAGCCCGCCGAAGAAGCGGGCGTGCTCGACCTTCATGCACTGGTCCATGACGACCTCCAGTCCCGCTTCGCGGGCGCGCCGCGCCGCTTCCTCATGCACGATGTCGAACTGCATCCAGACGACCTTGGCGCCGATCTCGATCGCTTCCTCGACGATGGCTGGCACGAATTGCGGCGGACGGAAGATATCGACCACATCGACCGGCTCCGGAATTGCGCTCAGGCTGGGAAAGGATGGCCTCCCTAGTACGGTCTTGGCCCGCGGATTGACGGGTACGATGTCATAGCCGCGATTGGCTAGGTAGACCGCCACGAAATGGCTTGGCCGCAAGGGGTTGGCCGAGACGCCGACCATGGCGACTCGGCGGTAGCGGCGCAGGATCGCGAGCCGCTCCTGCGGCCCCGCCGCTAGGGCCTTCCACGACCCGTCGCTGGTAGACCCCACGCTGCCGCCAGCCAAACTGCACACCAAGCTAGACATGTGCGGACTCCGCGCCCCGCGCGGTGTTGCAATCGTAACAGGTGCGGCAGGCTGCCAGCCCCGCCTTCACAGCACGCGGCGCTTGTTGCCGTCGCGCAGCGTCACCTTCTGTCTGTCGAAGTGTTCCAGCAATGGGATCGCGTACTTGCGGCTGACCTTGGCGAGCGCCTTGAACTCGCCGACGTCGACGAGCTGGCCCCGCATCGGGGCCAGCTGAGCCAGAAGCGCATCGACCGCCTCGCTGTGGAACACCAGGTCTGCATTGATTCGCACCAAGATGCCTTCCCGCAGCAGCGTCGCAAGAATGCGCCGGGCGCGGCCGGAGTCGATCGGGAGAGTGCGGAGCAGGTCCTTGAGCAGCGGAACCTGCAAGCCGGCCTGCGCGAACACGGCTATGAGGGTTTCCTTGGCTTCGCGCTCGTCACTGCCCAGGCGAATCTCGTGATCGGCCGACTTGACTAGCTCGCCATCCAACTCCACTTTGCGCTCGGCTCGCAGACGCTGCAGGATGTGATCCGCGAAGAACTCCGGCGCATCGCTGAACTCGCTGCTTCGCAGGGCCTCGACGGGGACTCCTGACTCCAGAGGGTTGGCCTTGTGAAACTGAGCCAAGGCCTTCAGCAAGCGGTCTTCGGCTGCCTTCGCGCGGCTCTCGGCGCAGACCCATAGCGGCTTGTCGCGGAGCACTCGGATCGACTTGCAGGACTGCGCGATGGAACGCCACGCCGGTTCCCGGCGGCCCGTGATCGCCGTCAGATCCGCACCGGCCATCCCGAACGCCTGTCCCGTGCAAAGCGCTTCCAAGATCGTGGCCGGGTCTCCCTCCCGCAGCGCCTCCAGGGCGGGCCGCCAGTCGTCTCTTTTTCGGTGCCGACCCGCGTGCGGGTGCAGCACTGTGCCGCCCGCGATGGTGGTCAGCGGAGAGAACTGCCGCAAGATGAAGCGGTCCCCCGAGACCGCCACGAGCGCATGATCCAGGCGCAGTTGGACAAGAGCCGACGCGCCCGGCTTGAGGCTGGACTGGCGCCCGGATGCCTCGAGCAGGTACGCCTTGCCGACGGTCTCTGCAGTGCCCAGATGCACATGCACAGGGGCTGCGTGCTTGAGCGGCTTGGCTGACGGCAGCAATTCGATGTGAGCGTCAAACCGCTCTGTCGGCGCGAAGAGGCGCGGCTCGGCCAGGCACATGCCGCGTGCCAAGTCCGCCTTGGCTATGCCGCCGAGATTGATCGCGGTACGCTGGCCGGCCAGCGCTGCCTCGACCGACTCTCCATGCACCTCCAGATTGCGGACCCGGGCCTGCTGCCTGCCGGGCAAGATCTCCACGGCATCTTCGATACGCAGCTGGCCGCTGGCCAGGGTTCCCGTCACCACCGTTCCAAAGCCTTTCATGGTGAACACCCGGTCCACCGGCAGCCGCAGCGGTTCGCCGTGGCCGCGTTGCTCCACGTTGGCGGCGACCTGGCGCAGTGCTTGGCACAAGTCTTCCGTGCCTGCGCCGGTAACGCTGCTGACTGGGACTAGCGGCGCGCCATCGAGGAACGAGCCCGCCACGAATTCCTCGACTTCCAGCCTGACGAGTTCGAGGATTTCCTCATCTACCGCATCAGCCTTGGTCAGCGCGACCAGGCCGTGCGGGATTCCCAACAAGCGGCAGATCTCGAAGTGCTCGCGGGTCTGCGGCATCACGGACTCGTCCGCGGCCACGACCAACAGGACGATGTCGATCCCGCCAACACCGGCCAGCATGTTCTTGACGAAGCGCTCGTGGCCGGGCACGTCCACGAAGCCGACGCGCAGGTCCTCGCCGAGGTCCAAGCTGGCGAAGCCGAGATCAATGGTGATACCGCGCCGCTTTTCTTCTTCCCACCGGTCTGTGTCTGTCCCGGTCAAGGCTCGGACCAGCGATGTCTTCCCGTGGTCGATGTGCCCGCTGGTTCCGACGATGACGTTTTGCTTGGCGCTAGCCATTGAGGAGTTTGCTCCACTGTACCGTGCGGATTCGTGCGGCTGCCCTTGCGCTATTGGTTCAGAATGAATGCAGTCGGTCTTCCATGCGTGCGCGACTCCTCTGTGCGCCCCTGCTGGCTGCGGCGGCCGCCGCCCAGCCTTTGGAGATCGTCAATCTCCACGGCGACATCCACGTGGAGGTCGTCGTCGGAAACCGCCTCCAGATGTGGCGCTCCGGATCGCAATCGCGCGATTCGCAGGGCATTGCCGTCAGCCGCTCTCCCGCTCGGGTGCTGGTGGAAGCCCTGCCTCCCGAAGCCGAAAGCCCGCATATCGAAGTGCGCGTGCCTTTAGCGCTGCCGTTCACGGTCACCACCGATGCCGGCGACATCAGCATCGTCGGGATGGTCAAGCGGGCCGATGTGCAGTCGGCGCGGGGCTCGGTGTCGCTGGCTGTACCGCTGGATGTGACGATCTTGAACTTGGAGTCCAGCCAACGTCCGGGGGAAGTAGACACGCCCCCTGAGCGCGCGCTGCCCTTGGTCTCCTATGCGATCGGTCGGAACTTGCGGTCATGGAGGCTGGCGAAGAAAGGGCGCTCTCAGGGCCTGTCCTATGGCGTCGTCGACGCGCAACTCCACGCGCCCCCGGTCCTGCGCGTCCGCGATTGGAAGATTCCCCGCGAGTGGCCGCTCAGGCCGCACACCGAATCAAGAGACGTGGTGGCCCGGTTGCTGGCCCAGTCCGAGCGACGCCAAGGGGCTCGGCCACCCGCGCCGCCCGAGGGGCGGCCCGTTCCACCAAGCCACGCTCGATCCGATACTGGCAGCGCCGGGTCCGTATTCCGGTCAGAAGTTCGCATGGTGAGCATGAGCGTGGCTGTCAGCGACAGCGGCGGCCGTCCGATGCTCGGCTTGGGCAGGGACAGCTTTGTGGTCGAAGAGCGAGGCCAGCGGCAGGATATCCGCGTGGCTGACCCCGAAGAGTCGCCCTTCAACCTAGCCGTGCTCTTGGACCTCAGCGGCAGCACGGCAAGCGATCTGGGGCACATGCGCCAAGCGACGCGGCGCATGATCGAGATGGCCCGGCCCCACGACAGAGTGGCTCTTTACGCCATGACCCAGGGCATGTTCCATCGGCTCACGCCCATGACTTCGGATCGAGGAGTGCTCGTCGAGCGCCTCCGCAAGCTGCCGTACCCCATCGGCGGGTCGCCTCTGTGGGACACGATCTTGCTGGCCTATGACGACGAGCTTGCCGCTCTGTCAGGGGAGCGCAACGCGCTGGTGGTGATCAGCGACGGCATCGACAATCGCATCAGCGGCCACGACGCCCCTTCAGTGCTGAGTGCTTCTCGCTTGATCCAGACGGCTGGCGAACTCGACGCCCGCATCTATCCGATCTTCTTGCTCTCCGGGGAGCGCTTCGGGCGCAACTGGTCCACCAGGGCACGCAAGCGAATGGAATCGTTGGCGCAGAAGACGGGCGGGAGACTGTTCACGGCCCGCTCCGTGGCGGACATCGAGCCGGTCCTGCCGCACCTTGCGCAAGAAATGCGCAGCGTTTACGAGATCGCCTACTATCCGGCGGACCAAGACTTCGACGGCAGTTGGAGGCGCGTGACGATCAAGGTCGATGCGCCCGGTGCCAAAGTCCGGGCGAGGCCGGGATATTTTGCGGAATAGGGCCGAAGCGACTCGCGCTCGGCGAGAGCCTTCTCCTGCCGAAGTGCAAGACACGGGTCGCGTTGCAGCACGGCTCACGCTAGCGTCTCAGCTTTCAAGTTCTCTGCTAGAGGTGCGGCAGGGAGAATCCGGCACCTTGGACGGCTGGGGCGACCTGTCTCCTCTTGTTGAAGCTGAGCGAACAGAACAAGGTGGACACGAGACCATTCCGTGAGATCAATATGCTCGATTTCACCGAAGCGGATGTGGCAGAACTCCGGCAGTCTGCCAAGAGCTCCTTCAACCTCGACCACATCGCCGCGCCGCCGATGAACCTAGAGTGCATACGCGAGATCGAGCTGCTGCTGGCTGCCGATCGGTAAGAGCCGTCCGAGGATCTCGCACGCTATTTCCCCAGACGCATGTACGTCGGACCAAGGACCGAGACTGTGGATCGAGCGTACGTGGTACGATTAGGTGCGGTTATTTTGACCGGTTAGAAACTGCAATGCATACGATGCAAGCCACGGAAGCCAAGGCACGGCTAGCAGAACTGCTCCGGAAGGTCGAGCGTGGTGAGACCGTGGTGATCACCAGGCATGGGGAAGCGATCGCGCATGTGATCCCCGCGCGAGAGGGTGAGCGAGTTGACCGCAAGCAGGGTGTGGCCCGCTTTCGCCGTCGACGTGCGGAATGGCAGCCCGCTGCGATGTCGATAGACGAAGTTCTGCTCGCACGCCATGAGGGCCATCGTCTGTGAGCATACTCGTTCTCGATGCATCGGTCGCCGTTGCGTGGCTGCTGCGCGAGCAAGACGCTTCGACAGCAGAACTGGTGTTGCTGCGCCTGGAATCCGATGAAGCTTTGGTTCCCCAGCTGTGGCATTTGGAGGTGCGCAACAGTCTTCTCGTCGCGTCGCGTCGTGGACGGCTTTCCCCTGACGCACCGACGGAGCGCCTAGACGCTTTGCGCGACTTGCCCATCCGCACGGATTCAGGGCTTGATCTGAACATCGCATTCGTCTTGGCCCAGAAACACGGCTTGTCGTTCTACGATGCCGTCTATTTGGAACTGGCCAAGCGGCACAGTGCGCCGATCGCAACGCTCGACAAGGCACTCGCCCGAGCGGCAGGTATCGAGGGCCTGCCCGACCCGGTAGGGGATGAGGCCCGATGACTGAAGACAGGCGGCTGTTCAGAGCCGATCCTTTCGGGTAGGGTGCTTGTGGGCGTCCCCGCCCTGCACTGTCGGAGTCGCGGTGCGGTTCTCATCAGACCGCGTTGCCCGATCCGAAGGCAGACACTCTCGTACGTGTGCTCTTGCTAGACTGTTGCTCGCAATGCGGTCTCGCCGATCGTTTCTAGCCATGCTCAGCGGCGCGTCGTTCGCGCCCCGACTAGCGCTGCCCCAAACCAAGGGAAAACTAAAGATCACCTCGGTCGAAGCGGTGCCGGTGCGCCTGTGGTCGCGCTCCTCGCAGGGGCGCTTGCCAGAATTCAAGGGACCGTTCGACCCCGCCCGGTGGCGCTACAGCGGACCGTATTCCCAGCTCGCCAGCGCGATCGTGGTCATCGTCAGGACCGACCAGGGCATCACCGGCTACGGATTCGGCGCCGGCGGCGGGGCCGCCGCCGAGATCATCCACGGCCACCTCCGGCACCTCTTGGTTGGCAGCGACCCGCTCAATGTCGAGTTGCTTTGGGACCAGATGTACTCCTCCGGCATCTACTACGGCCGGCGCGGCGTCTTCGTGATGGCGCTGAGCGGAATCGACAACGCGCTCTGGGACATCGTCGGCAAGTACGCAGAGACGCCGGTCTACAAGCTCATCGGCGGCCCGACCCAAGAGAAGGTGCCTGGGTATATCACCAATTCCGATCCCAGCGTGGGCCTCGGTTTGGGCTTTCAGAACTTCAAGCTGGGGATTCCGGAAGGCGTCTTGGACGGCACGGCCGGCAGGGACCGGATCGAAGCCAGGATCAAGCGCGCGCGCGACGCGATCGGACCCGAGCGCACGTTGATGATCGACTGCGGCTGCCGCTGGAACGACATCGGCTACACGCTGGAAATGGCCAGGCGGCTGGAGCCGCTGGGCCTGTACTTCATCGAGGAGCCGCTCTCGCCCGACAACATTCTTGGCTACAAGCGGCTAGTCGACGAGATCGACAGCACGCTCATCGTCAGCGGCGAGCACGAGTACACGCAGTACGGCTACCAGATGCTGCTGCACCATGGCGGCACCGAGATCCTCCAGCCGGACATCAGCTGGTGCGGCGGTCTCACCGCGCTGCGCAAGATCGCCGTAATGGGCGCCGAGCGCGGCCTGCCGATCATCCCGCATCGCGGCAGCAGCCTGTATGGCATGGCCATTGTTCTGACTGCGAATGCCCCGCTGGCGGAGAGTTTTGGCACAGGAGACGACGCGACAGACCTGATGCTGGCCATGTCATCGCCGTTCGAGGGAGGTTACTACTATGCGAAGGACAAGCCCGGGTTCGGCACAGACCTCACAGACAAGATGGTCCGCGACCACGCCGGCAGCAGCGCGCTCTAGCCTGGCAGGCGGCCAGCCCGGCCTCTCGCGCCGCCAGTGGCTGGCAGTGCTCGCGCTCGCGCCAGCAGTGCGCGCGCTGGCAGCGGAGCCGGATGAGTTTCGTGGCATCTTCCCGATCGTGGCCACGCCATACCGCGACGATGGCAAGGTGGACTTGCAGACCCTCGCCAAGGAGGTTCGCTTCCTGGATCGGGCGGGAGTTCACGGCATCGTCTGGCCGCAATTGGCGAGCGAGTATGCGCTGCTGACCTTCGAGGAGCGCATCGCGGGTGCCGAGGCGATCGTCAAGGCGTCCGAGGGGCTGCGACCCAAGGTCGTGATCGGCGTGCAAGCCGCCGACACCGAGACCGCGGTGCGCTACGCGGAGCACGCCAAATCGATCGGTCCGGATGCCATCATCGCCCTGCCGCCCCGGAAGGGCCGCCAGACGGAGTTCGACCTGGACGCTGTGGCCCGCTACTACGAGGCCGTGGCCGAGGCGGGCGGGCTGCCGATGTTCATGCAGGCCATCGGCAACATGAGCGTCGAGTTCGTGGCGCGCATGGTGCGGGAAATCCCCAACCTGCACTTCGTCAAGGACGAGGCTGGCCACACCCTCAGCCGCTTGACCGAGTTTGACGAGCTAAGCGGGCCGGATCGCCCGGTTGCCTTCACGGGCGGCCATGGCCGCACTCTGATCGAAGAGATGGCACGCGGATCGGCGGGCACGATGCCCGCCGCGTCTTGGGTAGACCTGTACGTCAAGGTTTGGGACCTGTGGCACGCGGGCCAGCGCAGCGATGCAATGGAGATGTTCTCCAGGGCGCTGCTGCTGATTACCAAGGCCAGCGCCCACGGCCTCCCGGCGCTGGCCTACGTGCTGCACCTGCGGGGAGTATTCCCCAACTGGAAAGTGCGCACCTCCAGCGCCCGCGAGTTGGACCGGCACGCTCGCGAGCAGCTCGAGGCGACGCTGGAGTTCGTGCGACCTCACCTGACCGCGTGATGGCGCTCGGCAAGTTGCTGGTGGTCGCCGGTCTGGCGCTGCTGGCGCTGGGCGCGATGATTCTGCTAGCGCCGAGGCTGGGCCTGCCCGCGCCCGGCAAGCTGCCCGGGGACTTTGTCTACAAGAGCCCGCGCTTCACGCTGTACTTCCCGGTCGCCACCTGCCTTGCCGTCAGTGCGATTCTCACCGCGCTGTTCTACTTCGCGGGACGTCGCTGAGCGCACCCGTTAGACGCTTGCGAGCGGCCGGCAGTCTCGCTGTCCGGAGCTATGGGATGATGTAGCCGTCATGCGCGCCTTGGCAGTAGCGGTCGGCTCCTTGGTCACCGTCTTTTCCATCCCCGCTCTTGCCGGGGGGCCTTCCCCGGAGATTCCGTTCAAGAAGCGGGTGATCGATCTGGGCAGGAATGAGCCCTGCGCAGTGGCGGATCTCAACGGCGACGGCTATCTGGACATCGTCTCTGGCGAGAACTGGTTCCGCGGGCCGGAGTTCCAGCCCAAGAAGTTCCGCTCGTTCTATTTCTTCAATAACTACATCGACGACTTCTCCGACATGCCGTTCGATGTCGACAGGGACGGCCACGTTGACGTGGTGAGCGTCTCTTGGGGGGAGCGCAAGATCGCGTGGTGGCGAAACCCTGGCCGCGCCATCGGCGATTGGGTCGAGCATCGCATCCACGAAGGGCTATCAGTTGAGTTCGCGTTGCTGGTGGACTTGGACGGCGATGGAATGGCCAGAGAGGTGCTGCCGCAATTCGGAGGCAGGCCAGCCGACAAGACCTCGTGGTTTGAGTCGCCCGGGCCGGATGGCAAGTGGGTCGAGCACACTGTGAAGCTCGCTGCCGACGGGCACGGGATCGGGGCCGGCGACGTGAACGGCGATGGGCGCATGGACATTCTCACTCCCAAGGGCTGGCTGGAAGGGCCTGAGGACCCGCGAAAGACGCCGTGGAACATGCATGCCGAGTTCGAATTCGAAGAGCACGCTGGCTTCTTGCACGTGTTGGACATCGATGGCGACGGTCTCAACGACATCATCGCGCCCCACGCCCACAGCTATGGCATCTACTGGCTCAAGCAGGTTCGCGGGGGCTCTGGCCAGCGCGCTTGGGAGCGGCAAGTGATCGACGACGCCTGGTCACAGGCGCACGCGTCGACCATGGCCGACTTGACCGGCGACGGGCGCCCGGAACTCATCACGGGCAAGCGGTTATTCGCGCACAACGGCCACGACGAGGGCGGGCGCGAGCCTCTCGGGCTGTATTGGTACGAGTACGCGAACAACGGCAAGCAGTGGCAATGGCTGCGCCACACGATCCATTACGGCGGCCGCGTGGGCGCCGGCATGCAGATTCCGGTGGTCGACATCGACAAGGACGGCGACTTGGACATTGTCGTCGGCGGCAAGGGCGGCGTCTTCCTATTCGAGAATCTAACGCGCTGAGCTTCCCGCTGAATCAGCGCCCGAGACTCACGCAAGCGCTGCCAACGCGATATCGTCGAACGAGAAATCCGGCTGGTCCCGAAGCGTGCCGTCGGAATCGCTGTACCACTGCCATGTCTGGCGCAATCCCTGGGCCAGCGACACCGGTTCGAAGCCCAGCTCCTCGCGTGCACGCGTCACATTCAGGGTGATGGGCGGCATGTCGAAGTATTGCCCGAAGTAGTACGGCGGCTGGAAGACTTGGCCGCCTAGCTCCTGCACCGTCTCGCGCGGGATGTAGCGCAGGTCGGGTTCGATGCCAGACGCCTCGCCGAGCATCCGCACGAATTCGTCCTGCCGCACGGGCTGGACGTGCGCGACGTTGTACGCGCGGCCGGCCGCCGCCGGGATCTCGGCGGCCAGCAGGGCGGCATTGACCAGATCTTCGACAAGCACGAAGTGCATCAAGCGGCTGCCGTCCCCCGGCACCAAGATCGGGCGTCCCGCAGTCAGGCGGTCCCAGAAGAACGCTTCGCGATAGAACGGATTGCGCGGGCCGTACACAAACGGCGGGCGGAGGGTTGCGGTCGGCACGCCCCGCTTGGCATAGAGTCCCAGCAGAGCCCGCTCGGAGTTCGCCTTGTTGCGGCAATAGATGTCAGCAAAGTCGGGCGGTGCGAGCGGTGCGCCCTCGTCACGGTCGAGGCCGTCTCCATAGGCTGCACAGCTGGAGACGAAGATGTACCGGCGCAGGTTGTCTCCGCAGGCCGCGGCCGCGGCGAGGACTTGGTCTCCAGTCGTGCCGCGCTGCCAATCGTAGACGTTGTCGAACACCAAGTCGTAGCTGCCCCTGACGGCCTTTGCCACGGCAACTTTATCGTTCCGGTCGCAGTGGATCTCCCGTGCGTGGCCAGCGAATGGATTGTGCTGGCCGCGATGCAGGATGGTGACATCGTCACCGCGTTCGAGCAGGCGTGCCACGAGCGCTTTGCCGATGAACAGCGTGCCGCCGATCACCAACACGCGGTACATGCTCGGATCCAGGGATCTGGTCTATGTCGCCGCTAGGCCTTGGCGCGGACCCGCAGTGCGATGCCCACTTCGGCCAGGTTTCGATCCGGCACGGTATTCGGCGCCTCGCACATCAGATCGGTGCCCTTGGCGGTCTTGGGGAAGGGAATCACGTCGCGGATCGTGGCCTCTCCGGCGAGCAGCATGACCAAGCGGTCCAGTCCCAGCGCTATGCCTCCGTGCGGGGGCGTGCCGTACTGCAGCGCCTCCAAGAAGAAGCCGAAGCGATGGCTCGCTTCCTCGGCAGCCAGCCCCAAAGCCTCGAAGACCTTCGATTGCACGTCCTGCCGGTGGATACGAATCGAGCCCGAGCCGAGCTCGATTCCGTTGAGGACCAGGTCGTAGGCCTTGGAGCGGCACGCTTCCGGATCGGAGATCAACTTGTCGATGTCCTCGTCGTGGGGTGAAGTGAACGGATGGTGGGCGGGCGTCCAGTCGCCCTCGTTGGCGTCCCACTCGAACATCGGAAAGTCGGTGACCCAAAGGAAGCGCAGGTCAGCGTCACTGAGCAGGCCGTGGCGATCGGAGAAGACCGCCCCGATGCGCTGCTTTAGGTTGCCCGCCGCAGTCAACACCGCTTGGTACGGGCGCGGTCCGGAGGGCGGCTCCAAGCCGGTGACCAGCACGAGGAAATCCTGCTCGTCGGCTTCCAGGCGATCCCTGACCGCCTGCATCTGCTCCGGCATCTTCTTGGACAGGCCCCGGAAGTCGTCGAAGATTCTCAGGTTCTGCTCCGCAGCGAACTCTCGGAATTGTTCGCGTTCGCGCCGCGTCAGCTGCCCCACCGCGGGAGTGCGGATCGCGACCAGCGGGCCCTGCATCGGAAGGTCTTCCGGCGAGAGCAGGCCTGTCACCACGGCCATCGGCGGCAGGCGCAGATCGGGCTTGTCGCTGCCGTAGCCTTCCATCGCTTCGGCGTAGGTCATACGCGGAAGGGGCAAGTGCGGCTCGCGAGCCCCGGCCGCCGCGCACACGCTTGCCATCAGCCCTTCGATGACGGCTAGCACGCCGTCCTCGTTGACGAACGACATCTCGACATCGATCTGGGTGAACTCGGGTTGGCGGTCCGCGCGCAGGTCCTCGTCGCGGAAGCAGCGCACGATCTGGAAGTAGCGGTCGTAGCCGCCGACCATCAGCAGCTGCTTGAACAGTTGCGGGGACTGGGGCAGGGCGTACATCGAGCCGAGCTGGATGCGGCTAGGCACTAGGAAGTCCCTCGCGCCCTCTGGCGTCGAGCGGGTCATGAAGGGCGTCTCGATCTCTAAGAAACCCTTTTCACTGAGTGACTTGCGAACCGCAGCGTTGATTTCGTGGCGCAGTTGGATGTTGCGCTGCATGCGGGGGCTGCGCAAGTCGATGTAGCGGTATTTCAGGCGCGTGTCCTCGCCAACGCTCGTGCGATCCTCCTCGTCGAGCTGAAACGGCGGCGTCTTGGAGGTGCTCAGGACCGTCAGCTTCTTGGCGACCAACTCGACGGTGCCGGTGTCGAGATTCGGGTTGTAGGTCTCTTCGGAGCGGCGAACGATAGGTCCCTCCACCGCGATCACGTACTCGCTGCGGAGGGCCTCGGCGAGCGCGTGCGCTTCTGGTTGGGTCTCGGCGTTGAACACGACTTGCGAGATTCCGCTGCGGTCGCGCAAGTGCAGGAAGAGCAGACCTCCGAGGTCGCGCTTGCGGTGAACCCAGCCCATCAAGACCGCGCTTGTCCCGATATCGGAGTCGCGGATCTCGCCGCAATAGTGGGTCCGCTCCAGCGAGCCTAGGGGCTGGGTCTGGAGGGCGGCTGGCTCTTGATCCGGCATCAGGTCTCGTCTAGGTACTCGCGCGACAACTCGACGTAGTGCTCGGCATTCGTGCGCGTGCGTTCCAGCTCCTCGTCACTCACGCTGCGCTTGACCTTGGCGGGCACCCCTGCCAATAGGCTGCGGGGTGGCACCACCGTGCCGCCCAGGACCACCGCTCCGGCGGCTACGATGGACCCGGCTCCGATGTGTGCCTTGCTCAAGATGGTCGAGCCCATGCCGATCAGGCAGTCGTCTTCGACCACGCAGCCGTGAACCGTGCAGGAGTGTCCGACGACCACGCGGTCGCCGATCGTCAGCGGCGCGTCTGCGTCCTCGTGCAGGCAGCTGTTGTCCTGGATGCTCGTGTCTTCGCCGATGGAGACCTTCGACGTGTCCGCCCGCACGGTAACGTTGCACCAGACGCTGGACTGGGCGCCGACGCTGACATCCCCGATCAGAACGGCGCTCGGGTCGATGTAGGCGCTAGGCGCGACGGCTGGCCGAGCGCCACGAAAACTTCGAGCCATGGCAATCCGAGGGTCCGCTGCGGCTTGGGGAGAAGAGTGTGACGGGCTAGGGGCGGGTTGTCACATCACCGAGCGGCGAACTGACTTCAAACATAGCACCACGGGGCCAGCGTTGGAAAGGTCGCAAAGCGGCTCGCCGTAAGATGGGAGAGCGAGTCCATGCCGGAACAAGTCGTTAAGCAGCGGTCACGGGGCTTCATTTGCGTGAACGCCCATCCCGCGGGGTGCGCCCGAAACGTGGAGCAGCAGATCTCGCATGTCCGGAGCAGCATGCCTTCGGTGCCGGCGAATGGCTTGCGCAATGTCTTGGTCCTAGGCGCGTCGACCGGCTACGGCCTGGCGACGCGCATCGCTGCGGGCTGGGGCTTGGGGTGCCGCACACTTGGCGTGTTCTTCGAGAAGCCTCCTGCCGGGCGGCGAACGGCAAGCGCTGGCTACTACAACTGCGTTGCCCTGCACCAAGCTGCTGAGCGCGACGGGCTGTGGGCGCGCAGCGTCAACGGCGATGCTTTCTCCGACGAGATCAAGCAGGAGGTCGCGCAAGTCATTGAACAGTCGATGGGCGAGGTCGACTTGGTCGTGTACAGCCTCGCATCGCCCAAGCGCACGAATCCCAGAACAGGTATCACGCACACGTCCAGCCTGAAGGCCATCGGGTCGGCGTTCACTGGGAAGACCATCGATCTGGGAAACGGAACGGTGGGCACTGCATCGGTCGAGGCAGCCGCACAAGCAGAAATCGACGAAACCGTGGCGGTCATGGGGGGCGAGGACTGGCGCTGGTGGGTCGAAGGGCTTGCCGGCAAAGGCTTGCTGGCGCGGGGGGCGCAGACGCTGGCCTATAGCTACTACGGACCTGAGGTGACGTGGCCGATCTACAAGGACGGCACTATCGGAGCGGCCAAGCAGGATCTCAAGGCGACTGCCGACAGCCTGAACGCCAAGTTGGAGCAAGAAGTTGGCGGAGCCGCCTGGGTGGCGGTCAACAAGGCAGTCGTGACGCAAGCGTCGGCGGCGATTCCCGTAGTGCCCCTGTATGTGAGCTTGCTGTTTCGTGTGATGAAGGCCAAGGGGATCCACGAAGGCTGCATCGAGCAGATGACGCGCTTGGTCAGGGACCACATTGCCGCGGAAGGCGGGCCGCAATACGACGCAGATGGCCTGATTCGCCTCGACGATCTCGAAATGCGCGCCGACGTCCAGGACGAGATCGCAGGGCTCTGGCCTCGGGTGGAGACCGGCAACTTGGCGGAGCTGGCAGATTTTACAGGCTTCCGCCGGGACTTCAACAACCTCTTCGGTTTCGACGTGGACGGTGTCGACTATGACCTGCCGGTGGAGACCGAGGTGTTCTTGCCGTAGACAGGGGGATCTTCACCATGGCTTCCGAGAGTAACGTGCTCCATCGCAGGCTCGCCGCGCGGGAGGGGCCAGTGACGCTCGCGGTCGTGACTGTCAGCGATAGTCGCACGCCCAAGACGGATGCCAACGCTGCGTTCCTCACAGAAGCTGTCGAAGAGTCCGGCAATCTGCTGCACTCGATTCGCATCGTTCCGGACGAGCCTGATCAAGTAGCGGAGGCTCTGGATGAGCTGGCAGCGGAGGAACTGGTCCAGGTCGTGCTCTTCAACGGCGGCACCGGCGTCTCGCGCCGGGACCGAACCTATGATGTTCTCAGCCGCGCCATGGACAAGGAACTGACCGGCTTTGGCGAGCTGTTTCGGATGCTCAGCTATGACCAGGTCGGTGCCGCCGCGATGCTCTCGCGGGCCACAGCCGGCGTTTACCAGGACACGGTGGTGATTTCGGTGCCGGGCTCTCCGGCCGCTGTGCGGCTTGCCTGGGAGAAGCTGATTCAGCCGGAACTGGCTCATCTGGCTTGGGAAATCGCCCGCTAGCAAGCGGCTATACTCGGGCTAGTGCCGGAGGCAGCGTGAGATCCGTGCATCTTCGTGTGTTCGTCACGCTGATCTCATTGCTAGCGCTGGCTTGCTCTGACGAAGCGCCCCGTTCGGCAGCCGAGATCGAAGCGGCCGTCGAGAGCTACTTGGCCGAGCGCACGGACCTGCGGCTCGACCAGATGCAGGTCAAGGCGGATCGCATCCGCTATGACGGAGACCACGCCACCGTGGCGGTTTCTATCGTGGCTTCGGACGATCCCAAGGCGGCGATGAAGATGCTGTATCAGCTGCGACGCGATCCGGATGGCTGGAAGGTCCTGCCGCCGGAACCCGCCGGCAGTTCCTCTGCGCCGTTGCCGCCGAACCATCCGCCCACATCAGGGCTGCCACCGGGACATCCCCCTACTGACCAACCCAGCCCGGCACTTCCTCCGGGGCACCCGCCATTGGACGGCGGGCAGCAGTAGGCAGGATTCGAAACGGAACGGACTTATGCAGCATGATCTCTCCAATGCCTTGTTCCAAGAGGCTCAGCAGGTTATTCCCGGCGGCGTGAATTCGCCTGCCCGGGCGTTTCGCGCCGTAGGCCGCGAACCCGTCTTTATCGCGCGCGGCGACGGATGCCGCCTGTGGGACGTGGATGGGAACCAATACGTCGACTTCGTGGGGTCTTGGGGGCCGCTGTTTCTCGGTCACCGCCACCCCGCGGTGATCGCTGCCTTGGAAGGGGCCCTCCGCACAGGTACGAGCTTCGGCGCCCCGACCGTGGCCGAGGTCAAGATGGCCGAACTGATCTGCGAGATCGTGCCGTCGATCGAGATGGTGCGCCTGGTGAATTCGGGCACTGAGGCCACCATGAGCGCCTTGCGGGTGGCACGCGGCTACACCGGTCGCGACTTGGCGATCAAGTTCGTCGGCAACTACCACGGGCACGTCGATTCCTTGCTTGTCAAGGCCGGCTCGGGGCTGGCCACCTTGGGCATCTCCGATTCGGGGGGCGTGCCGAAAGGCTTTGCCGCGACCACGCTGCCGCTTCCGTACAACGACGCAGCCGCCGTCCAGCAAGCGTTCTCAACCTACGGCGACAGGCTAGCAGCGGTGATCCTCGAGCCCGTCGCCGGCAACATGGGCTGCGTTCCTCCTCGGCCCGGTTTCTTGCAGGCTTTGCGCGATCTTTGTAGCGACAACGGGACCGTGCTGATCTTTGACGAAGTAATGACCGGGTTCCGAGTCGCGCTGGGCGGAGCGCAGTCCCTCTACGGCGTCACCCCCGACATGACCACGCTGGGCAAGGTCATCGGCGGCGGGCTTCCGATCGGTGCGTTCGGCGGGCGGAGCGAGATCATGCAGCACGTCGCCCCGCTGGGAGGGGTCTACCAAGGCGGGACGCTTTCCGGGAATCCGCTGGCTGTCGCCGGAGGTCTGGCGATGCTGCGCGCGCTCCGTGACGACCCTGGAATCTATGATCGAGTCGAAGCCTCGGCCGCCCGCTTGCAGGCCGGTGTCATGTCCGCCGCGGAAGCCGCGGGAGTCAAGCTGACCAGCAATCGGGTCGGCTCGATGGTTACCTTCTTCTTCACCGACCGGGCCGTGCATGACTGGGACGGTGCAGCCAGTTGCGACACCGAACTATTTGGGCGCTACTTCCGCGAGATGCTGGCGCGCGGGATTTACCTGCCGTGCTCGCAGTTCGAAGCGCTGTTCGTCTCCGACGCCCACGGCGAAGCCGAGATCGATCTGGCGATAAAAGCTGCGGCCAACGTGCTCACAGGCATCGCCGAGACAGAGCTTGCGAACTCGTCGCGGGGATGACTTCAGCCCTGCGGCACCCGCGCATCAGCAATCACCAAACGCCCCTTGTAGCGACCGTTCCAGGAGTCGATTTCGACCGCTCCAGCCACTTCGGCCCGGCCCTCGCGCGCAGCGTTCGCGGCGAGACGGTCTTGCCAGTCGTCCGGGGCGCTCCACCACACTGCCTCGAACCGGCTTCCCGCGCATTCCAGAGTCGCGAACAAGTGGCCGTTAGCCGTTAGCTTGTGGCGCGCGAGCGAGCACTCTCGCACGCCGAACTGCGGGAACTCCAGCCCCGGGCCCCACGGCTCGAGCCGTTGCTGGGCTTGGGCGAGCTCCAACAACGCATCGGCGACTAGGTGGTGCGGTCTTAGGACGGCGTCGATGACGCGGCTTGGCTCGCAGGGGATCGCCGTATTGGCCGCGTGTTCCTTGAATCGCTCGGCGAGGAAGTCCCGCAGGTCTTCGAGTCGCTGGGAATCGATTTCTACGCCGCATGCCGAGGCGTGCCCGCCGCCTCTTCGCGCGATGCCGCTCCTGACGGCTGCGACGACTGCTGCTCCGATGTTGAACTCCAATGCTGATCGGCCCGAGCCCGCCAGGGCACCGTTGTCGCGCTGGGTGAGCGCGATCGCCGGCCATCCGGCCAGCTTGACCAGCTCTGACGCCACCAGGCCGACCGTTCCCGGTGTTGCAGACGAAGCGATGAACACGTTTACCGGCCCGCGATCAAACGCCTCCAAGTCTGCATGAGCAGCCAGCTCTTCCCGAGCCTTTTGACCGAGTGCCTTGCGGTCTTGGTTGTGCTGGTCAAGCCGCCGCGCAAAGTCCCGTGCGGCTTGCCCGTCCGATTCTCGCAAGCAGCGCGCTGCCAGGTCGGACTCTCCCATACGCGAGCCGGCGTTCAGCCGCGGACCGATCCTCCAGCCGAAGTCGTCTGCTGAGCAGGTCGATCCTATGCGGGCGATCTCACAGATCTCGGCCAAGCCATTGCTGCGAGATCCGGCGTCGCAGAGCAAGCGGACCCCGTGGCGGATCAGCGAGCGGTTGAACGGCATATCGAGCGGCATTAGGTCGCATGAAGTGCCGAGGGCTGCGTATAGCGTGATGCGCTGCCGGACGGCCTTGGTTTCGGCCTTGGACAGGCCCGCCTGGCGCAGCACCGAACGTGCCACGAACCATGTCAAGGCAGCGGTGCAGAGCGTGCCGTGCTCGCCAGGGGCTGTCGGCGAGGTGGCCCAAGGATTGAGAAGCACTCCAGCGGTCGGTGCTTGAGCGCCGTGTGCGGGGTGGTGGTCGATCACCACCACGTCGATGCCCGTAGCTTGATGAAATCCGTCCAGCAGGCCCCCAGCCGCCGTGCCGCAATCCAAGACGGCGATGCAGGTGGCGCCGGCCTTGGCAAGCGATTCTAGGCAGCGCTCGTTCGGACCGAATCCCTCCGTGTTGCGCTCCGGAACAGCAACGGCAGGCTCTTGGCTGTTTGGGCCGCTGGCGAGTCGGAGCGTTTCGACCAGAATCGCTTGAGCCGTCGCTCCGTCGACATCGAAGTCGCACAGGATTCCGACGCGGCCCGCGCGGGCCGCATCAAGCAGCTTTGCAGCCGCCTCGTCCGTGTTGCCGGGCTCGCCTATCGCGGCGGTGCAATCCCCCAGAGATCGCTGTGCCAGAGCCTGCGGGTCGAAGGCGTCTGGCTTGCGGCTGGCTAGCGCCTCGCCGATCGCGTCGGGGACACCCAGGGCGCTCGCGAGCTCTGCTGCGCGCCGAGACCGGCCAGAGGAATCAATCGGCCAGCGCCAGGGCAACTTCCTCAACGCTGGAACTCCTCAAGCGCGGCCACGATGCGGGAATCTCTCTGGTTCAGGCCCTCACGCCTCCGGCACCGTTGTGTCGGAGGCCCGGTGCAAGCGCTCGGCGATGCCGATGTCGCGTTCGGGTCGTAGCAGGGGGAACAGGATCACATCGCGGATGGTCGGCGAGTTGGTTAGCAGCATGGTCAGGCGGTCAATGCCGATTCCCTCGCCGGCGGCGGGTGGCATGCCGTAGCACAGCGCCCGGATATAGTCCTCGTCGATTCCGTGAGCTTCGTGATCTCCGGCCGCCCGTGCCTGCGCCTGCTCCTCAAAGCGCCCCAGTTGTTCCAGCGGATCGTTCAGCTCGGAGTAGCCGTTAGCGATCTCCATCCCGCCGCAGAAGATTTCAAACCGCTCCACCCAAGCCGGATCTTCAGGCTTCTGCTTCGAGAGCGGAGACGCTTCGACCGGGTAGTCATAGATCACCGTGGGTTGGATGAGGAGGTGCTCGCAAGCGGCCTCGAACAGATCGAGCAGGGCCTTGCCGGCCGATATGCCCTCGGGCAACGCGATGCCGTCGCCCGCCGTGCGTTGGTGAATCGCCGCCAGCTCGCGGATCTTGCCCACATCGGCGAGGTCGCCGACGTCTGGCCGCGAATCCTTGTAGGGCCAGTACTCCGCGATCACCTCGGGAAAGGTCAGCCGTTCCAGCGAGCTGAAATCGATTCTGTGCTCGCCGAATTCCGCAACGGTTCCGCCATCCAGCGCGGCCTCAGCGCTCGCCTTCAATAGCTGTGCGCTGAACTCGATCAAGGCGCGGTAGTCGCTGTACGCCTCGTAGAACTCCAGCATCGTGAACTCGGGGTTGTGTTGTTTGGACAGCCCCTCGTTGCGGAAGTTGCGATTGATCTCGTACACCCGGTCTAGCCCGCCGACAGTCAAGCGCTTCAAGTAAAGTTCCGGCGCCACTCTCAAGAACAGGTCGACGTCCAGTGAGTTGTGATGCGTTTGAAAGGGCCGCGCCAGGGCGCCGCCGTAGACCGGTTGCATCATCGGCGTCTCGACCTCTATGTAGCCGCGCTGCTCGAGGCTTGTGCGCAGCTGTCGGATGATTCGGTCCCTGGTCACGAACGTCTGCCGGACCGAGTCGTTGCTGATCAGGTCGAGAGACCGCTGCCTGTAGCGGATCTCGACGTCCTGCAGGCCATGGAACTTCTCAGGCGGCGGCAGCACGCTCTTGGAAAGGAACGCCAGCTCGGTCGCACGGACTGTGAGTTCCCCGGTGCGCGTGCGAAATACCCGGCCGGCCACGCCGATCACGTCTCCCGCGTCGAGCAGCTTGTAGAGTTCGAAGTCGCGCTCTGAAACCTCGTCCCGGCGCACGTAGATCTGGATTTGGACGCCGCCTTGCTTCAGGTTTGCGAAGCCCGCTTTGCCTTGGCGACGTTTGGTGACCAAGCGGCCGCAGATGCGGGTGCTAGGCTGCTCGGCCTCAAGCTTGTCGCCGTCGTACGGGTCGAAGACGTCCCGCAGTTCGGTGACGGTGTGTGTCGCATCGTATTTGTGCGGGTAGCGCTCAAAGCCCAGTTCGGAGATCCGCGCGATCTTCTCGAAACGCTGTTGGAGAATGCGGTCTTCGGGAGACACGGGGAGAATTAGACCCCGGGCAGGGCCAGAACTCTTATTGTAGGAGCGCAGTCCTAAACAGCATGAAAGGGTGCAGGGGAACGTCCGCGAGCTAGTAGTAGTCCGAACAGTCCATGAAGTAGCCGCAGCGATCGCAGCGCAACTTGCAACTGCGGCTCTCTAGGCGTTGGGAACAGTTTGGGCAGTAGAGCATCACGTTCTGCTCCGCGCTGGTAGCGGGGGTATTTGGCGCAGGGCGCGATGGATCCGCCCGCCCGTGGGACGGCGGTCTCGTGTCGCCCTGTTCGCGGCTCATACCCCGACCTCTCGAATCACGTCCAGCTTCTCGTCACTCAGATAGCCGTAGCGGTTCACCCAATAACCATGTTGGCCCGCCTCGCGCGCCACCACAAGCCGCTTGCGGAAGTCTTCCACCGGCCCGTAGCCGTGGGCGAGAACGTAAACCGGGGTATCGCCTGCATCCCGCTGGGCTTGGTGGATCTTGCGGGTTTGCGCGGCCGGGCCGACCGGGTGCGGAACATCCGGCGGTGGATACGAGTAGTCCTCAACGGTCGGGAGGCCATCGTCATCGGCGATGTCGAGCCAGCGCACCAATGCGCGGGCAAGCAGCCTGCTGGAAAGGCCCGGATTCGCAGCCAAGATCTGGTCTCCGTAGAAGCGCAGCATCATCGGCCAATGCATGGTGTACAGCTTGCAGCTGATGGCTGACGAGTGCTTGGCGACGCGGCGGAAGTCCATGCCGGACGGAATCGTCCAAGGCGGCGGGAAGGCATTCGGCAACAGTTCCATCGACTGTCCGCCCGCCTCGTTCATCGTGGAGCGGAAACCGGCGATCATGTCTTCGACCAACGCTGCCTTGAAGCGCAGCCAGGCGGCCACGCCCGGATAGTCCGAGAGCAGTCGCAAGAGGTGGTAGCGACCACGATCGGCGTCCTCAGCCCACGGAATGAGATCGGCGTCTGTGAGTCCGCCATGCAATTTGTCGTAGAGCCTGCCCACGTCCCGGCGCATGCGCTCGAAGGGGAAGCCCATCCGCTCCGCCGCTCGTTCGGCGTGATAGGAGAAATCCAGGAAGACCGAGTCGAGGAAGTACGGCGGGTACTCCGGCCAGTCAACGCGCAGCCCGTCTAGGTCTGGATACTGCTGGACGATGTCTCGGAGCAGCGCATGTTCGTAGGCCAAGATATGCGGGCTGGCCAAACTGCCGTTCTTGGCTAGCCGGCGCGGCGGGATGGTGCCGTTCGGCAACAACGCCCGGTCGGCGTCGATCGGGCCGCCGAACTGCACGCGGTATCCGGGGGGAATGGCGGCCTGCACTTGGAAGTAGACTCGGATGCCGCGCTCCTTCGCCGCCGGTATGAAGTCGTGCAGCAGGTGTCCTTGGCTGCGCGTCAGTTCGGTTGGCTCGGACGGGCGGTAGCGCAGGCCGGCGTACAGCGCGAGGTTCGGCTCGAAGCTTGGCGCCGTCTTGACCCAAACCTCGCGTTTGCCAAAAAGCGGGCGGTCGAGCAAGCGCACCGCGCCGGCGTTGGCGTCGGCTGGAGGCTCGCGTTGACCGGTCTCGCGGTCCGCCTCCTCCATCAAGTACGGCGATGTCGCGACGGCATTGGCCCCGATCTTGCTGAGATTGTCGAGCAGTCCATCGATGCCCTCGCTCTGGATGTATTCGGGTAGAACCGTGACCCCTAGCAACTTGCTGTCCGCCATGGGCGCACTATATCAATTCTGTCTTGGCTAGATGATTCCTGTTGGGCTTGGCAGTGCCGCCCTTGGGGCCGGCCGTAACTTGGGCAAGTGGCTCGGTCAGGTTCCCATCGGGCTCCGATGGCGTTCGGTCAGTTACTGCCACTCCGAGCTGCGGGCGATTCGCGGTCGGTTACCGGATCAGGAAAGAACTGCTTATACCAGCTCCGCAGACGCATGACTGGCCCGTCGTCTCGGCAAAGCGTCGGTGGTCCCATGAAGACCTTGTCTTCCCAGATACGGACATCGTTGCGCCACTGGGAGATCCAGTTCCCGATCGCATACCAGACCAGAATTCGCGAAACCCTACGATCGGCGAACCAGCAAAAATCGACCTGCTGCTCGAGTGGCGCGGTGGGAAGGTGAGTCTGGATGATCTCCACATCGCCCGAGTTGGGAATCGTGATTCTAATGTTCAAGATGCTGCCGGCACCGGTGTATGTGACGCGAGTTCGCGCCCGTGTGCGTTCAATTCGATGGCCGAAGACCTTGAGCACGGTCTCGAGAAGCACCGGCATCCTGCAGGGCTCCCGATTGTCGTCAAAGTCTAGGCGCGCCGAGTGTTCGAGCTCCACGCCGGGGATCGGGATCTGTGTCCAGGGCACGCTCATTCGGCTATGGAGATAGGTGAAGTGCGCTGGGTCGGCTGCATTTTCGATCAGTTCGATCATGTGCATGTGAATGCGGCCGGCGTCGTAGTGCCCGCGGAACGCGAAGCTCCCATCGTCGACTTCCCGTATGCGAGGAACCGGATACGGAACCTCTTCGCCGGCCTGCTGCTTGGCTTCGCCGCCCCGGTGATACATGAAGATCTGCCCGTGCGCCTCTTGCACCGGGAAGCTCTCGGTCGCCACGCGCGTGGGGACGCTGTCGCTGTAGGGCACGCGGGCAGCGCGTCCGTCGCCGGTGAATTGCCAGGCGTGAAACGGGCATTCGATGCGATCCTGACAGACGCGGCCATTTCCGAGGTTCGCGCCAAGGTGTGGGCAGAACGCTGCCATCGCGAATACATCGTCGGCGTCTTCGCTGCGCCAGACGACCAGTGCGCGGCCTAGGCACTCGAGGTAGCGTACCTGCCCGCGCCGGAGCGACCTCGAGCTAAGCAGCCGGTACCAGCCGTCGGGATAGGGAGGGGGATAGCTCGCAAGGCGCAGATTGTCGGCGTATCGCGGTTCTCGGCGCTTCGAGCGACGACTCAGGAAGGCCATGCTAGTAGCTCTAGTTCGTTGTGAAGAACACAGGCCGCCGTCCGGCTCGCGCGTATGAGCGAGAAACCCTCGGCCTAAACCGCGGCCACGATCCTGCTTCCCCAGGCGCGGTATATTTACAATCAATTGCAACCATATCGAATTATTATACATTTCAGGGACCGCTCTACAACAAGCCCCGAGAGCGGTACGACGCCGGATTCGTCAGGAGTCCTTCGCAGCTCGCGGGCGAGGTTGAAGGAGTACGAGTCGAGCCACAGAGGGTGGTCCTGCTCGGAGGTCTTGCCCGTTGCGAACGTCAAGCATCCGAACGTGCGGTACTACTGAATCCCGGTCGCCGCATGTGTGCTAAATTGTTGATAGCAATACAAAGCGTGGGCCTGTGGCGCAGTTGGGAGCGCGCCTCCATGGCATGGAGGAGGTCGAGGGTTCGAATCCCTCCAGGTCCACCAAAACCAATCGGGTCCGACCGGGACAAATAGGTTACAGAATGTCCCGGAGAGTGTTGGCCTCCCAAGTCGCAGCGGTCAAGGTCCCCGCCGTGGTCGAAGGGTTGCCGTAAGGACTTACGTCCGGTTTCCGGATTCGCAGCTGAGCGGCAGCATGTTCTTCATCCCGGGAAGGGACGTTAGACTCTGCTACTTGAGCGGGCTACGCGCCTTGCGGCTCGAGCGCGGATTGCCCCAACCAGCTCTTGTAGGCCGTTATCAGCAGCGCGCCGAATCCCAATAGCGTCAGAAGGATGTTCACCACCGCGCCAATATATGGAAGGCTGATGGCAAGAAAGACCACGATCAAGCCAATCGCGAGTTGCACAACCGTGCCGGCCGTCTTGATCGAACCCGAGGCAACCACCATGTGTCCGATGGACTGGGCAACGACGATCTTGCCCAGATAGAGGCCGAGGAGCCAAGCGGCCGCAGAGGTCAGTGCCAGCGGAAGACCGATTAGCGTAATGCCAGCAACGACCGCCAGCAGCGGTGTGGCGACAGCCAGCACGAATCCGAGCCCCCCTGCAGAGAGCAAGGCCCGTCCGTCGTCCAAGCGAATCCGGCGGGCCGGGGGAAAGAGCCAGAACAACACCAGTCCTGCTATGAGAGCCATGACGAAGCGTATCAACGCCTTGACGTAGAATCCGGTAGTCGCGAAACGGCTTGGTTCCGGTTCCGGTGTCTCAAGGCTCGTAGTGCCTTCGATCGAGGCGCCAGCGGCAAGCCGGAGATTGTCCTCGTCTTCCAGATACGCCTTCAGGCTCCCGCCGATGTGGACCGGCGCTCGGATCGTCAAGACGCTGCCTCCGAAAGTCAAATTGCGGCCGAGTGCTCCAGCTACCTCCAGGGAATTGGCACCCACTGTCAGGTCCCGCCCCACAGCTCCGCCAACGAACACATCCTGCGCACCGGCGAGGAGGTTACCGCCAACCTCGCCCCCATCGCTCACGTTGACCGATTGCGCAAAGCCGTAGAGGTTGCCCCCGACGCGTCCCGCAACGTCGATATTCTGGGCCGCTGAGAAGACGCTGCCCAGCACGGATCCGCGCACGGAGACTTGGCGGCCAACAGCGATCAAGTCGCCGGTCACGGTGCCATTGACGGTGATGGATTCGCCGAGAAATATCACGGAGTCATCGATCGTCTCCCCATCCGCCACGATCACGATGGGCTCGTCCTTTCGCAGATCCAGAGCTTGGCTAGGTGGTACGAGCACAGCCAGCACCAGAACCACAGGCAGTGCACTGGTCCAAACGGGCATGCGGCGAACACACGCCAGAACTGTCAGCAGCAGGATCCCTAGCAGCACGGAACTTGTGCTTTCGGTCATGGTGGTCATGATGGATTCTCCTTTCTTGATTGCGAGAACGATCGCGCTTGCGGAAATGTTCAGTTTTCCTGCCAGGCTGAATGGATCCAGCCATCCCAGCACAGGTGGCAGTTTGGAGCCGGCGAGCCAGTCGAAACAGATACGAAAGACTGTCGCAGCAGCCAGCACAGCCGTGCCTAGGCGCACGAGTGAACGCCAAGCGTCGGCGGACTCCGAGGGTGCCTCCGCGTCTTCCATCAGATCCACTTCCTGAAGCCAGTGCACGAGCATGCGGCCCTCTGCGGCCAATCTCGCTGCCAAGTCGCGGCAGCTCTCGCATTGATCTAGATGCGAGAGGAGTTGGCGGCTCTTCTCGTGTCCCATCTCCCCGTCGACGTAGACCGACCAGGAATGTTCAGTCGGGCAATCCACTGCTCACTTCTCCAGTCAATCTTTGTCGCAGCAGCTGCTTGCCGCGGAAGAGCATCGTGCCGACCGTATTCCGGCCGTTCCCCGTCAGAGTCCCGATCTCGGCATAACTCAGTTCGCAGTAGTAAGCGAGGACCAGCGGCACTCGGTACCGCTCGGGCAAGGCCATCAGGGCAGCTCTCACGGTTTCTCCTCGCTCAGCCTTGAGGAATCGGTCGAGCGGGCTGAGCGTTTGAGACTCCACAACTGAATCATCCGCAGGGGATGGGTCGAAGAGTCGACTCTCCAATGTCCGCCGTCGGAGTTGGTCGATGCAGTAGTGGCTGGTAATCCGGGCAAGCCAGTTCCAAAGAGGCTTGGAGGGATCGTACGTGGAGAGGCCTCGCTGGCCTCTAAGGAATACCTCGTGAGTTGCGTCCTCAGCCCTGTCGGCGGACCGTAGGAGGTAGCGGCACAGATTGAACACTCTAGACCGATGCTCCATGAAAGCGGCTTCAAACTGCTGCGTTGTAAGGGCCACAATGTTTCCACCGGGTCCACACCTATTCCTACGAACCTGAACTGTAGGAATTTCAACTACGTGATTCTCGGCAGACTCGATGGAGGAAGTTTAGCCCCGGAACGCCGCATGGCTGCAGACTTCTCTCCTGCCAAGTGCGGTCGCTCCTCAGGATCGAGCGCTGGACATCGCCGGACGGTCCATAACGCCGCCAATCCTACTGGAAGGGCACGCTCACCCATCAGTTTCAGTTTGGAGCGGCTGAACGTCGCACTGGCCCGATTTCGTTGTGGCCAGACAACTGCAATCACAGCGACAAGGCCGTGTGGGCGCTAGATCGGACAACCTACTACGCTAAGGCTCCAACGACCCCCTCAAAGAGACCTGTGGACGCCCACTGAGGGTGACTCGTCAACACTAGAGCAGGCGGAATTTGACCTCGACCCGTGCGCTTACTCGAACAGGCTTGCCGTCCTTCGTTCCGGGTGAGAACTTCCACTTCTTCACCGCATCGATGGCGTTCTCGTCTAGGCCTAGTCCTAGGCTCCGAACCACGCGGATGTTGTGCGCAGTTCCATCCTCCCAGACTTCGACTGCCAGTAGCACGGTTCCCTCGAGCTTTGCAGCGCGGGCCTCTTCGGAGTATCCGGGTTCGATCTTGTCGAGGAGACGGGGGCTCGTGATCCCATTGCCAACTCGGAACACGGGACTGCTGCTCCCACCACCGGAGTCGGGCGGGTTGGTTGTCGGCTGGGGATCGCCCTGCCGGGGCGAGCCTGGTCGGCGTTGCTCCGAACTTGATGACGGTCTGGCACTCTCAAGCTGCTGCCGTATCGTTCTCGTAAGCTGACCCGACATCGTCCAAACCGTCGAGCCAACGGATACCAGCAGTGTCACCGAGACATAGAAGATCAGAGCGATCTTGATTGTCCGTAGGCTCTTAGCCAATTCCACGACAGCGTTCTCAATACCTGCGAGTCGATTATTCTCAACTGGGCTTTGTTCTTGGCCTGTAGGGGAGGGCATTCTGTTGAATCCATTCGCAGACGTTCTTCAGGGGCTGGACGTCGACCAACACGGTGTAGCGTTGCCAGCCAAGGCGTCGGACAACCGACGCCACCATACCGTATCAGCCGAGGGCCTCGATCGACTGCGACGGAAGTGCTTGCCACGGCACTCCGCGCACATCAGGCCTCTCCTCGCCGTCGGCGACTTCCATTCTGTTACAAGCTAGTGCGATCTCGTCATGCAGGAACTTACCTGTACAGCGCCGCCTATCAAGCACGCTCGAGTTGGTGTCACCGGACTAACATGGATTGGTCAAGGTGGGTCGGTCGCTAAAACCCACAGTCCACGAGGAAGAGCAGCCATGAGCCATTTCGTGAGAGCAACGGGTGCCTTGGCAGCCATATTTATCTTTGCGACCTTCAGCATCGCCGCCGGAGAAGCAAACAAATCGCAGCTTCCCAACATCCTGTTTATCCTGGCCGATGACCTCGGGTGGCATGACCTCGGCTGTTACGGGCACGAAATTCACGAAACGCCGAACATCGACAAGCTCGCCGGCGACGGCATGCGGTTCACCGACGGCTATGCCGCGGCACCGGTCTGCGGTCCCACCCGCGCAAGCATCTTGAGTGGGAAATACCCGTCGCGTACGGGCTACACGCATAACTGGCTGACGCCGAATCCTGAAGAGCAGCCGTTTTGGGGTGAAGGGATGCCTCGGACCTGGCATGCATTCATGAAGTTGGAGGAACTTACCCTCGCCGAAGCCTTGAGAGATTCCGGTTACCAAACCGCTTTCGTCGGCAAGTGGCATCTGGGTGAAGCTCCCTTCTATCCGCGCCGTCAGGGTTTCGATGTCAACGTGGGAGGAAGTCATTGGGGGCATCCATATGAGGGCTATTTCAGTCCATACAAGATGCCGAACCTCAAGAACGGACCCGAGGGTGAATATCTCACGGACCGCCTTACCGGAGAAGCGATCAACGTGTTGGAAGGATTTTCCAGCAGTAGGAAACCTTGGCTGCTCTTCATGAGTTACTACACGGTCCACGGGCCAATCCAAGGAAAACCGGAGAAGGTTGCAAAGTACAAGGAGAAGCGCCGCCACATGAGAGCAGATGGTCTCAATGCCGAATATGCTGCGATGGTGGAATCCCTCGATCAAAATGTCGGACGTCTGATTAAGTGGCTAGATGACAAGGAGTTGCGTGAGAACACCGTCGTTATTTTCACCTCCGACAACGGAGGTTGGGTGCAAGCCACTACGAACAAGCCTCTCCGCAGCTACAAGGGTCACTTGCTGGAGGGCGGCATCCGTGTGCCATGGATCGTGTCGTGGCCCGGCGTGACAAAGCCCGGTTCCATTTGCCGGAAACCGGTCATCAGCACGGATTTCTATCCCACCATCCTCGAGACTCTCGGCCTGAAGTTGCGCCCTGAGCAGCACCGAGATGGAGTCAGTCTTGCGCCCATCCTGAGGGGGGACTCGGATTTTGATCGAGGGCCAATGGTCTGGCACTATCCGCATGTCCGGATCTCAAAACCGGGCAGTGCGATTCGATCAGGGGACTGGAAGCTGATTCACTACTACCAAGATGGACGCCGGGAACTCTACAACCTGAATGACGACATTGGAGAATCCCATGATCTTGCAGGGCGTCTCCCCGAAAAGGCGGCTGCGATGAAGGCGCGGTTGGATGCGATGCTGAGAGATCAGGGCGCAAAGATTCCCTCGCGCGATCTCTATAGCCGATAAGCACACGTTGGCGTGTCTGCCGCTGCCGTCGCCGGCGGTCACGTCCCCTCGATCTCGTTTCGGGCCGCGGTCGATAGGAAGGCCGACCGAGTCATCCGGCGCTGCTTGGCCTCGTCGTCTATGGCCTCGAGCAGGCCTCGGTCAAGGGAGATGTTGACCCGCCGCGAGGATCCACGGTCCAAGAGGAGGGGGACCAGCACGAAGTCGGCGCCGCGACGCCACTCGGCGAGGTCCGGATCGGCCTTGATGGCATCGATCGAGCGGGGCGGCGGAATCGGAGTGCCGTCGTGGATGAGTCCCTCGACGTGGAATGCGAGGGCCTCGCTGCCTAGCCTGACGGCATCGTCAACCGTGTCGCCGACCGAGACGCAGCCCGGGAAGTCGGGAAAGCTGACACCGTATCCGATGTCGTCGCGGTGAATGGAGGATACGTAGCGCATCGGGCATTCCTCCCTCCTCGGTTCCTCCCCAACGTAGAGGGTGGAAAGTTTCGAGTCGGAGGATTGACAGGGGATTCCATCCTAGCGATCTGGACAGCGAGCGCCGGAGTCGAATCGCAAACCGTTCAGATGGTGATCCCACCCTGCGATTCCGTCTCGCGGTAGACTGGCGACCGATCGCACGGGGTTACCTCAAAATGTGTCGCGAATGGTACTCGGATCGCTTGCGGTCTCGCTCGCTCCGCGCCTCCGTCCTGGCTGTGACCGGCCTAGTCGCCGTAGCGGCGGTACAAGCACAGCCGTTCTCGGTTCGCGTGGCGTTCGGCTATGGTGACGACCCGCCCAACCGCTGGGCGGGCTCGATCGGTACGAACGGTGCCAGAATCGACGAACTCGGCGGCTGGCTCTTCGCGGGCGAGGATCGTATCGAGCTGGGTACTTTCGAGCTCGTCACAAGGCATCCGACACGGCCGGAGACCACCCCAAAAGGGTTGGTCGTGCGTGGCTCCGCGGATCCGGGCGCACGCCTCGACGTCTCGAGCCAGCACGGCGATTTTTCCTTCCGCCTAGACGAAGTCTCGGCTGGTGACGAGCTTGTGTTCCTTGACGGCTGGGTCCGTGTCTCCGGCTTGCTCGGCGCTGAGAAGCTAACAGACGACTTGCGCTTCGACGACTTCCCGTCGGTGGCCGTTGCTGCCAACGGCGCCGCGTGGCTTGTCTGGCAATCCTACAGCGGCGGACGGGACGAGGTTCGTATTCGCAAGTTCGACCAGTCCTGGCGCACGTTCAGTCGCGTGCCGGGAGTGACGGGCGACGTTTGGCGCCCGCAAGTCGCACTCGCCGCTGGCGGACGGCCGTGGGTCGTGTGGTCGCAGCAGAGCAACGGCAACTTCGATCTGTACGCGCGCGAACTGGACGAAGCGACGGGCAGGTGGGGTGATCTGGTCCGGTTGAGTTCGCATCCAAGCCAGGACATCGAACATCACCTTGTCGCAGACTCGCGTGGATGGCTGTGGGTGGTTTGGCAAGGGTTCCGCGCCGGCAACGCGGACATCTTCCTGCGGTTCCACGACGGTTCGCAATGGTCGCCCGAAATCCAGGTCAGCGATCACCCGGCAAACGATTGGGAGCCCCGGGTCGCGATTGACCAGCAGGGGTCGGCCGTCGTGGTGTGGGATAGCTACCGCAACGGAAACTACGATGTTTTCCTTCGCCGCTTTGCTGGCGGAGAGCTCGGCCCGCTCGTGCCTGTCGCCACGACCGCGAAGTTCGAGGCACACGCCTCCGTAGCAGTCGATCTGGATGGGCGGGTCTGGGTGGCTTGGGATGAGGGCGCTGCAAACTGGGGAAAGGATTCCGGTCCGACGACTGATCCCGGTTGGATCGCAAGAGGACGCGAACTTTGGACCACATGGATCAACGAGCCCTCGTCTCCGGGGGCGCGCCTGTACGAGTCTCGCAATCTCAACCTGGCCGTCTTCGAAGGCGGGCGAAGGATGGTGCCGCGCTCGAATCTTGTTGACACGCTGGATGGAGCTGGAATCCCTGATCACGACTTCCCCCAACTACATGTCGACCCGGCAAGCGGCCGGGTTGCCCTGCTGTTCCATCGCTGGAATCATGTCCGCTGGACGGAGAGCCTCGGCTTCCGGCCAACGTACTGGGAACACGCCGTCGTCTTCTTCGACGGGGATCGCTGGTCCCCAGTCCGCACGATGCCCGAGAGCTGGGGTCGAATCTCCGCGCGAGCCGATGCGGCATTCGGCCCGGACGGGAGCCTGACTGTCGTCTGGCCGACCGACGGGCGGCTTGAACAACGCCCGGTTCGAGACGTCCGGGCAAACATTCTGGCCGGACGTCTGGGACCTGGCGACGGTCCAGTCTCGTTGAATCTCGTTCCCAGCGCTCCAGACGATCCGACCCCGGTTGCGTCGGTTCATCCCCGCGAGAGCGCGGAGGTCGCCGCGATCCGAGCCTACCGGACATCCATTCGCGGCGCCGAGAACCGGATCGTGCGTGGCGATCTTCATCGCCACACCGAGTTCTCGTGGGACTCGAGCGGAGGCATGGTGGACGGATCTGTGTTTGACTTCTATCGCTACATGCTCGATGCCGCAGCGATGGATTTCGGGGCGGTGACCGACCACAACTCGGGCGGCGACAGCGAGTACTGGTGGTGGCTTATCGAGAAGACCTCCGATCTCTTCCATGTCGGGCCGGCGTTCACAACGTTCTACGCGTACGAGCGAAGCGTCCCCTACCCCAACGGGCATCGCAACATCTTTCACACGCGGCGAGGCGTGCCGGTCGTCTCGTTCCACACCAAGGCCGACTTTGATCGTCCCCGCCCAACAATCGCTGCCGGGCGTGACACTGTGCTTGAGAACGATACAAAGTTGCTCTACGAATCGCTGCGACGCTCGGGCGGGATCTCCGTGCCCCACACCACCGGATCCAGCATGGGGACAGACTGGCGGGACAACGACCCCGAGGTCGAGCCGGTGGTTGAGGTCTTCCAGGGCGACCGCGTCTCGTACGAACACCCTGGAGGACCCCGTGCGCCCCGCTCCGCCGCCGACAACCCGATCGGGGGCTACCAGGAGGACGGATTTCTCTGGAACGCGTATCGCAAGGGCTACAGGCTGGGAACGATCGCCAGTTCCGATCACTGGTCCACGCACATCTCGTACGCGATGGTCTACGCGGAGGCTCCGACTCGAGCCGCCATTTTCGATGCGATCAAGCAGCGGCGCACGTACGGTGCCACCGACAACATCATCTTGGAATACCGACTGGGCGAGCACTTCATGGGGGATGCGTTCGCCTCCAAATCCATCCCTCCACTGCAGATCCGCGTCGAGGGGACTGGCACCGTCGCTCTAGTCGAAGTGATCCGCAACGAGCGGGTCGTCTATTCGACTCGCCCCAACCGGCCTGACGTCAGTGTCGTCTACACCGACAATGATCCACTTCCGGCCAGGGCTTACTACTACGTTCGCGTCGTTCAGGACGACGGGGAAATCGCGTGGGGAAGCCCCATCTGGGTGGAGCGGCTGGAGTCACCCTAGGCGGGGGCGCCCGTGTGTCGAGATCCGGAAAGCCGGCGAGTACGTGGATCGCGCAATCTTGCAGCTAGGAGTCGCTCCGTGCACAGCAGCGCGATCCTGCGATAGAGACCTACGGACTAACTGGTGGCTACTACTTTGGGAACAGGGCGCAGGTGTTGAAAGGCGGGGAATGGACTCCGCAGATCGCGGGGGCATCTTGGTGCCCGTCCGGCGGCAGTGGGCAGTGATGGTTGATGGGATCACCAGTCATCTAGAGGTCACTGAAGGCGTACACCGTCCATACACGGACCATCCATTCTCTGAGTTCTATCGAGTGAATCCCGGGGTTCAGAACAACGACGTCCCGACACAAAGACTGATTGCGGTCTTGCCATCTGTCGTCAGGTTGTGGGGAGGGACCGATTCTCCCTTCATGCCAGTGGCGGTCTTGGATTTGAGCGCCAGAGTCAGTTCATCCGGTACCAACCGTTCTTGTACAGGAAGACCTAGACGGAAGCAGTGTCCTTGTTCGCTCTGAAGAATTCGTCGAATCCAGGGACAGGGTATCGACTACACCCCTAATCGTTCGCGCGGGCATTCTTGCGAACCTCGCTCCACGCATTGTCGTGCGCGGGGGATAGTCGCACGTTATCGGTTACTTCGAAACGGGCGCTTCCCGATCCCTCGAAGTGGGTATCCGATATCGTTTCTAGCAATTCTTCGCGATTGCGCTTGGATGCCTGTCCACTCATGTCGCGTCGAAAGTTGCCGAATACATGTGCGTGGTGTCAAGGGGCCGTCATGAGTTGCCCAAGCGGCCCGGATCGTCTTCGAACTGGCCAGCAGCCTGAGATTGCCTCGTTCTTCCTGCCGACTGAGCGCGTCCTTAGCGTTAAGCTCTCTAGCAGTTGAGTGTGTTGGGCAGGTTCTGGAGGCTCTCCAGCAGCATCTGCGGATCAGAGCCTCCTCCGATGGTTCATCGTCGAACAACAGCCGTGCAGACCACACGCTGACCTGAATCGGCACCCCGACCTAGAGCAACTCTAGACCGTTACGGGATGCGCAAGGGCAGTGAAGGAGATGCCTGAGCGGATGGTCGCCGACCGCAAGGAAAGTTGTGAGATGGGAGGGCTGATCGGTGCTTTGGCAGGAAGATTACTATTTCACTATGATAACGTGATGAATAATGCTACTTTATTAGTGGAATGTCTGCAAATGCTGCACCGCGCGCCCGCGACGTCATCGCAGACCTAGCTGCCCGCGGCCAGTATAGCTTTGCCTCGTCTGAGTTTCGCTCGGCACTTGGCGTCTCCGAGCAGGCAGCACGTCAGGCGCTGAGCCGCGTCGCAGCCAAAGGGGAGATCGCAAGTCCGGCGCGAGGCTTCTACGTCATCGTGCCACCCGAGTACAGGCGGCTTGGCTGCCTGCCGGCTGACCAGTTCCTTCCGGCTCTCATGGAGCACCGGAGGGCCCGCTACTATGTCGGATTGCTCTCGGCCGCGCAATACCACGGAGCTGCCCATCATCGCCCGCAGGAGTTCCAGGTGATGTTGGGGACGAACAGGCCGATGATCGTCTGTGGTTCCGTCAGGGTCGCCTTCGTCGCGCGCAGAGAACTCGCCGCCGTGCCAGTGGAGAGCTTCAATAATCCACGCGGAACGATTCTGGTCTCGACCGTAGAGGCGACGGCAGTCGATCTGGTCGGATACATGCATCGCGCCGGAGGTGTGGACCGAGTGGCGGGCGTGCTTTCCGAGCTTGGCGAGAATATGGATCCGGAGCGCCTCGCCGATGCTTCTGAATCTGCGTCGATCCTCTGGGTGCAGCGCCTGGGCTATCTGCTCGAGCGTGTCGGTGCTGGCGATAGGGCCGTTCTTCTCAAGGAGCATGTACGGCGGCGCGCGAGAAACTACACGAAACTCGTGCCCAGCGTGCGTGCTGACGGTGCGCCGCGCTCGCACGACTGGCGTCTGTTCGTGAATGTAGGCGTAGAGGCGGACGTGTGATCCCGCGGGACTACATCACCCAATGGCGGGAGCGGGCTCCGTGGAGCGAGGACTTCCAGGTCGAGCAGGACCTGATCATCAGCCGCGCCTTGGTCGAGATGTTCTCCGATCCGGCTCTTGCTACAGCGCTTGCCTTCCGGGGAGGTACGGCGCTATACAAGCTCTACCTGACGCCGCCCGCCCGCTATTCCGAGGACATCGATCTCGTGCAGGTCGCGCCAGGGCCTGCTGGTACCTTGATGGACGGCCTGCGAGACGTCCTCGATCCTTGGCTCGGCGAAGCGCGATGGAAGCAGTCTCAAGGCCGGGTGACGTTCGGCTACCGGTTTCTGTCCGAGGACGTGCCGGCGATGAGGCTACGTCTCAAAGTCGAGATCAATACTCGTGAACACTTTGCGGTATTGGGCTTCACCAAACGCTCGTTCTCGGTCGATTCGCGGTGGTACTCCGGAATGGCGAATATCACGACCTTCGAACTCGATGAATTGTTGGCAACGAAGCTGAGGGCGCTCTATCAGCGTCGCAAGGGCCGGGATCTCTTCGACCTAGCGACGGGACTTGCCGATAAGCGAATCGATGCCGGACGGATCGCGGCGGCGTTTGGCGCGCACATGGAGCGTGAGGGCGATCCGGTGACCCGCGCGATGTTCGAAAGGAATCTCGCGGGCAAGGTGGGCGATGCTCAGTTCAATGCTGACATGAGCGCGCTTCTTAGGACGGGCTTCCAGTGGCGTGCGACCGAAGCGGCGCGGACAGTATCCGAGCGGCTCATTGCGCTACTCCCGGGCGAGCCATGGAAGGGACGACCGGGGCGTGGGTCGGCGTAGGGCCTTGTACTGGTTCCATTGCCGTTCGCTTGGCTGCCCTTGCACTTCTACAGGAAATAGGGGTAGCATAGACCTGTAGAAGCGAAAGGGGACCTCTTGTCGAGCATCGACCTTCCGCAGGGCACTCTGGACCTGCTGATTCTCAAGACCCTCAACCTCGAGCCCCAGCATGGCTGGGGGATCTCGGAACGTATCCGACAGATCTCACACGAGGTTCTCCATGTCCAACAGGGATCGCTGTATCCAGCGCTGCATCGGCTGGAACGACGAGGGTGGATTCGAGCGACATGGGGCGTATCTGACAACAATCGGCGCGCCAAGTACTACGAGCTCACGCCCGAAGGGCGGAGGCAACTGGAAGATGCATCCGCCTCATGGCAGAAGCTGTCCGCCGCCGTGCAGATCATTCTTGACACGGCCTAGCCGGAGGAGACGTTGCTCGGAGACCTGCTTTATCGAGGGCGTGCGCTATTCCGGCGCAAGGTCGTGGAGGACGATCTCGACGCAGAGTTGCAATTCCACCTGGACAGACTGACGGAGCAGCATGTCCGCGCCGGAAAAACGCCAGACGAAGCCCGGCGGCTCTCGAGGATAGCTCTCGGCGGCGTTTCTCAGATCAAGGAGCAGTGCCGCGAGTCTTGGGGAGTGGGCTGGATTCACGCTGTGGCCAAGGATCTCGGCTACGCCTTGGTGCGCGTGCGGAGATACCCTCGGTCAGCAGCCATGATCGAGGGCAGTCTGGCGCTCGGAATCGGAATGAGTGTCGCCATGTTTTCGCTGGTGGACGCGGTTCTGTTGCGCCCCCTGCCGTTCCCGAACCAAGACTCGATTTATGTGATCCAGAAGGCAGATCCTCTCGCGGGAGCCCACGTCGAGGAGCTCGCATACCCAGAGTTGGTTGATCTTCAGGAGAGCATCCCGGGGTTCGAGTATGTGGCTGTCACCCCGACCTCCCTCTACGGCTATGCCAGGGTGCTGGAGACCGGGACGGCCGATCCGGTCCAACTCGAAGCCTCACCCGTATCGCACGACTTCTTCCGTGTTCTCGGTGTTACCCCCCGCCTGGGTCGGGGGTTCACCGATTCCGACGAACGGGTTGGCGCCCCGCCGGTCGTTGTGATTTCGGATCGCACATGGCGTGAACATCTGGGCGCGGATCCCGGAATCATCGGTCGGACCGTGCGCTTGAACGGCCAGGGCCACAGCGTGATCGGCGTCATGGCGCCTGGCGTCGAGTTTCCGCGGGGAGCTGCCCTTTGGGTTCCGCTGGGGATCGAACAGCGCGTCGTCGAGCGTCGCGGCGCGACGTTCCTGCAAGCGGTGGCGCGCTCCAAACCCGGCTATCCACGTCAACAGGTCGATCGGGACGTGAGCGCTCTCTTCACGCGACTCGCGAATGAGTACCCGGAATCGTATTCGAGCTCGCAGCGGGGAGTGGTAACACCGCTGGTCAACTATTGGACCGGATCGGCAAGGATTCACTTGTGGATCGTCCTCGGGGCCTCTCTACTCTTGCTGACCGCGTCCGCGATCAGCTCGGGGGGACTGCTGCTCTCACGCGCGGTGTCACGTCGTTCCGAGATTGCCACGCATCTCGCGCTAGGAGCTCCGCCGAGGCGAATCTTTACGCGGATGGCCGCCGAGGGTGCAGTCGCGGGAGTCATCGCCGCAATCGCCGGACTTGGTATCGCGTACTTAGTGATTCACTCCTTGGTGAAATGGCCTCCAGCCGATATTCCGCGACTGTCCGAAGCGTCGTTGGATCTGAATTCCTTTTGTTTCGCTGTCGGAGCGGCAGCCTTTGTCGCTGTAGTGTGCTCGCTTGCGCCTGGATGGGCTCTCTCGAGAATGCGCCTCGAATCCGCAATCAGGGAAGGCGATCCTCGATCTTCGGTGTCGCACCGCGCCAATCGGTCGCGCGGCCTATTCGTTCTTGCTCAGTCTGCGGTGACGTTTGTGCTGTTGGCAACGGCCGTCCTGCTCGTGCTGAGCTATCGCTCCGTGGCACTCGTTGAGACCGGTCTCGCGAATCGCGACGCACTAACTATGGATGTATCGCTGCGAGGTCCGGGCTTGTTTCCGTCCCAAGCCTTCGATCCGGTTACAACCGACGCATTCTACTCGCGCCTCTTGCAACGGTTGCGGGAGGAGCCAGGCGTCACCTCGGCGGGCGCAATTCTGCTGCGGCCACTTGCAGGCCCTATCGGATGGGATATCCCCTACGAGTTCGAGTTCGAGGCGGGCAGTTGGGATGGCAAGCAGCGTCCGAAGGCGAACTACGAGGTCGTGACCGCCGACTACTTCGAGACCGTTGGATCGCCGTTGCTGCAAGGGCGGGACTTCGACAGTCGCGATTCGCAGGAAGCGGAACCGGTCGCAATTATCAGCGAGACCCTCGCCGACCGAGTTCGATCCGCTGGTCACACGCCGCTTGGCCATCGCGTCAGGCTCGCGATCCGCTGGAGTCCAGGGTGGATGCGCGTGGTGGGCATCTCCGGAGATGCCCGCTATCGATCCGGCACTCACTCGGGCGCGCATATCTTCGTGCCAATTCTACAGGCAGGGCAAGCGACTCGACATGTCGTCATCCGCGGACCTCGACCCCGCCAAGAACTTTCGGAGCTGGTACAGCGCTTGGTGAGGGAGATCGATCCCAGCCAGAATGCGGGCGACCCGCTCACGATCGGTGAACTGATCGATAGGGACACTGCGCGACATCGATTCAATGTGATCATGCTGCTGTGGTTCGGTGCCTGTGCAGTGTTCCTTGCCGTAACTGCGGTCTATAGCGTGATCGCTGAGACGATGGCGGCCCGCCGGACTGAGGTAGCGATCAAGTCAGCGCTGGGTGCGCAGCGAAACCAAGTTGTGCGCGACTTGGTCGTGCGAACGATACGTTTTGCTGTTTTGGGTCTCGCGGTCGGCACCGCAGCTGTGTCCGTGTTGGGCACACTGGGTCCGGATGTGTTTCGCGGCACTTCCGCACGCGATCCGATTGTCTTGATCCCAGTCGCGGCCTTCCTCTTCGTCGTTTCTCTGGGCGCAGCTGTCTGGCCAGCTTGGCACGCAACGCGAGACAATCGCCGGACTTTGCTTCGTGAGAGCTAGCTATCTGCAGTGCGCCAGCGTTCGAATCGCCATCGCCCCGGATTGGAACCCTTGCTGATGGCCTATCTGTCCCGTTGGTACGACTGCCCGCCCCCGGGCCTGCGGCTGGCCGTACGTTCGCAGGTCGATCCCGACCCGCATACTGATTCGGTGGGCAGGTCTGACCATGGCATCGGCACGGAAGCCCTCATTGGAGCCCTTGAGCATGTTGGCGCTGGCGATAGGGCCGTTCTTCTCAAGGAGCATGTGCGCCGGCGCGCGAGGAACTACACAAAGCTCCTTCCCAGCGCGTGTGCTGAGGGTGCTCCGCGTTCGAGGGACTGGCGTCTGTTAGCGAATGCAGCCGTGGAGCCGGACAAGTGATCCCACGGGACTACATCACCCTATGGCGGGAGCGGGTTCCATTGCCGTTCGCTTGGCTGCCCTTGCACTTCTACAGGGAATACGAGTAGCATAGACCTGTAGAAGTGAAAGGGGACCTCTTGTCGGGCATCGACCTTCCGCAGGGCACATTGGACCTGCTGATTCTCAAGACCCTCAACCTCCAGCCGCAGCATGGCTGGGGTATCTCGGAAAGGATCCGACAGATCTCCGATGAAGTTCTCCAAGTCCAACAGGGATCGCTGTATCCGGCCCTGCATCGGCTGGAACGTCGAGGGTGGATTCGCGCGACATGGGGTGTGTCTGATAACAATCGGCGCGCCAAGTACTACGAGCTTACGCCCGCAGGGCGGAGCCAACTAGAAAATGCATCCGCCTCATGGCGGAAGCTGTCCGACGCCGTGCAGATCATTCTTGACACGGCCTAGCCGGAGGAGATGTTGCTCAGAAACCTGCTTTATCGAGGCCGTGCGCTATTCCAGCGCAAGGTCATGGAGGACGATCTCGATGCAGAGTTGCAATTCCACCTAGACCGACTGACGGAACAACATGTTCGCGCCGGAAAAGCGCCAGACGAAGCCCGGCGGCTCTCGAGGATAGCTCTGGGAGGCGTTACTCAGATCAAGGAGCAGTGCCGTGAGTCCTGGGGAGTGAGCTGGATTCACGCTCTGGCCAGGGATCTCGGCTACGCCTTGGTCCACATGCGTAGATACCCTCGGTCTGCAGCCATGATCGTAGGCAGCTTGGCGCTCGGAATCGGAATGAGCGTCGCCATGTTTTCGCTGGTGGACGCGGTTCTCCTGCGACCCCTGCCGTTCCCGGATCAGGATTCGATCTATGTGATCCAGAAGGCAGATCCTCTCGCGGGAGCCCACGTCGAGGAACTCGCGTACCCGGAGCTTAGCGACCTGCAGGAGAGCATCCCGGGGTTCGAATACGTAGCTGTAACGCCAGTGGCTCTCTACGGCAACGCCCGAGTGCTCCAGTCTGGAACGGCCGACCCAGTGCAACTAGAAACAGCCCTCGTGTCGCACGACTTCTTCCGAGTTCTGGGTGTCTCGCCACGCATGGGAAGGAATTTCGTAAGTGCCGACGAACGAGTCGGTGCACCACCAGTTGTCGTCGTATCTGATCAAACTTGGCGTGATCAATTGGGGGCGGACCCCGGCATCATCGGCCGCACGGTGCGCCTCAATGGTCAGGGCCATACGGTGATCGGTGTCATGGCGACGGGCGTCGAGTTCCCTCGAGGGGCTGCCCTCTGGATACCGCTAGGGATCGAAGAAGGGATCGTCGAGCGTCGCGGAGCGACTTTCCTGCAAGCGGTGGCGCGTGCCAAGCCTGACTATTCACGTCAACAGGTCTATAGCGACGTGAGGGCGCTATTCAAGCGACTCGCAGCCGAATACCCGGAAGCGTATTCAAGCTCGCAGCGGGGAGTGGTGATACCGCTGGTTAACTATTGGACCGGATCGGCAAGGATTCACCTGTGGATCGTCCTCGGGGCCTCTCTGCTTCTGCTGATCGCGTCCGCGATCAGCTCGGGGGGAATTCTGCTCTCACGCGCAGTGTCACGCCGTTCCGAAATTGCCACGCATCTCGCGCTCGGAGCTCCGCCGAGACGAGTTCTTGCCCAGATGGCCGCCGAGGGTGCAGTCGCGGGAGGCATCGCCGCAATTGCCGGACTGGGAATCGCGTACTTGCTGATTCGCTCCTTGGTGAGATGGCCCCCAGCCGATATTCCGCGACTGTCCGAGGCCTCGTTGGATCTGAACTCCTTTTGTTTCGCTGCCGGGGCGGCGGCCTTTGTGGCTGTTGTGTGCTCGCTTGCACCCGGATGGGCAGTCTCGAGAACGCGCCTCGAATCCGCAATCAGGGAAGGCGATCCTCGATCTTCGGTGTCGAACCGCGCCAAGCGGGCGCGCGACCTATTCGTTCTTGCGCAGTCCGCGGTGACCTTCGTGCTGCTGGCAACCGCCGTCCTGCTCGTTCTGAGCTATCGTTCCGTGGCGTTCGTTGAGACCGGTTTCGCGAATCGCGATGCACTAACGCTGGATGTCTCGCTGAGAGGTCCGGGCGTGTTTCCTGCCCTAGGCTTCGACACCGGTGCGCGGCACGTATTCTATTCGCACCTCTTGCAACGGTTGCGCGAGGAGCCAGGTGTTACCTCGGCCGGTGCAATCCTACTGCGGCCGCTTGCGGGCCCCATCGGATGGGATATCCCCTATGAATTCGAGTTCGAGGCGGGCAGTTGGGATGGCAAGCAGCGTCCTAAGGCGAACTACGAGGTCGTAACCGCCGACTACTTCGAGACCGTTGGATCACCGTTGCTGCAAGGGCGGGACTTCGACAGTCGCGATTCGGAGGAAGCGGAGCCGGTCGCGATTATCAGCGAGACGCTAGCCGACCAAGTGCGATCCGCTGGCCACACGCCCCTTGGCCATCGCATCCAGGTAGGGAGTGGGAGGCGGGGCTGGAGGCGCATCGTTGGCATCTCTGGAGACGCCCGCTACCGGTCCGGCACTCACTCAGGCGCGCACATTTTCCTGCCAATCCTACAGGCGAATCAACCGACGCGGCACGTCGTGATTCGCGGCCCCGTGCCTCGTCAGGAGCTCTCGGCGCTGGTACAGCGCGTTGTGAGGGAAATCGATCCTAGCCAGAATGCGGGCGACCCGCTCACGATCGGTGAACTGATCGATTGGGACACGGCACGACATCGATTCAATGTGATCCTGCTGCTGTGGTTTGGCGCCTGTGCGGTGATCCTTGCCGTTACTGCGGTCTATAGCGTGATCGCCGAGACGATGGCGGGCCGCCGGACCGAGGTCGCAATCAAGTCGGCCCTGGGGGCACAGCGAAACCGAGTTGTGCGCGACTTAGTGGTGCGTACCCTACGATTCGCTGTTCTCGGTCTCGTGCTCGGCACCGCGGCTGTCTCCTCGTTTGGCAGCCTTAGTCTGGATGTGTTTCGCGGCACTTCCGCACAGGACCCGATTGTCCTGATCTCAGTAGTGGCCTTCCTCTTTGTTGTTTCTCTGGGCGCCGCCGTCTGGCCGGCCTGGCACGCAACGCGAGACTGTCGCCGCACCTTGCTTCGTGAGAGCTAGCTGCCTGCAATGCGCCAGCATCCGCATCACCATCGCCTCGAATCAGAATCCGCGCTGATGGCTCACCAAGGGGATCGCTACAGCTACCCTCCTCAGGACTTGTGGCCGGTCGTACGTCCGCAGGTCGGTTCCTTCTCGTATGCTGAATCCGTGGGCAAGTCTGAGCACGGCGTCGCCCTAGCAGCTCTTGGCGGAGCCATTGAGTCAGCGACAAGCTTGGTCGGCTGGTTGGTTGCAACGCGCCTGACTGCCTCGACCGGGATTGGCTCGTCTTCCATGCTCGCGCTGGGCTTGGCCTAGGAGAACCGTAACTTGGACAAGGCACGCATCGGATACGCCCGGAGGAAGCGCATCCGGCGGATCGTCTTGGGATCCGTTGCGGGAACGGCATTCTTGGCAGTTGCTTGGGTGGTGTCCCGCATCGAGCCGGCAGCTCCTGGCGTGGATGCTGCTGCGGTCTTCACCGACACCGTCGAGCGTGGCGAGATGCTACGGCAGGTTCGGGGCATCGGAACGCTCGTGCCCGAGGCTGTGGTCGTGATCGCCGCAAGCGATGCTGGGCGCGTCGAGCGACGCCTCGTCCAGCCCGGTCAGTCTGTAAAACCGGGCACTGTGCTGCTCGAACTCAGCAGTCCGCAGGTCGAGCAGGAATACCTCGACGCCGAGGCTCAACTCAAGGAAGCCGAGGCCGACCTTGCCAACCTCCGGGCGCAGCTCGAGGACCAGCGTCTCACCCAGGAGTCAGTGACCGCCGACGTGGAAGGGCAGTACCTTCAGGCCAAGGCGCAGTACGAGGCTGACCTCGCACTCTCGGAGGAGGGTCTGACGGATCAGGTCACCCTGATGAAGTCGCGCGTCTCGATGGAACACCTGCGCAAGCAGTTCCAGTTGGAGCGCGCCCGGGAGGACGCCCGCAAGCCCTCGGTAGACGCACAGCTGACGGCGCAGAGGGCCCGCATCGCACAGATGGAAGCACTCGTGGCGCTGCGCGAAGAAAAGGTCGACCGACTCAGGGTTCGGGCCGGGATGAACGGGGTCCTCCAGCTCATGGATGTTGAGGTCGGACAGCTGGTCGCCCCTGGCGACGAGCTGGCACGAGTGTCCGATCCGACGCACCTCAAGGCGGAGCTCAAGATCCCGGAGACACTGGTGAATGACGTGGCCGTCGGGCAGCGGGCGGAGGTCGACACCCGGAACGGGGTGATCGAGGGGGTGGTCTCGCGCATCGATCCGGCCGCGATCGAAGGGACCGTACTGGTTGACATCAGGCTGCTCGGCGAAATGCCCCGAGGCGCCCGGCCCGACCTTAGCGTGGACGGGACGATCGAACTCGAGCGGCTCGAGAATGTACTGCACGTGGGTCGCCCCATCCATGCCAGGGAGGAGAGCCTCATGGGACTCTTCAAGCTGGAAGAAGACCAAGCCCACGCCTCGCGCGTCCAAGTTCAGGTGGGCAAGGTATCAGTCAGCACGATCGAAGTACGTTCCGGCCTGAGCGAGGGCGACAATGTGGTCTTATCCGACATGTCTGCGTGGGACGCCTACGACAGGATCCGGCTCGAATAGGCAGCCAGTTTCGCATCAAAAGGAGACGTGAAGTCAGACAATGGCAGATTCTACAAACGGCAGTGCACCACTTATCCGCTTGGAGGGTGTGTCGAAGGTATTCTTCACCGATGAGGTGGAGACGCACGCGCTTTCGGGCATCGACTTCGAGATCCGTGATGGCGAATACATCGCGATCTCGGGTCCCTCGGGCTGCGGCAAGTCGACGCTGCTGTCGATTCTCGGATTGCTCGACACCCCCACCGCTGGCGTGTACCGGCTGAACGGCGAGTCAGTCGAGGATCTGAATGCCAGGCAGCGGGCCCGCATCCGGAACCGCCAGATCGGCTTCATCTTCCAGGCGTTCAACCTGATCGGTGACCTGACGGTGTTCGAGAACGTCGAACTGCCACTCACCTATCGGGGGATGCCGTCTTCCGAACGCAAGAAGCGGGTGGAGGATGCCCTGGAACGCGTCGGTATGGCGCACCGCATGAAGCACTACCCCTCGCAGCTGTCGGGCGGGCAGCAGCAGAGAGTCGCGGTGGCCAGGGCCCTCGGAGGAGATCCGTCGGTGCTGCTGGCTGACGAGCCGACAGGGAATCTGGACTCGAAAAACGGCGAGGCCGTGATGGACCTGCTCCAAGACGTCCATCAGGGCGGGGCCACTATCTGCATGGTGACCCACGACCCGCGGTTCGAGGCCCGCGCAAAGAAAGTAGTGCGCCTGTTCGACGGGAAGATCGTCGAATAGGGGCTCGGTGGCTGGTGGTGAGATCTGCCCTCGCCCAGCATCCCCCAGAATGAGACTAGTGACGACGATTGGGAGGTGGCTGGACTGAGTTCAGGGTCGGTTCTGGGTCTGCATAGCGGGCTCGAAGACCGCAAGGCCGACGGCATCCTTGAACGCTGGCGCATTGTGGCGCCGATTTGATCGCGGCTCGGCCATCTCCGCAAGAAGTCCGCCTTTATGTCACGCCGGCTATCCAGTTCTCGAAGCCAGTTGGCCGAAGTGCCAGACATTCCAAGAACGTTCCAGATCGGACGGAATCCACGGCTGGGATCCGGGCACCCTAGTTGAGTTCATGCGACCGCCGTTGTCGGCTTGGAGGGGTTCGGTGGGGTCTTTGCGCGCAACTTTGTTGCGAGAGCGTTGTCGGGCAGCCGCACTGCATGTGGTCTTGGTGTTCTGTGCCGTCGCTAGCGCCCAGGACACGGTCGGAACGGGGGTAGTCCGCGGCGAAGTCGTCCGGAGTGACGGTACTCCGGGAGAGTTCCTTCAGGTCTGTATCGCAGGCACCGGTCTGTGCTCCCCCAGTGACCAGAGCGGCCGGTTCGCTCCAATCGACGCACGGCCGGGACTGGTCCAGCTCGAGGTCAGGATCGAATCGGGCGGGACCTTGCTGAGCGGGACTGTGCAAGTCCGGGCGGGGCAGACCAGTGAGGTTCGCTTGGAACTGCCGGACGTGGCTACCGTCGAGACATCGGTGGCCGTCAGCGCTGCCGCACTACCCGTGCCGGACGAAGTTGTCAGCTCGGGGGTTTCCATCCAGAATCGCGAGATCGCCAAGACCGCGGGGACCCTTGAGGATGTTTCAAGGTACGTCTCGACTCTCCCAGGAGTCGTAACCGGTTCCGCTGATTTCAGGAACGACATCATCGTCCGTGGCGGAAGCCCTCTCGAAAACCTCTTCGTCGTAGACAACATCGAAATCCCGAATATCAACTCGTTTGCGAATCTCGCTTCCGCCGGAGGCACTGTCAGCCTTCTAGACGTTCAGCTCATTGAAGATGTGACGTTCCTCACCGGGGGCTATCCCGCGCCGTACATCAATCGCCTCTCGAGCGTCATGCAGGTTGCGCAGCGAGAAGGCAGCCGAGACAGGTTCCGCGCGCGTGCGACGCTCGCATACGCCGGTGCCGGCGGCGTGGTGGAAGGGCCGTGGGCCCGGGGAAAGGGGTCTTGGATCGTCTCGGCGCGTCGGAGCTTTCTGGATCTCTTCACCGACGACATCGGTTTCGGCGGTGTGCCCGTCTTCTACTCGTTTACCGGCAAGGCAGTTCGGGACTTCGGGAACTTCGACCGGATATGGGTGACCAGTATCACGGGCATCGATTCGATTCGACTGGGCCTGACAGAGAACACCGAACCCGATGAATCGCTCGGGGCGTTCGACATCCGATACGCCGGTCGCCGGAACGCGACAGGCTTCAATTGGCAGCGGATCCTCGGAACACGAGGGGTCGGACTGCTTGGTCTCACTCACTCGAGCGCGACGGTAGACTCCACAGTCAAGGATCTTGTCCGGTCTGGCCCCATCCCGTCCGAGCTGTCGGCAGGGCAGGCTATCGCCGCCGGAGCCGTGACGTTCCGACAGGACTCGTCAGAGGACGAAACCACGATCAAGTACGACCTGACGATTCATGCGGGACGCGCTGGAGAATACCGTGTCGGCGGGGCTCAGAAGTTCTTCGTCAATGACTACGTCACCCTCTCACCGCTCGGGTACGACGGTCCGTTCGCCGTCGTCCCCGACTTGAACCCGATCGACTTGCGCGAGAGGTTCACCGCGACGCAAGGCAGCGCCTATTTCCAAGGCACCCACAAGTTTGGCCGGCGAATGCGATTCACCGTGGGTGGCAGATTCGACAAGTACGCGCAATTCGGTGTGTCAAACGTGCGCATGAGCCCCAGGGCTGGAGTTTCGGTAGCAATCGCAGAGAACCTTTCCTGGAACGCCAGCTGGGGAATCTACCACCAACTCCCGGTCTACCTGTTTCTGGCTGCGTTTCCGGAGAACAGATCTCTGATTCCCGCCAGATCGGACCACTGGATCAGTGGGCTGTCTTGGACGCCAAAGCGGAACCTCCGGGTGACGCTCGAGGCGTATTCCAAGCGCTACAAGGACTATTCGGTCGCAACGCAGTTCCCGGCGCTGTCGTTGGCGAACGTCGGCGACACCTTCGATGTCCGTGACATCTTGTACCCGATGACCAGCGCGGGCCGCGGCAGGGTCCACGGCGTCGAGCTGTTCGCGGAGAAGAAGTTCTCCGAAAAGTGGTTTGGACAGCTCAACGTGGCGTATTCCAGGGCGCGCCACGCCGGACTGGACGGCAAGCTGCGCCCCGGGGCGTTCGACAGGCCGTTCGCCTTCAATGCCGTTGGTGGCCGTCGCATTGGTCAGAAGTGGGAAGTGGCGTTCCGAACGGCTTACCTGACAGGCAGGCCCTACACGCCGTTCGACATCGAGCTCTCGGAGTCGCAACGCCGCGGAGTGTTCGATCTGGACCGAGTGAACACGATGCGCTACATCCCGTTCTTCACACTGGACTTGAGGCTCGACCGCACGTTCTTGGTCCGGGATCGAGAGGTCGTTGTATATGCCGGCCTCCAGAACGTGACCGGGCGCAGGAACCAGACCACCCTGCTGTGGAATCGTGTGACAAACAGCCCGCGGTTTCCGACTGGGCTTTCCCGGTTTCTCATCGTTGGCTGGGAGTGGAACTTCTAGGCCAGCGGAGTCGTTGGACACGACCCAGAATCGGCTGCGCTGCGCTTCGCACGCATTGCCATACCTGATTACCTATCAACAGCATCCTTGCCTGCGGCCGAACGAGGGACGGCTTCGGCCCTAGCAGCTTGGGGCACAAATCGATGGTCGCGTGGTCTTCATATGTGAAAGGCACTCGGTGCCCGCTGGGACGGCTTCTGTTCCACCAAATCAGTCCTGTGCGAGGTTCGAATAGCCATTCGCGGCCTGCAGTGGTGTGGTTCTGAACCGATCGGCCCGCTTAGCTCTTGCCTCAAACTGCTAGGGTTCGCGTTCCGGTGGAGGCCTGTCGGTAGCGAGGCTCTGGAGTCGCTCCTCCAAGGCCCGCACTCGCTCCTCCGCTGCACTCGCACGCTCTTCCGCCGCCCGTCGCCGTTGATCGGCTGCTGCCAGTCCCCCGTCGAACTCCTCACCCGTGGCCGGGTCGCGGAACACTAGCACGGTTGCCCCAGCCTGCCTCTCGCTGCGCAAATCCAACCCCAGCACCTCGCTCCAGAGGTGCCGCCCCGCGCCCGCCACAGGCTCCACCGGGCCATAGCGGCCCGCGCTGGCCACATACCCCTCCAGCGGACTGCTCATCAATGCCCCGTCCGGGTCCAGCCGCCAGTACTCGCGCACCCCGATCCGGGCGTATTCCCGCGCCTTGTGCTGAGCATCATTGTGCGTTGTCGACGGTGACGCCACCTCCAGCACGAAATCGGGCCCTTTGCCTTCCTCCCAGACCTTGTATGAGCCGCGCTTCACCGCCCGCGGCACCCCCAGCACCACCTGCACATCCGGTTGCAACTTGGCCGCCGTCTGGCCGCGCTGGTAGTAAACCACCAGTTCCATCGCCACCAGCACGTTCTCGCGCTCTGCGAAGTGGAGGTCCAATGCCGCCGCAGCCTGCCGCACCGCCACCCCGTGCGCGACGCTCTGCGCGATCCAATGTCCCTCCGGATACTCGATGTCCTCGGGCTCCGGTGCCGCTGCGGGAGCAGCTGGCGCGGTCCGGGCGGGGTCTTGCGTTGCTGTGGCGGGAGTCGACGACATGGCGCACTCGAACGCGCCCGAAGGCGCTGCCTTCGTAGAATACAGCACCCTCGGTCGGAAGTGGCGCGGGGACGCGGGGCCCGGCGGCAGCCTGGTCGGCTGGCCTTGGATGGCGATTGTAGGGAATCAGGTTGCCATAAGAGACTCTCGGCCGAGCCCATCGCTTCGTCCGGCGCTTGAGGATTGCTCCGCATGCTGCGGGGGCAGGGTTCTTGGATCGAGACCTGATCCTGATCGTGGCTGCTCAGTTGCTGGAAGCAGTTAAGTTGGGTACGATCCTAGTGCAGACTCGAGTGTCAGGATATGACCCGCAAGCAGTCCAGAGACCGCCGACAGTTCCTTAAGGGAGCGAGCTACGCGCTCGCCTTGCCGCTGCTGCCCTCCCTGCCGGGCGCGGTGGAGGCCACGCCCGAGCCATCGAATGGCAAAGCCAAGCGTCTGGTATGTGTCGGCACGCAACTGGGGTTCTACAAGCCGGAGTTCTTCGCAGAAAGCGACACGCCTCGACTGATGCAGCCGTTCAGGGATGCCGGTCTGGACAGCAAGTTCACCACCATTTCTGGCTTGGATCACAAGGGCCCGACCGGCAATGGCCACGAACTCGTGTACACGCTCTATACCGGCCACGTTGTCCGCAGCATCTCGTTGGACCAGTTCGTCGCCCCCACTCTTGGCGGTGACACGCGGTACGAGTCGTTGCAGCTCTGCTGCGGCGAGGCACAGCAGAAGGCGTCTCTGTCGTTCTCAGCTTCCGGCCTTCCGCTTCCTGTGACGCTCCGTCCCAGTGCGCTTTACGCCCGTGTGTTCGGGGCTGGCTCGGTGGCGCTGAAGCGGCAGACCTATTTGATTGATTCCGGCAAGAGCTTGCTAGATGAGTTGACTGGCGAGGCGAAAGTCGTCAGTGCGCGCGCCAATGCCCCCGACCGCAGGAAGCTGGACGAATACTTCACTTCGATCCGCGCTGTGGAGGAGAAGCTCAAGCGCCGCCGGGATTGGCTCGACAGGCCGTTTCCAGTGCCTCCCGAGGGTCTGGAACTTCCGGTCGAAGAAAACGTCGACGGTTCGTTTCTGCTCGACAACGAAGACTTGATGTGGGACTTGATGGCGCTGGCGATCACGAATGATTCGACCCGCGTAATCTCAATGACCATTCCGATCACCGACCGGGCCCTGATGGTCAACGGCAGCTTCATGGGCGAGGGCTATCACCGCCTGTCCCACCACGGGAACAAGCAGGAAAAGATCAGCGGCTTGCTGACTATCGAGGAGCGCCACATGCAGGGCGCGGCCCGCTTCCTGAAAGCCCTCAGCGAGGCGCAGGATGTTGATGGCAGGTCCATGCTGGATTCCACCGTCACGCTGATCGGCAGTGCAATGGGTGACGCCGCTGCCCATCGCCGGACCAACTACCCGCTCTTCGTGGCGGGCGGTGGCTTCAACCACCGGCGCCATATCTCCTGCGGAGACGGCGCGGTTGCGAACACCATGGCGTGCGACCTGTATGTGACCGTGTTGCAGCAGTTGGGATTCGAAGTCGATAAGTTCAGCACCAGCGAGTCCGATCTCAACGGCGTGCTGACATGATGACCGCTGCGCGGATCGGCCTTGCGGCCGGACTCGTTGGGCTCGCTCCCGCGTTCGGCGCGGATGCGCCAGAAGCTGTCGGCAGCGAATTCACCGCGACGTATTGCCAGTCCTGTCACGGTCGTGACAATCCCAGCGGCGGATTTCGCGCCGATCCCTCGGCGCACGAGTTCCAGGATGGTACGTCACGGGAGCAGTGGGCGCGGGCCGGCGCCCTCGTGAATGCGAGACTCATGCCGCCCCGGCAGGCTCCGCAGCCGCCCGCGGACTTGAGAGAACTGTTCTTGTCTGAAGTGCAGGATCTGCTCGCATCCGGCGAACCAGAGCACTCCGATGGCTTGGTGCGGCGCATGAATCGCATCGAGTACTTGAACACCGTGCGGGACCTTTTCGGAATCCGCGAGATCAGGTTGCCGGTGACGTTTCCTGACGATGCGCCGGGTCAGCGCTTCGACACGATGGTCGAGGGCACGCACCTCACGCCTGGCCACTTGGATGCATACCAGCAGGTCGCGATTGATATCGCCGATCGCATGGTTCCGCTGCCCGGCATGCCCGTGGCCAACTTCGCATCGGTCCGGGCCAGCATCGGCCAGGATCCGTCGCGGACCAAGTTCTTTCTCCGGGACGGCGATGAGACAGGTCTTTACTTCACCGGGGTCAACATCGCGGGGTGGTCCGGGGCGCTGTGGGACCGGGCGTTCATCGCGCAGGCGTCGGGCGTGTACCGCGTGCGCATCAAGGCCAGCGCCGAGGCCGTGGCCGGCGCCGATGGCAAGCCGTTGCGGCTGGGCTTCTATGCCCTCAATCCCGCTGACTACGACCTGCCCAAGCGGGCTCTGCGTGTCGACCTGCCGCGTGTTGGAGAGCTGATCGTCAGCAATCGCGAGCCGGAGATCTTGGAAACTGAAGTCCACCTGGAGAGGGGCGAGAACTTTCAGATCTACTGCGAGAACCGGCTGCGCAAGCACTACCCCCCGGCGCTGATCCGGACTTCGGGCAATACCGCTGATCTGCGCAGGCTATTGGCGACCTACCTCGAGGAGTCTTACGAATCTTCCGAGCCCACGATCCGTTTCGAGAGCATCGAGATCAGCGGGCCGATCGGACCGCTGCCGAGGCAGGTGCGATTCTTGGGAGGCCAGGAGCCGACCGCAGACCGCGCTTACGCCGAGGCGATCCTGCTTCCGTTGGCGGAGCGTGCTTTTCGCCGGCCATTGATGCCTGGCGAGCGCGAGGATCTGATTTCCGGCGCGCTGAGCCACGCGCAGGAAGCGGCCGATCCGGCGTATGGCATCCACTACGGTGTCCGCAAGATCCTGCTTTCGCCCCAATTCCTGTACCGCGAGTCAGGTTCAGGAGCATTGGACGACTATGGCCTAGCTAGCAGGCTGTCGTATTTCCTGTGGAGCAGCATGCCGGATGCGCGCTTGCTGGAATTGGCGGCAGCCGGACAACTCAAGCGGGCAGAAGTTCTTGACGGAGAGATCGGCCGCATGGTCCGCGACGCCAAGGCGCAGCGGTTCGTCAAGCACTTCACCGGCCAGTGGCTGGGCAACCGCAAGGCATCCGCCGTGATGGTATGTGACGTGCGACATGTCTGGAGTGAGCTAATCCGCTACGGCATGGTGCGCGGGACCGAGCTGTTCTTCGACGAGATCCTGCAACACAACCGCTCTATCCGGACATTTATTGATTCGGATTTCACCTATGCGAATGAGCCGATGCGGATCGCCTGGGGCATGCCGGGTAATGAAGTGGATCTGAGACGACTGGAGGCAGATCAGAGGCAGAGTCTGTTATGGCCGGAGCCCGAACGGCTGGAATTCGGATCCCTCGGGCCGGATGTGCCGGCCCACGTCAAGACGCGAGGCGGCGTGTTGGGTCTATCCGGCGTGTTCGCCGCGACCGGGGATGGCGTGGAATCGTCGCCGATCCTGCGTGGTGTGTGGGTCTTGGAGAACCTGCTCGGCCGGCCGCCGCCGCCCCCGCCGAGTGATGTTCCGGCACTGGTGGCAGACATCTCGCAAGCCGAGAGTGTGCAGGAAGTCTTGGCAGCGCACCAAAAAATCGAGTCATGTGCGATCTGCCACTCTGCAATCGACCCAATCGGCCTGGCGCTGGAGAATTACGACGCCGCTGGTGGATGGCGAACGTCGTACTACCGAGAGGAGGGCTCGGCAGCCCCGCAAGCGCCCGTGCAGGCTGTGAGTGAGATGCCGGATGGTACGAAGTTAGCGGGTGCGCAGGACTTGAAGGACTACATCATGGCCAGTCCGGGAGACTTCACGAGGACACTGGCTGGCTTGCTGATCGAGTACGGCACGGGCAGGGAACTGACCGCGCGCGACCGGCGAACTGTCCAGCGAATCGTAGCGGACGAGCCGCAGGGCGGCTACGGGTTTCGAGACCTAATCTCGAGCGTGGTCTCGAGCGAGTCGTTCGCAACTAGAAGGTAGCGTCGGATTCTGCTTCTTGACTTCGGTCCGTATTGGACGCTCACTTGGAACTACAAATTTTCCTGCAGAAAATCCGCGATGACGAAATCCCAGTAATTCGTTGAAAATAAATATCTTACAAACAATCCTCTCCCGCATTCTGGATGTGTGACTGCAAAAAATCTGACCCAAAATCCGTTTCGTTCGTACGCTAGAGCAGTTGCGAGGCAGACGCAGTCCCAAAATGCAGCGAGGGCACTTGTACAAGCATTCGGCAACCACCTGCGTGCTAGAGTGGGCTTGCGAGAGCGGCCTGCTGATCGCCTTGCTCTAGAGCCGTCTGCGCTCCGGCGGATCGAGGATCCAATCCTCCCAGACTGCTCTGTACCATCAATTGAGAGACACCATGCGCATTGCCACTTCAGTCGCCCTGTTTGTCGCGGGAGTCATTTGCTCTTGTACGGCGGAACAGCCCGAGAGAGCCCCGAACATCGTACTGATTTTGGCCGACGACTTCGGCGTCGGAGATATCCAGGCGCACTACCCGGACAACAAGATCGCTACGCCCTATCTGGACAAGCTAGTTCAAGAGGGCATGAGCTTCACGGATGCCCATAGCCCGTCGGCGGTCTGCACGCCGACCCGCTACGGCTTGCTGACCGGGAGGTACTCGTGGCGCACCCGCCTTCAGGAGTGGGTGCTGGCGGCTTACGAACCGCCGCTGATCGCCGCTGATCGTCCCACGCTGCCGGGGATGCTGCGCGAGCATGGGTACGAGACGGCCTTGATTGGCAAGTGGCATCTCGGCTGGGAATGGCCCGGGCCGCAGCCGAGCCTCATGACCGAGGTGCGCAATGGACAGAAGACCCTCGAATGGCATCTGGACAAGCCCGTCCTGAATGGTCCGACCACTCGGGGCTTCGACTACTATTTCGGCGTGGACTTGCCGAATATGCCGCCGTTCTCCTACGTGGAGAACGACATCGTAACTCCTGCCCCGACTTCTACTTATGTCCATGACGAGTCCGAGGGTGTCGTGCTGCCGCGGGGCTTCGTAGGCAGCCCCATGGCTCCCGGCTGGCGCTTGCGCGAAATCGTCCCCGAACTTACGCGCAGGGCGGTCGAGCAGGTCCGCTCGCGGGCCCAGAGCGACAAGCCATTTTTCCTGTTCTATTCAATGACCTCGCCGCACGAGCCGATATCGCCGTCCCAGCCCTTTCAGGACAAGAGCGGCATCGCGCCCATTGCGGACTTCGTGATGGAGACCGACTGGTCGGCAGGGCAGGTCATCCAAGCCGTTGACGATGCGGGAATCGCCGAAGACACCATCGTGATCTTCACGGCGGACAACGGTCATTCGCACTACACGGGATGGGAACCTCTGGTTGAAGCCGGCCACATGCCCAGTGGCCCATATCGCGGGCACAAGGGTGACATCTGGGAAGGCGGGCACAGAGTCCCCTTAGTCGTTCGCTGGCCAGGCAAGATTGCACCCCACTCCCAAAGCGACCAGCTGGTCAGCTTGACGGATATCTTCGCGACAAGCCTGGAGGTAGTTGAGGCGGACCTGCCCCAGGACGGTGCCGAAGACAGCGTCAGCTTCTTGGATGCCGCGCTTGGCCAAGAAGCAGCCGAAGGGCGCACATCGTTGGTAAGCCACTCCAATCACGGCGAGTTCGCCTACCGCGACGGGCCGTGGAAGCTGGTATTCCGCAACAGCGAACCGAACCTAGACGAGTCCCGCGGCAAACCGACCGTTCCAGAACTCTACAATCTCGCCGAAGACATCGCTGAATCGAAGAACTTGGCCGAAGAACGCCCCGAGGTCGTCGAGGAACTCCGGGCGAAGTTTGACGCGATGATTGAGCGGGGTGCCACTCGCGCGGGGATCGCTTCGCGAAATGACGGCGATGTCCAGTACACCACGACGCAAGAGGTGCGCTGGGTGCCTGCCGCGGAGTAAGCCTAGACTCCGTCTCGAGGTATGAGATTGCGTCCAAGCACGTCAGCTTGACCTCACACACGAGGCTCCCAGACCGTCCGGAGCGGGCGGAGTGGATCGGCCGACTTGACCTGTCGAAACCTCTGCTTGAAAGCCCTATCTGGTGCGGAGCGGGGTAGAATGCACGCTGTGCGCGGCCCCTCGGGGTCGCTAGGAAACCTGCCGTGCCGGCCCATACCACCCACCGACGTCACTTTCTCCTCGGCGCCGCCGCTGCCAGCGCCGCGACCACTCTTGCCTATCCAGCCAACGAAACCGTAAACATCGGCTGCATAGGCACCGGAGGACGTTGTCGTCGACTGATGCAGAATCTCGCCGGCGTACCCGGTACGCGCATCACGGCGGTCTGCGACATCTGGGACGAGTCCCTCGAACAGGCAAGGCAGATCGCCGGAAGCGGTGCTTTCGTGACGATGGACTACCACGAACTGCTGGAACGAACTGATGTCGATGCCGTCCTGATCGGCTCGCCGGACCACTGGCACGTTCCAATGACGGTCGACGCTTGCAACAGCGGCAAAGACGTGTATGTCGAGAAGCCCCTGACGCATGACCTCAGCGAAGGCGACGCTGTGATTCGGGCACAGGATGCGAACCAGAGGATCGTGCAGGTCGGCACGCAGCAGCGCAGCATGCCGCAATTCGAGAGAGCACGGGACATCCTCAGGGGCGGAGGGCTCGGGACGGTTCACAAGGTACGCATGACGTGGAACCGAAATCGGCGGTCGGGTCGCCCGGGAGCGGACGAGATCGATTCGTCCACTCTCGACTGGCAGCGGTTCTTGGGAAACGCGCCGCTACAGCCCTTCGATGGCTACCGCTTCAGGAACTGGCGCTGGTTCTGGGACTTTGGCGGAGGCATTCTCACCGACCTGATGGTGCATTGGATCGATGCCGTCAATTGGCTGCTCGACTTGCCCGATCCGGCCTTGGCCACAACGATAGGAGGCACGTTCGCCATGGATCGCTGGGAGGCGCCGGACACGATCCAGACTCTGCTTAGCTATCCCGAGAGGAACCTTCAGGTCCATTTCGAGGGCACGTTCGTGAACCAACGCGACAAGGCCATGGTCGAGATCATGGGCACCAAGGGCACGATGTACTTGGATCGCGGGCGGTATGAGATTCTCCCGGAACCCGGCAGCGGCATAGGGGCCGAGCTGTTCGAGCCCGGGACCGGGGGCCGCGGGGCCGACTTCGACGTCGACGGCGAGACGCCGCATTTGCAGAACTGGATCGACGCAGTGCGCAGTCGCAAGAAGCCCAACACGCAGGCGGAAGAGGGCGTCCGCGCTTGCGTCAGCGCACATCTAGGGAACCTCGCCTTCCGCACAGGTCAAGTGGCGCGCTTGGAAGACCTCAAGCAGGGCGGCTTGGCTGACTAGGCCCTCGTCTGCAGTCCGCGTTTCGTCCGGCTGCAGCCAGTTGGAGGCCAGTGTTGCGGAGCGAGCCGCCTAGGCGAGCAAGTCCCGAACGACTTCCCCGTGGACATCTGTGAGCCGGAAGTCTCGACCGGCGTGGCGGAAGGTCAGCCTCGTGTGATCCAAGCCGAGTAAGTGCAGGATCGTGGCGTGCAGATCGTGGAAGTGGACCTTGTTCTCTACGCCGTAGTAGCCGTACTCGTCGGTTTGGCCGTACGTAATGCCGGGTTTGATTCCGCCCCCGGCCAGCCACATCGTGAAGCCGTGCGGATTGTGGTCGCGTCCATCAGCGTTCTCTGCTGTCGGCGTGCGGCCGAACTCGCCGCCCCAAATGACCAGCGTCTCGTCGAGCAGGCCGCGTGCCTTTAGGTCCTTGACGAGACCGGCGATTGGCTTATCCACCTGGGCGCACATCTTGGTGAGCGAGTTCTTCAGGTCAAAGTGGTGGTCCCAGCCGTTGCTGTTGCACTGCACGAAGCGCACTCCGCTCTCGCTGAATCGACGCGCCATGAGGCACTGCCGGCCGAAATCTTCGGTAACCGGATCGTTCAGGCCGTACATCGCCTTGGTCGCAGCGCTCTCGGAGCTCATGTCCTGGACCGACGGCGCCTCCGTTTGCATGCGGAAGGCCAGTTCGAACGTTGCGATGCGGTCTTCCAACTCGGGGTCGGGACCGTTCCGGGCCAGTTGGCGTCGCGAGACATCCGATAGCATGTCGAGTTCCAGGCGCTGCAGGCGTTTTCGCTGCCCGTCGCCGATGAACGGGAAACTGGCCTCCTTCGCCTTGACGTTGCCGTAGCCCAGCGGCGTGCCTTGATGGGCCGCCGGCAAGAAGGCGGAGCCGAAATTGTTCGCGCCTCCCTCGGCCAAGGCCTGGCAGATGGTGATGTAGCCGGGCAGGTTCTGGTTCTCCGAACCAAGGCCGTACGTTAGCCATGACCCCATGGCCGGCCGGATGAACGTGTCGCTGCCGGTGTGCCACTCGAGCACGGCGCCGCCGTGCCGGGGATTGGTGCAGTGCATCGAGCGCACAATCGCCAGATCGTCGACGATGCCCGCCACGTGCGGAAAGAGCTCGCTGACATCGGCACCGCTCTGGCCATGCTGCTTGAACTCGAACGGCGAGCCGATCAAGTCGCCGGCGCGGCGCGGGAACGAAATGATGCGCGGCTTGGCGAACGGCAGGGGCTTGCCGCTGTCACGGTTGAGAAGCGGCTTCGGGTCGAACGTGTCGATGTGCGAGGGGCCGCCGAACATGAACAGCATGATGACGCGCTTGGCGCGCGGCTCGAAGTGCGGCTCGCGCAGCGCTATCGGGCCCGATGCTTCGGCTTCTTCGGCGAGCAGCGAGGTGAGCGCAAGCCAGCCGAATCCCGCGCCCATCTGCTTGAGAGCCTCGCGACGGGAGGCTCCCGCTTCGATGCCTTGAGACTGCATTGCCGACATCATTGTATGTAGAGAAATTCGTTCGACGCGATCAGGATGCGGCACATGGCCTTCCAAGCCGCGTCCCTGTCCCCCGTGGCCGCTTCGTAGCGGTCCAAGAACGCGCTCCAGCTCTCGGTCTCATCGGGCTCGGACGGACGTGAAAAGGCGATCTGGTGTGCTAATCCGATGCGTTCGGGGTCGCCCTCGAGGGTCTCTCGCGCCAGTCTTGCCGCGAAGCCGGCGGACGCCTCGTCCACCAAGTCGGAGTTCAGCATGAAGAGCGCCTGAGGGGCGACCATGGTCGCCCCGCGATCGCCATTGGAGGTGGACGGGCTGGCAAAGTCGAAAGCCGCGAACATCTCGTACAGGGCGCTGCGCAGCACCGGCAGATAGACGCTGCGCCGCCGCGTGTCGTACAGGGCCGGATCCCGCGAACGCGACTGGGCGTTGAGATTCGCAAAGTTCTTGTGCGGGATGGTCTTGCCCCCCGTCGCAAAGTCCAAGCTGTCGGAGATGGCCAGTAGCGCGTCGCGCAACGTCTCGGCTTCCATTCGCCGGCGGTTGGCGTGGCTGAACTGGCGGTTGTCCGGGTCGGCTTCGGCATGCCCCTCGGTCGCTCTGGAAGACAGCTGGTAGGCGTCCGAAAGCATGATCAAGCGGTGCATCGACTTGACCGACCAGCCACTTGCTTGGAACTGCAGCGCCAGCCAGTCCAGAAGTTCCGGGTGGTCCGGTGGTTCGCCAAGCTTGCCGAAGTTGTCGGGAGTGCGCACGATGCCTTCGCCGAAATGCCACTTCCAGATCCGGTTGACCATCACGCGGGCGGTCAGTGGATGGTGCTTGGAGGTCAGCCACTGCGCAAGCTCCAGCCTGCCGCTGCTTTGCGATCCGATCGGACTCTGCTGCTCTCTGGCCAGAATCGCGGGAAAGCGGCGCGGAGCGATCGGCCCGGGCGTGAGGTGGTTGCCGCTGATCATCAGCGGTAGGTCCGCAGCGTCCCCCTCCGCAACTGCCATCGCCTTGGGGATGCCGTAGTACTCGTCGAGAGCGTCGCCCTCGGCCGCCTGCTGCGCCTCTACCACACGCTTGGGAGTGGTTGCTCGGTTGTAGTTCGTGACGAAGTCGTTGTGGTAGTCGAAGCGCTTCTCGATCTCGGAGAGTCGGCGGTTCTCTTCCGCGCTTGCGAGCGCCGTGGCATTGAGCTTGGAGGTGACCCGGTAGGTGAGCACCGTCTTGGTGCTGGTGAAGATGCCCAGCATGGAGTAGTAGTCGGCGCTGCGAATGGGGTCGAACTTGTGATCGTGGCAGCGGGCGCAATCGATGCTCAGCGCCATGAACGCGCGCGCGGTGGTGGCCAACTGTTCGTCCGCGAAGTCCAGTTTCTGCTTCACGGGGTCGTCTTCGCCAACCATCTTGGGGCCGAGCATCAAGAAGCCGGTTGCGATCAATCCCTCTGCGCGATTGGCGTCGCCCCAGTCCGTGAGGATGTCGCCCGCCAGCTGTTCGCGCACGAACTCGTCATAGGGCTTGTCTTGATTGAACGCCCGGATCACGTAATCGCGGTAGCGCCAGGCGTCGCCGTGGACGATGTTGTCGTCCATCCCGTTGCTATCCGAATAGCGCGCAACGTCCAGCCAGTGTCGACCCCAGCGCTCTCCGTAACGAGGTGATGCGAGCAGCCGGTCCACAACGCGCGTGAAGGCATCGTCTGACGCATCGGCGAGGAATGCGCGGACTTCGTCCGGAGTGGGAAGCAAGCCGTGCAGGTCGAGCGTAGCTCGCCGAATCAGCGCTCGCTTGTCACTGGCCCCTACCGGCCTCAGGCCGACTCGTGCCCGGCCGATTCCTAGCAAGGCGTCGACCGCCGTATCGCCCGGCGGCATGGCCGGGGCCTGTAGCGGCTGGAAGGCCCAATGTGACCGTTCCTCGGCGGAAAAGCCATCAGACCGCGCGATCCCCTCCGGCGCCCGGGCCGGCTCGTGTTCGGGCCAGTTCGCGCCCGTATCGACCCATTTGGTCAGGATTGCGACCTCGCCAAGCGGCAGCTTCGCCTTGGGCGGCATTTGCAGCAGTGTGTCATGATTGATCGCGTGGATCAGCAGGCTCTGGGCCGCGCTGCCCGGCACCACCGCGGGCCCCGAGCGACCGCCCTTGAGGATGCCGGCCAGTGAATCCAGGCGGAGCCCGGCTTGCCCCTCGCCGGCGTGGGGGCCGTGACAGGCGAAGCACCGGTTGGCCAAGATCGGGCGGACGTGCTTCTCGAAGAATGCGTGGTCTTGCGCCGTGACCGATATCGGCACAAGTCCAACCAAAGCCGCGATCCACAAGGCTGTCCCGTGCGAGGCCATGGTCTTGGGCAAAGCGTAGCATGAGCGCCATCGATTGGAGCATTGTGATCGCGCTCAATGCCGGGATCATCCTGTACGGAATCGTTCGCGGGCGCGACACCAAGACTAGCTCCGATTGGTTCTTGGCGGGGCGGAGCTTGCCGTGGTGGATGATCGGGCTCTCGCTCTACGCCACCGCGATCGACGCCAGCGATCTCGTGGCCGATGCCGGTGGCACGTACGCCGTCGGAATGAGCTACTTGGTCACCAATTGGGTCGGCGTGACCTTGGGCTGGTTCCTGCTCGCGAATTGGATCGCGCTCCCGATGTACCGCGCGGGCATGTATACCAATGCCGAATACCTTGAAGCGCGCTTCAGTCTCTCCGCACGTGTGATCAGTGCCTTGGTTCAGGCCCTCTACCGCACGTTGGTCTTGGCGATCATCGCAATCACGCTCTACCTTCTGCTGGCGATCGTGTGCGGGTTGGGCACGAATGCGTGGTGGGGTGTCGTGCTGATCGCCGTGCTGGCAACCGCCTACACGTCGCTGGGCGGGCTGCGGGCGGTAGCGGTGACGGATGCACTGCAGAGCGTCGTAATGGTCGTTGCGTCGTTCGCTCTGTTCTACGCCGTCTGGATGGCTGTTGGCGGTTGGGGCGGTGCGGGCGAACGACTCGAGAGCCACGAACCCGGCTTGTCGGCGCAGTTGCTGCATGCTGGCACCGATAACATCGCTGTCCAGGGCGTGGTCGGAGAGTCGCCGGAGACGGTGGCGCGGCGCCTTCTCGTCGGTGGCGAGCTGAGCCCGGACGGGGGAGAAATCGTCACGCGGAGTCCGGCTTGGTTAGTCTCGCTGGCTTGGCTGATCATTGGCCTGGGCTACGCCGTGGTCAATCACACGCAGTCCATGCGGCTGTTCGGGGCGCGCAGCGAGTGGGACCTGCGTATGGCCGTAGTCGTTTCGGGACTCGTATTGCTGGTCCTGAACTTCACCAACTTGTCGGTCGGCATCTTCGGACGGGCTCTCTATCCCGACCCTAGCTTGATGCCACTGGCCGCGGAGTTGCAGGTGCGGGACTCGACGTTCCCTCTGATCGTGCGGGAACTCACTTCGGCCGGACTGCGCGGCGTGATCGTCGCTGGCGTGGTCGCCGCTTGCTTTTCTACGTTCGACTCGATCGGCTCGACCGTGCCGTCGCTGCTCGTGCGCGACGTTCTTGCCCGCTTGTTCGTCAAGAACCGGCCTGACAGCTACTTCGTGTCGGCTAGCCGCTGGCTCACGCCCGTTGTAATCTTGGGGGCCTTTGCGTTCGTGCCCCTCATGATGCAAGAACGGGGCATGCTGATGGTGTTTCTGGACTGGGTAGGGGCGTTTGTCGTTCCGCTGCTGGCGGTATATCTGATGGGCGCGTTTACCCGAGTTCACCGCTCCAGCGCGACTTGGGGGCTTGCGGTGGGAATCATCTACGGAACCCTGAAGTTGTTGGCACCTGTTCTGGCCCTCCGTTTTGGCGTCGCGCTCCTGCCCGCCATGCTGGTGAACAACTATGCCAGCACCGTCATCAGCCTGCTGCTCACAGTCGCCGCGATGCTAGCCGTATCGGCCGTGCGCGGCTGGGAGCCTTCCAGCCAGCCCCGGGAGCTGGCATTGGAAGGCTGGCTGCGCGACAGCCGCGCCGCGATTGCCGTCGCTGCAGGCGACCAGCGTCCCGTCGCAGTGCCGGTACTCTTGGCTGGCGCGATCGTCGCCATCGGCGCGGCGTTGAGCTTCGGTGTGTTCTGGTAGGCCAATAGCGCTGGGTGAGCGATTGCGCCATGAAGATTCGCGACATCGAGGTCATCAACCTGTGCTTCGAATATCCGCTCGAGCGGCGGTTTCGTTATGCCGGCGGGACCTGCACGGGCCGCCTGACGACTCTGGTCAAGGTCCTCACCGACGAGGGCGTCGAGGGGCTGGGCTCGGTCTATTCGCATCCGGACTTGGTGCGGATAATCATCGAAGGCCAATTGCGCCCTCTTCTGGTGGGCGCTGATCCGCTCGAAGTCGAGGCGTGCTGGCAGCGCTGTTACGCGCTGACGCGCTGGTACGGGCGCAAGGGCGCCGCAGTCTCAGCCCTAGGCGGCATCGATATCGCCCTGTGGGACATCCGGGGCAAAGTCGAGGGAAAGCGGATCTGCGACCTGATCGGGCCAGCCAGAGCGGCAGTCCCCGCGTACGCCAGCGGCCTGCTCTGGGAGGGCGAGATCGGCGAACTCAGGGACGAAGCGCAATGTCATCTCGAACACGGTTTCCGCGCTGTCAAGATGCGGCTGGGAAGAGATCCTGACTATGACCGGGCAGCTCTGAGCGCCGTACGCGACACGATCGGCCCGGACGCACGCCTAATGGTCGATGGAAATGCCCGCTATTCGCTGGGCGAGGCGCGCCAGATGGCACCGGATTGGCTCGCTGCCGGTGTGTTCTGGCTGGAGGAGCCCTTCGCCCCGGAGCAGCCCGAAGCGTTTCGGGCCCTGCGGCCCACCATCCCGGGGATTCCGTTGGCCGCCGGAGAGAACGAGTTTGGACGGCAAGGCTTCAAGGAGCTGATCGATGGCGGAGTGGTCGAGATCGCGCAGCCGGATTGCTGCCGTTGCGGGGGACTGACCGAGGCGCTGCGCATCGCCTCGGACGCAGCCGAGCGCGACGTCAGGATCGCGCCGCACACTTGGAGCGACGCGGTGGCGCTGACGGCCAACATGCACTTGGTAGCGGCGACTCCCCACGCCGTCACAGTAGAGGTGGACCAGACTGGCAATCCGTTCATCGAAGAGCTACTCGTCGGTGGACTGCCAATTGCGGGAGGTCAGCTAGAGCTGCCGCATTCGCCTGGCTTGGGTATCGAGCTGAACCAAGATACGGTTCGCAAGTACACCGTCCCGCGCGGTCAGGCCACTCCTCCCGGCAACTATTCCGACATGGTTTTTTGAACCTGCCGCGAGAGTCGACCTACTCACCGAGTCGACAAATCGTGATCATGAGCTTCTCAAGCTGTCATCGGTGGCAAGTTACAGACAACACAGCCCAACCTCGGAAAGGTATCCGGGCCTTAGCCGGGACCTCGCCATCGCGCCCCGGCCTGATTCGCCTAACGAATTCCGCTATCGTCGCCCCACCTTGCCGAGCTGCCAGACCTTCCGAGCGACGTCGGAAGAACCGCCCTCGCCGCGCGCATCGCGCTTCACCTCGCGCATCAGTTCAGTTGCGCTACCGAAGCACCTGATCTTCTCTGCTCCCCATTCATAGGTCGGCTTTGAAGAAGTGTTCTGCTCGCCGGCGAAGACCAAACATCCGGTTACTCGCATTCCCGGCGCCCAATCTCGGATGCCCCTGACATTGAGTGCAATTCGCCGCAAGGTCTCTTGGAAATGCGACATGGGAAGGCGCCCATGCTTTGTTTCGATGACCCATAGCCCGCGCGGCGTCGCTACCAAGTGGTCGATATCTCCAACCTTGGCGATATGCTGTACGTTGTGCGCTACTGCACACCGCTCTCGAGTCAGCGCGTACTCGATCGCCTGTCCGACCCTCTCCTCGGCGCGCACGCCTTTCCTCATGTGTGGCAATCGCCAGCCTTTCGCGAGTTCGTGCAACGTCGCGCCTAGCGTCGCTGCACCCGGTATCAACACGAGCAAGATCGCCCATCCCGCTCCCAGCTCCATGGTGACCATCCCGGCGAGCCCGCCGCAAAGCCATCCGGCTGCGAAAGTCGCAAGGACGGTGGTATCCGCGATTCGGTCAAGGAGCTTTCGGCGAAGCCACTCGCCAGGGTTTCGTTTCATTCCGTTTCTCTCAATCCGGCCCAGCACCAAGGCGTTCATCCAAGTGTAGTTTCCGACCTACGTCATCTCCCCGGAGGTGGTCCAAGACCGTTCTCCGCTATGTGGCCTCCCGGGGCTGGACTATGTTGTATGCAACTTGCCGCGGATGGCAGCTTGAGGGTTCATTATCGCCGTTGGACGATTGGGTATCGGAGGTCATACACTTAGCCCGCTACACAGCTGGCTCGTCATTTTGCGCGGCTAAAGTCGCTCCCACGAGCCGATGGATGGTAGTTTCGATCGCAAGGATTCGCATGGGTTTGGTGCAGCGCTTGATGTCGCCTCTGAGCTGTTCCGGCAGATTCTTTGAGTGCTGCCGCATACGGTGCTCGATCCAGAGGCTGGGGCCACGCTCCAGAGCGACACATCCCGGCTATTTCCCAAGCCCACCTCCGGCCGCATCGCAGTAAGAGTCATCAATCACTTGGGAGAGAGGGTATTCAAACTCTAGGTTAATTCAAAATCAAACTTTGAATTAACCTAATTTTTCCTAGACTGTGTTCAATGATCGAGCGCGACCTCTACCCAAGGCTAACGGAGGCGGCCCAGAAGTGGCCGTCGATCACGCTCACTGGGCCGAGGCAGAGCGGTAAGACGACGCTGTGCCGTGCCACGTTCCCGCAGCACCCGTACGCGACACTGGAAGCCCCGGACGTTAGGGCCTTCGCTCTTGACGATCCCCGCGCGTTCCTAGCCCAGTTTCCCGAAGGTGCCATCCTTGACGAAATCCAGAGAGCGCCAGACTTGCTCTCGTACCTGCAGGGCATCATCGACGCAGGCCCGGTGCCTGGTCGCTGGATACTCATCGGCTCGCAGAATCTCTCTCTGCTTCAGTCGGTCAGCCAGTCGTTGGCCGGAAGGACGGCGGTTCATAGGCTGCTTCCGCTGACGCGAGGCGAAACGATGCGATTTCCCCGGTGTCCCGAGACTCTCGCTGAGAGTCTCCTCACCGGATCATACCCACGCATATTCGATGCCAATCTCGATGCTGCGGACTGGCTCGGTTCCTACGTCGCCACGTACATCGAACGCGATGTACGGATGATCAGGAGCGTTGGCGATCTCACGACGTTCCAGCGCTTCGTAGTACTCTGTGCCGGCCGAACCGCGCAGTTGCTCAACTACTCGTCACTAGCCGCGGATTGCGGCATCTCGCAGCCGACCGCGAAGACTTGGCTCGGTATCCTCGAGACCAGCTATCTCGTCTTTCGCCTCCCCCCGCTTCATGCAAATCTGCGCAAGCGGCTCGTGAGAATGCCCAAGCTCCATTTCTACGATTCTGGACTTGTCTGCTGGTTGCTGGGTATCCGAACGCCCGAACAACTCCTCACGCATCCGCTTCGCGGACCGATCTTCGAGACTTGGGTTGCCTCCGAAATTGCGAAACGCTGGGCCAATCGCGGCGAAGCCAGCGGACTATCGTTCTACCGAAATCAGAACGGGGCGGAAGCCGACCTTCTCATCGAGCGCCCCTCCGGGGTCACGCTTATTGAAGCCAAATCTGCCGAGACAGCGTCCACACGCCTGCTCGACGGTGCCAGACGCGTCCGAAGGCAGCTCGACCGAGCGACCGGCCAATGCTCCGTCGTCATAGTCTATGGCGGCGATCAACCGCAGCGCCGCGGAACAGATTGGTTGGTTCCTTGGAGGGAACTGCACCAGTTTGACTGGGATGCGTGAAGTTCTGTCGGCGCCGTGAGAGTCGGCGACCACCCAATCGCTGGAGCCAGAGTTATAGCGCTGTGCCCCAACGGGACATGGAAGCGAGGGCCGACCAACGAGAGAGACACAGCAGCGCCTAACAGACCGACCAGCCCAAACACATCAAATACGGTATGCATTTTCGACACAATTTGGCTACGCCATATGGGCACAGTATCGCTGCCCTTAGCGTATGTAACCTGATGGAATGCCGGGTTGTCTAATCGGATGTGGTATGCTCCAATGAACGGTTTCGTGCTCCACCGTGTGTCGCCAGACGACTATGGTTGTGGATCCGAGTCCTATCCCGTCCAAGTGGTGGCTCTAGGTTGAAGGTCGGCTTAATTTCTACTCCGAGCTTCCTGAGTTCCAACTCAAGCCGCTCATAGGCAGTTACGACGGCGACATCGACACTTGGGTTCTGACTGAATGCCCTGTCTCGATCCAATAGCAGTTTCTCTTGATTCGTCTTCATGTTAGAAGTACCCCCTTGTATGCACGAAGGAGAATAGTTGTTCACGACTCATATAATCCTTCAATAACTCGAAGTAGAGCTTCACATACTGGTATAGCCTCGAATTAGCCGAGAGATCTTCGATCTGCAGGCCGACCTCGTCACGTAAGGTCCGTATATCGATTCCACGTGCGTGGGAATGCCACCTGGAAGTTTCGTTGAGTAGGTCTGCAATCTCCTGTGCTCGTGTCACTTTCATCTCATCTGTGACCGGCTTCTTCCTCGTTTCAGTATTCGTCCACCCCTTAAACTTGTATGTTGAAAGCCATTTAACTAACAGTTCCACGGACAGCTCTCGGGCCTGCTCAAATTGGTATAATTCACCAAGATCGAGCTTGCTCAGAAGTGCATATTCTGCCGTGCTGAGGTCATTTGTTGCTGCCTTTTTGTTGAGACGTTCGAACTGATTCAAATAGGAAAGTGCTGGGACTAATTTCCCGTCTTTCTCGATCTGAGGGTCGATTGGTCCTAAACAAGAGAAATAATCCATCATGATGCGGTCTGCGCTCAAGGCAAATATGGTTCCGGCAGACATTGCGCGGTCCGGTACGATGACCGCAACTTCATCGAAGGCCCACCGCAGAGTCGTAACAATCCGTTCTACAACTTCGACAATTCCTCCGGGAGTGTCGAGTATTACAGCTATCGAGTTCTTCTTCTCGGAGAGTTTATCTATTGCGTCTCGTATGCGAAGATCGAGTCCAGGAACTATCGGACTGACAATTGCAACGACATCTGCGTTCAGTTCGGCACCGATGGTTTCAATGTGAGTGTCTAACTCATGCTTGATCTGTGAATCGACCGGTCTCATCTAGTTACGATTGGCAACGTGCGGTTCGCAGGAGTCGATCCGAGGTATCAAGGAGCCACGCCGCAATTCGGTGACGTCGAATCCAGACGACACAGTGTGATCTCAGACCCCTGCCTTCTAAGTGTACGTTATCTATGGTTGCACGATGGGATATGTCAATGGGCGTGGACGGGCAAGGCCAACGAGACGTCTTCCCAGCAGCGACATGGCTTCGTATCGACGAGTGGAAGACTTCGAAACGATGCCGTGGACGTCCACGCGACCGGCTTGAAGATCCTGCACGTTCGTCCGAGGCTGAAGTTATGATTCGTGACACAGACGCACTCCGAGCCCTATTGTGCGAGAGCCTCGGCCAAGAAGTGCAAGTCGAACCGCGCCCGGATGGTGCGCTCATGTTGCGCACACACTTTGCGTTTCCCGATGGCGACCGCCTACCGATTCATGTCTCCATATCAGCGTCGGGCGGCCTTCGACTGTCAGACCGTGGGCATACGCTGATGCGCATCAGTTACGACCACGATGTCGACTCATTCATGGACGGTACGCGCGGAATGATCCTAGAGCGCATCATGGGGGAAACCGGGCTTCGCTGGGATGGCGATGGTGGCGTGCTCTGCGTTGACACCGAGTTCGAGAGCCTACCAGAAGCTATCTTCGCCTTCGGGCAAGCGCTGACAAGGGTCTATGACCTGACGCTGCTCTCCCGTTCCAATGTCGACTCAACTTTCTATGACGACTTAGCCGACCTCCTCTTCAGATATGTGGGCGAAGCGCAAATCGAACGCGACTTCCAGCCGGCTGTGCCCAGTGCTGACGCCTATCCGGTGGACTATCGGATAGAAGGGAAGAGCGGCGTCCCGCTTTTCCTGTTTGGTGTACCGAACCGCGATAAGGTGCGCTTAACTACCATCGTGTTGTCGCACTTCCACAGGCACGAGTTGCATTTCGAGTCGATTCTTGTTTTTCAAGACCAAGCCGCGATTCCGAGGTTGGACCTTGCGAGGCTATCAGACGTTGGTGGAGACATGATTTCGTCGCTGGCTTCGCACGACGACTTGAATCGGAAGCTCCTCCAACGCGTCGCAGCTTGACAGCGTTCGCGGTCTCTTCCTGATAGTCGTCAGCGGAACGTTACCAGATCCGGGGACGAGGCTAGGTGTGGCGTCTCGTTGAAGGCGTCCAGCGAGAAGCGCGAACCTTGGTACAGGAAGCTTGTCAGTGACGAGTTGCGGACCCGCCAGTTGATGTCCAGCGCGGCACGTGCCGGGGCTCCCAGGCATGATTGCAGGGCTACGCCGATCGGGCCTCCAGACGTGAATGCGACGAGGCGCAGCCCTCGCCCTGGCGTGTCGCGCAGCTGTGCCAGCGTCGTCTCGACTCGCTCCCTGAACTGCTGCCATGGAACGAGGTCCGGTTCCTGCATTTTGCCTTCGACCCAGCGCTCCATCACTGCCTCGAACATTCGCTGGAAGGGACGGTTGCGGTCCGCGCTGTCCCTGCCATCCAGCCACGCCTGCCACAGCGGCGCGAAAGACGGGTCCGTGGCAGCCAGACGCGGAGCGACTTCGGCGATTACGTCTTGGGCCTCGTATTCGTCCAGGCCGGGTAGCTCGGTCGCGGCTGGGAAGTCGCCTCCGTCGCCCCCATACCCTTGGGCTGCTGCTTCGTACGATTCTCGCTGGCGCCGCAGGCTTCCGTGAAACGCCAGATCAAAGCGGATGCCGTGGGACTTCCAATATCGCCCGAGAATCTGGCACTGCTGCCAGCCTGTTTCTGACAGCCGGTCTGGGTCGTCGGTAAACGCACACGCTTGCCCGTGGCGCACCAAGACTAGTCTGCCCATGCCGAATGCGCTCGCTCCTCGACGGGTGTCGTGCCCGCCTAGGCCAAGAGCGGTTGGATGATATTCCCGCCGACGTCGGTGAGTCGAAAGTCCCTGCCGCGAAAACGGAACGTGAGCCTTTCGTGGTCAATGCCCAGCAGGTGCAGGATCGTGGCTTGGACATCATGCACATGCACGGGATCCTTGACGGCGGCGAATCCGATTTCGTCGGTCTCGCCGATATTCTGTCCCGGCTTCGTGCCGCCGCCGGCGAACCACATGGTGAACGCGTCGATGTGATGGTTCCTGCCAACGGTATCGCGAACCTCGCCCATCGGCGTGCGACCGAATTCGCCGCCCCAAACCACCAGCGTGTCTTCCAGCATTCCGCGCTGCTTCAGATCCATGATCAGGGCCTTGCAGGCCTGGTCGGCCGACAGGCAGACCTCATCCAGATCCTTGTCGAGAGTCTCGCCCGGACCGCCGTGGTGGTCCCAACTCGAGTGGTAGAGCTGCACAAAGCGCACGCCGCGCTCAACCAAGCGCCTCGCGAGCAGGCAGTTGTTGGCGAATGACCGCTCTCCGGGCTTGACTCCGTAGAGGTCGAGAGTCGCCTGCGACTCGGTGGAGAAGTCGATCAGCTCCGGCCCGCTGGTTTGCATTCGGTGCGCCATTTCGTAGGCGGAGATGCGAGTCTCGATCTCCGGGTCGCCGGCTTGCTCCAAGTTGAGCCGGTTCAGGTCGAGGATCGCTTCGACGGTTGCAGCCTGCCGTTCGGACTCGAAGCCGGCGGGGCTGGTCATGTTGAGAATGGGCGCGCCTCCGCCGAGGAATGGAACGCCTTGGTGCGCGGTCGGCAGAAAGCCGCTGGTCCAGTTCATCGCGCCGCCGCGCGGCCCGCGCGGCCCCGATTGCAACACCACGAAGCTCGGCAGGTCTTCGGCTTCGCTGCCGATGCCGTAACTGACCCAAGCTCCCATGCTGGGACGCCCGAAAAACGGCGTGCCCGTGTTCATGAAGATCTTGGCCGGGGCGTGGTTGAAGTTCTCAGTGTGGACCGTGCGCACGAAGGTGACGTCATCCACGATTTGGGCGGTGTGGGGCAAGCACTCCGATACCCACTGGCCGGACTCGCCGTGCTGAGCGAACTTGCGCCGAGTGCCCAGCAGCTTCGGCGGGTTGTGGGTGAACGACTCCATGAACGCGAAGCGCTTGCCTTCCATCAGCGACGGCGGCAGCGGCTGGCCGCTGAGCTTTTGCAGTTCGGGCTTGGGCTGGAACAGCTCGAACTGGCTGGGAGCTCCCGCCATGAACAGGTAGATGATGCTCTTCGCCCGCGGGCTGTGATGCATGCCGCGCCGCTCGGCGGGATTGGCATAGAGCGAATCGCCCACGAAGAGAGAGGTCAGCCCTAGCTTGCCCAAGCCGACGCCGCAGTCTTGGAAGAGCTGGCGCCGGGTCCGCTGTCTCAGCACGGCGCGGTGGAGGTCGGTCGGGGGATTCATCGCGCTATTGCCTCGTAACAAACTCGTCTAGGTTGAGCATCACTCGGGCGGCGGCCGTCCAAGCCGCCCCGCTGGCGGTGTCGGCCCCGGTCTTGCGCAGCGCTTCTGCGTCCGTGGCGAACGCATCGGTCATGTGGCTCAGGAAGCCTGCCAGCCGCTCCGTCTCTGGTGCCCGGGGCTGTCGGGCCAGGCAGATCTCGAAGGCTCGCCGAATGCGCTCTTCGCGATCGTCCGAGTACTCGCGAATGCGGGTTGCCAAGGCGCTCGCGAATTCGGTCTGTGACTCGTCGTTGAGCAGCGTCAGCGCCTGCAGCGGCGTGTTGGAGCGATTCCGGCGCGTGACGCTCTCCTGGGCGATCGGGGCATCGAACAGGATGAGCCCGGGGTGTGCCGCGGACCGGATGAAGTACGTGTACATGCCCCGCCGGAAACGGCTCTGCCCCTCGTCGGCCTTCCAGTTTCGATCCACCTGCGTGAACTGCCCGGCGCCTGCGGGTTGGGGCGGGTACACGCTGGGACCGCCCACGGCCGGCGCCAGCAGGCCGGACGCCGACAGCGCGGCATCGCGAATAATCTCCGCTTCTAGGCGGAGCCGGTTCTGGCGCGCCAGCAGCCGGTTGCCCGGGTCGACCGCAGCGGCATCGGCGCGATGGGCGGAAGCTTGGCGGTAGGTGGCCGAGTGCAGGATCAGCCGGTGCATTTGCTTAAGATCCCAGCCGCTACGCACGAATTCCGAGGCCAGCCAGTCCAGCAGCTTCGGATGGCTGGGCGGATTGCCCTGGGTGCCGAAGTCGTTCTCCGTCTCGACGATTCCGATGCCGAAGTAGCGTTGCCAGAGTCGGTTCATGGTCACCCGCGGCGTGAGCGGATTGTCGTCGGCGACCAGCCAGCGGGCTAGGCCCAGCCGATTACGCGGTAGGTCGGGCCGCATCGCGGGCAGGACTCGCAGCGTACCCGGCTCGATCGCGTCGCCGCGACGGGTGAAGTCTCCCTGCACGTGGAGGTAGGCATCGCGCGGCTCCGGGAGGTCGCGCATGACCATCGTCCATGGGATCTTGGGCAGCTTCTTGCTGAGTTCGCCGATCTCTTTCAGCTTGGCCTCGAACTCGGGCACGCGGCTGGCGAATACCCGCTGCAACACGCTGTCTTGGACGGACGAGCGATCCTCCGGAGCCAAGGCGATGATGTCGCGGGCTCGTTCGATGTCTTCCATCTCGCCCGGAGGGAAGCGTTCACTCCAAGTTGCCTCTAGCGATGAGCTCAGGTCTTCGAGTTCGCCCTCCAGGCGGCCCAGCTCGCTCCGCACCGAGTCGCGCTCGGCCAGCGCGGCAGGCTCGGCCAGCTCGAGGATCGGATCCATCATGCGGCGGCGGCCCTCGCGCTCTTCGAGATTGCCTCCGATCTCGTCGACGTTGTTGAAAAAGGCGAAGACCTGGTAGAACTCGCGCTGCGAGATCGGATCGAACTTGTGGTCGTGGCAGCGCGCGCAGCCAAGCGTGAGCCCCAAGAAGGCTGCGCCAGTCGTACGGACGCGGTCGACCACCGCCTCGACACGATACTGTTCGAAGTCGGTGCCGCCCTCTTGGTTGATCATCGTATTGCGGTGGAAGCCGGTGGCGATGAGCTGGTCGCGCGTGGGATCAGGCAGCAAATCGCCGGCGACCTGTTCGATCACGAATTGATCAAACGAAAGATTCTCGTTGAAGGCATTGATCACCCAATCGCGGTAGGGCCAGATCGAGCGTGGGCCGTCGATCGAGTAGCCGTTGGTGTCGGCATAGCGGGCGATGTCGAGCCAGTGTCTGCCCCAGCGTTCGCCGTAGTGAGGAGACTCGAGCAGTCGCTCCACGAGGCGGCCGTACGCGCCGGGCTGGTTGTCCTCCAAGAAGGAGCGGACTTCTTCTGGCGTAGGCAGCAGTCCGGTCAGGTCGAGGGTAGTTCTGCGAATCAGAGTGCGGCGGTCGGCTGCGGGCGAAGGCTTCAAGGCTTCCTGTTCAAGCCTGCTCAGGATGAATGCGTCGATCGGGTTGCGACCCCACGCCGCGTTGCGCACTTGAGGCGGCTCGTGACGCACCACGGGCTTGAACGACCACAGCGCCTCGGACGCTTGCGGATCACCTGCCGGGCGGCCCCACGCGGCGCCTCCCTGGACCCAGGCGCGCAGAGCATCGACCTCGGAGGCTGGCAGCGCTCCCGTCGGCGGCATCTTCAGGGCGCCGCTTTGTTCGACGGCTGCGATCAGGACGCTGTCGGACGGACTGCCTGGCACCAAGCTCGGCCCGCGAGAGCCACCCCGGAGCAGTGATTCCCGGGACGTCATCGCCAGCCCGCCGCTAGCAACCGTATCGTTGTGGCAGCTCTGACACTTAGCGGCAAGCAGCGGTCGGACTTCCTCTTCGAAGAAGCGACTGCCGTCATCTTGCGCGCAAAGGCTGGGGACGACGCATAACACGCCCCACCAACTAAGCGCCCGTTTCATCGCTGCCAACATTCTACCCGATGACCCGGAGGTCTGAGACATATCTTGGGGGAGTGTAGCGTGATCGATTCCGCCTTCTATGCAGGTCGATAGAGCACTCTATCGTGCGGGATAAGCATCAGATTATGAAGCAGTTAACTAGGTCTAGAGACCTGTTTGAGGCCTAGTTCGGAGAGCGCCTGCGCGGCTCACGCCGTCTCTGCGAAACCGAAGATTAATGGACCCTGGCGGTGGTCCGATTGCGCTGGCACGAGTGCAGCTATTGACTCCAACTCCGGCTGTCGGCAGCGCTGCCGATCGCAAATGTGCAGGGTTTCGGGGCGTTTCCGCTACGAGCTTCGGCCTCGCTCACCGGTGGAGCCGCGCTCGAGGACAGCTATCTGCGGCTGCTCGGAGGCTGGCTCATGTGGATTCCCACAAATTGCCGAGCATGTCGTAGATGGCGTCGATCACATCGACATCGAAGAACTGCTCTAGGACGGCATACGCGATGATGATCGCGATACCGATCTTCTTCCACGCCAAGTGGAACAGTTGTTCGATCGGGCCGCGCTCTGGCTGAACCTCTAGCTCTGATCGACCGGTCCCTATGGATTCGTCTAGACCCTTGCGAGTCTTTGTCACTTGATTAGTCTCCCGAGTGTGGCCGCTTGACAGGTGCCAGATGAAACCGCGGACAGGATTCTAGCAGCGTTCGGCGGGCCTCCCAACGTATGGGCGAATGGAGATCCCGCTAGTTCAGATAGCCCGCGATCACGCGCCCGGCCTGGTCGGCATCCTCCAGTTCCAAGCCTGTGACTACGATCAGATACCTGTTCTTCTGGAAAACCAGCGTCGGGGTTTCCCCGACCATTCCGTAGAAGCCGCCGAAGTGCGGGACGAACTTCTGATCGCTCAGCGCGTCCCGATAGTCCATCGACAGGAACATGGCCGCGTCAGCGTTGCTCCGCAGCGTGAAACAGACTTGGTACTTCTTGCCGCCTTTTTCGTACTCGGCGAAATTGCCTCCCGGCATGAAATCCTGGCCGCACAGGTTGTCTTGCACGACCTTGGCCTCCACTAGGCCGTCCTTGTTGAAGCGGTAGGTCTCATCTCGGATCTCTTCCGCAGGCTTTTGCTCGGCGGCCTGCTCGCTCGCCGGGCCGCTGTCTTCCGTGCTCGAACCGCATGAGCCCAGCATCAGCGCCGTGCCGAGCAAGATTACTATCTCTGTGCGCATCGGATTGCCCTACCTGCTCAATGATCGCATGGAAATCGCCGTCATCGCGCGACACGGATCGAAGCAGAGACGATGCCTGGCCAAATTTGTTGTAATGGAGCGTCAGCAGCGAAGGAGCCGCCCAGATGTGGCGTTCTGACGGGACTAGCATGGCCGATCCCTTGCAAGTGCGTATGTTGCGTTCGGATGTCGACGCGTGGAATCGCTGGCGGGCGGAGAACCCTACCGTGCGGGTCGATCTCAGGGATTGCGACCTGACCCAGTCGGACCTGCGCTTGGCGAACCTGCGCGATGCCGACCTGCGCGAGGTGGTGCTGGTCCTCGCGAACCTCTCGGGTGCCGACTTGCGGGGTGCTGACTTGCGTAACGCGAACCTGGTGGGCGCGCGCATGATCGGAGTCGACATCGCCGACACCGATCTTCGCGGCGCGGATCTGCGCACGGCCGAGGACTTGACGCCGGAGCAGATGCTTGCCACGCGCGGCGATCACACCACGGTCCTGCCCGAGCCACTGGAACCCCCGGCCCACTGGCCAGCGCGCTGACGGGCTGCGCCCGTCACGCCGTCACAGCAGCGAAACCACGCGCTCGGTCATCTCTCTGCAGGACATGTGGCCCCCCAGATCGGCGGTGCGGCAGGTTGGGTCTTGCAGTGCGTTGACCACCGTGCTGCGGACCGTGCTTCCCTCGGCCTCCCGGCCCAGCCAGTCGAGCATGAGCGCTGCGGACAGGATTGTGGCCAAGGGATTGGCCATGCCGCGCCCCGCAATGTCTGGCGCGCTGCCGTGGGCGGGCTGGAACACCGCATATTTGTCACCGATGTCCGCTGACGGCGCCATGCCCATGCCGCCAACGATGCCCGCAGCCAGGTCCGAAAGAATGTCGCCGAACATATTCTCGGTCACGATCACGTCGAACTGCTCCGGCTGCCGCACTAGGAATAGTGCAGCGGCATCCACGTACACCCGCTCGGTCTCAATGTCAGGGTGCTTTGCCGCGATGGAGTCGAATACCTCGCGGAAGAACGCCATGGCGGGCAGCACATTGGCCTTGTCCACCAGCGTCACCTTGCCGCGCCGCTCGCGGGCGGCCGCGAAGGCCGCTTGCACGATGCGCTCGCTGCTGTGCCGCGAGATCCGCATCGCGTTCTCGACATAGTCGGCCTGCGGATCGTGGCTGGCTTGGCGCTCCCAGAACAATCCCTCCGTGTTCTCCCGATAGATCACGAGATCGATCTGGCCCGCCCGTGTGTCCCGCAGCGGCGTCAGCGCCTCGTGATAGAGGCGCACCGGGCGGATGCCCTGGTAGAGATCGAGCTGTTCCCGAATGTCGATCTGCGGGGCCATTTCGGTGCCGTTGGGCCAGCGCACGTCGGGCAGGCCCATCGCTCCGAGCAGGATCGCGTCGCAAGCGCGCGCCCGCTCGAGGGTGGCTGCTGGAAGTGGATCGCCCGAACTCAGGTACTCGCCGGCCCCCACGGACAGCGTCTCGAATTGCAATACCAGGTCGTCGGATTGCGCTTCCAGCGCCTGCAGCACGCAGACTGCGGCGTCGGTGACCTCCGGCCCGATACCGTCTCCGGGCATCAGCGCGATGTGCAACTGGCTCACTCAAGCTCCTCCCACAGACTCGCTATCCTAACCGCATGGCGTCGGGCGTTCCGGATGTCGCCGCTGCGGTCAGCGAGCTTTGCGACGGGCAGGGCTATCTGTTGCTGGAGGACTTTTACGCCCCCGAACTGATCACCGCGGCACGGGAGCGCATCTACGAACTGCTCGAGCGCGAGCCGAATCGCACGTCACACTTCTATGGCGACGACGAGAACGCCAGCCAGGCGCGCATTTGGAACCTGCCGGCCAAGGGGGAAGTCTTCCGCCAGATCTGTTCTGACGAGCGGATGCTGGCGATCATGCGCCCGATCCTCGGCGAAGACCTCATGTTGAGCTCGTTCGCAGCCAACGTGCTGCACCCGGGGGCCCAAGCGCAAGAGCCTCATGTCGACTATCCCTATTGGGATCTGCACGCCCGCGACCGCTGGCCAAGCAGGCTCAACGCCAGCTATCACCTTGCCGTCGAGGCCGTGATGCCGCTCGACGAATTCACGCTGGAGAACGGCGCGACAGCCATTGTGCCGGGCAGCCAGAAACTCGCCCGCTGGCCGGACCCCGACGAGTTCCGGCGACGACACATCCGCACTACCATGCGCCCCGGCACGCTGCTCTTGTTCCCCGCGCTGCTCTGGCACGCGGGCCAGACCAACCACTCTCGTGCGTCGCGGGCTACGCTCCTCGGCTCCTACACCATCAAGTCGATCAAGCCGATCGAAGACTGGAGCCGTTGTGTCGACCGCGACACGGCTCTCGGCTACGACCAGCCGATGAGAGACCTGCTCGGATTGAATTACCCGTATCCCGCGGTGATGGACTCGCTTCCGGCACGGAGTTCCGAAGGTGCCAAGAGCAAGCGCTCGATATTGCAGACCGCCGCAGGCGGAGAAGAGGAATAGCCCGATGACATCACTGACACGCCGCGAAATGCTGGCCGTGCCGCTGGCTGCGGCCGCGTGCGGTTCCGGCACTCCGGAACGCCGGCCCAACATCCTGCTGGCCTATACCGACGACCAGTCGTATCCGCACGCCTCGATCCTCGGCGATCCGGTCGTTCGCACGCCTGCTTTCGACCGCGTGGCCCGAGAGGGCGTGCTGTTCAACCACTCCTACACGGCTTGCCCGTCTTGCACTCCGTCGCGTTCGGCCTTGCTGACCGGCCGCCAGATTTGGGGCATCGGAGAGGCGGGCGTCCTGTTCGGCACGATGCCGCCCGAGTACCCTCTGTTTCCGCACCTGTTGGAGGATGCGGGCTATCACATCGGCTTCGTCGGCAAGCCATGGGCGCCGGGCGATTGGCGAGCGGCGGGCTTGACGCGGCACCCCTTCGGCACCGAATACGATGCTCGCTTGGAGCAAGACCCGCCGGACGGCATCGACATTCGCGACTATGCAGCAAACTTCGAGGACTTCCTAGCCGACCGCCCGGAGGGCGAACCGTTCTTCTTCTTCTTCGGAGCGACCGAGCCGCACCGCGACTACGAATCCGGGATTGGCGCCCGCAGCGGGCTGGACCCGGACAAGGTCTTCGTCCCTCCCTACCTGCCAGACGCTCCAGAAGTTCGCTCCGAGCTGCTGGACTACTACTACGAGATCGAGCATTTCGACCGGCACCTTGGCCGCATGCTGGACACGCTCGAGAGCATGGGCGAATTGGACAACACGCTGGTCGTCGTGACGTCGGACAACGGCATGCCGTTCAGCCGTACGAAAGCCACGCTTTACGACAGCGGTACGCGCATGCCCACCGCCGTCCGCTGGGGCAGTCGCGTGCCCGGCGGCAGAACCATAGAAGACTTCGTCAGTCACACCGACTTCGCGCCAACCTTTCTCGAAGTCGCGGGCGTAGATCCTGTCGACTCTCACGATGGCCGCAGCTTGGTGCCGCTGCTCGCCGCGGGCGACGAGGGCCGGATCGAGCCCGGCCGGGATCACGTGGTCACTGCCATGGAGCGCCACACTTGGTGCCGGCCCGATGGCGGGACGTACCCCATGCGGGCCATCCGTACGCATGACTACCTCTACATTCGCAACTACGAGCCGGATCGCTGGCCCACCGGCGGACCGGAGTTCATTTCGTCCAACAAGGCTCCGCACGGGGACCTCGACGACGGGCCGTTCAAGGACTTCCTGCTCCTTCCCGAGACGCGCGAGCGCTTTCCGCGCGAGGTCGAGGTAGGACTGGGCAAGCGGCCGGCAGAGGAACTCTATGACTGCCGCGCCGACCCGCACCAGATGAACAACCTGGCCGATGATCCGGCGCTGGAACCAGTGCGAGCGCAGCTATCGCAGCGCTTGGAGGAAATCCTGCGCGAGGGGGGAGATCCGCGCATGGATGGGCTCGACCCCTGGCAGGCATACGCCTACCGACAGATCGAAGGCTTCGGCGCCACCTTCAATCACACCCTTGATCCTGCCGAGCGGGAGGCGGCGCGCTCGCGGGGCAAGCATGCGGTGGGACACTCCAGGTCCGACTTGGAGATACAGAGGAATGCCCCGGCGGCTCGTTGACATTTCCGTGCCGCTGGAGGCGGGCATTCGTTCCGATCCGGACCCGATGCTGCCTGAGATCGACTACCGCGGGCACGCGGAAACCGCTCCCGAGGTCTGCTCCGTCTTTCCTGGGCTGCGGCCGGACCAGCTCCCCGAGGGGATGGGCTGGGCGGTCGAAGATGTGCGCATCTCCAGCCACAACGGCACCCACATGGACGCGCCGTGGCACTACCATCCCACGATGGACGGCGGGGAACGGGCGATCACGATCGACGAGATTCCCTTGGAGTGGTGCTGCCAGCCGGGCATAAAACTGGATTTCCGAGGGCTGGCAGACGGCTACCTGGTGAAGCCTGACGACATAGAACGGGAGCTTCGCCGGATCGGTCACGAACTCCAGCCGCTCAATATCGTGGTCGTGAACACCTCGGCCGGTGCGCGCTACGGTCATGAAGACTACCTCTTCAAGGGCTGCGGGTTCGGCCGTGAGGCCACTCTTTGGCTGACCGGGCGCGGAGTCCGGGTGGTCGGAACCGACGCGTGGTCGTGGGACGCTCCCTTTCCGCATACCGCGAAGCGGTGGCGCCAGAGCGGGGATCCTTCGATCATCTGGGAAGGGCATAAGGCAGGCATGGAGCGCGGCTACTGCCAGATCGAGAAGCTCGGCAACCTCGAGGCTTTGCCGTCGACAGGTTTCGACGTGATCTGCTTTCCGACCAAGATCAAACGCGCCTCGGCCGGCTGGACCCGGGCCGTGGCCGTGATTCACGAGTAGGCACGCTCGCCTGGGCTCGCGGAGTCAGAGTAGCTTGTTCGAGTCGAGCAGTATCGTGACAGGCCCCTCGTTGACGGACTCCACGCGCATCATCGCCCCGAAGACACCGGTTGCAACCTGCAGTCCAGCGGCACGCAGCTGGGACACGTATTCTTCGTAGAGGCTCTCCGCCGCCTCCGGGTCGGCCGCGCCATCGAAGCTTGGGCGCAGCCCGCGGCGAACATCCCCGAACAGGGTGAACTGAGAGATCGCCAGCACCGAGCCGCCAACGTCTCTGACGGATTTGGTCATGCGTCCGTCAGAGCCGCCGAATATCCGCAGGCCTGCGGTCTTGGAAGCCAGATAGACCGCGTCCTTGGCAGTATCCCCCCTGCCGACGCCCAGCAGCACCAGCAGTCCGCTGTCGATCCGGCCTGTTGTCTTGCCGTTGACCGTGACCTCGGCACGGCTCACGCGTTGCACGACCGCCCTCACGAGTGATCCATTCTATGCGCGTGGCGGGTCGTTCGCTGTTTGGGCGTGTCGGCTATGCTATTGCAATGCGCCCAGCGTTATTGGCGATTCTCTCCGCCACCTGCCTCTGCGCCCAAGTCGACCAAGAGCGCTTGAACCACGCTGGGTCCGAACCGGCCAACTGGCTGACCTACAACGGCACCTATTTCAGCCAGCACTTCAGCGGCTTGACCGGCATCAACCGGTACAACGTCGACGAGTTGGAGCTGCAGTGGGTCTATCAGGCGAGTTCCACGGACAAATTCCAAGCGACGCCCTTGGTGGTGGACGGCTTGATGTACATCACCGAGCCCCCGAACAAGCTGGTCGCGCTCGATCCAACGACTGGCCGCGAGTTCTGGATCTACGAGCACGAGCTGCCAGAGCGCATCTATCCGTGCTGCGGCCGCGTCAATCGCGGGGCCGCGATCTGGGGCGACACGCTGTATTGGGGCACCTTGGATGCCGAGCTGATCGCGGTGGATGCCCGGACCGGGAGCAAGGTCTGGCAGACCACGGTGGTGGAGGACTTCGAGAGAGGGTATGCGCTGACTGTCGCTCCGCTGGTGATCAAGGACAAGGTGATTGTCGGCACGGCGGGCGGGGAATTCGGCATCCGCGGATATTTGGCGGCCTATGATGCCGCCACCGGCGAGGAGGCGTGGCGCTTCTACACGATTCCCGGACCTGGAGAGCCGGGCCACGAGACGTGGGAGAACGACGCTTGGAAGACGGGCGGCGGCTCGATCTGGCTGACAGGCTCGTATGACCCGGAGCTGAACCTCACCTATTGGGGCGTCGGCAACCCGGCGCCGGATTGGAATCCCGACGTCCGCCCCGGCGACAACCTCTACACGGACTCGGTGGTCGCTTTGGACGCCGACACTGGCAAGCTGAAGTGGCACTTCCAATTCACCCCTCACGATGAGTGGGACTGGGACGCGGTGCAGATCCCCGTGCTGGCCGACATGGAGTGGGAGGGGGAGCAGCGCAAGCTGATGCTCTGGGGCAACCGCAACGGGTTCTTCTACGTGCTGGACCGCGAGACAGGCGAGTTCTTGCTGGGCAAGCCGTTCGTGAAGCAGACTTGGGCTGCGGGCCTCGACGAGGATGGCCGTCCGGTCAAGATCCCCGGCCGGGGACCGAGCAGCGAAGGGACGCAGACGTGGCCGGGCGTCCAAGGCGGGACGAATTGGTACGCCCCGTCATTCAGCCCGCTGACCAAGCTCTTCTACCTAGCCGTCTGGGAGGACTACTACTCGGTCTACTACAAGTGGGACCAGCCGTACGAGCCGGGCAAGCGTTATCTCGGCGGTGTCCCTCGCAGCCCGGTGTCGTCGACAACGCGGCGGCGGTTCATGACCTACACCGAGGACGACGGCTACGGGGCCGTGCGCGCCTTGGACCCGTTCACCGGCGAGATGAAGTGGGAGTTCTCGATGACCGACGTGACTGATTCAGGCTTGCTGTCGACCGCCAGCAATGTCCTGTTCTCCGGCAGCCGGGAAGGGCATTTCTACGCGCTGGACGCGACCGACGGAACGCTGCTGTGGCAGCGCTATTTGGGTGGCCAGATAGCCGCTTCGCCCATCACTTACGAGGCTGGCGGCCGGCAGTACGTCACGATTGCCGCGGGGCACGCGGTGTTCACGTTTGCCCGGCCGTAGTGCCCGGTAGGCGCCCGCAGGCCGGCGCCTGAAGGCAGCGACAAGCCGCGCCGCGCTCGAGCGGGCACGGTTGCGTCGGATTCTGACATTCCGTTACATACCTAGAAGGCTCATGAGCGTGTTCTCGCTGAGTATCGACGAACCGGCAGCTAGGCCCAGGGTTGTAACGGAGCTTGAACACTAGCCGACTTGGGCAGTGCGGTTGGAGCTCGCGGAGGAACACATCGACATGAATAGCAAGTACTCCCCGCTTGAAGCTCTCCTGCGTGATTCGGGACGCCCGAGATTGCCCATGACCTTTCGCCAGATTGAGCGCGTTATCGGCTCTCGATTGCCGCCTGCGGCTCGCAGGCACCGCACGATGTGGTCCAACAACCCAGGCAATTGGGTCATGACGAAGGCTTGGCTGAAGGCGGGATACAAGACAGAGAAAGTCGACATGAAGCGCCAAAGGCTCGTATTCCGCAAGGCCGTCCGAAGCGTGCCAGTTCCAGGCCCGGGCGGCGAGGCGTCACTGGCCCAGAGAACCGGCTCGTTCGTCGACGCACTCGGCTCGCTCAAGGACACGGTGACGATCTTGGCCGGCACGGATCTGTCGGATCCGATCGACGAAGAATGGAACGTTGCACGCTAGCGCCACGTGACGGACTTCCTGCTCGATACGTGCGCCGTCTTGTGGGCCGCCCACAAGAACCCACTGCGCGAGCCTGCGGCGAGTGAACTGCAAGAGGCCTATCGGCCCGGATCGAGTCTCTACGTCTCCCCCATTACGGCGTTGGAGATCGCAACGCTTGTCGCGAAGGGTAAGGTAGCGCCTGCGCTCGAGCCCAACGACTGGTTCGAGCGCTCTTGCGAGCTGCCCTTTGCATCGCGGGCCGACGGGCTCTGCTCTGTGCGGCTTCTGGTCGCGGCCGTCGATCCTGTCTGCAAGCAGCTCAGAATCATGGCTCGGTCACCTATGACAAGTCATTTTTTGAGAGTAATTTACGAGCGCTACATCATCGGCCTTGCTAGACTGGTCTGACGAGGTCTGGGAAATGGCATTCACGAAGAGCATGGGGCTGGCCACGACATGTGCCTTGGGATTGTGGCTCGCTGCGGGATGCGCGGAGGAGAGTGATCAGGTGCAGAGATGGGTGTACTTCGGCACGGGCGCAGACCACATCTACGTGTCCTCGTTCGATCCAGAGAGCGGCGCGCTGGGGGCGCCTCGGCAGGCTGCGCAATTCGGGCGGCCGGGCTTCTTGGCGCTACACCCACAGGGCAAGATCCTATACGCGGTCGGTCGCGAGGGCGAGCAGGGAACTGGCTTCAGGGGCGAGGCAGCGGCGTATGCCATCGATCTTGGAACGGGGGGCCTGAACGAGCTCAATCGAGCTTCCACCACCGGGCGCGGCGCTGCTCATGTCGCCGTCAACCAAGCAGCGACTGTGCTCGCGGCGGTCAACTACGGGGACGGCAACACCGTGACCGTAGCCATTCAGCCCGATGGCAGTCTGGGGGAGCCGGTTGCGGACATGCCACACAGCGGGTCGAGCGTCCACCCGACGCGGCAGGGAGAGCCGCATCCGCATTCGGCGAACTTCACACCTGACGGCCTCTTCGTCATCGTGCCCGACCTAGGGACCGACGAGTTGGTCAAGTTTTCCGTTGACCCGCAGACCGCGGCGCTGGAGCGCACTCCCGACCCTCAAGTTCGCATGGAGCCGGGCTCGGGCCCGCGTCACATGACGTTCCACGCCAACGGCAGCTGGGCGTACGTCATCAACGAGCTAGCGTCGACAGTGGCAGTGATGCACTACCAGGCCGAGACAGGGCTTTTGGAGCATGTCCAGACGATCAGCACCCTGCCGGAAGGATACGAGGGTCCGGGCAACTCCACGGCGGAGGTGCTGGTGCATCCGAACGGGAGATTCCTGTACGGATCGAATCGCGGGAGCAACACGATCGCGGTGTTTGCGATTGATCCCGGTGATGGCCAACTGAGCGCTATAGAGCGTGTGCCGACTGGCGGCGACTGGCCCCGGAACTTCCGCCTGTCGCCCGACGGGCGTTTTCTCCTCGTGGCCAACCAGCGCTCGGACAGCGTGAATGTCTTCGGCGTGGACACGGCGACGGGCCGCCTTAGCGCGACCGGCGCGAGTGTGGCCGTGCCGAATCCGATGTGCGTTCGCTTCGTGCCCGCGAGCTAGAGCCCGCACAGCAGCCCTTCGCTGCGCCAAGGCTCAGAAATCGGAGTTCACGACGTAGACGGTCTTCCCGTCACGCACCTCCATGCGACCGCCGTTGTCGAGAATCGCGGTCTTGGCGACAGCAGCGATCCGCTCGACGATCTCGCTGATCGGGGTGCGGAGCCGGATCTCGTCGCGGGAGATGTTGACGTACTGGTCGTTGAATGGCTTGTCCCACTCTCCCCATGCCGGAAGGCTCATAGTCTGCTCCACGGCGGCGTTGCCCATTCCGCTCAAGCCGTTGAGCACGCCGATCAGACCGCCGGTCGTTGCCGCCTGGTTGTCGCAGTCGTAACCGGCGGACGTTGCGATGCCTACTGTCTTCATGTAGTCCCCTTCGCCGTAGAGAACGGCCATGATTCCCGTCAATCCGTTGGCGAGCGAGGAAACGACACTGACTGGAGCCTCGTAAGACCCCTTCTTGTAGGCGTAATACTTGCCGTGGATTCGGTCCCGCGTGTCGCGCCAGTCGCTGTTTTCGGAATGCCACTTGACGACATCGCGAATGCCTTCCGCGAAAGGCCCCTCGTTCGGAACAGCCTTGATTGCAAGCTTGACCAGCTCGCGCACGTCCTTCTCGAAGAACGCGGCGCTGATCATCGCCCCGTATGCAATCGTCGGGTGCGTGCCCCAGTCGTCATTGGTAATTCGGGCTCCCCATAGCGCGCGTCGCGCGGCGTGCTGCGTCATGCCGGGATAGAAGGCGCTCCAGATCTCGTTGACCAGCTGGGGGTCGATCTGGAACCAGTGCCTGTTGTTCTGCTTGCGCCCCGTGTCGGGAGCAACCAGTCCTTGGTCCATCAAGTTACGGGCTTCCCGGTTCGCGACCCAGATGAAGTCGTTGATGTGGGTCTTCCACATCTGGGTGATTTCTGGATACGTGATGTCGAGCCCGTATTTCTCGACCGCGTGCAGCGTGACGAACTCGATGTCCGTGTCGTCGTCGCTGAAAGCACCGCGCAACGCGTTCGCTATGATCGGGATGTAGCCCCGCCGGTCCTTCGTATTGATCTTCAGTTCCGGGTCGCCGTCGTAATCGGCGGTGTATACCCGGTCGACCAGGACCGGGATCGCTTCCTCGACGTAGTTGTTCTCGAACGGAAAGCCGATGTAGTTGCCAAGCAGCTGCCCGATCCAGAATCCGGACAGCTTGTCCATCAGCTCGTCATGGCTGATTGCCCGTTCCTTTGCGTCGGCACCGCCGACAAGCGTCGCCGACGATACTGCCAGCACCGCAACCATCGCCCGGTAGTTCGCTCGTTTCATGCAGACCCCTCTTTCCGCTTGGTGCGGGCCCGTCCGCCTCGATTGCCTAGAGAGTCGCGACCCCGATCAATGCCAGACCGTTCGTGTAGCCGAGGAACATCAGCACGATAAAGGGGTAGGCGCTCGCCGGCGCGGACTTGAACTCCTTCCAGATGAATACTCCCCAGATGGCCGCCACCAAGGTAGCACCTTGGCCCAGGGCGTAAGAAATCGCGGGCCCGGCCACGCCCGAAGCGATAACGTTCAAGCCCAGGGCCACCATCCAGATCATCCCTCCGAGGATCCCCAGCGAATGAAGCTTGGGCCCTCCGCCGAAGTAACGCCCGTAGGTCTTCCCGCCGGCTTTCATGAAGATCGTGTTTACGACGAAGTTGCTCAGCAGGAGGCCGATTCCGAAATAGAACAAGGCGGTGTACGGGGTCAGAAAGCCAGCTTCGATGGCGCCCGAACTGAAATCCGGCGAGACAGCCCGGACCAGCATCGGGTAGAACGACCCCATCAAGCAGCCGGCTACAACGGCGAAGAGCAGGCCTCTACCCAGACGACGGCCCGCCACCGCGGGGAGCTTGCTGTACGCGAGGGCCGACATGATCATCGCAATGACGATCAGCGCGACCCCGGCGAACAGGAGGGTTGGATCCCCCTTGGGAGCTTGGATATAGCTGCGCACGGTGCCGATGACGAGAGCCAGCCCCACGCCGACCGGGAAGGCGAGCGACATTCCGGCGGCGTCGATCGCCACGACCAGAAGAATGTTCGCGACGTTGAACAGCGCCCCGCTCAGCAGGGCGTCGCCGATCGGCACACCGGCCGCTTGGCCGAGATTGGCCGCCGCACCCATGCCCACGTTCCCGAAGCTGCCGAGCGTCAGGGCGAACAGGATGCCTGTCAGGAAGACGCCGATCGCGTAGTCCCAGTAGTAGAGTTCGAAGGGCCAGTCTTCCTTGCCGGCGAGCTTTTGCGTGTTGGCCCACGACCCCCAGCCCATCATGGTGATGATGCACAGGAAGATCGCAAGTCCCAGGCTTTCGACGACAAACATTACTACCTCCTCAGGCTCCGCTCGGCCAGTTCAATCCGCGACCTCGCTCAGGAAGCGGTCCACTTCCTGCCTCGACGGGACCGAGTTCTGCGCGCCGGGTCGCGTGACTGACAGCGCCGCGGCCGCGTTCGCGAATCTCGCAGCTTGCGGAACGGTCCTGCCCTCGGCCAGTGCCGTGGCGAAGGCACCGTTAAATACGTCGCCAGCCGCCGTTGTGTCAACAGCAGACACCTTGAATCCGGGAACCCGGTGGCTCCCCTCGACGCTGGCAATCATACAGCCTCGCGCGCCGAGCTTCAGGACGACCGACCGAGGGCCAAGGGCGAGGATCGCTCTCGCTGCCCGGTCCAAGTCAGCATCGCTGTCCATCTTCAAACCCGGCTCCCCCAATAGAGTTTGCGTCTCCGTTTCGTTCGGAGTGAGGAAATCCACGTTGCGCAGCAGCTCAGGAGAGAGTTCCCGGGCCGGCGCGGGATCCAGGATGGTGGTCGCCCCGCGAGCCTTGGCGACCGCCAGGGATTGATCGACCGATTCGATTGGGATTTCCAGTTGCGACAGCAGGTAAGAGCCCTCGCGCAAGGAGCTCAGTCTCTGCGCCGCGAGTGCGGGGGTGACGGTAGCGTTTGCGCCCGGGGAAATGACGATCAGATTTTCTCCGTCGGGCAGGACCAAGATGACCGCCGCGCCCGTCGACAGATCCACTTCGCCCACCGATCCGGTATGGACGCCGGCGGACTGGAGGCTCTGCAGCAGGAGTGACGCCAGGCCGTCGCTTCCCACTTGGCCGATCATGCTCACGTGAGCTCCCATTCGACCGGCGGCGTACGCTTGGTTGGCACCCTTGCCTCCGCTAAACGTCTGCAGGTTGCCTCCGATGATGGTCTCGCCCGGCCTTGGCAAGCGATCGACATTCTGAACCAGATCAGCGTTCAGGCTTCCGATGACAACGATCTCGGGGTTTTCGCTCATGGCTCTTCGATTTCAATCCGCCGCACGGGCCTTCCGTTCCCTCGGAGCGTCTCCGTTAGCATATCCGGCCCGACGGTTTGATCCAACTCGCCGTCCGGATAGGCGTATGCCCTGCCGCCTTGGGGAGAGAGAGGCTTGAGGTGCCCGGACACGTGTCCGCGAATGCGATCGTCAACGTACTTCCGTTACCGGTGCTGGTCCTGACGCTGTGGCGGAGGCGCGGTTAATTTCGGGAATTATATACGAAAATAACACGCTCAAAAATATGCTATTATGACAACAAGTGACGCCATACACCACCTATTCCCTGAGGTGCTCCCTCTCTCCGGCGGGCTACCGGCATATGGACAACGTCCTTGTCCGGCTGAACTGGCTGTACAACCAAGCGCTGGAGGAGCGCAAGACAGCCTACGCCGAGCGCAAGGAAACGCTGAGCCTGTACGAGCAACACAAGTGGCTGACCGGGTTGCGTGCTCGCAATGAACATGGGCTGGGCGAGATCGCACTCGGTCCGGCGCGCGGGATGCTGAAGCGCTTGGACCAAGCATTCCAGTCGTTCTTCCGGCGCG
>JAPPMG010000018.1 GCA_028819215.1 Bryobacterales bacterium
GAGAACATGCCGTCATCGCTTATCATGACGGTGTACATGTTGCCGTTCTCGGCGGTAATGACCGTCCCGTTCTCAAGCGCGCTGCCGTTGGCCTGGTAGGAGCCGTTCTCTAGGCGCTCGATGGAGATCATCCCCCCCGTGGTGCCCAGCGAAAGCGACATCGCGTCGGGCATCTTGTAGGCGGCGCTCCAAGTGGTGCCGTCCAAGGTCAGCGTGTAGGTGCTGCCGTTGGCCTCGGCCATAACTTCCGTGCCGGTGGCGAAGGCCTCGCCGTTGAGCGTGTAGCCGCCGGCCTGTGTGGTCATCAAAGTCAGCGTTTCGCCGCTGGTGCCGAGGGCGACCTCGACAGCCTGCGGCTGGAACGGCGGTGGTGCCGGCGGAGGTGCCGGCGGAGGCGCCGTCGCGGTGGGCTCGGAGCCGCCGCAGCCGGCCAAGCCGAGCGCCAGCAGCATCAGAGCCAAGAGGCCGAAGCCCCAACTCGATCGATTGCGATTCGTCATGATTCTCCCTTGTGTCCTTCTCCACTGCACCCCGCCAGAAGTATCGCTGCTCTGGCGGATTGCTAACCGGAGGCTCGCTAAGAACCCCAAATAGCAAGTACTAAAACATCATGCCATCCGCCCGCAACACGTGTCAAGGGCGGCGGCAGAATATTTTCGTGGAGCCTGCAAGCAGGCCAGTCCTTGCTGTGGCGTTCGAATCCAACCTCCACGCCCATACTAGCACATCCGCCGCTGATCATGCCCCGAGGACCTAGTGATCGCACACAGTTAACACAGAGGGTCGGGTCCGTGTAAGAGGGGAGAGTGCGGATTGGGCTCCGCATGCTCAAGCCGGAGACGGTGCGATGGCTGCAATGGGCGTTGCAGCGGGGCGGATGCTCGCGCGCGGGCTTGGCCCGCGAGTTGTCCGAGCGGGACGGCTGGCTCAACCCGCGCGGGAAACTGTGCGCGGCCTCATGTGCACAGGAGAATTCACTCGAGCAAGCCACCAACGTGTGCGTGTTCCGCAACCCGGGCGTGGGCAAGACGCATCTGATGGCGGCTGTGGGCCGGGCCTTGGTGGAGCGCGGCCAGCCCGTGCTGTTCGTGGCAGTGCAAGCGCTGGTCGAGCGGCTGGTGGAAGCGAAGCGGGAACTGCGGCTGGCGCGGGAACTGCGGCGGCTGGACCGCTACGCGTGCCTGGGTCTGGACAATTTCGGCTATGTCCGCCAAGACCGGGCCGAGATGGAGGAGCTGTCTGTGCTGCTGGCGGACCGCTACGAGCGACACAGCGCGATGATCACTTCAAATCTGGTCTTCTCGCAGTGGAATCAGATCTTCCACGGCGACATGACCGCGGCGGCCGCGATCGACCGGGTGGTGCATCACTCGGTGATCTTGGAACAGACCGTGCCGAGTTGCCGAGCCGAGGCCGCTAGGGCTGGCACGCAAGACGAGGAGAGGTGAGGAGAGTTGAATGAACGCTTCCGGGAGGGGGCAGCCATTCTATTAGTCGCGACCGCCGGCCTTCCGGGCCATCTCCAAACCGGCATGTGAGTCGCTGCGCCGTTGACTCGGCCGTTTCCACGTTCTGGGAAGGCACGAGCAGGACCGACGAATCGTCCGGAGAAAGCTCCTGCCTCAGGGACTGGAGTTGAATCGTCAGGTCCCGGGGCCGAGACCCTCGGACCTGGGATTTCATTCCCGGCAGTTCGATGGACTCGACAGGAACCGCCAAGAATACGCCAACGCTGATCGCTTCTAGCAGATCGGTGATGAAGCCTTCCTTGAGCTTGACCCCTCTGTAGGGCTTGGGCCCATCGCGACGAGCAGGATCTCAACGTACATTGCGGCTGCCCTCGACTTGCAATTCTCGTGCGGCTTGCGATACCACCAACGAACTCTATCCGGTGAGGGGATGCGTTCGGGGAGGTAATCCCAAGTACTGGCCGCTGATTCCCGTTGCGGGGCCCGTCGATGCCCTCAGCTCGAGCTCTTTTGGTGGACAAGGGGGCCGATGACGCCAACAGCTGAACCATCGCCCCCGAGTGCTGTAGCGGGCGAGTTTCCGTCCGCCCCAAAATGTGGAAGCTGCCACGGTCGATACCCCGCGGGCGACGACCGTCCGGCAGCTAGCAGACTATGCCTCACCCGCGAAGGGAACAGTCGAGAGTCCCTTCTTCCGTGCGGGAATCGTCGATGTGCCCGTACTCGGCGTATCCCTCCCCAAGCATCCGAGACTGGCGCTGCTAGCTTGCGTACGTAGACATGGGACATGCTGGCCCAGCTCTGCAGGTCACGGAACATCCTGCGCGGCTAGTAGCGAGATGGGATTCGACAGGCGGATCGACCGCGACTTCCTCCGGCTATTTCCCGCAACAGCCAGCGATCGGCATCACGATGGCCTGAGCTCGCCGTTGGCCGCCTTGCTCCATCGCTCCCTGTCTCCCCCTGTCGGAGTGTCGAACCCTGAGAGGCTCATCCACGCCCGCGTGGCTACGGTCCAGACCCCCCTTCCAGCTCTTCACGGCCCGCTTTTGCCGTGGTGACAGCAACTGGTCGTGGCGCTCGAAGCGGCTGTGCGGGGTGTGCGGCTGTTGCCCGTCCCACGGGAGCACTAGTCGATTCCTGGGACATCCGTCACGGAATCGCTCCGAGCGGCGTCCAATCAAGTAACCCGTGCCGTGGACACCCGGTCTGTCGTCGAGGGAAACCGGTTCGCGCCAGCCAGGCCTCGCTCGGGGAATCAGTGTCAGACTCCATGCCAAAGCCTCCGCGGGACTGGTCATTCCGGTCTTTGGAGGCACCAGTGGACGATATACTGATAGTGTCAGCATCCAGTCAGGTTTCAGGCGCTCCAACCGGGGAGAGATCCGGTATTGCGAATCCCGGGACCACTTCGGAAGGAGAAGAAATCATGCAATTCGAGCGAGGAGACCGGACTTGTCCGGCACCGGACCGGGGCGAGCGGCCGTAGCGTCGCCACGCCACTAGCACCCGAGGCCAGACCGTCCATGTCACAATCCCAATCCCTACCTCCGGCGGCACACCACGCGGCTGCCGCGTCTGCCGGTCGGCCAGAGTCGAAGGGCACGACTACCCAGTCGCTGCCACCAAGTCCTTGGAAGACCGGCAAGTTCCTGGCAGGCCTGATCGTTGGAGCCTTGCTGCTCGGAATTCCGGGCCGGTCGGCCGAACCGGACAGGAACGCGCCAACGGACGAGCAGGTCGCGGCGGCGGTCGTCGCGACGGAGCGGCTCCTGGGCATGCGCCGCAGCGTCGAAGCACTGGCGATCATCAAGCCCGTGGCGGAAGCTCGTCCCGACTCCAACCAGGCGACTTTCTCGATGGGCCTAGCGGCACTTGCCGCCGCAGATGCCGCGGTACAGGGGGGGGCCAAGCCGAACAAGCCTCCAGCAAAGGAGAACTTCGATCTAGCAGTTCGTTCGTTCCGGGGCATACTCGTCAAGGAGCCCGAAAACCTGCGCGTCCGACTCGAGCTGGCCCGCAGCCTGTTTTCGCGGGGTGTGTGCGTGGAGCCCCCTCGGAATCTCTTCAAGCACATGCTCGGCGACGACTGCTGGGCCGCAGAGCAGCATTTCGTGCGGGTTCTGGGCGCGAAGGTGCCGCCGCAAGTGGTGCTGAACGTCCGTCGCTTTATCCAGATTTGCCGCGCGCGCAAGCGAGCCTCGGGCAACGCGAGCCTAGCCCTTGCCCCCGATACGAACGTCAACACTTCGACCTCGGCCCAGACGGTCGACATATTCGGCCTGCCGTTCCAACTGAACGACGCGGCGCGTGCCAAGAGCGGCATCGGGGTGGTCGGCAGCCTTAGCACGGAGATCCAGAGACCGCTGCCCCATCTCAAGTGGCTTCCAAGGGGGGCCACCAACCTGCGTGTCGGAGGCCTGGTTTTTCGCCGGGAATACTCGGGGGGCCAGTTCGACGATTACAACTACGGCATCTATGCCGGGCCTCGCTTCCTCACCAACAGAGGCCAGTACAGCGTGCTGTTCCAGGCCGACCGGCGCGGCGTCAATGGCAGTCCCTACAGTCGGCAGTACGGCCTACAACTCGAGGGAGTCCGCATGGTGATGCCGCGCATCTGGGCGGGAGGCAGCGTGGAACTGTCTCGCCAGACGGCCCTTAGCCTTGGCGGCCCGGTCGGCAAGGCGGGCTTTAGCTGGAACACCCAAGCTTTCGCCAACTTCACCGTCCTCCCATCACTGACCGTGCGATTCATGGGCGGGTCCGGCCGGGAGAATACGGACCGGATATCGACGCGCCATCGCTCGAAGTGGGTCGGAGTCCTGGGATCATACGACCTTCCGCTCGGCTTCACCTTGACCGCGGCGCAGCAGCTGTTCCTTACACAGTTCGAGCAGCCCCTCGCACTGTTCGGGCCCGATCCTCCGAACACCAGGCTGTGGTTCTCCCGGCTTCAAGTCCACAACCGGCTGATCCAACTCGGGGGATTCTCTCCGTCGCTGTCCTTCATTCGCGAGGCTAGGAAAGCGAACCTGACGATCTATTCGTACGAGCGCTACCGCATGGAGGGCGGATTCGTGCGGGTGTTCTGAACCGCGACGCCTCGCCCCCGTCCGTCAGACCGCAGCGAAAGGGGGCGCTGTCGGGATGTCGCGCGATCAGGCCGCCATTCTGGCCGGAGTGAAGCCAGGGGCTCCCGGACGATTCCCGGGGCGACTGACTCGAGATTGCAACCACCGTCGTGGATCTTCATCATCCGCCGCCCATCCAACACTGGAGGACGTTTATGCCGCTCGACCCAGCGGCCATCTCGGACCACAGACTCCAGAGGCCTCGGGTGCGACCTGTCACCTCACTCGCCCGAGCTGTCCCGCACGTTCCGTGGACGCTTCGGAATTGAAACGGTCCGGTCAGGCATGACCTGGTCCGCTCGCACCCCGTCCAGCGCAGCACTACCCAGATCTGCAGGTCCTGATGCGCTTCCCGCGTTCTCTCGTCTCGGATTCTTGGCCAAGCGAGGGACTCATCGGCACTCGATGACCGGCGGCCTCTGAAGCTAGCCAGCTGCTCGAAGCCCTCCACGGTGCGGCACCGCTGCACGTCCAGGAGAGTCCGCGCTCGGACGCGGAACGCCTTCGCGACGTCCCAGCCGGTTCAGCCCCGACCGTTCGCATCCCACAAGCGGAAGGTCTGGCACGCCGCACCTTCTTGCCGCTGCAAAGCTTATCGAGAGTTCTCTCGCGGATCGTCCGCGCCCGCCACCCGATCAATCGGTTCCCGCCTCGGGCACGCGTCTTGCAGACTGGCGCATGACCCGAAACCGGTGGAGCGCAAACCGCCTGGCGGATTGGGATCGGCCAAGGGCTCTTTGCAATCCTTTTGTCGCAGGGGGACAAGCCGGCGTTTCCAGAGGACCAGCTGCGACGGTGTCGCTCGCCGTTCGTCAGTGCCGTGCCTAGACATCAACGACCGGGGGACCCAAGGAGGCTTGAGTCTTCCGCCCAACGGGCTGGCACGTCTCGGCCGATTCGAAGCGGCCGCGGCCGGAATCGCGAGATCCCCGGCTTTGAACGAACGCGCCACCCCGGTTCGCGCCAGACCGGGCAGGAATCCGCGACGCCCGTGAGTCGTCTCAGCCTAGGTGAACGAAGTACGCGAACAACTGAGGGTGCAGCAAGCGAATCGAATCGGACCGTATGGGGCGACCGGTCGAAGCGGGGGGACCCTCAATGGGCCCTCCCCGCATGGTTCCCGCCTAACAGCCCGTGGTTTAAGTGGCATTTCCATCCGCTTCGGCTGACGACCTTGCGGGTGGTTCTCTAACAGCCTACGGGACTTCCTAGGCGGATTCTGGTCCATTCCCCCGGCTGTGGCCCCAAGAGGCCTCGAATCGCGTCCAGAAGACCGCTCCAAGCGCTCTGGAGCGGCAATTCGGCAATCTCGGCATGGTTGGCGGCTAACTCGCCCCCCTGCCCTTGCAGCGTGCGTGGCGTACCGATCCCGGTGAGCGCTCTCATCAGCACCCCCAGGTTGAACCCGCAGGCATGCACCAGCAACCGCTTGCGGATGTTCGCCCGCCCCCGCAAGTGCAGCCGCCGCATCCCGCCCGTGGTGTACATGTGGGCCATCGACCGCTCCACCTTCTCCGTCCGCAGTTTCTGCAGGCGCTTGCCTGCCGCACTCGCCACGCGCTCCCGGTTGCCCTGCACCACTCGCTCTGCGTCCGGCTTCCCTTGGAAATTCCGCTTCCCTCGCTGCGGCTCCGCAATGTGGGCTTCCTGACCCGCCTCGTCCAAGTCCTGCAGCACCGCATCGCTGTGGTAGCCCTTGTCCGCCACTACTTGCTCGGGCCCCTGCCCTTGCGCCGCCTGCACCGCCTCCAAGGTCTTGCCCAAGCTGGCGGTGTCGCCTTGGTCGGCCGCTTGCAGTGTCACGCCCAACAGCGCCCCGCTCTCCAAGTCCACCGCATGCTCCGCTTTGTGGGCCAAGTGCGTCGTGCCGTCCTTCATCTTCGCCACCCGTGCGTCCGGGTCCGTCGGCGACTCCCACTCCTTGTTCGACAGCGTCTTGTCCTTGCGCTTGCGGTCGAACTCTGCCAATTCCGCCAGCGTCGGCGTCGCCACCCCGGCCGCCGCCGCCAGCCCCTGCACGAATTCCCGGTAGCCTGCCTTGCTGTCCTTGCGCCGCAGGCTGCGCAGCGCCGCGCTGGCGAACAGCATGGTCGCATCCACCGCTACCGTCTGCCCCTGCGCCAGGCCCGCCTCGCGCAGCCGCTGCAGCACCCACGCGAACACCTCCTCGTGCGTCTCGAGGCTGATCCGCCGCCTGCTGCGCGAGATCGTCGAGTGCTCCGGCGGGCTCTGCTGCAGTTCGTAGCCCAAGAAGCGCCGCAGGCCCAGCGAGTCGGCCACCGTCAGGGCAATGCCGCGCTCGGAGTCGATGCCGAGCAGGTAGCCCAGCAGCAACAGTCGGAAGTAGACGCCGGGAGCGAGCGAGGGCCGTCCCATGCGCTCGGCATAGAACGGTCGGCAAAGCGTTTCGACATAGGCGTCGAAACCCATCTGGTCGAGCAGTTGATTGAGCTTGTCAAAGAAGGGCGAGGTCGGTGCCTCGGGCAACTCGTCGGGAGAGAGGAACATCGGGATCTGCCCGGGATTGCGGGTGCCCATCGCCATGACCACAATTTTAGCGATTTCTGCTTGATATTTGCTGGTCTGTTAATTGATTGACTTTTGCCACAGACTGCTAAGGTTGGAGGTCCGCTCCGAACGAGCCTTGGAAGTTGACTTCCGGGATTCTCCAACGGCCAAGCACTCCAAGGGGCCCTTCGTTGTGACTGTCACCTACGAATACGCCAGTGAAATTCCCGGCGGCCGATACTCCCGCCTCCTGCTGCCCATTCCTGTAGCCGATGTCAACAGCGGCGTTGGAAGCGTCGAACGCACCGTTGGTTCCGACCGTGACTCCAGAGAAGAAGATCGTTCGGACGTCCTTGTCGTCATGCCGAAAGTAAGCCGAAGTGCCGGACACGCCCCGCAAGTCCGTGACGCTCGATGTCAGTGCACCGCCGCCGAGGCCGTCGTCGTTCCAGTTCACGGTCAGATCAATCGTGCCCCGATAGAGGTTCCCGTTGTCCTCGTCAACCGCCACCGTCGTGCCGCGGTAGTCAGCGATGAATGTCAAGCCCAATCCGCCCTCTCTTTTGAGGAAGCTGTAAGCCAGCGTGCCCGTGTCGATCGCGTCCGGAGTGTCGGCAATGCTGTCCGTCGCGAGGTCGGGCGCCTTCTGGGACCAGACGCCGAACCGAGTGTACCGAGTGCGGTCCATTCGAATCGTGAAGTCGAGATTCCTGGTCGCAATGAGCGTGTCGATCTGCTGGTCGGTGTAGCTCAAGCCCGCCAGAGCCTCGCCGGTCTCCTGCTCCGCCTTGAATCTGGTCCTGCTGCCGAGGGCAGCATCGAGGTCGCTGAGCACCCTCAACCAGTCGGCCTCGTCACCAGTGTCACCGTCTCCATCCCAGTCGCCGGACCAAGTGGGAACGAAACCGGAACCGATCTGGTTGAGGGCCGCCTCGGCATTGGATTGGAAGCTGGAGTCGATATTCGTGGGATCGACAGTCGACTTCCGGAGCTCCGTCATCCACCTGCTGATCAATGTCCTGGCGTTGGCCGCGAAAGTCGGCCCCCTCACCGTTCTCGTGCCAGCGCTGTACAGAGACGTCAGCGTGTAGCTGAGTCGGCCATCCTCGTCGACGTTGGCACCAAAATCTCCGGGAGGCGATCCGAGGTTCGCCCTCGTCAGCTTGAAGGTGTTGTCCTCTTCGTCGTCCGAGATAGCCTCTGGGGAACTGGTAGTACCGATGTATACAACCCGGGAGTCGGTCTCGACTCCGTCGCCGCGGTCGGGGAAACTCGGCAGGGTCGGCTTGGTCACGCTACCGGATCGTGGCGCGCCGAACGAGCCTTTCAGGTCGAATGCCTGCCATACGCCGAGCGCCTCGGTCGCCTCGTCGAGCAGCTGGACCTCGAACAGGACACCGGTGCTGTCGGCCTCGTCCCGCAAGTTGCGATCGAATGCGAGCGTTGCCTCATTTGTATCTTCTACGACAGTTGCCTCGTAGAAGCCGTGGTGGGCGGCATCTACCCCCGTTTTCGAGGCCGTGGGCAGCGTGATCGACTTGACGACCTCGTCTCGGAACGAGCGCGTGCTCTCGAACTCCCATGCATTGCCGCCTTCGTCTTTCAGGGCGGTGACTGTGCCGTTCACCTCGCCCTTGGCGAAGCTGGCGATCAATTCGATCTTGCCCGCGTACAGGACCGGGGAGTTTACATCGCTGACGTCGTCAATCGCAACGGTATCGCCTTGGAAGCGGGCCTGGCCGCGCGAGGGGATGTCGCCGGAACTCGGGCCGTCCAGGGGCGTGTAGGCGATCACGCCCGTGTCCCATTCGATGTCCGTGCCCGCCTGCGCCGCATGTTGCAGGGCATTAGCAGCATCACCTCCGGCGTGCTTCCTCCGGTACGCGTACACTCCGAATCGCGTGCCGTTGGTCGACCCGAACCGGATCTTCGACATCATGCCCGTGAAGAAATCTTCCGCATCGAAGTCCGTGCTGCCGGCAGTGTTCTTTTCGGCGATTGCGTCCTCGAATTCCCGCTCGAACACCTCGACGTCCGACAAGCCGCTGATGGCATCCTGGAGCGCGGCGATGATGGCGTCCACTTCGTCGGCATCGACCCTGGACCCGGCGGGATTCCCGCCCAGCGGGTTGTCGGCCTTCGTTTGGCCGAAGATCCTTGCCACGGCAGTCTCGGCGTCGTCCCACAGACCGTTGTCGCCGTCGCTCCCGATATGATCGTCCGGGTCCACGTCTTCCGCGGCGTACAGCGGCTTGTTGAGCTGGATCACGCTGATGATCTCCTCGAGCTTTGCCTTGGCGGTTTCCGCGTACGTGCGTTCCTGCGAAACCAGTCCCCGCCCCACGAGCCCGTAAACCGGGAAGTCAGGCAGGTCGGCTGGTCGCTCCCCGTTAACGTCGGGATATTGGGTGGTATCGGTAGTGAACCTAGCGGGAATCATGCTGGTTCCGCGGGTGGTCACGTCAGACCTGCCGCGCCTGCGGAATCGCACCCCGTACGGATTGTCGTCGGCTGCTCCGAAGCGACTCTCGGTGAAGGTGTCCACCTCGTCGGTCTGCGTCGGTCCGCCGACCGTCCCCGGGTTCACGGGGCCTGCCGTCACGGCCGTGGCGGACCACACGCCCCGGGCGTTCCGGTTCAATCGGTAGTCCACGCCGCTTACCCTGATCACCCGGCCGTCCGTCACGGCCGCGTTCTCGTAGGTGTAGCTGCCGTCGTCCCTTCTCGTCAGGGTGATGCTGCGGCCGCTGCCCGGCAGGCTCACGGTCTGGTCGCCTGATGCCGGCGGCGGCGCGCCTGGCGTCGCGAGCCAGGTGCCGTCGCTTAGCTCCAGCAGCTCGTACGTCCTCCCGTCCTGGGTGATGACGGAGCCGTCCCGGACTACCTCCCCGTTGTACGTGAGATCACCGTTCTCCTCTTGGAACAGGATGATGAGCCCGCCTGCGCCGTCCACGGGAATCGTGCTCCGCAAGTACTCCGCGCTCCATTCCCCGTCTTCCAGCAGCAGCCTGTACCGGTTGTTGCCCACCCTGCGAACATCGCCGTTGCGCACCGTCGCGCCGTCCTCGGTCCAGCCTCCGTCCGGGCCGCGTTGCAGCGTGAGGGTCACGGCGGAAGTGCCGAGCGTGACCATCTGCAGAACCGGCGCCTGCGAAATCGCTGTCCACCGGCCGTTCTGGAGGGTCAACAGGAAGGCCTCCCCGCCGACCGTGATCTCGGTCCCGCTGGCGAAGGGCTGCCCGTTCCGCGTGTAGTTCCCGTCCTCGCCCAGCTGCAGCAAGACTGTCTGTGTGGAACCTGGCAGGGACACCACCACAGGCGGAGGCGGCTCGAACGTCGCAGTCCATGCGCCGTCCTGCATCATTAGCCGGTAGGTCGCCCCCGTCGAGGACTGGACGATCGAGCCGGACACGATGGTCTGCCCGCCGACTTGGTAGCTGCCCCCTTCCGTGCGCGTGACGAGAGCTACCTCCCCGCTCCTGCCGAGGCCGACCGGGACGGGCTCGGGAGGCAGGTAGGCCGACGTCCAGCGGTCGTCCGCGAACGTAAGCCTGTACTGGTTGCCGTTCGCGGCCGTAACGACGCCGCCGCTCTCGAACACCATGCCGTTGCCCTCATAAAGGCCGTCCTCCCGGCGCGTAATCAGCAGCGCCTCGCCACTCCTCCCCAGCGACACGGCCCAAGGATTAGGGGCTTCGTAGGCTGCGGTCCAGGTGCCGCTCGCGAGCGTCAAGCGGTACGTGTTGCCGGCGGCCTCCACCGTGGCCCCCGACGCGAAGGCCTCGCCGTTCCTGGTAAATCCTCCGGCCTCCGTGGTCTGCAGGGTGAGCTGCTCGCCGGAACTCCCCAAGTCGATCACGACGTTCTGCGGCACGAACGGGGGCGGTGGCGGGGGGGCCGGGGGCGGGGGGGCCGGGGCCGTTTCGCCGCCGCCGCATCCCGCGAGCGCCAGAGCAACCAGCGCCAGCAAAATGGTAAACGAAAGTGAGGATCCCTGCTTGGTTGACATCGTCTGTACCTTCTCCTTGCTGCCCACAGTCTAGCACGGCTTCCCGTCATTCGGACAGGCTGCCACGAAGACGGATCTGAAAGCCGGCTGGAACACTTTCCTTGCTACCCCAGCCTAGCACGGCTTCCCGTCATTCGGGCAGAATGTGCCACGAAGACGGAGCTGAAGACCGGCTGGAACATTTCTTCTGCTTGATGATCGTACCACACCAGGAACGGTGTGAAATGGTTTTGTCAGTCCGGGTGCATTTTTTTTGGATTTCCGACAAATTTCGAGGGTTGATTCATGCGCGCGCGAGGTCGCTTGGCGGTCACCTCAGGGATCCGTTCAATGGACTGGATGGCGAGAGCGGGCTGACGGTTCATGGCGCTGGGCTGTTTCTGGCAGGTCAGGTTGTTGCTCGCTTTGCCCGCAACACATTGGGTGGTATGTCTGTAGTCGAGTCGCTCGCGGACGACTCACCCTCAGGCGGTCCCAGAGGCGCACGTAAACTCCCGCTAGGAAATGCCCCAACGAGCTTCCTAGCTCCGAGCGATTCAGACGCGAAACCCTGAACACCCACTGACCGAGAGTCGGTGGGGTCGATTGCGGCTGAACGGGCACGCACCCCCGTCCGAGGCACCACCACGCCCCCAACTCAATCCCACGATCCCGCACCACCGAACTCCGGACGTTGCAGGACCTGGCAACCCCCCATGGCGCCCTCCTATGCCTCCCGCCCGCCGAACCCGAACTTTGCTCTGGCCCGGTCGCGATTTGACAGTATCTATATAGCTAGCTCTATCAACACCGCCGTCGGCACCCCGGGTCTTCAATCATCGAGGGCCCATTCCCGCGACGCGCCGTAGCGGTCGCCCACTTACCGGCCAATTCGCTCTCGCCCAACAGACCTCCGACGGGGCGACGCCGCAGGCAAGTGCTGTTGATGCCGGCCTCCCTCGGCGCACGGTAGCCATCACCGGCCACAGGGGTTGTATAGTGCGCGGCAACAGCGCTTGCGCAAAACTGGGTCCGATACGGCCGTGACGACTTCTAGCTCCACCGAACTCTCCTCGGTGGCCTCGCCGGCCGCCGAGGCGGTAGCAAGCGAGCCTGACGCGGTCGAGTGCCCGGAACGGCGTTGGATCGCGCAGAGTGTCTGGCACGGGGACGGTGTCCGGCTGGCCACGGCGGCGTTGCACCACCATTTCAATGACCGCGACAACGTGCGGGTGGCCATGGAGTTGGTGGTGTACTACGAGCGCGGCAACCACCGGGCTAGGCTGCGGCCCGACGTGCAGATCGCGTTCGACGTCAAGCGCGCGGGGAACTGCAGCACATTCAAGGTGTGAGAGGAAGGCAAGGTACCGGACTCTTGTCCTCGAGGTAGCACCGCCGTCAACGGCGGAGAACGACGCACGGCACGAGGCGCAGGAGTACTTGGGGATCGGGGTGCGTGAGTACTTGCGGCTCGATCCGACAGGGACGCTGATGGGGACGCCGTTGGAGGGCTGCCGATCTCTGGGCAGCCGGTACGGCCGGGTGAAGTCGGTGGTAATCCCGGGCGGGGTCGAGCACCTGCAGAGCGGGGTGCTGGGATTGGACCTGCGCGGGGAGAAGCGGGACGGAGCGACGGTGCTAGTGATTCGCGACCCGCGGACGGGTGAGGAGTTTGCCAGCGCGCTGGAGGTATCCGAGCAGCAGCGAAGGATCTTGGAAGATCAGGTGAGAGCCGAGAAGGCTCGGGCGAGCACTGCGGAGGCTGAGGCGAGCGCCGCGAAGGAGAGAGTGCGGGTATTGGACCAGCGACTGAGCTTACGGGCTAAGGGCTCGAGCCGAAACAAGTCCTTCACTCCGTGCTATCGGGTCGCGATAGTCACAGCCATGAGGCCGCAAAGCGACGGCAGCGCACTCGGTCCTCCATGGAGGACGAGGAGGGCCATCCCACCTACCAACTCACGTCGAGCGCCATCACGTATAGCCTTTCGCGCGATCTCGTGGGTACTGAGCGCGGGCGCGGCGGACCGCGGCGAAACTTCGGAAGGGCACGGGTTCGAGCGACTCGCGCTGTACGCGGACAGTACGTACGCCTTGATCAGTGTCGATCCGCAAGCGGGCGAATCGTGATTCAAGCTCTACAGCGCACAGAAGCTGGATCGGCCGGAATCGCTGGGAGGTGCCGAGCCTGTTCGGTTGAACCACTCTGTCGCCAAGATCCGCCTATTCTGATAAAGCCTCTGCCGCCACACCGGCGGACCCCATTCGAAAAGGGAACTATGTGCAAGTGGCGAGTCGGCCGTGGGCTACCCTATGATGGCCGGCCCGCTGGTTGGACCCCCAGCGGCGGGTCGGCTCACTCCGGCGTAGTGCTTGGCCTTTGCAGGCATGAAGCGCTGGGCCACACCTCGGGATCACCCTCCAGCGGAAGGATTCGTGGTGTCAGCGATGAGAGCCCGGAGTTGCTCCTCCAGTGCCCGCACTCTTGCGTCCGCTGCTCTGGCTCGCTGCTCGGCGGCCTCTCGCTCCCGCTCAGCCGCCTGTCTGCCGCGCTGTTCGATCTCTCGCTCGCGCTCTGCGGCACTAGCTCGCTTTTCTGCTGCCTGTCGCTCGCGCTCGTCCGCGCTGGCCCACTCCTCCCCCGTGCGCGGGTCGCGGAACACCAACACCGTTCCCCGTTCCCGCCGCTCGCCGCGGAGCTCCAGCCCCAAGACCTCGCTCCAAAGCCACATCCGGCCTCCAACCGCCGCCGCCGGCACCGGCTCATAGCCGCCCGCTCTTGCCACGTAGCCCTCCAGCGGCTTGGCCATCAACTCCCCGGCCGGATCGAGCCGCCAGTACTCGCGCACGCCCACGCTGGCGTACTCGCCCACCTTGTGCTGCGCATCCCTGTCCGCCGTCGACGGCGATGCCACCTCCAGCACGAAGTCCGGCGATCGCGGTAGGGAAGCCGGTTTCCCGGCTCCCCCCGCACGGA
>JAPPMG010000086.1 GCA_028819215.1 Bryobacterales bacterium
GTCCATGCCTCCTATAATACACCAATTGCGCCAAACAATTTAACGCTTATGGGGCAACACCCCTCCCCCTTGTGAGTGTCAGCAGGGGCCCTGCCAGCTTACGGCGCTGTGAGAGTGGCAACGTCCCTGATTGCGACGATCTAGATTCCATGTGCCCGGCCCGCCTGCTGATCATTGCGATAGGAGAAGAAACGACAGAGCCGGGGGGCCGACACTGGCGTCGAGCCTCTCAATCCCGGCTGACGAACCGCAGCGGGTCGCGGGCGCTGACGGATTCAGGGCGTTTGTAGAGTTCGACCAAGGTCGCGACCTCTACTGGGGACAGTGGCATGAAGTACAGGCGGTGTGCTACGGCCGGCAATTCCTCGCCGAAGTAGTGGTCCAGACACTCGAGCATCGCATCGATGTGCGACATCATCGCATCGTAGACGGCGCGGGTCTCGTCCATTGTGGCTGCCAACTTCTTCTCGGTTCTCGCACGTTCCGGCTCCGGGGCCCAGTCCAGAAAAGGTGAAGAATCCCTCGAATGCGGCGGTATATGTCTGCATGTACTCCAAGGCATAGGGTCCCGCTCCAGCAAGAAAGCTGGATGCACCGCCTCGGCCGCTCTGGGTCGAAGCTGAGACAGGACTCGGGAGTGAGCCTCTGAGTTCGAGCAGAGTTGTGCCATGTCGGCTCCCTGAAGGACAGGAAGCATGGCGACTGCGGGACAAGAACTTTCGCTCCGGTCAAGGTGTTGCCTCCTTCAGCTGTTTCTGACGGGACTCGGCCAAGTGCCGGGCCTCGTCACGTTCGGGCGGAAGCGTGGATGATGTGGGCAGCTGCTGTGACAATGTCATGCGCAAGACCCAGCGCTCTAGCTGACCGGTCTGAAGAAAACGATTCTTCGGGCGTTCCGTCATCCGGTCTGTTCGGATAGCGGGTGGCGGCGTAGTACGGGTCCAGCCGGTGTGCCGCTGAGAGCGACGCTGCGAGGCTCGGAGTGTTCAGGTCTTCGATGAGTTGTCGGATACCGTGTCCAAAGACCACTAGCGCTCCATTGGCATAGTGGACAGCCTTGACCGCCTTCTCGGCGGCTTGGTGGGCGTTGAAGCAAGCGTAAGCGTGGAAGTCAGCATCGGCTGCGAACCGGGCATGGTTGAGATGCTTGCGGGCAGTCTCAAGGAATCTGTGTGAAGGGTGGTCGGAGGCTCTCAATTGACGTTACGTCCAAGTGGGAAGACAGTTATCCGCTCTGCGGCGATGGCTGCAAAGACATTGAGACCCGCTCGACTCCCGTGTGCGACCTCGGCGGGAATAAGGACGAGGACGTCTGGGGAAACCAGTAGCGCATGGCACAAATCACCGAGCAGCCGACCTCGTTCCAGTCTTGGTATGTCCGTTTCGATCACAACGACGAGATCGAGGTCAGACTGGGTGCCAGCAGCACCGCGAGCGTGGGAGCCGAATGCAACAGCACGCTTCACAGCTACCGCGTGCAGCGGCTCGGGCGCGATCCGGGCGAGGTTGGCGAGGGACCACATGGGGGTCTCGTTGCCGATCGCGATTCCCGCGTCCATGGGCTTGTGTTCGCGTGGCCTGACCGAACCGGTGCACATTCGAAGAATGGAGGGCACGCAAGACCCTCGCAGGATCTCAGGCCGAGTGCAGAAATAGATTACCAAATATTACAATAAATTACAATCGAGCAAGAAGGCTTGCTTCGTGGGGGGCGAGTGCATTTGCGAATCACTCGGGCACAGCACTACGGACCGGAGCCGGGGAGAGCGCCGTTGGTACGATTACGGTTGGGTCGGGCATAGCTTGTTCACCGGCGGATCGTTTCTCGTCGAGACAGGCCGCGAACTGGCTTTTTGTCCGCCCCGCACGGGCGCGCTTCGCGCATCCGTCCGCCTAGGAGGCTCCCCTTGGCTGCCCTGAATTCCCAGTTTGCCGATCTCCCCCTGCATTTGAGCCAGCGCGTGGAGCGACTCGCGGCAGGCTGGGTTGCCGAAGGGAGCTCGCGCCGATTCTGGGACGGCGACGAGTCGCTGTGGACGTCGTCGGGCGAAGCGAACTGGCTGGGCTGGCTCGGGACCGCGGCGGACAGCGCGCGCCTGCGGGGACTTGCCGAAGGGGTGCGGGGCCGCTATAGTCACGCGCTGCTGCTGGGCATGGGCGGATCGAGCCTCTGCCCGGAAGTCTTGCGGCTGTGCTTCGGCGTGCAGGATGGCTTCCCGGACTTCGCGATCCTCGATTCCACCGACCCGGGGCAGATCGCCGACTGCGAGGCCGCCATCGATCTCGAATCGACACTGTTCTTGTCCGCGAGCAAGTCCGGATCGACGCTGGAGACCGCCCTGCTGACCCAGCATTTCTTGGACATTCTCGCCGAGGCCGTTGGCCCTGCGCGGGCGGCTTCGCAATTCGTGGCCATCACGGATCCCGGATCGGCCTTGGAATCGAAGGCCCGCGAGCTTGGCTTCGGGCGTGTTTTTCACGGCCTGCCGTCCATTGGCGGGCGGTATTCGGCCCTGTCGCACTTCGGGATGGTGCCTGCGGCGGTCATGGGACTCGACGTGGGCAGACTGCTTCTCGGCGCGCAGGCGATGCGCACGGCTTGCGGCCCCGGCGCGCCGCCCGAGGAGAATCCGGGAGTCCGTCTCGGGCTCGTGCTCGGCGCAGCGGCGCTTGCCGGCCGCGACAAGCTGACGTTCGTGATGTCCCCCGGCGTGTCATGGCTGGCCGCATGGATCGAGCAACTCGTCGCCGAGTCGACGGGCAAGTCGGGGAAGGGCATCGTGCCGGTCGAAGGCGAGACGCTGGGCGAGCCGGCGAGCTATGCCTTCGATCGGGTCTTCGTGAGCGTCGCGTTGGATTCCGACATCGATCAGGCCGCCGACCAGACGTTGGGAGCCTTGGCGAAGCTAGGCCATCCCGTCGTCCGGATCGGAATCCGGCAGTTGGAGGATCTCGGGCAGGAGTTTTTTCGCTGGGAGATCGCAACGGCCGTTGCGGGGGTAGTGCTGGGTATTAACCCCTTCGACCAGCCCGATGTCGAGTCCGCCAAGGTCGCCGCGCGTGCGCTCACCTCGACCTACGAGGCCGAAGGGTCGCTTCCTGCCGCAGAGCCATTCTTGGACGACTCTGGCATACAGTTGTTCGCCGACCCCGACCATGCCGGGCGTTTGTTGCGGAGTTCCGCGGGCGGCGGGGTGGCCTCCGTGCTGCGTGCGCACATTGGATCTGCGGGAGAAGGGGACTACATCGCGTTGCTCGCCTACCTGAACCGCAACCCTGCCGCCAAGGCGGCGCTCGGGCGAATCCGTGACGCCATCCGACTCGCTTCTGGCGTCGCGACGTGCGTGGGTTTTGGGCCGAGGTTCCTGCACTCCACCGGGCAGCTGCACAAGGGCGGCGGGGACAATGGTGTCTTCCTCCAGATCGGCTGCGACCCTGGGCGCGAGATCCCCGTGGCGGGACGCGGACTCAACTTCGGCGTGGTCGAAGCGGCTCAGGCGCTGGGCGACTTCAGCGTCCTGACCGGACTTGGGCGCCGCGCGCTGCGAATCCACGTGGCCGCCCTGCAAGACGACGCGCTGGCGCGCGTGGAAGAGGCTTTCGCCGAGGTGGTTCAATAGGATCGCGGCAGGCCAAGCACTCTCTCGGCGACGTAGCTCAGGATCAGGTTGGTCGAGATCGGGGCTACTTGGTAGAGGCGCGTTTCGCGGAATTTGCGCTCGACATCGTAGTCCGCCGCGAAACCGTACCCGCCGTGCGTCTGCAGGCAGGCATTGGCCGCCTCCCAAGACGCGTCGGCCGCCAATAGCTTGGCCATGTTCGCCTGGGGCCCGCAGGGCCGGCCTGCGTCGTAGAGTTCGGCCGCTTGGAAGCGCATCAAGTCTGCGGCGCGAATGTGCGCGTGCGCCTTTGCCAAGGGGAACTGTATGCCTTGGTTCTGTCCGATCGGCCGGCCGAACACGACCCGCTCGCGGGCATAGGAGCAGCCCTTTTCCATGAACCAGTCCCCATCGCCAATGCACTCGGCAGCGATCAAGATGCGCTCGGCATTGAGTCCGTCGATCAGCGCCCTGAAGCCCTCGCCCTCTTCGCCAATCAGATTCTCCGCGGGCACTTCCAAGCCATCGATGAAGACCTCGCAGGTGTGGTGGTTGAGCATGGTGCGCAAGGGGCGGACTTCGATCCCCCGTCCCGCTGCTTGCTCGAGGTCGACCAGCAAGATGGACAGGCCGTGCGTCTTCTTGTCCACTTGGTCCGCCGGCGTGGTCCGCACCAGCAGCAGCATCAGGTCCGAGTGCTCGATGCGCGACGTGAAGACCTTCTGCCCGTGCACCACGTAGCGCTCTCCGCGGCGCTCGGCCCGGGTCTGCGTCTGGGTCGTGTCCGAGCCGGTCGTGGGCTCCGTCACGCCGAATGCCTGCAGGCGCAGGCGCCCGGCGGCGATCTCTGGCAGGTAGCGCTGCCTTTGCGGCTCGGTGCCCCTGCGAGTGATCACGTCCATGATGTACATCTGGGCATGGCAGGCTGCGGCATTGCCCCCGGAGGCGTTGATCGCCTCCATGATCAGGCTGGCCTCGAGGATCCCGAGCCCGCTACCGCCGTAGCGTTCCGGGATCAGAGCGGCTAGCCAGCCGCCCTCGGTCAAGGCGTTGACGAATCTGGTCGGATAGCCCTGCGTTTCGTCGAGCTTCCGCCAGTACTCGCCAGGATAGTCCGAGCAGACCTCGCCGACCGCGTCGCGGATCTGCTGTTGCTCCTCGCTAAGGCCGACGCTCATGGCCGCGCCTTTCCGCTCTTCGGAACCAGCACCGTCCGCTTGAGGGTCAGGACCGTTTCGTCTCGTTGGTTGAAGCCGCGGCTCTCCACGAACACCAAGCCGCGGTCGGGCTTGGACTTGGATTCGCGCAGGCCGACGATGCGGCTCTGCGCGTAGATCGTGTCCCCGTGGAATACCGGGCCCACGTGCTTGACCTCGCTGTAATCGAGGTTTGCTATGGCTTTTCCGCTGACATCGGCGACGCTCATGCCCACCACGATGCTGAAGACTAGCGGACCGACTACCAAGCGCTGACCGTGCTGTGTGCCGGCGGCATAGTTGGCGTCGATATGGACAGGGTGCTGGTTCATGGTCAAGAGCGAGAACCACGTGTCGTCCGCCTCCGAAATGGTCCTGCCCGGCCAGTGGTCGAACACTTGCCCGACCTCAAATTCATCGAAGTATCGCCCGTACGGCATCACGTCCGCTCTCCTGTACGCCGCAAGGTGCTGGCACGCCTGCACCTGCACAGCCCATTATGTATGGAAGGCGGCTGTGACTGACCTATCCCGCATCCGGAGCATTCTCTTCGTGCCCGGGGACAGCGCCAAGAAACTGTCCCGGGCCGCCGGCCTGCCCGCCGACCTGATCCTGATCGACTGGGAAGACGCCGTTGCCGAGGCCAACAAGCCAGATGCTCGATCTGTGACGCAGCGAGCGCTGCCGGGCATCCGCAGCGAAGATCGCCCCGTGCTGGTGCGGCCCAATTCGCCATCCTCAGTGTGGTTTGCCGAGGACTGCGCGGCGATCCGACAGTGTCGACCGGACGGAGTCGTGATTCCCAAGTGCGAATCAGTGCGAGATGTGGAGCTTGTCGCCGAGGGATTGCCCGGAACCGGCATCATCGTGCCGCTCATTGAGTCCCCGCTCGGAGTGTTGCGCGCCGCCGAGCTGGCGTCCTGCTCGGATCGAGTGAAAGCGCTGTTGTTCGGTGCCGAGGATTACTGCGTCGAATCTAGGATCAGGCGCACCGAGGACGAGCCCGAAGTGACATTCGCGCGCAGCAGCGTGGTCAACGCGGCCCGTGCCATGCGGAAGCAGGTGTTCGATTCTCCGCCGATGCAGTACGAAGATGTGGCTCCGGTGCGGCGCGCCGCGACACGCGGGCGCCGGCTTGGCTTCACAGGGCAGGCCGCGATTCACCCGGCGCAACTGCCGGTAATCAACGAAGCGTATTCGCCTTCTGCGTCCGAGGTCGCCGAGGCCAAGATAGTGTTGCGCCGTTTCGAAGACCACGGCGGAGGTGTCTACTCAGTGCAGGGTTCGCTAGAGGATTACCCGATGGTCCGAGAGGCGCTGGCCGTGCTTGAACGGGCCGGCGAATCGGCGTGAGACGTGCGCCAACCGGTGCGGCTCTGCAAGGTGTCAGGGCGCGGCGGCGTCTTGCGATCGGGCACCACGCTGAGGAGAGAGCGAATCTCGAGGCAACTTATTGGTTGACGTGGTTTGTGGGCACGTGACGGCGGCCGGGAGCGTCACGCCGCAGCATCTTTGCTATGGCGGTCATGGCCAAAGCCGGGCTGATCAGGGGATGACATCAGCAACGGATCCCGGGCCACCACTTCAGCCTGGCATGGCGACCCTACGACGGCGAACGCTCCGAGGCGATAATGAAGCGATCGGTGGCGGAGATCAGCGCCCAGAACGTCGAGGCAGCGCAACTCGACACCGCCACCACTGAGGCCCAAAATATGTTTGGCTTAGGAGGCGACCAGTGACCGTGGGGGACGAGGACATCCCAACGGCTGGTGCTCGGCGAAGACAGTCGATGGGAGTTCAAGCAGGTCGAGTTTGCAGGTAGGCGCCTAACCGGTCCGTCGCGCGACGATCTGGCGGATGAGATGATCGCGTTCGCCAATGCGAATGGGGGCACGCTCCTGCTGGGAGTGACGGATGACGGACACTTGCAAGGGCTGTCCCGAGAACAGATGGCGGCGATCAACAACTTGATCGTTGAGGTAAGCACCGACAGTGTCGAAACTGCCCTGCGCATCGACGTCAACCATAAGGAAGTTGATGGCAAGGGTTTGGTCGTGGTCGACGTGCCCCGAGGCGACTCCCTCCATGAGCGCCGTGGCCGGAGCTGGATCCGGGTCGGCGCAAGTAAGCGTCCATTGACCGGCGACGAACGCATGCGCTTGGCACAGGGACGGGCGCAGGCACGCTATCTTTGGTACGACAGACAGACAGTTCCCAACACCGGGTTCGAGACGCTGAGCGAACACTTGTGGGAACCGCTCTTGAGCGTTGCAGCGGCCGTCGAACCGATCCGTGGCCTTGCAAACATGCGCCTGCTGGCACGTGATGAGGCAGATGTGCTTCGCGCCACGGTCGCTGGCTTACTTCTCTGCGCAAAGGCACCGCAGCAGTGGCTTCCGCAGGCAGTCATAACGGCAACGCACTATAGGGGCAAGGATCGCGCGTCGGAACAGCTAGACGCTCAGGAGATTGAAGGCCCGGTTGCGAATCAGATCGCCGATGGCATGAAGTTCGTCGCCAGAAACATGCGTGTTGCTGCGCGCAAGTCACCGGCCCGCGAGAACATATCGCAATACAGCACAACCGCAGTCTTCGAAGCCCTCGTCAACGCTGTGGCGCACCGCGACTATTCAATCTCCTCACGCCGCATCAGGCTGTCGATGTTTGCGGATCGCCTGGAAATCGACACACCGGGACAGCTCGCCAGCGGGATGACGATTGAGAGCATGCATGCAAGTCAAGCAACACGTAACGAGACTATCGCTTCGGTGTTCGGGCGGATCCCGGTCGGCGATGTGCCCGGGTCGGCGCATCGCAGGTACTTGATGGAGCGCCGCGGCGATGGCGTCGCCATCATCTTCAAGGAGACGCAGGAAACGGCTGGGATGCAACCGGAGTACAGCCTAGTAGGCGAGTCGAGCCTAGTCTTGAGTATGCCTGCGGCGAAGCTCGACCTCACACCGGCAGAGGCTACCATCGCGGTGCATGCGGAGGGAGAGCCGTTGCCTGGAATCGATGTTCTCGTGCTCTTTCCGAACAAGACATGGAGACAGGGGAAGACCGACGAGGCGGGCGAAGTAGCGTTCGATCTACACAGCACACATCTGCCCATGACCGTCTACGCCGCCGCACCGGGGTTCGCTGCAGGGCGCCAATGCGACTGGATTCCGCAGCAGGGCGGCCTTGTGCTTGCTCTTGAGCGCCTGACGGCTGGAGGCTCAATGATCTTTCCTAAGGCAACCGGGCATCTCCCCGGACTGGCGGGGAGGCTGAATCCGATCCGAGACACGTCTGACAGAACTTATTTGTACGCGGACAACATTGCCATTGAACAGGGGCGACAGCAACCCGTGCACTTTCGCCTGGGTTCGCCAATGCGGCTCATGGACGCCTTCCGTGTCGAGTTGTCGGTGACCATCGTCGACATCGTTGGCAGATCGGCACTGGTGGAGTACCGACGACTCCGATCCGGCGGGGAAAGCGGATTATCGTAGCTCCTGAATAGCCGCTCGTGTATCGCTGAGGGGACCTCCAAGAAGGTTGCCATGGGGCGGTTCAGTTCCGCATCAGGGTTTCTAGGCGTCCGCGCTGCCGAGTTCAAAGCCAGCTAGCGGCCATCGAAGCCCAACCGAGCAGTGCGGCCCCGACGACCACCCACGCCGCTGGCCAGCGCCCGACAAACAAAGCCATTGCCGCCGCCGCCGCGATAGCAATCGCGAAGACAGACGACAGGGTTGCGAGGCCGAGGTCGGCTGCGACCACTGCCATCAGGCCGACTGCCGACGCGTTCACAGCGTTCAAGAATGCAGCGCTTGTCGGAGACTGGCGGAGGCGGCGAATCAAGGGGTTCAAGATCCACACGAACACGAAGGCGGGCAGGAAGATGCAAAGCGTGGCCGTCGCCGCGCCGGCGGGTCCGCCTATCAGGAAGCCGAGAAACGTCGCTGTCGTGAGCACCGGCCCGGGCGTGAACTGACCAGCGGCTACCGCATCGAGGAGCTGCTGGCGAGTCACCCAACCGTAGTCATCAATCAGACCGCCCTCTAGGAATGCGATCAGGACGTAACCGGATCCGTAGAGCACGGAACCGACTTTGACGAAAAACAGCCCGAGCTTCGCAAGATCCGCAGACTCTCCGCCCGCTGCCAGCAGCGTGCGGGTCGAGACGCAGAGTGCCGCCACGATTGAGATCGTTGAGCTCAGCAGTTGCGGAACGCGCAGGCACAGCGTGCCCACAACGCCGCCGACCACTAGCGCTGGCACCTCGCCAACGCCTAGCCAAACCAGCCCGGCGACGCCCCCCGCGATTGCCCCCAGTCGCCAATCCGTGACGGCCTTGCGGCCGAGCTTCCAGATTGCCCCCAAGATGACGACCAAGATTGCGGGCCGGATACTCGCCAGAACCGGGCCGGCCCCGGGCAGAGTGCCGAATTCGACATAGCACCAAGCGAGCACGCCGGTCAGCAGGGCGGCCGGCAAGACGAAAGATGTGCCCGCCACGAACAATCCCAGCGCACCTGCGCGTTCATAGCCGAGATGCATCGTCATCTCGGTCGAATTGGGACCCGGGATTAGGTTCGTCGCACCCATCAGGTCAAGGAAGCGCTGCCTTGACAGCCAGCCCCGCCTCGACACGAACTCATCCTCCAGCAGCGCCAAGTGAGCGGCCGGACCGCCGAATGCGATCAATCCCACGCGTAGGAACGCTCGCGCGATCTCAGCCAAGCGCCCGATCCGATGCCCGTCCTCCAACCCAGTTCAAGCTCCGACGCAGCAATGTCCGCGCGACAGCGATCGGAACTGGGCACAGAACCCCGGCTCGCCGATAGGTCCTGCTAGAAGTCAGCCCGCGCGATTGATTGCCGGTTTCCTAAGCGTAGCCCACCGGCTTGCGACACCGGTCCCAGCGATAGATCCGAGCCGGCAGGCTGATCGATTCAGTGCGTTGCCGACTCGGACTCCAAGCGGCCCGCGCCGCGAGCAGCATCGAGCTTCCGCGACCTATCCCGGCGCCACATCTTTGGCCTTCGCGCACGCGCTACACTCGCAGAAGATGCCTGAACCCAGCACAGACCGGGACGTTGCCAGCCTCTTACACCCGTTTACGAATCCGGCCAGTCACGAGCGTGAAGGCGCCTTGGTCATCACGAGGGGCGACGGAGTCTGGGTCTACGACGAAGACGGAAGAGCGTATTTGGAGGCGGCGTCTGGGCTGTGGTGCGCGTCCTTGGGATTCAACGAGCCGCGCTTGGCCGAGGCCGCGGCCAAGCAGTACAAGACGCTGCCCTTCATGCACCTGTTCGGCTCGCGCAGCCACTCTCCGGCGATTGAACTGGCCGAGCGGATTCTCAAGCTCGCACCGGTGCCGATGTCGAAGGTCTTCTTCGCCAATTCCGGTTCGGAGGCGGCCGACACCGTCGTCAAGATCGTCTGGTTCTTCAGCAACGCTCTAGGGCGGCCCGAGAAGAAGAAGATCATTGCCCGCCGCGACGGCTTTCATGGCTCCACGGTCGCCGCCGCAAGCCTGACCGGCATCTTCCGCAATCACCGCCAGTTCGACCTGCCGATCCCGAACATCATCCACGCATCACGCCCCCACTACTATCGCGGCGCTCGTCCCGGCGAGTCCGAGGAAGCCTACGCCTCTCGCCTCGCGAGCGAGCTCGAGCAGCAGATTCTCGCCGAAGGGCCGGAAACCGTCGCAGCGATGATCGCTGAGCCTGTGATGGGTGCCGGCGGAGTGCTAGTGCCCCCGGCCGGATACTTCGAGAAGATCCAGCAGGTCACCGACAAGTACGAAATGCTGTTCGTCGCAGACGAGGTGATCTGCGGTTTCGGGCGGACAGGAAACCTGTGGGGGGCGCAGACGTTCGGCATCAAGCCGGACATCTTCACCACCGCCAAGCAGCTGTCGGCAGCATATGCGCCGATCTCCGCCGTGGTGGTCAATCAGCGGGTCTACGACGTGCTGCGGCAAGGCAGCGACGAGATCGGGACGTTCGCCCACGGCTTCACGTACAGCGGCCATCCCGTCAGCACGGCAGTGGCGCTGGAGTGCCTCAAGATTTACGAGGAGATCGATGTGGTCGGGCGCGTGCGACGGCTTGCGCCCAGGCTGCAGCAGGGCCTGAGGGACCGGTACGCGGACCACCCGCTGGTCGGGGAGATTCGCGGAGTCGGCCTGATGGCGGCCGTGGAACTCGTGCGCGACAAGTCGACCAAGCAGCCCTTCGACCCGGCGCTAGGAGTCGGGATGCACTGCATGGAAAGGGCCCTGAAGCGCGGCGTCATCCTGCGCGCGCTCGGGGACGCGATCGCTTTCTCGCCTCCGCTGATTGTCACCGAGTCCGAGATCGACCTAGCCTTGGATCGTTTCGGCGAGGCGCTCCGCGACACAAGCGAGTGGCTGGCGCAATCCTAGGCCCGCTTTCGCGGTCGTTCAAGATACCGACCGGCGCTTGAGCTTGGGACGCTCGTCCTGATCGCTGGCCGGATCGTCCTCGATTTCGGAGGGCAGGATCGGTTCGTCGTTCGTCGTGCGACGCAGTGTCGGCCGGTTGGGGTCCCGCTCTGCTGGCTTGCGCCTGGCGGTCAGCTTAGCCAGGCGTTCCTTGACGTCATCGAACTCGCTGCTGCTGACTGCGTATTCCGGCTGTTCCGGCAGCAACTGGTCGATCGTCTTTTGCACCGCCTTGATGCGGCTCTTCGTGAGCGGGTGGGAGCTGAACGCCTTGGCGATCGCGTTCTTGTTCCGCTTCTGCATCGCCTTGAGCCGCTCGAAGAACTGCACCATCGCAGCCGGGTCGTACCCTGCCTTGTACAGATACTGGACTCCGAGGAAATCGGCTTGGTGCTCGAACTCCCGAGAAAACTTCAGCATCGTCATGGGAACGGCGAAGTTGGCAGCTTGCTGGATGCCGTAACCCGCCCAGCCGCCGATAAACAGCAGCGGAATGCTGGCGTACTGGACTAGCTGTGCCCTCGTCGCGCTGCGAGTGCCGTGGCGCGCCGCCACGTGCGCGATCTCGTGCGCCATCACGCCCGCCAGCTCAGCCTCGCTTTGCGCCAGTTCGATCAGGCCGGTGTTGACGAAGAAGTAGCCCCCGGGCAGCGCGAAGGCGTTGACCTCGTCGGAATCGATCACCTTGATGGTGAACGGCACCTTGGCGTCGGAGTTGTTGACGATATTCTGCCCGATGCGGTTGACGTACTCGGCGATCACAGGATCATCAACGATCTTGGCGTTTCTCTCGACATCGGCGGCCAGCTGCTTGCCGAGTTGGATCTCCTTCTCGAGGCTGTAGAAATTCACCGCCTTGCCTACGCCCCGGTCGCCGATCTTGGAGACATCCTCCTTGTCGTTCTTGGGCTGGCGCTTGCTTTCTGGCACGGGCTCGCCCACCTCCGCTGGGCAGAGGCCCGCTGCCAGCAGCAGGACCGCGGTTGCGAAACAAGTCTTGGAGAATCTGCGCTTCATTGTGCTCCTCGGCATGGGCGGCTCGTACGCCTCTTCATGTGTCAGGTCAGACGGGTGAGGGCAGGGCAGGGTTGCAGCAGTCCGGCTTTTGTCGCCGGCTTTACAATGCGATTTAGGCCGGTGAAGCTTCTGCGCTTGATCACAGCGACTATCTCGGCGGCTCTGGCGCTGGGCGCGGCCGATGGTGCGGCGGACCTGCGCAAGATCCGCTCCCTCGAACTGGACCCGGAGCGCTGTTACCGCGTGCGGGACGTCTACTTGGAGCGCGAAGACGTCAAACTCTATTTCACAGACGGACACCTGATCTTCGCCAAGCCCGTGCTGGGGAGGACGGTTGCGGCGTTGTTCTTGGCTACCACGCAGACCGATGTCGGCGAGGTCTTGGTGATCCCGCCGCTGCCGTCCGAACGGCAATCGATGGCGCGATTCCTCGACGAGACGATTCTCAACGAGAAATTCCGCAACGCCATGATGTTCTTCACCGACGACACGCCGGAAGCTCTCCAGGAGGCGATCGAGAACTCGGCCGCCTACAGTCTTGATGCCGAGGCCGGCGCGCGCATAGCGCCGAGATGGTCCGTCGTCCTGCGCAACCTGCTCGAAGGATCGGCCTTGCGGGTGCTGACGGACCTGTACTCGGCACAAGCTGCCCCCGCGGGGTTCTTCGTCGCCGCGATCCGCGGCACCACGCTGGGGCGCTTCGACGTGGTAGTGGACCACACGCTGCCAGAACAGGTGGTGGCCGGGCAGTTGGTGCGCTCTCAGGGCCGCGAGTACTACGAAGTCTGGTGCCGCTTCGAGGGCCGATCCGTGCGCTCCGGCCTTAGGCAGGTCCAGGCCCAGCCTGCGCGCCTTGAGGATTACCGCATTGCAGCGCGACTCGGCGCTGACCTTCACATGCAGGTCGAGGCCGAGGCAACGCTTTCCCTCGACGATCCGGCCGCCCGCGCGCTGAGCTTCGAGATCTCCGACAAGCTCGCGTTGAGCGCGGTCAGGATTGCCGGCGAGCCCGTCGAATTCCTACAGCAGTTCCAAGCTGTGCCCAGGCATCGCCGCGGCCCGTACGACGCCCTCGCCGTCGCGCTGCTGCCGGACTCGCTTGACACCGCCGGCCGGTATCCGATCGAGTTCGAATACGCGGGAAAGGTGGTTTCCGATGCCGGATCGGGCGTTTACTACGTCGGGGATCGCGGCAACTGGTACCCGCGCATCGGGTCGGACTACAGCGATTTCGAACTGACGTTCCGTTACCCGGCCAACCTTGACCTCGTGGCGACCGGGGAGCGCGTCGAGCACGCCACCGATGGCGGCATGCGGATTTCACGCTTCCTCAGCGGAAAGCCAATCCGCTTGGCGGGTTTCAATCTCGGCAACTATGTCGCTGCCAGCCGAAACGTCGAGGGATACCGGGTCGAGGTTCGCGCGACCAAGAGCGTCGAACGGCGCCTGCAGCCGCCGCGTACGCCGGTCATCATGCCGGCGCCAGTGCTGCCGGGGCGCCGCCGCAGACAGGCCCAACCGCCCGTGGTAGTCCTGCCCCAGCCGCGCGCGGCCGATCCGTCCGAAGAGATCAACCGGATCGCTAATGAGAGTGCCGATGCGTTCCGCTACTTCCTCGGACTCTTCGGCGAGCCGGCCATGCCGGTGACGGTGGTATCGCCCGTGCCGGGAGGCTTCGGCCAAGGCTTCCCTGGCTTGGTTTACGCCTCTACCTTGAGCTACTTCGAGAGGGGGGACCGCCTGCTGCGGGACCTGTCCGGAGACGCGCAGCGGTTCTTCGCAGACCTGATGCGGCCGCACGAGATCGCCCACCAGTGGTGGGGCAACGTGGTGACATCCAGGATGGATCGCGACGCTTGGATCATGGAAGGGCTGGCCACGTATTCCTCCGTGCTGTGGATCGAGCAGCGCAAGGGAATTGCCGAGCGCAACGAAGTGCTTGGCGCGTTCCGGCGGAATCTCCTGCGCAAGGTGGACGGCCGGACGGTCGAGAGCTCCGGCCCGATCATTCTGGGGCGGCGGTTGAGGACGTCGAAGCTGCCCGAGGCCTACCGTGTCATCGTGTACGAGAAGGGTGCTTGGATCCTGCACATGCTGCGCGGCATCATCGGGGACGAGAGCTTCTTCGCGATGTTGCGCCAGCTCTGCGAGCAGCGCGCGGGCGAGCCGGTGACCACCGAACAATTTCAAGCTCTGGCCGCGAGATTCGTCCCGGATGGCTACAGCGACGCGGAACTGCGCGATTTCTTCGATCAATGGGTCCATGGGACGGGCATCCCGCGCCTTGCCGTCGAATGGGACCAGACTTCCAGCGGAGGTCGCCATCGATTCGAGATGCGCATCACACAGACCGGTGTTCCCGAGTACTTCCCGCTACAGGTGCCGGTGGAGGTGCATACCCTGCCGGGCCGTTCGCTGGTCAAGACAGTCAGCGTGGGAGATAGCGCGGATCCATCCAGCGTCTCGATCGTGCTGCGAAATCCGGCCTCGCGGGTCCTGATAGACCCGCAGGCTTCGCTCTTGGCCGACACGCCGTGACGGTGCCAGGATCGGGCGAGCATGCACATGCTCCGCCGTCTCAGGTTCGAAGCAGACGGCCGTGTCGGCTTGGCCCGCGCCGCGTCTGTTGATCTCGTGATCTGAGCGATCGAACGCTGTTCACGCACGCGCCTGCAATCTGCACCCGTCGGATTGTGATTAAGTGTAAACTCTAGGGGTAGAGGATCTGAGCGCGGGAATGGTGGCACGAGGGATTGGTATCGTCGGCGACCGCCCGCCAGAGCTGTGTCGGGGCGGGACTGACTCGGCCTAGTGCCTAGCGATGGTCTAGTGCAGAAGCTGCGAAATAGCCCGATTTTTCGCGCCCTTGGGGGCAAGTTGGGCGCGAGGCAGGATCTGCGCTCGATCCTGCTGATCGCGGCTTGCTGTCTGACCCTCGCCACCTTGGGAAGCGTGCAGCTCTCATGGATCAAGCGGGCCAACAATGCTCAGCGTCAGCAGGTGATGGCAGCGGTGCGCTCCTCAATCAGAGTGTTCAACCGCGGTTTGCACAGTGAAGTGTCGCACCTCTTGACAGTTTTTCGGGCCGAGCCTGGCTGGAGTCCCTCCGGGCGGGCCCGGCGCTTAGCCGAATCCCACTTCGTGTGGCACGAGTCTTCCGGCCACGGGCCCGCGATCAAGCGCATCCTGTTCCATGATGCGTCCAGTCAGGCCACGCCTCAACTCGCCGAGCTCAAGCTTGCCGAACAGCGCTGGGAGCCAATCCGGCCGGAGCACGGCTACCAAGGCCTCGAAGTTCGGCTGCGGTCGGCGAGTTCACGGCATCGCCGTGTGATCAGTCCGTCATGGCTGTCGACGTGGCTGTACTACCCGGACTGCTCAGCCTTGGTGCGACCGGTTGCCACGATTGCTAGAGAACCCGTGAGTGGCAGGTACGAATTGCAGTTCACGGGCTACTTAGTACTGCAGTTGGACGTTGAGCATATCCGCCAAAGCATACTGCCAGCATTGGTACGCGGGCACTTCCGTGCCACGGCGGGCAACGTGTTGTTCGACGTCGCGATTGCCGTGGATGACGAAGTCACGGACTTCTTTAGGTCTGATCGTGCCGATACGTCGGATCCCGATGTTGGGACCGAGTCTGCGTCTGACGCGACCACTTTGAGTTCCGGCGGCGATCGGCCTATGGCGGGATGGAGCGAGACAGCCGATGTCCGCCGCCAAGTGTTGCTAACGATGAGCTCCGTGCCTGGCCCGGTCGCGAGACTCGGGGGTATCCAACGGATCGCGCTGCGGTCGAATGTCCCCGAGCCCGATTCCATCGAGATCGCTCGTTTCCCTCGGTCTCGCCAGCGTGCCGAAGAGAGTGATGGCGAGACCGGTGTGCTGCCGTTCACTCCGGACCGCCCACGCTTGTTCTTGGCCGGGGACCGCCAACATCGCTTGGAAGTCGTCGTGAAGCACGTCAACGGTTCGTTGGAGGAGGTATTGGCACTCCAATATCAGAGGAGCTTGGTAATGGGATTGGGTCTGTTGCTGCTGTTGGCTGGGGCCATGGCACTGGTTGTGGTTTCGTTGCGGCGCGCCTCCAAGCTGGCCAGCATGCACCTAGAGTTCGCGACGGCGGTTTCGCACGAGCTGAGAACTCCGGTCACCGCCGTCCGCGCGATGGGCGACAACATCGCCGAAGGGGTATTGGGCACCAGCGAGAAGGCGCTGAGCTATGGCAAGTTGATTCGCGACGAGGGGCGGCGCCTCAGTGAAATGATCGAGCAAACCTTGAAGCTCGTCTCACTTGACTCCGGTTCAGGTCGTTACGATGTGGTCCCGGTCGACACCGCGGCGGTGGTGGCCGAAGCTGCGGAGCACGTGCGGCCGATCATTGATCGAGCAGGTTTCGTGCTGGAGCGCTCCGATGCGAATGACATACCACATGCGTTGGCCGACGAGACGGCTCTGAGGCAGAGTCTTGGGAACTTGCTGAGCAATGCTGTCAAGTACGGCCTGCCAGGACGCTGGGTCAAGCTGGAGGTGGCCGCGACTAGCGGAGACAAGAAGCCCGAAGTGGAAATCAGCGTGCATGACCGCGGTCCGGGCGTCCCGCCCAAGGAAGCGCGCAGCATCTTCGAGCCCTACTACCGGTCCGTCAGTGCGAAAGACTCCAAGGTTCCCGGATCTGGGCTGGGACTGAACCTGGCGAAGCGCATGGTGCACGGGATGGGCGGCCGGCTAACCCTGCGCAGCGTGCCGGGGCAGGGCAGCGTGTTCACGATCCATCTCCCTGTCGCGGGCTGATCGCGAGCCACCCTTGTCCGGAAGCTCTCAGCGCTGTCGGCGCAGGCCTGGTCAAGGCAGCCCGCCGTCTTTCGCAGGTCGCCGCGCGTGTGGCGACCTCCAGAGAGGGAACTGCGATTCAGTGGGAGAGTCCGATTACTTCGGCGGTCGGGCGAAGCCGCGGTCGGCAGTCGTCTCGGGCATGTGGTGCGCATACCTGCGAGGCGGAGCAAGTCGAGGAGTTCGCGATCCCATTCATGTGGTGCTAGGCCCGGCGTTCCGATCCGGAGCGGCGCGCCAGCTCGCGAACGGCTCGGGCTGCCAGCACCTGGGCCAACCCCGGACCCATGCGGCCTTGTAGCATCGCCGCCAGCCCTTGCTCGCCCAGCTCGGAGGCAAAGCCCGCCAGCATCCGTTCCTGTGTCTCGAACGCGGCCCGCGTGACGGCTTCCGGGCTGACTTCGTCCTCGAGGATGCCTCGGAGCTCGCGCAGCACTTCGTGGGCTTCTGGGTCGCGGCTGCGGTCGCGCAGCTCTCCGGGGTCTTCTTCCAGGTTGAAGAGCAGGTCCTCGTACCAAGTGAAGTGAATGTATTTCCACGGCCCTCGCCGGATCATGAACGATCCCGTTGCGTTGCCTTCCGAGTGGCTCTCGGAATAGGCCCAGCCGGGATGCCCGCTGCCGTCTCCGAGCATCAGCGGTATCAGAGAGTGCCCCTTGATTTCGGATCCGCCGCCTGAGCCGCTCCACTCCAGCAGCGATTGGACCAGATCCACGTGACTCGTCGCATCTGCCACGCGGCGCCCTCGCGGCACTCCCGGCCCCGCGATAACCAGCGGAACGTGGGCGGCTGGCTCCAGCAAGTTGTTCTTCAGCCACAATCCGTGGTCTCCCAGAGCTTCGCCGTGGTCGGAGGTGTACACGAAGACCGTGCGCTCAAGCTCCCCGTTCTCTTCCAAAGCCGACCAGATCTGGCCAATGTGCTCGTCCAGCTCCGAGACCAAGCCGTAGTACCCTGCGCGGGCGTTGCGGATGCGCCGCTCGGATATCGGGGTGGCGATGCGTTTGAAGTGCCGTAGCTCTTGGAACATCAGGTGCTGGGATTCCAGATAGTCCGCTGTCACCTGCGGCAGGTCCACCAGCTCGCGAGGGTAGAGCTCCCAATACTTCCGCTGCGCCACGAAGGCCGGATGCGGCGCGGTGAAACCCACGTAATAGCACCAAGGCTTGCCCAGACGCGGGGCCTTCTCGCGAATGAACTCGGAACAGGTGCGGGCGCGCTCCGCGTCCGCGTGGGGCGTGTCCCTTGCCCGCCCGTTCACCAGTCCCCGCTCGCCGGTACGGTAAGCCACCGGGCTGCGAAAAAGCGAGGTGATGTCAGGTCTGCTGCGATGCCCGTGTTGCGTGGCGTGTTCTTCGAAGCCGACGTCGAAGTCCGGATTGAGGTCGAACTTGCCCGTCGCTTCCGTGTGATAGCCCGCCCGACGGAGCCGTGTGCCCCAGGTCGGCTGGCTGCCGTCCCAGACTGTCGAATTGCAGAATGAGTTCGTCTGGTGGGGGTACAGGCCGGTCATCATGCAGGCGCGGCCCGGTGTGCACACCGGCGAGCCGCAGTACGCGTTGTCGAAGACAACCCCTTGGCTCGCGATCCGGTCGAGATTGGGCGTCTTCACTAGCGGATGGCCGGCGAAGCCGGCGTATTTGAAACTGTGCTGGTCCGAGCAGACGAACACGATGTTGGGCCGTCGCGGCGATTGCGCTCCAGCGGACGCGGCTGCACCAAAGGCTGCGGCGAATTGGCGGCGGGTTGGCAAGTGGCTCGGCATCGGATGAGAGCTTAGCAGGCGGAACACGAGGCTGGCGCTGGTTGCCGAGGTGCCTGAAGCGCTGCGGCGTGGCAGGCGCGGGGTTGGGTTCGGGCCCCGCCCTCGCTTGCCGCCGCCGAAGGTGCGGCACGGATCGTTCCCGGCTTCGAACAACCCCTGCAAGTGGCAGCGATCTACGACCATCTGCCGGGGGCGCGGGTCAGTATCGACATGGCCCCGGATCGCGGTCGCATCGTCGGCGAGGGTCCCGGAATCGATGAAGTCGCGAGTATCGTTCTCCGCGCCACGAGCCGGCCCGGAAGGCCGTCCAGTCCCTCCACCTCACATCGGTGCCGCACGCGAGTCATTCCGTGACTTAGATGGGGCCTTCAGCGGCGGAAACGCTCAGAGAACATCCGCCCAGGAGCTCCCGTCCAGCGCTTGGCGAATCTCGTCTTCCTGTTCCAGCGAACTCTGCGGCATCGGAGCTCTCGGGAGGCCGCCGTCCCGCCCTTGGAGCCTCAGCACGGTCTTCACGTTCGCCGGAAGGTTCGGGTGATCGATCGCGTTCCAAAGCCTCAACAGGTTCTTGTGCAATCGTTCGGCCCGCCGGTGGTCCCCCGCTTGGACGGCGTTCCATAGCTCAACGCAACACTCCGGAACGGCGGTGAGAATCGCGGCAACGGCACCATGAGCGCCAAGGGTGAACGACGGGTAGAGGAGCGCGTCCACTGCCGAAAGAATCCGCACGCGCTTCTGCCGCAGCTTGTGCGAATCAATGAGCAGGAGCAGGTCGGCCAAGGCCTTCAGATCGCTCGCGCTCTGCTTGACTCCGATCACACCGTCGACTCGTCGCATGATGCGGGCCAATGACTTGGACGAGAGATAGCACCATGGCACGACGTTGTAGATGATTACCGGCAAGCCCGTGGCTTGAGCGATGCGATCGAAATGTCGCGACAATGCGTCGTCGTCCGGACGGAACAGGTAGTGCACTGGAGTCACCTGCAACGCCGCCACGCCGAGGTCCGCCACGGCCTTCCCTCGTTCGATCGCTGCCTGCGTGCTGTTGCAGATGATTCCAGTGATGACCGGAATCCGTCCCTTCACTTCTTCTGTTGTAGCTGCCGTGACTTTCAGGGTTTCGTCGGTGGTCAGCGTGTGACCTTCTCCCGTGCTGCCGCATACCGCCAGGCCGTGCACGTTGGCCGCGAGCATCTGGCGTACCTCGGTCCGGTGCAGCCCTTCGTCGATGTTCCCTTCTGCATCGAATGGCGTGATCATTGGAGGAACGATTCCACGGATGTCGCTGTTTGTCATGGCTTTTTCGCGAGCAGGCTGTACTGCCCGTCGCCCAGGGGCGAGGTGCTTCCGTCAAGTGCTGATTCGCGGTTTCTTGCCGGGGTCGGAATCAGGGAGGACACGTCCGAGGCATGACCGCATTCTCAATGGGCATCACGCATCTTTGCACAAGTTGGAGCGAGGCTCGAGACTCTACGCGCTGAGCGAACTGACCGCGCCTGTGCATGAGTGCTCGTCCCTCGCGCTCGTTCCCTTGGCTCGATCTACTTCGGCCGCACGCCGGAAGCCCTCTCTCAGGCGAACTGGATCGGCGGTCGCGTTCTCCACCGCCCGCGGGTGAAATCGGGAAAGTCCACGGGCCGGCTGCCGCGGGCCACCGATTGCTCGCTGAGCGGCGAAATCACGCTCGAGGTCACCGAGTCGTACACATCGAAGTAGGGAGCCGTCCCAGCCCTCAGCGCTTCTACCAGCAGGTGCCAGGTGAGCGGCGTCTTGGTGCTCTGCCCGCCGTGACCGCGCAGCGCAGGCCGGCCGGGCGGGTCGAAGCTGTCCAGCAGAGGGTGGCGGTAGTCCTCCATGTAGCGGGCCGCGTCCTCCCACCGGTGGCTCTCGGGACTGACTCCGTCCAGATAGATCCTGGGCCCGCCCATACCCCGGCCGTCGAAGAACACGCCGTTAGTTCCTTGAATCCGAGTGAACTCCCGGGGATGCGGCGTATTGGTATCGAAGTTCAGCGTCACTAGCTTTCCGTCCGCGGTCCGGATCAGCGTCGCGTTGTAGTCACCTTGCGCCATCTGCCTGCTTGCCAGAGGATGCTCTCTGCCATAGCGGGACGCCGCGTATTCGTTCAGCGTCACGGCCCGGGAACTGACCGAAACCAGCTGCGCGAAGCGGTCTCCGTGGTTGATGTCCATCGCTGGCATGATGCGGTTCATCGGGTGATCCGGGTACAGATTACCGTTGCGATCGATGGCGTGCTGCAGCCGCCAGGGCTCGCTGCCTCCAGGGAACTTCACCCGCCGCAAGTCGTGTACATAGCCGCTCTCGGCGTGCAGCACGTCCCCCAGCACGCCCTGCCGGATCATGTTGAGCAGCGTCAGATACATGCCGCCGCCGACCTCCAGCAGCACCTGCTCCAGGGCCAGCGTAGACCACTTGCCGGTCTGCTCGAAGGTCTCCACCAGGCGCCAGGCTTCCTCCACCGTAAGGACAATCGGCACTTCGCTGACTGCGTGCTTGCCGTGGCGGTTGGCAGCGAGGCAAACCGGGGCATGCCAGCGCCAGGACGTCACGCAAATCACGCAGTCAAGATCTTCTTCCTCGCAGAGGCGTTCGAAATCCCGTTCCCCGCGGCCGTAGAGCCTCGGAGCCGGCCGACCGGATTTTTCGACCCACCCCGCTGCCCGTTCCAGACGGTCCGGCTGGATCTCGCACAAGGCTGGAACCTCTACCCCCTCGATGCCCAAGGCACAATCGAGGTGATAGGATCCCCGCCCCCCGATGCCGACGAAGCCAAGCCGAACGGGTGTCGCGGCACTGGTCTGCGCATGCGCTGGCGCAGACGAAGCGACGACGGCGCCCGCAGTGGCAGCGATCCGGGGAACATGGCGGCGGATCGGTCCGCTCTCGTCTCCGCTCATCGGTTCATCTCCTAGGCCAGCAACCGTGGAGGGCGGCCCGCAGCAAGTTCCCCGGGCAGCCGGCATCGACTCCAATCGCGTGCTGCTTGGGGCCTCACGACGCCTCTGGCTAGCTCGGCCGTTCGCCAACTCCGCCTCCGGCTAGCCTAGCGCGCGGTCGTAGGCCACCTCTACCGGCAGCCTCTCCTTCCACTTCCCCTTCGTAAAATCCGGAAACTCCACCGGCTCGCTCCGGTTGGCCACTGACCTCTCGCTGAGCGGCGAAATCACGCTCGAGGTGACCGAGTCGTACACGTCGAAATCCGTCACGCGTTGCTCCACGAGCGCTTCGAACAGCCGGTGCCAGCTCAGCGGCGTTGTCCGCTGCCCCCCGCCGTGCCCGCGGATTGCCTCCCGCGGGCGCGGCGTGTACTCCTTCTCCACCGGGTGCCGGTACTCTTCCATGTGCTGCTCCGCCGGCTCCCACTGGTGGTCTGGACTCACGCCATCCACGTAAATGAATTGGCCGATCCCACGGCTGTAGTACAGCACGCCCTTCGTTCCCTGAATCCTGGTGAACTCCCGCGGATGCGGCGTGTTCGTGTCGAAGTTCAGGGTGTAGAGCTTGCCCCCGACAGTCCGCAGCAGCGTGCAGTTGTAGTCGCCTTGCTTCATCTCCTTTGTCGCGTACGGATGGTCAGGCCCGTAGAACAAGTCGGCGTAGCGATTCAGCATCACTGCCTTCGAACTCATCGAAACCAGCAGCTCGAAGCGGTCGCTGTGGTTGATGTCCATCACGGGCATCAAGCGGCAGGTCGGATGGTCTGGGTACAGATTGCCGTTGCGGTCCACCGAGTGCTGCAGCCGCCACGGCTCGCGCTCCGGATCAAACTTCACCAGCCGCAGGTCGTGCACGTAGCCACTCTCGGCGTGGATGATGTCGCCCAGCACGCCCTGGTGCACCATGTTCGTCAGCGTCGAGTGGACCCCCTTGAACCCGAGCGTTGCCCACTTGCCGGTCTGCTCGTGCGTCTCGACAATTTCCCAGGCCTCGTCCAGGGTCTGGATCAAGGGCACTTCCGAAACCGCGTTCTTCCCATTGCGCATGGCCGCCAGCAGGATCGGCGCATGCCACTTCCACGAGGTCGAGCAGATGATGCAATCCAGGTCCTCCTGCTCGCACATGCGCTCGAAGTCGGTACGGGTCTTGCCATAAAGCCGCGGCGGGGGCTTGCCGGACTCCTCGATCCAGGTCTTTGCGCGGTGCAACACGGCGGGGTTGATGTCGCACACGGCCGGGACCTCGATGCCGTCCATGCCGAGGGCGATGTCTAGGTGGTACGAACCGCGGTCCCCGACCCCGACAAACCCGAGCCGAACGGGACGTGTGAGCCGCTGGGCCGCCGCGGATTGCGTCGTCCCCGGCGCGGCCGCCATGGCCGCACCGGAGATTCCGAGAAAGCCCCGTCGATCAACGCGGTCGGCCATGCTGCACCTCCGTGAGAGCTGCCTATGCAGCAGCGGCTACATTCTACCTTCGACCAGAGCCGGAACGGACCGCACCCACGCAGGATTTCCCGGAAAGCAGCAGCAGGCGGCCACGTGCCGGGACGGTGCACTGCGTCGATCTCAGCGAGCCGTCGCTTCGAAGCGGAGTAGGCATTCCTGCAGTTCCATGGCGTCCGCCTGCGCTTCGCAGCCGCCTAGGCCGCGCGTCGAAAGGCTGCCGCACACCACTCCGCAGCGCAGCGCCTTGGCCAGGTTCCAGCCGCGCAGCCAGGCGTGCAGGAAGCCCGCATTGAACGAGTCCCCGGCCCCGGTCGTGTCAAGTACGTCAACCTCCATCGCAGGAACTCGCTGGATCACGCCGCTCGCGTCCAGTGCAGCAGATCCGCAGGCGCCCAGCTTGACCACAGCAATCGTGGAATCGGTCGCCAGCCTGCGCAGGCCTTGCTCGATATCCCCGCTGCCAGTTGTCAATTCCAGTTCGACCTCGTTCATGAACAGCACGCTCGTGTCGCGGAACACATCGCGGATCTCGTCGCCCCACTCGCAGTACGGATCGTGCCCGGGATCGAACGAAGTGGTCAGACCGTGCGCTCGAGCCCGGCTAAAGAGGCCGGGCAGTCCCGGCCTCAGCCCGCTCTGCAGGAAATACGCGGAAACGTGGAGATGACGGAATTGGACGAGCAAGCTGTCGGCGACATCATCGGCGCGCAATGCCTCCATGGAGCCGGGATAGGTTACGAGAGCGCGATCCCGATCGCTGATCGAGACGGTCAGGCCGGTTCGCAACGAAGGATCGGAACGTACCGAGCTGACGTCAACCCGGGCGTCGGTCAGCTGTTCCAGACAGAACCTTCCGAACACGTCGTCTCCGGCCGTGCCAACCACTGCGACGTCGTTGCCCAGCTTGGCTAGGCCCGAGGCGCAGATCGCCGACGAGCTTCCCAGTCTCAAGGCGAAATCCCTTGCCACGACCTCGCGGCCAGGCTCCGGGACGGCAGTCAGGGACGTGAGGACAAGGTCGGGATTCAGCTCCCCAGCGACCAAGATCCTCATGTGTCAGGCCCGATAGAGCTGGAACCCGGGGACGACCCTACTGATCGCACCGCTCCCCGCCGGCAGGTCCGGCTGAAGGCCCTCCTCCAAGCAGCGGAAGAACCCCAGAAGTTGTCCCACCACGGTTTCTGCGACCGCGGCCCATTCGTCGGGCAGTTCGGCTAGTCCCCGCGGGTCCACCAGCAAGTCCCCGTCTGACAGCAGCTCACCGGGAATCTCCCGTCCGACAGCCACTACGGTACCGCCGAGGCCCTTGTCCCGGATGTCCCGCAGCACGTCCAGCTGATACGCCCGTTTCGCCTGCTCGCCGGAAAAGAACAGCACTAGAAGGCAGTCTTGGCCGAACGCGCACATCGGCCCGTGCCTGAATCCCAGCCACGATTCCGCCTGCGTCGATACACGTCCGTCGGTCATCTCCAGCATCTTCAAGGCGGATTCCCGAGCAGCCCCGAACTGGCCCCCACTTCCCAGGGCAATCATGCGGGCGAACGGCTTCCGGGCGATCTTCTCGATTCGGTCCAGCCAGCCATCGAGTAGATCCAGCCCGACGCCGACCAACGCTTCGGCATGCCGAAGATAGGCCTTCGGGGAATCCGCGTAGCCGAGGACCAATCCCGCCAGCGCCAGGTTGGTAAAGCTGCTCGTCATGACCAGGCTTTTGTCACAGGTTCTTGGATCCAGAACTTGAACGCGGACGCGCTGCTCGACTCCCGCCCCCCACCGCTGGGCCACATTGCCGCTTGGATTGCAGGTCACCACCAGATGTTCGATGGCGGGATCTTGCTCAAGGCAAGAGGCGATCAGGGCGCTGCTCTCCGGGCTGTTTCCGGAACGCGCGAAAGAGACGATCATCAGCGGTCGCTGCGGGGGCAATAGGTCCCGCCTGGCGAGCAGCAACTCTCCGCTGCCTAGGGCCAAAGTGGCACGTCCGGTTCGGCGCTGGATCGCGGGAGCGATGCATTCTCCGACATAGTGGGAGCTTCCCGACCCGGTCAGCACAACGAATTCGTTCCGCCGAAGCTCCTCGAGGCGCAAGCTGGCGACCGAAGCGGCAAGCTCGGCGGTTTGCTGCCAAAGCTCGGGTTGCTGACAGATCTCCGTTAGGGTATGCCGCCAACCCCGCTTGTCGGCGTCACCAGCCAAGGTGTCAAACAGGCGTCTCGTTGCGGTCGAGGTCACACCCTTGCTGCCGTAGCTCGATCTCGTCCACGAGGTGAGCGGCCGGCGCACCGATCGAGATCGAAGGCCGAAGTGTAGCAAAGGAGCAACGGCGATCCGGTCCAAGCCGCGGACGCGACGGGCAGGCGTTTCCCGATACGATTCCGGTTCGCCGAGGCGGCCGTCGGATCCGCGCATCCCAAACGTCGCGCCACGGATCGCCCCTAGTGCATCCCGTGCGCCACGCCGAATCGGTGCCTGTTTTGGCGCGCTGCCTGACGGCTGAGTAGTCTCCGACGGATGCGCCCCGTAGCTAGGAGAGCCCTGAATCGACTGCGACGACTCGGGCAAGCGGATGGAGTGATGGCCCGCACTCGCACTCCGGTGCCCAGTGGCGGACCAGCACTCGAAGCAGCAAGGGCTGCCATGCTACCTTGCGAGGTTCGAAGGGATCTCGGAGCCATAGGGGGAGCGAATGCCGGAAATGGGTCGTGGCTCCGGAATGCTGCCGTTCGAGGTCTGAACTGCGGACACATGCCAAGCGAATCACGAGGAATGGTCGTCCATAGCGGAGGCCCGACCGCAGTTCTCAACGCCAGCCTTGCCGGAATCATCGAGGCTTGGGCCCAAACCCCGCGGACGGGCTCACTGTTCGGAGCGCGTTTCGGGGTTCAGGGGCTGGTTGCTGGCGATTGGATCGACTTGTCGGGTGCGGACGCCGAAGCGGTCCGAGCCCTGCGCGCTGCTCCCGGCTCTGCGATTGGATCGAGCCGGATCCAGCTCACCGAAGCGGCAGCCGAGGGGCTGCTCTCTGAACTGCGCCGAAAGCGCGTCGACTGCCTCTTCTACACCGGGGGCAACGGCTCGATGGGAACCGCGTGGATGCTTGCTCAACTCGCCGAACGTGAGCACCCCGAGCTGCGCGTCATCGGAGTCCCAAAGACCGTCGACAACGACCTGATGGTCACCGATCACTCGCCCGGGTACGGCTCGGCAGCTCGCTTCTATGCCCTCGCCGTGCGTGACATGGGGGAGGACAACCGAGCCTTGCGGTCCCCGGTGACGGTCGTCGAGGCGATCGGGCGCAACGCGGGCTGGGTGGCGGGAGCGACCGCGTTGGCGCGGCAGGATCCCGATGACGCTCCCCACCTCATCTATCTGCCTGAGCGCCCGCCGACGATCGAGAGGATCTGCCAAGACGTAGCGAGCCGAGTCGAACGGCTAGGCCGCGCCGTGGTCGTAGCCTGCGAGGGCCTGCGCGACCCGGCAGGTCATCCCTTCGGCGCAGCGCTCGATCGGGCGGGGAGCGCCCAGCACGAGCTGGCACGCAACCTCGGCCACGTTGTGGCAGAGGGGATTTCCTCCATTACCGGCCTGCGAGCGCGTTCAGAGAAACCCGGCCTGCTCGGTCGGTCATGCTCGTTCGCGGTCTCGGCCAGCGACGCCGAGGAGTCCTACCGCTGCGGGAGGGCTGCCGTGGAGGCCGCGGCCGCCGGATGCGGCGCTGCGATGGTTGCGCTTCGACGCGTCTCGTCGGACCCGTACAGCTGCGAGACGTTTCTAGCCCCGCTAGCGTCGGTTGCGAACGCGGAGCGGCTCGTGCCGGATGCTTGGATCGATCCATCCGGGTCGGACGTGACCCCCGATTTCGTCGAATACGTGAGGCCGCTAGCGAGTCCGATCGAAGGCCGCTCCAAGCTCGGAGCAATCTGACCCGCCTCGTGGCTGGCGTCGGGATTCAGCGCCGACAGGCTGACCCCTGCGGCGTCGTATCTCGGCGGGCTGGGGTTTACAATCATTCGTCGAGCGAACCTCTGGACAACCATGGGAAAGCGGCCGTCCTGCGGGACTTCGCGAGCCTTTCGGCTAGCCCGCTCCGGGAGACCGCAGCGGACGCCGCGTGACGATCGACGCCCTATCCGGCGCGATCGGCATCGCCCTGCCGACCCAGAGGCATCCGAACAGCCGAGGAGGCAACTCAAATGTCCCAATCTCGCCGGTCCTTCTTGCGCGCGGGAGCCGCCGCGGGCGCGCTCTCAGCCGCCTGCTCGCAGCCGCAGCCGGAGACGACTGACGGAACGGCGCCCGCCGCCCAGCTGGCTCTTGCAGACTACCAGCCGAGGAGCATGCTCGTGGTCGAAGAGAACGTAGTCGCGTCGGCGCGCTATCCGGCAATCGACATGCACACCCACGTCTCGTCGGTGTTCCGGCGAGAGCCCGGACCCGACGATGCCCTGCAAGGGACTGCCGCGGACCGTCTCCAGCAAATCCGCCAGTGGATGGACGAGCTCAATCTCCAGACACTCGTCAATCTGACCGGCGGGGCTGGAGACGACCTCCAGCGCACCGTCGCTGAGATGGTGGAGCAGCACCCTAGCCGGTTGGTCACGTGCACGGTCCCGACCTATGGCCGGCTCAGCGAGCCGGGCTACCCCGAGTGGCAGGCCGAGGAATTGGCCCGCGCCAAGGAGCAGGGAGCGATCGGCCTCAAGATCTTGAAGACCCTCGGGCTCTACCTGCGCGAGGGCGGCTTTCGCGAATCCGAGCGGGAGGCGGGGCAGCGGGGTCCACTGGTGAAGATCGACGACCCGCGTTTCGACCCGATGTGGGACGCCGCCGGACAGCTCGGGTTCCCGGTCTTCATCCACGTCGCCGACCCCGATGCCTTCTTCATTCCGACCGACCGGTTCAACGAGCGCTGGGAGGAGCTGGGCAATCACCCCGACTGGTCGTTCTACGGAGAGGACTTCCCGGCGAAGGAGGAATTGCTCGCCGCCCGCAACCGGGTCATCGAGCGGCACCCGGACACCACGTTCATCGGCCTTCACGTGGCGAACCGCCCGGAGAATCTCGACGAGGTCTCATCCTGGCTCGACAGGTACCCCAACCTGCACGTTGAGATCGGTGCCCGCCTCGGCGAGCTCGGCCGCCAGCCGCGACGGGCGCGGAGGTTCTTCGAGGACTACTCGGACCGTGTCCTGTTCGGCACTGACGCCTCGCCGAACGGAACTTCCGTGCCACAGCAAGATCTGGAGCCGGAGATGTTCCGCTGCTATTTCCGGTTCCTGGAGACCCTCGACGAGTACTTCGATTACTCGCCCGCACCGACGCCGCCGCAAGGCCGGTGGAAGATCTATGGCATCGGCCTGCCCGACGAGATTCTCAAGAAGGTGTACCACGACAACGCCGCGCGGATTCTCGGGCTGCCGTTGACGTAGGACCCGAGCGAGTTTCGTGTCTTGCTCAGGTCTGCGAAAGCACGGCTCGCTGACCAACCCACCTTGGATCTCGGCGTCTTCATTGGTGCGACTGTACGGCGCGTCTGAAACGGCGTAGACTAGCGATGGGTCGATGAAGTCCCTCCCGATCCTGCTTCTGGCCGCGGCGAGTTCGCTCAACGCTGTTGATTTTGACCGCGACGTTCAGCCGCTGCTGGCCGCCAAGTGCTTGGGCTGCCACAACGAGAAACTCCAGACCGCAGGCTTGGTACTCGAATCGCGCGAGACGGTGCTAAGTGGCGGAGGCCGTGGCGCGGCGATCGTTCCGGGCGAGCCAGACGAGAGCTTGTTGCTCCGCGCGGTGCGCCATGATGGCGAGCTGAAGATGCCTCCGGGCGGCCGGCTCGCCGAGTCGGAGATTCAGCTCCTGAGCGACTGGATTCGCGACGGCGCCGCCTGGAGCGCGGGGGCTGCAGCGCCGCGAGGCCGCCATTGGGCCTTCGCACCACCCGAGCGCCCCGAGCGTCCAGCCGTATCCAATCCCGGCTGGAATCGTACGGCGGTAGACGAGTTCATCTTGGCGCGGCTGGAGCGCGAGGGAATCCAGCCATCTCCTCCCGCCTCGAAACAGACTTTGATCCGGCGCGCCTATCTCGACGTGATCGGCCTGCCTCCGGCACCGGAGGAGGTTGAGGCCTTCTTCAAGGACGAGCGTGCCGAAGCCTGGAGCGAGGTGGTCGAGCGCTTGCTGGCATCGCGGCATTTCGGCGAACGCTGGGGCCGCCGCTGGCTTGATCAGGCGCGTTATGCCGATTCGGACGGAGGCAGCCGCGACGAGCCGCGCCACATCTGGCGCTACCGCGACTGGGTGATCGATTCGCTCAACCGCGATCAGCCGTTCGATCAGTTCGTCGTCGAGCAGCTCGCTGGCGATCTGCTCGAAAATCCCCGCCCGGACCAGGTCATTGCGACGGGATTCAACCGCAATACCCTGCTGCAGATCGAGGCCGGCACCGACCGTGAGCAGTACCGCGTCGAGATGGTCTACGACCGAGTCGACACGATGGGCACGGTGTTCCTAGGGCTGTCAGTCGGCTGCGCCCGCTGCCACGATCACAAGTTTGACCCCATTTCGCATCGGGAGTACTTCCGTCTCTTCGCGTTTTTTAACAGTACTGACGACTGGGACGATTCGCGTCCCCGCTTCCGTCAGCGCTCGATCAACAATTTGCACGAGGTCCACGCTCCCCTGCTCGAGTTCGGCTCGCCCGCAGAGATCGCCCGCCGCGACGCGATTCGTGCCCAGATAGTGGCGCTTGAGAACGAGTTGGTCGCTTATCGCGGGAATGCAATACCCGCCAAGGGCGACCCAGGACTCGTGGAGCGCGAACGTCTGATCGATCAGCTCGTCCGCTCGATGCCGCGAATTGATTCGACGATGGTGATGCGGGAGCTCGACGAGCCGCGCGAGACGTTCGTCCACGAGAGCGGGAATTTTCTGAATCCCGGGGAACGGGTCGTGCCCGGCGCATTGGCGGCGCTGCATCCGTTCGAGGGCCGTGAGAACCCCAACCGCCTTGATCTAGCGCGTTGGCTGGTTGATCGCAAGAACCCCCTGACGGCACGCGTGGCGGTCAACCGCATCTGGCAGGAGTACTTCGGCCTGGGAATCGTCGAGACGGAGAACGATTTCGGAACGCAGGGTTCGCCACCGGTGCATCCGGAACTGCTCGATTGGCTGGCTGTCGAATTCATGGAGAGCGGCTGGAGCCGCAAGGCGATTCACCGGCAGATCCTGAATTCGGCCGCGTACCGCCAATCCTCGCGCTCGCGGGCCGACGTCGAAGAACGCGACCCGCGGAACCGCTTGCTGGCGCGCCAGAATCGGCTGCGTCTCGACGCGGAAATCGTGCGAGATGTCGGCCTGAGCGTCAGCGGCTTGCTGACGCCCACGATTGGCGGGCCGGGCGCCTACCCGCCGCAGCCGGAGACGGCGATGCTCGCCAGCCAGGTCAAGAAGTCCTGGGAGCCTTCCGAAGGCGAGGGCCGCTTCCGCCGCGGCATGTATACCTTTTTCTGGCGCGTCACGCCGCATCCGGCGTTGATGGTTTTTGATCGTCCGGATTCGAACATAGCTTGCACCAGGCGCACCCGCTCGAACACTCCGCTGCAGGCGCTGACGCTGCTCAACGACACGGCCTTTCACGAGTTCTATCAGGCCTTCGCCCGCCGGTTGCTCGAGACTCCGCAAGACGACCGCATCGAGCGGGCCTTCGAGCTGGCGGTCTCGCGTCGGCCGGACGCTCGTGAGGTCGCCGTAATTCAACGACTGGTCGCCAACGAGCGCGACGCGCTGCAAACGAAACCTGCCGAGGCCAAGCTGTTGGCCTCGGACGGCGCGGAACGTCCGATCGAGCTCGCGGCCTGGACGTCGGTCGCGCGCGCGCTGATGAACACGGACGAATTCATCACCCGGGAGTGAACCATGCACCTCAAGCGTCGAGACCTGCTTGCCCGAACCCGTCGACATTTCTTCCGCGACTGCGGAGTCGGCGTTGGAAGGATCGCCCTTGCGTCGTTGCTAGCGGATTCGCTGCCGGCAGCGCCGCGCGCCGAGGTCAACCCGCTGGCGCCCATCAAGCCTCACTTCGAGCCCAAGGCGAAGAGCGTCATCTACCTGTTCATGGCGGGCGCGCCGAGCCAGCTCGACCTCTTCGACGAGAAGCCCAAGCTGAGCGAGTTCGACGGCCAACCGCCGCCGCCATCGCTGATGGACGGCAAGCGCTTCGCCTTCATGGAACGGATGAGCGAGGCCAAGCTGTTCGGCTCGCCCTGGGGATTCAAGTCCTACGGCCACAGTGGCACGCGGGTCTCGGACCTGCTTCCCCACCTCGGCTCGGTGATTGACGAGATTGCGGTCATCAAGTCCCTGCGGACGGAGAACTTTAACCACGCGCCGGCGAAGATCTTCGCGCACACCGGATCCGTCATCGCTGGGCGGCCGAGCCTCGGGGCGTGGCTGACCTACGGCCTCGGCAGCGAGGCGAACGACCTGCCCGGATTCGTCGTGCTGCAGAGCGGCCCGCGCGGCCCTCGCAACGGCCCGATCATTTGGGGCAGCGGCTTTCTGCCTTCGACGTACCAAGCAACGCCCTTCATGCCCGGGCCGGAGCCGATCTTCAACCTCGCGAGCCGGCCGGGCGTGACGCACGAGCGACAGGAACGCACACTGCGGGCGATTCGCGAGCTCAACGAGATGCGGCTGGACGAGACCGGCGACCGCGAGATCGCGACGCGGATCGCATCCTATGAAATGGCTTACCGCATGCAGACCGGCGGGACCGAACTGATGGATCTTTCGGGCGAATCTGATTTGACGCTCGAGATGTATGGAGCGAAGCCCGGAGAGGCGTCGTTTGCGAACAATTGCTTGCTTGCCCGGCGGCTGGTCGAGCGCGGCGTGCGCTGCGTGCAACTCTACCACACCGAGTGGGACCACCATCAGAACCTGGTCAAGGGCCATGAGAAGTCCGCAGGCGAGGTCGACCGCCCGTCAGCGGCGTTGATTCGCGACCTGAAGCAGCGCGGCCTGCTCGACCAGACCCTCGTGGTCTGGAGCGGCGAATTCGGGCGGACGCCGATGGCCGAGGGCGGCTTGGCGACGATCGGCCGCAACCACCACATCGACGCCTACACAGGCTGGATGGCCGGCGGCGGCGTCAAGGGTGGCCAGACCATCGGCGCGACCGACGAACTCGGCTTCCACATAGTCGAAGGCGAGGTCCACGTCCACGATCTGCACGCGACGATCTTGCACTTGATGGGCCTGGACCACGAGAGGCTGACATTCCGCTTCCAGGGGCGCGAGTTCCGGCTGACTGACGTGGCGGGCCGCATCGTTAAGAAGGCGCTGGCGTGAAGCCACGCACTGCGGCGGCCCGGCCCGACGGTCGGCCATCCGCTGCGGATGGTCGAGGCAGTGAGCATAAGCTCTGTTGTCCTTACCGAATGCGGCCTCGCCACTGACAGCATTTCGGAGACGCAAGCAGGGAGTCGGGCGGGCTTGAGGAACCGCGACTCGCAGAGCCGGATCTAGCGTTCCAATAGGCCAGCGCTGCTACGGCAGGATCGAGTCGTAGCGCAGTTCGCCGCCCTTGATCCGCCGCAGTCCGGTGAACCCTGCCTCTGGTCGGGGAATCTCCTCGCCGTCATACGCATCGAAGAGTGCCTTCAGTCTCTTCACGACGTCCGGATGCGAATCGGCAACGTCTCGCTGCTCGGAAGGGTCAGCCTCGAGGTCGAAGAGCATCATGTCCTTGCGAGGATCTCCCGTCAGTACTCCCGGATGCCGCGTGGGGTGGGGCTGCTCAAATGGCGCGATGATCGTTGTGCCGTCAGGACTACGGAAATTGAACGACGAATCGATGTAGCCTTGAATGTTCGCAGGGCCCCGGGAGGCCCCTGGGGCGCGAACATGGAGCTTCCACTTGCCGGAGCGCACAATCTGAATCCGGCTGCCCGACATCGCAAGTATGGCCTCATGCGGACTGCGGGTGTCAGGCGATGTCATCAGCGGCAGGATGTCGCGACCATCCAAGGTGCGGTCAGCGGGGAGCGGCGCGCCGGCGAGCCCAGCGAAGGTCGGAAAGATGTCAATCGAGGCGGCAACCTCCTTGGAGACAAGGCCCGCCGGTATGCGGCCGGGCCACCATGCGATGAAGGGAACACGGATTCCGCCGTCCCAGGTTCTCCCTTTCATGCCGCGCAAGCCTCCGGTAGACCCGCCCCACGAGGGGCCGTTGTCGGATGTGAAGACTACCAGCGTCTTCCGGTCAAGATCGAGATCCCGCAGCTTCGCGAGGATCTGGCCCACCGACCAATCCAGCTCGCGAATGACGTCGGCGTACAAGTCATGTGGGGTGTCGGGCGTGTAGAACTCCTCCGATGCAGCGAGCGGCTTGTGGGGCATCGCGTGCGGCAGGTAGAGAAAGAACGGCTCGTCGGCATGGGATTCGATAAAGCGTAGCGCGTGCTCCGTATAGCGCTTGGTGAGGGTGCCCTGAACGATCGGGTACTCGATGACCCGATCATCCTCGACGAGCTGGACCGGGCGCATGTCGTTCGAGTATAGGATGCCGAAATAGGAGTCGAAGCCTCGCTCAATCGGCAGAAACTCTGGGATGTGCCCGAGGTGCCACTTGCCGATGCAGGTAGTCGCATAGCCCTGCTGCCTTAGGGTCTGTGCGATGGTGATCTCGCGGGCCGGCAGGCCATAGTCATTCACGCCATTGTCCGGAGTAGGATTGCCCACGACACTATGACGGAACGGATAGCGGCCGGTGAGAATGGAGGCCCGCGAAGGCGCGCAAAACGGCATCGGCACGTAGAAGTCGGTGAAGCGCGCTCCCTCCGCAGCCATACCGTCCAGATGCGGAGTCTGGAAGGAAGGGTGGCCGTAGGAGGCTAGGTCGCCGTAACCGAGATCGTCGGCAAAGATGAGCACAAGGTTCGGCCGATCGGCTCCCTGCGCAACATCCGCCAGAAGAGTCCCCATGCTCAGAAGAAGGACTGCCGAGGAAGCTTTCCCAATCACTTGTATTCGCTCCATTTGGTGCACCCCAATTCAGCGGACCCGCCGCCCGACGAAGCCGCTTCCGGGACGGAGGGAAGAGCAGTTAAGAGACTTCTTCTCCGCACGTGTCGATGGACTCTCGCTTCATCGCCGGTGGCCCCGAAAGGAACCAGAGCGGTGAAGGCCCCGGTGGCTGCCGCTGCTGGGATTCCAACCAGAACGTGAGTCTCCGGTCGACCTCGAGAAACGTTGCGACCGCTGAAGTCCGAGGGCGCTGCCCGTAACTGTGATCCGGTCGGCCTGCCGGGAATTGGCAGTTGCGACAAGCCAGCTGCACTGGGGAGTGTTTGTCAGATTATAGAACTCAGTGCAGCACTGGAACAGGCCGCCTTCTGACGAGTCGAAGTTGTCCCGGACGACAAGGTTGAGCTTCGTGGCGACTCAATCGTGGGCGGTTCGCAGCTGTTGTCGGCCAGGCCCAAGATCGACGATCAGGCGCTAGCCAATCGTCGCGGCGATGTCCTATGCTTAGCTCTGGATGCGGCTATTTGGTGCAATCATGCATGTCATCCTCGCATGGATCTTGATCCTCGGTGCGGCAATGATCCCGCTTGGTGCGGCTGCGGCGGAGCCGCCAACGAAGCAAATCAAGGATTTAGCGTTCGCAAAGCGGTCCGCCCAAGCGCGGGCCCTGTTTGAAGAGCACCGTCCGAAGGACCAGACCCTCGGCGCCGAGTGGCTCGAGGCAATGTCGTGGGTCGGCCGGGCTGGTGCCATCGCCGGCGATTGGAATCAGGCGGCGGACTACTCCGAACGCACCCTCAAGGGGTGTGAACTTCTCTTGGAAAGCCGAGCCCTCGACGTCGACCCGAACGGTCCGCTGTCGATCGCGACCGGCGCGGCAATCGAAACGCTGGGCAAGTTCTACGCTGCGATGGGCGACCGGGGCCAGGCAGTCACGTTCTTGCGCGAGCGCTTGCAGCAGTACGCCAATACGAGCATCGAGACTAGGCTGAACAAGAATTTGTTGGTCTTGGACTTGGCTGGCAAGCCGATGCCGCCTCTCGACACCAGCGCATGGCTGGGACAGCGGCGATTCGAAGCCGCAGATCTTTCGGGTAAGGTGACGCTGTTCTTCTTTTGGGCGCATTGGTGTGAGGACTGCGAAGACCAGAAGCCCGTGCTGCTGAGACTGCAGAGTCGCTTTGGAGGCGAGGGCTTCCGAGTCGTAGCCCCCACACGGCTGTACGGTTATGTGAAACGCGGTGACAACGCCAGTCCTGATGCCGAACGCACCCATATAGAGAAAGGCGAGGTAGCCGAGCATCCATTGCTATCGAAGGTTCCGGTGCCGATAAGCGCCGAGAATTTCGTCGCCTTCGGAGTCAGCACAACGCCAACATTGGTGCTGGTAGATCGGCAGGGCGTTGTGCAGCTGTATAACCCTGGCTTCATGGAAGAGGCGGCGTTGGCCGAGAGAATAGGGAAACTGCTGTAAGCGGCACCAGGGTTCCTCGCCGCTGCACACCATCGCGGATCGTCGGCGCACGGAGCTCTCTTGCAGAAGCGAGGGCTGGGTGGCTGGCTCACGGCTCCACGATGTGGAGCAGCGGCTCGCCGCGTAGCCCGAGGAGCAGGTTTCGGATCGATATCTCGGCCATCTGGCGCCGAGTTTCGATCGTTGCGCTTCCGAGGTGCGGCAGGATCGTGACGTTGTCCAATCCGAGCAGCGGATGATCTCTGGGCAACGGCTCGGGATCGGTCACGTCCAGGCCGGCGCTGGCTATCTGTCCGTCTCGCAGGGCCTCGTGCAGCGCACGCGTGTCAACGATGGGCCCGCGGGCGATGTTGATCAGAGTCGCCGTCTGCTTCATCTTTCGCAGAGCCGCTGCGTCGATCAGGTGATGGGTGGCCTCAGTCAGGGGGCACGTCAGCATCACGTAGTCCGATCGCGCTAGCAGCTCCTCGAAGGAAGCGTACTCCGCCTCCAGCTGCTTCTCGGCATGCGCGCGCCTGCGACGGTTGTGGTACATCACGCGCATGTCGAAGCCCCGCGCCCGGCGCGCGACTTGTGCGCCGATGTTTCCCAGGCCGATGATTCCCAGCGTGCTGGAATGGGCTTCGCGCCCGAGCATGTAGCCCGGGTCATAGCGCAAGAATTCGGGCGAGCGGGCATAGCGGTCGCCCTCCACGACGCGCCGCGCCGCCGCTAGCAGCAGAGCTAAGCCAGTGTCGGCGGTAGCACCGTCCAAGATGTTGGGCGTATTGCCGACAGGGATGTCTCGATCATGGGCGTCGGCAACGTTGATGTGATCTACTCCGACTCCGTAGTTGCTGATCACCCGGACGCCCGGGAGCCCATCCAGCATGGACCCGTCGACGTGTGGGTGGCCGTAAGTGTAAATGCCGTCGACCGGTGCTGGGACGTCACTCGTGGGCGAAGGCCACGGCAGGAATTCGATGTCGGCCCCCGCGAATCCGATGACGGTCTCGTCCAACGGGCCGTCTGCGATCACACGGAAGCGAGCCACGGAAAGGAGCTATTGTAGAATGCCCCGGCCCGTCCGTTCAGGGCCTCGTCCACTGCGTGATGCCATCGACCAGCACTCGGCTCACCCTGCCCTCCAGCGCCATGTAGTGCAGGTGTGAGAGGGATTCTGCCATAGCGAAGCGGCGGTCCAAGAGACCGCGATCCTCTCCCCAGACCTGTCCTGCGATTGCGTACGCATGTTTCGGCTCGCTGTCCAGCGTTTCCGCGATGCTGTCGCAGCGATTCCGGTGGTGCTGACGAGTGTTCTCAATCCACTCGCGGTGTCCTTGGAACGGTCTGCCGTGTGACGGGACGACGCGGTCCACCTCGAGCCGCTGGAGCGCGCTTAGCGTCTGGAAGTAGTCGCCCAGTGGATCGTCTTGATAGAACCAGTGCACGCCGATGTTGGGCGTCACGGTCGGCAGGATGGCATCGGTAGAGAACAGCACTCTTTGCTCTCGGCAGTAGAAGCAGAGTTGGGACGGGGAATGGCCCGGCGCGGGAACCGCTTCCAGGGTGCCGCCATCGAACTCGATCAGTTCTCCGTCCGCGATACCTCCGTCAACGTCGATCCGCTCGCTGGTGTGCGATCCCGCAGCCGCCGCGCGGCGCATTTCTTCCACGTGCACGCGGGGCACGCCGTGGTCGAGCAGGAAAGCCGCCGCTTCGGCGAAGTACTTGCGATTTGGGCCTAGCGGCCTGACAAGGTCGGACTCTCCGAACGGCATTCGCACCGGCGCAGCGCAGCGTCGGCGCAGCTCGGCGGCCGCTCCGATGTGGTCAGGGTGCAAGTGACTGACCAAGATCTCTCCGATTGAGCCCCAATCTGCGCCGACGGTTGCCAGTGACGCTTCCAGCGACTGCAGCGATTCGTCGGTGCGGATACCGCTGTCTAGCAAGAAGTAGCCGTCGCCGCGCTTGAACACGAACACGTTGACGCTGGCCAGCTGCCACGGAAGTGGCAAGCGGATCTGCCATGCGCCGGCAGCAGCGGGCCAGATTTTTGGCGGGGGATGTGGTGCAGCCAAGGTGCGGAAGCTGATCCGCGGCGGCCCCACGGAAGTCCCATCTTACCAGCGGGGATTCCGCGCTATGGTGATACTTTGGCTGTTGCCCGAGCTGGATGCGAGCATTTCTGAGACTGCTGGTCTGTGTTGTGGTGGCGTTGGCCGGGATCGCTCATGGCCAGTCGCCGCGAGACGACGCGCTTAAGTGCCGCTCCGCGACTCTCCAGCCGCGCCTCGATTTCGATTTCCGTTTCGTCGCCGGCCACTGGTTCAGCTTGCCGGTCAAGCAGTTCTGGGAACGCGAGGTGGATCTCAGGGTGGTCATGGAGGTCGAGCCCATCAACGGCACTCCCGGCGAAATGAAGCGCGTTGCGCACCGCCTCCAGGCCACGCAGCCCGTTCCTTCCGGAGTTTCCGGAGAGTTCAACTTCCCCAGCGCGGTGTCGCTCGGTGTCGGAGAATACCGGAGCAGTTGGCGCATTCGTGACAGTGCCGGGCGATCGTGCCAAGGAGTCAAGGTGCTCAAGGCCAAGCTGTCCCGCAAAGAGCGCGGCATAGAGGTAATGCTCAAGCCGGGCGAGATCGTAGACACGGCGATGTACATGTTTCGTAACGAGGAGGCGATCAAGCGGCCGCATCTCAAAACGGCGCACCGCTTGAAGATCTTCATCAGCTTGGACGTGCTGGGCCGCCGAGGCCGCGTCGCCAGGACGCGCCTAGTCCACATCCTGCCCCATGTCGCCGCGCTACGGCAGCTCGGCCGCAGCCAGAGCTTCAACCAGTTCTCGGTTGTGGCGTTCAGTTTCGAGGACCAGCGCGTGGTGGCCCGCCAGGACTACCAGTCCACCATCGACTTTTCTCCGTTGACCAAGATGATCCAGCAGCTGCGGCCCGACGCCGTCGACTACCGAGACCTCATGCGGGGAAGCGAGATGGAGTTCTTCGAAGAAATGCTGGTTGAAGAACTGCGGTTATCCGAGATTCCCGACGGCGTGGTCTTCATCGGTCATGAGATGAACTTTGGCAAGCGGCTGCCGTCCAATGTCTTGGCCGGCTACCGCGACTTGGGCATACCGGTAGCGTTCTTTGACGGCTCGCGCTTCGCTTGGAACGGGGCCATCGGCAACTTCGTGCGTGCCATGGATGGTCGAGAGTTCGCATTGCGCAAGCCATCCGACCTGGCCAAGGCGATTTCAGCCTTTGAGTCGCGAGTGCGGGCATTGAGGCCGCAGTAGCGCTGGGCCGGATGCTGGTGGAGAGCATGCGACCGGAACAGGGGCGAGGCTGTGGCGGGCCTGGCCTGAACGAGCCTCCAGCCGGGCAGGTGTGGCGATGAGCGTGCTGGAGCGCCGCGACTTCCTAGCGTGGCTGACGGTTGGCGCAGCGTTCCGGCCGAGTCCGCTGCTGTCAGCGGAGGAGTTTCCGGTCCAGTTCCGCGAGCCCGGACCTTGCGACGACCTGCGCGGCTTGGTCGATCCCGCCAGCGACGGCTTCGAACTGGAAGCGCGCGGAATGAGAATCGAGCGGGCTCTAGCTGCGATGCTGCCTGACGGCGAGCTTCCGCTGGCGCAGGACTTCCGCGGCCCTTCCCCGATGCCGCTGGAATACGTCAGGGAAGGGGACGTGCTCGAGGCGCGCTTCGGCCCGGGCTCGGAAGGCTTCGCCGCCGGTCTGCGGCGCTGGGCAGCAGCGCTCGGCAACGTGCGGCGGGCCGGATTTCATGCGCTCCCTGACGACGTTGTGCGATTCGAGGTTGCCTCGGAGAATGCAGGCGGCCTCGAATATCGCGTGGGACAGTGGCGCATGGCTTGGACGGGCGACCGGCTCTCCGGATTCGAACCCATCGCCGAAACTGTCGCTCGGTCGGCGCTGCCCTTGTTCGCCGACGTCACGGCGGAGCTCTTCGGCCACCTCGACTCGTTTCGCGACCAGCTCGCCAAGGGCGTTCCCTACTGGCGCTCAAGGCTTGATCCGGCCTCGGGCATCGGAATCTACGGCAACCAAGGTGTCGCGGTCGGCGATATCGACGGTGACGGCTGGGACGAGCTGTACGTCTGCCAGCCGGGCGGATTGCCCAACCGGCTCTACAGCCGGGGGGCGGACGGGACCTGGGCTGACATCACGGATGAGGCGGGAGTCGGAGTCTTGGACAACACGGCCCAAGCGTTGTTCCTAGACCTGAGGAACCTGGGCGTCCAAGACTTGGTCGTGCTGACATCCGCCGGTCCGCTGCTATTCCTCAACGAAGGCTCGGGCCGATTTCGTTTCCGCGAGAACGCCTTCCGGTTCAACCAGCCGGCCCAGGGTACGTTCGCAGGCATGGCCGCAGCCGACTATGATCGCGACGGCAAGCTGGACCTGTACCTGTGCTCGTACCTGTACTTCCAGAGCGAGGATCAGTACCGCTATCCCTCGCCCTACCACGACGCGCAGAACGGCCCGCCGAACTTCCTGTTCCGCAATGAGCTGCACAGCGACGGGGGCGGCACGTTCGTGGACGTGACCGCGGAGTCGGGACTCGGCGAGAACAATGACCGGTACAGCTTCGCCGCAGCATGGTGCGACTATGACGAGGACGGCTGGCCCGAACTCTACGTTGCCAACGACTTTGGCCAGAACAATCTCTACAAGTACACGGAAGGACGCTTCAGGGACATTGCCGAAGAGAAGGGCGTGCAGGACATCGGTCCGGGCATGAGCGCGGCTTGGTTCGACTACGACGGCGACGGGCGCTTGGACCTGTACGTCACGAACATGTGGACCGCCTCGGGACAGCGCGTGGCTCGCGATCCGGAGTTCGGACCGACCCGGGACGGCGCCCCGTCGGAAGCGTTCCACCGTCACACGAAAGGCAATTCGCTGTACCGCAATCGCGGCGGAGGATCGTTCGAGTACAGCGCGGCGACGGAAGGAGTGGAGATGGGGCGCTGGTCGTGGGCCGGCGACGGAATCGATTTCGATCTGGACGGCACCCCCGAGATTCTCGTGACGGCCGGGATGATCACGCATTCGCCGAACAAGGACCTGTGCAGTTTCTTCTGGCGTCGGGTCGTGGCGCAATCCGCCTCAGACACCACGCCTGTGCCCGATTACGAGACAGGCTGGAATTGCCTGAATCAATTGGTCCGCGAGGACTTTAGCTGGAACGGCAACGAGCCCAACGTCTTCTACGCTCGGCGCGGCGGCCGGTACCGCGATGTTTCCGGGATCTCCGGGCTCGACCTGCCCGCGGACAGCCGGGCCTTTGCCGTGACCGACCTCAGCGGCGATGGCCGTCCTGACCTGCTGCTCAAGAGTCGCCTCGGCCTGCAGCTGCGGGCCTTCCGCAACGATTCGGCCGGGAATCGGCAGCCACTGGTGCTCGAACTGGAGGGCACTCGCTCCAACCGCGACGCGATCGGGGCGATCGTCAAGGTGGAGACCGACGGCGGGACGCGTGCGCAGTCGCTGTCAGCCGGATCCGGCTACATTTCCCAGCACACCAAGCGTCTGGCATTCGGACTCGGCGAGCAAGAGGTTGCCCGCAAGGTGACGGTTCGGTGGCCGTCGGGAGGCCACCAGGCTTTCGAGAACCTGGCGGCGGGATATCGCTACCGCATTCGCGAAGGCGCGGCCGATCCCCAGGCGACTCCCTTGGCAGCCGCCAGCGGTCCGGCACGACCTGTTCGGACGCTCGAGCCCGACAACCGCCTCGTATTCGAGCCTACTTGGCTTCTGGACCCCGTGCCGCTGCCCGAGCCCGCCGAGCCAGGATTTCTGATCCTGACTGATGGCGGACTGGCGAGGGCCCCTTCGGCAGTGCCGTTCCAAGTCTTGGACTTAAGCGTTGCGCCACCGGATCGAGCTGCCGCATTCGCGATTTTCAGGAGGTATCTGTTCGACTACCGGACTGGACTCCGGCTGCCGCTGGTGATGCTGATCGACTCCCAGAGCAAGGTTCACAGGGTCTATCCCGACTTGCCGGACGAAGAGGACCTCCGCGACGATCACGAACGCCTTCTCTCTCGCAGCCGCGGGGCCAGCCTGCCGTTTGAAGGGCGCTATTACATGAGTTCTGGCACGAGGAACCACTTCCGCATGGGATCGGCTTTCCTGCAGGCGGGTTACCCGGCTCTCGCGCTGCCGTATCTGCGCGAAGCGGCAACGGAGCCGGGAGGCAACTTCAAGGCGTGGCTGGCGATCGGGCAGATCGAGCTCCAAGCAGGCAATCTCGGCGAAGCCGAGACCTGGCTCGAGCGGGCGGTATCGCTGAACAGCGACTCGCCCGAGCTCTGGAACAACCTGGGAGGCTTAGCGATGGCCCGCGAGGATTTCTCGTCTGCGTCCGAGCACTTTCAGCGCGCGCTGGACCTCAATGCGGATCTTCCGTACGCACTGGTCAACGCGGCCCAGGCATGGAGCCGCCTCGGCGATTCGCCCGAGGCGGAGCGGTTGCTACGCCGGGCCTTGGAGCTAGATGCCACGGACTCCGAAGCGGCCAACCAGCTCGGCCTCGTGTTGGCCAAACAGGGGCGTCTGCAAGACGCTCGCACCTACTTCCAGCAGGCGATCGAGAACCGGCGCGATCACATCGAAGCCATCAACAACCTAGCGATCCTGTACGTCCAACTCGGACAGGTCGGCGACGCTATCGCCGCCCTCCGCTTCGGGATCGAGCAAGTGCCGGACTTCGCTACGTCGTATATGAATCTGGCACGCCTGCATGCCGATCGGGGCGACTACGAGAGTTCTAGGCAAGTGCTGCGACAACTGCTGGAGCGCAGCCCCGAACACGCTGCCGCAAGGCAGGCACTCTTGCAATTACAGGGCCGCTGAAGCCCACGCCGCACCGGGGCTAGGCGCCGACGAGATCGCGCCACCAACTGCTCGAGGAGCCGTCCGGGGGAGTCCAGCCAGGGTTCTCTTGGACGTTGACCCAGACATGCACGTGGGGCGACCCGCGAAAATACCAGATCATCGTCGGGCTTTCCAGCTTCCAAACGTCCCACACGCCGTCGTTGCCTAGATCCTGGTTCTGATAGAAGGCCATCGTCAGCTTTTCGACGCCTCCGGCCGCCTCGATGTGACGCATGGCCTCGTCGCGGTCGCGCTCGCGGAACGGAGAGAGCAGATCACTCAGAGTCTGGCCGACCAATTGGCGCTGGTCTGCGGACATCTCCGACACCGGCAAGCCGTCCGGGGAAGCAGATGGCACGACCGTGTGCACGCTTCGCTCTCTTGGCGCCCTCGGCTGCAAGGCCAGCGCTCGCTGCTTGCCATCGAGCGCGCGAAATACCTCATTGGCCTGCTGTGCCTGGAACCAGTACACGTTATTCGGATGAGTCGGCTTCTCGTAGAAGCTCTCGCCTTCATGGCCGTAAAAGATCGGTCCGCCGAAAGCGGCGCCTTCCACCGAATCCCCATCGCAACGGGCCGTGCAGTGCCGGCCGGTGATGACAAATTCGAACTTTCCCGAACCCGGCGTGCCGAACAGTGCCACGGAGAGGTTGCGCACGCTGCCGAAGTCGTCTCTGACGTGCTTCCTGAGCGAGTCGGCGAATTCCGGCGCGTGCAAATCCATGAAGATCTGCTCGATCAGCGCCTGCTGGTCGGGATTGAAGAAGCGGCCCACCCGAGCGTCCGTGATGTGCCAGTTGTTCTCTACCCGCGAGCGCAGGGGGCTGTCGAACGGCAGGACCATGGTCTCGGCCTGTTCCGGCGTGAGGCTCTGGTGCAGCTGAGCGACCAGAGTCTCTGGCGTGGCAGGCGCGCCGAAGGCGGCGCCCGCCCCCAGTGCCGAGCTCGCGAGGGCGGCAGTGCCCAAGAATTCACGCCGATTCAATTCGCTGCGGGTCTTCATGGTTGCTGTAAACAATGGCTGGCCTGAAGTGGCGTTGGTTACCCCGATAGGCGCCGTGATGAGCGGAGGAACGCTCCGTACGCATGTGCCCTCGCTGCGCGGCAGAAGACGCGCCAAGCGGTACGATGTTGACCTCATGCGTGAGGCCCGCGCCCGTACCAGCGACGGTTCTCTTGGGACGAGCAGGACCGGTTCCGAGAGTCAGTTCGCCGCTCCGTGAATACCGTCTGAAGGAATGACCGAGACAGTCTCGATTCCGATTTGGCTGGCCGCCACCTTGGCCGCGCTGGCTGTTTGGGCCGTTCTCGACCGGATCTTGGTCCCATGCGTCCGCAGGCTGATCCGCGGTCGGGTCAACCGCATGGTTGACCAGCTCAATTCACGCCTGCAACTCGGTATTCCCGCGTTTCACCGCACGAGGAGGCGGGTGCTGATCGACCGGCTGACGAACGACCCTGCCGTGCAAGAAGCACTGGCCGCCCACTGCCGGGAAACGGGACAGTCACGCGACGACCTGCTGCGCGAGGTCGAGGGCTACGCTCGCGAGATCGTGCCGTCTTTCAATGCCTATGCCTACTTTCGGATCGCGTATCGGGTGGCGCACCGAACCGCGCAAGTCCTGTATCGGATGAGATTGGGCTATACCGACCACGAGGCGCTCTCGAAGATCGAACCGGACGCCAGCATCGTATTCGTGATGAACCATCGCAGCAACATGGACTACGTGATCGTCGCGTACATGGTTGCGAGCAGAACCGCGCTCAGCTACGCGGTTGGCGAGTGGGCCCGTATCTGGCCGCTAAGGGCGCTGATTCGCTCGCTCGGCGCGTACTTTGTGCGCCGCCAGTCCGGCAACCGGCTCTACCGCCGCGTGCTGGCGCGCTATGTGCAGATGGCGACGGAGGGCGGAGTCGTGCAGGCCGTCTACCCGGAGGGCGGGCTCAGCCGCGACGGCCGGCTGCGCGAGCCCAAGCTCGGTCTGATCTCCTACATGTTGTCGGCATTCGATCCTGATGGCCGCCGTGATCTGGTCTTCATTCCTGTCGGGCTCAACTATGACCGCGTCCTTGAAGACCGCTCGCTTCTTGAGGACCTTGAACCCGGAACTGCCCCGCAGGGTACGGTGCGTGCTGCGCGCAACTTTCTGCGTTTCGTTGCGAAGAACATCGGCTTGATGCTGCGAGGCGGCTGGTATCGGTTCGGCTACGCCTGCGTGAACTTCGGATCGCCAGTTTCGATGCGGGCGTACACGCGCGCGAGAGGGCTGGACTTCCGGTCGCTGGATCCAAGTGCCCGGACCGTCGCGGTCCGCCAGCTCGGAGATGAACTGCTTCAGGCGGTGGCAGCCACGATCCCAGTCCTGCCGGTTCCCTTGGTCGCCACGGTATTCGTACGGCAGCTGGGCAAACGGCTCAGTGGCCTTGAGATCAAAGCGCACGTGCAGAGCCTCATCGACGAAGCCCAGCAGTCGGGCGCTTATGTCCACATCCCGCGGGCCGACCACGACTACGCGATCACCGTCGGATTGCGGGGGCTCCTGCTGCGGCGCATCGTCGACGAACGCGACGGCCTTTACGGCGTTCGCACCGAAGCGGAGCGCGTACTGCGCTACTACGCGAACTCGATCGAGCAGTTCCTGAGCGGAGAGGGAGAGGGCCCGGCTGTCAGGGCAGGGGAGGCTGGCTCGGCACCCTAGCTTCCGTCGATTAGTCCGGATCGCCTACAAGCTCAACTCCCAGCCCTTGCGGAACTGGGGCTTGACCCACCGGTTCGCCTCTTCGTTGTTGCTGAACTTGCCGGCCTCGTTGTCCCACATGAGCTTCCCGTCGAAATGCGAGGCGGCTGCTCCGAGCACCAGCCACTCCGTGAATGGCGCGGCCAGATCAAAGTTGGAGCAGGCCGGCGTCCCCCCCTTCGACGCGCGAATCCAATCGTGCACGTGGGCGGTGGTGTTACTGCCCGTGGAAGCCCCGGGGGAGCGTGACAGGAACGCCGGCGGCAGCTCGTAGTCGGCCCACCGGGAGCCTGGCAGCAATCCGACGCCCTCGCCGCGGCCGCTGGTGCCGAGGTGCCCCTTGGAGCCCACGAAGATGCAGTTGTAGCCGCTGCTATCCGGCGACCCCGGGAATCCGGTGCGCCTGCCCCCGCCCGGCCCGACTTGCGGCCCCTGCCCGGCGATCTTGCGGGCCTGTGCCGCTGTCATGCCCTCCGGCAGATAGGCGTCTCCCTTGGTGTTGTGCCAGTAGACAGACACCGGCGGCATGTTGCGCCGCGCCGCGAAATCGTACCGCAGCGTGAGCTCGTCCGGGAACGTGAACGGAGGCGAGGAATCCTTGTGGACGCACTCGACGCTGAGCAGGCTTTCCGGCCCCAGTTGCAGCCCCCAGTTAGCCGGTCCCAGGATGTGAATGCCCCAGTCGCCGATCAGGCCGGAGCCGAAGTCGTGGAAGCCGCGCCAGTTGAAGGGAAGATAGAAGCCGAATTTCGAGGTGTCGAACCCGCCTCCTTGCGGTCGCGATGGGCCTGCGGCCCTACCGGCCTCGCCCTGCGCGCTTCTGGCGGGCCGTCGCGGAATCCGCACGCGGCCGAGTCTGTGGGCACGAGCGCTCGCGAACTGCCGATAGTCTTCGTCGCCGGCCGTGAACGGACGCTCGGCAGCGCCGCCGAGCCAAAGATCCCAGTCCAACGTCTCAGGCACCGCGCTTGGAGCCGCAACGCTGCGCATGCCCTGGGGCCAGATTGCGGGACGCATCCAGGCATGAACCTCGGTCACGTCGCCGATCTCGCCGGACCACAGGATCTCGCACGCGACGCGCGTCGCGTCGTGGGAGTAGCCGTGGTTGCCCATCTGGGTCGCCACGCCGCACTTTGCGGCAGCCTCTTTGAGAAACCGTGCCTCCCAAGCCGTGCGGGTGAGCGGCTTTTCGACGTAGACGTGCTTGCCAGCCTGCATGCAGGCGAGCGCGCAAGCGGCATGCATGTGGTCGGGAGTGCCGACCACGACGGCGTCGATGTCCTTGCCGGACTTGTCGAGCATGACCCGATAGTCCTTGTATTTCGTGGCCTTCGACCAGTACGCGAATCCCTCGGCCCCGCGGTCCCAGTCCACGTCGGCAAGGGCGACTACGTTCTGCGTCTCGCACTGCGTCAATACAAGCGCCGGCCTGCCGCCAGCGCCGATCGAGGCTATGTTGAGCTTCTCGTTCGGAGACTTGTATCCCAGCGCCTTGAGCGATGGGACAGCCCCGTAGCCGGCGGCTGGAACCGCTCCCGCCAGCAGGCTGCCAAAGAAGAAATGACGTCTCGAAAGTTCCTGTGCCATCTTTGAGTTCCCGTTACCTCAAGTTCGCGTGTGGGCTGAAATCCCAGGTTCCATCCATGATCGCGCATTCGCCTGCCGGGGGACGACCTCTAGTGCCGGAGTGTGGCGATCACCACGCCATCTATCCAATTCGGGCGCTTGGCTACGGCGGATTCAATGCTCCGGCGTGTCCGCCCGAGAAAGATGTTCAGCGAGGGCGGCTATGTCCTCCGGGCTGATTCCGCAACAGCCGCCGACGAAGCTGGCGCCTCGGTCGATGAAGCGCTGCGTCGCGCGCACGAATTGTTCGGTTTCGAAATCTGCCCGCCCCTGCACTGAGATCTCGCCGTCTAACGTGAATCCCTTCGGCACGTTAAAGCGATTCGGGTAGCCTCCGGTCGGCAGATCGGTCAGCTGGCTGATCTGCTCGATGCCGGCCTCGATCGCATCGGAATGGGTGCAGTTGAACAGGAAGCCCGCAATCGGCAGGTCCGCGAGCGCCGCGTGCGCATCACGGATGCTCTCGCCGCTGCGCAGGCCCGTTCCGGGCTCTTCGTCGAGCGTCCAGGAAACGTAGACTGGCAGGCCTCTGACGGCTCCCGCGGACAGAGCTGCCTCGGCGGCATTGCGCGATTCGCGAATGCAGGACATGGTCTCGCACAGGAACAGGTCTATATGTGGTTGCAGCGCCTGTGCCAGCTCGGCGTAGATCGGCCGCGCCTCGGAATCATCGATCACGAGGTCGGGCCGGTAGCTCTCACCGAGCGGCGGCAAGCTGCCGGCGACCAGGACAGCCTCGGCCGATCCGTCTGCAGCCTCCCGAGCAATTTGGCCTGACAACCCTGCCAACTCGGCGAAGCGGTGGGCTTCGCCTGTCTTGCCCAAGTAGCTGGGAACGCATGAATAGCTGCTCGTTGTGATGATGCGGGCACCGGCCGCGATGAAGTCCCGGTGAACTTCCACCACTACTCTCGGAGCGTCGATCAGCGCCTTGGCTGACCATAGACCCGATCGCAGCGCCGCGCCCCGGCGGATGAGTTCGCGTCCCATCCCGCCGTCCATGACCGTGACCATCTCGTCGCCAAGCGTATCACGCCAAGTCGGGGCCGCATTGACCGCGATGTTCACGCGGACAGTCTTCGTTGGGCGCCGCGGCTCGCGACCTCGCGTGGCGGCTACTTCAGGATCGCCGAGTAGACAAGAGCCGCGAATTTCTCCCGAAGCTTGAGTGCGCCGCCGGGACGGACCTGCACCATCAGGATCCCGATCAGTTGTTCGCTCGGGTCGATCCAGAAGACGGTGCCTTGGGATCCGCCCCAGTAGTAGGATCCCTCCGAGTACGGGTAGTCCAGCTTGGCCCGGTCCGTGACGACCGCGACTCCGAGGCCGTAGCCTAGCCCTGGCCTGAAATCCGTTCCTTGTTCTAGGTGATTCTGCGCCATCCAGCTCACCGTTCGCGGTCCCAGCAGGCGCTCGTTCTGCAGTGTCCCGCCGTCAAGTAACATCTGGCAGAAGCGCCAATAGTCTGCCGCCGTCGTGTGCAGGCCGCTAGCTCCAGCGATAAATGTCTTCGACTTCCCGGCTTCGAGCGGTTCGCGGGACACCCTGGTGGGGTCGTCTTTGCCATCCACGACCAGCAGCGCCCGGCGGTCCTGCTTTCTGGCTGGCGGCCAATAGTGGGTATCCGCCATTCCCAGCGGATCAAAGACCCGCTCTTGGAGGAACGTATCCAATCCTTGGCCAGACAATCGCTCCACAAGGTATCCCAGCACGTCCAGCGAGTCGCCGTAGATCCACCGTGATCCGGGCTCGGCTTGCAGTGGAAGCTGCGAGAACTCCTTCATGTAGGCGTCCATCGTCGGGAAGGCGTACGTCTCAGCTCGACCGCGAGGGTCGCGCACGCCGGACGTGTGCGTGAATAAGTGCCGGATCGTCATGGTCCGCTTGGCCGGCGTCGGGCCGCCTGCATCAGCGGCAATCATGGGATCGGCAAACTCCTGCAAGTGCTTGGACACCGGCTCCCCGAGCGTGAACCGACCCTCCTCCAGCAGCATCAGCGCAGCCGCAGCCGTGATCGGCTTCGTCATCGAGGCAATGTCGAACAGCGCGTCAAGCGGCATGGCGTCGGACTCATCCATGCCCTTGGTGCCGGTCGCCCGATGATGCACCACCTTGCCGTGCCGCGAAACGAGGGTCACGAACCCCGCAGCCTGCTTCGCCTCCACGATTCCGTCCAGCCAGAGGCTGACTCGTTCGAGCCGCGCAGAAGACATCCAGACCGATTCCGGGTCGGCTGTGGGCAACTCGGCGGCTGGGGCAACGAGTGCGATGCATGTGATCAGGACGGTCAGCAGGATCTGGCGGAGCATAGCGTTCGGCAGCATAGCAGCGGTGCGTGTCGCGCCTATGCTACCAAGCTGTACCCACTACACCACCAGCAATCCGTCACAGTTAATACAGGCGCCGAGAGCAGCGTGAATTCAGCATGACGAACCAGGCTTCAGCGGAGATCCAGGCAGACATTGACCACTTCATGCATGGCCTTCGTCGGCGGAATCCGGGCGAGAGAGAGTTCCACCAAGCGGTCGAGGAGTCCGCGCAGTCGATTATTCCGTTCTGCCGAGAGAACCCGGAATACGGGAAGGACCAGATATTGGAACGGATGACTGAGCCCGACCGGATCGTCATCTTCCGCGTGACCTGGGAGGACCGGCACGGCAACTTCCGGGCGAACCGCGCTTGGCGTGTCCAGTTCAACAATTCGATCGGGCCGTACAAGGGCGGGATGCGGTTCCACCCGTCCGTGACGCTCAGCGTCCTGAAATTCCTGGGGTTCGAGCAGGTCCTGAAGAATAGCCTTACGACCCTGCCGATGGGAGGAGGCAAAGGTGGGTCGAACTTTAACCCGAAGGGCAAGACCGACCGCGAGGTGATGCGGTTCTGCCACTCGCTGATGGTCGAGCTGTCCCGGCACATTGGCGAGGACACCGACGTGCCGGCGGGGGACATCGGAGTCGGCGAGCGGGAGATCAGCTACATGTTCGGGATGTACAAGCGCCTCGCAAACCGCTTTACGGGCACTTTGACAGGCAAAGGGCTCGCATTTGGCGGGAGTCTGGTTCGCACCGAGGCCACAGGCTACGGCAGCGTCTACTTCATGCGCGAGATGCTGGCCACTCGGGGCGATGGAATCAAAGGCAAGACGGCTGTCGTGTCCGGCTCGGGAAACGTTGCCCTTCACACCATCGAAAAGCTGACGCAGTTGGGCGCCAAGGTCGTGACCGCTTCCGATTCGGGAGGGTTCGTCCACGACCCCGACGGCATCGGTCCCGAGAAGCTCGAATGGCTGAAGGAGCTCAAGACTGTCAGGCGCGGTCGGATCCGAGAATATGCCGAGAAGTTCGGCTGCGACTTCTACGAACGGGAGCGTCCTTGGAACGTTCCTTGCGACTTGGCGTTTCCTTCCGCGACCCAGAACGAGCTTCGCGGAACGGATGCGAAGGCCCTGCTGGGGAACGGCGTGGTCGGAGTCTGCGAGGGGGCCAACATGCCCACGGACCACGACGGCATGCAGCAGTTCCTAGATGCCCGGATCCTGTTCGGGCCGGCCAAGGCGGCCAATGCGGGCGGCGTCGCGGTTTCGGGCCTGGAGCAGAGCCAGAATGCGCTACGGATCTCCTGGTCGAGGGAGCAGGTGAACCAACACCTCGAGCACATCATGAAGAGCATCCACGACAATTGCGTGCAACACGGGCAGGAAGAGGGCTGGATCAACTACGTGCGGGGCGCGAACGTCGCGGGCTTCGTCAAAATCGCGGACGCAATGCTGGCCTACGGAGCCGTCTAGCGGGCTTTGGAGAGGCGCGTACCCGAGAGCTGGCGAGAGCACGAGAGGTTATGCCCGGCCTGCAGCCTCACCGGTTGGATGCAAGACCCGGCCTGCCCCACTTCCCGCCGAACACGAATTCGTCTAACGGACGGCGGTTCCTCGGGCGTTCGTCCCTGGCGAGCAGGCTGGGATCGCTCGTGCCGGGCTCGGCCCGGTATCCCAGCGCGAGCGCAGTGACAGCCTCGAACCCCTCGGGAATCCCGAACACATCCCGAGCCTTTTCGGGCATCAATCCGGCCATCTGATGCACGTAGACTCCGCGACTTGTGGCCTCGAGGCTAAGGCTCGCCGAGGCCAGTCCGAGGTCGTGCTGGGCGACGCGGTTGGGCTTGTCGTTGCGGGAAAAGGTCTGGCGGATGCAACCTAGGGCGAGAGCGGGGGCCTCCTTCGCCCAGGTCCGGTTGCCTTCAAGCAGGCAGCCCAGGATTCTCTCGAAGTCATCTGTGCTGTCACGGGTTGCGACGATATACCGCCACGGCTGCTCGTTGAACGAGGAAGCGGCCCATCGAGCTGCCTCGAAGATGGATAGCAGGTCTGCTCGCGGCACCGGCCGGTTCGAATAGCTGTAGGGGCTCCAGCGCTCGGAAATCAACTCGTGGATCGGATGGTCCGGGGAGGCACCTCTGGACATGCACCTAGCCTACAGGAGGGATCGGGAAGCACCTCTGCTAGCTTCCACGCCCAGGTCCGGGTCTTGCCAGCGCGCTCCGGCCCCGCCAGTAGTGGAGGCGCGCCTGAGCGGATGCGCCCTCCGGTTCCGGTGCGCTGCCTCAGTGCGGTCGCGCGCTCTCGGGCAAGCTAGACTAGAAGTTGCTAACGGCCGCATAGCGCGGGGCTTCCGCGCTTGCGGTAGACGCACCGCTAGGGCAGGTCGCGTTCGGCCCCCAAGCGCTTCGCATGCCTGAAAACACCATTCGCCTAGAGGTCGCAGTTCCGGACCGGCTCGTACTGAACGAGGAGACCGTCTCGGTCCAGTTGCCGCTCACCACCGGCTATGCCGGCGTGCTGCCCGGACACGCGCCGTTTCTAGCTGAAGTCGGTACCGGCGTACTGACATATGCCGTGGGGCAAGGGAGCGAAGAGCACTTGGCGATCGATGGCGGAGCGGTGGAGATTCTGCCCGATCGCGTCCGCGTCCTTGCCGAGAAGGCGGAACGCGCCGACGAGATTGATGCCGAGCGTGCCCGCAAGGCGCTGGAACGCGCGGACGAGCGCTTGCAGCTGTCCTCGTTCGAGATCGATGTGGATCGCGCTCAGAAGGCGCTGGCGAGGGCCAAGGCGCGGATCGCAATAGCCAAACGGCAGTGACGTTGCCCTAGGTCCTAGTTGCGGACTGGCCGCGAGCGTCCGGACCCGTGTCAGGCGTCTTCCGCTACGCATTCGTTGACCAGCACGCCGACACCTTCGATTCCTACCTTGCAGACATCGCCCGGCTTGAGAAAAACGGGTGGCTTGCGGGCCATGCCCACGCCAGGCGGCGTCCCGGTCGACACGACGTCTCCCGGATTCAGCGTCATTACGGCCGAAAGGTACTCGAGCAGTTCGGGTATGCCGAACACCAGTTGCTCGGTGTTCGAATCCTGCATGATCTCGCCGTTCAGATCGAGCCAGATCCGGAGCTTGCCCGGATCCTCGATCTCGTCCTCCGTGACTAGGCACGGTCCCATCGGCCCGAACGTGTCGAATGTCTTGCCGATGGTCCATTGCGAGGTCGCCAGTTGGAAATCTCGCGCGCTGACGTCGTTCACGCAGGTGTAGCCCCCCACATACTCGCGCCAGTCGCTGGCCTTGACGTGCTTGGCCTGCTTCTTGACGACGAAGGCCAGTTCGGCCTCGTAGTCCACTTGGCTCGACGCAGCCGGGAGCACGATCGGCTGGCAAGAGCCGCACACCGCATTGTCGTACTTGGTGAACACCGTCGGGAGCTCGGGAATCTCCATGCCGGACTCAATCGCATGGTCCCTGTAATTGAGGCCGATGCAGATGAACTTGCCGGGGCGCGGTACCGGGGCGCAGAGTCGTGCTTCGTCCAACTGCATGGTGGGCTCGCCCGCGGCAATCAGGTTGCGAGCAATCGGGGCCAGGCGCTCCTGATCGCGCAGAAAGCCCGGAATGTCGGCGCATATCGACGAGAGGTCGTAGATGTCGTTGCCGACGACGACGCCTGGGAACTGTACCCCGTCAGAGGCCTGTACGCAAACTAAACGCATGACTATCCCATCCTACGACGTTGAGAGTGCAGGACTCTAGCCATTCGAGAGAGGCCGGAACGGGGCACCCCGCAGGCGAGGCCGCGGCCGGCCCGGAGGATCTCGATGTGCCACTTTCTCTGGGCGGGGACTCACGGCCACCCAGCGAATCGATGAGGTTGTGCGCACTGCCACGCGCGACCAAGCAGGTGACCTAGGAAGGACCCTTCATCGGAGAAGCTCGAACGCGTTCAATGGCGGCGTTTCTCAGCGCTCATCGCTTCCGCTATCATCCGATCCTTCTCCGAGACGATATCGCTTCCTCCGGCCGAACCGAGGTCGAAGACCAGAGAACGGTCAACACTTCGCGGCGGTTCGACTAGATCCCGTTCCACAAGTCGGCCGGTGCTGCGGCGGACCTCGGTCTCGGTGATTAAGCAATCACCAACGCAAGAGGCCCCGGGGCGCGAGGCCGGGAACGACGTTGGCGGAAGCCGGCCACCCCAGTCCACCATTGTCCGGGCCGCGACGAGACCGGCCGGGCGAAGACGCGCCGCGCCTAGGACCGTCCTAGGCTTCAGATCTTCTCCTGCCGCAGGTGTGAGACTGACCGACACGCCCCTTGCTGGACGCAACTCTGTTCACGCCAAGAGGGGGTTTCGCTTGGCGGGGATCGGAAAGCGGCTGAAGTCTCGATCCGATGTCCAGAGCTCCGATATTCCATGCGACGAGCAGATGGCTGCGATCCGAGCGTCGTGCACCATGGGACCCCTTATCTTTCCCCGAATCAAGAACTTCTTGAGCAGTGTCCAATGGTCACTCGACTCGCAGAGCAAGACCACGGATGGCGAACCCATCCAAGCCTCAATCTGTTCCGTCGCTTCATTGATCGTCGAGGGCGGGTCATAGACTCGCAGATCGGTGACGATGGCCAAGAACTCGTGAATACACGGCCACGGAATCGTCTAGGGTCTGCGCCCCTCAGCTAGGCTCTTCATCGCTGATACCGCAGGAGCGTGCCACTCGGAGTCCGCGCGGTGGGCATACACGAGAATGTTCGAATCCACTGCGATCAAAGTCCACGGCCTCCGTACGACGATTCCAGAATGTCCGACCAGGGCTTGGCTTGGAACTCCCGATGCAGTCCCCGGCCTTGGACGCTCTTGTCCGGAAGCCTGTACTGCATTTCAACTTGATCCCCTTCCAAGGCCATCCGGAGGCCCTCCTCGACCACGGCGCGAAGGGTTGTGCCTCTCTTGGCGGCGAGTTCTCTAGCCCTGACCGCGAGGTCATTGGCAATGTCAATAGTCGTCTTCATGATATTGGTGCCCGCATCTGAGGATATTGCACACAATATCTTGGTTCCGGCCGACGGCAAGCGGGCCAAGCCGCCCACCTCAGTGCTAGTTCTGAGGGATCGCTAGGGGCAGGGCTCAAGCTGTGCCGCTGTGCTCAACCGTGCATCGCCCAAACCAACAGAGCGGTGAGCAGGGCGACCGCCGCCAGCGTACTACCCGCCAGAGCTTGCCACCGCGGCATCGTGAATTTCTCGCGAGCCTGTTCCTCGGCTGGCTCGGCCCGTTCGACCCTGCCGGGCGCCTCGATGGCTCGGCTGCGAATCGCCTCGAGGGCTTCGCGGTTCGTGATCACGATGGTGCAGGCGTTGGGGCCGACCGCGCTGTCCTTGAAACGGCTCAAGACCTCCGGGGGGCACTGCTTCAGCGAGCTGTACGCTTGGTTCCCATCGTCTGTCCCGACGATCAGGCGGGAGGTCTTCATGACCCACTTCATGACGCAGTCCTCACCGCAGGCAGTCCCAGGCCGGTCTTGGCCGCGAACTCGCTTACTAGCTTGATGAAACCCAGAGATGCCAGCGACAGGGCTTTGTCCTTGCGGTAGATCAATCCGATCGTTCGGATCATCGGCAGCGGCAGCAGCCGAATAGCCCTAAGGCGGCCCGAGACGAGTTCCTCGCGGGCGCTTGTCACCGCCAGGAAGGTCACGCCGAGGCCAGCTTCGGTGAAGCGTTTCTGCATCTCGCTCGATTCCAGTTCCATCGAGATGCGTACTCTGTCTTCGAACGGGTCTAGGTATTCGTTGATGCGCGTGCGCGTGCGCCCGGCTTTGGGGAGCAACAGGTCCTCCTCTACGAGCTCTTCCGGCCCAATCGTCTTCTTGCGCGCGAACCGGTGATTGGCGCTGGTCATGAGCCGGATTTCATCGGAGTAGATTTGGACCACTTCAAGCTTTTTTTCCTGTAGCGGCAACTGCGTCACCCCGAAGTCCACGGAGTTGTCCACGACCGAATCGATGGTATCGGCGCCATAGGCGCGGACGACCTGGATCCGCACCTCTGGGAACTGCTCCTTGTAACGGGCGAAAACGCCCGGCAGGACGTGGATGCACGTTGCCTCGTTGGCGGCGATGCTCATCTCGCCTTTGGCCACGTGCTCTAGCTCGCGCACTGCGTCGAATCCCTGGCGCCGCAGGTCGAGGATATTCCTCGCGTATTCGGCGAAGGTGCGGCCGGCGACCGTTAGCGTGATGCGGCTGCCGAATCGGTCGAACAGCTGAGTGCCCAGCTCCTGCTCCATCTGGCGGATCTGCGCGCTAATCGCGGGCTGGGTGCGGTAGCAAGTCTTGGCCGCCTTGGAGAAGCTGTTGAGGCGGACGATTTCCAGGAAGGTATGTAGCTGGTCGAAGTCCACGATGTGGGAGTAGCTGGAGGGGGCAGCGCAGCCGCAAACCCTCATCCGCAGCATGACGCTTTGGTGATTATTCTACATCAGGACCGCTCAAGACCGGCTGAACGGCTAGGACTCGTGTTCCGGTGGGCGGGCGGCCGCGGGTACGCAGCGGAGTGGGCTCTCGGGCACTGACACACTTGGAAATTGCCCGGTTTGGAGTCCGCTGAGCCCGTCTGGTGGGGATGTTCGATGCGCTGTCGGCTAGGCTGTCCGCAGCATATCCGGCCCCACGCGCGGCTCCGGAGTCGCTCCGCTCCCGGCCCGAGACCACCGGATAGCAAGCGATAGAATGGAAAATCCCCGTCCACACATGAAGCCGAGGATCTTTTCGGGCATGCAGCCCACCGGTGCGCTGCACATCGGCAATTATTTGGGCGCGCTGCGCAACTGGGCGGAAATCCAGTACGACTACGAGCCGATTTTCTGCATCGTAGACCAGCACGCCATCACGGTTCCGCAAGATCCCAACGCCTTGCGGGAAAGCTGCGAACAGGTGGCGGCCTTGTACTTGGCAGCTGGCCTGGACCCGCAGCAGTCGGCGGTTTTCGTGCAGTCGCAGATTTCCGCCCACGTCGAGCTGGCCTGGATCTTCACCTGCACGGTCCCGTTCGGCTGGCTCACTCGCATGACGCAGTTCAAGGCCAAGACGCTGCAGGCCGACGCCAGCCAGGATTCGGTGGGCACCGGGCTATTCCTCTATCCCGTATTGATGGCGGCGGACATCTTGCTGTACCAAGCCAAGGCGGTTCCGGTGGGAGACGACCAATCGCAGCACATGGAACTGACGCGCAACATTGCGCAGCGCTTCAACAAGCTGTACGGCAAGACATTCATCGTGCCCGAGACCAAGCTCCCGACCGTCGGAGCACGCATCATGGGTCTGGACGATCCCACCAAGAAGATGAGCAAATCGACGGACTCTCCCAACCACTCGATCAGCCTGCTTGATCCGCCCGGACGCGTCAAGAAGCTGATCGGCCGGGCCGTGACGGACTCTCAGCCCGCCGTGAATTGGGCCGAGCCAGGGGCCGGCGTCGCCAACTTGCTGACAATTTTTCAAGCCTTCAGTGACTGGACCGACTCGCAGATGCAGAGTCACTTCGCCGACATGCGCTATGGTGCGCTCAAGAGCGAGGTCAGCGAGATGATTAGCTCCAAGCTTGAACCGATTCAGCGGCTCTACAACGAATTGATGGACGACCGCACCCATCTGCGCGCCGTGTTGCGAAGCAGCGCCGAGCGCGTCGCGCCCATCGCTGCGGAGACGGTGCGGCGGGCCAAGGAACGCACCGGGCTGTATTCGGCGTGAGTCTGCAGAAGTGGCATCTCAGGTTTCCCTGCGCGGCTACGCGCGACTGCTGAGGCGCTCGCCCAACTTCCGCAGGGTCTGGGTCGCGCAGCTGATCAGCGGCTCTGGCGACTGGTTCTACTCGGTCGCGATCTACTCGATGATCCTAGAGCTGAGCGGCCGTGCGGAGCTGGTGGCCTGGGCCGCGATCCTGCAGATCCTGCCCATGATGCTGCTGGGCCCGACAGCCGGAGCGGCAAATGACCGGCTCAGTCGCCGCAAGGTGATGCTGGTGAGCGACCTGTTCCGGGCCGGCTTAGTGCTTTGCATGCTGCTGATCGATCGCCAGGAGGAACTGCCCTGGCTCTACCTGTTGCTGACGCTCGAGATCGGCACGGCGGCATTCTTCGAGGCCGGGCGCAGTGCGATCCTGCCCAGCCTGATCGAGAGGGACGATCTGCCAATAGCGAACGCCCTCGGATCCACGACGTGGTCGCTCACCGTGACAATGGGTGCCGCCCTGGGCGGCGTGGCGGTGGCATACCTTGGCCGGGAGTTCGTATTTGTGGCGAACTCCGCGACCTTCTTGCTGTCGGCATGGTTCGTGTACCGAGTGCGAGCCTTCGAACGCCACCTGGCTGGCCTACGCAAGCAGTCGTGGCTCGCTGCGCTCAGCTTTCGGCCAATCGCCGAGGGCTTCCTGTACATGGTCAGAGACTGGCGGCTCGTGACGCTGCTCACGCTCAAGCTCGGGCTGGGGATCATGGGTGCGAGGGTAGTCCTGACCACGATCCTTGGCAGTCGCGAATTTGCCGTCGGGGACGGCCCCGCGCTAGGGATGGCCGTGTTGTTCGCGTTCCAAGGGACTGGCTCGACTCTGGGACCCTTGGTGATGGGGCGTCGATTCAGCAGGAGCCAGAACAGCATGCGCTGGACGGTCTTGGCCGGCTACCTTGCGGCCGGTTGCGGCTATATGTTGTTCAGCCAGACGCTCGTGATGCCCCTGGCGGGGCTCTTTCTCGTGCTCGCCCATGGCGGCGCTGCGCTGGTCTGGGTGTGTTCGACGACTCTGCTGCACCTCAACACCGAGAATCAGTTCCTCGGCAGGGTCTTCGCGGCTGACATGGGCCTGTTCATGGCCACCGCCTCGGTGTCGACCTACTGTATGGGCCAGCTTCTTGACGCGGGCCTGCCCGCAAGGACCGGAGCGTTGGGCCTGGGATTCGCAATGCTTGGGCCCGCGGCGCTGTGGGTGTTGTCGTTGCGCCGGTCGTGGGACTGATCAGGATCGGCGAAGGCCCGGGTCAGCAGCCCAGGTTCGACGCCTGATACGCGCAGTTGGGCGGGGTAAGCTGCATCCGGCACGTATCAGGCCGGCGGCGCGGCAAGTCGCGCAGGCCAAGGTGCTATAGCTGCGAGCAGCCCAGCCAGACGCTCAATGTCTGGGCCGGGACGGCGAGGTCGGGATTCCACCACAAGGAGCGCCGGCTGTCCCCGGGGTGCTCATTGGTGAGGCGGGAGTCGCTCAACGCGTTAGCGCTGCGCCGCAGCGCGGCGGATGAGCGCAGTCGCGAGGCCTGCCTGGCCCGCACCGCGCCAGTGCGAGGCGTGCTCACCGCAGCGTCAGGTTCGTGCCGAGAGGGGCACGGCTAGTTCTCGTCGTAAACCCTCTGCCGCAAGTCGCACATTGACTCGGGCCGCAAGACGGTCCATCCCTCAAGCCAGTTTCCGGGCCCGCCGACATCTTCGATTCGCCTTCAGCAGGCGCTTGATACATATTGAGCCACCGCAGGCTGTTGCCGCGGCCGCTCTGGACCACCAGTTCCTTCCGTGCCCCTGGTCCTAGCCCCACCAAGTCTCGCCCTCAGCGAGATGGGCCTTGACTACATCGGGGTCGAGTTCGATGCCGAGGCCTGGCTTGTCCGGAACCTCGACGAAGCCTCCCTTCGCCAGCGGTCCGTCGTGCACTATGACATCGTCCATCCAGCCGCCATCGAAGAACACAGTTTCGCAAGCAAAATAGTCACGTATGGTCGAAGCCCAATGGATAGTCGCCATGCCATTGACGATGCTGCCCGTATTGTGGTTCGCCATCGGCAGGAAATACAGGTCGGCCAGGTCGGCCATCCGCTTGTTCTCGAGAAACCCGCCCGAGTTGCGCAAGTCCGGGTGCAAGATGTCCACTGCGGCGTTGACCACGAATGGCAGGGCGTCGGCCCGGCGCATCCAGTTCTCTCCCGTGCAGATGGGCACGGGAGACATCTCTGCCAGCCGCTTCCAACTCTCGGAGTATGCAACCGGAAGCGGGTCTTCCAAGAAGCGCGGCTTGACGTCCTGCAACGCGACTGCCATGTCGATCGAGCTGCGCAGGTCGAATTCCCAGTGGCAGCCGATCAGGATGTCGTGCTCGAATCCGAGTGCATCGCGGCAGTTCTCGAATCCCTGGCGCAGCCGCCGCAGCTCGTCGCTTGAGAGCATGCGGTTTGATGGATCGCGGCCCGGGTCGATGCCTGGGCTATTCCGCAGGGGCCCGAACTTGTGCATATTAATCCCGAACGGGCTTTCCTTGACCTGCTGCGCCCAGTCCCGCAGGACGGCCTTGTCAAAGAAGTCGTCCGGTTTCGAGTGGTCGTAGAGGCGAACCCTGTCGCGGAACTTTCCTCCAAGTAGCTTGCAAGTCGGCACGTCGAGCAGCTTGCCGGCCAAGTCCCAAAGCGCCATCTCAATGCCACTCATCGCACGCTGCTGTGCATGAGCGCTCCCGTCGGTATAGCGATATCCCGTATAGAGGCGGTCGATCTGCAGAGGGTCCTCGCCGATGAACAACTCGCTAAGGCCGTGAATCTCTTCCTTGACTCCCAGGCCAGGAGAACCGTAGGCTTCAGCGAAACCGTGAACGCCCGCATCGGTGTCCACGCGCACCAGAGTGTATGTCCGCGGGCCTTGCAGCACCATGGTCTTGATGTCGGTGATCCGAACCTTTTCGTGGTTCGCAGCTCTGACCTCTTGAAAGGAAGAGAGCCACGCGGGAGTGGAGGCTGCCGCAAGAGTCGAGAGGAAGGAACGACGGGTCGACGGGCTCATTTCGGTCGCCATTATAGAGGTGGCCGGTGGGCTTGCCGTTCAGAATGAGCAGCGACAACCACATCATTGCCCCGCCGAACCTGTCAAGCGGGACGTCGTGTCACTTCTAGTGGCCGACCGGATTTGGCCGCTACAGCAGTAATCCGCTCGAATGTTGACTGGCGCCGCGACCTGACGCTTCTGCTCGGGATCGTTGCGGGAGACTTCGAGCGGGGTGGGTGTCCCGTCCCGTGCCACTCGCGCCGCCGTCGCCGCCGCCACGCCCTGGCCGTTCCCGTTTGCGGAGAACAGCCCGGGTGCAACTCGGCCCGGCATGATGCCTTCCGGAATGCGGAACCTGATTTCGGTCGGCGCAACGGAGTACGATCCGGCCGTTTCGCGAACTGAGCCATCCTCAAGCTTGCGTGTAGCGTCGGCTATGCATGTGGCCGCACTGGTCCGTCCTGTGCCGTCGCCCGGAACGATTGGATACCAGATCTATCAGGGCAGATATGCGCGCACGGCCTGTACTTCCCCGCCGTCCACGAAGAAGCGTGACGATTCGGCCGGGATGAGAAAGGCGTCGCCGGCAGCGAAGCGGATGCCGTTTAGTGTTCCGGCACCTCGGATACAGGCCAGCAGGTGACAGCGCCTTGGATCTGGCGTGTAAACGAACGGATGCTCCCAGGTCAGCAATTCCGCGACGAATGACGAGCAGCGTCCCAAGAGTTCGACGAGACAGGGGCTGCTAGCGATCTCCTGGGGCGCCGCCGGGACGGGCCGGGCATGTGCCTTTGTGGCTGCTACTGCGCTCTTAACCTGCAGTTCGCGCGGTTTGCCATCGAGTCCGAGTCTGCCGTAGTCGTGCAGGCGGTACGTGATGTCGGAATTCTGCTGGACCTCGCACAGCACCACGCCTTTACCAGCGCAATGCACAGTGCCGGCCGGCACCAGCACGCACTCTCCCGGCACCGCCGGCACCCAGCGGAGTTGGTCTGCGATCGAGCCGCTCTCGGCCGCGCGCGCAAGTTGCTCTGCGTCGAGCGGCTCTCGCAGGCCGAGGCCAAGTCGTCCGCCCGGGCGCGATGCGACCACGTACCATAGCTCGGTCTTGCCGCGCTCATTCCGCGCAGCCCGCGCCATATCGTTGTCCGGGTGCGTTTGCACGGATAGCTGATCCTCGGCGAAGAGTAGCTTGGCGAGCACTGGGAACTCGGACCGGGGCATGCCTTGGTACGCCAAATTGGCGTGAGGAGGCTTGACCGCGGCGCTCCAGCTCGGTCCCATCAGCCGTGCGCCGAATTCCTGCACCAGTGATCGGACGGTGCGACCCTCCAGCGGCCCACCGGCGACCGTGCTGCCGTTGTGTACGCACCAAGCCTCGCCAATGCGGCGCTCTTGCCGCTCGAAGATCGGCGCGGGGTCTTTCGTGCCCCAGATCTTTTCGCGCAGCTCGGGGCGGAACTTCAGTGGTTCCAGTCGATTCACGTCAGCTCGGTGATGAAGCGGCGGATGCGCCGGATGCCTTCCTCCAATTCCTGCATCGAGGCCGCGTACGACAGCCGAACCTGCTCCGACGTGCCGAACGCTTCTCCCGGCACCACGGCCACGTGCTCGTCGCTGAGCAGCCTCTTGGCGAAGTCCATGGCGCAGTTCACGCCGCCCTTGCCGAAGGCGCAGCTGATGTTGGGGTAGGCGTAGAAGGCCCCGTGCGGCTGGGGGCAGCTCACTCCCGGAATCTCGTTCAGCGCCGCCACCACGTATGCGCGTCGCTCGCGGTACTGCTCCAGCATTTCGTAAACCGGTTCCATCGGGCCGGTCAGGGCCTCCACGGCCGCCTTTTGCGCGATCGAGTTCGGGTTGGACGTGGCGTGGCTCTGCAGCTTGTTGACGTTGGAGATCAGCTCGGCGGGTCCCAGCAGGTAGCCGAGGCGCCAACCGGTCATGGCGAACGTCTTGGACAACGAACCGGTGACCACTGTGGCGGGCTTGGCGCCTTCGGCGGCGGCGATTGAGAACGGTTCGGCGCTGTAGACGAAGTGGCTGTAGCACTCGTCCGATAGCAGCGTCACCCCACGGCTCGACGTCAATGCCAGGATCTTTTCGAACTCGGCCCGGTTCACGACGGCGCCGGAAGGGTTGTTGGGCGAGTTGACAACCACGACCTTGGTGCGGTCGGTGAGGGCGCCCTCGATATCTGATGCCCTCAGCGCGTAGGAATTCGACTCGCTGGTCGCGACCTGCACTGGCGTCCCGCCGTAGTAGTTGATGACGTCGAAGAAAGTCACCCAGTACGGCACAGGCAGCACCACTTCGTCCCCGTCCCCGACCAGCGCGGCGAGGCAGTTGAAGATGGCATGCTTGCCCCCAACGGTCGCGATGCATTCACTCGGCGCGTATCCAGTTCCGAACTCGCGGGCGTGCCAGGCCACGATCGCTTCGCGCAGTTCGGGAATGCCGCCTGCGGCCGTGTAGCGCGTAAAGTTGGCTTCGATAGCCCGAACGGCCGCCTGTTTGATGTGGTCGGGGGTCGGGAAGTCCGGCTCGCCGGCGCCTAGAGCCACGACATCGACACCCGCCCGCTTTAGCCTGCCGGCTTCTGCGGTTACTGCCATCGTGGTGGATTCGCTGATCCGCCCCACGCGTGCGGAAAATTTCATACTTTCAGACTAGCCTGTTCCACCCCTGCGATCCCGGCGCGCCTGGAGTGCCTCCGCGACATGGGGGGGCACGAAATCGTCGATCTCGCCGCCGTGCTGGCAGACCTCCTTGACCAACCGAGAACTGAGGTAGCCGTACGCCTCGCCCGGCAGCATGAAGACGGTCTCGACCCCTGGTGCGAGCTTGCGATTCATCAGGGCCATCTGCAACTCGTATTCGTAGTCCGAGACGGCACGGATCCCGCGCACGATCAGGCTCGCGTTCTGCTGGCGGGCGAAATCTACCAACAGCCCGTCGAAGCTGGCCACGCGGACATTTGCAAGGCCGTGGACCGACTTGCGGATCATCTCCAGTCGCTCAGGCAGCGGGAAATCGGCGTCCTTGGTGTCGTGCCGCAACACGGCGACAACGAGTTCTTCGAACTGCGAGGCCGCCCGCCGGATCAGATCGAGATGGCCGTTGGTGATGGGATCGAAAGAGCCGGGATAGATGGCGACTCGGGACTTTGCCACAGCCGCCATTGTACTTGGTGGAACCCGGCCGTCGCCGCGCGTGCTACAGGTGCGCGTCGAACCACTCGACGGCGAGTTGCTGGGCGCGCTCGCGCGCCTCGCGGTATATGCCGTAGTGCTTGATTCCGGGCAGCGTGACCAACTTCTTCACGCCGGTAGCCGCAGCGTGAGCCTTAATGGCGTGGTCGCGGTTGTCGAACAGCTCCTCGTGCTCGGCGATTACGAACATCAACGCCGCGTGAGATGCTTGCCGAGCCAGTTCGACGGGAGCGTAGTGCATCAGTTTGTCGCGGATCGGTGCTCCCCGCAGCGCTCCGACCTCGACCGCTCCTGGCGCGGGGTACGGCAACTGGCCGCGGGCACGCAGGGTGGCTTCCTTCAGGGTTCTGGCCCGCGCATCGTCGCTGGCTGCCACGAAGCGGGAGTCCATCCCGCCGACTTGGCTGAAGACCGCCTTCACGCGGCGATCGTGGGCGGCCGCGTAGAGCACATGGCCGCCGGAATAGCTGCTGCCCCAGACACCGATGCGTTGCGTGTCGCACATGGGCTCGGCTTGCAGCCAGTGCAGGGCGTTGAGCCAGTCCCGGCCCTGCTCTACTGGATCCACCACTTCGCGGATCGCGATCACCTCGGCACGGAAGGTGCCCGCCTTGCCGTCCGGAGCGGGGTTGGCAAGGATGACGCGGGGATCGCTGTTGCCCCAGCCGCGGTAGTCGAATGCCACCGCGAGATATCCGGCCTTGGCGAAGACGACCGCATCTCGCCGGAGGCCGCGCGCAGTGCCGCCCCAGCCGTGGGCCATGAGGATGCAAGGGAGCATTTCGCCGTCCCTGTCGCTCGGCGAGAAGATTTCTGCGGCTAGCCGCGTGCCTTCACTGAGAATCGTGTCGGTGCGCCAATTGACGCCGACGGGCGCTCGCCATTCCTGCTGAGCGAAGGCCCCGACCCCCGACAGTGACAGACAGATCAGAGCAACCAGAGCCGCGCGCATGGCACTCATGGTAGTCGCTAGCGCAACTTGCGATACAAGAAGTCGGCCATCGCGATGTCTTCGACAGCGAGACCCTGAGACTCGAACAGCGTGATCTGCTCGACGCCGGTACGCCCGTTACAATTTCCAGCCAGCACATCGTGGAGTTCGCAGGCGTCGGCCCAATCGAACACCCCGTCCTTTTCTGCCTGTGTGAGGTCGCCCGCTTCCATCTGGGCCTGCTCCATGGAATCCACTGCGATCAGTGATGCCATTCGCACCGCGTCCCCGTCGATCTCCCTGCGCAAGACGTGGTTGCTGCCTGCGGCGTTGATGTGGGTGCCCGGCCTGAGCAGGCGACCGGGGAACACCGGGCTGCGGGAATTGGTGACGGTAATCACGATGTCGGCGCCATCTAGGGCTTCCTCGGGCGACTGAGTCGCGGTTACTGAGAGACTCAGCCGGTCGCTCATGCGCTCGGCGAATGCGTGGCGGCGTTCGGCTTTGCGACTGAAGACGCGCGCTTGCTCCAACTTGCGGGCACAACTTACAGCCTCAAGCTGGGTTTCCGCTTGGAAGCCGCTGCCGAAGATCGCGACCCGAGACGCGTCCGGTCTTGCGAGGTGGCGGGTCGCGACGCCGCTAGCGGCCCCGGTGCGGATCTGCCCGAGGATGTTGGCCTCGATTTCGGCCAGCAGTTGTGCGGTGTTCGAGTCGAACAGCAGCACTCTGAAGTCAGGCGCCCCCACTGCAGGGTTTGAGGCGTATACTTTGATGCCCACCAATCCGTTTTCGTTGTCTCCACCTGCCATATAGTGCAGCAGGGTGCGGCTGTCCATGGCCACGCGGCGGCGCGGATGGTTGACCGCACGGCCGGCGGCCAGGCGCAGCAGCATCCGTTCGACCAGATCCATGGCCTCGGGCATGGAGATCGTCTCTCGGACTTGTTTCTCAGTGACGCGGATCATAGGAATGCTAGTCTAGTCGAGTCTGTACTCGGGCAGCGCGTGCCGGAGTCCATTCGACACGCTGACAGGTGTGGAGTTGAATCCGTCCCGCAGGGGGCACCGCCGTGATCGGGGACTGCAATCGCAACGACTCGGATACTCTCGCTGGCAGCCCATGCAGGGGATGCCAGCGGCTGCGGCGGAGTTTTCTCCTGGCTTGCGGCGGCCTCTTCCTGGCAGTAGGGTCCGGCACCGCTCAGCAAATGCCGACTCAATCAAAGATTCGCGCCCTCATCGTTGACGGGTTCAGCAATCACGACTGGCGCAAGACGACTGGTTTCATCAAGGCGACCCTTGCCGGCACCGGCATGTTCGAAGTCGAGGTTACGACCACGCCTGGCGATTCCGACGATCCGGCCTGGGGCAGTTGGCGTCCGACGTTCTCCGGCTTTGGCGTGGTGATCGTCAACTGGAACAACGTTCGCAGGACCGAGCTGCGCTGGCCCGATCCGGTCGAGCGTGCCTTGGAGGCCTACGTTCGAGGCGGCGGAGGCCTGCTGGCCTTCCATTCTGCGAATAACGCCTTCCCGCACTGGGCCGAGTATGACCGTATGATCGGCCTCGGCTGGCGCGACAAGGACCACGGCGTCGCGCTGCAGCTCGATGCCGAAGGGGCGATCCGGCGAATTCCGGCGGGTGAGGGCGAAAAGACAAGTCACGGGCCACGCCAGGATACGGTTGTGATTCGGCTCGCCGACCATCCGATCACCCGCGGCACTCCCGAGCGATGGCTGACTCCCGACATCGAGGTCTATACGTATGGGCGCGGCCCGGCTGAGGAGCTCACGGTGCTGACCTACGGCCGCCACGTGGCCACCAACCGCTATTGGCCCCTGGAGTGGGTCGTGTCGTACGGGAGCGGGCGGGTCTACAGTTCGTCGTTCGGGCACATCTGGGGCAACGACGTCGGAATTCCCGAGCGCGTGCTCTGCGTAGGCTTTCAGACGGGCCTGATCCGAGCGGCGGAATGGCTTGCCACAGGTGCTGTCAGTTATCCCGTGCCAGACGATTTCCCGAGTGAAGCTGCAATCTCGCTGCGCCGCCGCTGACCGTCGGCCTGGCGGCTTGGGTCCGGCAGGTCTTGAGGGACGTCTGTCTAGCGCGTTCCCGACGCGATCTGTTGATGACCTCGGCGCTTGAGGTTTTCTCAGTCGAGGGTATAGAACTCGTATCGGATTGACCAGCGATCAGACTGCCTTGGCGCGAGCTTCAAGTCAATGAACGGCTCCGGGCACAGCGTAGTCCGCGGGGACCAGTACTGCAGCTTGGCCAACGGCCGGTCGGTGACAACGCGCACTCCGGCCTTCACCTTGCGGTTTTCGATCGTGAATACGTGGTCTTCGGCGGTGGCGCCGTAGCCCGCGAGCATCGTGAAAATGCTCTCACCCGGCGGTATGTGCTTCTCGTACCGCAGTTGCCTTCCGCTGATGCTGACGTAGCCTCCCATCTGGCGGTCTGCTGTCAGTTCGAACGGAAACTCCACCGCAAAGTCTGGCCCGGTGGGCTGGTTGTCGATCACGAAGAAGTTGTGGTTGTACACGTTCGTCTCGATCGCCTTGCGGCCCGTGTTCTCCAGCGCATGATCGATGACCAGCTCGGGCTGTCCCGGTGTCAAAGTGAGGCGCTTCGTCAGGCGGTACCCGTAGCCAAGGCTTGGCTCGGCAACTTCGTGGGTGAACTCGATCCAATTCGCCCCTTGCCGGATCGTCCACTCGCCGGGGTCGACGACCTTGTAGCTATGTCGCCAGCGGTAGTCGTCTTCCTCCGGCTTTTCGACGACGCCTACGCCGATGCGCAGGAAGCGGTCCCCGCCATCGTCATAGCCGAGTCCCTTTTCGGCTGTGCGGTACTCCTCGACCGGTCCAGTGATGCGGTCGTGCAGATAGGGGTCGCTGGATTCCTGCCACTCTCCGAAATACTGGTGGCCGGCGTACCTCAAGCTGTAGATCGCCCCGGACCAATCGAAACGCGTTCCGCGGTAGTATCCGTTTTCGGGATCCGGCAGGTACACCTGCGCTTCGATCAGTTCGTTCGCGAACTGTGCTGAAGGATGCTCGGCGGCTGGCGAGGAAGGAGCGAGTGCAAGACAGGCGACTGCAAGTGTTAGGAGACGCATGTGCCAAATCGTAGCCCATCCTCGAACAAGCCGGTACCGGATGGGTCGCCGCCGTCGAACTGTGAGTCGCGCTTTGTCGGATGGCTGGCTGGCAGAACGATGACGAGAAGCGGATCTGCGGCAGCTGCGGGAGTCCGAGCCACGGCCTCCCGGCTGCCACCACAGGCCTTACGCGGCACAAGGAAGATTCAAGCGTGTACCATGAAACTTGAAGGGCGGCCGGACGATTGGGCGGCCGTTGAGGATCTGTCCCAAGAGGGGGGTGTAGAGGTTTTTGGCTGAGATTCACATTTCATCCGATGAGATGCTGGAGTCTGCCCTGCGCCGGTTCAAGCGCAAGGTGCAGCAGGAAGACATCATCAAGGACGTCAAGAGGCATTCGTATTACATGAAGCCAGGCGAGAAGAAGCGCCTCAAGCAGGCGCTAGCTCGCAAGCGCCTGCGTAAGCGATCGCGAGCACCACGCGATTAGCTGGAAGCGCTGTTCTGGGTGGGACGATCCGAGGTTCCTTGGGGACAGCTCGGATCCTTCCACCCTTTGTGTTTCGGGCGACCGTCGCTTCTAGGATTCAAGGAGCGCGCCCGAAGGATCCACCCACGGCACGCTATGGTCTCCATCGACTGCAAGCGTTTCGGGCGGTGAGTCGATGTGGAAGATCGACCACGGCCCTGGGATGAACGGATAGCGCTCGACCACCGATTCGTCCACCTCGACGCCGATGCCGGGTTTGTCCGGCATCACGAGATGTCCGGCCTCGAGTTGCAAGGGCTCCGTCAGGATCTCGTCCGCGACCGGGAAGGCGTACATGCCGGGCTTGCCGTCATTGGAGTGCAGCGGGTATTCCAGCCACTCCACGACGCTCTCGTCACAGCACACTCCCAGCTGGGCCGCCGCGATCACCTCCAAGAGCGTGCCCCAGCTGTGGAACGCGAAGCGGATGCCTTGCCGTTCAGCGCCCGCGAACACGCGCTGGCCCATGGCAAAGCCCCCTTGGCAGCAAACATCCATTTGCACGAAGTCGACGCCGCCTGACTCGATCAGATCTTCAAATGAGGCCTCGTCGGGCTCGTGTTCCCCGGATGCCACCGGTAGCGGCTGGCTGTCGTGCAAGCGCTTGTAGCCCGCGTGATCGTCCGGAGGCAGGGGCTCTTCGACCCAGTAGGGGCTGAGTGGTTCGAGGTCTTCGCACAGCTTCCGGATAGTCGCCGGAGAATAGCTGCGGTCCCCCATCCGCCACCAGGCGTGGCAGTCCAGCATGATCCCGAAGTCCGGCCCCGTCGCCGTGCGAATCGCTTCAGTCGTGCGCAGGTCGCCCTCCGGCCCGGCGGCGGGCCGGAGCTTGTAGGCGGGAAACCCCAGAGCCTGAACAGCCGCCGCCTCGGCCGCGTAGCCTTCGGGAGGCATGTACATGCCTGCGGATCCGTAGCACTTGATGCGATCGCGCTTGGCGCCGCCGAGCAGCGACGACATTGGCACGCCCTCTGCCTTGGCGGCCGCATCGATCACCGCGACCTCTACCGCGTGGTAGGTCTTCTGGGTGTCGAGCCCTGCGGAGAATCCGTAATCGCGCCAGCCCAGGGGATCGCGCCCCTCTAGGAACGGGCCGATCGTGCCGTCGATTTCGCGCACCGCGCGCACATGCGCCGGCCCGGGAGCGAACCCTACGATGCCCGCATCGGTGCGGACCCGGATCAGCATCGCATCGCGCTTGAGAATAATGCGCAGCCCGCCGTAGAACGGCAGGCGAATTGGTTGTTCGAAGGGGCAGGACATCAAGAGCCCCTCAACTTTGGTGATTCTCACGTCATCTCCTTGATTGCCGGCCAACCCCACGCGCCGGCTAGAACGGGACGGATCCCTAGGTCCATCGTAAGAGTTCGAGCTGCTTGCCTCGGGACGGGGCACGACATAGGCTGAATCCATGCGAATCCTTGTGGCCCTTTTCGCCGTCGCCATGTGCCTGCCTGCCCAAGCCGTCCCGTGCGTGGCATCCGATGAACTCGCGGAGATCTACGTTGCCGATCAGGATGACCGCAAGGAGAATCCGATCGATTGGAGCGTTGTGGGAAGGCGCGACCGGGAGCGCCGGGAGCGCGTGGGGGAGCTGATCGCCGCCGCTGAGCTGCGATGTCCCGTGGATTTCTTCCACGCGGCAATGGTCTATCAGCATGGGCACTCACCTAGTCACTTCTTGCTGGCCCACATCCTCGCGACGGCAGCGGCGTTCCAAGGGCACGAACCGGCAATCAAGCTCTCGGCCTCGACGCTTGACAGATACTTGGGAACAGTTGGCCAGCCGCAAGTCTTCGGAATGCAGCTGCGCAAGATGCCGTGGGAGGACGATTTCTCTCCAGAACCGTTCGATCGCGAAATGTTGCCCGACTTCGTTCGCCAGCTGTACAACGTCCCAAGCCTGGCTGATTTGGAAGCCCGTCTTGAGCGCAGGAACCAAGCCGCCCAACCGTAGCTCGTTGCTGGGCATCGCTGTCGGAAATGCAGGCGGCGCGGGTTCAGGTTCGCGCTCGCGTCGCAACGACGCGATCGATGCCGGCCAGATCAGGCAGGAAGTCCGGAGGCTGCCAGTGGGATCTGTCGAAGAGCGCCGCCACCGCGTCTTTGGTGCCGAACCCGATCTCAGCCAGCAGCCAGCCGCCGGGCTTGAGGACGCGGCGGGCGTCAGAGGCGAGCCGCCGGATGACTCCTAGTCCGTCCTCTCCCCCGAAGAGCGCGACGGGCGGCTCATGCCGTAGCTCGGCTTGCAGGCCCGGGGCATCCCTGAGCGGCACGTAGGGCGGGTTCGAGACGAGCACGTCGACTTGGCTGGCTCCTATCGCACCGGTCACGTCGCCCAAGAAGAACTGGACGCTAGCGTTGAGCCTTGCTGCGTTGGACTTGGCGATCCTCGTCGCTGCCGGGGAGATGTCACTCGCCAAGACCGTTGCGCCGGGAGCGTGCTTGGCGAGGCTGACGGCGATTGCGCCAGATCCCGTGCCAACATCCAGCACGAGGTCTCCCCGACGTATGCGTTGGAGTGCGGCTTCCACCACGTGCTCTGTCTCTGGCCGCGGGATCAATACATCGGGATTCACGTGGAAATCAAACCCGTAGAACTCCTGTAGCTCCCGGATGTACTGCATCGGAACGCCCTCGCAGCGCCTCCGCACCGCCTCTTCGTAGCGCTCACGGAGGCTGTGATCGATCTCTTCGTTGGAATGCGCTACCAGCCAGGCTTGATCCCGGTCGAGGAGATCGGCCAACAGCACCCGAGCCGTTAGGTCTGGCGCGTGAACCTGTCGTGCCCGCAGACGCTGCGCCGCTCTACGTAGTGTGGTTGCGATGCCCATCCAGTCTTAGCTCGCCAATCTCGGATCCAAAACCGGACCGCGTGATGATGAGCATGCTTCGTTCAATCCGGCGCGATCAAGACATTGACGTCAAGCAGCGCCCTCACAACCATTCACCGAGCGCCTTGTAAGCTTCGTCGCTGGTGATTGGCTTCGCGTCACGGGGTACGGCGAATACAGGCAAACCGTCACTCTCGACAGCTGCGCCCGTTGCATATTGGCCGCGCCGGGCGAGTTCCGACAGCGCGCGGCCAAGGCTGACTCCGTGTTTCTGAGCCAGCGCCCTAGCGATGGCCAGAATGTCGTCATCAATCGTCAGCGTTGTGCGCATAGTTGCATCGTACCGTCACAACATCACGACTGACACCTGCGACGGCCCGTGGACCCACCGACCAAAGAGAGCTGACTCAGGTTGTCCCGAAGCAACGCTTGAGGGTGGCGAGGACCTGCGGGTTCGTCGGAGCCTCGGGAGGCGTATGGCTCGGTCGGGTGATTCCCGAAGAGGCCGGGGCACGGCAGAATGCCTCTCAGACCGCGTCGCGAAACCCTTGCATGAGGCCGACGCAGCCTGATCGTCTGGACCGACAAACGTGATACAGTGAATACAGGTATTCATGGACCTTGGAGAGCGAGCGAAATGCCAACTTCAATTCGACTTGCCCCTGAAACCGAGAAACGCCTTGATTTCTTGGCCTCTCAGACCGGGCGCACGAAGGCCTTCTACCTGCGCGAGATGATTGAGCGCAGCCTTGGAGGCATGGAGGACTACTATCTCGCGGCGGACGTGCTGGAGCGCCTTCGTCGAGGAGAAGAGAGAGTATATTCCTCAACTGAAGTGAGAAATGTCCTTGGCTTGGACGATTGAATACACCGCCTCCGCCACGAACCAACTGCGCAAGCTTGACAAGCAGATAGCTCGGCGTATCGTCGACTACATGAACGGGCGAGTCGCCCGAGCGGGGCAGCCTCGGAACTTGGGTAGGGGCCTGTCCGGCCCGTTGGGGGAATTGTGGCGATATTGGGTGGGGGATTACTGTGTGATCTGCGACATTCAGGACCATGCTTCGCGGGTCTTGGTCGTGAAGATTGGCAGGCGCGACAAGGTAAATCAGTGAATCGGCCATGTGGATGCAGCAGGATTATTTGCTTCCGCGGATTGCGTTGTATGGCTTCCGTGCTCCGCCGCTCGCCTAGGGCGCACCAAGATCAGTCTGTGTTCATGCGCATTGAATATGACCGATTCGCTATTGCCAGGCACAGTTTCTGAAATGCGGAGTCCGCAAAGGAACGCTGCAGCCGGGACGAGGGCGCTTGTCCCTATCCCTGAACCTGCCGACGGCCGAGCGATCATGCGCGCGTCCCGCCCCGCTGCGACGCCCTAGCCAAAGACCCTATACGCCGCGAATCCTGTCGAGTACGCCAGCGCCAGCATGTAGCCGAATTGTATCGCCGGCCACTTCCAGCCGCCGGTCTCGCGGCGGACGATAGCCACGGTTGACATGCACTGCATCGCGAAGGCGAAGTACATCAACAGCGCGATAGCGCCCCCGAATGACAGCTCGGCCTGCAGGGCCTGCTGCAGGGCAGGGGAACCCTCGTCGGCTTCCATGCCATAGATCGTTCCCAGCGTGCCGACGATGACCTCGCGAGCGGCCAGCGAGGTGATCAGGCCGATGCCGATCTTCCAATTCAGGCCAAGCGGTTCCACCAGCGGTTCAATGGTCCTGCCAATCGACCCTGCTAGGCTCTCCCCGATCGGCGGCGGTTCGCCATCTTGGTACGGCACGCTGGCCAAGAACCACAGCACGATCGTGGTGACTAGGATCACGGTGCCGGCGCGGCGCAGGAAGATCTTCGAGCGGTCGATCAGGCGGAAGGCTAGCGAACGGATTGTTGGCCAGCGATACGCCGGCAGCTGCAGCACGAAGGGCGCGGGCTTGCTCCTCAGCACCATCGATTTGAGCAACCAAGCGGTGCCGCACGCCGCGATGAAGCCCGCCGCGTACAGTGCCAGAAGAACGGCGGCGCGCGTGCCCAGGAACGGGCCGAGGAGCGGACGTTCGGGAATGAAGGCGGCGATCAGCAACGCGTACACCGGTAGCCGGGCGGAGCAGGTCGTGAGCGGGGCGACTAACAGTGTGGCCAGTCGGTCGCGTTGGTTCTCGATCGTGCGCGCGGCCATGACCGCCGGTATCGCGCAGGCATAGGACGACAGCAACGGGATGAACGAGCGTCCCTCAAGCCCGATCGCCCGCATGGACCTGTCAGCGATGACGGCCGCCCGCGCCAAGTAGCCGGAGTCCTCCAGCACCCCGATGAACAAGAACAAGATCAAGATCTGCGGCAGGAACACCAATACCGAGCCGACGCCACCCCAAACGCCGTCGAGTAGCAGTCCCTTGAGCATCGAATCCGGCAGCAGTGCTCCGATCCATCCCGCGGACACGCCGATCGCGCTCTCGACAGCGTCCATGATTGGTACAGCCAGCGTGAAGATGCTTTGGAAGACCGCGATGACGACCGCGAGAAAGATCATCGGACCGCCGACCGGGTGCAGGAAGATGCGGTCCAGCCGACGGCCCCAGAGCGAGGGCTCGGGCGCGTGATAGCTGCTCTGGGCTGCAACGGAGTGCGCCCATTTCCTCTCGCCGGGAATGTTGTTGATCACCGGCAGCTCGACCTTGTGCGCGGGAGCGAGGCTGCCCTGCAAGAACCGGACCACCTCTCTCATGCCGGTGCCCGTCACGGCGCTGGCCAAGACCACCGGAACGCCGATCTGTGCCGAGACGGCTTCGGTATCGACACTGCCTCCGCGCGCCTCGAGCTCGTCGGCCATGTTGAGCACCACCAAGGTGGGCAGGCCTAGGCCGAGGATTCCCGGCACCATGCGCAAATGGGCCTGCAGGTTAGTCGAATCCAACAGTAGGATTGCCGCCGCGGGACGCGGCAGCGTAGCGCTACGGCCGCGCAGAATTTCGACGCAGATGCGCTCGTCCTCCGAGCGCGGGTGCATGCCGACAATGCCCGGCAGGTCGATTAGGTCGACCTGCCCTCCGTCTTCCAGCCTGAGGCTACCGATGCGCTTCTCGACGGTAATTCCGGGATAGTTCGCGACCTTCTGGCGTAGGCCAGTGAGGCGGTTGAAGAAACTGGACTTGCCCACGTTGGGCGGGCCGCAGATGGCAACCGCCCGGTTCTTGGCAGGCAAGCTGTGCTGTGTCTCGGTCCGGGGCTCAACCGCTGTCGGCATCGGGGTTTCTCGCTGCGCTGCTTGGCTGGAGCGTGATCCGGGCCGCGGTATCCTTGCGCAAGGCGACCTGCGTGCCCTCGACCTGAAAGATGGCTAGGTCGCCCAGAGGCACCACGCGCTGGCACGACACCGAGGAGCCCGGAATGAAGCCCAGTTCCATCAGTCGAACGCGATCGGCTTCCTCGAAGTCGAGTGCTGCGATCACGGCGGTGACGCCGGGGGGCAGACGATCGAGGCTATCCGATTCCGTACTAGGCATCGCGGGCTCATTGCCTATCGTAGGGGGATTATATCCGAGAGTACCGTCAGGCCGCCCTCGCATACGATTCTGGAGCGACGCACGGCCCGACGGCCCACGTTGACGCTCCGGCGGCAATAACCCCGGCCGCCAAAATGTTGATCGCGGCATTCACGTCGCGATCCTCCACCAGCCCGCAGGCGCGGCAACGGTATGTCTCCGCTGCTCGCGGGTTGTTCCGCGCGCCACACCTGCTGCAATCCTGTGAAGTGTACTTGGGATCCACCTCCATGTACTCTCGCCCAGCCCATTCTGCCTTCTGCTCGAGTTGTCTGCGTAGAAGCGACCAGTTCTGTGACAGTATCTCCCGGTTGAGCCCGGCCTTCGCCGCGACGTGCTTCCCCGGCTGTTCCTCTGTTCCTCGCGCTGAGCGCGTCATCTTCGCGACGTGCAGCCGCTCCACCGCGACCAGTCCGTGCTCGCGGATGATCTCGGTTGTAGCCCGATGGCAGGCGTTCCGCTCCCGCACGAACTCCCGACGTTGGAAGCGCGCCAGCGCCCGCACTCGTTTCCGCCGCCTCTGGCTGCCCTTCCGGCAGCGTGCGACCGCGCGCTGCAGCCGGCGCTTGCGCCTCCAGTCACGGGTTGCCCGCTGGTAGCGCTTGCCGTTCGACAGCGTCATGCGCTTGCGCACGCCCAGATCGATCCCCACCGCCTTGACGCTGGCGGGCAGGGCTGCCCGTTTGACCGCATACACCAGCGAGGCTTCCCAGTGCCGCCCGCGCTTGGTCAGCCGGACCGCCTTCGCTATCCCAGCCGGCAACTCGCGCGAAGCGTGTAGCCGGATGCGCGGAAAGCCCTTCGCCTTGAGTTCGTAGTGGCTGCCCCGCGGCTTGACCGTGCCGCCACGAATCTGCGCCAAGTCGATCGTGACGCAACGGCTGAGCGGCCGGAAGCGCGGAAACCCCGGGGCTTGGCCGGCCTTGACGCGCCGGAAGAACGACTGGAAGGCCTCGTCCAAGCGCTTCAGCATGCCGCGCGCCGGACCTAGCGCGATCTCGCCCAGGCCCTGCTCGTTGCGAGCACGCAACCCCGTCAGCCACTTGTGCTGGTCGTACAGGCGCAGTGTCTCCTTGCGCTCGGCGTAGGCCGTCTTGCGCTCCTCCAGCGCCTGGTTGTACAGCCAGTTCAAGCGGACAAGGATGTTGTCCAGGTGCCGGTAGCCCGCTGGCGAGAGGGAGCACCGCACGGAATAGGTGGTATATTGGATCACCAGTTTGCATAATAGCATATTTTTGAGCGTGTTATTTTCGTATATAATTCCCTATCGTAGCCGCAGCGCTGTCGGAGGTCGAAATGCCCTCGCGGGCCGCCGATCCCACGCAAGCCACGACCGAACAACAGCTATCGAACCGAAGATCCGCCCGTGGATTCGCGCCGTGTAGCTGCGGGGCGAGTGGCACGCATCAGGTTGCGTCCGCTGCACTGTCTGGGCTTTCCCCTGTCTCGGTGCGGAACGTAGAGGCAGCTACTCGGAGGCCCGATGGAGAGTAGTTGCCCCCATCCCGAAGTCGATCTCGGGCTCCCGCAGAACGGATGGAGGCGCGGACTTGCCCGATCGCAATTCGGTCCTACGGGTTGTAGCCCGAGCCAACCAGTAGCGGAACTCCTTGCGCCCGCACGAGCTTGTAAAATGCCGTCTTGGGCTCGACCTGGCCCGTCGCCGGATTGTTGAAGTTGAAATAGAAGAACGACTCTCCGAACAGCGCGGCGGCTTCGTACACATCCCTCCCGTCGAACAGCAGATACGGAGCCCGTCTCGAGACCGCGAAGCTGGCGGGGTTTCCGCTGAATTCGACCACAACCGTTTCCGGGTCGATGCCGAAGATGTAGATCGGGCCGTGCTTCCAGCGCGGGTCGCTGGACAAGACCGGGCCGGCGAAGTACCCCGAGGACTCGACTTCCAGCGCCGCACAGCGCACGAGCTCCTGCAGCCTCCGGTCGCCCGGGTTGGCCGCTAGGTCCGCCGCGTTAACCTCTGACGGGTCGCAAGCACCCGGAAAGTCCCGCGAGTAGATCCCGGCCCCTATCGCCGCCCGGTCCCCGTTCCACTCGATCTCCTTCACGTACGAACTCTTCGGCTGGCTCCGCCCCGTCTCCGGGTTGGTGAACGCGTAGTAGATCCAGCCTTCGTCCACCGCCGACAAGATCCGGTGCAGCTCGTAGTAGTAGTCGCTGCCGAAGCTGTCGATCGACGTCCCCCACACCGAGCCCTCCCGGCTCGGCTCCGGCGGGAACACGTGCGCCAGGGCGGTCTCGCCGGACGGCTGCACCTCGTCCACGAACACGTAGGTCGGGCCCGACTTCCAGCGCGCGTCCTCGTTGAACGCCCGCCGCGCCTCCTCCTCGCCGTTCTGCTGCACGTACTCCGCCGCGCACTGCACGAACGCCTGCAGGTCCGACTGCGTGCGCACGGCTGCCGCGGTCACGTAGTTGTCCGTGCAGCTCGGACCGGCGGCCGGCCCGGCAGGGTAGCCGGCTCCCACCAGCAGCGGCACCCCCTGTGCCACCACCCGCTTCAGAAAGCCAACCTTTGGCTGGTACGTGCCTGTCATCGGGTTGTAGGAGCGGTAGTACACGTAGCTCTCGCCGAACGTCCCGCCGACCTCTGCCATGTTGCGCCCGCCGAACTGGTCCCCGCGCGGGCCGCCGCGCCCCCACTCGTGCGGCGCCCTGCCGTTGACGCGCACCGGCTGGCCCGACATCACCTGATTGCCCAGCATGTCCAGCACGAACAGGTAGTTCTCCCCGTCCGTCCAGCGCGGGTCCCGCTCGATCTCCCGCTTGGCGAAGTAGCCGCCCGCTTCGACGACCAGCGCCGCGCAGCGCACGAACTCCCGCAAGGTCTCCGCGCTCGGAGCGGCGCTTAGGGTTGCCGCGTTGACCTCGTCGGCGTAGCAGGTGCCCGGCCAGTCGCGCGAATAGATGCCGGCCCCGATCACGGCCGGCTCGCCGTCCCAGTCGATCTCGATGATGTAGGAGGCCTTGGCCGACCTCTTGCCGGTCGCCGGGTTTGGGAACGAGTAGTAGGTCCAGCCGGCGTCGACCGCCTGTGTCATGCGGTAGATCTCGTAGAAGAGGTCGTTGCCGAAGTCGTCGATCGCCTCGCCCCAGACCCCGCCCTCGCGCGAAGGGTCGGGCGGGTAGACGAAGGTCTTGGCGTCTGTGCCGGACTTGGCGATGCCGTCGACGAACACGTAGGTGGGGCCGTGCTTCCAGCGCTCGTCCTCGTTGAAGGCGCGGCGGGCTTCGGCCGTGCCGTGCTCAGCGAGGTACTCGGCGGCGCAATTGACGAACGCCCGGATGTCGTTTTGCGTGCGCACGGCGCTCGCGGCAATGTTGTGATCGGAGCAGCCGCTCGTCATCGTTGCTCCGCCCTCCGAAGCCTCTCCTTGGTATAGGCCCGAGCCGATGATGTAATTGTTGGAAATCTCGCCTAGCACTGGGTGGCGGAATGTAATCGTGCGCTCGCGAACGAATGCCAGTTTCGGTACGTCGACGTTGTCGCTGTCGTCATCGGGATTATCGAAGTGGTACTCGACAAAACCTCCTTCATCACTCTGTGTCGCTGCGCTGATGACCTGCGGCAGGATCGCCTCGCCAGTGACGGCGTCCAGAACGGTCCCGGTCAAGAGCTTGAATTCGTATTTGTCTGGAAACGCCCCGTGGAACAGGGTGTAGCCGGTGCGATCGATGATGAACAAGTAGACAGGGCCGGCCCTCCAGGGACCGTTCTCGTCACGCAAGACGCCTCGAAGTACGCCGGCGGAGTTGAAGCCTAGCGATTCGACGAGACCCTCGAAGTGATCAATCGCCCCATTCACGAAGGCTCGTAGGGTCGGGCGGTCCACGACCTCGCTCGCCGACACGTCCGGAGTGTGGTCTATGTCCAGGACTTCCGGACCAAAGTGAGACTCCTCGATCTGTGCACCGGCGAGCAAGATGAACGGCCCGTAGAAGACGGCGTGCCCGCCGACCCCTGGTTGGGGACAATCAAGGGCCAGACAGGCGACCGATGGGACGGCACCACCGCTGGCTTGGTCGCTCGCGGCCGCCGCGAGGATTTCCTTGGCTGCGGATTCCTTGAGGAGCCTCCCCGAAGTCGCCATATCGGCCGAGTGAAAGAGCACCCGCATGTGGATCGGAGCCTGCGGGTCTGCGAACACCGCCGGATCTACGGATAGGCTGACAGCCGAGATCTCTCCGGACCGCCAGTCTCCGTCTTCCAGACGCATGAGGCACGAAGCGTACGCCAATTCCAGCTGGGTGGTGATACTAGACAGGTAGTCTCGCGCTGCAACGGCGAAGTCCCTTAAGTTCGTGGCTGTTGGGTCTGCCACTACTTCAGCGGCCGTTATGCTCGGTTTCGAGAGCGGGTTTCCCTGATAGCCGGCAGGCGGCGGACAAGTCTCGTGTGCTTCGTGTGCCGAGAGCTGGGAGACGCCGAAGAGCAGGAGTCCAGCTACCGCAGAGAGTTTCCTTACCGCTCCGCCATAGCGAAAATCACCTAAGCCTAGATTCATCGCTAGCATGAATACCTCCGTATCCTTGCCATGCTATCAAACGGATTAACTCCGCACACAGATTCCACATAGATTCCACATAGGTTCCCGGGCCGATCGCGGGAAGTCCGGTCTTGCTCGCACATGCCCACGGGGGCTGGTACGAGGTGCGCGGGTTGGGTTCGAACTGATGTGATCCGCCGTGTACGGGAGCTGGCCTAGCGTTCGAAATTGCGCAGACGTGTGAGCCTCCCGGGGGATATCCCCAGGTAGTAGCCGAGGATGCATAGTTGGTGCTTCCAAGTCACGCGCCACACACCATACTCGCGCCAGCGCCGGGCCGACGTCACAGACGCGCTCTCGGCGATCCGGATCCTGCCAAGCCGCTTGAGTCGAAGTACCAGATCGAAATCCTCCATCACAGGCAGGTCCGCGAAACAGCCCACCTGTTCGAACGCGTCGCGCGACATGAACAAGGCTTGGTCGCCATACGGAAAGGCGAAGAGCTTGCAGCGGATGCCGACCATGCGTTCCACCAAGCTGGTTCCGAAGCCGGATGCGTCGAGTCTGAACCTGAACGCCCCGGCGACCGCGCCGGGCTCATCTAGGATGACCCGGATCTGCTCGGCGAAATCTTCGGGCAGTGTCGTGTCTGCGTGCAAGAACAGCAGAATCTCGCCGACCGCACGCGCTGCTCCTAGATTCTGCTGCTTGCCCCGGTTGGCCGGACTTCTCAGGACACGCACTCCGAATGACTCTGCGATCTGCACTGTTTCGTCACTGCTGCCGCCGTCGACGACGATGATCTCGGCCACACCGGTGCCTTCTAGCTGTCGAAGTGTCGCGCCGATCTGTTCGGCCTCGTTCAGGGCGGGGATGATGACCGAGATCGGGCGAGGCTGAGTACTGTCTGGCATCGCGATCGGCGCGTGCGGCACAGCCTCACGCCTGCAACCGGAGCATCGCGCGCAGCAGGCGCCGCACGCCGGGAGTGAGACGCGTTCGCTGGTAGGCATCCGCCGCCTTGCGGATGGCCTCCGCCTGCGTCGGGTAGGGGTGGATGGTGGAGGCGATGGAACGCATACCCGCGCCAGTCGTCATGGCTGTGGTGACCTCTGAGATCAGTTCGCCGGCGTGGGCGGCAACGATGGTCGCGCCGACGACCTTGTCGGTGCCGCGCTTGCAATGCAGCTTGACGAATCCCTCGGATTGCGAGTCCAGCACGGCCCGGTCGACGCTTGAGAGTTCCGTCCGGTAGGTGTCGATGGCGATGCCCTGTTCCGCCGCAGCAAGTTCGCTAAGGCCCACATGAGCCAGCTCGGGATCCGAATACGTGCACCACGGAACATTCAGCCTGCTGGCGCGCGAGCGCCCGAAAAAGAGCGCATTGCCGATCACGATGCGGGCCATGGCGTCGGCCATGTGAGTGAACTTGTAGCGCGAGCAGATATCTCCGGCCGCATACACGCGGCGGTTGGAGGTGCGCAGCCGGTCGTCTACAACAATGCCCTCTCGGGGGTCAGATTCAACGCCTGCTGCGTCGAGCCCGAGACCTTCGAGATTGGGAGCGCGACCGGCCGCGACCAAGACTCTGTCAGCGCGCACCTCGCCATCGCCGCTGCCCGAAGTCACCTCGAGCACGCTCTCGGCGCCGTCCTGCCGCACAGCCCTTACGCTGGTGCCCAATAGCGTCTTGACGCCATCTCGTTGCATGGACGCGGCCACGATCTCCGCGGCGTCGCGATCCTCCCTGATCAAGATCCCCTGCTCGACTTCGATCAGTGTCACCTGCGATCCGAATCGGGCGAAACTCTGCGCCAGCTCCACGCCGATCGGGCCCGATCCGATTACGGCCAGCCGATCCGGCAGTTCGGTGAGCGTGAAGACGGTCTCGTTGGTCAGGGGATCGGATTCCTTGAGGCCCGGGATCGGGGGCATCGAGGCTCGCGTTCCTGTGGCGATGCATGCCTTCGAGAATTCCAGTTCGGTGCCGGCCACCCGCACGGTCCGCGCCCCGGTGAACGCTGCTTGGCCGAGGTAGACGTCAATCCCTTGCTCGCTGAACCGTTTCGCCGAGTCATGCGCGCTGATGCCCGCGCGCAGGCGTCGCATGCGCTCCATCACCTTGCCGAAGTCGACGACTGGTCTCTGGGCCGAGACGCCGAATTCCGCGGCGTCGCGCACGCTGGCGATGGCGCGGGCGGCCCGGATTAGCGCCTTTGATGGCACGCAGCCTGAATTCAGGCAGTCTCCCCCCATCAGACTGCGCTCTGCCAGAGCTACCTTGGCACCCAGCCCAGCCGCGCCGATGGCGGTCACCAGTCCGGCCGTGCCTGCTCCGATCACCACCATGTGATAGCGGCCTTCCGGTTTGGGATTCTGCCAGTCTTGCGGGTGTACGTTTTTGATTAGGCGTTGGTTGTGCTCGTCGAGAGGTTGGGCTGGAGCGAGGGATTCGGCGAGAGCGGGCACGGTTTACAATCGGGATTATAGCCCCCGAGAGTCAACGTCACGGGCCGGGTAGAATGTCCGGCAAACAGCGATCTTGGCAGGGCTCTTCAGTTGTCTGGCCCAGTCGCCACGTTAATCCCGAGGTGAATGAATCATGCACAGTATTGGATCTCGCCGAACGTTCTTTTCGAGCAGCCATTTTCTAGCGCTCTTGTTGCTGGTCGCTCTCAACATCGGGCCGGCCTTTGCCCAGGCACCTGACAGCGCCGCGATTCGTGCGCGTGCCGCCCCCCAGCGGATCGGCGACGGCTCGTCCCGGTCTCCGCTGCTGAGAGCGATGGCCCAAGGGCAGGCACCGGACCGCCTGTTCATCACCTGCTCGGACTCGCGCCTGATTCCCGCTTCGATCACGTGGACGGGTGTTGGCGAGCTCTTCGTGATTCGAAACGCGGGCAACATCGTGCCTCCCTTCGACACCCGCCCGGAAGGAGTGAGCGCCACCATCGAGTACGCTGTCGCCGTACTCAAAGTGCCGACCATCGTCGTCTGCGGCCACACGTTTTGCGGTGCGATGAAGGGCGCCTTGGAGCCGGCCGGCCTAGATGCGGTCCCGAACGTCCGGAACTTCCTCAAGTTCGTCGAACCGGCCAGATTGGCGGTGGAGCAGCTACACCCGAATCTCGACGCCGCCACTCGCTGGCTGCGACTTGTGGAGCAGAACGTCCGTCAGCAGCTTACGAATCTGAAGACCCATCCATGGGTGGCGGCTCGCACGGCCACCGGCGACCTGAGGCTTGAGGGCTGGGTATACGACCTCGAGAAGAGGGAAACGCGTATACTGCCTGTCCCTTGATGTGCATCGGCGTCCTCCGATCCCGCGTGCCTATCTCGTGTGCGCGGAACCCCGCCGGCGAATGATCCCTCGGTAACCCGGTCCGTGGGGCGGAACCGGACAAGCCGCGCCGGGCCGTCTGGTTCTCCGTCCCGCAAGCCCCCTCGTCTACGACCAGTGGCGGCTCTTGGCAAGGCGATCCGGTCCGGTCTCCGGGGAGCTGCCGCGGCCGGATCCCGCCGACGTAGATTCCCAGCGGCTCTGCTTTCGGGACTTGGAACTCCGCATCTCCAGACAGAACGTTCTCATCCGTGACGTTGCAAGCAGGATCGAGCGGCTAGAAGCGGAGGCGGAGGTCCGGACACAGCCGTGGGATATCGCGCATCAGCACTACGGCGGACTTGTTAAGTGGGCGTTATCGTTCCGGAGCTTTTCGCGAGGTCCAAGTTGGTCATGAATTGCTCAACGTGGAATTCAGGGACCTCAGAGAGTTCGTAGCATTCGCCAGCTCCCGCAGCGAATTCGGAAGCCCGCTTGGGGGCACAGTCGATCTGTGGCGTGATTCCCTGCTGACTTCATTCCGCCTCGGGATTCGATCTGGTACATTGGCTGCGAAATGAACCCACGCAGGCGCCAGTTCATCCGGGCCGGTCTCGCGATGGCTGCTGCGGTTGCGGTCCCGAGTTGCAGGGCGGCCGGACGGAAATTCACGATTGCCTTCGTCCCCGGCAGCATCGGCATTGAAGCTGATCAGGGACGCTCGATCGAACTCGCGTCCAAGCATGGCTTCGAGTCTGTGGAGCCTTTCGGAATGCAGCTGCTGAAGGACGGCAGCGGCCGCTATGTCGATGCTCTAAGGGCCGCTGACCTCCAGTGGGCTGCGGCGAGGCTCACCGTCAGCCTGCGCGCTGATGGTGCGGCCTTCCAGGGGGGCTTGGAGGAGCTTCCCGCCGTGGCGCGGGCGCTCCGAGGGGCGGGTGTGACCCGCGTGGGCACCGCCATTTCCTCGTACAGCGAGGAACTGAACTATCTGGACAACTTCAAGCTTCACACGGAACGTCTCCGGGAAGTCGGCACTGTGCTGGAAGACCAAGGCCTCCGTCTGGGGTTGGAGTATTTGGGCACCAAGCGGCTCTGGACGGCGAGCAGGCACGCGTTCGTTCACTCGATGGCCGAGTGCCTCCAGTTGATTGCTGAGGTGGGGAAGCCGAACATCGGACTTGTGATCGACAGCTGGCACTGGTGGACGGCTCGAGAGACTGTGGACGACATCACGAAGCTGACCAACAGCCAGGTCGTTTCCGCCGACCTCAACGACGCTCCCGCTGGCATCGAACGCGATGACCAGTACGACAATGCGCGCGAGCTTCCTGCCACAACCGGAATGATCGATGCGGAAGCGTTTCTCGATGCATTGCTGCAGATCGGCTACGACGGCCCAATCCGGGCGGAGCCCTTCAACCAGCGGCTCAACGACATGGACGACGACAATGCCTGCCAGGCCACTGCAGCCGCAATGAAGAAGGCATTCGATCTGGTTGGCTAGCGGAATGGTCCGGCCCTGATCGACGCGCGAGCCTGGCTGCCTCAAGGCTCCCGATGCAGGCCGTCGGACCGCACGGACGCCGCGCTACCAACGTTTCGGGCCGGGCCTCGTAACCTGCCTCACAGTCACGGCGCGCGGGTGCCGTCGGCTGCGGGCGCACGCGATTCGTTCAATGCCCAGTCGTAGGGCAGCCAGCGGATCCGTAGAGGGCGTCCCTCGTCTAGCGCGTTGCGCAGAGCGGCGGAGTAACGAGCTGCGGCCGTCAGCACCGAGCCGTGCAGCTGCTCGAAGTCGGAAGCGTACCAGCTGTATACCTGGGTCAGCCAGACCAGACCCTCCGCTTCGTCGAAGCGAAACCATCGCGGATCTTCGTGGATGGATCGGGCTTGGAACTCGAGCTGTTCTTCGATCCGCTGCCCCGAGTAGGCCTCGGACCGCAATACCGGACACCCCATGGCAGCGCAAACCAAGGCGAAATGGATGCGGTCCTCGCGAAAGTTCGGTCGGATTAGCTCATTCTCGATCTGGTCCAGGCTGTAGCGACCGCCGGCGACCTCCCAGCGCCGGGACTCCCAGCGGTCCTCGGCAGGGATGGCATGGATGGAGTCTAGCGGGTAATGCTCCGCGATCAGTTGCAGCGTGAAGGCGTTGTAGGCGTTGATGAGCAGGGCTAACTTCGAGTCACGACTCAGTTCGCTGAACGGTGCGATTCCGAGACGGGCGACATAGGCCGTCAGGGGATCCGGATCCGCCGCGAGCGCGGCATAGTCGACGAGGCCATCGGCATCGACATGGGTCCTGAGCAGTTCGTCGAACTCGCTGTGATCGAAGTCCGACTTGCCGGGATCTGTTGCAAACCTCTCGGCCAGCACGACTTCCGGCGGGAAGAACAATGTGCGCAGCGAATCCCGAGCTCTGAAGGCGATTGTCGCAGCGGTCAAGCAGGCTAGAGAAATTGCGAGCGCAATCAACGCCTTGGCCGGGGATCGCGGCTGGCCAGGTTCGCTCACTTCCGCGTCGGGCGTGGCCGCCTGGTTCGGGGCGTGGCTGGCGACCGCTTTCGCCGCAATCCGCGCGATGCCGACCGTGACGACCACGGTGGCAAGCAGGCCCACCAGCTGCAATGCGAGGCGCAGCGTGTCAGCCCCTTGGCCGCCGCCGACCGCGGACGCGGCCTCGCCCCCTGCGAAGCCGAGATAAACGTACATGAACGTGCCGGGCAGGATGAAGGCTGCGCTCGCCAGAAAGCATGGCAGGAAGCGAATGGCGGTCACGCCGAAGAGATAGTTCTGCAGCCCGAAGGGAAACACCGGCGAGAGACGCATCAGCGCGACGATCTTCCAGCCTTGCTGGCCGATCGCGCGGTCCACGGCCGCGAAGCGAGGCCGCGTGCTCGCAAGCGCCTCGACCTTGCTGCGTGCGGCATAGCGAGCGATCAGGAACGAGAGTGCGATAGCGATGTTCGCTCCTACCCAGACCACCGCTGTGCCGAGCCACAGGCCGAACAGCACCCCTGCCGCCAAGGAAAGCGCAGAGCCGGGCACGAAGAGCGTCACCGCTAAGCCATACGCCAAGGCGTACGCAACAGGGGCCCAGAGGCCTAGGCCTTCGATGCGCGCTTGCAGCGCGGCCATCAGGTCGCCGACGGGTAGGGCAGCGGCGAACAGGGCCAACGCGAGGAGGAACCCGGCGATCGTTGCCCACCGCATGCCAGTGCTCCATGGATCGCGCATTTGGCTCATTTCCTTCCGGCCGCGATGCGGTGCGGTCGCTACGGGCCGGTCTTGGTGGGCCTGCGAGGCCGTGCGGTGGCAAGCATGGTGGCCCCGCAGTCAATCACGATCGTCTCGGCCGTGATCGCTGTTGCGTCGGCCGCCAGGAACAGGACCGTTGAGGCCACTTCTTCTACAGATGCAATCCGCTCCAGCGGCGAGTGCTGCCGCCCTTGCTCGAACGCCTCGTCCGGCCAGCCTGCGAACCGCGTATGCACCAAGCCAGGAGCGATAGCGTTGACGCGGATGTCCGGTGCCAGCGCCCGGGCCAGTGCCTTGGTCATGTTGACCATGGCCGCCTTGGATGCCGAGTACACGATCGAACTGCCGGCAGCCGAATAGGCCGAAGCCGAGGCGTTGTTGACAATGGAGCCGCCCCCGTTCTTGCGCATTAGAGGCACTGCCGCGCGGCTGCAGTAGAAGGCCCCTCGCAAGTTGGTGTTGAGGGTGCGATCCCAAATCTCGTCGGTGAGGTCGTCGAGTCTCCAGTGCGGCGTGATCTTGCTCCAGCCGGCGTTGTTCACCAAGATGTCCAACCGCCCCCATCGCGACTCGACAGCGTCTACCATGGCCTGCACCTCTCCGTCGTGCTGGACGTTGGCCGCGTGGGCGACCGCCTCGCCGCCTTCGCTCTCGATTTCCGCGACCACCTCCGTGGCGGCATCGGCCGAGGCTCGGTAGTTGACCAAGACCTTGGCGCCCTCCGCCGCAAGCAGCGCGCTGATCCCGCGACCCATTCCTGTCGCGCCACCCGTGACGATGGCAACCTGTCCTTGGAGCTTCATATCGACCGTCTTTGGTACAGAATACCGATCAGTCTAGCGGAAGTCGGCAGGGCTGATCCTCGAAGACCGATGAGCCCGGTCCCAGGTGGCAGGGCAAGTGCCCGGAGGTGTGGTGAGCCGCCTCGCGGCCTCCGCTCGGTCACGTTACATTTCTGGCTACGAGGTCCGAGACCGGGTCAGGGGCGGGCCATCTCTCGGACAGGAGTGCCCAAGGAGAACTGTGGCATTCTCATAGTGCAAGCGGGGTCCCGCTCGGAAGCATCGCCGTGAACAACTGCCGCTCAACGCCCTTGCGGCCATCCAGGCGTTTCGCGCGAACCAAGGCCGCATTGCTTGGGCTCGGCCTGTCGCTGTTGGCGCTGATGCCTTCCGCCCTGCCACTTGCGGCACAACAGTCGTGCCCGTGGTGCGGCCCTGGCGGGGTCACGCCGGTCTCGGTGGAGGGCGTCGTGGACCTGCACGTCCACAGCGCTCCAGACAGTGGGCCGCGTTCGATCGGCGCGCTGGAGGTGGCTCGGATCGCACGTAGTGCGGGCATGCGGGCTCTCCTGCTCAAGAACCACTATGCGCCCACGGCGGGCTTGGCCTACTTGGTCGAGCGGGCAGTGCCCGGGATTCGCATCTTTGGCGGCATCGCCCTCAATGCGTCTTCCGGCATCAATGTCGTGGCAGTGGACCACATGGCACGCACGACCGGAGGCCACGGCAAGGTAGTCTGGATGCCCACCTTCGATTCCGAACACTACCACCGCGTTCTGCGGCCCAATCCCAACCGCGTGCCGATCTCGGCGGATGGGGCCCTGTTGCCGAGCGTGCTGGCCGTGCTCGACAAGATCGCGGAGCACGATCTGGTGCTGGCGACCGGGCATTCCTCGCCCGAGGAGTCGCTCGTGCTCATACGGGAAGCCCGCGAGCGCGGAATCGGCCGCATCATCGTGACACATCCGTTGCCACCGCCGGTCAACATGTCGATCGAGCAGCAACAGCGCGCGGCGGCCCTCGGCGCGCTCTTGGAGTATCCCGTCGGGACTGCCCTCGGCGCGAACCCCACTTGGGAGGGCACGAGCGAAGAAAAGCTGAGCGCCTATGTCGCGGCCATCCGGGCGGTCGGGCCCGAGCACGTGGTGATCTCGAGCGATCTGGGCCAGTCGATGAACCCGATTCACACCGACGGATTGGCCGTCTTTCTGGCTCAGCTCTTGCAAGCCGGCTTCACCCGCTCCGAGGTCGACCAGATGTCGAAGTTGAATCCTGCAAGGCTGCTGGGGCTATAGCCGAGCATGCTCAGGCCAGACGAGTTAGGCGTCCTGCGCGTGAGCGGCTGGACCAATTGGGACTGGTTGATCCACGGATTCTCGACGCGCTCGACCGGGGACTTCCTTGACTGGCCGAGCGACGACGAGATCTGCAAGAGGTTCGGTGCGGCCTTGGCGGGGACCGCAATGCCCAAGCAGGTTCACTCCGGCCGCTGCGTCCGGGCGGACCGAGCCTGGAGTGGCGCTCGTCCCGATGCGGATGCCGTTTGCACGAATCGCCCCTGCATATTGGTTGGCGTTCGCACGGCGGACTGTCTCCCCATCCTGCTGGTGGATCCTAGCCGCCGGGCAGTGGCGGCTGTCCACGCCGGCTGGCGAGGGGCTGTGGCACGCGTGCTGCCCGGCGCGATCGAGTCGATGGCGTCCGAGTACGGTTGCAGGCCCGGTGACATCGAAGCTGCCATAGGACCGGGCATCGGACCTTGCTGTTTCGAGGTCGGCGAGGAAGTCGCTGGCCAGTTTTCCGAGGAATTCGTCGACCGTGACGGCCCGAAGCCACACGTAGATCTCGTGGGGATCCTTGGGACGCAGCTACGGCAGGCGGGGGTCGACCGCTTCGCGACAGCCGGGCACTGCACCAGTTGCGATCTTGACCGCTATTTTTCCCACCGCGCCGAGCATGGAGAGACGGGCAGGATGCTGGCTTTGGTCGGCCTGCACGAGGGGCAGTCGTGTTGACGAACGCGGGGATGGACCAGGCTTGGACTTCGGACCCGGGTCCGGTGCTGATCTCGAAGAGCGAGATCGCGGCCCGGGTAGAGTCGCTTGCCGATGAGATTTCTCGAGACTACCAAGGCCAGAGCATCAAGGTCGGAGTCGTGCTGGCCGGTGCAATCGTCTTTGCGGCCGATCTGGTGCGCCAGATCAGCCTGGACGTCGAGATCTTCTTCATACAAGCGTCAAGCTACGGGGATGGCACCGTTTCGTCCGGCCAGGTCCAAGTGCGACGCGATGAGAAGGTGGAGCTTGCCGACACGCATGTACTCGTTGTCGACGACATTCTCGACACGGGGTACACCGCAAGGGCGCTGCTGGACGACCTCGGCTCGCAACGCCCTGCTTCGCTGCGGATGGCAACCTTGCTGGACAAGCCGTCGAGGCGCCAGGTCGATGTGCAAGTGGACTATGTGGGCTTCGAAGTCCCGAACAAGTTCGTCGTGGGGTACGGCATGGACCATAGTGGATCCTTCCGGCACCTGCCCAGCGTCCACGCCTTGGACTGAAACGGAGAGCGCAGGGCAGAGGTCACCCGCTTGACTCCTGTCGACCCCGACGATGACCAAGGATGCCAGAGACGACAACGATCAGCCGGTCGTGCTGATTGCCGGTGCTTCCGGCTATATCGGAGGCCGCCTGCTCTTGAAGCTCGAGCAAGCCGGATACCGGATCCGCTGCCTGAGCCGGCATCCGGAGTACCTGCAATCGCGTCTTGGACCCAAGACTGTCGCCTTGCGCGGCGACGTGCTCGACGCCGAATCGCTGCGGCCCGCGCTAGCAGGAGTGCAGGTTGCCTACTACCTGGTTCATTCGATGGCGTCCGGGGCTCGATTCAGGGACCTTGACCTTGATGCGGCCCACACATTCGGGCGTATTGCCAAGGAACAAGGCGTCGGCCCAGGAACATTTTTTTGTCCTGATTGAGGCCGTTTCGGAGAGATTGAGTTCTGC
>JAPPMG010000033.1 GCA_028819215.1 Bryobacterales bacterium
GCCTCAGTCGCCTCAACCCTAAAAACCGCTACTTCGCAAATTTTGCAAAAGGCTCTTCTTAGTGAATTTAGTTCTGTCGCTCAAGTGAGCTAAGTATCAAGCATGGGAGGTGCTCGTTTTCCGTGCCCCTCTTGGGAGGGTTCATTCGCAGACAAACGCACGAAGATGAACGATTCGGCAGTGGCTCGACCGCCGACTGCAGATAGCTTGCCGATCGCATGAGAGCTTACACTCTCGGTCGGGAAAACCAATGATCGACATTGACCAGCTTCCGATGCGCGTCGGCCTCGGCCAGTTTCAGGAAATCACGCCTACCCGCCTGCAATTCATCAAGCAATGCGGCTGCGACGACTTTCAGCTCAACACGCCCACTCTGCCCGGACGAGAGCGCTGGGAGTATGAGGATCTCGCCCGCTTGTCGTCCCAAGCGGAAGACTTACAGCTGCGCCTGATTGCCATCGAAAACGTGCCCCGAGCGTTCTACGACCGCATCATGCTTGGCCAGCCGGGTCGCGAGGCGCAGCTCGAAAACATGGCCTACACGATCCGAAACGTCGCCCGAGCCGGCATCCCGATCCTAGGCTATGCCTTCATGCCGGCCGGCGTCTGGCGAACCTCTCGCACCACGCCCGTGCGCGGCGGAGCTCAGGCGACGTCGTTCAAGCTCGAGATCGCGAGGGCAGTCAGACCGGGAGATGGCCAGAGCCACTCGATCTGGCTGGGGGCGCCTGCCGAGCGCGAATATCCCGAAGAGGAGATTTGGGAGAACTATCGCTGGTTCATGGAGCGCATCCTGCCAATCTGCGAAGAGGTCGGGCTGCGGCTGGCGTTGCATCCGGACGATCCGCCTGTGCCGGCACTCGGAGGGGTAGGCAGGATCTTTAGGAACTTCGAGAATTTCCGCCGCGCCATGGAGGAGTTTGACAGCCCCATGCACGGACTAGATTACTGCCACGGGTGCTGGTCCGAGATGCGAGCCGGCGAGGGAGTGCTGGACGCGATCCGCTACTTCGGCGAGCGGGGGAAGATCTTCTACGTCCACTTCCGAGACGTGCAGGGTCCGGTCGAGGACTTCACCGAATGCTTCTTGGGCGACGGCAACTGTGATCCGGTCGAAACGATGCGAGCGCTGAAGCAGGTCGGCTTTCGCGGGTTTATCCTGCCGGACCATGTGCCGCGCATGGTAGGCGATGACGATTGGTGCCACCGTGGCCGGGCTTGGACGGTGGGCTACATCCAAGCGCTGATTGCATCCGTGAGGGCTTGATCCGCACACGAGTCACGCTGCCATCGGTTCGTATTGGCAAGGGTCCGGTTTGTTTGCGACACTGGCCGAGGTCTGCTGATGCCATGAAACTCCTGAGATTCGCGCTACCTATCCTTTGGCTTGGCCCCGCGCTCTGCCAAACTGACAAGCCCAACCTGGTGATCGTGTTCGCCGACGACCTCGGCTACGGCGACCCTCAGGTCTACAACCCGAACTCCAAGATCCCTACGCCGCACATCGATGCCTTGGCAGAGCACGGCATGCGCTTCACAGATGCCCACACGGCCTCGTCGGTGTGCACGCCGTCCCGCTACGGCTTGCTCACGGGCCGCTACCCTTGGCGGTCCCGCCTGCCCACCGGAATCGTCAACAGCTGGGGAGGGCCGGTCATCAGCAAGGATCGCCTCACTCTCGGCAAAGCGCTCCAAGCGCTCGGGTACAAGACCGCGTGCATTGGCAAGTGGCACCTGGGCTGGGATTGGCCGCGCATCGGAGGCGGCTACCTGTCGGACGAACTGGAAGGCGTGAACGTGGGCCGTGACTACGAACCATATGGCCTGCGGGTGGATTTCTCGAGGCCGGTACTAGAAGGCCCGATCACGCGCGGCTTCGACTATTACTTCGGCGACGATGTGCCGAACTTCCCGCCGTATGCCTTCATCGAGAACGATCGCGTCATCGGCGAACCGACGGATCGCATGCCCGCCCAGAAGGGCCAACGCAGCGGCCCGATGCTGCCGGGCTGGGATCTCTGGGCGGCACAACCGACCATTACGGCGCGTGCCTTGCAATGGCTCGAAGAGCGAGCGGCAGACTCAGACACGCCTTTCTTCCTCTACGTGCCACTGCTCGGACCGCATACTCCGATCGTGCCGAATGCCGTCAATCGCGGCTCTAGCGAGGCAGGGCCGTACGGGGATTGGGTACATCAGATGGACTCCATCCTGGGCAAGGTGGTCGAGGTGCTGGAGCGCACCGGAGCAATCCAGAACACTATCGTGCTCTTCACGTCTGACAACGGATCGCCCGCTCGCAGCGGAATCGGAGCCTTCGGCGCCACCTCAACTGTGACCGAACTGTACTCCCATGTCCCGAACGCGCCGTGGCGAGGCCTCAAGGCGGACGCTTGGGAGGCCGGCCACCGCGTTCCGTTCGTGATGCGCTGGGACGGCCAGATCCAAGCCGGCAGCGTCTCTGACCGCACTGTCTGCCTGACCGATGTCTTCGCAACCATCAGCGAGGTCATCGGCTTTGAGATGCCCGAGGACTCGGGCGAGGACAGCTTCAGCCTGGCACCGCTGCTGTTCGGCGAAGGATCGTACCTGCGCGAACAGATCGTCCACCACAGCCAGCGCGGTGTGTTCGCGATCCGCAAGGGTGACTGGAAGCTGATCTTGGGGGATGGCAGCGGGGGCTTTTCCAATCCTCGCGGAGCCGTGCTGCGTCCGGACGAGCCGGGGCGCATGCAACTCTACCTGTTGAGCGAGGATCCGAATGAGCGCAGAAACCTCGCAACAAGCCGTCCCAGTATCAGAGCGGAACTGCTGGAAGAACTGCTGCGGTTGCAAGAGGCGGGGCGCTCCAGATAGGCAAGGACGTCATCCATCGGGGACTTCAGGCCTGGTCGGCGAGCCGGGTTGATTGGCTAAACTGGCCTCTTATGGACCCTCAGATGCTGGCCCTCGGGGGCCTGTGGTACGTGGCCTTCCTGCTGTCGCTCACGTGCCACGAAGCCGCCCATGCGCTGGCTGCATTGTGGGGCGGTGATGACACGGCTGCCGCCGGCGGCCAAGTCACGCTGAATCCCATCCCGCACGTCCGCAGGGAGCCGGTCGGCACCATTGCAGCCCCCCTAATCACGTTCGCCCTCAGCAACTGGATGCTCGGATGGGCTTCGGCGCCGTACAGCCCTGTGTGGGAGCACCGCTACCCGCGCCGAGCGGGCTGGATGGCTCTGGCCGGTCCCGGCGCGAACCTAATACTTGCCCTGCTGGCGGCAATCGTGATCAATCTGGGAATCGCGGCGGGAGTGTTCAACATCCCGGCTTCGATCACGTTCTTCGCCGTGATCGAAGGCAGCGGCGACTACGCCCCTATCGCTCAGTTCCTCAGCATCTTGTTTACCCAGAACCTGCTTCTGATGACGTTCAACCTGCTGCCAGTCCACCCGCTTGATGGGAACACGGTGGTTGCGCTGTTCGTGCCGGAGAACTCGGCAAGAAAATGGTTCGACCTCACGCGGGACCACACGTTCGGGTTCTTGGGCCTGGTGCTGGCGTGGTATGTATTCGGAGAGATATTCTGGCCCGTCCTGAGGATTGCGATCCGGCTGCTCTATTGGGTCTAGATTCCTTTCGTGCGCTCGGTTGGCGAGCGAGCCAAGTTTTGAATCTCGCTGTGTGGCCTCGTCAGTCCACGCAACATCAGCAGGGGGTCTTGCGGGCCTTGCTTGAAAGGTCCGTTTCCGTTCATCAACCAGTTCTCTGGCGGCTCCTCGCGGGGACAGGCGAAGTCACGCCGTGCGAGAAATAGACGCCACGCGCGGAACAGCCCCCAGCACGAATTCAAGTGCTAGTAGTCCGGCCCGGCATCAGCTGGCTTTGGAAACTGCCGGATCGCAGAGTACCGAACGTACTCGTCCCAAATCTCTCCTCTGCCTGTGGCGCGCGCGTCTCCAGTCTTGACCAAGTACGCGTCAAGCTCGTCGCGCAAGGCCTCGAGCAACTCGGCGTGCTCCGGTTCTGCAGCGAGGTTGTCCAAGCAGCCCGGATCGGCGGCTAGGTCGAACAGCTCCTCTGCGGGACGCTTTCCCACCGCCAGCTCCAAATAGTGACCTACGCCTTCCTCGTCCCTGCCCTCGATCAGACGCGTCAGTGTCGGCGAGGCATCTATGTCGTGATACGCCTGGTGCATCTCTTCCAAGCCGCGCCCGTCGGCGCGGTACTTCTGCGGAGCGCCGGCCGGCCAGCGTTGCGGCTTGAAGTTGCGGATATACAGGTGCTCCGGGGTCCGCATCGATCGCTGCGGATAGGTCAGGTTGTTCCAGCGCGACGACGAGTGGCGCTCGCGCCCGGAATACGCGCGCGTGCGGCTCGAGTCCACCATGCCGTCCTCCTGGGACTCCAAAATGTCGCGAATGCTCCTCCCTGCCAGAGAGCTCGCTCCCCCCGGATGGGCCACGCCGGCAACATCGAGGATCGTCGCCGTCAGGTCCACGAACTGCACCAGATCGTCTATGGTCCGGCCGCCGCGGCCCGGTCCGGCCCAACGCACGGCCAGTGGCATGTGGATCCCGTAGTCGTACAGGTTCGCCTTGGCTCGCGGAAACGCCATCCCGTTGTCGGCGGTAAAGATCACCAGCGTGTTGTCGAGTTCTCCTTGTTCGGAGAGGAAGTCCAAGATCCGGCCCACGTGCGAGTCGAACCATTCGATCTCGACGGCATAGTCCAGCAGGTCCTCGCGAATTTCGGGCGTGTCCGGCAGGAACGGGGGCACCTCCGCGTCCTCCAAGCGCTTCCCCGCAGCTTTCCACGAGCCCTTCTCGAAGCGGCGGTGCGCCTCGCTGCCGCCGACCCAAAAACTGAATGGCTGGCCGGGTTCCTTGGACTCGAAGAACGCCTCGAAGTTGCCGGCGTAGTCCCAGTCCCTGATTCCGTCATAGGGTGGGTCCAGTGTCCGATCCGTGAACGCCGGCCCTGCCGGATTGCGCGTTCTTCCTGACTTCTCCCAGCGGCCCGGACCCCACGGCTTGCCGGTGTAGCCGATTGCGTAGCCGGCCTCTTCCAGCAGGTCCTGATACGAGACATAGGTTGTCGGAAACGAGCTTGCGTGCGTGCCAGCCTGCTCGATCATCCAGATGTGCCGGCCCGTCAGGAACGCTGCGCGGGTCGGGCTACAGCCCGGTGCCGGAGCGTAGGCGTTGCGGAACAGCGCGCCCTCGGCCGCCAGGCGATCGAAGGCCGGCGTGCTGACCATCTTGGAGCCCGCCGCAGAGACGTGCGGATAGGAGACGTCGTCCCAGATCGCGAACAGGACATTCGGCTGGCTGGACGAAGATTGATCGGAACAGCCAGCAGCCGTCAAGCAGGCAAATACCCACACCAGAGCACGTAGAGTCATCGAAAGCAGTTTAGCCGAACGCTCGCGCTGCCGGAGCGCCTCAACGGCCGCAAGAAACCCTATAGTGGATTCAGTGGTATCGATTCGTCTGGGACTGGCCGCTGCGACGCTGACCCTGGGTGCGGTCGCTGGCAGTGCGCAGGAAGACGGGCCTCCGGCAGAGGAACTGGTCCGGCGCGGGTTGATGGCGCTGCAGACACGCGATCTCCCAACCGCTCAGGAGTACCTCGAGCGGGCCCTTGAGAGAGATCCCGGCGAGCCGCGCGGCTGGATCGGGCTGGCACAGACCTATTCCATGCTCAACCTGCACACGCAGGCTTCGAGGCACGCCGCCGAGGCTGCCCGCCTTGGGGGCGAAGATCCGCTCATTCAGCACGCGCTGTCCATGTTTCACACCAGCTACCGCAACTGGGCCGAGGCAGCGGCGTGGGAAGAGAAGTATGCGCGCCATTCGAAACAGAACCTCGATGCTTACCTGCGCACCGTCTCGCTCTATCTGCAAGCGGAAATGCCGAGGCGCGCAGCCGAGGTCGGCGAGGCTGCCCTCCAACAAGGGGAGTCGGCTTCCGTGCACAACGCCCTCGGCAAGGCCTACACGATGTCCGGCAACTTCGAGAAGGGGCTGGAGCACCTGCAACTGGCGGTCGAACAGGAGCCCTACGAGGAATCGCTGCACTACGATCTGGGCTACTTTCATCTGCGGCAGCAAGACTTCGCTTCCGCAGAAGCGGCGTTTGAAGCAGGCCGCAAGTACTTCGACAAGAGCGCGGCTCTTGAAATCGGCCTCGGTATTGCCGCATACGGCCGCCGCAGCTTCAAGGGCTCCGTGGACCACTTCCTGCGTGCCGCCGCGCTCGCCCCGGGACTCGAGCAGCCGCACGCCTTCCTCGGGCGCTTGCTCCAGCACGCCTCGGACCGCATCGACGAAGTCGTGGAGCGGATGAAAGCGTTCCACAGCGACCACTCGGAGAGCCATTTCGGGCCGTTCCTGTACGGACAGGCCCTGCTGGCCAAGCTGGGAGCGAGCAAGGATGAGGCTGCCATGGCCGAGATCGAATCCCTGCTGCGCGAGTCACTCGAACGCAACGAGGAGTACTGGGAATCGCACTATGAGCTGGGCGTGCTGCTGGAGAAGAAGCGTGAATTTCCAGAGGCCGAGGAACATCTCAAGCGGGCAGTCACTCTCAACCCCGACTCGTCCAAGCCTCACTACCGCCTAGCCCGCGTATACCAGCGCTTGGGCAAGGCTAGGGAAGCCAAGCGCGAGCGCGAATTGCATAGGCAGATCGCCGAGAGGGAGCGGCAAGCAATGCAGGCCGGAGGCCTGCCGGAAGGGCTCGCCGGTGCCGGCCTAACACCCTAGGCCTTGGCGCGGACGGGAGCGGAGACAGGACGGATCGGCAACTGTTCGACGATCTGGATCCCGAAGCCCTCCAATCCGGCTACGCGGCGTGGCCTGTTGGTGAGCAGCCGGATTCGCTGCAAGCCGAGATCCTTGAGGATTTGAGCGCCGAGCCCGACCCGGTACTGCGAGCGCGAGCCGCGGCCTGCAGTGGTATCGGGAGCGAGCTGCGGATGCGGCCGGATCTCGCCGCCGCCGGCAACCTTCTCCAAGCCGAAGCCAAGCGCCCGATGGTGAAGGTAAACCAATGCGCCGCAGCCCTCTGCGGAAATCATCCTTAGAGAGTCATGGACCTGGCGATAGCCGGGATTGGCCTTCGAACCGAACACATCGCCGAAGAGGTCGTGGGAGTGCATCCGCACCAGCGCGGATTCGGCCGACTTGACGTCGCCCATGACCAGCGCCAGATGCACCTCGTCATCCAGGTCCGTGCCGTAGGCGAAGACCCGGAACTCGCCGAACTCGGTGTCGATCGCACCGCTACCGACCCGGTGCACGCACGTCTCGTGCTCGAGCCGGTAGCGGATCAGGCTCGCCACGGTCAGCATCTTCAGGTCGTGGGTCTTGCAGAACCCGAGCAAGTCGGGCACCCGTGCCATGGTGCCGTCGTCCTTCATGATTTCGCAGATCACGCCAGCCGGGATCTGACCGGCCAGGCGGGCCAAGTCCACCGCAGCTTCCGTCTGGCCAGCCCTGACCAACACGCCCCCGCGCCGGGCGCGCAAGGTCTGGACGTGCCCTGGGCGGGCTAGGTCGATGGCTCGCGTGGCGGGATCGATGGCCACCCGAATGGTGTGAGCCCGGTCCGCCGCCGAAATGCCGGTGGTGACCCCCTCCGCAGCATCGATCGGCTCGCTGAAGGCGGTTCCGAACATCGAAGTGTTGCGCTGCGAGACCAGTGGGATTGCGAGGTGGTCGAGACGCTGCTCGGTCAGGGCAAGGCAGATCAGGCCGCGGCCGTGAGTGGCCATGAAGTTGATGGCCTCCGGCGTCGCGTGTTCGGCGCAGACAGTGAGATCGCCCTCGTTCTCGCGGTCGGAATCGTCGACGACTACTATCAGTCGCCCTTGGCGCAGCTCCTCCAGAGCCTCTTCGACAGATACGAAGGCCACGGTTCGATCTTATCAGGGGAGAGTTTCCGAGGAATCCGCGAGGCCGCGAGCCGCCCGCTAGGGGGATGGCCTGGACGATTCCGACGAAATGGCACTGACTTGCGGACCGGAAGGCGCGGCCCGAACATTCGCGACGGCCGGGCCGAGAGCGAAATGGAGCATGCAGCCGAACAGCCGAGGACGGCCCGGACACCGTGCTACGCTTGGAATTTGAGGTGCCGGACGAAGCCGTCCGGAGCCCCCCCGCCTAGCCCTGCCTAGGCTCTGCTGCTTTCCACGCGAGGAAGATCAATGTCAGCCATCACCAACCTGAGGGCATTGGAAATCTTGGACTCCCGGGGCAACCCCACGCTCCAGGTCGCTGCCAAGCTAGCGTCCGGTGCCACCGGCTCCGCACGCGTGCCCTCGGGCGCGTCCACGGGCATCAACGAAGCGGTTGAATTGCGGGATGGAGACAAGGGACGCTACGCAGGCAAGGGGGTCCTTAACGCCCGGAACAATGTCAATGGCGAGATCCTAGCCGCGCTGCGGGGCTTCGAAGCCGGGGACCAGCGGGCAGTCGACGCGAAGCTGATCGCCCTGGACGGCACCGATAACAAGGGCCGCTTGGGCGCGAACGCGGTCCTGGGCGTGTCGATGGCAGTGGCCCACGCCATGTCCGCAGAGCAGGGCCGGCCGCTGTATCAGAGGCTCGCTGAACGCGATCGCTACACGCTCCCGGTTCCGATGTTCAACATCATGAACGGCGGCCAGCACGCCGATAACAACGTCGACATTCAGGAGTTCATGATCCTGCCGGTCGGGCTCGGCACCTTCTCAGAGGCATTGCGGGCCGCGACCGAGACCTTCCACGCCCTCAAGGGCATCCTCAAGTCCAAGGGCTACGGCACGGCCGTGGGCGACGAAGGCGGCTTCGCGCCGGAGCTCAAGTCCAACGAAGAACCCATGGAACTGTTGGTGGATGCCGTTTCCAAGGCAGGCTACAGGCCGGGAGAGGAGATGTTCATCGGCCTCGACGCCGCCGCGAGCGAGTTCTGCACCAACGGAGAATACGTCTTCGACCAATCCGACGGCAGTCGACGCAATGCGGACGAAATGGCCTCGATGTGGTCCGACTGGTCCGCCAAGTATCCGTTGATCTCGCTGGAGGACGGTTTCTCAGAAGTCGATCACGAGGGCTGGAAAGTGGGCACCGAGCGGCTGGCCAGCCAGCTGCAGCTCGTAGGCGACGATCTCTTCGTGACCAATCCAGGAATCTTCCAATCCGGGATCTCTGCCGGGCTGGGCAACTCGATTCTGATCAAGCTCAATCAGATCGGCACTGTCACCGAGACGCTGGACTGCATCCAGCTGGCACGCGACAACGACTACACCTTCATCATTTCGCACCGATCCGGCGAGACATCCGATACAACCATCGCAGACCTAGCGGTCGCTTGCGGCGGGGGCCAGATCAAGACCGGATCCACCTGTCGCAGCGACCGCGTCGCGAAGTATAACCGCCTGCTGGAGATCGAGTCCGAACTCGGCTCGCGCGCCACCTATGCCGGCAAGGCGGCATTCGAGTCTTGGCTCTGAGCCACTCTGTACCGCGAGATCATGCGAATGCGAACGGCGCCGCCGGAGGCCTAGCGGCCGCTCAGGCCGGACGGCGGCAGCAGGGCCCGTCGAGGGGGCCGCGGGCACCGATGATGCCCGCCCTAGATTGTGGAACAATGAATGTTCTTGGAGAAGCGAGTGAATTCGGACGTCCCAGAGTTGCCTAGTGACTCCGCCGAAGATAGTCCAGCGCCGGCGTTGCCAGAACCGCCAAGCGGCGGCACCGCGGCGGAAGTGCCGCCGGTCGCTGCCGACCAAGGCTCGGTCCCAGCCGATCCGCAGCCGGAGAGTCAATCCCAGAGCGCGGCTAGCCCGCAGCATCCGAACACGCCAGCCATGCCGGCCATGCCCGGCGAACCGGCTGACGAAGACCTTTTGGACGACGATGACGAGATCGAAATCCCCGAGGATGTCGGTTACGACCAAATCGTCAAGACCGCGGACGCCGAGCCGGCCGAGCAACCCGAGACCGCCAAGGAGCTGCTCCGCGGCACGGTCGTGAGCAAGCGCCATGACGGAGTCTTTGTCGACATCGGCCAGAAAGCCGAGGCGTTTCTCCCGTTCGAACCCAGCAAGCAGTCGGGCGAACAGCCGGAAATCGGCGACTCGATCGAGGTCATCGTTACCGGCCAGTCGCATCAAGGCTACCTGCAGCTGAGCAGCCTGCAGACCCAGCGACCGAGCAGCTGGTTCCAACTCGAGGCCGCCTTCAACTCCGGCAGCGCGGTTCTCGGCAAGGTCATCGGCACCACCAAGGGCGGACTGTCCGTAGACGTGGGAGTGCGCGCCTTCATGCCCGCATCGCGCTCGGGCGAGAGGAGCGACGAAGGCCTGCAGGCGCTCGTGGGCCAAGAAATCCGTGCGCGCATCGTCCAGTTCGACGAAGCCGACCGCAACGTCGTGCTAGACCGGCGGGCCGTGCTGAACGAGGAGCGCCACCGCTCCCGCGCAGAGGCCATCGCCAATCTCAGTGTCGGCGAGACAGTGCCCGGCACAGTCCGCAACCTGCGCGAATTCGGAGCCTTCGTGGACATCGGAGGCATCGATGGCCTCTTGCACATCAGCGACATTGCGTGGCGCCACATCAAGACTCCGGCCGACGAGCTTCACGTGGGTCAGAAGCTCCAGGTCAAGATCCTCAAGATCGACCGCGCCTCGCAGAAGATCGGTGTCGGACTGAAGCAGACACTGCCAGAGCCGTGGAGTCAGGTCGCCGACCGCGTCTTCGTCGACGAGACCATCGAGGGCACGGTGACCAAGCTCAAGGAGTTCGGGGTATTCGTCGAAGTTCTCCCCGGGGTGGAGGGCTTGGTTCGGATCTCGGACATGTCGTACACCCAGCGGGTCAGGCATCCGAGCGAGCTCGTCCGGGTCGGCGATGTCGTCAAGGTTCTCGTCAAGAACGTAGACGTCAAGCGCAAGCGAATCGGCCTGAGCCTCAAGGAGGCTCTCGGCGACCCTTGGAAGAAGCTGCCGGAAGAGCACCCAGTGAACAGCGTCACGACCGGCACGGTGCGCAAGATCATGCACTTCGGAGCATTCGTGAACATCGCCGAAGGCGTGGATGCCCTGCTGCACATCTCCGACATCACCTCCGACCGGCGTCTGAACAGCCCTGCTGAGGTGCTCCGGGAGGGGCAAGATGTCCGGGTAAAGATCTTGGAAATCAATCTCGAGGACCGGAAGCTCAGAGTCGGGATGAAGCAACTCGAGCCAACCGAGGTCGAATCAGCAATGTCTCAGATGGCAGTCGGCGAGATCCTCACGGGGCGGATCGCCAAGATCGAGGCTGGCAAAGCAACAGTGGAGATAGGCGACGGCGTGACAGGTGTCTGCTCGATCAAGCCCAAGAGCGCTTCCAAGAAGAGCGTCGCACTCGGGCAGACTTCGGACTTGGGCTCTTTGAAGAGCATGCTGGAATCGGCCTGGAAGGGATCCGACGATGGCGGAGAGAGTCCCGCGGTGTCGGAGTCGAGCACTGAGGAGGAACCGCTGACATCCGGTTCGATCCACACCTTCAAGGTGGAGAGGCTCGACAAGGCCAACGGAGTGATCGAACTGACCAAGGTCTAGGGATCGCGCGCCAGCTGAACGGGTGCCGGGTCGCTAAAGCTGCCTCCCAAGGCGAGGTGCAGGTCGACTCGATTGTCGATCCTTGCCCGCTGGAGGGCGAGCACCGCACTCCGAGTCTCAAGAACGGATCTCTGCAGGGCCAGAATCGAAAATACGTCGCCCATGCCCGCCGCGTAGCGCTGCTCCGCCAAATCGATCGCCGCACGCGTGGTGATCTGAGAATCTTGCAGCAAGCGCTGCTGGTTCTGCAGCGTCTCCTCTGCCGCAAGCGCGGACTCCACTTCCAGATACGCCTTCCACATGAGGCTCTCGTAGTTCGCGGCAACTTCGCGTGAACGCGCTTCCGTCGCCTGCACGTTTGCCTTCAGGCGCCCGCGATTGAATAGCGGCTGCACGATCCCTAGCCCGTAGCTCCATGCGTTCAGGCCGGGGTTGACCAAATCTAGCAATCGATTGCTGGCCGTGCCGGCTGTCGTCGTGAGAGCGAAACCGGGACGCAGTGCCGCCCGCGCCTCTACGATCCGGGCGTCCGCTCCCAACAGGGCTTGGTTGGCAGCAATCAGGTCGGGCCTGCGCTGGACCAGCTCAGACGGCAGACCTGCTGGAACTTGGGATGGAAGGCTGGGCAACTCGGCCGCAAGCGCCCGCTCGCCGGCGGGATACTCGCACGCCAGTACCTCGACTTGCCGCACGAACCTGCCACGCGCGCGCTCATGCTCCCGCACTCTCGCTCTGGCCCTTTCAATGTCGCTCTCGGCGACCCGCACATCGGCGGGCGACCTGGATCCGTACAAATAGCTCTCCCGCGTCCACTCCGCTACCGCTTCCAAGTGTTCCACCACCGCTCGCGAGGCCTCGACTTGGCTGTGAGCCTCGACGGCGGCGAACCATGCCTTGGCAACTTGACCGCTCAGGGACAGGCGCACGGCGATCTGGTCGGCCTCTCGGGCAGCGATGCCGGCATCTGCGGCCAGCTTCCGCGAGCTGAGCCGGTTCCAGAGATCAGCCTCCCATCCAATGTTGAACGTTAGGCCCGCGTTGGAGAACGTGCTCTTCAGGACTTGGTCAGAAAGGCCCGGGAAAGGCAGCCCGACGAAATTCAGGCGCTGTCGGATCCGGCTGGCACCGACGCTGATTTCCGGCCAGTCCGAGGCACCGACGATGAGCCGCTCTTGGACCGCGATTTCGATGCGCGCGGTGGCTGCCTTCAGGCTCTGGTTACAATCCAGCGCCTTCCGAATCGCGGCGTCGAGTCCCGGGTCGTCCAAGTAGGCCCACCATTCCGGGCCGGGAGCGATTGGCTGGGTCGCCGCCCCTTGCCAAGCCTCGGGTGCCGGGACGTTGAACTGGTGCACGGGCAGCTCAACGTGCTTCGAGCAGGCCGCGACCACCAGCGCCGGCAGTGCGATTGCCAATAGACGGTTCATCTCTATGTTTCTTACGCCGTCTTCCGGATTCGTACGACTAGCTTAGCGCCCGCGGCTATGGCGCGAAAGCCTGCGGCACTGCGGGCTCGTACGCCGCGGCAGATTCTAGTCCGGCCCCCGCGCCCTGCGAACGCGGAGCGTTCAGAGTGAAACGC
>JAPPMG010000059.1 GCA_028819215.1 Bryobacterales bacterium
GCTGTCCGGCCATGATTTTCGGCTTGTCGCAAAGTTGGTGAGATATCCGCGCTAGCGGAGTCCGAATAGATCCGGCCGAACTCGCTCGTAGGTGAAGCGGTTCGGATTCACGGCTGTGAGCCCGGGTGTGTCGACCTCGATGATCGTGCCTGCAATCGGCTCGTAGGCGGCTCGAAATGCAACTGCAGCCTTGACCACCAGAATCTTCTGGCGCTCCGGCACGATCCCAGCGCTCGTGAGCTGGCCCAAGCTAAAGGGAGTGTGCCTCTTGCTGTTGAGCAGCACCACGTTCGGGAGATCCGGGGTGGAGCCTTCCGCATGGATCACGGCGGTGAGGCCCTGATCGAGATAGCGGCGCCCCCCGTGGCGAATCGCGGTCTCGACGTACTGGCCGTCGTAAATGAGCTTGACTTCGCCCCTTATCCGAACCGGCGGCCCGTGGAGGTCGTCGCTCTTGCCTCCGACCGTTAGGTCGAAACTCCCCCCGACCCCGATCTCCACCGCATGCCGAACCGCGTCGGGATCGAACATAGCGGACACGTATCCGCGCGCGCCTTGGTTGACGAGTTCCCCGAGGATCGCGGTGCTGTCGCCGGCGGACCCGCCCCCGATGTTGTCACCCAATTCCACGAGGATCACGGGCGTGTTGGGCTCGGCGAGTGCTTTCTTGACCGCTTCGGCAGCATCCGGCAGGTTCAACTTCATCACCTTCCGGTGCTCCCACATCATGTCAGCGAGTCTCTTTGCTTCTGCCTGCGCCAACTCGGGATCACCGTCAGTGACGACGACGACACTCGGGCCCATGTGGGGAACGTCCGAGTACTGATAGCCCACCGGGACGCTGACCCCCAGGATCCTGGGATTCTCCTTCTCGAGACGCCGGGCCTCCTGCACTAGAGGAAGCATGGGCTCGCGGTTGGTGTTGTGGAACAGGATGTTGTAGAGCAGGGGCGGCTTTTCGATTGCCTGCGCCGGCCGGACGCCTTCGTGGACGATCTTCGCCATGATCTCCGCTGCGTGCAGGCCTCGCTCGCGCTGGTCCACGTGAGGAATCTCCTTGTACAGCACCAACGCCGTCGATAGCTCGATTTCCGAAGGCGCAACGTTAGCGTGGGCATCGTGGGTCACGACGATCGGCAGGTCATTTCCGAATGCTCGACGCAAGCGGCGCAACACTTCCGCATCCCCGTCGGGATGGCTCTCGACGACCATAGCTCCGTGCAACGCCAGAAGGAGCCCGTCCAGGGGCCCGGCCCGCCTAAGGCGCTCGATGAGCTCGGATGTCAACGTGTCGAAGGCCCGATCGGTGACCGGTCCAGCCGGAGTTGCGTTTGCGACGATGGTGAACACCAAGTCCAAACCATGGGCCTGGGCTCCTTCGATGTAGCCGCCGATCTCGTGCTGCGACGCAGCGTACTCGTCCCGGATCTCGGGTCCGCGACGAAGCGACCTCCCGCGAAAGTCATCGAGGTTCGTGAGGTCGGACGAAAAGGTGTTGGATTCGTGAAGAATTCCGCCGACGGCAATGCGTGGTTCCATGGTTTGGCCAGTAATCGAAACGGTAGCTGCGGCCAATACGAGCGACGCCTTAGCTACGATTCGCCAGTATTGCTCTACCATGCCCGTGCCTTCGACGCCAGACGCCACCCGTTAGGGTCGAGCGACTAGTACGGTCTGATCCTCTCCGGGAGCGGGTCGCGAGCGCTGATGGCCTTGCGGATGAGCTGGACACGAAGCGTGTTGAGCAGGCTCGCATGTTGCGGCGACTGTGCCACGTTGCGCAGCTCGTGCGGGTCCGTGGAGTGGTCGAACAGCACCTCTTCGCCGTCGGCGTCGATCCAGTACTTGGCGGACTGCGTGCGGACCATGCGATTCGACATCGCCTGCATGTAGATCAGTTCCCGTCCGGGCCCGCCCTGCATGACTGGCGTCAGCGACATGCCTTGGTTGCCCTTGGGCAGGTCGAGGTCGAGCATTTCCAGCAGTGTCGGCATCACGTCAACGATCTCCACAAGCTCGTCGGACACCACGTTGGCAGGCACGCCCGGCCCGCGAAAGATGAGCGGGATCCTCAGCGCGCCGTCGTAGGGGCGAGCGCTCTTGTTGTAGAGATTGTGGTCTCCGAGGTAGTCCCCGTGGTCGCTGGTGAGGACGAACAGCGTGCGGTCGGCGATCCCGGCCTGCTCGACAGCGTCAATGATGCGGCCGATGTTTTCGTCGAGGTGCGACACCATTGCGTAGAAGTACTTGCGATATGAGTCCCAAGTGTCTTCCGGCGTCTCCAAGAGCGCTGTCATGGAGCGCGCCAGGTTCTGTGGCAACAGCGAGACCTCGTCCGCGGAATAGCGGCGCGGGGGAAGCTCGCGACCCTCGTACAGAGCGAGCGCCGATGCCGGGGGGTTCAATGGCGGGTGCGGCGCGTAGAACCCTGCGTGCACGAAGAACGGCCGCCCCGGGTGCCGCTTGAGCGTGTCGTCGATGAACGTTAGGGTCTCCGTGGCCACCCACGAGGCGTGGGTCGTGCTGTCTTCGCCTTCGAAGACATAGTGCTCGAATTGGAGTCGCTCGCCCGGCATGGTAACGCGCGCCTTCTCGCGCGCGTCCTCGCCCTGGGCCCAGAGCCACCTGCCGTAGGCATCGTCGTAGCAGCCGGGCTCGTCCGACAGCCGCATCTGGTGGAAGCCGTAGGGCGGGTGCGGCTCGCGGTGGTCGCGGTCCTTGTGGGGCAGGAAGTGCAGCTTGCCCATCTGGCCGGTGTAATATCCCGCTTCCCGCAGCACGTGCGTGAGCGTCACTTCGTCCTGCGGCATCTTGATGCCGTTGCTGATCACACCGTGGGCGTGCGGATACCTCCCGGTCATCAGCGAGGCGCGGTTGGGGGCACATGCTACGCCGACTGTGAAGTGCGACCGAAACGTCACGCCCTCTCGCGCCAAGCGATCCATGTGAGGCGTCAGGATGGCAGCGTTCCCATTGGCCGCCACGTGGTCCCAGCGGAGGTGGTCGCCCGTGATGAGCACGATATTCGGAAAGTCGTCCATCTTGATGCCGGGATCTGGCGGGAAGAACTCGGCCTGGGCCTGCGCCGACTGAGGCCGCAGCAGGCCGCAGCACAGGGCGATGGCGAGGATCCACGCTGCGCTCGCTGGGAGCTGCCGCGAGAACCCACCCGTCAGGGTGCGATGGAGGCCGGCACGTAACGACGGGACAGGGGGGCGTTGCATCGCAGCTATGATATCGGACGGCTCAGCCAAGATGGGCCGGCCTAGCCGGGCAGTGCGGTCACCGACCGGCGAGAGTGCGGGGGGACGAAAATGACAGTGCCAAGGGATTTCTCGAGCTTGATCTGCTGTGTGTCGCGGAGCCGTTCCGATAACGCAGCGCTGGGGGCCGCGTGCGCCATCGGAGTGTTGCTCGTGATAGCGGCCGCCTGCCAGCCGGCAGCCGAGGGCCCGCCACCCCCCAACGTAATCGTCGTCGTGGCTGACGACCTCGGCTACGGCGACATCAGCGCCAACGGCTCCGAGACCATCCACACGCCGCATATCGACGAGCTGGCCGAGATGGGCGTGCGCCTTACCGACGGCTATGTTTCTGCGGCTGTGTGCAGCCCCACGAGGGCAGGCTTGTTCACGGGTCGCGTGCAAAGCCGGTTCGGGTACGAGTACAACCCGACTGCCAACTACGCTCGTGGCCCCGACGCCGAGCTTGGGCTGCCGCTGGACCAGCGGACGCTCGGCGATCTCATGCGCGGCGCAGGATACTCCACCGGCTTGGTGGGCAAGTGGCACTTGGGCGCGCTGGAGCAGTATCACCCGCTGAATCGGGGCTTCGACGAGTTCTTTGGAATTCTGGGGGGCGGCACGAGCTACATCGACTCGGCCAAGGAAGGAGTGCATTCTTGGCCCGGGGCGATTTCCGGGGACCGCACGAGCGCGCACAACGCCCGCGAGATCTTGGACGGATTCGAGGTCGTCAAGGTGGAGGAGTACTTGACCGATGTATTCGCCGAAAGGGCAGTCGACTTTATCGAGCGTCACGCGGACGAGCGGTTCTTCCTGATGGTGACGCCGAACGCTCCTCACACGCCGATCCAGGCGACCGAGGAGTATGTCAGCCGGTTCCCGCACATCGAGGGCGAGGGGGCGAGGATCTTCGCCGCGATGGTGGCGTCGGTGGACGACATGGTCGGCGATATCGTCGCGACCCTGAGAGAGCATGATCTTGAGCAAGACACGCTGATGGTGTTCCTCTCCGACAACGGCTGCATCAACTACGCACAGGACGCCATCTGTACGAACGCGCCGCTCAGCGGAGCGAAGCGCTACCACCTGGAGGGCGGCGTACGCGTACCGTTCATCGTGAAGTGGCCCGCCGGGCTGCCGCCGGGAGTGGTCTACGAGCAGCCGGCGATCTCGCTGGACCTGTATGCCACCTTCGCGGCGGCGGCCGGCATGGACCCGGGCCAGGCCGAGAGTCCCGACAGCGTGAACCTGTTGCCGTACCTGCGTGGTGAAGTCGATGGCGCACCGCACGAGTTCCTGTTCTGGAGGTCCGCCCCGAACATGTCAGTGCGTTGGGGCAACTGGAAGCTGTGGAAAGTGGACTTGACGGACCTCAAGCACGAGGATGCCCCTGGCGGAAGGCTGCTGCCGGAGGTCGACTATCCGCCGGTCTCGCCCCACGGCCAGCTGACGGTGTTGTACGATCTCTCGGCCGATGTCGGCGAACGGGAGAATCTGGCGGATGCCCATCCCGACATCGTCGCGCGCTTGGAAGCGGAACTCGCCGAGTGGAACGCGCAACTTGCGGAGCCGCTGTGGACAAGTCGGCGTTCGACCATCGACGAACTCGACGGGCGCATGATTCAGCTCTACTTCTGAGCCCCCTCATTGGGCCTTGTCGCCCCGACGGCGGGGAGGCTAGTCGCCGGAACTCGGTTGGTACGCTGGCCGCGGTGCGCCCACTCGCCAGATTTGCCGGAACCAGATGCCCAAGTCGTCCAGGATCACGTAGTAGGTCGGCAATACCACCAGTGTCAGGACGGTAGAGGCAAGCAGTCCGCCCATGACCGTGCGGGCAAGCGGGAAGTAGCTCATGCCCATTAGATTGGCGTCTCCCCACGCCAGCGGGATCAGGCCCACGATCGTGGTCGCGGCGGTCATGCAGATCGGGCGCAGGCGCTCTTCGCAGCCCTGCAGGATTGCCCTGCGGCGGGAGATTCCCGTGCGCCTGAGATTGTTGACGTGATTGATCAGCACGATGCCGTTGTTCACCACAATGCCGATCAGAATGATCAGGCCGATCTGCGCCATCACGTTGAACGGAGTGCCGGTCAGGAGCAGGAACAGCACGATGCCCACAGCCGAGAACGGCAGCGAGAGCATGATGGCGAACGGGTGCAGCAGTGACTCGAACAACGCGGCCATCACGAAATAGACCATGAGCAGCGCCAGCAGCATGCTGAAGGCGAATTCTTGCGCGTCCTTGTTCTGCTGCTGGGTGAAGAATCCGTAGCTCCAGAGGTAGCCCGGCGGGTACGGCAGTTGATCCAGTACCGATTTGACGGCCTCGCGGCCATCCTCGATCCGCTGCCCGCGGTAGACCACATGGATCTCCGTGAATGTCCGGCGGTTCTCCCGCGTAACGCGGCTAGGCACGCGCTCGATGCTCAAGTCGGCCACGTTGCCGAGCAACACTTGTTCGCCGGAATCGGATCCGCCCACCACGACCGACTTGAGGTGCTCGATGCTCTGCATGTCCGCCGGATCGAGTCCCATCCAGAGTTCCATCTCGCCTTCAGGCGTGCGAAAGTTCCGCATGCGTCGTGACCGCACCGCGATCCCCAGCACTTGCGCGACTGTGCGCGGAGAGACGTTGTACTTGCGCGCTACGTCGCGACGCAGGCGTACGCGCACCTCGTCGCTCGCTCCCGATATGTCGGTGTAGACCTCCGTGATGCCTTCCGTCTCGAGCAGCTTCCCGCGGGCCTCTTGCGCAAGCTGCCGCAACACCGCGGGTTCATCGCCGTGAATGTTGGCGCTGATCCAGTTGCGGTCGCCCTGGCCCTCTCGGCCGAGTTCGATCCGCGCCCCCGGAATGACGGGGAGGCCGTTGTTGATGGCCTCGCGTATCTCGCCGATCTCGTCCGGAGAAATCGCGTCCGCATCAAGGTACGCGCGCGTCCATGCCCAGTTGTTTCCATAGGCACTCGATGTGGACTCGAGCTTGAAGCGGTCGCTGTTCGAGTGCAGGAAGTCCTCTACCGGGCTGACGAAGTCGCGCTCGATCTTGGCGTAGTGGTAGTTCTCGCTGAATTCGTACGCGATGCGCAGCGAGGACACGGCATTGGCGTCCGGAGAGTTGTTTGGCACCACGTCGGTGAGAGCCCAAATCGAGGCACCGAGCAGCGCCGGTACGCCGAGTAGGCCGACTGCGTATCTGCGGTCAAGGTGCCAGCTCACTGCGGACAGGTAGCGCCGCATGAGAGGTGTACGGCGGCCACCCCGCGACAGGCCCAGGGCGAATCGCACGCGCCCGGCCAGTGCCTTGAAGGCCTCGCGACCCGGCCCGGATGGGCCCGGCGTCGCGCGCCTGAGTAGTTTCGCCGCAGCCAGCGGGATGAGCGTCAGCGAGATGAACAGCGAGCAAAGCAGCGCGAAGATGATCGAGATCCCGGCATGGCTGAGCATGATCGAGATCTGCGATTCGCTATCGAAGAGCAGCGGTACGAAGATGATCAAGGTCGTAGACGTTGCCGCGATCACAGCGACGGTGACTTCACCTGCGCCAAGTCGAGCGGCGCGCTCGGGCGAATCGCCCTTTTCCAGCCTCTGGAAGATGGACTCCAGCACCACGACGGCGTTGTCGACCAGCATGCCCGCGGCCAGCATCAGGCCCATCATCGACAGGACGTTGAGCGTGCTGCCGTTGAAGTAGAGCAGGCCCACGGCGGTGAGCATCGAGAAGGGGATTGCCAGACCGATGGCCAGGCTCGCATCGAGGCGTCTCAGGAACGCGAACAGCACCACCACTGCCAGTACCGCGCCGACGCCGCCAGCCTTGACCAGCTCCCCCAGCCCGTCCTCGATCTCTTTGCCTGAATTGTGCCACCAGCGTGCGGTGAGCCCTTCCATGGACGGGTCCTCGGCCCACTCGTCGAAGGCTGCCATGATCTGGTTGACCACGTCCACGGTGTTCGCCTCGGCAGTCTTCTGAATAGCCAAGCCCACCGCGTACGTGCCGTTTTGGTGGCGGCCTGAATTGCGCGGGCGCTGGTCGAAAACGACGTCAGCGACATCGCTGAGCACCAGATTGTGCCGGCCGACGGGAAAGTTGGCGATCGCCTCGACCGAGTCCAGCGCTCCCTTGGAGATGGCCGTGTAGCGCTGGCCGCCATCAGCGACCCGACCTAGGGACAGGTTGAGCGCCGAGCCGTCCAGAGCCTGGAACAGCTCGGAGATGTCGACGCCATGACGCTTGATATCCTCGATCCGCAAGTAGACATCCACCTGCTTGCGGTCGGTGCCCCATAGCACCACCTCGCCGACGCCTGGTATCCGCTCCAGCGGCTTGCGCACCCTGGCGTCGAGGAACTCGAAGTTGGTGCGCAGGTCCCGATCGGCTGTCAGTGTGCCTTCGAGTATCGGGATGTCGTCGGTCGAGAAATTGTGGATCGTGATCTGGCGCAAATCCTCCGGCAGCGTGTCACGGATCTGTTCGATCTTCTCGCGAATGGCCGAGCGAAGCATGGACGTGTCGGCCGCCATGCCGCACCAGATCTGCAGCTGCATGCCGTTGGGCGACGATGTCGAGTTCATCCGCTGCACGCCCGGCACTGTCGCGACCGCCTCCTCGATGGGCTTGGTGATCGACTCGAGGACTTGGTCCGGCGTGGCGTTGACGTATTGCGCCATGACGTACATGACCGGGGCGTCAAGCTTCGGGACCAACATGAGCGGAATGCGGCCAACCGCGATCGCGCCCATGACCACGATCGACAGGAAGATCATGCAGATCGTGACCGGATTGCGGATCGCCATGGTGGCTATGCGCGCTCCGGAGCCGTGGTTCTCGGCAGGTGGCATGGCTTCGGGCATGTCAGGACTGGGGCAGGGGACTTGGAGTGGGCCTGATCTGGCCGTCCGCGGGCTCGTCCCTGCCATCGTCCCGCACAGGTGCGAACTGCTTGCGATCAACCAGCTCGTAGACGACCGGGATCACGAACAGAGTGAACGGCGTCGATGTCAGCAGGCCGCCGATCACCGCGACTGCCATGGGCATGCGCACCTCGTCCCCCTCGCCCCACCCGAAGACCAGCGGAAGCAGCCCAAGCAGCGTGGTCAGCGAGGTCATCAGGATCGGACGCAGGCGGATGCTGCCGGCGCACAGCAGCGCGTCGCGCTTCGACATGCCATGGGCACGCAGACGGTTCGTGTAGTCGAGCAGCACGATTCCGTTGTTGACGGCGATACCGGCCAGCACGACCGCGCCCAACAGCACGACCACGCTCAGCGCCACGCCCGTCAAAGCGAGGATGAACACAACGCCGACCAGGCCCAGCGGGACGGTCAGCAGGATGATGAACGGGTGCAGCAGCGACTCGAACTGCGACGCCATCACGAGATAGACGAGGAACACCGCCAGCGCCAGGGCGAACGCGAGGCTTCGGAACGAGACCTCGAGCTCTTGGTTTTGCCCGCCGATGCTTGCCGTCGCTCCCACCGGAAGTATCGGGCGCAGTTCGGCGAGCATGGCTCGGATCTCGGCAGATGCGCCGCTTAGGTCGCGCCCGCTCAGATTCGCGCTCACGACTGCCGCCCGTTGCGAGCGGATGCGGCGGATCTCCGCCGGGCCGCGCCGGACCTCGACCTCGGCCACCTGGCCTAGCCGGATCGGCACGAATGGTGTCCTGGCCCGCCGGCCGGAGGAAGGCTGTCCATCGCTGCGGGGCTCGTCTTCTGCCCGGGCGGATACCTGCGCCGAATCGTCGCCGTTCTCGGAGGCGCGGCCAGGCGAAGTTGGCGCCCGTCGCGGAGAGCTGTTGATAACCATGCTCTCGATATCGGAGATTGCGTCGCGATCGGGCTCGTCGACCCGCACCAAGATGTCGATCTGTCGGTCGCCCTCGCGGTAGCGTGAAGCCACGTTTCCGCGGATCTTGTTGCGCAGCACGTTAGAGACCTGCTCTTCTCGCAGGCCAAGGCGCTTCAGGCGCCGCCGGTCGAAGCGGATCTGGATCTCCGGGCTTCCCAAGCGGGCGGTGGTCTCGATGTCACGCAGCCCTTCGATGCGGGACATGCGGTCGGCGATCAGGCCGGCTGCAACCCGCTGGTCTTCGATCTCGTACGCGAAGATCTCCACTTCTACCGGCGTCTTGAAACTGAATAGAGTGGGGCGCTGGAAGGTTGGCTCGGCCTCGGGGACATCGACGATGAGCGAGCGGATCTGGCGAATCACCTCGGCCTCGAGGTCGTCGTCCTGACGGTCCGCGAGCACCACGTGCAGCGTGCCGACATGCTCTTCCAAGTCGCCGCTCGCGAATTGGTTCTCTTGGCTGCCACCCACCGAGGAGAAGACCGCCGCGACACCGGGTATGGCTTGGGCCTCACTCTCGATCTGCCGCATGGCAGCGTCGGTGGCCTCCAGCGGGCGGCCCTCGGGCAGCTCGACCTCGAATGAGAACTCGCCTTGCGATAGAGGCGGGATCAACTCTCCTCCCAGGAATTGGAGGGTGATCCCGGCTAGCAGTACTGCGCCTAGGACGCCTCCCAGAACGGCCCGCTTGGCGTTGAGCGAGGACTCCAAGAGCTTTTCGTAGCGCGCCTCCAGCACCGCGATTCCTCGGTCGAACGCTGACAGCGGTGGCCCGGCGAAGCGCAACGCCCACGCGGACACGGAGCGCAGCGCTGCTCGGAGATCGGCCACGATCACTTGCGGGGCGTCGACAGTGGCAAACTTCGCGGCGTCGGCTCCCCAGGCGGCGAAGCGGTTAGAGGGCCGCGCGGAGCGTTTGACCGGTGCGGGCGGCACGCCTAGCTCGCTCGCGGTACGAAAGCGAGCCGACAGCAGCATCGGGATCACAGTCAGGGCGATCCCTAGGGACGCCAGTAGAGAGAACGTGATGGTGAGCGCCTGGTCGCGGAACAACTGGCCGGCGATGCCTTCCACGAAGACTAGCGGGAGAAAGACCGCCACCGTCGTTAGCGTCGAGGCCGTGACCGGCATCGCGACTTCCTTGGTGCCGTTGTAGACAACCTCCGCCAGCGGCTTGCCTGGTTCGCGGTGCCGATGCACTGCCTCGAGCACCACGATCGAGTTGTCCACCAGCATGCCGACGCCTAGGGCGACGCCCCCTAGCGACATGATGTTGAGCGTGATGCCGGACTGGTACATCGCCGCAAACGTTGCCATCACCGAGATCGGTATCGACGCGGCGATGATGGCCGTGCTGCGGCCGTTGCGGAGGAAGAGGAACAGCACAAAGGTCGCTAGCAGGCCGCCGACCAAGGCAGCCGAGAGGACGTTGTCGACGCTCTGGGTGATAAAGCGCGACTGGTCGAAGACTGCCGAAGTCTGCACGCCCTGCGGGAACGTCGGTTCCTTGCTCATCCGCTCGAGCAGATCCATGACCGCGCGCGAGACCGTCACAGTGTTGGCATCGCCCTCTTTGTACACGGCCATCTCGACGCTTTCGCTGCCGTTGTAGCGTGCGATGATTTCGCGTTCCTTGGAGCCGCGCCACACGCGAGCGACATCACGCAGCAGGATCTTGCGTCCGCCGTCATCTGCGACCACGATCCCGCGGACGTCGTCCACCGCGCGGAACTCGTTGACCATGCGGACCATGTAGTTCATATCGAGGTCGTACAGGCTGCCGCTGGCTTGGTTGAGGTTCTCTTGCCGTAAGATGTCGGTCACTTGCGTGATCGACAGGCCGAGCTCGGCCACTCGCCGCTCGTCAATCTCGACCCGGATCTGCTCTTCGCGGCCGCCGACCACTTTCACTGCGGCGACCCCCTCGACCGCTTCGAGGCGTTTGGAAAACTCGCGGTCCGCGACGTCGCGCAGACGGGCCAGAGTCAGGCCGCCGTGGACCTGGATGCGCAGAATCGGGTCGTTTGCCGGATCGAAACGCAGGATCACCGGGCGCTCGGAATCCTGCGGGAACTCGATCAGGTCGAGCTTCTCGCGCACGTCCACGCCCGCGATGTCCATGTCGGTGTCCCAGTTGAACTCCAGGACCACCTCGGACTGCCCCGGACGGGATATCGAGCTGATGCGGTTGAGGCCCCCGACCACGCCCACGGCCTCTTCGACAGGGCGGGTGAGCAGCGCCTCGATCTCTTCGGGCGCGGCGTCTTCGTAGTCGGTCTGGATGGTCAGCGACGGATAGGAGATTTCCGGTAGGAGATTGAGCGCCAGCCGGTCTAGAGACACATAGCCGAACAGCAGCACCGCCGTGACGGCCATGAAGACCGTGACCGGGCGCCGGATCGCTATTCGCGTGATCTGCACTGGCTGGTCCCGTTGCCGGATCGGCAGCTGCTTGGTGCCTGCAGGAGCTCGCTAGTTCGCCACCACACGGGTCCTGTCCCCGTCCTTGAGCTTGCCCTGGCCTGCGGTCACTACGATTGCGCCAGCGTCCAGTCCAGACGTCACCTGAATCGCGGTCTCGTCTTGGTAGCCGAGTTCCACGGCGGTGCGCCGCGCCGTGCTATCGTCCTCGACCAGCACCACATAGGTCTGCCCGTCTTCTTCAATAACGGACTGCTTCGGGATTAGGATGGCGTCTTCCAAGGTGCGGGTCTCGATCTCCACGCGCACGAACGCCCCCGGGCGGAAGGCAGGATTGGGGGGATTGAACCGAACAGTTACCTTCACCGTGCCTGTCTCCTCGTCCACGACCGGGCTGACACGCTCGACGGCGCCTTCGGCCAAATCGCCGCTGGCGCTGCCCAAGCGCAGGGCGGCCTTTTGGCCGGCGCGCACCGAGCGCGAGTCGTTCTCTGGCAGGTAAACGTCGGCATAGAGAGGCGTAAAGGCACCCAGCGTATAGAGCTTTTCCGCGCTGCGGATCGATTGGCCGAGTTCGACGGTGCGCTCCGTGATCCGTCCGGCGAACGGCGCTGTGATCGCAGTTTGCGTGATCTGCAGCTCGACCTTGCGAATCTCGGATTCGAGCTCGTCCTGCCTGTGGCGGTTCTCGCGCACGGTCGACTCTACGGCCCGGATTTCATGCTCCAGGTCGTCGATTTCGTGACGTTGGACCGCGACCTCCGATTCGGCGAGCAGGCCCTCCCGCAGCGCCTCTTCGTTACGCTCGAGTTCCGTGCGCTTGTTGCGCAGGCGGGTCCGGGTCTGTTCCGCGCGAATTACCGCGGCCTCGATCTGGATCTTGGTCTGGGCCAGTCTCTGTCTGACAAGTTCGAGGTCGATCTGCAAGTCTCGGTCATCGAGCGCACAGAGCACCTGTCCTGCCTTGACGAAGTCACCCTCTTCAGCCTTTACGGAGGTGACGATTCCGGCCGCTTGTGCTGCCACGGCCACCTCGCGGCGGGCGCGCAAGTTCGCGGTCGAGCCGAGCAGGTGCGAGATCGGTCCCCGAATCGCGACCTCTGTAGAGACGGGCACGGCATCGCCCAGGGCCGACTCTTCGCTGCCGGCCTGCTCGCTCCCGTCAGTGTTCCCGTTGGAGAGCCAGCCCTTGGCTGCAAAGCCGCCCGTCGTCAGCGCCACGACCGCGAGCAGCGAGGCGTAGGTTTTGCCGCGAGTGGTCATCTAATCGATTTCGAGACTGCCACGGACGAGAAATTGTGGCCAGGGACACCAATGAGACGCGCCTGCCGTTGTATTTGTTAACCCCGAGGGCCGCCCGAAGTTTCAGCTGCCTGCAACTCTCTTCTTGAGTATGCACTACGAATTTGAATCACCACCGATTTTCATTTCCAATTGGACCCTAATTTTCGGCTCCTACAATCAGGCATC
>JAPPMG010000031.1 GCA_028819215.1 Bryobacterales bacterium
ACATTTCATGGCAAAATAGCCGTCAGACAAACTACGTTATTAATGCGCTGCCCCTAAGACGCGCCCGGAGCCGTTGGAGTGTTCGCCCTAGTCGGTCTCCGGCCCGTTCCGAAGCTGCTCAGCCGAGGGCATGGGCGGCGTGGTTTCTCTCGGAACGGACGCATTCTCACGCTCGAGGAACAGCTGCCCAAGCCGGTCATCAACTCGTTGGAAATGGGCCTTGAATTCTCCCGATCCGCCGCACGGCTCAGTGCGGAGGGAGGCACCTGTTGCGGACGAGCGATGGCACCGTTCGCGCACCCGGCCATCCGGACTCGCTCACTCCCGCCTCCCTGAATTCCTTGCCCACATCGGGCCGAGCTGCGCCGTGTGGCGTGGATATTCTGCCTTTTCTCTTCTGAGACCGCCCGCGCCGGGCCCGGTTCGTGTTTCCATGAAGGCGACGGCGGGCGGAGGTACGGATCAAGTGAACCGCAGGGAAGCAATCAAGGGCATCGCAGGGTCTGGATCGATCGTCTCCGGGGCCGTTTGGAACGGTACGGCCCTCGCGGCTGCGGACCAAGCCGTCGCGTCCGACATCGTCCGCTTCGGTGCCGATATCGAGCCGCTGGTCCGACTGATTGAGCAGACGCCGCGCCGCCAATGCATCGAAGTCGTCGCAGGGCGGCTCAAGGCGGGGCTCTCATACCGCGAGCTGCTGTCGGCACTGTTCTTGGCCGGCATCCGAAATGTCAGCCCACAGCCGCCGGGATTCAAGTTCCATTGCGTCTTCGTCCTGCACTCAGCGAACCAGTTGAGCCTGGACGCGCCCGACCGCGAGCGGCTGCTGCCTCTGCTATGGGCTCTCGACTATTTCAAGCAGTCGCAGCAGCGGGATGCCGACGAGGGCGACTTCCAGCTGCGCAGCCCCAAAGGACCGCTGCCCTCGGCGAGCAACGCTTGGGGAGAGTTCCACGCCGCCATGCAGTCGTGGGACGAGGAACGGGCGGACCGCGCGATCACCGCCCTAGCCCGCACGAAGGGCGGGCACGAGGTCATCGAGGGGCTGTGGCGGTACGGAGCGAGGGACTACCGCAATATCGGGCACAAGGCGATCTTCACTGCCAGCGCTTGGCGCACCCTGCAGGCGATCGGCTGGCGTCACGCGGAACCGGCATTGCGGTCGTTGGTCCTCGGTCTGCTGGATTTTGGCACAGATCGTCGCATGAACGGCTACACGTTCGAGGATCAGTCCCACGCCGCCAATGCGGAGACAGCGAGCAAGGTGCTTCCTAAGCTGCCACCTGACTGGATTTCGGGGAAATCGACGGACCCGTCGCGTGCGCGGGGCGTATTGGAGGCAGTGCGAGGCGCAGCGCCAATCGCTGCGAGCGGCGAAGTCGCGAAGATGCTGGTGGAGGGGCAGGTCAACGCTCGCGACGCTTGGGACGGCATCCACCTTGCCGCCGGCGAGTTGATGCTGAGGCTGCCCGGCATTCTCGGAGTCCATTGCGTGACGTCCGCGAACGCTCTGCACTACGCGTTTCGGATGAGCGGCGATGCCGAGACACGCCTGTACCTGCTGCTGCAGGGTGTCGGGTGGATGGGCCAATTCGCAAAGTACATGTCGCACGACCGCAAGATGAGGGACTTGGACCTGAGCAAGCTCGAGCGCGCTGATGAGTCCCCGAGCGGCAGCGAAGCAGTCACCGCGATCTTCGGGCAGCTCGACACGGACATCGACGATGCCGCGCGAAGGGCCTTCGCCTACGCAAAGGATCAACCGGACCTAACAGAGTTTTTCAGGTCGTCGCTCAACATTTTGTTCCGCAAGGTCGATGAGTCCCACCGCTTCAAGTACGCAGCGGCGATCTTCGAAGATCTCGCCTTGGTGAGCCCGGCTTGGCGCCCTCACATGCTGGCCACTTCGACGTACTACCTGCATGGTCCATCTGACCGGGACTCGGCAGCGGTGATGCGCGCTCGCGAGGCCTTGGGCGTCTCCTGAGACCGCGGCCAGGCCTGCGAAGGGAATTCGGTCGGCCCCGCCGAAATCGGAACCGTACCGCTACGACTGTCTAACGCACCTTGCGCGGCTTCCGGGGTGGGGAGCCTGCGGGAAGCAAGCCGAGCAGGTCATCCCCCTGCTCGGTCAGGGAAGAAGAGTTCGTTGAGGACATCGAGGAGTGGCGCGGGCCACACGTCAAGAAACTGAGATCTCCCTAGGTCGCTGAGTTCCCGCGCCACACCCTCCCCAAGACTCGCAAGCTCCTTTCCGGATCCGCGAAGCAGGGCTTCATTCCTGAATCCGCACGATGCTGCTGGAGCGGCAAGCGCCGTGCATCGGCCTGCCGAACTACACTGGGAGACCATGGCGCAGCAGGCCTTGGCGGTGACTGGCGGAGACGCTCTGCGCAAAGCTCCGTACCCGGCGTGGCCGACCATCAGCGGCTCCGACTTGGAGCGGGTTCGCGAGGTGCTCGAAACCTCGGGATGGGGTGGTAGCAGTCCGCCGGTCGCGAGCTTCGAGAACCTCTTCGCCCAGTATCACGACGCGGCGTTCGGGGTCGCTGTCTCTAGCGGCACGATGGCGCTGGAGCTTGCAATGCACGCGGTTGGCATCGGACAGGGCGACGAAGTCATCGTGCCGGCGCACAGCTTTGTCGCCACGGCCACCGCCGTCTGTCGCGTGGGAGGCGTGCCTGTCTTCGTCGATATCGAAGCGGACACCTACAACATCGACCCCGTGAGGGTCGTAGAAGGGCTTTCCAGCGCCACCAAGGCAATGATTCCCGTGCATTTTGGCGGGGTGATGGCGGACATGGACCGTCTCGGCAGCGTTGCGACGGACAGCAACACGGTCGTAATCGAAGACGCCGCCCACGCCCATGGCGCGGAGTGGTTCGGCACGCGCGCCGGCGGCTTGGGGACGATCGGCACCTTCAGCTTCCAGAACTCGAAGGCCATGACGGCGGGCGAGGGCGGCATCTTTGTCACCAGCGACGAGGACCTGGCCGTCAAGGCGCGCTCGATCGCAGACGCCGGACGCCTGCCGGGCAAGGGGTGGTTCGAGCATTTCGAGATCGGGACCAACCTGAGGATGACCGCAATGCAAGCGGTGCTGCTGGGTTCGCAGCTCGAGCGATTGCACGATCAGATCCGCCTCAGGGCGGCCAACTTCGGCCGTTTCCAGCGAGAACTGGAGGGAGTTCCCGGCATTGACCTCCAGGAAGCGCCGCCCGGTGCCACGGTGCAGACGCGGTACATCGTTCCGGGCCGTATCTCCGAAAGCGAGTTCGGGACGGACCGCGACCACTTCGTCGCCGCCGTTCAGGCCGAGGGCGTGCCCGTGAGGCCGTATTACCCCCATGCCTTGTATGCGAACCCGCTGTTCGACCGGCAGCCGCATCGCGTGCTGCCCTGTCCGGTCGCGGAAGCTGCGACCCGCAATGCGTTTTGGCTGCCGATGAACATATTCATGGGCACAAGGGATGACGCGGCCGATGCCGCCAAGGCCATAGTCAAGGTCCACGAAGCATACAGGCGCAGCGGCTCGGGCAAGACGAACGGATCGCCCGCCGCGTGACCGCCAGCGCGCGCTGGAACCGGTCTCAGTCTCGCCGGGATGGCTCGCGGATTGTGTGTACCTGGCCCGCGGCCAAGCCCTCTATGCGCTGGTCCGTGCCGCTCGGCCAGTGCAGTTCGAGATCGACCTCTGTCGCCGAGCCCAGCCCGAAGTGAAGCCGCAAGTCGTGTTGCGACAGGTAGCTGCCGCCGCCCCTGACCTCCCCTCGCTGCGTCTTGGCGCCCGCGATCACGCGCACTTTCGCGCCAATCGCGCTGCGGTTCGATACGCTGCCCTCAAGCTGTAGGACGATCCAGTTGCCCGCAGAGCTGCCCTGCTGGGCCAGCAGGGCCGGCCGCTCGTTTTGGCTGTTGATCAACGCCTCGACCCTGCCGTCGTTGTCGATGTCGGCCAAGGCCAGGCCGCGCGCCGCGCGCTCTTGCCGCATCCCGGGTCCGGCGCTGGCCGAGATGTCCTCGAATTTCCGGCCCAGCAAGCTGCGATATAGCACGGGCGGCTCGCGATAGCTGAGGTCGCTGTCGACGAGCGTTTCGACTTCGGGGAAGACGTGGCCGTTGACTAGGAGTATGTCTCGCCAGCCATCGTTGTCGGCGTCTAGGAAGCTACAGCCCCAGCCCACGAAGCGTGTATTGACGCCTAGGCCGTAGCGAACAGTCGAATCGTCGAAGTCGCCGTCTCCGCGGTTGGTGTACAGGGTCGAGCGCTCGTCGGAGAAGTTTGTGCGAAAGATATCGTCACGACCGTCTCCGTCCATGTCGCCGGCGGCCACGCCCATGCCGGAGAGGGCCTCTCCGTGCTCGTCGAATGCCACGCCGCGCAAGACCGCCTCGTCGGCAAACGTGCCGTCGCGCTGGTTGATGTACAGGATGGACGGAGTGCGGTCGCAGGCGACGTAGATGTCCGCCCAGCCGTCTCCGTTGAAGTCTCCGCTGACGGCCCCGAGCGAGTAGTTGCGGCCGGGAGCGGCGATCCCGCTTGCGCGGGACGCGTCCGTGAATCGGCCCGCGCCTTCGTTGCGCAGAAACTCGTTGCGGGCGAACGGCAGGCCGCGCGGGCCGCAGGCGACGGGCATGTCGCGATAGAAGCAGTACGGGTTCTGGCCCGGTTTCGGCGTGCGCTCGAAATCGAACTCGAGGTAGTTGGCAATGAACAGGTCTAGATCGCCGTCGTTGTCAGCGTCGAGAAAGGCGCAGCCCGTGCTATAGCTGCCACTGTCGGGGACGGGCAATCGCTCGAACTGCTCGCCAGACTGGTTGCGATAGAGGCGATTCTGGCCCCAGTAGGTGACAAAGAGGTCGGCGAACCCGTCGTTGTCCACATCGCCGACGCAGGCGCCCTGCCCCCATCCCTCGCTCAGCAGTCCTGCTTGCTCGGTCACGTCGACGAAGCGCCGCCCACCTTGGTTTTGGTACAAGCGATTCGTGCCGCCCTGCCCCGATATCACGAAGGCATCGGGCAGGCCGTCGGCGTTGAAGTCTAGGAAGGCGGCACCGCTGCCGGTGGTTTCGAGAATCCAGGCCTTGGATCGGTCTCCGCCGTTTGGAAATGCGTGTCGCAGTCCCGCGTCAGCGGCGATATCGACGTAGCGGATGGCTTCGGCACCCGCGACCGGGGCGCCGGCAATCAGCAGCGCAAGCGCCGCGCGTGCGGTGCCGCGCGCCTTCACGGAACCTCGCCGATCCGCTTGAGAAAATCGCTGAACTCGCCTTCGGACGGGGCCTGCAGCTCTTCCAGCGCTTGCTGGACGCGACGGGCGTCCTGGCGTCGCCCCGCATTGCGGTACGCCAGCATGAGGCTGTAATGTGCGGGCTCGCTCGCCGGATGCAGGGCCAGCGCGCGTTCGAGCAAGGCGATCGCCTCGTCGTACTGTTCCCGGCTGGAGCGTTCTTTGGCCAGAGCAATCAACGCTTCGGGAAACTCGTCGTCCAGTAAGACTGCTCGCTCGAAGTGCGCCAGGGCTTCGGATGGTTGGCCCAGCACTTGGAGGATCTGCCCGACTTGAAATTCCGCCACCGCGTCTGAGGGGTTGAGCTCTAGCTCGGCGCGGAATTCTTCCAAGGCCTCAGTGAGCGCCTCCGGCTCGTGGGAGCGCATCAACAGGGCGCGGCCCAAGCGATAGTGCAGGTTCAGTGTTGCCGGCGCTTTTTCAATGGCCTTGCGGTATTCGCGAACGGCGTCGTCATAGCGCCCTTGGATCTCGAAGATCTCCGCCGAGAGTTGGTTCACGCGAAACGATGCCGGGGCGGATGCAAACATCGCCTCGACCGCCTCGTTCCAGCCCTTCAAGTACAGCCTGGCGGTTTCGTATAGCACGTCGGGGTCGTCGGAGAGCTCGGCGGGCATGTCTGTCAGAGCCGAAAACGCGGCATCAAATCGCTTTTCTGCGATGGCGCAGCGCGCCATCGCCAGCCCCGCCAGCTTGGCGACGGTCAGGTCTTGCCTGTCCGTCGCTTCGAGACGTTCCAGAGCCTGCGCGCACTGGCCCAAGGAAGCATCGACGACCGCTTCCAGCGTGGGTGCGCGTGGATCCGAGGAGGCCGCGAAGCGCTGCTTCGCGGCGGTGTATTCCCCGGAGCCGAAATGCCGCAAGCCATCCTCGAATGGCTGGTCAGCCGTTGCGGGCGCTCCCGCGGCAAGCAGGCACGCAAGCCCTGCCGCGACAGTCAGTTGGCCCCTAGTGGCCGGCATCGTCCATCATCAGGTCCAGCTCGCCGAAGCGGTGGCGGCGGCGGTCTTCCAAGTACCGGAAGGCCAGCATCGGCGGATCTCCCGGTGCTAGCCGGCCAGTGGGCCTGAGCCGGTCGGACGCGCTTACGCCGATCAAGCCCAGCCGGCCGGATCGCTCGATGTCCCGAAGCAGCCGAGCCTCTGCGTCTGCGTTGCCTGTGACAGTGGCGGCCGCGCCGAGGGCCAGCACGCCGACGGAGAGCTTCAACGCCGCCTCGCGAATCGCTGTCAGCAGCACTTTCACTGAGTGGATTATATGGGAAAGTGGCGAATCCACTGCAGAGCGCGCTCGCTCAGACGGCGGAGGGATCAAGGCCCAGCCAGCGGGCGCAGCCCAAGAAGACCTCCTCCGGCCTCTGGGGCGTGTCCGAGGCGGGCAGCGGGAAGTCGGGCGGCGCGATCGCGAAGAGCGCGTCCATGCCCGTGCCGATGAAGAGATACGCCGTGTTCCGCCGGTACTCGGCGTATTTCTCGCACTCTTGCCAGATGTACTGGTAGAACACTTCCAAATCGACGTACGAGCCCAGCATGTCTGCCTGCGTCGGAATCGGGTTGGTCTCCTCTTGGTCGGAGTAGATCAGCAGGCTGCTGAACGGCTTGACCTTGTTGCGGATGCCGAACGAGGCGAGCAATACCGAAGGGCGCGCCCGCCGGATGGCCTGCAAGGACGCCCATTCGACGAACGTGTTGTTGATCAGCAACGTGCCGTTGCCGTTGAGTAGCACCGACTGGAGGAAGTCCTGCATGACCGGATCGCGTCCGGCGGCTCGCCGCAAGGCACCCGGATTCATCTTCTGCAGGCGCTCGCCCAGCTGACGTGGCCCCGGAATCTTCTCTTGGGTAACCAGTTCGTTGACATCCTTCATCAGCGCCTGCCGCAGATCGGCCATGCGCTCGAAGCTCAGGCCGGTCCAGCCGACGAATCCGCGGGCTAGGCGCATGAGCGGGTCAGAAGCCTCGACCACCCAGGTGTCAAACTGGCTTTCGGAGCGTTGCTCGCCGTAGAGATCGAAGATGCTGGGGCGCCGCCCGGCCATTGCGGCACCGCTCAACAAGCGGGCCAGATAGTCCTGCAGCGGTGCATCCTCGGACACCGCTAGCGGCACGACGCGACCGTGATCGCGGATCCGAGTCCACATGCGGTCGGGTCCCATAGGCAGCTCGGCCGGGGAGACGACGGCTACCAAACGGGGCTTTCCGGCGCGCGCAACCTCGGCATCGAGCAATGGATCGATCTGGGCGAAGATACCGGCGATGGCTTGGCGCCATTCGGCGAGGTGGCGATTGCGCTGGAGGAAGTCGACGTGCTCGAGCGTGAAGTCTTTCGTCTTCCAAATCCCCCCGCCGATGTCCATCTTCTGCTCGACCTGCCGCAAGGGGCCGAACAGTTCTGAGACGGCTTCGTCGGAGGATCGCTCCAGCAGCCCGAACAACCGCTCGAAGTAGTCCTGTTCGGCAGGGAAAAGGCGCTGCCAGTCCCTGATGCGGTCAAGGGAGTAAACGGCGAAGGTCGCGGGGAGGCGCTCGAAGATGCCGCCATCGATCAGACGCTTGATCGCTGGACTGTAGTTCTGCATAGCGTCCGGCAGGGCTCGGCACCCGTCGACGGTCCGTCAGCTCTCATGATCGGCGCTCCACGAAGGGCGCGTATTGAAACGCCGGTCCACAGCGGTCTGCCGCGGCACAGTTGGCGTTCGGACCGCACTTCGACGATCGTGTCGACCGCACCGCTAGTATCGCCGGAACAGCCGTAGACGGCAAGAGATCTCTGGCGCCGGGCCGTGCGCCGCCCGACAGGGCGTCGGTTGGCTCCTGCGACAATAGGGGGCCATGATTCACGTCATCGCGTCAATCCGCGTCAAAGAGGGATCCTTGCAGGACTACATCGCCATGTTCAGGGAGAATGTGCCGAACGTCCTCGCCGAGGACGGCTGTGTCCAGTACGCGCCGTGTGTCGATGCCGAGACTGGCTGGAAGGCGCAGGCCTTGGACCCGCAGCGCATGACCGTAGTCGAGCAATGGGAAAGCATGGAAGCGCTGCAAGCCCACTCCAAGGCACCGCACATGGTAGCTTTCCGCAAGAAGGCCGGACACCTCGTCGAGGGAATGTCCCTACAGGTCGTCGAAGACGCCTGAATCGATGGAGGCTGCGGACCATCTAGACCGATTCGTGGATCAACCCGCGCCTGCGGGATTCCTCCCGGATGTCCGCGAACAGCCAGGTGCCTAGGTACATCAGGGGCGTGTCTCCGGCTGCGACCAGTAGTTTGAAGATATAGCTGGCAATGATGACCGCGGTGATCTCGGACCACGACCAGACGCCATAGAACAAGATCGTCACCACCGCGGTCGTGTCGATAAACTGGCTGAGCATCGTCGAAGCGTTGTTGCGCAGCCACAGATGCCGCCCGTCAGTGAGTTTGCGCCAGAAGTGGTACAGCCGAATGTCGACGAACTGCGCGATCAAGTAGGCCACCATGCTGGCGAAGATGGCGCGAGCGCTTTGCCCGAACACTGCCATGTAGTGGTCTTGGATGGCAGGTTCCTGTAGGTGGGACACTGGCAGCACCCGTCCGATCTGTAGCAGTACCAGCATGTATACCGAAACGGCGGCTCCGGTCAGCACGATCGCATTCGCGCGCTGCTTGCCATACAACTCGCTGATGAGGTCAGTGCAGAGGAACGTGATCGGGTAGGGCAGCACTCCCAAACTGATCGTCGCCACCCCGACGATGGGCAGCGGAACGTCGAGGAACTTGAAGACGAATGTGTTCGCTAGGACCAAGCTGGAGAGGAAGAATCCAGACAAGATCAGGAACACATAGTCAAAACGCTTCATACGGGAGCCCTTCGGCGGTACCATTAGGGTGCCATGTTACGTGCCGGAGGATTGAATCGACGCCAGACGATCCGCTCGCTAGCCGGCGGAGGCCTGCTGCTGCCGGGCCTGCTGTCGGAAATGTTTGGCTCGACGGCGGCTGATCCGCTCAGCCCGAAGCAGCCACACTACCCAGCCAAGGCCAAGCGGGTCATCTTCCTGTTCATGACGGGCGGCGTTTCGCACGTGGACACGTTCGATCCCAAGCCCTTCCTGCGTCAGAACCACGACCAATGGCACAACAAGAACCGCGTCTACAAGGGAGCGGATTGGGAGTTCCGCCCGTACGGACAGAGCGGCATCGAAGTCAGTGACCTATTCCCGCACACCGGCAAGGTCATCGACGACATCGCAGTCGTGCGTTCGATGACCAACATCAACGGCGACCATTTCGGCGCAACCCTGGGCATCCATACCGGATCGGCGACCTTCAACCGGCCCAGCATCGGTTCGTGGGTCAGCTACGGGTTGGGCACGTTCAACCAGAACCTGCCGTCATTCATGGTGATCGCACCCGAGATTCCGTATGCGGGCGGGCAGGTGTGGGGCTCGGACTTCTTGCCGGTGCTGCATCAGGGCACGCGCATTGTGCCAGGTGACGAGCCAATTGCACACATGAGCCAACGGACGTCCGGCGACCAGCAACGCACCGAGCTGGACCTGCTGGAGTACTTCAATCGGCAACACCTGCAGGGACGCGAGCGCGACACCAACTTGGCCGCCCGCATCAAGTCGTACGAGACGGCGTTCGGCATGCAGGTGGAAGCGCCCGAGGCGTTTGATCTCACGAAGGAGTCCGACGCGACCCTGAAGATGTATGGGCTCGAGCGCGGCAGCACTGATGGATTCGCGTGGCAGTGCTTGGTGGGACGACGACTGGTCGAGCGTGGGGTGCGCTTCGTCGAGCTGATCGATGGCGGCACGAGCATCGACAAGAACTGGGACACGCACGCCAAGATGGCGAACTACAACCGCATGGCCAAGAATGTCGACCAGCCCATCGGAGCGCTGATACGAGATCTGAAGTCTCGCGGCATGCTGGACGACACTCTCGTGGTGTTCACGACGGAGTTCGGGCGCACGCCGACCTGCCCGTCTCCTGGCACCGAAGGGCGCGGACACCACGCGAAGGTCTACAGCTCATGGCTGGCTGGCGGCGGGGTCAAGGGTGGCATGGTCTATGGGTCCAGCGACGAGATGGGCTATGACATTGCCGAGAATCCCGTGACGGTGCATGATTTCCAGGCCACCATCTTGGACCGTCTGGGTTTGGACCACGAGCGGCTTACCTACCGTCACGCCGGGCGCGACTTCAGGCTGACCGACGTGCACGGCCACGCGGTCAAGGACATCCTGACCTAATCTCGCTGGCAGCTTGACGCCACGCCGTGGTGCTTTGGCGAGTTGCAACTGCCTGCCATTTCCGGGCTCTGTCTGTCATATCCCGAGCGTGCCAGTTCGAAGGACTATCGATGCGCGCTTCTGCCCCGGGAGATTAGTCTAGGCGCGCCGCCAACAGCAGGAAGATTCCGTCCGCGATGCCCCGCACCCCAGCCTTGCCGACGACCAGTGTCTTGCCGTGCGCCGCGGTGAGCTGGGTCTCGATTTGCGCCATCTCGACACCTAGAGCTGGATCAGTCCGCCTGAGTTCGAGCTTGATCAGGTTCAGCTTGATCGCCTCTGGCGTCGGGCGCTCGTCGGCCAGGACGAGCATGACGCTATAGTCCACCCGGTCTTGGCTCTGGATGTGGCCCCGGACGGTGGCGATGCGGCCGTCGGGGGTGGTGCGCACAGTCAGGGATTCCAGCAGCTGGTATGACGAGAACGGAAATGTGTCCCGGATCTCATCGATGGTCTCTTGCACCGGTTTCGGTGCTGCGAACGAGTCCGCCTCGCTGCGGAACGCGCCGACGAGGTGGAGGTCAAGGACCACGTCTGGCGGCGCTGGATCTGGTGGTGGATCTGGCTGCGGCGTGTCTACTTCGGCGAGCGTTTCGATGACCATGGAAACTTGTGCAGGGCGTCCCTGGACCAGCACCACGCCTAGCGCTGGGTCTGCCCTGACCAGTGGTCCCGAAAGCCGCACAAGCTCTGCCAGCACGTCGGCCTGCGCGTGTTTCGGACGGTAAATGCGTGTGAGGTGCTCTTCCTCTTCACCGATCAGCGTTGGGGGCAAGCCAGCCAGTAAGAGCAGGGATAGGCAGAGTGCGGGAATAGTATGGCGCGTCATGTGACCTCCTTCAGTCCATCAGCCAGTGAATCTCAATCGCCGGGTCGTTGGATGGGATGCGGAGCCTTACACCACCACCTTCCTCGTCGGCATCCGCAATCAAGCTCAGCTTGCCAGCGCCGAGCGGGTCGGAGGCGCTTTCCGGCCATGCCGCTGCGGGCTGGGCGGGCGATGATCCGAACCGCACGGCCCCGGAGAGCGTGAACCCCTGCGCGGGAGGCCTGGCGGGGGCCAGTGCTGCTCGGGGCAGCTCCAAGGCTTGCCAGTCCGGTTGCAGGCCCAAGATGGCAATCGAGACGCAGGCCGTCGCGACTCCTGCGACGGCCCAGCGCAGCCAGTGCCACAGCGGCACTTGATCAGAGTTGCCTTGCTCGACTGCGATTCGAGACAGCACCTGTGTTGGTAGTGCGGAGCGCAAGTGGGGCGGCATTGGAGCGCGGCTGTCCATCACTGCCGACCGGACCAATCGGAACTCATCCACGGCTTGCGCGCAGGCCGGGCAAGAATCCAAGTGTTGTGCGATCCGGCGGGCTTGGCGCTCCCGGAGCTCCCCGCCGGCGAAGAGCGAGAGTTCGAGTTCCTTGGGGCAGTTCACGTCTGGCTCCTTCGGCCTCCAAGGATGTATCGGCGCAGCTTTGCTCGGGCCGCACTCACTTGTGACCGCACGGTAGCTTGGGTCGTTCCAAGGGCGGCCGCGACTTCTGCAGTTGAAAGGCCCTCAAGGTCGCGCAGTGTGATGGCCACCCGCTCCTTGTACGGCAGCCGAGCAATCGCGCGGCGGGTCAAGTCTCGTTGTTCTTGCAGAGCGGCCGCCTCGAATGGTCCCGGATCGCCCGTGGCCAAGGCTTCGGTCTCGGTCTGGCAGGTCCTCGTGCCGGGCCTGCGCCGGACCATGTCGCGGCAGACATTGACCGTGAGCTTGTAGAGCCACGCCGCCAAGTCCCTCTTCGGGTCGAAGCTTGCAAAGTGGCGGTACGCCCTGAGGAAGGCCTCTTGCGCTGCATCCTGTGCGTCGGCATCGTTTCCGAGGATGGCGCGGGCCGTGCGGAACACTCTTTGCTGGTGGAGCTCGACTAGGCGGCCGAATGCCGCCGTGTCCCCGGACTGTGCTGCCGCGATCAGGTGGTGAGCCGATTCGGGGCCTCGGCCGGGAGCCGTGTCGCCTCTCATCCAAGCGACCGGATTGCCGACGGGAACTGCTCCAGCCACGGCCATCACACTATAGATACTCTGCCTTGGCGCGAATCGTGCAATTGAATTTCGCCGGCCTGGTCGCCGGGCCGACCCGAAGCGGCTCGCGGGGTTCGGATCCAACCGCCTGATCGAGACCTTCAGTTTGGCGCTGCGCGACCGTCCAGCCCGCCAAGGCCTGCCGGGAGAAGGCTTGAGTCTGAGCCAGGCCGCCGCGCGCCACCGCGTCTTGGCATTGCCTCCTGACAGCCTGCGATTTGCGCTTGCGAAAGGCCGTGTGCATATACTGGTAACGGTAGGGTGGATAGGTCTAGGAAGGATCTTTGCTCCCAACTGTATCGCGGTTCCGGCCGGGTTCCGGACCAAGAGGAGAGGACGAAACTACATGCGACGAAGCTCGTATTCTTTGATCCCAGCCCTGTTACTCGCAGTGCTGCTGGCCGCAGTGCCAGCTATGGCGCAGCGGGACATGGGTACGCTGCTTGGCAGCGTGACAGACCCTTCGGGAGCTGCCATTCCCGGGGCCACAATCACAATTACCGAAGAGGCAACCGGCGTAACGGACACCGTCGAGTCGGATGTCATCGGCAACTACATCAGGCCCCTCATCAAGCCGGGTGTCTACACGATTGCCTGCGAATCGCCGGGCTTCAAGCGGTCGGTTCAGAGCGGAGTGATCCTGCAGTCGGCAGGCCGCGTCCAAGCCAACTTCGTGCTTGAGATCGGCGAGGTCACGGAGACCATCGAGGTTTCCGCCGCGCCTCCGGCCCTGCAGACCGAGACGACCCAGATGGGCGGCACGCTAGAGAACCGCCAGACCAGCGAGCTGCCCTTGGGTGGCCAGCGCCGGTTTGCGTTCTTGGCTCGCACCGTGCCTGCGGTCGTGCCGGCCGAGCCTGGCGCTCGTGACGCCGCCGGCGGCGGCTTTTCGGCCAACGGCGTGCGCTCCAACGGGCAGAACAACTTCCTGCTCAACGGCGTTGACAACAACGTCAACGTCATCGACTTCATCAACCAGACCGCTTACGTAGTCGGTCCGTCGGTCGAGGCCATCGGCGAGATGCAGATCTTGACGAACGGCTACAACGCCGAGTACGGTCGCGCTGCCGGCGGCGTCGTCAACGTGACGATCAAGTCCGGGACCAACGAAGTACACGGCACCCTTTTCGAGTTCTTGCAGAACGAGAAGCTCAATGCCAATCCTTGGGAGCTGAACAGGAACGCCAAGCCGCGGCAGGCCTATAAGCAGAACCAGTACGGCGCAGCGGTTGGTGGCCCGATTGCCAGGAATCGCACGTTCTGGTTCGCTGACTATCAGGGCACGCTGATCCGCGACGGCAGCCTCTCTAGCACGCTTACCGTTCCGGCCCCTGGTATGGCTCAAGGCGATTTCACCTCTGTCTACCGCGCGGGCGATGTGCTCGGTCAGGACGCCCTAGGGCGCGACATCACGCGCGGCCAGATATTCGACCGCACCACGCAAAGGGAAGTGGACGGTACCGTCATTCGCGATCCGTTCCCCAACAACATGCTCCCCCAGACGATGTTCGACTCGATCGCCTCGAGCCTGATCGGCCAGTATCCCGCTGAGAACCAGAACCTCACGGCCGCGGGCGAGCGTCCGGGCGGGAACTTCTTCACGACCCGCACGGCAACCCGCGACGTCCATCAGTTCGACGTGCGCATCGACCACCGGATTTCCGACAACGACAGCCTGTTCGGCAGCTTGAGCTGGATCGACGAGCAGAAGTTCCAGTCGCCTCCGCTTCCCGGACATCTGGACGCGGGCGGCTTCTTGGGAGAAACGGAAGAGAACCTCAGCCGTGCGGCGATGATGAGCTACACGAAGATCTGGTCGCCCACCTTCATCACCGAGTCCCGCGTCGCTTATTCGCGCCTCATCACGACCCGCGTGCAGAGCAACGCGAACGCCGACTCGTTCGCGGAACTGGGCTTTGGCGGCCTTAACCCGTTCACCACCAACAATGGCGGCTTGATGCGCCTGGCACCGCAGGGTTATAGCATCGTCGGCGGGTCCGAGTGGCTTCCGACGCAGGAGTACAACAACGTTTGGGACTTCATCCAGAACGTCTCTTGGAACAAGGGCTCGCACGCGATCAAGTTCGGCGCGGAATACCGCCCGATCGGCTTCCCGTTCTTTCAGGTGCCGTCTCCTCGCGGCCGCATGAACTTCAACCGGGCTGACTCGGACCAAGTTGGATTCAACGACACCGGCGACGCCATGGCGTCTTGGCTGCTCGGCGACGTGGACTGGGCTCGCATCACGACCGCGAACTTCATCTCGTCATTCAAGGATGCCTACTCGTTCTTCGTCCAGGACGACTGGAAGGTCTCCTCCAAGCTCACCATCAACATTGGCGTGCGCTACGAGTTGACAACGCCGATCGGCGAGAAGTTCGGCCGCCAGGCCCACCTGGACGTGTTTGGCGCCGATCACAGCGAGCCGACACTTGTAATCCCGAAGGGCAAGGATCAGGATGCCCCGCTCCCGCCGAACTTTGCCACCGACTACCCGGCGATCGCGGTATCGCGCGGCCAGGCGTCCCTATATCTCACCGAGTGGGATCGATCGAATATCGCTCCCCGGATCGGCTTCGCCTACGAGGTCACGCCCGGCACGGTGATTCGCGCCGGCTACGGGATCTTCTACGGCGCCGAAGAGAACGAGGGTGGAAACCCCAATCGCGGCGAGAACGTCCCCTTCAACCAGGAGACACGGTTCCCCAAGGACCGGCCGTCGGACCGCAATCCGTTCGTCAACAAGTTCTCGGACGGCTTTCCAATCGATGCGTTCACGGGTTCCGCACGGATTTCTTTCCGCTCGGTCTACACGCAGCGCCGCTGGCCGTTGGTGAACAAGTGGAACTTCAACCTGCAGCGCGACTTGGGCTGGAACTCGGTGCTCGAGCTGGCCTACATCGGCTCCAAGGGCAACCGCCTGACAGACAACTACAACGGCAACCCGTTGGTGAACGACCCGCGCCCGAATATCTCAGGCTTTAGCCGGAGGCCGTTCGCGCACTTGGTGGGCAACACGGGGATATCCTTTACCAACAGCAACGGCCGCTCGACATACAACGCGTTCACGGCGAAGCTGGACAAGCGCTATTCGGATGGCGTAGGATTCCTTGCCGCGTACACTTGGGGTCACGCGCTAGCGGACACGGGCACGACCCTCTCGGGTGGTCCTGGAAACCGCACCCCGCACCAGTACTTGGAGTACGCGCACGCCAGCTTCGATATCCGACACCGATTCGTGCTGAGCGGAAACTGGAACCTGCCGACCCCGAGCAACTTGAGCGGTGCCGCAAACATGATCGTCGGGGGCTGGCAGCTGAACGGAATCCTGACACTGCAAACTGGCAACTACTTCAACGTGGGCACCAACCGCGCGATCTGTTCCTGCTCCGGAACGACGCGTCCAGATCCGGTTTCGGGCAGGGACCCGAACGGGGCTCCTTCCGGCGGTCGCTCTCCCGAAGAATGGTTTGACACGTCGGCGTTCCAGGATCCGGCGGTCGGCACCTACGGGGCTCTCGGCAACTACAGCAACATCGGCCCGCCCACCAACACGGTGGACCTGTCGCTGTTCAAGGACTTCCCGATCACGGAGAGTTCCAAGGTGCAGTTCCGCATCGAGTCGTTCAACCTGATGAACACGCCTCAGTTCAGCCGTCCGAACGCGACGCACGGGTCGGGCAACTTCGGCCGGATCTTTGGCACGCGCGCTGGCCTGAACAGGAACTTCCAGTTCGCGCTGCGGTTCATGTTCTAAGCGGCACGTCCGCTTGGCTCACGGCCTCCGCCCTCTGGGGCGGGGGCCGTTTCGTTTCTTGCCGGACAGGTTGGTCACAAATGCCAAGGTCAAGGAGCGCAAGACGCGCCCAGGCAATGACGGCGACGTTGGGGTACCAACCTGTGCAGAGGTATCTTGAGTCACCTCCCAAGCCCGTCAAGTCCCTCATGGGCCGAGGCGAGAACCGCTGCTTGGCTTCAGCTTCGGCATGGTTTGGCCCTGCCTGCCGAGGCGCTCCACTTATGTCCAGTGCTGGTGTGCGGCAATGGAGTAGTGGAGGCCAAGTATCACTCTGTGCCAATGCGCTCGACCGCCGATCAGCTGATCGATGCCGTCGACTCCCGGGACCGCGTCATCCGCTCGATCAAGCGAGGGGACGCCTTACGGCTGGGAGCTAACTTCCGAGTCGCGCACCTGTTCTTGTTCAACGACGACTCTGAGTTGCTGATTCAGCGCTTGGCCGCATCGAGACCGCGCCATCCGGGTTGTTGGGGCTCGTCGGTGGCCACGTATCTGAGGTCGGGCGAGACCTACGCGGAGGCCATTGTCCGCCGTGCGCTTGAGGAACTTGAAGTGCGACTGCAAGATCCCAAGTTCGTGGGCAAGACGGCTATGTCAGACGAAGGTTCTACGAAGTTCATCGGTCTCTATTCGGCCATTTGGAACGGTCCGCTCACGATTGAAACGGATCACATCTCCCAGGCCTGTTTCACGCCGATAGAAGAGGTGGCTCGGTTGCGGGAGGAACAGGCTTGGATGCTAACACCTACGTTCCTGCACTTGTGGGATGCCTTCCCTCGCGGTGAAGACGAGATCCGCACCTCCGCGCGCGTCGAGCCTGAAGTCCAGAGCTAGTGCGCGCAGTCTTCAAGGCCGGCCAACCGCAGTGCGCGAGGTGCGGCTTGGCATTCGAGACTGGCTTACCTGCCGCGGCTTGGGTCCCACGGCCAGCGGGGCAACGCCAAGGTCGGCTGGGCTAAGGTAGGAGTCTGGATAGCGCGACAACTCGTGCTCCTCGATCCAACTGTGCATGTGTGCCGACGCCTGGCAGCTTGGTCTGGATCAGACCTCACTTGCCTTGAACGTTGCTCTCTCGCCTTGGTTTTGGTGGTTGGGCTGTCACCTCAGCTTTCCGCCGCCGCCAACTATGAGGACATAGCTTCTCAGGCGGGCCTGCGCGTTCCCGTTACCTTCGGAAGCGCCACGGCCAGCAACTATATCTTGGAGACCACGGGCACTGGCGCCGCCATATTTGACTTTGACCGAGACGGCGACAGCGACATCTTCGTCGTGAACGGCACTACGTTTCCGTTGGCTCAAGCCGGCAAGAGCCCGCCGTCGATGCTCTATGTCAACGACGGCCGAGGCCGCTTCACTGAGTCTGCGCTCGAATTCGGGCTTACAGCTACTGGCTGGGGGCAGGGCGCTTGCGTGGGCGACTTTGACAACGACGGCTGGGATGATTTGGCCGTTACCTACTTCGGCTCGAACGTTCTCTACCGCAATCAGAAAGGCAGGTTCGTGGATTCAAGCGGGGGGCTTGGTCAGGCGGCTGCTTCACGTAGGTGGGGCGCTGGCTGTGCCTTCCTGGACTACGACCAAGATGGCTTGTTGGATCTGTTCGTGAGCAACTATGTCGACTTCGATCCGGAGAATACACCCAAGCCCGGCGCTTCAGGAGCTTGCGAGTGGAAGGGGATCCCGGTCATGTGCGGTCCGCGAGGGCTTCCCCGCGCGACGAACCTGCTTTATCGGAATCTGGGAGACGGTCAATTCGAAGACGTTTCTGAGGCCGCCGGAATCCTAGAGGCGGGTGGGCGGTACGGGCTCGGTGTGATCGCCGCAGATTTCGACCTCGACGATGACATCGACATCTATGTCGCATGCGACATGACGCCTAACCTGCTGTATCGCAACAACGCCGACGGTACCTTCACCGACATCGCCTCCGAAGCTGGCGTGGCCTATAGCGCCGACGGCCAGCTCCAGGCCGGAATGGGAGTGGCCGTGGCCGACTATGATGGCAACGGCTTCCTTGACATTGCGAAGACGAACTTTTCGGGCGATTTGCCGTCACTCTACAACAACGAAGACGGAGTCTTCTTCGAGGATCTTGCGTTTGAAGCCGGGCTCGGGGCGCACCAGCTCCTTGGCTGGGGGGCGCTCTTCATTGACGCCGACGAAGACGGCCTGCCCGACTTGATGCTCGCCAACGGCCATGTATACCCGGAGGTGGACGCCGCTGACATTGGCGAGACCTACCGGCAGCCGACACTCCTTTTCAGGAACTTAGGAGCAGGGACGTTCCAGGATGTCTCGAACAGAGCTGGTCCCGCCCTGCAAGTGCCTCGGCCGGCCCGCGGCCTGGCATCCGGGGACTTGGACGGTGATGGCCACCCGGAAGTAGTCATCGTCAACGTGAATCAACCGCCAGCGCTGTTGAAGAATGTTCCTGAGGGCACTAATGCGATCGTGCTCAAGTTGGTTGGCGTTGAGTCGAATCGCAGCGCGATCGGTGCCCGAGTGGAGGTTTCAGTGGGTGGACGCCGACTGACTCAGGCCGTCGTGGGCGGTGGCAGCTACTATTCGCAGAGCGAGCTGGCCCTGCACTTCGGACTCGGCCAGGCAAGCCAGGTCGAGGCGGTTCGCGTGACGTGGCCTCGCGGCCTGAGACAAGAGTGGACTCGCTTGGATGCCAACATGCGATATGTCCTCACCGAGGGGTCTGCGGAGCCCCAGGCTGCGGCGCTGATCCGCCCCCAAGAGGCGGGCTCGAGGCCGGACCCGACACGGTAGGTAGATTCGCGGCTGCCCGGAACGGCATCGGCCGATCCTGCCACGGACGGTTCGGCAGAAAATTCCGCGCGGTGTCCGGCGGAAGAGTGGGATTAACCGCCATCCCTCCCGTATCCGCAGAACTTGACTTGCAGGTCGAGGCTTGGCGGGACGCGGCATCGGTTCGATGTCGCGGTTAAGTGCGAGCCCTAGCCAGGCTCACCGCTGGCGCCGGATGCGGGGACGGAGTTGACTCTGCCAGTTCTTGTACTCGGCAAGCAGTGTCTGGACGATCGTCGATTGGTTCGAGGCTAGGTTGCGCGTCTCGCCGATGTCGGCCACTAGGTCGTAAAGCTCGATTCCGCCCTTGTCGGCCAGTAGCTTCCAGCGCCCCTTGCGGATCGCCCAGCCGGTATCGGAATCCTTGTCGATCCAATTCCAGTACAGAGCCTCGTGGAGGGGGCGTTCCAGCCGTCCCGCCAAGGCAGGCAACATGTCGCGGCTGTCAAGTTGGAGCTCCGCGGGAGGCTCAATGCCGGCCGCGGCAAGGACGGTGGAAAACACGTCGATGGAGATCACGGGCTCGTCAGAGACGGTTCCTGCCGGGATCCTTGCTGGCCATCGCAACAGGAACGGTACGCGAAGGCCACCTTCATACACGCTGTGTTTGAAGTTGCGCAGCGCACCATTGTTCGCCGTGGTGCCTCGAGCGCCACCGTTGTCGGAAAAGAAGATCACCAAGGTGTCGTCAGACAGATCGAGGCGGTCCAAAGTGTCGAGAATCGCCCCCACGCCCTCGTCCATGATCGCGAGCATGGCCAGGTAGGTGTTGCGTTGGGGATCTGGGCTTGAATAGCGCCGAACATAGTCCTGCGGTGCCTGAAGCGGGTTGTGCACGGCGTTGTAAGGCACGTAGGCGAAGAACGGCCTGCCCTGGCTCTCCTCGATGAAGGCTATCGCCTCCTTGGTGATATTTCGCGTCAGGTAGCCCGTGTCGCCTATCGGCGACCGGTTGCGATAGATCGAGCGGATGTCGTCCGAGATGGCAAGGTCGAAATAGTCGTGGCCACCATGGCCCAGAAATCCGTAAAAGGTGTCGAATCCCCTCTCTAGCGGACGGTACGGCGGCTCATAGCCCAAATGCCACTTGCCGAAGACGCCTGTGGCGTAGCCGTGGTCGCCTAGGATCTCTGCAAGTGTGGTCTCGGAGTTCGGCAGCCCCGCCCGCGAATCAGCGGCAGTGTAGAAGCCGAACCTTTGCTGGTACCGGCCTGTGAGCAGGCCCGCCCGGGTCGGCGCGCAGACAGGACAGCTCGCATACCCGCTGGTCATGCGTGCGCCCTCGCGGGCAATCCTGTCTAGATTCGGTGTCTGGACCTCGTCCGGGTGCGCGTAGCAACTGATGTCTGCGTAGCCTTGGTCGTCAGAGACGATCAAGACCACGTTCGGAGCCGCGCCGGCCACCGTGGCGGCCATGAGCGGGATCAAGGATCTGAAAAGGGGTTTCATGTTCGATTCCTATCGAAACTCAGAAGCATGACAACCGACTCCGTGCCCACCCGGTTGACAATCAGGCCCGCCGACGTTCTCCGGAATCCCAGCCGCTCGTAGAGACGAACTGCGGGATTGTCGATCCTGACGCTCAGGCTCACTCCAGAGTAGCGGGCCTGACAGAGGCTTAGTAAAGCTTGCAAGGTCTTCGTGCCCACTCCCTGCCCACGAGCCGGGGCAATCGTGCCGACTGCCAGCTCCGGAATGTTCTCGCCCACATAGTCCGCGCCTGCCTCCTCGCGGGAGAAGAGTCGCACCCACGCACAGCTCACCGGGTACCCGACGCTGTCGGACTCCGCCACCACGCCGAGATCGCCTTGCCGGCCCCAGTCTTGCCAGTATCTGGTCAATTCGTGGTCTCGCAGGGCCTTTTGAATTGGCTCGCCGGATTCCTGCATGCGAGCGGCTAGGGCCAGAAAGCTGAAGATCAGGGTCGATTCGCTCGGCAACACAGTCCGAATCTGTACGTCCATTACTTGGGCGGAGTGTATCACGGTAAAGGGAAGTGACTTCGGGAACGGCAGGCGCGGCGGACCGCGTCCCTTAGCTCGCGAAACAAACCCTCGAACTGGGGCTCTGCTAACGCCACAATCCTGGCATTCCCCCGACTGGCGGGAAGTCAGCCAGCACAGCGTGGCAGCAGCGGCTGCCAAGAAACGCCGGATGCCAGACCCACGACGGGATTTGATCGCTACTTCTCGGATTGGGCGCGCCGGAGATCGTCCGAGAGCACCACGGCCTCGGCGACTTGTTTCATCGGCATACGCCGGCGCCTGCTCTCCTGCTGCAACTTTAGGTACGACTGCTCCTCTGTAAAGCCAAGGTCCCGTTGCAGAATCCCCTTGGCCCTCTCGATCAGCTTTCGCGTCGCTAGTTGGCCGGTGAGCTTTGCGACTTCGGAGTCTAGCCGCGCCCGTTCGATCTCGGCGCCAACCAGATGGCCGATTGTCGATACCAGCTTCGTCTCTTGCTGAGAGTGCACGTGGCACTGGCGGTGCTGCAGGTTCAGCACGCCGATCAGGCGTCCTCCGGCGAGGATCGGGACGGACAGAAAGGCCTCGAATCCGTCTTCGGGAAGCTGGCTGAACGGGCGGAAACGCTTGTCGCGCATCGCTCCGCCAGAGATCGCCACGGCTTCCCGGTTCTGCGCCACCCAGCCGGTGATGCCATCGCCCAAGGAAATGCGGAGGTTGCCGACCGCTTCCGGATGCGGGTTCTTGGACGCGCGCAGGACAAGCTGGTCGTCTTCGAGCACGTAGATGAAACAAGAGTCCGCGCCGACCACGTCGTTGAGGAACTCGACGATCTGTCCCAGCACCTCGTTCAGCGGGTCGGCAACGGCCAGGCGCCCGCTGATTCGGTGCAGGAACTCGAGATGCGCGTCCCCGTCGAGGCCGCGCTCTTCATAGACCGGCTCCGCCGTCGATCGACGATTCATCGGGTCGACCTCCTCGATCGTTTCAACTCTCACTTCAGGTCCATCCTTCCGAATTTGGCATCAATTTCTCCTCATGAAGATCAGGTGCAGGCCGCGCAAGCTTGTGCAGCTGCTGCGTCGCCTGCTTGGATCACGTGCAACGGCGTTGCGAGCAGCGCATCGAGCTGCAGTTCCGGCGGAAGCAGCAAGTACACTCCGTCACCCGCGACCCGTACGGGAAAAACCTTCAGTGCGTAGGGTTCGCCCGAAAGACATTCACCCGTGTCGAGTGAAAACGGCTTCTTGTGCAGGGGGCAAGTCACCTTGGGCGAGAGCCCGGCGCTGCCCGCAATGCCCCTCGCCAGCACGAAGGCGTTCTTGTGCGGGCACATGTTCTGACAGGCCCGCCACTGGCCCCTGTCGGTCAGGTTGAAGACTGCGATCTGAGTCTCGCCGACCTTTACCGCGGCGCCTCCGTTCCGCGGGAAGTCGGCAACCCTGCCAATTCGGACCCATTCGAGCTTGCGCCCGGGCTGTGTCCCCCCGGCCGCTCTCGACTCGCCGAGCTTCTGGCCCCCGGGAAGCTTGATCTGCTCGAGCCTCACTCCATCTTTCGGCCAATCGGCCGGGCGGGCCTGCCCGCGCTCGGGAACGATCTCGATGCCGGAGTCAACCTCGTCGGTGTTGACGAACTGCCGGAACAGCTTCCTCCGCTCTGGATCATTCACCACTTCCTTCCACTCGCAGCGGTAGCTGTCGACCAGAAACTGCATGCGCCGTTCCAGTTCATCGCAGACGCCGAGCTTATCGCGGACGACCACGTCCTTGATGCGCTCGATGCCGCCCTCGAGCTGCTCGATCCAGACCGACGTGCGAGTCAGCTTGTCGGCCGTCATGATGTAGTACATGAAAAAGCGGTCGATATAGCGGATCGCTGTGTCCTCGTCGAGGGAGGAAGCGAGCAAGTCGCCATGCCGCGGCTTTGCCCCGCCGTTCCCGCAGACGAAGAGGTTGTATCCGGTCTCGGTCGCGACCAGGCCGATGTCCTTCGATTGAGCCTCGGCGCACTCGCGCACGCAGCCGGACACTGCCCCCTTGACCTTGTGCGGCGCGCGAATTCCCCGGTAGCGCTTCTCGATGCGGACAGCGAACCCGACCGAGTCCTGGACCCCGTAGCGGCACCAAGTGGTGCCGACGCAGCTCTTGATCGTGCGCAGCGCCTTGCCGTAGGCGTGCCCGCTTTCGAAGCCTGCCTCGATCAGCTCCTCCCAGATCGAAGGCAATTGATGCACCTGCGCTCCGAACAGGTCGACCCGCTGGCCGCCCGTGATCTTCGTGTACAGGCCGTATTTCCTGGCCACCGTGCCGAGGGCGATCAGCTTGGCGGGCGTTATTTCGCCTCCGGGCACGCGCGGAACAATGCTGTAAAGGCCGCCGCGCTGCATGTTCGCCAGAAACCGGTCGTTGGTGTCCTGGAGCGTGTGGTGGGAGGGATCGGTGATGCTCTCGTTCCACAGCGACGCGAGGATCGAGGTCACTGCGGGCTTGCAGGTCTCGCAGCCAAATCCCCGCCCGTGATCGCGGATGAGCTCTTCGAAGGTGCGGATCCCCTTGACCTTGACGATTTCGAACAGGTCCTGCCGGGTGTAGTCGAAGTGCTCGCAGAGGCTCTTCTGCACCGCCTTGCCCGCGGCCTCGAGCTCGGCGTTCAACAGGCCCGTCACCATCGGGAGGCAGCCGCCGCAGCCTGTCCCGGCCGTCGTGCATTCCTTAACGGCTCCGATCGTCGCCAGTTCGTGCTCCCGGATTGCCGAGCAGATCGCACCCTTGGTGACGTTGTTGCAGAAGCAGACCTGCGCGTCGTCCCCGATGCCGACCGAGATGTCGGGCGCGCCTTCGCCGCCCAGACCCGCAAGCTGCGCCGGCTCGAACGGCAGATCCTGGTCGGATTCGGCCAGTGTGGACAGCTCGGAGTAGCCGGAGGCATCGCCAACCAGCACGCCTCCGACCAGCCTCTTCCCGTCTGTGCTGAAGAGCAGCTTCTTGTAGATTCCGGCGAACGGGTCGTCCACCACGAGCGGAACAGCGGATTCGGCCGGGGCCTCGTAGTCGCCGAAGCTGGCAACGTCGACACCCATCAGCTTCAGCTTCGTCGACAAGTTCGCGCCGTCGAAGCGCACGTCCCTACCCGCAAGGTGGCCCGCTGCTACGTCGGCCATCTCCCAGCCTGGCCCGATCAGCCCGTAGATCGTCCCGCCGTGCAGGGCGGCCTCTCCGATCGCGTAGATGTCCGGATCGGTGCTTCGCAGCTGGTCGTCGACGGCGATGCCGCCGCGCGGCCCGACGTCCAGTCCGCAGTCCCGGGCCAGCTCGTCGCGCGGCCGGATCCCGGCGGAGACAATGATCATGTCCACGCCAAGGCCTCCGCCATCCGAAAACTCCATTCCGGTGACGCGGCCATTGCCCAGCACTCCCTGCGTGGCTTTTTGCAAGTGCACGCGGACTCCCAAGGCCTCGATCTGGCGCACCAGCAGGTTCGATCCCGCCTCGTCGATCTGACGAGGCATGAGGCGCGGGGCGAACTCGACGACATGGGTTTCGAGGCCGAGGTCGTAGGCGGCCTTGGCCGCCTCCAGTCCGAGGAGTCCGCCGCCGATCACCGCACAGCTGCGAGCCTTCTTTGAGTAATCGATAATGGCGTCGAGGTCCTCGATCGTGCGGTAGACGAAGACTCCGCGCTTGTCGATGCCCTTGATCGGCGGAACGAACGGTCGCGAGCCAGTCGCCAGGACCACGCAATCGTAGGGGATATCCAGGCCCGCTTCCGACACGACTCTCCGCCGAGAGCGGTCGATCCGCCGCGCGCGGTCTCCTACATGGAGCTGGATTCCGTTCTCGCGATACCACTCGATGCGCGCTATGGCCAGCTTGGCGGGATCCCGATGGTCGAAATAGGACGTGAGACGGACCCGGTCGTAGGCAGGCCGGGGCTCCTCGCAGAACGCGACGATGCGATAGTCGCGGCCGCCATCGAACTCGACCAGCTTCTCGCAGAAGCGGTGCCCGACGGGACCGTTTCCGATCACCACTGCTGTCTTTCTGCCCCCCGCCATGGGAAGTCCCTCCTCCGGATGCGATGCCCCCTACCGCGGCATGGCTACTAGGCTGGACCGCAATCGCGCCGCCGCTATCGGCGGAGCTCTGAGAGGGCGTGGAATCCGCTCGGCGGGGAGCGAATCTCAATCTACAAGTCCAGTGTAGGAAGGCGCCGGCGTTCCACTTGCCAGTTATTCAGACGATAAGAAATTTTTGCTTCACATGTCGCCTCGGGCGTGCTAGCTTCGGAACAGACAGGCGGGTGGCGTGCCCACGTCCCTGCCTCACCGCCTCGGGACCCAGGCTGTCCGCGAGGTCCGATCCGCGTAGATTCGAAGCCGCCGAATCGCAAGGCGCGAGCCAGCGCCGAGCGCGGAGCTTCCCTGTTCGACTTCTCTGACCCCGTTCGGGACGCGGTCTCGCAAGAGCCGGTCTCGAAGGGTCCGGTGCATCCGCACCACGCCCAGAAAGGAATTGCACAGACTCAATGCAGACAGTGGCCACATCCGAGCAACCCGCGACGAACCCCTTCGTCGTTCTTGGCGAGGCCGCGCCGCAGTCCCGGGCCGCGCGCGGGCTGGTCGGCTCGTCCCCGTTGATTCCGGAAATCCCGCTCGAGGACGGCCAGCAGTACCGCTTCCATTTCGACATGTCGAAATGCGTCGGTTGCAAGTGCTGCGAGGTAGCGTGCGCCGAGCAGAACAACAACCCGGCCGACGTTTCCTGGCGCCGCGTGGGAGAGGTTGAGGGAGGCATCTTCCCTCACACGCAGCGCATGCACCTTTCCATGGGCTGCAATCACTGCCTCGACCCAGCGTGCATGACAGGCTGCCCTACAGAGGCGTACTCCAAGGATCCCCGGACCGGCATCGTCCTGCACGATGCCGATTCCTGTATCGGATGCGAGTACTGCATCTGGAACTGTCCGTACAGCGTCCCGACGTTCAACGAAGTTCGCGGTGTGGTCGGAAAGTGCGACATGTGCCACGGCCGCTTGGCCGACGGCGACGCCCCGGCTTGTGTGGACGCCTGCCCGTCTCAGGCCCTTGCGATCGAGATCGTAGACGTCAGCAAGTGGCGGAGCAAGTACCGCGACGAGGCCAACGCACCGGGACTGCCCAGCGCCGACGACACGATCTCGACGACTCGCGTCACGCTGCCCGAGCAGCTGCCCCTCAATGCCGAGAAGGCGGACTTCCACCGCATCAAGCCGGCCAAGCCGCACTTCTCGCTCGTGCTGATGACGGTGCTGACCCAGCTCTCGATCGCGGGCTTTGCTACGACGTGGCTCCTGAGCCTAGCGGGCGGATCGCAGGCGCTGCGAACCGCGGCGCTGGTATCGCTGGCGTTGGGACTGGCGTCCTTCGCGGCGTCGCCGCTTCATCTGGGTCGGCCCGCACTCGCGCCGCTAGCGATCCGCAATGTAAAGACCTCTTGGCTCAGTCGCGAGATCCTCGGCCTTAGCTCGTTCGGCGCGGCTGCAACGGTTTGCGCAGCGATGCTTTTGGCAGGGTTGCCGGGGGCCTCGCTGATAGGCGCTGCCGCGTCGGCGATCGGTGTCTTCGCGATGTACGCGACATCGCGCATCTATCTTGTGCCGGGCCGTCCAGCTTGGAACAGTCCGCTGACGATCGCCGACTTCTTCCTGACCGGCTCGACGCTGGGCCCGCTACTCGTCGCGATGCTCGCAACGCGATACGACACCGTCCTGCTAGCATGCGCGGCCGTCTCGGCCGTGGCCCACGTGCTGCTGGAAATCTGGCGCTTCTTTGGGTTCGTGCGCACCGACGAATACGAGAAGCAGGCTACCGCGAGGCTGCTTTCCGGGCCGCTCGCGCGACTCTTCCTGCTCCGACTTGGATTGCTCGCCACGGGCGCAGTCGGCCTGCCCGCCGTGGGATTCGCGGGCGTCGGCTTCGCACTGGCAGCATGCGGTGCGCTGGTCGGTCGATACCTGTTCTTCGTCAGCGTGGTGCCCAAGAACATGGCAATGCCGTTTCTGGAACGGAGGGCGGCGGCATGACTCTCAAACGACTGCTCGGCTTCGACACGCGGAAGCAAGACTATGCCTACGGGCGCGACCCAAGCTACGGCTTCACATCGGCAGCCAAGATCCCGGAACGCTGGGTGCCCACCACCTGCGGATACTGCTCGGTGGGGTGCGGCATGCACATCGGCGTGAGAGACGGCAAGGCAGTCTCTGTCCGGGGCAACGAGGATCACCCTGTCAACCTCGGAAAGCTGTGCCCGAAGGGTCTGTCGGAACACGAGGTCGTCTCGGCCGCGAGCCGAGCGCGCCACCCGCTCCTCAAGAACGGGAAGGGCCGCTTTGAGCGCATCGCATGGGACGACGCGATCGGGACCCTTGTGCGGGAGTTCCGCAAGGTGCAATCGAGGTACGGGCCGCGCGCCTTGGGCGTGGTAAGCACCGGGCAGCTGGTGACCGAGGAGTTCTATGCACTCGGCAAACTGGTGCAGCTGGGTTTCGGCACGAACAACTACGACGGCAACACGACTCTCTGCATGGCCAGTGCCGTGTCGGGCTACAAGCGATCGTTCGGCAGCGACGGACCGCCCGGGGCATACGATGACCTCGAGCAGTCCGACGCGGTCTTCCTGATTGGCGCGAACATCGCCGACAATCACCCGATCCTGTGCTACCGCCTCGAGAGGAATCCCGGCAAGACGGTCGTGGTCGCGGACCCGCGCGTCAGCAAGACGGCCCGAATGGCGGATCTGTACCTGCCGCTCAAGCCGCGCTCCGATATCGCCCTGCTCAACGGCATGGCCCACATCCTGATACGGGCCGGGCTGATCGACAAGGACTACGTCGAGGCCCACACGACCGGCTTCGACGAACTCGAGGCCCACCTCGCGAAGTACACGCCCGAGCGCGTTGCGTCCGTAACCGGTCTGAGCGAGGAGCAGATCTACCGCGCCGCGCTGATCTACGGGCGCGCGGAGCGGCCGTTCTTGGCTTGGACCATGGGTGTCAACCACTCGAGCAAGGGAACCGAGACAGTCAACGTCATCAACAACCTGGCGCTGATCACCGGCAACGTCGGCAAGCCGGGATCGTCGCCGTTCTCGATCACCGGGCAGTGCAACGCCATGGGGACGCGCGAGACGGGGTTCACCTCTTCGATGCCGGGCTACCGGGACTTCGCCGACGAGGCAGATCGATCCGACCTGGCCCATCTGTGGGAAATCGACGCGGACACGTTGCCGCGCGGCCGCGGTCTCGCCTATCCCGACATTGTCGAGGCTTGCGTCAAGGGCGACATCAAGGCGCTTTGGATCATTGCCACCAATCCGTTGGTCTCGTTCCCGAACGTCGATGTTCTGCTGCAGGGATTCGAGAACCTCGAATTTCTCGCGGTGCAAGACGGGTTTCATCCGACGCCGACGACCCAGATTGCCGACATGGTGCTGCCCGCGGCGATTTGGGGCGAGAAGACCGGCACCTACACGAATTCCGAGCGCCGGGTGAGCAAGGTCAACAAGGCCGTCGACCCGCCCGGCGAGGCGCGCCCGGATTTCGACATCTTCCTCGCGGTCGCGGAGGAACTCGGCGCCCGGGACGCCCTCTTCCCCGGCTGGACAGGGCCGGAAGACGCCTTCGAGGAATGGCGCGCTGTCTCGAAGGGACGCCTCTGCGACTATTCCGGCTTGAGCTACGACCTGCTCGATGAGCATCACGCCGTCCAGTGGCCCTTTCCAGCGGACGACGCGCGAGTCGCCGGAGACGGGCGGCCTCCGACAAGCCGGCTCTATGCTGACGGCCGCTTCCAGACACCAGACGGCAAGGCACGGCTGTTCGCAGTCGAATGGGAGCCCTACCCGGAGCAGCCCACAAGGTCGTTTCCGTTCGTATTCAACACGGGGCGCACGGTCGAGCACTGGCACACGCGAACCAAGACCAAGGAAGTCAAGATTCTGGAACGCATGTCTCCATCAGCGTGGCTCGAAATGAATCCGAGCGACGCACAGCGGCTCGGCCTGCGGTCGCACGACCTCGTCACTGTCGTGTCCCCCCGCAGCAGGATCGAGCACTTGGAACTGCGCATCACCGAGATCGTGGCGCCCGGCCAGGTGTTCATGCCGTTCCATTACGAGGAGAAGAACTCGAACCAGCTCACGCAGAGCGCTTTCGACCCGATTTCGAGGGAACCGAACTACAAGCAAGCGGCGGTCCGTGTTGAACGCAGCGGCCCAAGGAGCGTCGTGCGCTAAGCAGACTGCCCGCCTAGGGAAACGAGCCGGACCAGGCTGTCCGGCAATCCAGCCATCGACGGGAAACATGTCGAGCGCGGCACCTGCCGCGGTCGAAGCCGGATCGGAGCATCCGGCCAGGAGGACAAGAAATGGACTTCAAAGGCAAAGCGACCACGATACAGCTGTTCAGCTTCAGGACGATCCCGATGCGAACGTTCCACATGACGTGGTTTGCGTTCTTTTTGTGCTTTTTCGGGTGGTTCGGTATTGCGCCGCTGATGGCCGTGGTCAGGGACGATCTCGGACTGACCAAGGAGCAGGTCGGCAATACGATCATCGCCTCCGTGGCGATCACTGTAATTGCCCGGCTCGCGATTGGCTGGCTGTGCGACAAGATCGGCCCGCGCAAGGCGTATACCTGGCTGCTAGCCCTAGGTTCCATCCCGGTGATGACGATCGGCTTCGCAGACAGCTACGAGACGTTCTTGCTGTTCCGCCTGGCCATCGGAGCGATCGGCGCGTCGTTTGTCATCACCCAGTACCACACGTCCGTGATGTTCGCGCCGAACACTGTTGGCACGGCCAACGCGACGACTGCGGGCTGGGGCAATCTTGGCGGCGGAGTCACGCAGATGGCTATGCCCCTGCTTTTCGCGGCGGTGATGACGTTCGCCGCTGACCAGGCCTTGGGATGGCGGATCGCGATGGTAGTCCCAGGCCTCGCCCTGCTTGGAACCTCCGCGCTCTACTGGAACCTGACCCAGGACTCCCCGGACGGAAGCTACGAGGCACTGCGACGGACGGGAGCGCTTGCAAGCGCCAAGACGGTCGAGGGTGCGTTCCTGAAAGCGTGCTCTGACACGCGGGTCTGGGCGCTCTTCCTGATCTACGGAGCCTGCTTCGGGGTCGAGCTCACGATCAACAACATCGCCGCGCTGTACTTCCACGATTACTTCGGACTCGGCCTCGCGACCGCCGGACTGGTGGCCGGCCTCTTCGGCCTGATGAACGTATTCGCCCGGACCCTGGGAGGGATGGTCGGAGACCGGTGGGGCCTTCGCTGGGGCCTGCGCGGCCGTGTCTGGTTTCTTGCGGGAATCCTGTTCCTTGAAGGCCTTGCGCTGATGCTGTTCTCGCAGCAGTCGATTCTGCCGATGGCGATCGCCACGCTGATTCTCTTCAGCCTGTGCGTGCAGATGTCCGAAGGCGCGACGTATTCGGTGGTGCCGTTCATCAACAAGCGAGCGCTTGGAGCGGTCGCTGGCATCGTCGGCGCCGGCGGGAATGCCGGTGCCGTAGCTGCGGGCTTCCTCTTTAAGGCCGAGAGCCTCAGCTGGCCCCAGGCGCTGCTGATGCTAGGCGCGGTCGTGACTCTGGTATCGTTCCTCGCCTTCGCCGTGCGGTTCTCCGAGGCGGATGAAACGGCGGTCGCTCGAGAGACCGAGTCCCGCCTGGCAGGCACGCGACCAGAGCCGGTGGCCGAACCCGTGTAGGCCTGTGACCTAGCGAGGCCCAGGGGGCCACGCTGCGCGCGTAGCCGGTCAGGCGGGCGGCGCGGAGACTGCGTTCACCGCGCCGCCGACACTGCTTGTCACCGAAACGGGGACGTACAAGCGACGGGCCTACTGTCGGCTAGCTCGAGCTGATGCAGAACAGTTCGTCCTCGCTACGCAGGTACAATTTGCCGTCGACGATCACCGGCGAGGAGATGAAGAACTCGTCGCCCATCTCGTTAACGGCCAGCACCTCGTACTCTTTGCCCAGCTTGAGCACGACTACATCGCCCTGTTCGGTAGCGAGGTAGAGCTTGCCGGCCGCTGCGACCGGAGAGGCCTTGAACGAGTACGTTTCCGGCAACCGTTGCTGGTGGTAGTACTTCTCGCCAGTCTTGGCTTCGAATGCATTGACCATTCCCCGATCCGTGACGAAGTACAAGATTCCCTCGTGTAGCACTGGTGATGCAGAATAGGCGTTGCCTACTTGGTTGGTCCACTTGACGAAGTCTCCGTTGTCGGTGATGTCGCCCTTGCCGCCAAGCTGAACGGCCAGCAGGTTGGGATTGCGATAGCCGGTCATGGCGATCACCATTTCGTCGTCCACGTTGACCACCGCCGGAATCGCGTTGGGCCCCAGCCCGCCCGCTTCCCAGAGCAGCTCGCCTGTCTCGAAGTCGTAGGTGCGTATGCGCTCCGAGCTTGTCACCACCTGCTTGCGACCGCCGTGTTCCACCACGATCGGCTGCGCCCAGCTGCTGCGCTCGTTGCGCGGCATGCGCCAGAGTTCTTTGCCGGTCGACTTGTCCAAGGCCACGATGTAGGAGTCGCCCTCGTGGTCCTTCTGAAGGATCAGCTTGTCCTCGTGGAGCACCGGAGCGATACCCTCGCCGAAAGCGTTGCGCATATGCATCGGCCCAAAGTCCTTGGACCACAGCAGCTTGCCATCCATGTCGTAGGCATACACACCGCGGGATCCGAAGTTCGCTATCAGGATTTCTCCGTCGGTCACCGGAGAATTCGACGCATAGCTGCCGTAGCGCCGGTGATAGCCCTCGTGCGGCTTCTTGGAAATCGCGGTCTGGCGCCAGAGCTGCTTGCCGGTGTCCTTATCAAAGGCCAGCACCAAGAAGTCGTACAGCGGAAACTCCCCTGCGCCGTCATTCTTTTCCGAGATTGCGGCGGTGGTGAGATAGAGCGCCTGGCCGGAGATCACGGGCGTGGAATGCCCCTTGCCCGGCACGCTGATCCGCCACTTGACGTTCTCGGTTGCGGAAAAGTTGAGCGGAGCGTCGCTTTCGGCCACGCCGTTGTTGTTGGGCCCGCGCCACTGCCGCCAGGAATCCTTGGCTTCCGGCCCGGCCGCGGCCGCGCTCCACGCAATGCCAAGGATCGCGATCAATCCATAGTGTCCGAGCCGCGAAGCAGCGTTGAGTCTTGGCATCTTCATCGTCCTTTTCATTGAACCCTCAATCCTTGTGTGTGCTGTTCGGAAGGCGGGCCGATAGGCTCGATGCCTCCGAGTCCCCAAAATGCACCGCCAAATTGACTAGGCGTCACCAATGGCGGCTTGGTTGCGTCCTGCCGCGCCTCGCTTCGCGCGGATAAGTGGCCAAAGCAGCGACAGCGCCGTTGCGGCCAAGAAGACCAGCAAGATCGGGCGCGTCAGCATGGCCGACCAATCGCCGCGGCTGAGGATGAGCGCCCGACGCAAGTTGGACTCCATCAGCGGGCCCAGGATCAGTCCGAGCACGAGTGGGCCGAGCGGGATTTGCATCTTGCGGAACAGGAAGCCCGCCAGGCCTGCGGCGTACATGGCCCACACGTCGCTGACGGCGTTGTTCAGCGCGTAGGCCCCCACCGTGCCGAACACGATGATGCCGGCCCAAAGCCACGGGGCGGGAATGCTGAGCACCTTCGCCAGGGGCCTGGCTCCCAGGATGCCGATGACCATGATCAGCAGGGAGGCGAAGATCATCAGGAAGACGATGGAGAAGACGAATGCCTGATTGTTGGCGAAGAGCAGCGGGCCGGGCTGGATGCCGTGGATTAGCAGGGCGCCGATGAGGATGGCTGAAACGGCATCTCCGGGTATGCCCAACGTGAGCATCGTGGTCATTCCTCCGCCAATGGCGGCATTGCAAGCCGAGCAGCTCGCGGCCAGGCCGCTCAGGGAGCCCTTCCCAAAACTGTCCCCATCGGAGGATGTCCTGCGGGCCTGCTCCCACGCGATCACCGCGCCGATATCGCCACCGGCGGCCGGGATCGCCCCGACCATCGTGCCGACGGCCGCGCCGCTGAAGGTCGCCCTCGCCATGCGCTTGGCGTCAGCGATTCTAGGCAGCACGCGGCCGATCGCGGCGGCAGTTGACGCACGGACAGATTGGCGATCGGAGACCTGCACCAGCACCTCTCCCAGCCCAAAGAGCCCGATCATCACGGGCACGAACGAGATTCCGTCCAAGAACTCCGACATCCCGAATGTGTAGCGCGGGTAGGCTGTCATCGGGTCGAGCCCGACCAAAGCCAGTGCCAAGCCGAGGGTGCCGGCCAGCACGCCCTTGAGCACGTGTCCGCCGGAGACGCCGGCCATCAGACTGACGCCGAGCAACGTCAGTCCGAAGTACTCGGCAGGGCCGAATCTGAGGGCGAAGCTGGCGACCGGGAAGGCGAGGAAGGCCAGAAAGGCGATGCTGGTGAGCTGGCCGGTGGTCGAAGCGAGTGCGTTGATTCCCAAGGCCAGCCCCGCTTGGCCCTTGCGGGTCAGCGCGTAGCCGTCCCACGAGGCCGCGATGGAAGCCGGCGTGCCGGGGACGTTGATCAGGATTGCCGGAATGCCGCCGGACGGAATGGTGCCGCAATAGATGCCGAGCAGCATCGCCAGTCCCTGCTCGGGCGAGACCCAGAACGTGAGCGGCGTCAACAGGGCCACGCCCATGGTGGCCGTCAGACCCGGCAGGGCTCCGAAGACCGCTCCCAGGCAAACACCGATGGCTAGGAACCCCAGTACTTGCCACGCGAGGACGGCCGACAGGCCCGCCAAGATTTCGGCCATCAGTCCGGAATCCTCCAGCGCTCAGCGAGTATTAGCCGTGCGAGCTTCATGGCGCTCACTCCAAGGTGACGTTCAGGCCTGCGTCAAAAGCCAGATACACGAGTATCGACAGCGCGGAGGCGTAACCCAAGGCCGGGATCCATCGCTGGCCTAGAAGACTCAACATGATTGCCAAGAACACTGCCGTCCGGACGACAAACCAGCCGGTACCCCACAGCAGCAGGTACGCCAGCAGCAAGGCCGCAGTCACGGCGACCTCACGCATGTTTGCGATGGAGAACGGCCCCTCGGAGCGGCGGCGCAGTCCGCGCAGTAGGAGCGCCGATGCGAGCAATGCCATCAAGGCGCCGATGGCCTGTGGGAAAAACCCTGCGCCGGGCAGCCCGCCAGTTCCGGCAGGAAACCCCGCACCGCTGACGATCAAGGCACAGCCAACAGCCGCGAGCAGTGCGCCGCAGATCGTGTCGGCGTGGCGCACTTACGGGTTCTCCAAGCGGACGAGCTGGGGAATCTGGCTCTCGAAGAAACGCTGCTGTTCCAATGCGAATTCCGCGAAGTCTTCCCTACCTAAATAGAGGGCCTCCATTCCGAGCTCCCTGCAGAAGTCGGCCCACTCTGCGGTTCCGAAGGCGGCCTTGAAGGCGTCGGCTAGCATGGCGACGCGCTCCGCAGGTATCCCGGCCGGGCCGTAGAATCCGCTCCATGCCGGCGCGCCGATCGGGTAACCGAGTTCATGGGTCGTGGGCACTTCGGCCATGACACCGGCGCGTCCAGCGTCGAAAACGGCTAAGGCACGCAGGCTCCCGGCTCGGACGTGCGAAATCACCTCGCCGACACCGGCGACCGCCGCATCGGAATGCCGGCCGATCACGGACACAAGGGCTGGAGCGGAGCCTCCGTAGGGAAGGTGTGTGAAGCGCGCGCCAGTGCCTTGCTCAAGCAGCAGGATATTGAAGTGCCAAATTGAGCCAATTCCCGAGTTCGCCATGACGATGTTGCCTGCTTCAGCCTTGGCGGCCGCAATGAAGTCTTCGAAGCTCTGCCACGGAGAGTCGGGATGGACGACCAGTGCCGGGGCGGTCTTGGAAACCAGACAGATCAGCGATACGTCCGACGGTCCGATGTCGGCGTAGCCCAACGAGCGGACGATGGCGATCTCGACGGGAGCGTGGCCGATGGTGTAACCGTCCGAGGGCCGGCGGGCCACGAACGAGAAAGCCAGGGCACCGCTGGCGCCGGGCTTGTACTCGCAAACGATGGGGACGTTCAGGTGGCCTTCCGCCAGAGACGCCATCACCCGGGAGACCATGTCGGAAGCGCCGCCGGGCGACGCTTGAACGATGAGCTTGATCTCCTTGGACGGATAGGACTCTTCGTTGCCCGAGCAGCCGACCGCGAGAAGGCAGCCAACCAGAATCCAGCGGAGCGCAGGGGGCGTCACAGGGACGCACGATTATAGCGGACGGCGCACGGTCGATTGCACGTCAGCGAAGGCAGTACCAAGGATCGAGCAAGGCACGTGAAGGCGACACCAACAGGGCTGTCCACTATCTCTGACCAATGGGCGTGTTGCGCCTGAGGGAGCCAAGGTCGAACGGTGCGTCTGCTCAGCAAACCTCCCGCCGCTCTAGTTGTACGCCTTCCCGAAATGGAAGCGGAGTCATCTATCGGCAGCAGCCTAGAAGGCTAGGCTTCATTAGTGAAAAATGTGATCTATTTTCATGATTCATATGTACTGTAACTGCAGATCGTGAAGGGGAGCCCCGATCGGTAACGATCTCTCCTACCCCGCGGGTGGGCACACGATCGCGTTGGTGGCGTCCGGAATGCCTGCGGGTGAGCTCGGAGGGTAGCTTCCAAGAACTGTGAGGAAGCCTAAAGACCTCGCGACCGCGCAAGCTTCTTTGATTCTGTCATTATAAAATGTACATGCATAGCCATGGAGTTCGAATGGGACGAAGCCAAGAATCAGGCCAACATCCGAAAGCATGGCGTCAGCTTCGAGATAGCGAGACGCGTTTTCGACTGTCCTTTGCTGACTTCGCGCGATCACCGCAAGGACTACGGCGAGGATCGTTATGTCAGCATTGGACAAGTGGGAGACGAAGCGCTGATCGTGATTACCCACACCCGACGAGAAGGGCGCATCCGTCTGATTTCGGCCCGCCCCGCGTCTCGCAAGGAAAGGCAGAGGTACCGTGATGAAATACAGTAAGCCCCTCACGCCCGGGCAGATCGCGGCCACGCAGGACAAGAGTATCGACTTCGGCGACATCCCCGAACTGGACGAGACCTTCTGGCGCGAAGCCGAGTTGGTTGAACCTGACCGCACGGAACAGATCACGATGCGTGTCAAGCGGTCGGTGCTCGAGTATTTCAGGGCGTCAGGCAAGGGATACCAGACGCGGATGAACCGCGTCCTCGAAAGCTACGTGCAGGCGCACCGGGACGCTGGATGAAGCATCCCAACCCTGCTCAAGCACAGATTCACAGTGCTCCTTCAGGGAGTGCGGAAACTACGCGAGAACTGGTACAGCATACGGATAGCATCGGCCAGGTGCCCATTAGCACCAGCTGTGGCAATCGCAGGTCGCAACCCTTCGATCTTGACGGCAGGGCTGGGCTGGGTGGCTGTTCGGGGCGAAGGCAACGTCGCTCAACCTCAGTGCGAGCGTTGGAGAAGATCCTGACGCATACTGTCCTCGCCCGAGCCAACCCGATCACCTTCCGAGGGACATGACTTACATGCACCGGCACGTCGCTAGACTGGAACTTGAGAGAACCTAGCTCACCACTCCGAGCGGTATTGTTCGACTTTGATGGCACGCTGTTCGACAGCGAGTACCTGCACCACGAAGCGTGGCTGGAAGCGGTCGAGCCTTGGGGCGTGACAGTGGGCTGGGAGGACTACAAGCGCAACCTTGTCGGCATCAGCGACACGCGCGCCTGCGAATTCTTCCTAGACCTGGCCGGAAGGCCGCGGACACCCGAGGCGATCCAAGCCGGACGCGCGCGCAAGCACTCCGTATACAGACGGCGCGCCTTGCGAGAACTCGTGCCTCATCCGAGCGTGGCGGCTTGGATTCGCGCCAACTGCGAGCGCGTGCCGCTCGGAGTAGTCTCGTCCAGCGCAATTCCCGACGTGGTGCCGATCCTAGAACGGCAGGGCATCGCGGATTTGATGCGCTTCATCATCTGCGCAGAGCATGTGGAGCGGCTCAAGCCCGATCCTCTGCCCTACTTGCTAGCGTTCAAGAAGCTGCAAGCCGCGTGCGACATTTCCGATCCCGGGCACTGCCTGGTATTTGAAGACTCCTCTGCCGGTGTCCAAGCGGCCCGCGCGGCGGGCATGACGGTGCATGTGGTGGCAAAGCCCGCGGATCTTGCCTCGGCTCTCGAAGAGTGGAGCGCACGCATCTGTGAGTTGGTCGGTCGATAGGTCGGGGGCCTTGCAGGGATCTCAGCGCCAAGCGCCGTGCCATGGATGAGCCAACCGGCCCGCAGGCACGAACTCGACAGCGGATATTGTCGTGGCAGGTGCGCCAGGCAGTCAGTCCGCAGCGACGGCTGAGCGGGCCGCAAGACCTTCCTGTGCGTCGTGAACCGCGACGGCCGACATGGTGATCACTTCCTCCACGTTGAAGCCTTTCTGCAGCACCGCCACCGGCTTGGCCATGCCCATCAGGATTGGCCCGACCGAACGCGCGCCCGCGAACTGCCGCAGCAGCTTGTAGGCGATATTTGCCGCGGCAAGGTTCGGGAAGATCAGCACGTTCGCCTCGCTCTGGAGCCGGGAGAACGGGAAGAACTCCTCCGAAATGTCAGGATCGAGAGCAGTATCGGCCTGCATTTCACCGTCCACGATCAGGCCGGGATCCAGCTTTGAGCAAATTGCGGCCGCCTGCGTGACCCGCTCCGAGTCGGGATTCCGTGCCGAGCCGAAGTTGGAAAAAGACAAGAGCGCCACGTGCGGAACGATGCCCAGACGCCGCGCCCGCCGTGCCGCCAGCATCGCGATCTCAGCGAGGTCTTCAGGGCTGGGATCGATATTGACCGTTGTATCGGCCAGCAGATAGATCTTGCGCTGGCGGATCATCATGTAAAGGCCGGACACCTTGCGGACGCCGCTCCGCCGGTCGATGATCCGCAGCACGGTGCGCAGAGTCTCGGGGTAGTGGCGCGTGATGCCGGCCACCACTCCGTCAGCGTCGCCAGAGCGCACCATCATGCAGGCGAATGCAATCCGGTCACGGAGCATTTCGAGGGCGTCCTCGTAAGTGCAACCCTTGCGCTGCCTGAGCCTGAAGAGATCCTGGGCGTACTGTTCTAAACGGGGAGAGTGCTGCGGTTCGACGATTTCCCAGCCATCTGTCGGCAGCATCAGCTCCTCTGCCTTGCGGCGAATTTGCTCCGGGTCGCCCAGCAGCACGGGCCTAGCGATGCGCTCTTGGTTCAGCACGAATGCCGCACGCAGGATTTTCTCGTGATCGCCCTCCGGCATCACGAGCCGACGCGGGTCCTCCTTGGCGCGGTCCAAGATCATTTGGAACACTTCCTGGCTGCTGTCGAGCCGCACCGTCAGGGCTTGGCGGTAGTCTTCCAATTCGATCCTCTTGGTGGCGGCCCCACTGCTGATCGCCACTTCGGCGACTTTGCTGGCCACCTCCGGAGTCACGCGCGGGTCGAATGGTTTGGGAATGATGTATTGCGGGCCGAACCCGAGTTGCTCGCTGGTGTAGATCCGGCGCACCGAATCCGGCACCGGATCCCTGGCTAGGTCCGCCAGCGCCCGCACGGCCGCCAGTTCCATCTCGGTATTGATGCTCGTCGCCTCGACATCCAGTGCGCCGCGAAACAGGGAGGGGAAACAGAGCACGTTGTTGACTTGGTTCGGGTGGTCCGAGCGTCCGGTGGCGATGATGGCGTCCTTGCGCGTCGCCGTTGCTAGGCCGTACTCGATTTCCGGGTCGGGGTTTGCGAGCGCGAAAACGATCGGGCTGTCCGCCATTGAGAGCAGCATCTCGGTCGTGAGCACGTCCGGCTTGGAGAGCCCGACAAACACGTCGGCTCCTTTGGTCGCTTCCTCGAGCGTGCGCAGTCCGGTGTCTGCCGCGAAGCGCTCCTTGAAGCGGTTCATGCCGTCGACGCGATCGGTATGGATCACGCCGCGCGAGTCCAGCAACAGCAGATTGGAGGGGTCTACGCCCAGCTTCAGGTAGAGGTCAGCGCATGCGATGCCGCTCGCTCCTGCACCGTTGATGACTACCCGCAGGGAGCGGAGATCCTTGCCGGCGATCTCGGCGGCGTTGATCAGCGCGGCGCCGCTGATGATGGCCGTGCCGTGCTGGTCGTCGTGAAAGACCGGGATGCTGACGCGCTTGCGCAGTTCCTCCTCTACATGGAAGCACTCAGGTGCCTTGATGTCCTCCAGGTTGATACCGCCGAACGTTGGCTCCAGCAGTTCGACGACCCTGATGATCTCGTCCGGATCGGCTGTGTTGAGCTCGAGATCGAATACGTCAATGTCGGCGAACCGCTTGAACAGGACTGCCTTGCCTTCCATCACGGGCTTGCCTGCGAGCGGCCCGATATTGCCAAGGCCTAGGACGGCCGAACCGTTGGAGACGACAGCGACTAGGTTCGAACGCGACGTGTAGCGTCCCGCCAGTCGAGGGTCACGCACGATCTCTAGGCAGGCCTCGGCGACGCCCGGCGAATAGGCTAGGCTGAGGTCGATCTGTGTGTCAGAGGGCTTGGTCGGAGCGATCGAGATCTTGCCCGGCCGCGGGTGACTATGGTAGCGGAGAGCTGACTTCTTTTGGATCTTCATACGGAACGGTCCCCGTTTCGGACGGAGGGTGGCACTGCGGGCGCTTAGTCGCGAGGCCGTTGCAATCAAGCCCTTGCGCCGAGGAGCACCTTTAGGTCGATTGTCGCAAGTTACGCTCTTGGGCGGTACAATTCTTGCGCGAAAGGGAGTTAGGTATTGAAGCGGCGAGCAGCAGTCGGGTGGTGTCTCGGAATCGCCGTCGCGCTTGGGCTGGGGGGCCTTGTGTCGCCTCAAGGGACGGAGCCTCCGCCGGAGGCGACGATCACTGAATTGATGCAGGCGATGGTTATCCCCGCGTCCAACAAGCTGTTCGACGTGCCGCGCAACGTGCCGCAAGACGCCTCGGGTTGGGACGAGGTGCGCAACAGCGCCGTGCTCTTGGCTGAGTCCGGCACTCTGCTCATGCGCGACGGGAGGGCCGAGAACTCGGAAGTCTGGGCCGTGACCTCGCGCGCCTTGGCCGAGGCTGGCGAGGCCGCCCTGAAGGGGGCCCGGGCACGCGACCCGGAGGCGATCGGAGAGGCCGGCAACCTGCTCATCGACGCTTGCGAGAGATGTCACGAAAAACACTGGATCCGTTAGTGCGGTGGCGAACTCGCCGCTGCCGCCGCAGTCCATTTCGTGGGCAGGCGGGCTCGTGCCTAGCCCGCGTCGCGGACCGGTGCGTTGGACTGCTAGCCTTACCTCTGTGATCACCATGAGAGCTGCAATCCTCTCCTCTGTCCTGCTGTTCGCCAGCGCTGCTCTCGCCGAGATACCTGACAGCGATGCGCGCAACACCTCGATCCGGCACACGGACATGGTGTACTCGCTGCCCGACTACACGGCTGAGGAATGGAAGCAGCGGTCGGCTTTCTTGCGCAAGCAGGTGCTCTTCTCCGCGGGGTTGCTGCCCATGCCCGACAAGACGCCGCTTGACCCGCTCGTCGGGGAGGTGATCGAACACGAAGACTATTCGGTTGTCAGCGTTCTACTGCAGACCTATCCCGGCTACTACCTCGGCGGAAACCTCTACCGGCCAATTGGCAAGAGCAAGCCCTTCCCCGCAGTGGTTTCGCCTCACGGACACTGGCGTTACGGCCGCTTCGAGAACTCGGAGCTGAACTCCGTGCCGGGACGCGCGATCAGCCTAGCCCGGCAAGGCTACGTGGTGTTCGCCTACGACATGGTTGGGTGGAATGACACGATGCAAACGCCGCACGGGTTTGCAGGTCCGCGCGAGGAGCTGTGGCTGTTCGGCTCGCTCGGCCTGCAGCTGTGGAACAGCATCCGCGTCGTGGACTACTTGGAGTCGCTGCCTGACGTGGACTCCAGCCGCATTGGCGTGACCGGGGCGTCCGGCGGCGGCACGCAGGCGTTCCTGCTGGCGGCCGTCGATGACCGCATCGGCTATTCCGCGCCGGTGAACATGGTTTCGTTCCAGATGCAGGGCGGCTCGCGCTGTGAGAATGCGCCGCTGCTGCGAATCGACACCAACAATGTCGAGATCTCCGCCGCGTTCGCGCCTAAGCCGCAGTTGCTGGTGGCGGCTACCGGCGATTGGACGGTAAACGTGCCCACCCGCGAGTTTCCCGCAGTGCAGCGCATCTATGCCCTGCTCGATGCGAAGTCTAACGTCGAATGGCGGCAGTTCGACTCGCCGCACAACTATCACCAAGACAGCCGCGAAGCCGTCTATCAGTTCTTCGGCAAGCATATCCTAGGGGACGCGGAGAGCGCGCATTTTGCCGAGCGCTCGTCGCGACCCGACCAGCTCAGCGCTCTGCTCTATCTCTGGGGTCGGCCGTTGCCCGAAGGTGCGGTCAGCCATGAGGAACTGGTGCGCCAGCGGATCGCGGCTGCCGAGGCTGACACGCTGGCACTGGCGATAGAAGATGCCGGGTCCTTGGCGAATGCGCGGTCGGCGTTCCATGAGCGGCTCGCCTTGGCACTGCTAGCCGAGGTGCCTGCGCCCGGGGCCGTAGAAGCGAAGGCGATCTCCGGTGCCGATCTCGCCATCGGCCGGAGCGGCGTCGGCGATCGCGTTCCAGCACGGTTCCTGAATGCGGACTCACGCAAGGGCCGTCCGGTCCTGTTCGTCCATGCCGGCGGTGTCGATGCCGCCGCGCAGTCCGCGGTCGGCGAGGCATTGGCGAGAGGTGCTGCGCCGACGCTGCTAATCGATGCATTCCAGACGGGATCGGCAGCGACGGAGCGAGACATCGCGGCGGTCGGCCGGAATGCCGAACGCTACTATCACGTGTTCAACCGCAGCGACGATGCCAACCGCGTGCAGGACATCCTGACAGCTGCGGCCTTCCTGCGCAGCCACACCGGTTCGGACTCAATCAGTCTGGTGGCATCCGGGCGAGCGGGCCTCTGGGCGCTCCTAGCGGGTTCGCTGGATAGCGGCATAGGAGCGATCGTGGCGGACTTGGACAACTTCGACGCGGCAAACGACGCGGCCTATGCGGAGAGCTTGTTCATTCCGGGGCTGCGCCGCGCAGGTGACTTCCGCGCCGCGGCTGCGCTGACTTCTGAGCATGCCCGGCTGTTGCTGTACAACGCGCATTCCGCGTTTCCGACGCCCTGGCTCGAGGCGGCATTTGAGGCAAGCGGGAGACTTGGCGAACTGTCGGTCCCGGCAGAGGTTCCGCCCGCTTCGGACATATTGGAGTGGATTGCCCGATGAGTTCTGGCTGTAGCGAAGATGGGCTTGGTTCGCTGAGATCACGGCGGTTCGCCTGGCGGCGACGCCGCTGGTGCCAGCATTATCGAACTGGCCGCCGCAGCTGAGCGGGAGCGAACCATCCCATAATTGAATAGGTGCTGGAAACCGACAAACAAGACAGGCAGCCGCGGTCCAAGGCAATGATGCTGCTGATCGCGCTGGGGCTATTGCTGGGAATAGCTGGCGTCGGCTATCTGGAGTGGAAGGGGCGCTCGGATCTGCCGGTCGAGCAGGTTGTGCTCACAGACGAGGCGCGCGAATATCTCACCAGCCTCGACCTCAGCGATGTAGAGATGGGGGCCACAGACAACTCGCTTGGCCAGACACTGGTCGAAATCACCGGCACGATCCGGAATATCGGTGACAGGCCAGTGCGCAGCATCCGCCTGAACTGTGTCTTCTTCGACGTATACGGCATCGAACTCCACCGCGTACTCTCGACGATCGTGCGGTCGTCGCAGGGTCTACAACCGGGTGGGGAAGTGCCATTCAGGCTACCATTCGACGATATCCCTGATGGCTGGAATCAGGTCCTTCCCAGCCTGTACGTTGCCGAGATTGTGTTTGATTGAAGGGCGCTCGGCCCGCGACGAATTCAGTAGAGCCCCGCAACAGCCCTTTCAGGTGCGGTGTGTCGGGTCGCCTCTGGGGCGAAGGGTACGGGTTCCCCTCGCTTCGAAATCGTCAAGGCCGCAAGCCAGACTCGATAGTCGATCCTACAAGTTCAGTCAACCGTGCTTCGGCCTCAACCGAGGTGTTACGGCTTGTTCGACTCTTCTTGCTGAGCCAGCTTCTGACGATTTCGCTCGCGCCATTCGGCATCGTACGCATCGCTCAGTTCCTTTGAGAACGCCTCGGGGTGGCTCATCCGGCGGGCGTACTTCCACTCCCACTCTTCGGTTTCAGGATTGTCGCTGAAATCGATTTCTTCATCTGGGACTTGCTTTGACTCGTCCCAAGGCGGCTCGGGCACTTGTAGGCTCATGGGAATTTCCCCTCTATCCATGATATAGGAGCGTCTTTCGCTGCGCGATGCGGGCCGGGCCGAGATGATCCGCCTTCGGCCTCCACGCTCAGTGAAGATCACGGAGATTGCCCTGCCCTCCAACAACTCTATCGCCTGCCAGCGAAGCTCTTTCCCGCGAGGAGACCGCAATATCAGCGGATCTTGATCAAAGATTTGTACCGCATCTCGGAACGGTATGCCGTGCTTTCTGACGTTGGCGTGGTTTTTCTCTTCGAGCCACTCGAACCCCGACTCAAGATTCGGCATAGGTAAGGATGGTGGCAGTTGTCGTCGGGAGGAGAGTCCGGCATTGCTACGACATTGCGTCTAACGCCGGGCGTCTCAGCACCTCTGGCCCAAACTCACTCTCGCGGACGGTTCCGCGTGCCTAGCTCAGCGCGGTCGACCGGCCCGCCCGGCGCCAACTGGACATAGTCCGTATAGCTTACCGGCGACCGTGCGGGCTGAGCGGGCGGTTCCGTTCGATCCTCGCGGACCCATCGCTCGAAGCCCTCGATCCGGTCCGGGTGGGCGGATGCCAGATCGGTCGTCTCGGCTCCGTCCCTGTCGAGATCGTAGAGCTCCACCGGGCCGTCGCTGGGACTCCGGACGAACTTCCACCGTCCGTTGCGGGCCGCCTGTGCCCGTAGCTCGGCATCGCCAGCTACGACTTCCCAGTAGAGCCAATCATGCTTGCGCTGCGTCGCGTCCCCTAGCAACGTAGGGACAATGGAGATTCCGTCTGTTCTAGGAGAGTCGACCCCGGCAAGCTCGGCGAAGGTCGGCATCATGTCCGGGAAATAGGTCACGTGGTCGCTGACGGACCCGGTCGCCACACGTCCCGGCCACCTAACGATTTGAGGGATCCTCAGGCCGCCTTCGTACATCGAGCCCTTGTACCCGCGCAAGCCCCCCGAGGCTTCGAAGAAATCCTCGCTCACGTCGAAACGAGATTGCGCGCCGTTGTCCGAATTGAAGATCACGACGGTCTCCTCGTCGATACCCAGGCTCTCAAGCAAGTCCAGCATCCGGCCAACGTCGCGGTCGAGGCGGGAGACCATCGCTGCGTAGGTCGCCCTGGGATTTGGCGACACGATATAGCCGACCCGGCGTTCCTGGCCCCCGCCCACTTCGGGGAACTGGCCGAGGTACTCCTTGAGAGAATCGGCCGGAACTGCCAGCTCGACGTGAGGGATCGTCACAGGCAGGTAGCAGAAGAAGGGCCCGTCGCGGTTGTTGCGAACGAACTCTAGAGCACGCTCGAACAGGACGTCGTGCGTATATTGCCCTCTGCCGCCGTTCTCGTTCTGGCGCAGGTTCATCCGGCCGTGGTTGAGCGTCAACCAGAACGGATAGAAGAAGTGTGCATGCACCTGATGCAGGTACCCAAGGAAGTCGTCAAAGCCCTGTCGCAGCGGATGCCCGGGACTGCCCGCTAGGCCGAGACCCCACTTGCCGTAGCCACCAGTGGCGTAGCCCGCCGACTTCAAGACCTCCGCCAGCGTGATGTCGGAGTCCTGCAGGTGGGCGTCGCCGAGGTTGCCTCTAACGGACGTGTGTCCTCCGTGCAGGCCCGTCATCAAGACGCTGCGCGATGGAGCGCACACGGTTGATCCGGCATAGGCTTGCGTGAACCGCATCCCTTCGGCGGCGAGTCGATCGATGTTTGGCGTCTTGATCTTGGTTTGGCCGTAGGAGCCGAGGTGGCCGTAGCCCAGATCGTCAGCCATGATGTAGACGATGTTTGGCGCACCAGCGGCAGCGCCCGCGGCCAGCAGGAATCCAAGAAAGACAGCCATCAGCTTCATGCCCTGCACGGTATCACGCCAGCACGATCCGACGAAAGGTGACCGTCCCGGGCGTATGGGAAGAGCCGGGAGCGGGTCTCCACGACGCATTGGCAGCTCCGTAGCGAACTGCCGCCGCAAGGTTGTGGCGCCACAGGGTGCTTGTCATCCATGGACGAGATCAGTCCTTCGGCGGTATCGCTGTCCCGCGGGCCATGGGAGCGCTCCGAAGCAACCCGCAGATCGAGCTACAGAACTCGTGGCTCAGATCGCCGAGCGTACGGTCAAGTCAACTTGCTTCGATCACGAGCGTGTCGCCCGAGCGCACGCGCAGACTCGCCTCCGCGGCGAGCGCGGCCGTACAGTTGGAAAGAGAATCAGCGGTGCAACCGATTGCAATCAAGAGAAGCCAAAGAGGAACCAACCGAAGAGTGTGCAACAACATGCCAGACCAACATCCGCGAATCATCAAGCCCACCAGGCGGGAGACGATCATTGGCGCCAGTGCTGCGCTTGGCTCGCTAGTCGTCGGTCCGGACTTCTCCCGGGCTGCCGAATGCATCTTGTCTTCGACACAGATCGACGGCCCCTACCACATCCAGGACGCGGAAAATCGGCGTGACGTGCGTTCAGGCAAGCCGGGCGTCGACCTCGTGCTGCGCATGAAGATCGTCGACGCCGAGGGCTGCGAGGCGATCTCCGGAGTGAGGACCGAGATCTGGTCCTGCGACGCTTTGGGGAACTACAGCGGCCATCCGGACGTCGATCCCAACGTTCCGCCCGGCTCCGGTGGCAGCGTCCGTCCCCCGGGCGGCGGAAGAGGTGCTCCGACTGGCGGACCGCGTCCGCCCAGAGCTGGAGGACGCCGACCCGGCGGATTTCGCGGCGGCCGTCGCGAGCCGACCGGCCCGAAACGATTCCTGCGCGGCTCGCAAGTTGCGAATGATCAGGGTGAGGCGGAATTCCTGACCATCTACCCCGGCTGGTACAACCCGCGCGCCGTGCACGTTCATGTGAAGGTGCATCTTGGCGGCCAGGAATTGCTCACGACCCAGCTCTATTTCCCCGATGACTTGACCGACTCAATCCATCAGACGGAACCCTACAAGGAGCGCTACCCGACGCCCTTTCCGAACTCCAAGGATCGAGTCAAGTACTGGACGACCGGAGGGGAAGAGCCGATCGGCGTCATTCCAACGATGACGACCGAAGGCAACACCCAGGTCGGAACGCTCACGATCGGAGTCAAACGGGCCTGACGGGTCCTAGGGAATGCGCCATGTCAGCAGCGAAACGAGTAGCGGGCCTCGCGCCACTGGTGTTGGCCTACACGCTGGCTGGGTGGGGCGCCGGACCGAACACCCTGTTGATGATGGCAGATGACCTCGGTTGGAACGACGTTGGTCTCAACGGAAGCGCGATCGAGACGCCCGCGATCGACAGCTTGGCGTCCGGGGAATCGAGTGGCGCGCCGCGCTACGCGCGGATGGCGTCGGTCGGCCGGCCCTCGCGATCCGCCGGGCCGAGGCGATCCGTGGCTCCCATCGCATCGAGCATCGTGTTGTACAGGTCGAGCGCCTCGCTTCCCAGGTCGAGTATCTGCCCGGTCTTGAACCTGCCGCCCGCACCTGAGATCGCGTGGAAGACACCGGAAAGCTCGCGCTTGACGTCTGAATGCCTGCCATCGCCCGATTCGGTCGATACCGTCACCATCGAGTTCTGCAGAGCGGACTGCCCGTTGACGTCTTGCACGGCGTCGAGCCGATGCAGGAAGTAGGCTGCCTCCCGCAAGTGCATATGGGCGTGGGCCCGCAATTGCGGATTCTGGCTCTCCGGCTTGTAGTCATGCCACCACTCATGGCTGCACGCCTTTGCGCCTGTGGCGTCGCGCTGCCCGGCGTCATCGAACTCAAAGACCTTGCGGCCGGCGAATTCGTAATTCCCTCGGATGCGCAAGCGCTCACCAGCCGCCAGAAACGTCAGCGAACCGAATCGTACCCGATCCATTTCGACTGCCAGCGCGTACAAATCCGCCGTCAGCCGCCATTCGCTCGTAAGGGCGGCAAGATCCATGTCGATCCCCTCGCCGCCCGGGTCAGCGTAGCCCCCGTGGGCGATCCGCGATCTCGGCGGCAACTGGGGCCCGTTCGGTTCCTCCCGCCGTTGCGAGAATGCGCGTTGCTCAAACTCGCGGATGCGGTCTAGGTGGTCCGCCAAGCGAGACCTCGATTCGGCGCCCAGCGGCGAATTGTCCCCGATGAAGTGCTGGTACTGTCCCACCACGGCATCGAGCACGCTCCGGCGGAACCGCTCCTTTTCGCCGGCAGCGCCTTCCGGCAGTTCGATTCGCCCGAACACCCGGTCGAACAGATCACGGGGCTTCTCCTGCATGGCCGCCGCCACCGTACCGTCGGAACGGTAACTGTGGACGTATCTGCTGATGCGGCTCCGCCGGAAATAGGTGCCGGCGATCACCGTCGGAGTGACTCCTCGAGGCTGTCCGTTCGGGTAGTGCGCGTGGCGAACGACTTGGTCAATGGAGGGGCCGCCCGCGCGCGCTTCGCCGTTCGGAGGCTCGGCTGTGAACGCCCCGCTGGAGCCGTCGAAGTGAGCGTTGATGCCTGACTCGTCGCAACGAACCTGATCGACGTTTCGCAGGATCAAGAGCCTGTCCGCGAGCGGTCGCAGGGGCTCCATCACGCCATCGAATCCCTCGGACTGCAGAGGTGCCGGAATCCCGAGGCCGAAGAAGACATTGAACGCCCGCACTGGAACGGCAGCGGACGCACTGGCCCGCATTTCGTCAAGCAGGGGCAGGCCGATCCCGATTCCCCCTACGCCTCTGAGAACCGTTCGTCGGCTGATGTGACGGTTGGTCATCTAGCTGCGGCTCCTATCATAGCTGTGCGGCTACGGCTCTGTCTGCGTCCTTCGGACCAGATCGCTTGTGACAATCGCCTCGATTAGGCTTGCGTAGGTTCCGCCGCTTGCTTGGCTGCGCCGATGGATTTCGTCGACCGCGGGCTCGTCAGTTGGCGAAAGTGGCCGGCCGATCGCGAACTGGGTTACTTTCCTGGTGAGATTGCGTCGGGCACGGTCGCTCGCGGCGAGCAGTTCCATCATTTCGGCGGCCGTGGCATACGCGACCGGTTCGTCGGAGCCCGGAAACAGGATCTCGCCGTCCTCTCGCAGTTCGTTGCCGTGCTCGTCGAAATCGTGGTAGCCGCCGAGGCCGTCGAACCGCTCCAGTCCGAAAGCCAGCGGCTCGAACCTGGCGTGACAGCCCCCGCAAGCCGGGCTTTCCACCCGGTCGGTGGCGATGGCCCGACGGGATCTGCCGGCGCTCGCCGGCACGGGCGTGGTGTCGGTGCCGGGAGGAGGGGAGCCGACTTCGCCGAACAGCAGGTCCTCAAGAACGAAGAGCCCCCGGGTGACCATCGATGCCTCGCTTCCGCCCTTCGTCAACACCGCGCCCTGCGTCAGAATTCCTCCCCGGCTCGGAACGCCAGCGAGTTCGTAGCGTCTCAGTCCGGACCCCTGAATGTCGAGGCCGTAGTGCGTGGCGAGAGCAGGGGTGAGATAGGTGAACTGCGCATTGAGCAGGTCCCCAAGTGGCCGACGCTGATCCCAGACCAGGTCCTTGAAGAAGGCGATTGTCTCGGAACGCATGTCCGCCGCCAACTGCGGATTCCACTGGGGGAACTGCTCGCTGTCGGGGCGCAGGGTTTCGAGTCGTCCCAGGTCGAGCCACTGGGCGACGAATTCCACCGAGCGGGCGACTGCCCGCGGATCAGCGAGCATCCGGCGGGTCTGGCGTCGCAGCTCTCCGATATCGTGAAGGGTTCCCGCGGCGGCGGCGGCGGACAGGGCCGTGTCAGGCGGCTCTCCCCAGATGATATAGCTGAGCCGTGCCGCAAGTTCGTGGGCGTCGGTCGGCCAACGGCTTCCGTCGCCCTTCTGCTGCTCGATGCGGTAGAGGAAACGCGGCGACTGCAGCATGGCTTCCAGCACATGCCGGACGGCCCCCTCGAAACTGCCCCCCGAGGACCGCACGGACTCTGCGAGGGCACGATACAGGTCGATTTCGCGTTCCGAGAGCGGGCCACGGAGAATTCGCTCCCCCATTCGTCGGAGGTGGCTGTCCGTCAGCTCGGTGCCGTCTCCCGCTATGCGCTTGATGTTGATTCGCTGTGCTGTGGACTCAGCTAGCCGTGCATACGCTTCTACGTGCCGCAAGTCCACCGTGAGGTTGTAGGCTGTGTTCTCGAATCCGTCCGCGCGAAGATCCGGGGGCACGAGCCGAGCCGCTTCTTCCGAGAGATCGACTCCCGTTGCGCTGCGAATCGAGGCGGCGTACTCGGAAACCGTAAGCCTGCGGACTGCGCTGGGGAGGTTGTTTTGACCGCGACCGTGGAGGGCGGGGTCGATCGTCTCGTATGACCAAGCTGCCCCGCCATCGATCCATTCGCGCAGTGCCTGCTTCTGGGCCGCCGATAGCGGCGGGCGGTTCTGCGGCATCGCTTCTGATTCCGCCATCAGCCACACAAGGCTCTCGCTCGCCGCCCCCGGCACGATGGCATTGCCGTGGTCTCCTCCGGCCAGGGCTGACTCGCGCGAAGAAAGGTCCAACCCTGCCTGCCTCACGGCGGAATCATGGCAGTCCAGGCAGTGGCTTGCCAGAAGCGGAGCGATCTTGTCCTCGAACAGCGTCGGGCTTGCGGACACCTTGACAGAAACCGGCTCGACTAGCCTCGGCCCTGCCCGGAAGTTCCGTGCCACCTCCTCGGCCAGCAGGTCGCGGCCGTAGATGGCGACCAAGTACACGCTTCCCAGCCAGGGCTCCCGGCCTTGGGGGCCGTTTCCGATCACGAGCGTCGTCTTCTCCCAGTCCGAGGCGGATCCTGCGATCGTGCCTTCGGAAGCAATCTCTCCGTCGAGGAAAACTCGCGCTCGTCCGCTACGATCGCGGGTGAAAGCCAAGTGTGTCAGTGCGGGTCTGGCGCTGGCTTCAGGTGTCCGGATTGGAAGGGCTTCCCCAGTTCCCGTTCTACTGGTGCGAAATCGAGCTTCGAAACGGTCGCCCACCTGGACCAGCGCAAAATTATGCTGACTCGTGGCGTTGGACATCATGACGATGCCTGCACTTGTGGCTTCGCCCTGAGCCACGGGCTCGATCCAGGCCTCCACCGTCAGTTCGCCCGATACGCGCACCAAGTCCGCGATCTTCGCGACACGTTCCAGAGATCGCAGCCTGGTCGGCCGGTCGATCGTCAAGGAACCGTCTGCCAGTCTCACGGCGTCAGGGTCGTCCAGCTTCGTGTCCGCCGCTTCTAGGAAGCCCGAGCGATCCAGCACGAGTTCGCCCTTCAGGGAGCCGAAGTCGTAGAGCGCTACCAAGCCGTCGCGGACTCGCGGCAGATCTTGCGCCAATCCGCCGCTTGCCAGCGCGTGGATGCATCCCAGCCAAAGCATGCAGGCCGCGATCACGCGGGTCACGCCGCGCAGGCCACCCGGCAGGGCTGCGTCCTGGATCCGAACTGAAGCCTCCGCGTAGCGCATTTCTGGCGGTCGCGCGAGGACCGGGATCAATCGCATGGACGTGTCAGTCTCTTGCCGATTGATCGGTGAGCGCCGGGGCGTCTTCCGGACGACCTCGGCGGAGGCGAGCCTCCACCGTTGCGCCGGCCGCCGTGACGCGGGAGCCATCGTGGTATCAGCGTATCACCGGTGTCGCGTTGAGGATCCGAGAAAGCTCGCATAACTTGTGATTGTTGAACCAATTGCAGTCGATTTCGGAGAGTCCGAGACTTGAATTCTCGGGCGCCAGCTGAAGCGCCGCTTCTACCTCTCTGGCGCAGGTGGACTTCTCCTGCTGTGTCCCGACATCTATCGCGGCCAGGCCGTCCTTTTTCAACAGATGCAGTTCGCCCCTTGCCCGTCAGTCTCTGGCCGGGCCAGCTGAGCGGCCAGAGTCAAGCACTTGTCTCTGGAAGACGACGAATCGCCGGTCTGCCGGGGCCGACTGCCGACGATATTGCTGTCGCCGCAGCGCTGAGAGCTCCGATTCAGCGGTCGCGCCCGGCAGCCCGTTGCACGCCCCGAACGCGTGAGACCGCCGGCTGCTGGGGGTCGATCTGCGCCTCATGCTCTGCCTGCATCCGACTGCGACATTACCGGCAATTCGGCCGTCAGTGGGATACTGCTGGGTTTGGAACCAGTTGTATAATTAAGGAAGCCCCCCCACAACAGGTGCTATGCCAGAAGACCATACGAACGATTCCGAAGGAATCTTGAGCGGTCCCGATAACTTGGATCACAACATCAGCCCGATTGATATCGAAAACGAGATGCGCAAGTCGTATCTCGACTATGCGATGTCGGTCATCATCGGGCGTGCCCTGCCTGACGTCAGGGATGGTCTCAAACCGGTGCAGCGGCGCATTCTCTACGCCATGCGCGAAGAGGGGCTGCGGTCAAATCGGCCGCCGCGCAAGTGCGCCCGGATCGTCGGCCAGGTGATGGGCAAGTACCACCCGCATGGCGATTCGTCGATCTACGAGACGCTTGTGCGCATGGCCCAGCCGTTTAGCATGCGCGAGCTGCTGGTGACCGGGCAGGGAAACTTTGGATCCCTCGATGGGGACCCGCCCGCCGCCATGCGTTACACCGAGGCGCGGCTTGCTCCGTATGCGGAGGCACTGCTGGAGCACATCGACATGGACACGGTCGACTTCCGGCCCAACTATGACGATTCCGCCCAAGAGCCGGAGTACTTGGCAGCTTCCGCGCCCAACTTGCTGGTGAATGGCTCCAACGGCATTGCGGTGGGCATGGCGACCAACATCCCGCCCCACAACCTCGGCGAATTGGTGGACGCCACGATCCAGCTGATCAAGCACCCCAAGACGAGATTCGAGCGCATCATCGCGATGGTGCAGGGGCCTGACTTCCCCACGGGCGGCATTCTGTGCGGCACGGCGGGCATCCGGCAGGCCTATGCCACGGGTCGCGGGCACATCTTGGTACGCGCCAAGGTTGAGATCGAGAAGCTGCGCAAGGATCGCATGGCCGTCGTGGTCAGCGAGGTGCCCTATCAAGTCAACAAGGCCCGCTTGATCAAGAAAGCGGCCGAACTCGTCAATCAGAAGAAGATCGAGGGCATCAGCGATATCCGCGACGAGAGCGACCGATCCGGCCTGCGGATCGTCTTCGAGATCAAGCGCGGGGACAATCCCGAGGTAGTGCTCAACAACCTCTACAAGCACACCGACCTGCAACACGGCTCAGGCGTGGGGATGCTCGCCATCGTGGATGGCCGGCCCAAGGAAATCGGCCTGATCGAATATCTCAAGGTCTTCATCGGCCACCGCCAGGACGTAGTCCGCCGGCGCACGAACTTCCTGTTGCGCAAGGCTCGCGAGCGGGAGCACATTCTGCTCGGATTCGCCAAGGCACTGCTGCGCATCGACGAAGTGATCGCCCTGATTCGGGCATCGGCCACACCCAAGGACGCCAAGGCGGGGCTGACCGGCGAGATCGAGGTCGACTACAAGCGCTTCCTGCGCGAAGAGGCAGGCGCGACGTTCAGGCCGTTCGACTTCACGGAGCGCCAGGCCCAGGCCATCATCGAACTGCAGCTGCAGCGCCTGACCGGCATGGAGCGCCAGAAGATCCTCGACGAACTCGAGGAATTGCAGAAGAAGATCGCCGAATACGAAGAGATCCTCGGGTCGGAGGCCGTTCTCAACCAGGTCATCATTGACGAGCTACGGGACCTAAAGAAGAAATTCGGAAGCCCGCGGAGGACCGAGATCGGCGAGGAGGTTCGCGAAATCTCGATCGAGGACCTCATTGCGGACGAGGGCATGGTCGTGACGGTGACCAAGAACGGCTACCTCAAGCGCACCGCTTTGGACACCTACCGCAAGCAGTCGCGGGGCGGTCGGGGCCGCATAGGCATGACCACCAGGGACGGGGATCTCGTAGAGCGCCTGTTCTTCGCCACCACCCATTCCTACATCTTGGTCTTCACGAACCTCGGGCGCGTTTACTGGCTCAAGGTCTACAACATTCCCGAAGTGCCCGCTTCCGGGAAGGGACGCAACATCGTCAATGTGCTCTCGCTGCGGCCCGACGAAAGGACCGTGCAGGCGTTCCTGCCGGTGTCAAGCTTTGACCCGGACAAGTACATCATGATGGTGACGCGCCAGGGCACGGTCAAGAAGTGTTCGCTGGAGGTGTTCTCGCGTCCGATGTCGCGCGGGATCATCGCCCTGTCCTTGGCGGAGGGAGACGAGTTGGTTGCGGCCAGATTGTCCGAGAAGGACGACAAGGTCCTGATCGCCACCAACCAAGGCCAGGCGATTCACTTCAAGAATGACGAGGTGCGGGCGATGGGCCGCACTGCTCGGGGCGTGCGGGGCATCCGGCTGATGAATGAGGATTACGTCATCGGCATGCTTTGCGCTACCGACGAACACTTGGTGCTCACAGTCAACGAGTTCGGCTATGGCAAGCGCACCAAGCTGGGCAAGTATCGCGTGACCGCAAGGGCTGGCAAGGGCGTGATCAACACCAAGATCACCAAGGCCAACGGGGCAGTTGTGGCAGTGATGCGCGTGCTGCCCGACGACGAGGTCATGGTCGTGACCCGCAACGGCAAGATACTGCGGACCAGTTCAGACAAGATCCGCGCCACTGGGCGCTCGGCCCAAGGCGTGAGGCTGGTCAACCTCGAAGACAATGATGTCGTCGCAGCCGCGGTGGTCGTGCCGCGCACCGACGAGATTGACGAAGTGGTTGATGACGAGCCCGAACAGCCGACGCTCACGATCCAGTAGAGCGCCCGTAGAAGAGCAGTTCCTTAGGGCGGTGCGTTCGGGCCGAGAGGCTTCGCGCGAGTCAAAATCCTACCCGCTAGGACGCTTGCGAATGGTCGCTTGGCTGGCGCCGTGCAAGCGCGGGGCAATCTCCCGGCGAGAGATCGGCGAATCGCAGATACCGGCCCGCAGGAATCTCCTCAGTCCGGCGTGAACTGGTCCGGAACTTGCGCGAGTCTGATCACTCAGACCCGCCCGCCAGTGTCTCGCCGACGGGTTCATCCTCCGTCGCTGCTGGCGGATCGACCACTGTTAGGCGGACGGACTCCAATGGGCGGCGAACGTCGTTGCGTTTCCGCGGAGCTCCGATCCAGAGCGTCGAGAACGCTCTGACTGTGTCACCGCCGCCGCGCGCCCTTCCGAGGATCCGGAGCGGATAGTCCCCCGCCGGCAGATCCGCTGCGACTGCCACGTCCAAGAACGCAGTCGGGATGACGACATTGTCGCCATCACCGGAAGGGCCGAAGTACTGCTCGGCCCGGAACTGCCCCAGCGCGTCCGATACTCCTGGCGGTGGTCCTTCGATCCAGACGTCAACCGCGTCGCGAAAGCCCGGTTCGGGCATCATCAGCACGTCAATGCGCTCCGTTGCGCCGGTCTTGACGTTCAGGTTTTCCGGCGCCGCCAGCAAGGCGAAGCGAGGCTCCCGCTCTTCGATGCGCAGGCGGTACACCATGTCGGGCCCGCCGCGGTCAATGCGGTCGCGCACCAGCAGGCGGTAGCGGCCGCTCCTTGGGGCCCGGAAATAGAGCAACGAGTCCGGATTGCCGATCACGGTGCCTTGGCCCGACATCAAGTCATCGTGCTCGGCCACCAGAGATCCGTCGCTGTCGAACAACTCCAGCACGGTGTCGATATTAGGCAGTCCGAGCTGTGTGGCCAGCGTGGTGACCACGACCGGTTGGCCGGCCCGCAGTTCCAGCCAGTACTCGTGCTCCTCGTCGCGGCGGCGGAGTACGCTGTTGCAGGCGACACCCTCCGGCGAGGGCGAAATCGCTTTGTCGCAATCGGGCTCGGCCATGTCCGAGACCTCGAAGCTGATGGCATCAGTACTGCCGCCCGGCGACTCTGTCCAGATGCGCCACAGTCCTCGCGGAGCGTCGCGCGGAATGGTCAGCCTGCCTGTTACGCGGTCTGCGCTCCGCTCTTCGATGTCCACTGTCAAGCGCCGAGGTGCCGGGTCCGTCACCCGCAATGGAATCGTGTACGGGAATGTCAGCCGGTAGTACTCGGCGCGTCGCACCGGGGCCAGCCAGATCCTCTCTACGTCTTGCAGCCACCGCCCGCGCAGCGAAAGTTCGACTTGCTCTCCCGCCCGCGCTCCCAGAGGGAATGCCGCGTGGGCCACGGGCAGGATTCCGATGCGGAGCATGTACCCGCAGTTCTTGGCGCAATTGACGCGTTGCGGGCCGCGGTATTGGTCCAGCTTGAGGTAGTACGTGCCCGAGCGCTGGAAAGTGTGCTCGATGAACGGCGTTTCCAAGTATTCGTCGCGGTCATCGTTGAAGGCGACGCGGTTGCCGCCGCTGTCGAGCAGCGACATGTCGTTTTCGAGGAATCCCCCGTACTCAATGGATCGCAGGTCAAACGTCCAGCGCTCTCCAGCCTTGGCCTCGAGCCGGTAGGTGTCGATATCTCTCAGCTCGTACATCCCGCCCTGGATCGTTTGCGGCCTAAGGTCGATCGCCTGAGCGGCAGCGATGGTGTCGTTGGGCTCCGCCTCGAGCGTGGAGGCGAATTCGTCGACGTAGAACATGCGCGAGTTTGAAAGCCCGCGCGGGGTGCGCAACGTTGCGATATGAGGCCCGAGCGGTGCGTCCGCACCAATCAAGATCCGGCCTGTGATAGAACCTCGGCCGTCAGAGCCGGCCGACTGCCAGGTCAAATGAGCGGAATCAAATTCCAGCGTCGCAGGAAGCTCAAGATTGCTGCCGACCAGCGTTACATCGACGGCAGTAGCCACCTGGCCGCCCAGCGGTTCGATGCGGTCGATCCAAGGATCGGATGGGTCCTCGGCCGCGAAGGCGACAGCTAGCGCCAGCGCGCTTGCGAGCGCAAGCCGGGCCGCAGGGGCACTGTGGCTACGCGAACAGCTCGGAAATCGGTTCCCCGCCATCGTTGATCCTGATCGGCCGTCCGAGTGCGTGGTATTGCTTGTGCGTGTCGATGCCCAGCTTGCGGTAGAGCGTCGCGCCTAGATCCTCGATGGAAATCGGCCGATCCCTCGGTTCGGCACCCATCGCGTCGGAGCTGCCGATCACTTGGCCGCCGGGCACGCCTGCTCCCGCGACTGCAATGGAGAACACGCCTGGCCAATGGTCCCTTCCGGCCGAGTGGTTGATTTCTGGAGTGCGCCCGAATTCCCCAATTGCTAGGACCAGCGTCGAATCGAGCAGCCCCCGAGCATCCAGATCTTCAAGTAGCGCGTTGAAGGATTGGTCGAACTCCGGGTACAGCTTCTTGTTGGTCTTGTCGTTGTCTGAATGGGTGTCGTAGCCGCCGTGGAAGAGCGTCACCAGCCGCACGCCAGCCTCGATCAGCCGCCGTGCCAGCAACGCGCCCTGGCCGCCGGTGGTGCGCCCGTATGCGTCGCGCACTTTGTCCGGCTCGGAACCAATGTCGAACGCCCGCTTCGCCTCGGGCGAGCTGACCAGGTCGAGGGCCCTTTGGTAGAACTGGCCCATGCTGCCGACCACGCCGGATTTTTCGATAGCCTCGAGCCGGGAGTCCAGCGCGGAGAGCAGTCGGGCGCGGCCTCGGGCTTCTTCCAGCCCCAGGCCCGTTGGCAGGGTCATGTCTTGTACGGAGTACTTCTCCTTGGAAGGATCTCCTGCGATGAACGGGTCGTACGCCGACCCCAGAAAACCAGCCTCCGCGCAAATGTCCTTCCTGGGAATGACAACGAATGGCGGCAGTCCGTTGCGAGTGCCGAATTCGCGTGCCACCACCGAGCCGTAGACCGGGTGCTTGTAGGCATTGTTGGGCCGTTGCCCGGAAAAGGCGTACTGCTTGGCCTTTTCGTGGATGGCCTCCAGCGAAAACATCGACCGGATCACCGAGAAGCGCTTGAAGTTCGCAGCGCTGCGCGGCAGCAGCTCGCTGAACCGCACTCCTGGAACGGTCGTGGGGATCGTGCCGAATCCGCCACGCACCTCGCGCGGCGCGTCAGGCTTGGGATCGAACGAGTCGTGCTGGCACAGCCCGCCGGTGTGGAAGTAGACGAGGCACGACATGTCGCTGCGCCCTGGCGAGGCGGACAGCAGTTGAGGGAGCGAGATGCCACCGACCGAGAATCCGCCCATGCGCAGGAAGTCCCTGCGGGAGTAACGTGTGCGCATTTCGGAAAGCTGCATTGCCGACTCCCTCAGAGGTTCATCTGGAATTCCTTGGTATTGAGGATCGCCCAGAGCATGTTCGCCAAGCCTTGCCGCCGCGCTCGTCCAGCCGCGGTCTCAGCTGCGAGGTAGGCCTCGAGAGCCTCGCGCTCAGCGGCCTCGGGAGCGCGCGAGAAGGCCCGTCCGTATAGCGCGTCGATGATCGCGTCATCGCTCAATCCCCGGTGCAAGAGCGTGTCCAGCACGAACCCCTCCGCCGCCATGCGCCCGGCGAGCACGTCGCCGTTCATCATCTGCAAGGCTTGGGCCAGCGAGGGCGCGTTGGAACGCGCTTCCATGATATCCCTGCGGGGATGGCCGAACGTGGTCAGGAAGTGCGTTGCGCCGATGCTTGCGATCAGTTCCTTGGGCGATGTGCCCGCCGGGTAGTTCCTGAATTCCTCCGCGACGCCGGTGACTTGCGAGATCGCGTCCAGCAGTACTTCCGCCGGCAGCTTGCGCGGCAGATACCGAGCGAAGAGCGCGTCCTCGAGCGGCCTCTCGCCTCCCGGGCGCGCTGGCACGTGAGCCGACAGCTGGTAGGTCTTGGAGTTGAGGATCAGGCGGTGCAGGGCCTTGAAGCGGAAGCCCGTGTCGATGAAATAGCGCGCTAGCTCGTCCAGCAGACCCCGGTGCGTGGCCCGGTTGGTGGAGCGGAAGTCGTCGAAGGGCTCGACGATGCCGCGCTGGAAGTACTCGTACCAGACGCGATTGACGGTGGCTCGGGCGAACTGCGTCTGCTCGGTGCGCGTGATCCAGTCTGCCAAGACCTCTCGACGGCTCATTCCGGAGGGGATCTCGGGCTGTTCGCCGCCCAGAAAGCGCGGCTTGACAGGCTGCTTGGTGACGGGATGCTCGATTTCACCGCGCCGGTCGTCGTACCAGATCCTGCGGTACTGGCCATATCCGTGCTTGACCCGCGTGCGGGCGAGGAACGCCGCCAGCCCGTAGAAGTCGTCCTGGGTGAGGTTCTCCAGCGGGTGGTTGTGGCACTGGGCGCACTCGAGCCGCTGTCCCAAGAACAGGCGGGTGATGGTTGGGACCGCCTTTTCGACTTCGAACGTCTTGAGCATGAAGTCGATCGCCGGATGCCAGAAATTGCCGGCCGGGCGCACTGTCGTGTCGCCCTCGGCCGTGAGCATCGCGCGCACTGTCTCGTCGTAGGGCCAGTCCTGGCGGATCGAGTCGTGCAGCCAGCGCTTGAACGAGCCGTTGGTGCGGCCTTGGGAGTAGTACTGCGAATTGCGGAACCAGTCCTCGAACTTCACCAGCCAGTGAGTGGAGTACTCATCGCTCTCCAACAGCCGATCCACGAGCGCGGAGCGCTTGTCGGGGCGGTCGCTTGCAAGAAAGGCCTCGGCCTCGTCTGCGGCGGGCAGGACGCCGACGGCATCCAAGTACACCCGACGCAGGAATGTGCGGTCGTCACTGAGCGGAAACGGCTCGACACCGACGCTGCGGAGCTTGTCGAAGACATGCTCGTCGATGAAATTGGCGGGCTCGGGAAACCGCAGGTCGCGGCTCGGCGCCTCCTCGACGACGATAAACTGTGCCGCGGCCGCCTTGCCCATTGCGCGGGCCATGACAGTCGTCATGCCGGGAGCCTTCGCGGTGACGGTCCAATCTTCGTCCAGAGTCACGACGGCCTCGTCCTTGACGGCGTAGCGGACTTCTGCGGTCAGATCGCGCGTCGAGCCGTCGGATAGCCGGCCCACCACGACGACGGGCTGGCGCTGGCCTGCGCCGGTCAGCACCTGCTCGCCCGGATGGATCTCGAGTCTCTCCAGCCGCGTGCCCCCGGCGCCGTACGGCGTGCCCTGCCGCAACCATTCGAGGATGGTCGCGTACTCGTCTGACGAAGGCGTCATGAGCTGGCCGCCGCCGTGAGCAATCGCAAAGCTCGGCTTGGCCAGCAGTAGCGAGTCCTCCGGCGATCCGGCCGAGACTCGGCGCCCCGCCTGCTGGTTCACGATCATGTCGTAGTCGAAGCGGGGGTCCGAGCCGTACAGGGAAAGCCTGAAGCCGTTCTGGCCGGCCGGCGAGCCGTGGCACGCGGAGGAATTGCAGCCCTTGGTGGTAAGGATCGAGAGCAGGTCGCGCTCGAAGCCGACTCCCATGGCCGAGCGCCGGTTCCCGACCCGGACGGTTGTCACGGCCGTTCCAGCGGCACAGCGCACGTCGATTCGAGCTTGGCCCGGAGCGTGTGCCACGACGCGGTTTCCTTCAACCGTGGCCACTCCTGGATCCGTGCTGGATGTCTCGCAGCCGGACCCTCCGGACAGCACGATGCGCTGGGATTCGCCGGGACTCTGGAGCCTGATATCGGAGGGCTGGATCAGGACTGCGGCAGGTGCCGACCAAGCCGGCACGGCTGCGCAGATGCAGATTCCGACTCGCGCCAGACGCACACTGCAAGCGTAGTAGATGGACGCGTTTGCCGCAACCGTTGCGGGCGTCCGAAAGACCTGTGCCCGGCTGCCCTTGCAGGCTCTCAAGCGGCATCGTTGGGCGGCGCCTGCCCGTCCTGGCCGGCGCGCCGGAAGTTCGATCGCCTGGTGCTCAGTGCAGAGCGAGGTCCGCGGACTTGGCTGCCAAGGCCCGGATCGTGTTCAGCGGCCAGACCTATGCCGCGCGCGGCCGCGTTTCAGGCAAGGGTGCGCTATATATCTCGTTCACCATCACACGGCGGGTACTCCGTGCTACTCTCTTTGGAGCACAACGACACTCTGTGTAGTGCCTCGGGTTTGTCGGCGTTCGGCTGCAAGCGTCCTCGAAATCCAAGCGGCCGGATGGACTGTGAACATTCTTCTCTACAACCCCGACAACCAAGTCACCAAGAACTACATGCCACACCTGTGGATGTTTGTTCTGCAGGCTGTGACCCCGCCCGGTCACAAGGTCTTCCTCATCGATGGCAATGCCCAGAGCATGACCGAGGAGAGCATTGCGCAGTTTGTCCGTGACAACAACATAGAGCTGGCAGGCATCGGCGCGATGACGCGCATGGCCGCCCGGGCGTATCGCATGGCCGACGCGATCCGGGCTGCTGGCGCCAAGGTTGTGATGGGCGGCCCGCATGTCACGGAGGTGCCCAACGAGCCGATCGGCAAGGACGGCGAGCCGCGCCACGCTGACGCGGTTGCGCTCGGCGAGGCCGACGATCTGTGGCCGAAGATCGTGAACGATGCCGCGGCTGGCCAGCTGCAGGAAGTCTACATGCCCGTGGACGAATCCGGCGCAGAGGTCAAGCCATCGCTGGAAGACTATCCCGAGATCCCTTGGGAGACGATGGACTTGCGGCAGTTCGATCTGGTCGCCAAGGTTCCCAAGTGGGGCCGCTACCTGCTGGAGCAGGCTGGCAGCACTTGGAAGAGTCTCTACGTGGTGCCGATCGAATCCGGGCGGGGCTGTCCCTACGGCTGCGACTTTTGCACCGTGACGGGCTTCTTCGGAGATTCGATCCGATTTCGCAGCAACCAGAGCGTGATCGACGAGATCCTGCGCTTGAAGGCGCGGGCGAAAGCGGAGGGTGGTCGCGTCGCGGTGTTTTTCATCGACGATAACTTCGCCATCAACGTCAAGCGCACCAAGTCGCTGTTGCGGGACATGATCGCCCAAGACGCCCAGGTGCCGTGGGTCGCGCAGATCAGCATGAACTTGCTCAAGGACGAGGAGCTGGCGGATCTGATCAAGGAGAGCGGCGGCCGCTGGATCTTCATGGGCTTGGAATCCATCGACCCGGCCAGCCTCAAGGACGTCAACAAGGGGTTCAACAAGCCGGCGCTGTACGGACAGGTCTTGGACCGGCTGGCCAGCCGGGGCATCTACTCGATCACTTCGTTCATCTTCGGGATGGACGGCGACCGGCCGGGCGTGGCTCAAGAGACGCTCGATGCGATAGCGAGCTGGCCTCCCGGGCTGCCGGTGTACGGGCTGATGACTCCCTATCCGGCGACGCCCCTGTATGACCGCTTGATGGAGCAGGGGCGGCTAACGCGCCCCAAGCACTGGCTGGACTTCCGGCCGTTCCGCATGGCCTACACGCCGGAACACATCAGCATCGAAGCCGCCGAGCAAGAGGTTCATCGGGCTTGGACGGAGTCTTATTCCCCAGAATCGACGGAGCGGGCGCTGGATCAGATCAGGCATCGGCCGTACCACGAGCGGGCGGTGATGTTCTTCACTCGGATGGCGTTTCGTGGAATCTATTTCCCGCAGATGAAGAAGCGCCACTGGGTCGCGCTGCTGTGGCAGAATCGAGCCAGCTTCTTGCGGATCATCAGGGAGGGCTTGGAGGAACACCGCCGCCATCGCCGCGGTCGCCCCGATCCTCCTGTGCAAGGCGCGCCCGTAACGGCCAGATCCGAGCGAGTCGCTGCCTGATAACACTGTCGCCGAGTCCGTGCACGGCATCGGGCCAGTGTAAGCGTTAGCTGTTGCGGCCCGGAAGCCATTCGTTCCGCGCCGCGAGCGGCCGCAGGCATGCGGCGAACTTGTCAATGCACCGGTCCAGCCCGGGGAAGGTTGCCGTGGATGGATCAAGAAATCGGAAGCATTGTTTGACTACTGTATATATCCCTGTTACAGTTACTACGACAGAATAGAAACAGGTCTGATATGCTACACAAGAGTGGCTTCTGTGAATCATCTGCGAACCCTGCGTCCGGGCGCGAAACGGCGAGCTATACGCACAAAGCGGCCCCGGTCCAGAGAGACAGATGGATCCAGAATCGCATGTGGGACTGACAGGCCAGAACAGTAAAGGGTCACATCATGCAACAGAAACTAGAATTCCATGACGATCTCTTCTTTCCGGTCCGCGAGGTGCCAGTCTTTGCCGAGATACGCAGGGGCTCCAACCTTGAGATGGAGCGAATCCCGGGCCAGCGCGCCATCGTGAACTGCGCCACGGATCGAGTGATCTCTGTTGTGGGCGAGAACTATCAGCTGGTGACGAACCGCGAGGCGCTGGAGTACGCCCACATTTGTTGCCGGGCCGCCTTTCCCGAAGGGACGGGCCAAGAGTGGCGCGTGCTTGAGGCCCACGCACCGTCGAAGCTGGGCAGCTGCTGCATTGACCTTGTGCATCCCGGGTCCGCTCTTGAGTTTCCCGGGCCCGTCTTTGGTGGGAGGCCGGAAACTTTCGGCCCGTTCGTGCGAGTGACCAATAGCTACAACAGAAGCCGTGCCTTGAGGTTCGAGATCGGCTTCTTTCGGAAAGTCTGCTCCAATGGCATGATCTTGCCCCAGTCAAGCGTCCGCTTCGCCTTCAATCACAACACGCGCAATATCTCCAGGCGTGTGAATTTCGAAGTTGAGAAGGATGGCGTCGCGCAGCTCAGGGAGAGATTCCAGAAGTTCCTGGCGCCCCTGCAGGACTGCGAGGTTCCGCCGCCAATGTTCCTTCCGGCGACGCTTGGCGTCTTGGGCATCAGAAAGCCCGATCCAATGGCAAAGCGACAGCGAGAGCCCTGGGAGCGGCTGGCCGACAAGCTCAGGTCGATCGCAAGCGAGTACTGCGAGGAGCTTGGGCACAATGGATACGCTTTGCTGAACGTCATCACCGATGTCGCGAGCAGGCCGCCCAAGTCCCCGTTTGTTCGCAGGGAGCAGCAAAGCCTCCAAAGGTCGGCCGGCCACTGGTTGGCAGAGTTCAGCGCCGAGTGCAGGAAGCCCGGCTTTGACGCGATCTCGCATCTGGACAAGCTCCGGAGAGCGCCCCAAGGCCCTCCGGACACCACGCGATTTCCAGGATCGTAAGGCGCCGACACTCCGCCACGGGTCGACTAGAGTTCACCCGCCGGGGACGGCGATTAGAACCGCATGCCGGTGAAGCCGCCGTCAACAAAGACCTCGGCGCCGGTGATGAAGCTGCCAGCGTTCTGGGCCACCAATAGCAGGGCCGCGCCCACCAATTCGGGCGGCTCTCCGAAGCGCGCCATGGGCGTTTGGTCCATGATTTTCCGGACGCGCTCCGGTTGGAGGATCTTGCGGTTCTGCTCGGCGGGGAAGAAGCCGGGGTTGAGCGAGTTCACGCGCACCCCTTGTTGAGCGTACTCGCGGGCCACGTTCTTGGTCAGGTTGTTCACCGCGGCCTTGGAAGCCGAATAGGCGAAGACGCGGGACAGGGGCAGGTGCGCGGTGACGCTGCCGATATTCAGGATAGAGCCCCCGCTCTGCTGAGCAGCCATCACCGGCGCGAAGATCTGGCAACCCAAGTGGGTGGCCTTCAAGTTGGTATCCAGCACCCTCTGCCAGTCATCGTCACTGATCTCCTCGTATGGGACAGCGGAATTGACGCCCGCGCAGTTCACCAAGATGTCCACGTGTCCGTGCTTGGACTGCGCGCCGTCGCGCAGCTGCTCGAACGACTGGCGCGACGTCACGTCAACCGGCGCGAAATCAGCCGATCCGCCGGCGTCCCGGATCGCTGCGGCCCGCGCCTCACCGCGCTCCTGCGAGCGTCCTGCCACGATCACGTGAGCGCCCGCTCCGGCGAGGCCGTCGCAAAGAGCCCCGCCTAGCACGCCCGTGCCGCCGATCACGACCGCGACCTGGGAATCGAGACCGAACAGCCCTTGGAGAAATTCTGCGGAAGATTGCATCACTCGTTACCTTGGCACTTCCGCAGCGGCGAGCGCAAACCAGGCCAGGCCGAGGACATCACGATTCGCGGGTAGCCGGAAACGGTGCCGCCGGCCTCGATCTCTCGCAGCCTTTGCTCGACTGCTTGGGCGATCTTGCCGGTCTCCACCCCATCCCACTCCGGCAAGTAGCCTTGGATCTTACGCAATCCCTTGCGCAGCTGGCGTGTCGCCCCGTTAGGATTGCTCCGCCCGGCGTGGTAGAAGCCTACTGCGAAGTGGATCAGCGCTTGCAGGAACCACCGATCGGGCTGCTGGGAGAACGTCCACAACTCCTCGAACACTTCGTGGCAATCGAAGAATTCCCGGCTGTTGAACAGGTCGATGCCCCGATGGAATAGCGCTTGCTCGTTACCTTCGGTCATTGCGCGAGCCTTCAGAATAGCCAGCCCCAAGCGTTACACTCGAAGTCATCTATGGCCCGCTGCCTGCCCGTCCTCGCACTCTTCTTGGCCAGCCTGCCTCAGGCACCTGCCGCGCCCGCCGGCGGCTCGGCCGAACTGCATGAACTCCTCGACCGCCTCAACACAGTCGGCACCGTGCTGATGCTGGGGGCGCACCCCGACGATGAGAACACCGCCATCATGGCCTATTTCGCCCGCGGCCGGCACCTTAGGACGGTCTACTTTTCGGCGACTCGCGGGGAAGGGGGCCAGAACCGCATCGGCACGGAGCAGGGGCATCTGATGGGGGTCATCCGCACCCACGAGTTGCTGGAGGCGCGCCGGATCGATGGCGGAGAGCAAGATTTCGCCTCGGTCGTGGACTTTGGCTACACCAAGACGCCGGAGGAGGCACTGAGCATGTGGGGCGAGCAGACGCTGCTGCGCGATATGGTGCGCTCCATTCGGACGGTCCGTCCCGATGTGATCGTAGCTCGCTTCCCGCCGCATCCGGGAAGCGGCGGCCACGGCCACCACACGGCGGTGGGCTGGACAGGTCCAGTCGCCTTCGAAGCCGCTGCGGACCCGCGGCGCTTTCCAGAACTTGGTCTTCCGCCATGGCGGGCTGAGCGCTATTACTTCAACGTTTTCGCGTTTGGCCGCCGCATGGAGCAGCAGGCCGCTCAGCAACCGGGGCGCTTGCGCCTGGAGCTGGGTGAGTACGACCCGGTGCTGGGCAGGTCTTACGCCGAGATCGCGGGCGAGAGCCGCAGCATGCACAGAAGCCAGGCAATGGGCGCGTCCCAGCGCAAGGGCAGCGTGCCGGCCTTTTTCGAGCACGTGGCAGGGAGCAGAGCATCCGAAGACCTGTTCGACGGCATTGACACGACTTGGGGACGTGTCGAAGGCGCGGCCAAGGTTGCAAAGAGCTTGGCGTTGGCTCGGGACAGCTACCGACCCGACCGGCCGGGCGAGACGCTTGCTCACCTGCTGGAAGCTTACAAGGAGCTTGAGCCGCTTGGCGGTCCGGATGTCGAGTACAAGCGGGCCGAACTCGTGCGGGCCATCGAACTGGCCTCGGGCGTTTGGGTCGATGCCGCCGCGGATCGCTGGGATGCCGTGGCCGGCGGAGCTATCGAGGTTACAGGCAGCGTCTTGTGGCGCGCTCCGCATGCCTGGAAGTGGACGGCCACGAGACTGGAGGGCCTGGTCGCGGCCGACCTCGGCAGTGCGGGGGACTTGGAGCGTAACCGAATCGCCCAGGGGTCCGCGAAAGTGGAGATCCCGGCCCACGCCTGCTACTCGCAGCCGCACTGGCTGCCTGAACGCCCGCAGGGTGATGCGCAATGCGCGGACCTAGGGGATTCGCCCGGACCGAAGACAGTGCTGCGAGCGGTGTTTTCTTTTCTGACACCGACGGGTATCGAAGTCGAGATCGAAAAGCCGGTCGTGTATCGCTGGGTAGACCCCTCGCTGGGAGAGCGCACGAGGCCACTGGCCGTCGTGCCCCCCGTGACGGTCGCGTTCGCCCGTGAGAACCGCATCTTCACGGAATCCGAAGCGACGGACGTCGCGGTGCGCTTGGCCTCGAATTTGGGGCCTGCGCATGCCACGGTGGCCCTGGCCGCGCCAGGCGGATGGACGGTTTCCCCAGCGCAGAAGGAGGTCCGATTCGAACGCCGAGGCCAGGAAGTGACCGCTAAGTTCAAGCTGACGCCTCCCAGCCGCGCGTCCGGCGGCGAGCTCACCGCCACAGTGACGGTTGACGGCCGGCAGATCCGATCCGGCATGCGCACCATCGAGTACGGCCACATTCCCGCAACGCCTGTGTTCCCGCGCGCTGCGATGCGCGTGGAACGGCTTGATGTCGAGCTGCTGGCGCGGGAGATCGGCTACGTGATGGGGGCAGGCGACAAGATACCCGACGCATTGCGGGAGCTCGGCGCGAACGTCACACTTCTGTCCACAGAGGATCTGGCAGCAGGCGACCTGGGCCGTTTCGACGCCGTGGTCACTGGTGTCCGGGCGCTCAATACAAGGCCCGACCTAATCGCGGCCCGCGAGCGGGTGTTGGACTACGTGGAGAATGGCGGCACTTTGGTCGTGCAGTACAACACCGCTTCGTTCCGGCGAGGCGGGCCGGGCGGAGCGCCGTCGGCCACGCTGGGGCCGTATCCGATGACGGCGTCAAGGCTGCGCGTGACAGACGAGCACGCCGAGGTGAGCTTTCCCGCGGGAGCGGACCACCCCTTGCTCAGCGTCCCAAATCGCATCACCGCGGATGACTTCGAGGGCTGGGTGCAGGAACGCGGCCTATACTTCATGTCGGACTGGGACGAACGCTACGATGCGGTCTTGGCATGTAACGACGAGGGCGAGAGTCCCTTGGCAGGGGGCATGCTCTACGCTCGCTACGGCAAGGGTGCTTACGTGTTCACCGGCTATTCTTGGTTCCGGCAATTGCCGGCGGGAGTGCCTGGTGCGTTTCGAATCTTCGCAAACCTGATCAGCGCCGGCACGGGGCGCTGAGCAGGCAAGATCGCGGCTCGTCGCTGAAGGAAGGCAGGCTCAAGGGCCGCCGTTGCCCCCGCGGCAGGATTAGAATCTAGGTCTGGGCAGGATCGGATCCGCGTTGGCTCGGTCGGAATGGGAAGTGAGCGGGCCCCGCGCGGAATTCGCCGAACCGCACTGCACAGCTGGAATGTATGGAGGCAGATGGTGGAGTTGCCGAGCAGGTATTCACGGCGCGAGTTGCTGGCCGGCGCTGGAGCGATCTCGCTCGGGTGTGCAGGTCGTTCCGCGGGCGAGCCCGAGTTTGACCTGCTTCTCAGCGGGGGACACGTGATCGACCCGAAGAATGGATTGAGCGCGCTCCGCGACATCGCAGTGCGTGGCGGGAAAGTGGCCTCTGTCGAGGACGCGATCGACACCGGCAGGGCCTTCAAGGTTGTGGATTGCCGGGGACTGTATGTGACACCCGGCTTGGTTGACTTGCATGTGCATGTCTTCGCAGGCACGAACGAAACTCGATCGTATGCGGGAGACAACAGCCTCTATCCGGACGGATACACTTTCCGCTCGGGCGTGACGACCGTCGTCGATGCCGGTTGCGCGGGATGGAGGAATTTCGACGACTTCCGGGAAACGGTCATCAGCCGCTCCCGCACGCGTGTGCTCGCACTAGCCAACATCGTCGGGCACGGCATGAGGGGCGGGGACTTCGAGCAGGACCTGAGCGACATGCAGGCGGGTCCGACTGCTGACTTGGCGAAAGATCACGCCGACATCATTGTCGGCGTGAAGACGGCGCACTACGCCGGGCCGGAATGGGACCCCTTTGAGGAAGCGGTTCGTGCAGGCGAGGCTGCGGGGATCCCGGTGATGGTGGACTTCGGGTCCAACCTGGCCGAGCGGCCCATAGAGACCCTTTTGACCGAGAAGCTGCGGGGCGGTGACATCTACACCCATTGCTTTTCGGGAAACCGCAGGGAGCTGCTTGAGGACGGAACGCCCAATCCCGGACTGTTCGCCGGGCGCGATCGCGGCGTGTACTTTGACGTAGGCCACGGAGGGGGAAGCTTCAAATGGAGCGTCGCCTCCACGTGCATCGAAGCGGGATTCCTGTCCGATTCGATCTCAACGGATTTGCATATCGGCTCGATGAACGCTGGCATGCAGGACCAAGTGACCACCATGAGCAAGTTCCTGGCGCTGGGACAGTCGCTGGACGAGGTCGTCCGGCAGTCGACGTGGATTCCGGCCCGTGAGATCAAGCGCGACGAACTCGGCCACCTTTCGCCCGGCGCGATTGCCGATATCGCGGTCCTGAAGGTGGAATCGGGGTCGTTCGGCTTCGTCGACAGCTTTGGCGCCCGTCACGACGGGACCGAGAGGCTGGTCTGCGAGATGACGTTCAAGGACGGCCTCCTGGCATGGGATCGGAACGGCCGTACGCGCCAGGACTGGCGCGAGCTACCGCTGGACTACGGGCGGCAAGGCGAGTCCCGGTGGGACGGGATTCTCCATTGAAATCGGCTGCGGCCGGCATTCCGGGACCCCTTCGAAACGCCCTGCGACGCCATTCCTGGATCCGGTGAGACTTCGAAGCATCGTCGCCCGCGCCGTGCTGGTGGTGGCATGGCTCTCGGATCCCGGACTGCTCCTGCCCGACGACTGGCCCGAGTGGCGAGGAGCGGGACGGCGCGGCGTGTGGAACGAAACCGGCATCGTGGACCGGTTTTCCGGCGAGAGACTCGCCGTGAGGTGGAGAGCCCCCATCAATTCCGGCTATGCGGGGCCTGCGGTGTCCGCCGGACGCGTCTTCGTGACGGACTTCCGGCCAAGCAAGGGCTTGGAAGGCCACGAGGGCTTGGTCGCGCTCGACCAATTGACCGGGACGCTGCTTTGGTCGCGCCGCTGGCCTGCTGACTACGCAGGCATCGAGTACGCCGCCGGGCCGCGAGCGACGCCCACTGTCGACGGTGACCGCGTGTACGCACTGGGTGCGGCCGGGAGCCTCGTCTGCGCACGGGTGCTGGACGGCCGGGTCCTGTGGGAGCGGAGCTTTCCGCGGGACTTCGGTACCGAGCTGCCGCCGTGGGGAATGGCGTCCGCGCCGCTTGTCCACGGAAATCTGCTGATAGCCGTCGTGTACGGGAGGCCCGGTGCCAAGGTCGTGGCGTTCGACAAGTATTCGGGCGAGGAAGTCTGGCGGGCACTCTCGTCAGCGAACTCGGGTCCGGGATACTCGCAACCGATCCTCTTGCGTCACGAGGGCAGGTCAATGCTGATCGTCTGGCACGCGGGAGGCCTTGCCGCGATTGAAGCCGAGACCGGGACGGTGATCTGGGAAGAGCAGTTCCGCACTCGCATGGAGACACCGATCGCCACTCCGGTCTGGCGCAGCCCGCATCTGCTCGTTTCCGCCTTCTTCAACGGTTCCCACCTCTTCCGCGTGGGCAGCGCAAGCGCCGAACTGCTTTGGAAGGGCGGCAGCGACAGCGGCGTCGACACTGACGGCCTTCACGCCTTGATGAACTCCCCGGTGATCGCCGGCGACTATATTTACGGGATCTGCAGCTACGGCCAGCTCCGCTGCCTGCGCCTTGCGACCGGCGAGCGTGTCTGGGAGACCCAGGCCGTGACCCGCGAGAAGGCTCGGAATGCGTCGGCCTTCATGGTCCGAAACGGGGACCGCTATTTCATCAACAACGATCGCGGTGAGCTGATCATTGCTCGCCTAGCTCCGACCGGCTACTCCGAGATCAGCAGGGCGTTCCTCATTCGGCCGACATCGCCATCCGGTGGCCGCCGGGAACTCGGCGCTGTGAACTGGTCCCATCCGGCGTACGCCGGCAAGAGCGTCTTTGCGCGGAACGACGAAGAGATCGTGTGCGCGTCACTGGCTGCCGAATGAGCTCGGCTGATCGGACTCCGTCCCCAACAGGCGCAGTAACTGCAGTGAACTGAACCAGCTGGAGAGGCCCGAGACAGCCGCGGGGATCCGGTTTGAGGTGTTGATCATCGAAGAAGTCAATTCGTTGCCCTAATGCACGCCGCCGCATGGCTGGCGGGAATAGAATGGGACCGCGACAGGGGGACAGACATGACACGTCGACAAGCTCTGCTGGCAGGTGCGGGCGGCATTGCCGCCATCGCCGCGGCTCAGAGACTCGCCCGCCGGCCGGCCGAACGAATTGCAACGTTGCGCCTTAACGCACGCTCTCGGGTTGAGCTCGAAGGCGCGGTGGAGGCGGTTGAGAGCGCGGTTCATTGGAAGACGTCCGAAACGGCGATCGTGATCTGTGACATGTGGGACGACCACTACTGCGTCAGTTCGGTGTCTCGGCTCGAAGCCATGATCCCGGAAATGAATCGCGTCGTGAGGAATGCCCGCGAACTTGGCGTGGCGATCGTCCATGCCCCCAGCGGAACGATGGACTTCTACGCCGGAACTCCCCAGCGCGAGCGCATGCAGGCCGCGCCGCACGCCGAACCACCCGTGCCGATCGCCAAGTGGTGTTACCTCGACCCGGAGTCGGAGGGCGCACTGCCAATCGATGACGAAAATCCCTGCGACGACGAATTCCCCCGCGAGGCCAAGCGCGTTTTTCACCGTCAGCACCCCGACCTCAGCATCGCGGAAGAGGACGGCATCAGCGACGACGGACAGGAGATCTTCAATCACTTCGCCCGGAGCGGAATCGAAAATGTGGTCCTGATGGGGGTCCACACGAACAAGTGCGTTCTGGGCCGTCCCTTCGGCATTCGCCAGCAGGTGCGGCTCGGCAAGAACGTCGTGCTGGCACGGGATCTCACGGACGCGATGTACGACCCGCGGGATCGGCCCTATGTGAGCCACGAACGGGGCACCGAACTCGTGATCGAGCACATCGAACGGTACTGGTGCCCCTCGATCGTTGGCAACGACCTCACAGTCGCTGCTGACCTCACATAGCCTGCCGGGACTCGGCGTTTCGCACCGGCTGGATCCGAGCGGGATGATGGCGAATAGTCACATCTGCCCTTAACGGGGCGGGCCGCGGCGGCTCACTCTTCGGGCTTCGTCCGGCGCACCGCGACTGGACAGAAGAACGGCCCCCGAAGCTTCTCCGAGCCGGCTCCGGGCATGTCGAACCCCTCGCGCAGTTCCGCCCGACTTGGCTGCTAGTCGCCCGGCGGGAGCGTGATCTCGCGAGGCTCGGACTGCTTGTTTCGCCGACTGCGCGGGCTCCATCAGACCTCGGGCGAGCAGCGCGCCTTCCAGCGCTCCCATGCGCTGCTCGATGTAACGGAGCCACGTCACTAGGAATTCGGCTGTACCGAGGCTCACCCTGCCAGGCCCACTCCGACGCTCACAATGGCGATCAACTCCGCGCTCACTGCCGTCTCTGCCGGAAAAGCCAGTCCCAGATCCTGGGGGTGGGGTCGCATTGCTCGCTGGCGCTGGAGGTTATCCAGCCTCTCTCCGGATTATCGCCTTCATAGACAAAGGCGTGGGTGGAGGAGCCGTGCTTGACGCCGTCCATGGCCGTCAGCTTGATGTTGCCGCCGACTTCAGCGAGTCGGTCGAAGATCTGTTGGCTGAAGGCGTACGGCACGGTCGGATCGTCGGTCCCATGGAAGGCCCAGACTGGAACGTGCTTGAACTTCGCCGGGTCCTTCCATGGAGGCAGCCCGCCGGCGCTTGGAATGGCTGCGGCAAACCGTTCTGGATCCGTCCAAATCGCGTTCCAGCTGCCATAGCCTCCCATGGAATGTCCCAACACGTAGACCCGGTCGGTGTCGATCGGGAACTCCCTTGCCATTTGATCCAGCAGTAGAAATGCCATGGTCAGGCTGCCGGTGGATAACTCGGGCATGTCAGAGAGTCGCGCCTGAATCAAGCGCTGCCACATCTTCGGAAACTGCGCGATGGTTTCGGGTGTCATCTCCGGAGGGCGCTCATTGAATGCCGCCCAGGATGACCAGGATTGCGGCGTGACCACGAAACAGGGATACGCGGCGCGCCATTCCGGATCAGCGAACCTGGCTGACCAGGGGCGAAGCGAGCTGAGATTGTCGTCCCCGATGCCGGCTCGGCCGTGCAGGTTCAGAATCAGGGGGTAACGAACACCATCCTTGATCTCGAGCGGTTCGATCAGTCGATAGGGCATTCCGTAGAAGTCTCTGGCATCGAACGCGGCCACAGTTGCAGGCTTGAGATTCGTTCCCTTGTTGCGGCGGTTCCGCGGATCGCTGCTGGACTGAGCGAGCAGGGCCGAGGCCAGGAGGGCAAAGAGGAAGATGTGGTGGACTCTTTTCATGGCAATTTTGGCGAGCGTGGAGCGTTCTCCGTTTGCTCCGGGATCTCCGTCTTGGCCATCCCAACGCGCCGATCTTAGCTGAGCACGCGGCTCCGGCGCAACGGTTTCTGCCTTCTCCGGCGCATCTGATCTTCGTCCTCCGCGGTATGGCTGCGTCCGGGAAGTTCAGAAGAAGTTGACAGAGCCTGTAGATCGCCACGACCTACGGATGGCGTCATCGATAGGATGACTAGGAACAATGAACGTCGAGCACGAGAAACCGGCTCCTCCTGTGCCCTTGGAGCAGGGGGCCTGACGACTCCGGCCACCGGCAGAAGCAAATCGAATATCGAGTAGTTTTTGAGGGCTAGGGCCGATTTGGCGCTTTCAGTCCCCCGGTGTTCTCGATACTAGGCCGGCAAGCCCCTCCAAGTTCTCGCGTAACGAGTCCTCTGCGTCTAGCTCGTTGCGGTGGTCCAAGATGCCGATCGGTCCTTCGTAACCGGAGGCCCGAATCAGCTCGATCATCTCGCGGTCACGAGCGCCGGAGCCTAGCGGCACGATCTTTGCGCCGCCAGGAGTCATGCCGTTCAAGTTCACGCACAGCAGGTGCGGCGCCATCAGCGGAAACAGCACGGCCAGGCGATCGAGCTGCTCGTGGCCGTGATGAAAGTTGTAGACCAGCCCTACGTTGTCCGCCTCAGCTTTGTCCAAGACGGCCATCTGGTTTTCCGGCTCTCCGTACCAACCGCCGTGATTGTAGAGGCCGACGCGGCCATCGAGCTTGCCCGCTTCCGACGCGATCGCATCGACGGCTTGGGCGGCCAGGGTCAGCTTTTCGGATTGGGACAGTCCGTCGAACGCCTGTTCGCGCATGGCGACCCACAAATCGCTCGAAGCTTGATTGCGGCGCAGGGTGTCAAGAGCTAGACCGACGGACCCGCCCAACGGATCGCGCGGGTCGACACCGCCGCACCACCAGGCCGACAGCTCGATGCCGCTCTCGCGCAATGCTGCGATCTCGTCGTCGAAGCTCGGGATATGCTCGTCGCGATAGTCGTAGGCGACCGCTCGCAGCCCCAGGCGTCCCAGCATCGCTGCGCGCTCGGCAGGGCCGCGTTTCGCCGCGTCGAACGGCACGATGCACCAAGCGACCAAGTTAGTCCGAGAGAAAACGCCGGCATCCGCCAGCGGATCGGGCCGGGCCAATTCCTGCTCGCCAGGACCGGAGGCGCAACCCGCAAGGACAAGAAGAGCCGCCGCAACGTATCGCATGCCGAGAGTATACCGGCGATTGTTCGGCACGGTCCGCGATGAGGCTCGCTCGCGCGGGCTACTGCTCGTCGCGCCGTGGAGCGAATTCCACCGTCTCGGGATCGCAGCCCCCGAGTTCGGGCTTCTTGCTCCGGACTCCGCCGCCGGGGCCCTCGCTTGGCGGTCCAGACGATTCCGTTCAGGACGCCGCGGCGCAGGTCGTCGTTGGCCCAGTTCCTGTAGGCTTTGCTTCAGCGCATGCGGGCGTCGGCCGCCGGACCCGCGGTCTCGAGAACATGTTGAACGAACTCGGGATCGCCGAACGGATCCTCGGTCTCGGTCTGCCAAGCCCCCAGCGCTGCCGTCAACCGCCGCTGCTGTTCGGCCAGACCGGGATCCCCGGCGAGATTGTGGAACTGGTCCGGATCAGCCGCGAGATCATATAGCTCGTACTCGGGAGGATCCGCGAACGTATCGAACGCACGCCGTACGTCGGTCCCGGCAAACCGACCCTGCTGGGAGAGAGAGTATGCCGGGTCGCCGTCGATGCCGCTGGAGGGCTTGGCATCCCCCGCTCGCAGATTGTGAATCAGCTGATACCGGTCGTCTCGGATCGCCCGCCGGGGATAGAAGGGCTGGGTGCCATGGTAGTGGAACTCGCCGACCAAGTACCGGCGCCAATCCACGCTCGGGTCGCCGCCGAGCAACGGCCGCAGCGAACGGCCGTGGATATCACCGGGGATCGGCGCTTGCGCGGCTTCGAGGATGGTCGGAACCAAGTCGACCGTGGAGACCATGGCGGAGCTGTCGCCGCGAAAGTCGAGACCGGGCCAGCGGACGATATACGGGATGCGCAGGCCAGCCTCGTAGGCCGTCGTCTTCCCCCGCGCAAAAGGCGGGCCATGATCGGAGACGAACACGACCACCGTGTCGTCGCTGCGCCCGGTTTCTCCAAGCGCCGCCAGCAGCATCCCGACACCGTCGTCTAGACGCCTGACGGCGCTCAAGTAGTCGGCCGTGCGCTGCCGCTGTTCGGGCGTGTCGATGCGCTGGAAGCTGAGCAGCGTCTTCTCGCTCGGTTCGACCGGATTCTCCGGGAAGCCGTCGACTTGCGGCGGGAAGTAGCGGCTGCCGTCCTCGCGGCGCCCGACATGCGGGTCGGTGTAGTTGACCATCAGGAAGAAGGGGCCGCCTGCCGGATCGGCGAAGAATCGGCTTGCCCGCTCAGCGACCAAACCCACTCTGCGAGCTTCGTTGTAGTTCGTCTCGCGCATGTCGAATTCAAACGTCTGCTCGGGATTGACGTGCAGCTTGCCGATGATTCCGGTGCGGTATCCCTGGCGCTTGAGCAAGTTCGGCAGGGTACGGTCGAACATCTCGCGATGCATCTGGAAACCGCGATTCGCCAACCCGTACTGGCCCGTCGCGTGGACATAGAGGCCGGTAAACATGGCGCTGCGCGATGGGCTGCAAGACGCCTGGGCGACGTATGCCGTCTCGAAGCGAACTCCCTCGGATGCCAGGCCGTCGAGGTGCGGCGTCTCGATTCGAGTCTCGCCATAGCAACCCAGCTGCAGTCCCAGGTCGTCGGAAGTGATTAGCAGGATGTTGAGTGGATCGGCTGAACCCGCGGTCTCCGGCGGAGTCGAGCAGCCGATCGACCACAGCGCGAGCAGGGGGCCAGCAGCGGCGAACAATAGCCTCATTTCGCCTACGAGGATAGCCAACGGCGCGGTCTAGAGCGCGACCGATTCGCACCGAGCCGGTCGGTCCATCCGCCGTGCGCGGGAGAGCCTATGTGTGCTGTCTCTGCGAACGTCGTCAAGCGTCCGGCGGGTGTGCTCTTGCAGTTGACAACAGCTCGATACCGAAACGAGCGGCCGTTGTTATGATGCTGTTCGCGATGAAGCTAGCTCACGGCTGGATGCTCGTTCGAAACGGCCAACTCGTCGACGGAACCGGCGCGACGGCGATACGCGACGGCGCCGTCGTCATTCAAGATGGCAAGATCGCCTACGCCGGTCCGGAAGTGGGTGCGCCTGAAACGCCGTCCGATGCCCGAATCATCGACGCCGCCGGCGGAACGATCATGCCCGGGCTCGTCGAGGCCCACTTCCACCCGACGTACTTTAACGTGCGTGAGCTACAGGACCTCGACATCCGATATCCAGTCGAGTACGTGACGATCCGGGCGGTGAAGAACGTCCAGACGGCGCTCGAGGCCGGCTATACGGCGGCGCGGAGCGGCGGAAGCTTGTTCAACATCGACGTTTGGCTCAAGCAGGCAATCGAAGAAGACATGGTTCCCGGCCCGCGCCTTGCGGCTTCGGGGCGGGAGATTTGCGGTGCGGGCGGAATCATGGACTGGAATCCGGAGTACCGCAAGATCGGCATGGAAGGCTTGGTGCTGATCGTCAACGGAGCCGAGGAGGCGCGTGCGGCGGTTCGCAAGCTCGTCAAGGACGGCGTCGAGTGGGTAAAGACCTACCCGACCGGTGACGCCGCCGCGCCCAACGTCAACGACCACCACACGCTCTCGATGACATTCGAAGAGATGCACGCCGTCGTTGGCATGGCGCACAACCACGGTCTCAAAGTCACCGGGCACTGCCGCGCGCTACAAGGCGTGAAGAACGCGCTGCGGGCCGGTTACGACACCCTTGAGCACGGCACGTTTGTCGACGACGAGGCCATCGAGATGATCGTCTCGAGTGACACGCCGGTCGTCCCGGCGCTGTGGTTCGAGCAGTCTTCGGTCGACAACGGCAAGAAGTTCGAACTGTCGCAAGAAGTCATCGATGGCCACCAGGAGACTCTCGAAGCCGGCTCCGAGAGCGCCAGGCGAATCCTCAAAGCGGGCGGACGTGTGGGCCTCGGCGGCGACTTCGGATTCGCATGGACGCCGCACGGCACTTACGCCAAGGAGATTTCGTTCTTCGTGAACTGCGTCGGCTTCACCCCGCTCGAGGCGCTCAAGTGCGCTACCAAGACGGGCGCCGAGATCATGGGCCGAGGGGATGAGATCGGCACTGTCGAAGAGGGCAAGCTGGCGGATCTACTCGTCGTTGAGGGCGACGTCCTCAGCAACATCCGGTTGCTGGAGAATCGCTCGAACTTCCTAGCCGTAATTCAGGGTGGAGTCGTCAAAGCCGGCAAGCTTGCGCAACTGCGCTGACCGGAAGCACTCCAAGATGCCAGGTTGTTGACGTCGATGGCTCAATGAGCGGCCTGTAGCGTGCCGGTCAAGGCACAACCGAACACGCTTGCGCTTCTCAAAAGCGCGCAGACATGTGTCGGGCAAGCTTCTCGTTCGCGGTTCGGATCAGAGCCACGTTCTCAGCGTCAGGGTTTTCCTGCTCGTCCAGCAGGCCATAGCGGCGGGCCCGGTTGCGCTGATAGGCGCCGCAAAGATGGAAGCCAATGCAACCTGGATTCTCGTACAACCCGGCAAGAGTCTCGGCGTACCACCCGCCTTCGTTTCGCGTGAACTCCCCGGGCTCGGTGTTCCAGTTCATCTTCGCTGCGTCGGCCAGCAGTACGGGCTTGCCGGTCTTCTTGTGCCACTCAGGCAGATGAGTCAGCGGATGGCGGAAATCCTGGAATGACAGCACATCGACATACGGCAAAGCCGCATCGACGACCTCATCAGCGATCGGCTGGTTGGCCTCGTAGCGGTCTCCAAGAAGCAGATGATGCTTGTCGTAGCGGCGAATAGCGTCATGAGTCGTCTTGTAATACTGACGCGCCAGCGCCGTCAGCTCCTTCCTGCCCGCTTCGGTCTTCAGCCGCTCCGGATCGAAGATCGGGCCGCGCCACTGGTTTAGGGGCCGTTCGTGAATCCAGGTCGGGCAGTCACTGTAGAAGTAGCCGATCAGATCGCGCTCCTCGCTCAGCTCCGCGCAGTGTGCCCTAGCAACGTAGTCGCACCACTCCTCCCAGCCAGAGCTTGCGAAGTCGAAGTGCCGCGTATGCTGCTCCCACTGGTGGGATTCGACGAACGGCAGCAGGTGACAGTACGGCATGTCCAGAGCCATGTACTCATCGAGGGTGAATGAGCGCGAGTGCGCCCAGTTCCGAACCGAAACCTCTTGCACCCAACCGACGGAATTGAATCCCCAGCGCTTCAGATTCGGCACGACGGACTCTTCGATCCAGCGCAGCATGCTCCCGCCGTACTTCTCCCGCCAGATCCGGATGTTCTCCGGGTAGCGCAGGGTCGCCGGATCGATGTGGTTCAACCCGATGGTGAAGAAGGGCTCGCCGTCGGGCGTGATCAACCACCAGTGGCCGTCGCGTTCGCCGAGCGTGAAGAAGCCCGCAGGTTCCGACTGTGTTGTGGCTGTGGCCTTGACTGCCGCGCTCGCCCCAAGAGCAAGTGCATTGCGAAAGAACTGCCTTCGGCTAACTGTCATGTAGGTCCCCTCCCCGCTGTCGCCCCTCTGTGCCCAGCTTCAAGTCGGCTCGACGACCTCCAGCCTCTCTGAAGTCCTTAGGCCTTGATCTCATCGAGTGACGCTCGCTTTCTCGGACGCGGGCCTTCTCGAGCGCCGCCTTGCGGCTGCTGAGCCCAGTGTCTATGCCCGCTCGCGGTCTAGCAGTTTCTGCGTGAAGGCTCGCATCCTGCGGTCCATGTCCGCGACCCGTTCAGGTTCCTGAAGCGCCAGGTTGTTCTGCTCGGCGGGATCTTCGCGCAGGTTGTAGAGTTCCGGCGCATCCTTGACGATCGAGCTCCTGTCAGAGGCCCTGGCCCGGGAGTTCTCGACGAACCAGTGGTAGCTCCACTCGTCGTGTCGGATGGAGATGCTTTCGTTGTAGTGGCAGCACACGGACTCGTCGCGGATCTGTTCCTGCTGGCCCAGGATCAGCGGCATCAGGCTCTCAGAGGTCATGTGGGCGGGCCTGTCGATTCCAAGCCAGTCGAGGACAGTCGCCGTAACGTCGGTCTGTTGGACATAGGAGTCGACCCGATCCACGCCGCCGGAGGGGTCCCGGATCATTAGGAAGGTCCGCGCCAGCTCTTCATAGCCCCATGGCCTTACCTTGCGCACGATGCCGTGGTCGCCGAACGGCTCGCCATGATCGGTCATGACCACGATCATCGTGTTGTCGAACATTCCCATGCGTTTGACTTCAGCGAGGAAGTAGCCGACCCACGCATCGACGAAACGGACCACCGCCGCGTACAGTGCCAGCACCTGCCGCAGCTCTTCGGCGTCCAGATATCCGTCGCTGTCTCCCGGCGACGGACAGATATTGCGCACTTCCCAGCTCGCAAAGCCCGGATCGACTTGTTTGAGATAGCTCTCCGGCGGATCCCACGGCTCGTGTGGGCAGAAGTTGTCGATCCACAGGAACAGGTTTTCCTTGCGCGGCTGCTTTTCCAGCCACTCCACCGCCGATCGCATGATGCGCGGCGTGAAGTGATCCTCGTCGGTCTTCCAATCATGGCGGTTGGCGAGGTAGGTCCGGGTCTCACGCTCTTCGTTCTGGCCCGCCCCGCGAGGCTTGAACCAGCGCGAGACATCAATCGAGTCGATGATCGCCGGATCGCGCACGTACGGATCTTGCTCCTGGCCGCGCAGCCACTTGACATCGTCGAAGCCCCGCGAGAAGCCGTAGGACGGCTTGTGGAGGTGGTACGTGTCGCTGATCAAGGCAGTGCGGAAGCCCTCGCTCCAGAGGATCTCCGGCAGCAGCGGGTGATCCTCGGGATAGAGCACCTGCCAGCGGCGGAAGGGATAGGTGAAGCGCCCCGTGAGCAGGCTGGTGCGCACAGGGACGGTCGGCAGTCCTTCCGGGTAGGAGTGCGTAAAGAAGGTCGATTCGGCTGCGAACTGGTCCAAGTTTGGGGTGGGCGCCTTGGAATTGCCGAAAGCACCGAGGTGGTCCCAGCGGAAGCTGTCCAGCATCAGGACGATGACATTCTTGCCATCGAAGCGTCGGCGGCTTGAGGGGCCCCAACTGGGCGGGAGAAAGACCCGGTCCCGACCCTCGAGCTCGTATCCGGCGTGGGCGAAGCCGCTGACCGGCGAAGGTCCCGATTGTCCAGCTGCATCTTCTCTGCAGCCCCAAAGGGCGGGCGAGGAAGCCAGCAGGGCAGCGGCGGAACTTTTGGCGAACTGGCGGCGAGTCGAGTCTGTCGGCATCGGGAATATCGAGGGTACCTGTGGGAATACTATATCCCGCCGGCTATGGAGCCTTCTCGTGGGCTAAGGATGTGCCGTGACCCTGCAGGGCTTGGCTTCGGCACGAATTTGCGACTGTAGAATGTTACCGAGATGCGTCTTTGGCCCTTGGCGCTTCTAGCGCTCGCGCAGTTGGCAGCAGCGACGCCGGAAGCGGAGTTCTTCGAATCCAAGGTGCGCCCCGTGCTCGCCCGCTGCTATGGCTGCCACGCCGAGAACGCGACAGCGGGGCTGCGTCTCGATTCACGCGCCGGGCTGCTCAAGGGCGGCCGGTCCGGTCCTGCGATCGAGCCCGGGGATCCGGAAGGCAGCATCCTGCTGCACGCCATTCAGGGCATCAAGGGACGCATGGGCATGCCGCCGGCTGGCAATCGAATCGAGCCCCATGCCGTCGAAGCGCTCGAGCAGTGGATTGCGATGGGGGCGCCGTGGCCGATGTCTCCCCGCGAGTTCTTTCAGGCGCGCGTCAAGCCCGTGTTGGAGTCAAAGTGCTTGGGCTGCCACCTGACGGAGCCGCAAGGCGGCCTGCGGATGGACTCGCTGGAGGCTCTGCTCAAGGGCGGCAAGTCAGGTCCTGCATTGGTCAAGGGCGATGCAGACGCCAGCCTGCTGGTCAAGGCCGTCCGCTACCAGCACGATCTAAAGATGCCGCCGACGGGGCCCCTGCCGGCCGATGAGGCGGAGGACATCGCACGGTGGATCGCTGACGGGGCAGCTTGGACGGACGACGGCGGGGAAGCGCTCCAGCCGTACGAAATCAGCGAAGAGCACCGCCAGCACTGGGCTTTCCAGCCACTGCGGCAGGGCGCAGTGCCAGTTCCGGCAGGTGCCGACGACTCGGCCGACGCCATTGACCGATTCCTGCTTGCGCGCCTAGAGCGGGAGGGCCTGAAGGCGTCTCCACTCGCCGGCAAGCGCACCATGATTCGGCGTCTGACCTTCGACTTGACCGGGCTGCCGCCCACGCCACAGGAGATCACGGATTTCTTGGCCGATGAATCCCAGACCGCGTATGCGGACTTGGTCGAGCGCCTCCTGCGGTCGCCGCGCTATGGCGAGCGCTGGGGGCGCCACTGGCTGGACTTGGTGCGTTATGCCGACACGGCTGGAGATTCCGGGGATTTTCCAGTGCCGGAGGCCTACAAGTACCGGAACTACGTGATCGACGCATTCCAAGGCGACAAGCCCTATGACGATTTCGTCCGCGAGCAGATTGCCGGCGACCTGCTGCCGTCGGACAGCGAGCCTGAGCGCTGGAGCAAGATCGTGGCCACCGGCTACCTAGCGATCTCCCGACGTATCGGGGTTAGCCCCCACCGGCTGCGCCACATCACTCTCGAGGACACCATCGACAACCTCGGCAAGACCTTCCTAGGCCTTAGCGTGCAGTGTGCCCGCTGCCACGACCATAAGTTCGATCCGATCCCAACCGCCGACTACTACGCGCTCTACGGCATTCTGGACAGTTCGGTCTTCCCGCACGCTGGCGCGGAGCATCTGCCTTACCGCAGCAACTTCGTGTACCGAGTCGGAGCGGGCAAGGCCCGCGAAGTCTTGGCAGAGTACGAACAAGGCATCACGCACTGGAATGACCGCGAGCGGGAGAAGTTTCGCGAGTACCAGTCGTTCCAAAACAAGCTGATCACCACTCCCGGACGCAACCGGATCGTTGTGTGGGACGAGTTGCAGGAACTCCGGGCCGAGCGCGCGGTCTTCGCCCGCACGGAGCCTCCGCTCGAGACGGCCTACGCCATCAGTGAGGGCGTCGGTCAGGATTCGCACATTCATCAGGCTGGCGATCCGCGCTCGAAGGGGCCCGAAGTTCGCCGCGGCTTCCTGCAGATCCTTGGCGGCGCCAAGCTGCCGCCGAGCTACGAGGGCAGCGGGCGCCGGTTGCTGGCTGATTGGATCGCCGACGAAGACAACCCGCTCACCGCTCGCGTGATGGTCAACCGCATCTGGCATCACCACTTCGGTGCCGGACTGGTCAGCACGACCAGCGACTTCGGCGTGCGCGGCACGCCTCCCACGCACCCGGAGCTGCTGGACTACTTGGCCCGCTACTTCATCGACAGCGGTTGGTCGGTCAAGGCCATGCACCGCTTGATCGTCCACTCGCGGGCGTACCGTCAGGTCAGCTTCGATAGCGGTCACAACTTCGACAGGGACCCCCAGAACCAGCTCGTGTGGCGCTTCAACCGCAGACGCCTTGATGCGGAGCAGATTCGCGATTCGATCCTGGCGTTCAGCGGGGAACTCGATCTATCCAAAGGAGGACGGCACCCCTTCCCGCACCGCCGGACCTACTTCTACCGCCAGCACGAACCGTTCGCGAAATACTTCCCCACCAACCGGCGCTCCGTGTACATCATGCAGGGGCGGATTCAGAAGAATCCGTACTTGGACTTGTTCGACGGGCCGGATGGCAATCTGCCACTGAGCGAGCGGAAGGCAACCACAACCACGCTGCAGGCGCTGTACCTGATGAACTCGGAGTTCATGCACGAGCAGGCTCAGGCCATGGCGGAGCGCTGGAGTGCCGACCTTCCGGTTCGGGCCGATTTCTTGGAGAGGGCGACCGAAACCATCTTCGCCCGCCCGCCAAGCCCGCAGGATGCTGAGCAAGCTGCGAGCTACTTTGCCACCGCCAGCGGCACGCAAGAGCAGAAGCGCGCTGGTTATCTGCGGGCCATGCTCGCCAGCAACGAGTTCTTGTTTGTCGACTAGCGAAGATCGGCGACGGGAAGTCGCGGCCAGCCGTTGTTTTGAAGTCCGGCCGCCGCGCTTGTGCGGCTGGCCTGAAACACACTACGCGGTTTATCAAGGGACAGGGCGGGGTTGGCTAG